>CAVUBS010000032.1:0-243461 GCA_963739725.1 uncultured Alphaproteobacteria bacterium | reverse complement strand
ACCACGCTTCCACCGCCCGCGTGCATGGTGGCGACGTCGAGGACACACGCGGCTTCGGTCTGCTCGTCCACCCGTGTCGCGGCGATTTTCGCCTGCATATCGCGCGAAAGCGTCGCTTGCGGGTCGAACGAGACGATGTCGCCGACCTTCGGACCGAAATCGTCAATTTGACGCAACAGGCCGATGGTGCCGACTGTCCCGACCAGGCCCAGCACGACCACGCCGAGAATGACACTCGATACGCCGCTCCAGTTGCTGCCATTCGCCTGCATTGTCGCTCTGCCTCTCCGCTCCCGAACCTTTCCAGGCCGTATCAACGATTTTGACCGCGACGGTTCAGAATTGGTGAAACCACCGTCCGAGGACCGACCCATGACCGGTCGCACGGAGGAAAAAAATGGCGGCGCCAAGGCGCCGCCGAGGGTATGGGGGAGGAATTGAAGAGAGAGAAGGGGGCGGGCTAACCCGCCGATCTCACGAGACGGACAATGCCGTACGCCGCCTCGGCGGTCATTGATCCAGATCAAAGATCGACATTTTTTTCGCGCTCGGGCCCAACTGGATGAAATTCATGCCAGCGATTGCGCTGTGACCAGACTGTCTATGCCCATGCGCATTTGCCGGGCGTCCCGATGCGAGGGCCGGCTTCGATCGATCGGGCAAAAAAATGGCGGCGCCTTTGGCGCCGCCGAGGGATGGGAGGAGTCCAAGAGAGAAGGGAGCGGGCTGACCCGCCGATCTCACGCGACGGACAATGCACCCGGCCGCTTCGACCGGCATTGATCTAGATCAACGATCCGGGCTTTTTTCAGGCGATTGCGCTGAAAGGCCTCGAGCAACACGGCCGCAAGTCGTGCCAGGGCCTCCTCCCGGCCCAACGCCGCCAGGGTCGCGTCGATCCCGGGACTCGCCGTGCTGCCGGTCAGCGCCGCGCGCAGCGGCTGCGCGACCTGGCCGAGCTTGCGGCCGGTCGGCTCGGCGAAGGCGCGCAGGGCGGCGTCGATCGACGGGGACGTGAAATCCGTCGCGGCCAGGCGCCGGCCACCTCGCGCAGCATCACCTGGCCTCCGGCGTCAGCAGCGCCGCCGCCTTCGGCTCCATCGGCAAGGGCGTGGCCGCACCAGGAACGCGGCGCTCTCCGCCAGCTCGACCAGCGTCTTCGCGCGCTCCTTCAGCGCCGGCATCAGCGCGCGGATCCGCCGGCCGCCTCGGTGCCGTAGCGCCAACGCCGTGCGGCCGCCAGCCGCTCCATCACTCTCGGCTGTCAGTCTGTCGTCGTCGGCCTGGCGGATATAGATGCCGTTCAGGTTGATCAGCTTGGCGTAGTCCATGCGGCTCGCGGCGCGGCTGACGTCGGCGACGTCGAACAGCGCGGATCGCCTCGTCGCGGTCCGACGATCTCGAGGTCGCCATGCGACCAGCCGAGCCGCAGCAGGTAGTTGCAGAGCGCTTCGGGCAGGTAGCCTTGCTCGCGGAACTCCAGCGCGAACCGCGCGCCGTGCCGCTTGGACAGCTTGGCGCCGTCCGCGCCGTGGATCAGCGGGATATGGGCGAAGCGCGGCAGCTCCCAGCCCATCGCGTGGTAGATCTGGACCTGGCGGAACGTGTTGGTCAGGTGGTCGTCGCCGCGGATGACATGGGTGATCGTCCATGTCGTGGTCGTCGACCACCACCGAGTGGTTGTAGGTCGGCGTGCCGTCGCTGCGCAGGATGATCATGTCGTCCAGCTCGGCGTTGGCGACGCGCACCGTGCCCTGGACCAGGTCCTCGACGCACCGTCTCGCCGTCGCGCGGCGCCTTCAGCCGGATGACGGGGTGACACCTGGCGGCGCATCGGCCGGGTCGCGGTCGCGCCAGCGTCCGTCGTAGCGCGGCGGACCGGCCCTCGGCGCGCGCCTGTCTCGCGCATCCGCCGCAGCTCGTCGGCCGTGCAGTAGCAATAGATACGCGTTGCCCGCCGCCAGCATCTGCGCGCGCGACCTCGGCGTGGCGCGCCATGCGGGTGGACTGGAACACGGGCGGCCGTCCGGCGTGACGCCGAGCCAGTCGAGGCCCTCGAGGATCACTTGCGTCGCCGCCTCGGCGTGCTGCGTTCGCGGTCGGTGTCCTCGATGCGCAGCAGGAACTCGCCGCCGTGGTGGCGGCGAACAGATAGTTGAACAACGCGGTGCGGGCGCCGCCGATATGCAGCAGGCCGGTCGGGCTGGGGGCGAAGCGCGTGCGGACGGTCATGGCGGAGTGCATGTAGCACGCGGTTCACCGTCTGTAGAGCCGCACCCGCTAACCTGCCGTGCGTGCAGCAGATGGTTGTCGTTGCGGGTTGGTTCGGCGCGATCGTCGCCTGGGTGCAGGCTGGGTCGCGGCCGAGCGGATCGGCTGCCCCTCTGGCTGCCGGTCTTCATGGGCGCTGGCGTCACTTTGCTACTTCGCGCTGCGGTGCGAACCGCCGGCTGGCTGGGATCGGCGTCGCGGTGCCCGCAGTGGTCGCGACGATGCTCCTCGGGTCGCGGCGGTGCTGCGCGCCATCTGCTGTCGCTGGCCGGTCGCCGCGATCGGCTCGCATCTCGGCGCAGGTCGCGACCTGGCGCGCGCCCCGCCGGAGAACCTGCCGACCCATGCGCGTCGTCTGACGGGCACGGTCCGCGGCGTGGAGGTCGTTGCCCGAGGGCGGCGGATCGACCCTGCGACGCGGCGCAGCTTGACGGCGCGCCGCCGTCTGCGCGCTGGCTGCGCATACGGTTGCGTGGCAACGACCCGGCGGAGATCGCCGCGGGCGATACGATCCGGCTGCGCGCACTGGTTCGTCCGCCGGCGCCGCCCGCCTACCCGGGCGCCTGGGACCTGCAGCGCGACGCCTGGTTCAACGGGCTCGGCGGCTCCGGGTATGCGCTGGTCCGGTCGAGCGATCGCCGAAACGGCGCCGAGCGGACCGCTGCGCCTGGTGCAGCAGCTGCGCGAGGTGATCGCCCACCGCGTCACGGCCGTGGTGCCGGGTGCGGCCGGCGCGATCTCGCGTCACCCTGCTGACCGGAGTGACGACCGGCATCCCGCCGGCCGACCACGACGCGTTCCGGGACATCGGGATGGCGCACCTGCTGGCCGTGGCCGGGGCTGCACATCGGCATCGTCATGGGCTGGGTGCTGGCCGTCGCCCGCCTCGCGTTCGCTGCCTCGGAGCACGCCAGCCTGCACTGGCCCACCAGAAGCTCGCCGCCCTGACCGCGCTCGCCGCGGGCGGCAGCTACATGGTGCTGACCGGCATGCACGTGCCGATCGTGCGCAGCTTCTCCATGGCGTGCCTCTTTACCGTTGCGGTGCTCGCCGACCGCCGGCCGATCTCGCTGCGCGGCCTCGCACTCGCGGCGACCGTGCTGATGCTGCTCGAGCCGCAGGAGGTGCCCGGCGTTTCGTTCCAGATGAGCTTTTCCGCCGTGCTGGCGCTGATCTCCGGCTACGAGCTGCTCCGCCCGGCGCTCAACGCGGTTCGCGGTGACGGCAACCGGAAGCGGCGCTTCGCACTGCACCTTGCGGCACTGGCACTGACCAGCGCGCTGGCCGGCACCGCCTCCGCGCCGTTCGGCGCGTACCATTTCGGCCGTATCCAGGTGTATTTCGTCGTGGCCAACATGGTTGCCGTTCCGCTCACGGCGCTGTGGGCAATGCCGGCCGGCCTGATCGGTCTTGTGCTCATGCCGCTCCGGCTCGATTGGCTGGCGTTCATTCCGATGGGCTGGGGCGTGCAGGCGATCCTTTGGGTGGCGCGAACCACGGCCGCACTGCCGGCCGCGACGTTCGACGTGCCGCATATGCCGCCATGGGGGCTGGCGGCGACCGCGCTCGGCATCGCCTGGCTCGGGCTGTGGCGAAGCCCGATGCGTCTGCTCGGCGTGCCGCTGATCGCGATCGGCCTGGCCTCGCCGATGCTGGCGCGGCCGCCCGACCTGATGATCTCGGCGGATGCCCGCCTGATTGCCGTTCGTGCCCATGGCGAGGTGTTCCTGCAGCAGACCTCGGGTGCTTCGAAGTTCACCCGCGAAGCCTGGCTGCAGTACCTGGGCGGCCGGCACGGCGCGGACCATGCCGAGCGAAGGATCGGCCGCCGACGGCGCGATTTCATGCCGGAGAGATGCGTGCCTGCTGCGGCCGCAGCCGCTGGCGAAGGCGGCGCTGCTGGTGCGCGGCGCGCTGCATCCGGAAGGCTGCGCCGAGTCGTCCGTGATCGTGTCGGCGGAACCCGCGCGTGGACTATGCCCGAAGCCGTGGCCTGCGCTGGTGGATCGGTTCACTGTCTGGCGGTACGGCGCGGTCGCGATCTGGCTGAATGCCCGCCACGCCTACGTCCTGACGGATCGCGCCTATCGAGGTGTCCGACCCTGGGTGCCGCCGCCCCCCGTACCACGCGCGCACCAGGTGCCAGCATTGCCTGCCGCGCGGACCGACGTGGCGCCGGATCAAGCCGCGCCGGCCGACGAGTAAGGACGGTACCGCCCGGGTTTCGCTGCGACTGCATCGCACTCCCGGACCGCACTTCGCTCCCTGACGGCCGGGGCTGTTCCGCCACAACCACTGTTCCGTAACGGCAGATTCAGGACTTGCCCCTACACTCGGCGTACGGCCGGGGATTTGCGGGACACGCAACCTCCGGCTCGGCATTTGTGGTGATGTGACGATATGTCAGTAACAATGCGCAACTCTTTGGCGGTCAGGCCGGCGTTCGCCGCACGATTCACGCTCAAACGTTTGCTGAAAATAGGCGTGGCCAGCGGCGTACTCGCGGCCGGCGCCTACGCGATCTGGTCCGCGCAAGGCTACGTCGTGAGCGACAATGCAGTCGTTTCCGCCTATGTGACCTCGCTGCGCACGCCTATCGAAGGCTTTGTGTCCGCCGGTCACACCCAGGTGGGAAGCGAAATCGGCCGGGGCGAAGTACTGGCGACGGTGACCAATCCACGGGTCGATGACCAGCGCCTCGCCTCGCTGCAGGACCGGGTGCACCGCCTGGACCTGGAAAAGGCCGCGATCACCCGTCAGCGGGAGACGCTTGAGACGACCTGGCGTGAGCTGACGTCGCGGGCTGAGGAGTACCGCCGCGCGATGATTTCGCAACTGTCGGGCCGGGTCGAGGCGGCGAAGACAGCTCTGGCAGCCAGGCGGTCGGAGAGCGAACAGGCGAAACGCGACTTCGCACGCAAGACTGAGCTGGTTCGCTCAGGAACCGCGTCGGCCGCGGATCTGGACAAGGCGCACTACGCCTTCGATGCGCTGGATTACCAGACGCAGTCGCTGGCGGCACAACTTGCCGCCGTTCAGTCACAGCTCGACGCGGCAACGCGCGGCGTCATCATCGATGCCGGAGGCAATGACGTCGCCTATTCGGCGCAGCGTGCCGACGAGGTCCGGCTGCGCCTTGCCGAACTCGACCGGGCGTTCGACACCGCGACCGGTGATGCCGAGGAGGCGGCCTCCCGACTGGCAGACGAGACACGCCGCGTCAGCCTGCTGCGGTCGGCGGAGATGACGGCGCCATCGGCCGGGATGCTCTGGAAGGTCGGCTCCTCCAACGGCGAACGGCTGGGCGCAGGAGACATGACCGCGCAACTGGTGGACTGCGGCGCAACGTTCCTGGTCGCGAGCATCCCGCAGAGTTCCTACGCGGACGTGGTGCTGGGCGGCGAGGCGCGGTTCCGTCTCTCGGGTGAAACCGCCGAGCGTACCGGCACGATCGTGTCGGTAACCGGCGACGCGAGCCTGATCGGCGATCGCAACCTCGCGGCGGTTCCGGCTGACCAGCACAGGCCGACGGCGATGGTTCGCATCGCGGTACCGCCATCCCGCAACGTCGCGGCGGAGTGCCTGGTGGGGCGCACCGCACACGTCCTGCTCCCCATGGTCGGACGCAGCGCGATCGACCGGGCCTTAGGGCTGCTGCAGCGCATCCTCTGAACATTGTTCGATGAACATCCTGCAGAACTGCGGTCCGCTGCTGGTCACGATCGGGGCGATGTATGGGCTGCTCGAGATCGTGGGGCGTGGCTCTCGGCTGCTTCGCGGTCTCGCTGCGCTGGCCACGATCGCCCTTGCGGTCCGCTATCTCTGGTGGCGCTACACCCTCTCGCTGCCCGACCCTGCCGAGCAGAACCTGCTGCAGCAGGCCTGGACCTGGCTGTTCCTGATCACCGAAACAGTGGCCGGCATGACGTCGATCGCGATGATCGCGTGGATGAGCCGCTGGCGCAGCCGGTCCGAGGAGGCGGATCGGTGCCAGGACTCGCCGCTGCTTGCAGCGCCGGTCGACGTGTTCATCGCCACCTACAACGAGCCGTTCGATATCCTGGAGCGGACCATCGTCTCCGCGACCTGCATCCAGCACCCGGATCTGCGGGTCTGGGTGCTGGATGACGGGTCGCGGCAATGGGTGCGAGAGCTCGCCCACGAACTTGGTGCGCACTACGTCTGCCGTGTAAAGGGCCTGCACGCGAAGGCGGGAAACATCAACAACGGCCTGGCGCATGCCTTGTCCACCGGACGGCGGCCTGGGTTCCTCCTGTTGCTCGATGCCGACTTCACCGTCAGCCGCAACATTCTGCAGCGCAGTCTCGGTCTCTTCGAGGCAGAGGACGTGGCGATTGTCCAGACCCCGCAGCATTTCTTCAATCCGGACCCGATCCAGAGCAGCCTGCTCGGCGTCCGCACATGGCCCGACGAGCAACGGTTCTTCTTCAATTATCTGCTCGAGGCCAAGGATGCATGGGGCGCCGCCTTCTGCTGCGGAACCTCCGCTGTGGTGCGCGTCTCGGCGCTGGAAGCGATCGGCGGTATGGCGACCGAGACGGTGACCGAGGATATGCTGACCACGTTCAAGCTGGAGGAGCTTGGTTACCGCACCATCTTCCTGAACGAACAGCTTAGCCTCGGGCTCGCCCCCGAAGGTTTGCAGGAGTACGTCAAGCAGCGCTCGCGCTGGTGCCTTGGCGCCATCCAGCAGATCTACACGCGCTGGTCCTTTGCAGGCTCCGCGCACATCGGCCTCGTCAGTCGGCTGTCCTGCCTCGACGCCGCCGCCTACTGGATGTTCACGTTCCCATTCAAGCTCATGCTGATCTCCGCACCGCTGGTGTTCTGGTGGACGGGCACGGCTGTGGTAAACGCAGACGTGCAGGACATCGTCTACTGGCTGGCACCTGCCGTTGCCGCCAGTCTGGCCTTCATGGCCATTTACGGCGGGAACCGTGTGATGCCGGTCATGACGGATGTCAGCCAGTTGCTGTCGGCGTTTGCCATCGTCGCCACGGTCGCCGTGGGCCTCGCCAAGCCATGGGGCCACCCGTTCAAGGTTACCGCCAAGGGTCGCTCGACCCATGGCTTCACTGTCCATTGGGGGATTGCCGCGCCTTTCCTCTTCATGGTCGTGGCGACATTGCTGGGGATGCTGATCAACCTGTCCCCATACTCACCGGTCAAGTCCGTGTCGGGGTACACACTCAACGTCGTCTGGTCGTTGGTGAGTGTCGCGATACTGCTGCTGGCGATCCATATCTGCGTCGAGCCGCCGAGGCGCAGGCGCGATGAGCGCTTCGTCAGCGGCGAGCAAGCGGTGTTGGTGACGGACGGCGGGACGACACTGGATTGCGTCGTGCGGGATCTTTCGGTTGGCGGTGCACACCTCGAGTGCTCCGGCGGTTCGACCGGAACCGTGACGGGCCGCCTCACCTTCCTTGGCGATGGCGCCACAGTGGGTATTCGCACGGTCAGCGCCAGGGATCGCAGGATCACCGTCGAGTTCGATCAGGATTCTCTCACCCGCCGCCTGATGATCGCAAAGCTGTTTACCGGCTCGTATCACAGCGAGATCCGGCACGTATCGCCGTGGAATGTTTTCCGCACCACTGCCCGGGCCATGATTACCTGACCCTGACGCAGTCCCGATCACCGACACACTCGATCAACTGCGTGTGGCAACCTGCATTCTTTCTTGCTCAGTAGCGTCGCAGCAGCGCCACCAGCCTGCCCTGCACCTTCACCCGATCGGCAGGGAAAATTCGCGTCTCGTGCCGCACGTTGCACGGCTCGAGCGCGATCGAGTTGGCGCGCCGGCGCAGTCGCTTCAGCGTCACCTCGTTCTCATCGACCAGTGCAACGACGATCTGGCCGTTCTCGGCCACCTCGCCCTTGCGGATGACGACCGTGTCGCCGTCCAGGATGCCGGCCTCGATCATCGAGTCGCCGGCCACCTCCAGTGCGTAGTGCTCGCCGTTGCCGAGCAAGGCCATCGGCACGTCGATCTGGCTGCCGGCGTCGCGCAGCGCCTCGATCGGCATGCCGGCGGCGATGCGGCCGTACAGAGGCAACTGAATCGCCGCGGCATCGTTCGCCGCACGCACGCCCGGCATGCGCGACGTGAAATCGCCGCGGATGACGTTCGGCGAGAAACTCTGCGCGGGCTCCTCGGCGGTCGCGCGGGTCGGCCGCGTTCTCGGGCATGCGCAGCACTTCCAGGGCACGCGCCCGATTGGGTCGCCGGGTGATGAAGCCGCGTTCCTCCAGGGCCAGGATCAGCCGGTGGATTCCCGACTTGGACTTGAGCTGAAGCGCCTCCTTCATGTCCTCGAAGCTTGGGGAAAAACCGGTCTGCTTCAGGTGGCGGTCGATGTATGTGAGCAGCTCGTACTGCTTCGGGGTGAGCATGGCGAACGGTTTCCCTCGGCGTGCCGGGGTCACGCCAGGCGCGCGGAATGCGCGGGACGGAACAAACCGGCAACTGGACGATCGTTCTAGATTGGTTCGCATCGCGCCGTCAAGCTTTCCTGACGCTTTCCTGAGCGGGGCGCAAAAACCTGCGCTAAATGCCGAGCGAATCGAGGCGAATCACCGACACCTCGGTCCCCTCCGGCTGCGCAGGCGCGTGCGGCGCGCGCAGGATCAGCGCATCGGCCATGGCCAGCCAGCGCAGCATGGCGGAATCCTGCACCGGGAACGGGGTCGCCACGATGCGTCCCTGCGAATCGGTGGAGATGGTCGCGCGCAGGTGGTCGGCGCGATGGTCGTTGGCGCGCAGAGCGGTGCCGGCGATCGCCTGCGACACGGGCGGCGGCGCGGCAGGCAGACCGGACAGCCGGCTCAGCGCCGGCAGCAGGAACAGGATGGAGCATACCAGCGCCGACACGGGATTGCCCGGCAGGCCGAGCACCGGCACCGGCCCGAGCCGGCCGAACAGCAGCGGCTTTCCGGGCCGCATGGCGATCTGCCAGAAATCGAGTTCCAGGCCGCGGGTCTTCAGGCCCGCGATGACCAGGTCGTGGTCGCCGACGGAGGCGCCGCCGGTGGTGACCAGCATGTCCACGCCATGCACCGCATCGGCTGTCGCGGCCACGGCCTCGCTGGTGTCCAGCGCAATGGGGAGCACGACCGGCTCGCCGCCCGCGGCCCGCACCAGCGCGGCGAGCGCGTGCGAGTTGGAGCTGACGATGCCGCCGGAGGGAATCGGCTCGCCCGGCATGGCGATCTCGTCGCCGGTGGCGAGGATGGCGACCCGCGGTCTGCGGTGCACCGTGAGCCAGGGGTGGTTCGCGGCGGCGGCGAGCCCCACGTCGCGCGCGGTGATGCGCCGGCCGGCCGGGATCACGGTGTCGCCCGCGGCGAAGTCCTGGCCGGCACGGCGGATATGGCGTCCGGCCGTCACCGCCTCGTTCACGCGGACCTCGGTGCCGGCTGCGGTGGCGTCCTCCTGCAGCAGGATGGCGTCGGCGCCTTGCGGAACGACGCTGCCGGTGAAGATGCGCACCGCCTGGCCGGGTCCGACGGTCGCCGGCGAACGGATGGCCGGCGGGGGCGCTGCCGATCACCGCCAGGGTGGCGCCGAGCGTGCCATCGGTCGCGCGCAATGCGTAGCCGTCCATCGCCGAAACGTCCGCCGGCGGCTGGGTGAGCCGGGCGATCACCGGCGCTGGCGGTGACACGGCCCCAGGCGTTCGCCAAGGCGACGACTTCGCCGGTGGTCGGCTGCAGCCCGGCCAGGATGCGCTCGCGGGCTTCCTCGACGCTGATCATCGGCTGGCCCCGACGACGCGATCGTCACGGGCAGGCTGGTCCCGGCCATCCCCACCAGCACCGGTGGTGCGACAGATGGCCGGGTCAAGCCCGGCCATGACGGTTTGGGCCAGTTCCAGCAGGTTGTCGTCGGTCATTGTGCGGCGGCCCTCCTCCACCTCGTGGATCATGTCGACCAGCTTGCGCGTGGCGCGGCAATCGATGCCGTGGCGCGCGCCGATCTCCGCGATCGGGGCGATCTGCACGTCCACCTCGGTGCGCCGCCTGCGGATCGCAAGGTCGCGCCAGACGCCGGAATGCGTCTTCGCGCTGGTGCTGTTGAACGCCACCATCGCGGCCACGCTCGTCCGTGCCGCCGCCTCGCTCGGCGCCAGGCTTGAATGCCTCGACGTCATAGCCGTTGAAGCCGCGCGGTGCGACGCCCTCGGCCTGCGCGACCACGATCGCCTCCTCGCCGAGGCGTCGCCACAACGGCAGCAATTCCGGCCGCGCCAGGCAGTCGGCGATGCCCTTCTGGCCGAGCGCCTGGGCGAACAGCATCGCGCCGTAGCCGAGCTTGCCCCAGAGATACGACCAGATGTCCGGCGTGGTGATCGCATCCGGCTCGAAGTCGCGCATGACGGCGTGCAGCGCGGCCAGCCGCGGCGTCATCGCGCCATCGAGTTCGCCCAGCACGACCGCGCCGCGGTTGCCGAACATGATCTCGCCCGGCGCCATCCAGTCGGCGCCGAAATTGATGAACGCGCCGATCGTGCGGTCACGGCCGACGATGCGCTGGATGATCGTCTCGTTGAGGCCGTTCTGCAGCGACAGAACGTAGCCGTCCTGCGCCAGATGCGGCGTGAGCGCGCGCGTCGCCGCCTCGGTGTGCTGCGCCTTCACCGCGAGGAAGATGTGCTGCCATGTGCCGGCGAGTTCCTCGGGCAGGAACGCCGGCGCGGCGACGGCGAATTCCTCCACCGGTCCGGTGATGCGCAGGCCCTGGCCGCGGATCGCCGCGACATGCTCCGCCACCACGTCGACGAAGCTGATGTCGTGTCCGGCGCGTTTCAGCCAGGCGCCGACCGAGCCGCCGATCGCGCCGGCGCCCCAGATCAGAATGCGCTCAGCCATTCACCAGCTCTCCAGCAGCTCGCGCGTCTCGCGCACGGCAACGTCCCAGATCTCCAGCATCTCGGAATCGTCGCGCTGGTAGCGGCCGCCGAAATTGCCGTCATCGAGCAGCGTGCGCGCCTCGAACGGCGGCAGAATGCGCAGACGATCGATGTCGACCATCGGCTTGGCGCCGTCCTGGGGCGGGCGATTCGCCAGGCGGGTCCAGGGGAAATTCTCCATCCAGCTCGCATGGCTCGCCACCGGATCGATCGCGCTGCACCGCCGCGGCGGTGAGCGGGGCGCGCCACCAGTCGTGGAAGCGCACGCGCGCGTCCGGGTTGTCCATCAGCCATTCCTGCGCGAGCGACGCGGCCGGCTGGTTCCCGCCATGGCCGTTGACGATCAGCACGCGGCGGAAGCCGGCCTGCTTCAGGCTGTCCAGCACGTCGCGCAGCACCGCCGCATAGGTGGCGACGCGCAGCGTGACGGTGCCGGGGAACGCGGTGAAGTAGGGCGTGAGACCGTAGGGCAGGGCGGGGAACACCGGGATCCCGAGCGGTTCGGCCGCCTCGGCGGCGACGCGTTCGGCCAGGATCGCATCGGTGGCGAGCGACAGGCCGGCGTGCTGCTCGGTGCTGCCGAGCGGGAGCACACAGCGGTCGTCGTGGCGGACCCAGTCCTCCACCATCCTCCAGTCCATCTCGGCAATGCGCATAATGTCCCCGCGGTCCGTGCTGCGATGGGGGCACGCTGAACAGAGACGCCGCTTGCGTCAATGCGCTGGAGCCTGCCGCCGACTTGATCCGGGGGTCAGAAGTAGCTGGTCACCAGGCTGTCGCAGTTGGTTCGCCCGGACATCAGGCAGTCCTCGACCATCCCCTTGGCGTGCAGCTCGCGCACCAGGAACAGGCCGAGGACGAGCAGGAGCAGCGTGATCGCCACGCCGCCGAGGCTCGCCGTCTGTCGATTGGCGGCTTCCTCGTCCTGCTCGACAATCCAGTGGCGTTCCTGTTGCATTCCGGTTGCCATCTTACGGCCGGTTGGGGGGGTGATTGCAAGTCACGGTTGCGGTGATCCGATGCGCAAAGATAAGCGCACGCCATGAGCGATGAAGCCCTGCGCCATCTCCGGCGCGACAAGAAATTTGCCGCGCTGATCCGCCGGGTCGGGCCGCCGCGGCTCGGCGTTCAGCGCGGCCGCAGCCCGTACGAGGCATTGATGCGCGCGATCGCCCACCAGCAGCTGCACGGCCGGGCGGCGCTGGCGATCATGGCGCGGTTCGAGGCGCTGTATCCGGCGGACGGGTTTCCGCCGCCCGATCTGGTGCTGGCGAGTTCGGAGATCGAACTGCGCGCGTGCGGCTTTTCCGGCTCGAAGATCGCGGCGATGCGGGCGATCTGCGCGGCGGCGCTGGACGGCACGGTGCCGACGCGGCGTGCCTCGGCGCGATTGTCGGATGAGGAACTGATCGAGCGCCTGACCTCGATTCGCGGCGTGGGGCGGTGGACGGTGGAGATGCTGCTGATCTTCACGCTCGGCCGGCCGGACGTGCTTCCGGTGGACGATTTCGGCGTGCGCGACGGGTATCGACACCTGTATGGGCTGGACGTTCAGCCGAAGCCGAAGGCGCTGGCGGAGATCGGCCAGGCCTGGGCGCCGTTCCGCTCGATCGCGGCGTGGTATCTGTGGCGGGCATCGGACGAGGGCAAGCGCGCGAAGGTGCCGACGTCGCGGGCGTGAGGTGCCGAGCGTCACCGTCATGGCCGGGCTGTGCTCCCGGCCATCCGTCGCGGGACGGGTGGTGGTGGGGAGGGCCGGGCATGTCGGCCGGCCATCGACGATGGCGTGCGACTGCGGCGCTTCCCCCGGCCCCCTCCCGCAAGGGGAGGGGCGCCTCACGTCGTTGCGGCAACCGGCACATTCTGCACAGCGCTTTGCAGCCCCGCCGGATGGAAGCGCGATGCCGACCAGCCGGCCATCTCCTCGTAGCTGCGGTACTTCTCGTCCACTGCGGCCTGCGCCGCCGCCATCAGGGCCTCGGCTTCCGCCGGCCGGCTCTGCGCCAGGGCGCGATAGCGGGTCTCGTTGTAGGCGTAGTCGCGGAATTTGATCGTCGGGCGCGGGCTGTCCAGCAGGAACGGGTTCTCGCCGATATCGCGCATCGCCGGATTGTAGCGGAACAGCGGCCAGTAGCCGCTGGCCACCGCCAGATCCTGCTGCTTCATGCCAAGCTGCATGTCGATGCCATGCGCGATGCAGTGGCAGTAGGACACGATCAGCGACGTCCCCGGATAGGCCTCGGCCTCGCGGAACGCCTGCAGCGTCTGCTGCGGGTTGGCGCCCATCGCCACCTCGGCGACATAGACGTTGCCATAGGCGATCGCCTGCAGCGCCAGGTCCTTGCGTGCCACCCGCTTGCCGGCGGAGGCGAACTTGGCGATCGCGCCGAGCGGCGTTGCCTTCGACGACTGGCCGCCGGTGTTGGAATACACCTCGGTGTCCAGCACCAGGATGTTCACGTCGCGCGCGCTGGCCAGCACATGATCGAGCCCGCCGTAGCCGATGTCGTACGCCCAGCCGTCGCCGCCGACGATCCAGATGCTGCGGCGGACCAGTTGATCGACCACCGACAGCAGGTCCTTGGCCTTCGCGCCGTCCGCCGTCCGCAGCCGGCGCACAAGCTCGGCGACGCGGGCGCGCTGCGCACGGATTTCCAACTCCTGCACCTGCGGCGCGGTCAGCACCGCCTCGACCAGTTCCGAGCCCAGCGCGGGCGCCAGTTCGCGCGCCAGTTGCCGTGCCATGTCCAGATGCTTGTCCGCCGCCAGCCGGAAGCCCAGGCCGAATTCGGCATTGTCCTCGAACAGCGAGTTCGACCAGGCCGGTCCGCGACCCTCGCGATTGGTCGACCACGGCGTCACCGGCAGATTGCCGCCATAGATCGACGAACAGCCGGTGGCATTCGCGATCTGCAGCCGATCGCCGAACAACTGCGACAGCAGCTTGATGTATGGCGTCTCGCCGCAGCCGGCGCAGGCGCCGGAGAACGCGAACAGCGGCTCGAGGAACTGCACGCCGCGCACATTGGCGAAGTCCACGCGGGCGCGGTCGTTCACCGGCAGCGCGGCGAAGAACGCGTTGTCGTCGCGCGAGGCTGCCAGCAGCGGCGTCTTGTCCCGCATGATCAGCGCCTTGCCGGGCACCACCGGGCACGCCTCGACGCACAGCCCGCAGCCGGTGCAATCCTCGATGGCGAAGTCGAGCGCAAACCGCACGTCGGGGAAGCCGCGCACATTGATCGCCGCCGAGAGAAAACTGCCCGGCGCATTGTCGAGCCGCGCGGCGTCGAAATACTTCGCCTGGATCACGCCATGCGGACACACGAAGCTGCACTGGCCGCATTGCACGCACAGGTCCTCGGCCCACACCGGGACCGTCTCGGCGATGTTGCGCTTCTCCCACACCGCCGTGCCGAGCGGCCAGGTGCCGTCCACCGGCATCTGGCTCACCGGGATATCGTCGCCGCGGCCTTCCAGCATCGCCGCCGTCACCTCGCGCACGAACGCAGGCGCATGGTCCGCCACCAGGGCCGGGCGCTCCCATCGGCTGGTCGCCGCGTCCGGCACCGTCACCTCGAACAGCCGGGCGAGCGTTTCGTCGACCGCGCGGAAGTTGGCCTCCACCACCGCCTGCGCCCTTGGCGGCATAGGTCTTGCGTGATGGCATGCTTGATATGCGCGATCGCCTGGTCACGCGGCAGCACGCCGGAGATGCGCGAAGAAGCAGGTCTGCAGCACGGTGTTGGTGCGTCCGCGCAGGCCCACCTCCTGCGCCACGCGCGATGCGTCGATGACGAACAGGCGCAGCCCCAGCGCTGATGATCCGCAGTTGCATGGCGCGAGGCAGATGGTCCCACACCTCGTCGGGGCCGAACGGCGCGTTCAGCAGCACCGTGGCGCCGGGTGCGGCAAGCCGCAGCACGTCGTGCCGCGCGACGAACTGGAACTGGTGGCAGCCGATGAAGCTCGCCTGTTCGATCAGGTACGGCGCATGGATCGGCTGCGGCCCGAAGCGCAGATGCGATATCGTCTGTGCGCCGGACTTGTGCGAGTCGTAGACGAAGTAGCCCTGGGCAAACAGCCCGGCATCCTCGGCGATGATCTTCACGCTGTTCTTGTTGGCGCCCACCGTGCCGTCGGCGCCGAGCCCGTAGAACACCGCCTGCACCACGCCGTCCGGGTCGAGCCGGAACGTCGCATCGGAGGTCAGGCTGGTGTGCGAGACATCGTCCACGATGCCGACCGTGAAGCCGTTGCGTGGTTCGCGTGCTGCGCGCAGTTCGTCGAACACCGCCTTGGCCTGCGCGGGGGAGAAATCCTTGGACGACAGACCGTAGCGGCCGCCGATCACCAGCGGCATGGTGCGCCGCCGGCCGCCTGCGACTGCCTGCGCCAGGGTATGCACCACGTCGAGATACAGCGGCTCGCCCGGCGCGCCGGATTCCTTGGTCTGCTCCAGCACCGCGACCGCGCGGACGGAGTGCGGCAGTGCCGCGAGGAAGGCGTCCGCCGCGAACGGCCGATACAGCCGGACCTGCAGCACGCCGACCTTCTCGCCGGTGCGCTGCAAGGCGGCGGCGGTCGCGCGCACGGTCTCGGCGCCCGAGCCCATCAGCACGATCACACGTTCCGCATCGGCGGGGCCGGTGTAGTCGAACAGATGGTAGTGCCGTCCGGTCATGTCGCCGAGGCGGTCCATCTCGCGCTGCACGATCTCCGGCACGCGGGCGTAGAACGGGTTCGCCGTCTCGCGCGCCTGGAAGAAGGTGTCGGTGTTGTGCGCGGTGCCGCGGATCACCGGATGCTCCGGCGACAGCGCCCGCGCGCGATGGTTGCGCACCAGATCGTCGTCGATCATGGCGCGGATCTGCGCATCGCTCAGCAGATCGATCGTGGCGAGTTCGTGCGAGGTGCGGAATCCGTCGAAGAAGTGCAGGAACGGAATGCGCGACGCGAGCGTCGCCGCCTGGACGATCAGCGCGCCGTCGTGCGCCTCCTGCACCGAGGCCGACGACAGCATGGCAAATCCCGTCGTGCGCGCCGCCATGACGTCGGAATGGTCGCCGAAGATCGACAGCGCCTGGGTCGCGAGCGCGCGGGCGGCGATGTGGAACACCGTCGGCGTCAGTTCGCCGGCGATCTTGAACATGTTGGGCAGCATCAGCAGCAGCCCCTGCGAGGCGGTGAACGTCGTGGTCAATGCGCCGGATTGCAGCGCGCCATGCACCGCGCCGGCCGCGCCGCCCTTCGCTCTGCATCTGCTGCACGACGGGGACGTTGCCCCAGATGTTGGGTATGCCCTGCGCCGACCATTCATCGGCGAGTTCCGCCATGGTGGAGGAGGGCGTGATCGGATAGATCGCGCACACCTCGTTCACCCGGTAAGCGACATGCGCCACCGCGGTGTTGCCGTCCATGACCACGGGGTTGTTCAGCATTGCGAACTCCAAGTCTGGCAAAGGGTGGAGGAGGAGAGGGGCACGAGAGGAGGGGAGAGAACTGGAAAACTCCCCCTCCCCTTGCGGGAGGGGGTTGGGGGAGGGGTCGGTCCGGTGGTGGCGGGAACCCCTCCCCCCAACCCCCTCCCGCAAGGGGAGGGGGAGTGATGTGCCGTGGTCAGGTTCGCTCGGCGACCATCTCGATCGCATGGCATGGGCACTGTTCGAAGCACGTGCCGCAGCCGGTGCATTTCGCGTCATCGACACTGTAGCCCTGGCCCGGTCCGACCTTGGCAATCGCCTGCTCGGGACACGCGGCGTAGCAGTTGTCGCATTCGAAGCAGTTGCCGCAGGACAGGCACCGCTGTGCCTCATGCCGCGCCTCGGACTCGCGCAACCCGGCAAGCACCTCGTCGAAGCCGGAAACCCGCTCCCGCTCCGCCAGGTGATGCTGCACCGCCGGATCGACATCGCTGAACACCGGCAGGTTCAGCATGTCGAATGTCACCAGCGACGCGGACGCCGGCTTGTCGTAGGTCTCGCCGCGCAGCCAGGCGTCGATGCAGCGCGCCGCCTTCTTGCCGTGGCCGACCGCGACGGTGACGGTGCGCTCCGCCGGCACCATGTCGCCGCCGGCGAACAGACCGGGATGGCCGGTCATCATCTGCCGGTCCACCACCACCGTGTCCCATTTGAATTCGACGCCGGGGACGCTGCGCAGGAAGCCGCTGTCGCTGTCCTGGCCGAGCGCCAGAATGACGGTGTCCGCCTCCAGCGTCTCCATCTCGCCGGTCGGCTGCGGCCGGCCTTTGTCGTCGATCGTCATCCGCTCGACCGTGAGCGTGGCGCCGACGATGTCGTGGATCGTCGTCAGCCATTTGATCTTCACGCCCTCGGACAGCGCTTCGTCGGCTTCGGATTCGTGCGCCGGCATGTGCGCGCGGTCGCGGCGATAGACGATCAGCGTTTCGTCGGCGCCGAGGCGGCGGGCCGTGCGGGCGGCGTCCATCGCGGTATTGCCGCCGCCATAGATCACGACGCGGCGTCCCAGCTTCGGAGCACTGCCGGTGCTCATGTCGCGCAGCAGCGCCACGGCGTCCAGCATACGGACCGCGTCGCGCGCCGGGATTTCGGCGTGCTTGCCCACGTGCGCGCCGATCGCGATGAACACCGCATCGAAGCCGCCGGCGTCACGCTCGGCGATCACGTCGGTCACCTTGCGGTTCGGCACGATGCGCACGCCCATCCGTTCGATGCGGGCGATCTCCGCCAGCAGATCCTCGCGCGGCAGGCGGTAGGCCGGGATGCCGAAATGCAGCATGCCGCCGGGCAGCGGACCGGCTTCGTGGATCTCGACCTGATGACCGAGCCGGGTCAGGTGATAGGCGGCAGACAGACCGCTCGGTCCGGCGCCCACCACCAGGACACGCTTGCCCGTGGCGGGCGCCACCGGCACGGTCCAGCCCTCGGCCGTCGCCATGTCGCCGAGAAAACGCTCGACCGCGTGGATCGAGACGGCGGCGTCCAGTTCGGCGCGATTGCAGGCGGTTTCGCACGGGTGATAGCAGACCCTGCCATGCGTCGCCGGCAGCGGATTGTCGGCCATCAGCGTTTCCCACGCCCGCCGGTAGTCGCCCGCCTGCGCCAGGGCCAGCCAGGCCTGGATGTTCTCGCCGGCCGGGCAGGCGTGGTTGCACGGCGGCAGCAGCGAGACGTAGCTCGGCAGGCGGGTGCGGAACGGCCCCGGGCCGTGGTGCAGTGTCGGATCGACAACCGGTGTCAGATCATGGGCCTGCCGCGGCCCTGCCGTTTCCTGTGCATTGTCCATTTTGGGCTCCGCTCGTCGGTCGCAGATCGATGAACCGCCTCGGATGGGGCGGATCGGTTGACCGGCAGCGCTTATGCCCACGACGCGATTAGCAAAGCATTGATGTGGATCAACCAAGCGTCCGCAGGCACCCACCATGCTGGCGCATCACGCTATCGCGTGCGCCGGGATCGCCAGACTGCGGCGTCCCGACGTTGCGGCGCGCTACCGGCGGCTCACCGGTGCCATGCGCTGACGAGGGGTCAGTGACCGTTGGCGGTCAGTGCTTGTCGGCCTCCAGGTCCCTCAGCTCCAGTTCTTCGGCAGCCTCGCGCTTTGACGCCAGTGCGGCAAATCGGGCTGCCAGGGTCTCGAGCGCGGTTCTCGCATCGGCGGTTCTCGCCGTCGCGGCCATGCGGCCGAGTTCGGCCGACCGCGCCCATAGTTCATGCGACGTCCGCAGGGACAGAGGTATCCGGTCCGAACTCGGAGGCGAAAATATCGACATTGCGTCGGTCCCTGGAGGAAGTCCCCATAGTCTCGGCCGCCTCATGAGCCGCGAAGGCGATCTGCGCCACAATGGCTGGGAAGTGCGGCATCTGGGTTCCTCGGACGTCCGTTGGACACCTTCAGTTGACCCCAGATTTCATAACAAACGGTTCACGCCTTCCGATGTCCAGTGCAGGTATCGGTCACGCAGACCAGCCATATCCGCGGCTCTCGTGACCAGATTTCTCCATGGAGCACGCCAGATCGAGTAACTCATCCGCGATCTCGATCAACCGATCGTGGATTGCGGCTATCGGTGATCGATTCGGCTGCAAGGCGCGTCTCCTGCGCCAGCGAAACCAGCTCCTGATCGTGCCGATCGGGTTTCCGGTTGCACAGGCTGCCTCCATCACTGGCAGCCGAATAACGCGGTCAACCTGCGGTCGGCATTGATCTGGGTCAATCGATGCGGTGCAGTCAGGTTCCGGTCGCGGCAGGCAGGGTGAAGCGGAACACGCTGCCGCCACCGGCATTCGGCTCGACCCAAAGGCGCCCGCCATGGGCCTCCACGATGGTGCGGCAGACCGACAGGCCGATGCCCATGCCGTCCGCCTTCGTCGTGACGAACGGCTGGAACAGCTTCGTCTCGATCTCCGGCGGGATGCCGCCGCCGGTGTCGGCCACGCTGACCAGCACGGCGCCATCCGTCCATCTCGGTGCCGACCGACAGTTCGCGGATCTCGCGTCCCTCCATCGCTTCGACGGAATTGCGGATCAGGTTGAGCAGCACCTGCTGGATCTGCACGCGGTCCACGTCGGCGCGTCGGCAGATCGGGATCGATGCGGATCATGCACCTTGATGCCGTGTTCCTTGGCGCCGACCAGGGCGAGCGCGCTCGCCTCCTCGATCAGCTTGGCCACGCTCTCCGGGCGCCGCGACACCTCGCCGCGCGAGACGAAGGCCCGCAGCCGGCGGATGATCTCGCCGCTGCGCAGGGTCTGCTGCGCCGCCAGGTTCATCGCCTGGCGCACGCGGGCGATATTGGGCTCCGGCTGCTCGATCAGCCGCAGTGCCGCCCGGACGTAATTGGCCGTCGCGGTCAGCGGCTGGTTCAGTTCATGCGCCAGCGCCGCGGCCATCTGGCCCATCGAGCGCAGGCGCGACACATGCTGCAAGCCCTCCTGCAGTTCCTGCAGCCGGCGCTCGGTCTGCTGGCGTTCCGTGAGATCGCGGACGAAGCCGGTGAACAGCCGGTGGCCGTCCTGGCGGACCTCGCCGACCGAAAGCTCCATCGGGAAGGTGCTGCCGTCCTTGCGCTGGCCGACCACGACCCGCCCGATGCCGATGATGCGCCGCTCGCCGGTGGTCAGGTAGCGCCCCAGGTAGCCGTCGTGCTGGTCGCGGTACGGCGAGGGCATCAGCATCTTGACGTTCTGGCCGAGCACCTCCGCCGGGCTGTAGCCGAACAGCCGTTCGGCGGCGCTGCTGAACGATTTCACGATACCGTGATGGTCGATCACGACCATCGCATCCGGCACTGTCTCGAGGATCGAGCGCAGCAGCGCCAATTCGCTCGCGAGGCCGTCCGCTTCGGCTGCGCCGTCTGCCTGCTCCATGACCGCGATCAATAGCGCAGCCGTGATCGCGGGCAAGCTATTCCTGTGCGGAGCCCGTTCTGTGCGGGCTTGGCGGTGGTCAGGCGCTGGCGTGCTCGATGAAGTCGAGCAGGACGTCGTCGTCCAGCGGTTTTTCCAGGACTTTGGCGATCCCGACCTCGCGGGCAAGCCGGTTCAGGTCGCGCGAGGGGGACCCGGTGATCAGGGCGATCGGCAGAGCCACCCCCTGGCCGCGCAGGCGGGCAACCAGCTGCAGGCCCGTCTGGTCCGGCATGTGCTGGTCCACCACCAGGCACGCCAGATCGCCGGGCCTGGCCTCGTTCAGGAACTGCGCGGCCGAGTTGTAGGTGGCGACGGAAAAGCCGGCCGTCTCCAGCAGGAACTGGAGCGAGTCCCGAACCGCGTCGTCGTCATCGACCACCCCTACCACCTGGTGGAAGCCGTTATGCATCGCACTCGCTCCATCGTCCGGCAGGCTGGGTGCCGCTGGGTCCGCGCTATCGCAGTCTTGCCGGATATTTCAGGTGTGCGCGTTGACCTAGGTCAACGCTGAGGCGTTTTTCCCGGTTGGCGTTGCCTGCTCCGCCGCGATCGCCATGCGGACCAGCTCGGGCAGGCTTCGCACACCCATCTTCTCCATCACCCGTGCCCGATGTACTTCGACGGTGCGCGGGCTGGAGCCGAGATCGTAGGCGATCGTCTTGTTCGGCTGGCCCGCCACCAGCCGGTCCAGCACCTCGCGCTCGCGCGGCGTCAGGCTGGCGATCCGCGCGGCGATCTGCGCCACGGCGGTCTCCTCGTCACGCGTGCGCTGGCTGGCGGCGAGGGCGCTGGACACCGCGGCCAGCAACTGCGCGTCGTCGAACGGCTTCTCGAGGAAGTCTGCCGCGCCGGCCTTGAGCGCCTCCACCGCGACCGGCACGTCGCCGTGGCCGGTCATGACGATCACCGGCAGCCGAACGCCGAGTTCCTTCAGGCGCCGCTGCAACTCGATCCCGTCGAGCCCCGGCATCCGCACGTCGGTCAGCACGCAGCCGGCTGCCAGGCTGGGCAAGGCGGTCAGGAACGTGGTCGCCGAATCGTAGGTTCGGACGGCCATGCCCTGCCGATTCCAGCAGCATGCTCAGCGAATCGCGCACCGCCTCGTCGTCGTCGACCACGTGAACCAGGGCTGCTTCAGCCATCCGGGCCTCCCCTGCATCGTCGCCGGGGGAGCGACGCCCTGACAGTGATACGTAACTTCCCGTACGTCCGTTTCCGAATATCGAACCGGATCGTCCGCCGATAGACCAGACCCACGCAAAGCGCGCGACCGGTCATGGAGGGTGCGAATGGACGGCACGATGCAGGCTATCGAACGGCAAACCGGCCGTTGCCGGCCGACAGCCGCTCATGCAGCCTTTCATACCGACAGCACCGCGCGATGCACTCGATCTGCTGGAACAGTTCGGTACAACGGTATCGATCCAGCGCGATCAGGAAATTCATGGCCAGGGCGACCAGGCGAGTTCGTGTTACCGAATTCTGCGTGGCTGTGTGCGCATGGTCAAGCTGATGGAGGATGGACGCCGCCAGATCGGCGAGTTCCTGATGGCGGGCGATCTGCTCGGCTTCGACGCGCTGGACACGCATGATTTCGCCGCCGAGGCGGTGACGGACGTTGTGCTGCGGCGCTATCCGCGGCGTGCGGTGGAGGTGCTGGCCGAGAGCAACACCGCCCTGGCGCGGCGTCTGCGCGACCTGACCTCGATCAGCCTGCGCATGGCGCACATGCGGCTGCTGCTGCTGGGGCGCAAGACCGCGTCAGAGCGGATCGCCACGTTTCTGCTGGAGATGGCCGAGCGTCTGCCGCGGGCGAGTGCCTGCGTCATGGACATGCCGATGAGCCGCACCGACATGGCCGACCATCTCGGCCTGACCATCGAGACGGTGTGCCGCGTCCTGGCGCATCTGCGCCGCGACGCCACCATCGCCATCGAGCGCGGCAGCATCGAAATCCGCGACAGCGCCGGCCTTCAGCAGATGGCGTCCGAGCCGCGGCACTGAACGCGCCGCCGCTGCTTCAGTCGCGGCGTGCGACGGCCGGTGGTATGCGGAACGACACCATCAGCCGGTTCCAGCCGTTGATCGCCACGACCGCCATGGTGAGATCGACCAACTCCTGTTCCGAGAATTCCGCCCGCGCCGCTTCGTAGACGTCATCCGGCACACGGCTTTCGGCCACCAGGGTCACCGCCTCGGTCCATGCCAGCGCGGCGCGTTCGCGCGCGGTGAACACCGGGGCTTCGCGCCAGACGGCGACAAGGTCGAGACGCTCCTGTGACTCGCCGGCCTTGCGCGCATCGCGCAGATGCATGTGGACGCAGAACGCACAGCCGTTGATCTGCGAAGCGCGGATCTGCATCAGATACCGCAGGGACTGTTCCAATCCGGTGGCGTCGACATAGTCCTGCAGGCCGCGCATGGCCTTGTAGGCATCCGGTTTGACGCGCGTCGTATCGATGCGAGGCTGCATGGCCGGTCTCCAATGCTGGTGATACCGACCCGCAGAGTGGTGACTGTGTTGCGGACCTGCCAGACCAAATGGCCGGGACTCGCCTGTACCATCTTACGCTCGGGGTTTCACCCCGAACCCCACCAGAGGCTCTGCCTCTGGACTCCGCCAAGGGCGGAGCCCTTGGAACCCGTTACTTTAGTAATGGATTCCAAAGGCTCCGCCTTTGGTGGGGGTCCCGGGGGCGAAGCCCTCGGGCGGGTTTCAGGGCAGAGCCCTGAGCCCTTCACCTTCGCCCGAATTCAAATGTCGTAACTATCCGACCGCAAGGTCTTGCGATGGTACGACCCCCCCAACCCCATCCCGCAAGGGGAGGGGGAGAATCACGCTCCGGCGTGCGCTTATTCTGGCGCGTATGGGGACAAGCCAAGCACAAAGATACGTGTCTTTGTGGCGATAGTTGTTCGCTCAGGCTGACATCTTGACCGGCGGCTCCAGATCGTCCGGCAGCGGACACACATACGGCTTGCGCGCCACGCGTGCCTGGTGATCGGCCTTCGCCCGCGCCAGCAACGTCTCATCGCGGATCACGTCGATCGCCGTGCCGGCCATCACCTTCGCCACATGCGCCAACCCCTTGTGCGCCGCGGGCAGCTTGCCCTGTGCCGTCAGCTGCCAGGAATGGCCCGGCGTGCCGATCGCATAGGTGGCGCCCCGTGCCTGCACTGTCGGCACCACCCAGCTCACGTCGCCGACATCGGTCGAACCCATCATCGGTGCGCTCTTGGCGTCCAGCGGCACGACCTGTTCGCACAACGCTACGCCGGACTGCATCGGCAGGCCGACCCGGCGATAGGCGGCCTCGATATCCTCCTCGCTCAGCGTCGCCTGGAACTTCGCAGCGGCGGCGCGATCGGCGTCGTCGAACGGCGGTGGGCCCAGGCGCTGCAGGTTGTCGTGCATCGCGCGCTCCAGCGGCACGTTCGCCAGCAGGTTGGAGACCGCGCTGACCACCTGCAATTCGACGCGCGTCTCGGTCATCAGCGCCGCGCCGTCGGCGATCTTGCGCACCCGCTCGATCAGCCGCCACAGCTCCGGCAGTTCGCGCGCGCGGATCAGGTAGCGCACCTTGGCACGCGCCTGCACCACGTTCGGCGCAATCCCGCCGGCGTCCAGCAGCGCATAGTGCACGCGCGCGTCGGACGGCATGTGTTCGCGCATGTAGTTCACGCCGACGTTCATCAGTTCCACCGCATCGAGCGCGCTGCGGCCGAGATGCGGCGCTGCGGCGGCATGGGACGCGCGGCCGTGGAAGGTGAAGTCGATGCGCGTGTTGGCGAGCGAGACCGCCTCGGTCACGCCGGAGAATGCCGCGGGATGCCAGGAAATCGCCACATCCACATCGCTGAACGCGCCGGCGCGCGCCATGAAGCCTTTTGCCGCGCCGCCTTCTTCCGCCGGACAGCCGTAGTAGCGCACGCGGCCCTTGATGCCTTGCGCGGCGAGATAGTCCTTCACCGCGGTCGCCGCCAGCATCGATGCCGAACCCAGCAGATTATGCCCGCAGCCATGGCCGTAGCCATCGCCCGCCAGCGGCCTCGGCTCCGCCACGCCCGCTTCCTGGCTGAGGCCAGGCAACGCATCGTACTCGCCGAGGATGGCGATGACCGGGCCGTCCTGTCCCGCTTCGCCCATCACTGCGGTCGGTATCCCGGCGACGTTCTTCGTCACCCGGAAACCCTGCTGCTCCAGCATCGCGGTGTGCTCGGCGCAGGAGCGGAACTCGCCATAGCACAGCTCCGGCATGCCCCAGATACGGTCGCTCAAGGCCTCGAAGTCGTCCTTCTTCGCCTCGACCATGCGCCAGATCTCTTCAGTATTCTGCATCACGCGACTCCTTGAACCTGAAGCAGGAGACCAGGTGGTCGTTCACCATTCCGGTCGCCTGCATGAATGCATAGCATATGGTGGACCCGACGAAGCGAAAGCCGCGCTTCTTCAGCGTCTTGCTCATTTGGTCCGAATTTTCCGTCTGCGCCGGCACGTCCTTCGCGGCACGCCGACGATTGATGATCGGCTTGCCGTCGACGAACGACCAGAGATAGGCGTCGAGGCTGCCATGCTCGCCGATCACGTCGAGCGCTGTCCGGGCATTGTCGCGCACCGAGAACACCTTCAGCCGGTTGCGAATGATCCCCAATTCGGCCAGCAGTTTTTCCAGTTCGCCGTCGCGCATGGCGGCGACGCGCTCGATGTCGAAGCCATGATATGCGCGGCGGTACTCGTCGCGGCGCGTCAGGATTGTGCGCCAGGACAGCCCCGCCTGCGCACCCTCCAGGGTCAGCAGCTCGAACAGGGCGCTGTCGTCGTGGTGCGGCACGCCCCATTCACGATCGTGATAGGCGAGCATTGCCGGATCGCTGCCGTCCGCCCAGGTGCAGCGCGCGATCACTTCGCCGGACGCACGTCGACCAGGCGCAATTCTTCGCCGACCGTCGGCACATAGGTCAGCCCGGCACGCGTCGCCCAGATATTCGTCTGGATGTGCAGCGGGATCAGCGCGACATCGTCCATCGCGATCCGCATCGCCTGCTGCAGCAGCTTCTCGCGCGCGATGTCGTCGGCAGTCCCGACCGCCTGCTCGATCAGCTTGTCGAGCATCGGATTGGAATAGCGGCCGCGATTTGATGCGCCCCAGCCCTTCGCCGGATCCCAGGTCGCGGTCTGCGCGATCAGCGCATCGGAGTTTTCCGCCGTCGCGGTGCCCCAGCCGAACAGGAACGCCGAGAACGCCTGTTTGTTGGCCTGCGACACGTAGCTCGTCCATGGCAGCGGATCGACCTCGGTCTGCACGCCGATGCGCTGCCACATCTGTCCGACCGCCTGGATGATCCGCGCGTCGTTCACGTAGCGGTCGTTCGGGCCGTGCAGCGCGATACGGAAGCCTTTGGGGAACCCGGCATCCGCCAGCAGTTTCTTCGCCTTCTCCGGATCGAACGCCGGCGGCTTCAGATCGGGCGCATAGCTGTAGGTGCCGGGCGGCAGGAACTGACCCGACGGCACGGCCGCGCCTTCCATCACCCGATCGACAATCGCCTGGCGGTTGATCGCCAGCGACAATGCCTCGCGCACCCGCAGGTCCTTCAGCGGGTTCTTGTCCAGCTTCTCGCCGCCCGGGCCGAACACGAACGGGCTCGGCCCGTCGCGTGACTGGTCGAGGCCCAGGAAGATCAACCGCAGACCCAACTGCTCCCACAGCTTGACCTTTGGATCCTTGCGCAGGTTCGCCAGGTCGGTGGTCGGCACGAAGTCGATGAAGTCCACGTCCCCGGCGAGCAGTGCGGCGGTGCGTGACGCGTCGTTGGTGATGAACCGGTAGTCGACATGCTGCCAGGCCGGCTTGTCGTCCCAGTAGCCGTCGAAGCGTTCCAGTTCCACGCGATCGCCCGGCCGGTACGCGACGAAGCGGAACGGCCCGGTGCCGATCGCCGCCTTGCCGCTGTTGAAGTCCTCGGTCGCCAGCCCCTCGTCGGCCTTGCGGTTCAACATCGCGACAGAGGCCATATAAATCGGCAGCAGCGGAAACACGCCCTGCGTGTGCATCCGGATCGTGTGCGGATCCACCGCCTCGGCGGCAACAACCGGCTTGGTGTAGACCGTGAAGGAACTCGGGCTGTTCGGCACCTTGGGCACGCGGTCGAGCGTGAACAGCACATCGTCGGCGGTGAACGCTTCGCCGTTGTGGAACTTCGCGTCGCGCAGCTTGAACTCCCAGGTGTCCGGGGCGACCAGCTTCCAAGACAGCGCGAGGCCCGGAATTGGACGCTGGTGCTGATCCATCTCCACCAGTCTGTTGTAGATTTGCAACGCCAGCGACAAATTCGGCGCAAGGTTATGATAGTGCGGATCGATGCTGGTCACCGGCGAGCTGACCGCGACCCGCAGCGTCTGTCCCAGCGCCGGCAACGCACACGCCATCAGTGCCGCCCCAAGCGCCATCCGCACGCCATGTCTCATGATTGCCACTCGCGTTGCTCACAAACCCGTGAGATAATAAACCAGAACCGAGCAAATCCCAGGAGATTCCTGACGGGATCAGGCTACATCCTTCCTGCGCAGCGCGGGAGTGCAAGATCGCGAGGCATTCATTTGCCCATTGGTCCAAGCTGTTGCTCACCGGTTCGTGAAGGATTTGATGAACAGTTTGGTCATGGTTGACGGCGCAACTCTTTGGAACCGCGCGGGCGCAGTGCGTTTGGCCGGCGGCCCGATGTCTGATACGTCACCAATTGGACCCTCTGGCACGATATTGCTATCCCGCTTATGACGGTTCCCGGCAGTTTCCTACCTCGCGGAGCGCCGGCCGCGCACCATACACGTCTCGAGTGACACGCAAATCCGTCTGGTCGAAGGGGAGAGACAGCTAACAATGGATGCACCAACAGGATGGCCTGCGTGCCCGGCGGAAACGAGCGCCCCGCGGGCGCGCAGTCGTTGTCGCGGCCGCGACTGCATCAACCCCCTCCGCTCTCCGGCGGACGCTGTCAGAATCAAGTGCAATGCGCGGGGTCCTCGTGCTTGGCGCGGCTGCGGCACTCGCGGCCTGCACGTCCACGTCCAATATGCCGCCGGCGCCGGTGGTGCCGGACCCCTCGGCCGGGTACGTCGCGGAGCTTACGCCGTACCGCATTCAGGTCGGCGACGTGCTCGACATTCGCCTGATGCTCAATCCCGAATTGAACGAGGAAGTGCCGGTGCGTCCGGACGGGCGCATTTCCACCACGGTCGTGCCGGATGAACTCGCCTACAATCGCACGGTGCCGGAACTCGCCGCGGCATTGCGCCAGGACTATGCGAAGGACCTGCGCAATCCGCGCCTCTCGGTCGTGGTGAAGTCATTCTCCCCCACGCGGATCTATGTCGGTGGCGAGGTCAACAATCCCGGCGAGATGATCAATATCGGGCCGACACTGACGCTCGCGCAGGCGATCGCGCGCGCCGGCGGCCACAAGGTGCGCGGCGACAGCGACGCTGTCTTCATCATACGGCGTGGCCCGAACGACGTGCCGCAATACTTCTCGGTTCGCTACAGCGACGTGATCAAGGGGCGCGATGCAACCGCCGATGTGCGCCTTGCGCCGTACGACGTGGTCTATGTGCCGAAGACCGGCATCGCCGAGGTCTTCGACTGGGTCAATCAGTACTTGCTGCAATTCGTGCCGGTCAGTTGGGGCTTTTCCTACGTTGTGGGCAACGGTGGCGGGAGCACTGTCATTCCCACAACGTCCGTCTCAACGGGACACTGACGAGCCGGACGATCAGGCGAAGCCGACGTGCGGTCGGTCTCCAGCTATGCTGGTGCCACCCCGTCGCAGTTCACAGGTGTGCTAGCGTCCGCCAGTCTGTGAGAACGGGTCAGGCGCGCCCGACGGCGCCACCCCCGGCGAAGACACGCAGGCGCCGTGCTGTTGTACGGCTGCGGTCTCGCAGGTTCCGCGGTCCAGGTAGATGCAAAGCGAGACCTGCTGCGACGTCACCACACAATATTGCCCGATATTGGTGCTGACACGGAGCTCCTTGGGATTCGCCGAGCATACGCCACCCTGCTTGCTGGCAACCCTGCGGCAGGAGTCGGCATCATAGTAGATGCACTGTGGCGGGACGGACTCCGACCCGATGCAGAATGGTGCGGCATGACCGCCTGTCGGTATCAGCAGGCCCAAAAGGACCGCGCTCGACCGCCACGACAGTCGAGAGAAATTCGCTGAGTTCGCCTGGGTTGCCATCATGGCTCCTGCCTGTCCGAATATCTGCAGCGGCTTCTCGCTGGCTTCAGTAGCATAACCGTTGCCCGGCGCCGCGACGACCCCCTTCCGGAATGCCGGTGAACGCCTTCGGAAACCTCCGCGGTTCACGTAACCGTGATAATTCCCGTTGCGGACCCGGACGTCGTTCGGCAAGCCGTGACCAGTCGCGTTTGCATCCGCCGGGCAAGCTGAGCCATGCTTTCGGTCGCGATCGCCCGGGACGGTGATCCAGGTGGTGCCATGAGCTTCCACGCGCGCAAACGGAACCGCGAGGGAATTCGAAGTGCGGACTCCACGCACGCCGGCGGCCACGCCACCGGCAGAACGGATGCCGGCGCACGCTGGGATGTCTCGGCATCCCGCGCTGCAACAGGCGGCACGATGCCGCGGCTCGGCGCTGTGCTGCTCGCCGTCGTGGTGGTGGCGCTGCTCACGATCGGCCTGCATGTGCTGTTCCAATAGGTGCGAATGCCGCGCAATCTTCTGACCGATGTCGCCGGCATCGCGGTGGGACATGCCGAGGACATGCGCCTCGGCTCGGGCGTGACTGCGATCCTGTTCGACCGGCCATGCGTCGCCGCGGTGAGCGTGCTGGGCGGCGCGCCGGGCGGACGCGATACCGACATGCTGGCGCCGCAGAACACCGTCGAGGCGGTCGATGCCATCGTGCTGTCCGGTGGCTCGGCTTTCGGCCTCGATGCCGCGGGCGGCGTGCAGGCGGCGCTGCGCGAGCAGGGCAGGGGCATCGCCATTCGCGACGTGCGCGTGCCGATCGTGTCGCAGGCGATCATCTTCGACCTGACCAATGGGGGCGACAAGGACTGGGGGCGATTTTCGCCGTATCGCGATCTGGGCTATGCGGCGGCCTGCGCGGTGGGACGGGATTTCGCGCTGGGCAGTGTGGGTGCCGGCACCGGTGCCACGACGGCGACGGTGAAGGGTGGGCTCGGTTCGGCCAGCATGGTGACGCGCAATGGTCACACGGTGGCGGCGATCGCGGTGGTCAATGCGGTGGGCTCCGCGACGATCGGTGACGGTCCGTGGTTCTGGGCTTCGCCTTATGAGCAGGACAGCGAATTTGGCGGCCGCGGCTGGCCGGCAACGTTCGATGTCGCACCGCGGTTGAAAGGCGGACCCGGGACCAGCACGACGATCGGCCTGGTCGCCACGGATGCGGCGCTGACCAAACCGCAGGCCTTGCGGCTGGCGATCATGGCGCATGACGGCTTGGCGCGCGCCGTGCTGCCCGCGCATGCGCCGTTGGACGGCGACACCATCTTCGCCGCTTCAACAGGGCTGCGCCCGATGAGCGAGCCGGTGCGGGAACTGACCGAGTTGGGTCATGCCGCGACACTGGCGATGGCCCGTGCGATCGGCCGCGGCGTCTTCGAGGCCGCCGCGCTGCCGGTGCCAGGAGCGCAACCGTCCTGGCGGGACCGGTTCGCGGCCTCCGCATGATGCGCAACTGGCGCGCCGTCGTGCCTGCCGCCGCTGCCGCGACCGCAGTGTTGCTGGCAGGATTGCTTTACGCCTTCGGATATCGTGACCAGTATCACGCATTGCTCGACGACTGGGGCGCTGCGCCGTTCTCGTTTCCCTTTCTCGACATGCATGCCGTGACATCGGCCGTGGAGTGCCATCGCCTCGGGTTCGACGTCTATGTGCAGAACCCCTGCGATGCACTGAACCGGGTGCACGGCTATTCGCCGATCTGGCTGTGGCTTGCGGTCTTTCCCATTTCGACTGCGTGGGACACCGCGCTCGGTCTCGCCACCGTCCTGCTGTTCATTTTGGCATTGCCGTTGCTGCCGCCGGGCCGCGGATGGTGGCAGACCGCGGTGATCACTCTGGGTACCGTCTCCAGCGTGGTGATGTTCGCGCTGGAGCGGGCCAACGTCGACGTCCTCATCTTCCTGCTTGCGATGCTGGCCGTCGCGCTGACCCGTCGCAGCATGCCGCTTCGGATGCTGGGCTATGCTGTCGCGGTGTTCGCCGGCATGCTCAAATTCTATCCGATCACGCTGCTTATCCTTGCGGTCCGTGAACGCCTGGGCGTGTTCATTGCCATCGGTCTCGTCTCGACCGGCGTGATCGCACTGTGGTTCATGCTTGATGGGCGCGAGATCCTTCGCGGCATGGCGAATATCCCGACGACGCAGTACTTCGACGAGTTCGTCTTTGGCGCGCGCGATCTGCCGTATGGACTGGCGCAGACGCTCGGCTGGTCGCGCCCGGCAGGAGCCGGCCTGCTGTTGGTGCTGCTTGTCGGCACGGTCGCCGCTGCGTTGGCGTTGGCGGGACGTGATGTTATGGCGGCGCGGCTTCGTCAGCTCACCGACGCAGAGGCGACATATCTGCTGGTCGGCGGCGTGCTTCTGATCGGTTGCTTTCTTGCCGCGCAGAATATCCTGTATCGCAGCATCTTTCTCCTGTTCGTCCTGCCCGGGCTGACCGCGCTGGTTCGTGCGAGATGGCTGGCGGCGATTCGATGGTCTTTGCTGTGGCGTCACCCTGTCGATCATTGTCCTGATGTGGGATGACACGGCCCGCACGCTGATCAACGGAGCATTGCAGTGGTTCGGCATATCGACCGGGCCGAATGACAGCGCGCATTTCGATATCTGGCTGGTGCGTGAAGTCATGTGGTGGGGTGTCGTCGTCGTCTTGGCTGCGTTCCTGTTCCGTCTGCTGCATGGCTCGCGGGTTGGCCAGGATACGGTCGCGCTGCTGTCGGGCAGGTTTGGTTGAACGTGCGGCATCCCGCCATCGATGTGCTGGCGCGGCGCGAAAGCCATGCCGCCGAATACCGCAAGCGGCGCGATCCCATTGCTGCCGAACGTCTGCTCTGGCAGGCGCATATCTTTCGCCATCTGGTTCATCTGCTGCCGGGCGAGACGATCCTGGAAATCGGCAGTGGCGATGGCGGCTTCACGGAAGCCCTTGTGGCTATGACGCGCGGACGCAATCCGCTGGTGGCCGTCACGGCTACGGATCACGCCAGCAGCGTGCCAAACGTGGAGGCGGTCGCCATCGACAGTCTTCCGGGTCCGATCGCGGGTCGGCGCTTTCACTACGTCGTGGCGCAGAATGTGCTGGACCGCGACAACGTCACCTATCTGCTGGAGCATGTTTTCGGCCTGCTGGAGGAAGGCGGTCGCGCGATCTTCATCGAGTCCAACCCGTGGAACCCGATGTCCGCCGCGCGACGCGTGGTGAGCAATCTGCTCGGCCGGCCCTATGTCCAGGCACTGCTGAGCCGCACACAGCTCTACGAACTGCTGTCCGAGATCGGCTTCATTCGAGTCTCCGCACGGTTCACCGATTTCGTTTATCCGCCGCTTGCACCAACGCCCGGCATGGCGCGGTTGACGCGCAATGCGTCGGTGCTGCTGGAGAACATGCCGCTGGTGCAGAGCCTGGCGGGGCGGATCGTACTGCACGCCCAAAAGCCGCCGCGCAACGTGCTCCGTTCGGCCGTGTCGCTATGCGGACACGACATCCTGCGACACGCGGTGTCGTTCGTGATCCCGTGCCATGACGAGGAGATGAATGTACGCGGCGCTGGTCGATGGTCTGCGGAGCCATTACGGCGATTACGTGCACGAGATCGTGCTGGTCAATGACAACTCCCGCGACGGAACGGCGGCGGTGATCGATCGGTTGGCCGCGGACGATCCGCGGATCGTCGCGGTGCATCGTTCGCCGCCCAATGGCGTGGGCCGTGCCTTGCGCGACGGTTATGCCGCGGCGTCCGGCCGCTGGGTGATGTCGATGGATTGCGATTTTCAGCATCTGCTGCCGGAAATCGAGGACATGTTCGACGCAGCCGCGGAAGGCGTCGATGTTGTCTTCGGCAGCCGGTTTTCGCGTCGGAGCGTGCTGATCAATTACCCGTTCGGCAAGATCGTCGCCAACCGCGCGTTCCATGTGCTTGCCAATCTGGTGATCCGGCTTGGCGGCCTGCGTGACGTGACAAACAACCTGAAGCTGATGCGTGGTGACCTGGCCAAACAGCTGGTCATCAGCGAGCCCTGGTTCGCCGCCAACGCAGAAATCGGCCTGCAGTTGGCGTTGCTGGGAGGCACGGTCCGTGAGGTGCCGATCTCGTGGATCAACCGAACCTTCGACATGGGCCAAAGTTCCTTCAAGGTGCTCAAATCCGGTGTCGGCTATGCGCGCGTCCTGTGGCGCTTCGCCCGGGCGACACGCTTCGGAAGCCGTCGCTTCGAGATCGGACGTTTCGCAGCGCTATGCAACACGTAAGCACCTGCCTTGTCTGCGACGGGCAGTCGTTTGTCGAGCGCTATCCAGCGACGTTCGATGGCAGCTGGCGCGACGCCGTGCCCTACTTCCTCACCGGGCGCACCAAGGCGGTACACGGTCGGGTCGTCCGGTGCAGTGATTGCGGCTTCATCTTCACATGCCCGCAGTTCACCCCGGAAGAATACGCGCGTATCTACGAAGCCGTGCACGCGGACGGCGATGCGGCAAGTCCCCCGCGTGCACGCTTCGCTGCGTTGGCCAAACGCGTGCGGCAGGTGGAGGCGACTGGCCGGTTTCTGGACTTCGGCTGCGGAAGCGGCGCCTTCCTCGATGCGATGGCGGGTTTTGACGGCATTGGCTTTGAAGTGCAGGCCGACGTGCCGGGCGGCGCTTCGCGGCGTGGCCGATTTGTTACCGGTGACATTCTGGCCGATGCCATCGAGCAAACCGGCCTGGCGCCCGCGAGCTTCGACTTCATCGTCGCCTGGGATGTGCTCGAGCATCTCGCGGTGCCGACGCGGCAGATGGAACGGCTGATCACTTTGTTGAAACCAGGGGGACGACTGTATCTGACGGTTCCGAACAGCAGCAGCTGGGTTGCCCGCCTGTCGGGCGAGAAGTGGAACATGTTGCTGCTCGAACACCTTTGGTACTTCGCTCCGGCGACGTTGACGCGGTTCCTCGGTCGTTGCGGCTACGCTATCGACACAATCAAGGCGATCGGCTATCCGGTTGATCTGGCGACCGTGCTCCTGCGAGCCCGACAGACCTACGGGACCTGGTTGCCGCCGGCGCCCGCATTGCTGGCGAACGTCAACGTCAATCTGCCCATCGGGCTGATGTTCGTCAGGGCTACAAGGCCTGCCTGATTATGCGTGCGCGAGGAAAACCAGGATGGATGTGGCGATCATCACCGGATCGGCCGGACTGATAGGCTCCGAAGCGGCTCGGTTTTTTGCCGAGAAGGGACTGTGCGTCGTCGGGATCGACAACGATATGCGCAATGTCTTCTTTGGCTCCGGACGCATCCACGGCGTGGAACCGTCATCAACTGCAATCCAGCGTGCGCGGCTATATCCATGTCGATGCGGACATTCGCGACGCCGATGCGATGGCAGCGGTGTTTCGCAAATATGCCGGATCGATCGCGACGGTCATTCACGCCGCAGCGCAGCCGTCGCATGACTGGGCAGCGAAGGACCCGATCACGGATTTCACCGTGAACGCCAACGGCACACTGATGCTGCTGGAGATGGTCCGTCGCTACGCTCCCACCGCGCCTTTCCTGTTCATGAGCACCAACAAGGTCTACGGCGACACGCCGAACCGGCTGCCGCTCGTGGAGGAGGCGACACGCTGGGAGTGCGATCCGTCGCATCGCTACGGCATCCATGGCATCGACGAGAGCATGAGCATCGATACGACGATGCACAGCCTGTTCGGCGTGTCCAAGGCGTCCGCCGATCTGATGGTGCAGGAATATGGTCGCTACTTCGGCATCCCCACAGTCTGCTTTCGCGGCGGATGTCTGACAGGCCCGGCACATGCCGGAGCACCGCTGCACGGTTTTCTAAGCTGGCTCATGAAGTGCGCCGTCTCCGGCCAGCACTACACGGTGCTCGGCTACAAGGGTAAGCAGGTGCGCGACAACATCCACGCCTACGATCTTGTCACTGCATTATGGCATGTTTTTCAGAAGCCGCGGATTGGCGAAGTTTACAACATGGGCGGTGGCCGCCATTCTCATTGCTCGATGCTGGAAGCGATCGAGATCTGCGAACGGCTGACAGGTCGCCCGATGAACTGGAGCTACAGCGAGGACAATCGCGCAGGCGACCACATCTGGTGGGTGTCTGACGTTCGCAAATTCCAGGGGCACTATCCGGGCTGGACCTATCGCTACAATCTGGATGGACTGCTGGGGGAAATTCACGCGGCCCTTGATGACCGCGTGGCCGGGGGCTTGCCAAACACACCGAGATGATCTGTGTGGCTCGCGATGATGGAGGACGACATGGGCGATGGCGGTGGCGTGCGTCGGATCGAAATCATCGAGCAGGAAACACCGGTATTCGGAGGCGCGGAATTCGGTCCCGTGGGGGCCTACGAGCGCCTGCACGGCACCGCGTTCTGTGATCTGGACCCGGCGCACGCTTTGAATGCCGGCATCGCCAATCTCGACAAGGCGCCGCGAAATGCGCGCGGCCGTGTGGAGTATCAGGTCGATTTCCGTATTTTGAAGCCGATCGATCTGAATCGCGGCAATGGCTGGCTGCTGTACGATGTGCCCAATCGCGGCAACCAGCCTGCGATGGCGCGGCTGAACGGTGCGCCCGAGGGCGGTCATCCCGCAACGGCCGGCAATGGCTTTCTGATGCGCCACGGCTTCACAGTCGTTTGGAGCGCATGGCAAGGCGACGTTCCACCGGGTGCCGACCGTCTCGTTGCACGGTTTCCGATCGCCACCGACGCGGATGGTCCACTGACCGGAATGGTCCGCGAGGAGTTCATCGCCGAGGCAACCGGTTTGCTCGGCGATGCCAACATCCAGGAGGTGTCCGAGGATCGCTTCATCGGCACACTGATCTATCCTGTCGCTGATCCGAACGCCGCGGAGGTGACGCTAACGGTACGCCAGCGCGAAGCCGATCCACGGACAACGCCGCCGGGGCTCGCCTGGCGGCTCGTCGATGACCGACATGTCGAAATCACGCGAACGACCGCGCCTGGCTTCGATCGCGGCGCGATCTACGAATTCATCTACCGCGCGCGTGACCCTATGGTCATGGGGATCGGTTTCGCCGCGATCCGCGATATCGTCGCATTCCTGCGCCATGCGACGCACGATGCAGCGGGCAATGCCAACCCGTTGGCGCCAGCGGAGAAGCCGCGCATCCGACACGCGCTGGGCTTTGGAATCTCGCAGAGCGGCCGCGTGCTGCGCGATCTGTTGTACTATGGGTTCAACCAGGACCTCGAAAAGCGTAAGGTTTTCGATGCGGTGCTGCCGGTGGTCGGCGGATCGCGGCGGACCTGTGTAAACTCGGTTTTTGCACAGCCCGGGCGCTATTCCAGGCAGCACGAGGATCACTCGTACGGCGACGATCAGTTCCCGTTCAGCTATCCCACGCTGACCGATCCGATCAGCGGCCGAACGGCGGGCATTCTGCAACGCGCTCGCGATGCCGGCGTGTGCCCAAAGGTGATGCATCTGGATACCGAGAGCGATGTCTGGCAGGCACGCAGTTCGCTGGTGATGACCGACACCGGCGGCAACGACATCGCCATGCCGGACGACGTGCGCGTCTATCTTGCAAGCGGCGTGCAGCATGCCGCACCTCGGCCGATGGCAAAACAGGTCACACAGTTGCCTGGCAATCCGCTCGGCTATGGCGCGTTCATGCGGTCGCTGCTGATTGCGCTGGTCGACTGGGTGGACCATGGCATTCCGCCGCCGGCCAGCCGCTTTCCCTCGCGCAGCGCGGGCACGCTGGTGTCGCTGGCCGATGCGCGTGCCGGATTCCCCGCAGTGCCGGGCGTGAATTTTCCCGACATGCTGAATGAACTGCGGCTGCGCAACCATTCCGTCGAGCCGCCGGTCGAGAGTACCGCGTATCCCGTGTTCGTTCAGAGCGTCGATGCGGACGGCAACGCGATGGGTGGCATTCGCCATCCGCTGCTGGACGCGCCGCTGGCGACGCATACCGGTTGGGCATTGCGCGCACCGGGTTTTGCCGCGGGCGATCTGTTCACGGTGAATGGCTCGATGATTCCGTTTGCCGCGACGGAGGCCGAGCGGCAGCGTCTCTGCGATCCGCGGCCGTCGATCGCGGCACGATACGCCTCGCGCGAGGTGTGGGTAGAGAAACTCGCCGAGGCCACTGCGCGCCTCGTCGCCGATCGGTTGCTGTTGCAGGAGGACGCCGACCGATTGCTGGGTGCCGCACGTGAGTCGTGGGATGTGCTTCAGGTGCTGTGATGTCATCGAGCGCGGAACAAAATCGGACTGACTTCATGCACTTCCAGCCGAAGCACTTCCTCTGGTCGCTCGATGCCAAGGTGGCCACCATCACGCTCAACCGACCGGAGTGGAAAAATCCACTGACATTCGAAGCCTACGCTGAACTGCGTGACACGTTCCGCGATCTTGCCCACGCGGACGCGGTGAAGGCTGTGGTGATCGCCGGCGCCGGCGGCAATTTCTGTTCCGGCGGCGATGTGCACGAGATCATCGGGCCGCTTGTGCGCATGCAGGAAGCGGGCGACATGCAGGGTCTGCTGGACTTTACGCGCATGACAGGCGAATTGGTGAAGGCGATGCGTGCCTGCCCGCAGGTAATCATCGCTGCGGTGGACGGCGTCTGCGCCGGCGCCGGCGCGATCATCGCAATGGCGTCCGACCTGCGTCTCGGCACGCATGCCAGCAGGATCGCCTTCCTGTTCGTGCGCGTCGGTCTCGCCGGCGCCGACATGGGTGCGTGCAACATTCTGCCGCGCATTATCGGCGCTGGCCGGGCGGCGGAACTGTTGTACACCGGCCGATCGATGGATGGCACGGAAGCGGAGCGCTGGGGCTTTTTCAACCGCCTGTGCAATCCTGGGACTTTACTGGCCGAGGCCCATGCGCTCGCCACGTCGCTGGCGGTCGGGCCGACATTCGCCCATGCGATGACCAAGCGCTGCATCCATCAGGAATGGAGCATGTCCATCGACGAAGCGATCGAAGCCGAGGCGCAGGCCCAGGCGATCTGCATGCAGACCAGGGATTTCGGCCGCGCCTATCGCGCATTCGTCGCCAAGCAGCGGCCGGTGTTCCAGGGCGATTGAAGGGAGACCGTCGATGGAAGTCGTAGGCCTGGGCTTCTACTTCGAGGACCTGCCGTTAGGTCGGCGCTTCCGCACCATCGGCCGCACGGTGACCGAGGCGGACATCACCAACTTCGTCAACTGCACCGGCATGGTGGAGGTGCTGTTCACCAACACCGAGTTCCTGCGCGAGGAATCCGACATCAAGGACCGCCTCGCACCGGCAGCGCTGAGCTACTGCTTCGCCGAGGGCCTGCTTGTGCAGGCGACCATGCAGCACACCGGTTTCGCGTTCCTGCACATGGACTTCAACGTGGAGAAGCCGGTGTTTGCCGGCGACACGATCCACGTGGAATGCGAGGTCATCGAGGCACGCCTGTCGCGCAACCGGCCGGGCAGGGGGCTGGTGCGCACGCGCAATCAGGTGGTGAAGCAGGACGGCACGGTGGCGCTGACCTACACGCCGCTGCGCATGATCAAGTGCCGCGGCTGAACGCTCAGCGCTCGCGCATTTTCGGGTCCAGCACGTCGCGCAGCGCGTCGCCGAACAGGCTGACGCCGAACACGGTCAGCGCGATCGCCAGACCCGGGGAAGATCGCGATCCAGGGCGCGGTGGACGCGTACTCCTCTGCGCCGCCCTGCAGCATCAAACCCCAGGCCGGCGTCGGTTCCTGCACGCCCAGTCCAAGATACGAAAGCGATGCCTCTGCCAGGATCGCCTGGCCGACGAATGCGGTCAGCATGATCAGGAACGGTGCCATCACGTTGGGCACCATATGGCGCAGGATGATGCGCGAATGGCTGTAACCGCAGGCGCGCGCCGCATCGACGTAGGGGATTTCGCGAATTGCCAGCGCACTGGACCGCACCACGCGTGCGCAGCGCGGGATCAGCGGAATGGTGATCGCCACGATCACGTTGTGCACGCCGGTGCCGAAGATCGACACCACGGCCAGCGCCATGATGATCAGCGGGAACGCCATCACCACGTCGAAGATGCGCTGGAACACCAGGTCCAGCTTGCCGCCGAAATATGCGCTCGCCACGCCAAGCACCAGGCCGGCGAAGCCACCCACGATGGCCGACGTCAGCCCGACGATCAGTGCCGTGCGCGCGCCGTAGATGATGCGCGACAGCAGATCGCGGCCGAACTGGTCGGTTCCCAGCCAGTGCGTCCAACTCGGTGCCTCGGTCATCGATGCGAAATCGTTCGCCGTCGGGCTGTACGGCGCAATCAGTTCGGCGGAGAAGCCGGTCACCGCCATGATCAGCACGATCAGCATGCCGAATGCGCCCAGTGGCTCGCGCCGGCAGAAGTGCAGCGTGGCATGCCAGAACGACCGCCGAAGCTCGATCTCGACATCCGCGACGGCGGGGATGGCGATTTGACTGTGCACTGTGGTGGACATCTTGCGGTCTCCCCTCAGGCGAAGCGAATACGCGGATCAAGCCAGCCATACAGCAGATCGACGACAAGGTTCGTCAGCACGAACACGGTGACGGTCAGCATCACCAGGGCCTGGGTCAGTGTGTAGTCCTGGTTCTGCACCGCCTGCACGAACAGCCGTCCGATGCCGTTCAGGTTGAACACCTGCTCGGTCACCACCAGTCCGCCGATCAGGAACGCGAATTCGATGCCGATCACGGTGACGACGGGCAGCAGCGCGTTCTTCAAGGCGTGCCGGTTGATGATGATCTTCTCAAGCAGACCCTTGGCGCGGGCGGTGCGGATATAGTCCTCCCGCAGCACCTCGAGCATGGCCGAACGCGTCATGCGCATGCTGACCGCGGCGTAGCGGTAGCCGACGGTGATGGCCGGCAGGAAGGCCATCGACAGGTTGCGGATCGGATCCTGCCAGATCGGCACGTAGTCGATCGGCGGCATCCATGGCGTGCCAAAGAGCGCGTTGGTGATGTCGAGCACGAACAGGATCGAGATGATGCCCAGCCAGAACGAAGGCGTGGCGATACCGCCGATGGCGATCGTGCGCACGACCACATCGGTCCAGGTGTTCTGCTTCAATGCCGAGATGGTGCCAAGCGGGATCGCGATGAGGATGGCGATCACGGTCGCGAGCAGCGCGATCTCGAGCGAGATCGGCAACCGCGTGAGGATTTCCAGCGAGACCGGCTTGCCCGACCACATCGAGATGCCGAAATCGAAGTGAAAGAACCCCCAGACGAAGCTGAGGAACTGCATGATCAGCGGCCGGTCGAGCCCAAGTTCCTGGTGGCACAATGTCACCGCGCGCGGATCGAAGCTGCCGCCGCCGGAACCGAGGCGCACCACGCAGATGTCGCCGGGGATCATGCGCATCAGCACGAACACCAGCACCGCTGCCCCGACCAGTGTCGGGATCACCAGCAACACGCGCTTTGCAACGTACTGATACATCGCTGCCTCTCAGCCTATTCGCCGTTTGGTAATCTGGTGTTGCCTGCCCGGTCGCATCATCCATTGGGTCCCTCGTCCAGCCAGATATTGGACAGATCCTGGTTGATGAAATGGCTGGGGCCGATCTTCCACCCATGCACATAGGACCGCTCGGGGATCATGCGGTACCACCACAGCATCGGGAACTCGCGCGCCTCGGTATCGATGATGCGCGTCTCGTACTGCCGCATCAGCGCCCGCTGCCTGTCGAAGTCGGTCTCGCGCAGCATCTTCTCGTAGATGTCGACCTCCTCCGGATCGCTGAAGCCGCCGTAGTTCGCCGCGAACTTCTCACGCGGCAGATATTTCTGTGTGTCCAGCACGGGATTCACGACGCTGTTGCAGTTGGCCTCGACCACGACGTCGAAATCTCCGGTGCGCATCGCCTGCAGCCACGGGCCGGTCGGCTGCACGCGTTGCGTCGCCGTCACGCCGATCTTGCTCCATTGATCGACCAGCCAGGTGCCGACGTATTTGTACGGCTGATCGACGTTCCGGTTGAGCAGTTCGAGACGCAGACCCTCCTGCCCGGCCTCCTTCAGCAGCCGCCTCGCCTCGGCGCGCGACTTGTCGATGTCGGGCCAGAACCCGGCCAGCTTCTGCAATTCCTCCTTGGTCGCCGCCAGCGGCGAGCCGGGGAACACGATGCCCCCCACGGTGTGCACGTTGGCGATCTTCGACAGCGCCGGCGCGCCGTGCCACTGATCGACGGCCAGCAGCAGCGCCTTGCGCACCCGCACGTCGTCGAACGGCTTGCGCTTCTCGTTGGGCGTGACCACGTTGCCGCAGTTCCAGTCGTGGGTCTGCACCTTGATCTTGTCGCCGAGTTCCCGCTGAAGATCGTTGATCGCGGACGGGCGGCAGGCCGCGGAACTCCATCGCCGCGCGGTCGGAGTGGATCGCCTCCACCCGCACCACCTGCTTGTCGGCGAAGATGCCGACGAAGCCGTCGAGATAGGGCATTGCCCTTGTGGTAGTAGTCCGGATTGCGCTCGCCCTTGATCGACTGGCCGATGTCGTGGCTGACGAATTTGAACGGGCCGGAGCCCAGCACGTGCTGCTCGAACCAGTGCGGATCCTTGTCGAGGATCGCCTTCGGGTAGATGAACGCGAACGGATCGGCGAGCGACGGCAGGAAGGTGGTGGTGGCGAATTTCAAACGGAACACCACGGTGGTCGGGTCGGGCGACTTCGACCGTATCCACCACCGACCACCAGTTCTGCCGCGCGCTCAGCACGCCTGGCCGAGGGAAGATGATCTCGTGCCAGCTTGCCGCCACGTCGGCGGCGGTCAGCGGCGAGCCGTCGTGGAACTTCACGCCGTGCGGATCTTGAACGTCTAGGTCTTGCCGTCATCGGTGGGCGTCGGGATCGTGGTGCAGAGATCGCAGACGAAATGGGTGGTATCCGACGGGTTCTCCGGATTGACCCGCATCAGCACGCTGTAGAACGGCGCCGTCGCATGCAGCATGGCGAAGGTCCCCTCGCGGTGACCATCGAGGCTCGGCGGGGCGTCCGCCGGGATCATGTAGGTCAGGGTGCCGCCGCGCTTCGGCGTCGCCTCCTCCGTGCTGGCTGCGATGGCAGGTCCGGCGGCGACTACCGCGGCGAACCAGGCAGTGAACAGGACTGAACGCATGTTGCTGCCTCCATTGGTACGTGTTCCTCAGGTGGACTGATGTCCATTGCTATTGGCCGTGCCTGCAAGTTCCTGCAGACGCCGGCAGAAGCGCGTCATTCGTCGAGCCAGATGGTCGCAAGGTCCTGGTTGACGTAGTGGCTCGGGCTGATCTTCCAGCCTTTCACATAGGACCGATAGGGCACGATCCGGCTCCACCACGGCATCATGTACATGTGCGCCTGCGTATCGAGCACGTAGGTTTCGTACTCGCGCATCATGGCACGCTGCTTCGTCGGGTCGGTTTCATGCAGCAGCGCCTGGTACAGGTCGATGTCCTTCTGGTCCTCGTAATTGCCGTAATTCTCGGTGTAGACCGAATGCGGCAGGAATTTTCCCACGTCCATCAGCGGATTCACCAGGCCCTGGCAGTTGAAATCCACCGTCACGTCAAATGCACTGTTGCGCAGGGCGTCGAAGAACGGACCGGTCGGCAGCACCTTCTGCGTCGCGTGCACGCCGATCTTGCTCCACTCGTCGATCACCCAGGTGGCGATGTACTTGTACGGCTGATCGACATTGCGGTTCAGCAGCTCGAACGTCAGCCCCTCGGCGCCGGCCTCCTTCAGCAGCCGCCTCGCCTCGGCGCGCGACTTCTCGATGTCGGGCCAGTAGCCGGCCATCTTCTGCAGCTCCTCCTTGGTCGCCGCCAGCGGCGAGCCGGGGAACACGATGCCGCCGACCGTGTGCACATTGGCGATCTTCGACAGCGCCTCCGCGCCATGCCACTGGTCGATCGCCAGGATCAGCGCGCGGCGGACGCGCACATCGTCGAACGGCTTCTTCTGGTGGTTCGGCGTGATCATGTTCACGCAGTTCCAGTCGCCGGTCTGCACGGCGATCTTGTCGCCCAGCTCCTTCACCAGCTGATCGCGCGCCGATGGCGGCAGGCCGCGGAACTCGATCGCTGCGCGGTCCGCGCGGATTGCATCGATCCGCACCGACTGCTTGTCGGCGAAGATGCCGACGAAGCCGTCCAGATACGGCAGCCCCTTGTGATAGTAGTCCGGGTTGCGCACGCCCTTGATCGACTGGCCGATCTGGTATTCGACGAATTTGAACGGCCCGCTGCCCATGATGTTCTTTTCGTACCAGTGCGGGTCCTTGTCGAGGATCGCCTTCTTGTAGATCCAGGCGAACGGATCGGCGAGCGCCGGCAGAAATGCACTGGTGGCAAATTTCAGATGGAACACCACGGTCGACGGGTCGGGCGCCTCGACCGTGTCGACCATGACGAAGTAGCTCTCGCGCGCGCTGGAGACGCCCGGCCGCGGATGGACGATCTCCTGCCAGCTCGCCGCCACATCGGCCGCGGTCAGCGGCGAGCCGTCGTGCCACTTCACGCCGTCGCGGATCTTGAAAGTCCAGGTCTTGCCGTCATCGGTCGGCTTCGGCATCTCGGTGCACAGGTCGCACACGAAGTCATCGGGCGATGACGGGTTCATCGGATTGATGCGGATCAGCACGCTGTAGAACGGCGCGGCCGCGTGCACCGTGGCGTAGGTCGTCTCGCGATGGCCGTCGAGGCTCGGCGGCGCATCGGCCGGGATCATGTAGGTGAGCGTGCCGCCACGCTTCGGCGTCTCGTCGGCCAGCGCCGGAAAAGCCAGCGTGGTCCCAAGGATAATTGCCGTCATGGCGGAACGCATGGTTCGTTTCATCCTATTGGGACTATGCTGCGTAGTTTCCCCCTCCCCTTGCGGGAGGGGGTTGGGGGGAGGGGTCGGCCATCGCAAGGCAGCGTGGTGGCATAAGTACCAAGCCTGACTTCGTGCCGCCCCCTCCCCCAACCCCCTCCCGCAAGGGAGGGGGAGGCCCTTTTGCCAGCCGCATCATCGCACTTCGCTGCACGCCACGAAATGGCCAGGCCGCAATTGCCGCAGTTCCGGGCGCGCCTGCTTGCAGCCCGCCACCGCGATGGCGCAGCGCGGATGGAACACGCACCCGGACGGCGGATTGATCGGGCTCGGCACCTCGCCCTGCACCGGTCGGAACGTGCGGTGCGCCTCCACGGACGGATCGGGCACCGGCACCGCCGCGAGCAGCGCCTGCGTGTAGGGATGCAGCGGATTGCCGAACAGCTCGTCGCTGTCCGCCAGCTCGACGATGCGGCCGAGATACATCACCGCCACGCGCTGGCAGAGATGCCGCACCACCGACAGGTCATGCGCGATGAACAGATAGGTCAGGCCGAAGCGTTCGCGCAGATCCTCGAGCAGGTTCACCACCTGCGCCTGGATCGACACATCGAGCGCCGAAACCGCCTCGTCGCAGACAATGAATTCCGGGTTCAACGCCAGCGCACGCGCGATGCCGACACGCTGGCGCTGGCCGCCCGACATCTCGTGCGGATAGCGGTCGGCAAACCGCGGATTGAGCCCGCACACCGACAGCAGTTCGCGCACGCGCGTCGTGCGGCGCCCGGCGTCGGGCTCGATGCCGTGCACCTTGATCGGTTCGCCGATGATGTCGCCGACCTTCATCCGCGGGTTCAGCGAGCTGTACGGGTCCTGGAAGATCACCTGGATGCGGCGCCGCAGCGCCAGCAGCTCCTTGCGTTCCATCTTGGCGACGTCGACGCCGTCGTACAGGATCTCGCCGGCGGTCGGCCGTTCCAGCCGCAGGATGCAGCGCCCCGTCGTGGTCTTGCCGCAGCCGCTCTCACCGACCAGGCCCAGCGTCTCGCCGCGGCGCACAATGAAGTCGATCCCGTCGACCGCCTTCACTTCGCCGACCAGCCGGCGCGAGACCAACCCCTCGGTGATCGGGAAATGCATGCGCAGCCCCTTCACCTCCAGCAGCGGTCGGGCTTCGCTCATCGCTGCGCTCATGCCGCCGCGCCCGTCTCGCGCCCGACCACATGGCTTTGGAAGCACGCGGCCAGATGTCCCGGCCCGCCGGCCAGTTCCAGCGGCGGCCGCGCGACCGCGCAGGCGTCCACGGCGAAGCGGCAGCGCGGACGAAACGCGCAGCCGCCATCGAGCCGCGTCAGATCGGGCGGCTGTCCTTCGACCGGATCGAGCCGTTCCTGCCGCGGGCGATCGAGCCGCGGCACCGAGCGCAGCAATGCCATCGTGTAGGGGTGCCGCGGATTGTGATAAACCTCGGTCGCCGGCCCGCTTTCCACCAGGCGCCCGGCGTACATCACGTTCACCCGGTTGGCGTAGCGCGCCACGACGCCGAGATTGTGCGTGATGATGATCAGCGCGACGTTCAGCCGCCGCGTCAGGTCCTTCATCAGTTCGAGGATCTGCGCCTGGATGGTGACATCGAGCGCGGTGGTCGGTTCGTCGGCGATGATCAGCTTGGGATCGCAGGTCAGCGCGATCGCGATCATGATGCGCTGGCGCATGCCGCCGGACAGCTGATGCGGATACTGCTTCAGCCGGCGGGTCGCATCGGCGATGCCGACCAGTCCGAGCAACTCGATCGCCCGCTTGTGCGCCGTTGCCCGATCGGCGCCGCGGTGCTGCTCGAGGGTCTCGGTGATCTGCCGGCCGATGGTCAGCACCGGATTGAGCGAGGTCATCGGCTCCTGGAACACCATGCCGATCTCGCCGCCGCGCACCTCGCGCATCGCTTCGTCCGACAGTTGCATGATGTCGCGGCCGGCAAACAGAATTTGGCCGTGTATGATGCGTCCGGGCGGATCCGGGATCAGGCGCAGCACCGACAATGCGCTGACCGACTTGCCCGACCCGCTTTCGCCGACGATGGCCACGGTTTCGCCCGGCTCGACCGTATAGGAGATGCCGTCGACAGCGCGCACGAGTCCGGCACCGGTGCGGAACTCGGTGTGAAGATCCCTGACTTCCAGGAGTGGTGCCAATACCTCTCCCCGACGCAGCCTAATCCCTGACGCAGCCCAAGTGGGCGGCCCCTGTGACGTGCGTTTGGTGTTGTTCTGTTCTTGGTCGCGGCAGCCTTGGTATCGACCGCGGCAGTGCAAGTCAACGCCGGCCCCGCGCGAACGGCGGCGCGGCCCGAAAAGGCCGGGCGGGGCGTTCGCGGCATTTCGGCGTCATGTCAAAAAGGAGTGAAATCAAACTTATATGACCCGTTTCGTCAGTCGCATGTTGGATCGATTGCTGCCGAACCGCGTTACGGCCTGTGCGACTGATCAGCCACCGCGGCTGATGTACGACGAAAGGAAATACCATGCAGAGGAAGCTTGCCACCGCGCTGGCGTTGCTCGCGCTCGTCGGCGCCGCACCGCTGTTGACGGCCTGCTACACGACCGCCGGCGCAGGCCAGGATCTCCAGGCGGCAGGGCACGGGCTCGAAAAGTCGGCTGACCGGAACACGACGTATCGGCCCTGACCACCAACGAACAACAGGAGAGAAGACATGGACAAGGATCGCGTGAAGGGTGTCGCCAAGGAAGCCAAGGGCTCCGTCAAGGAAGCCTGGGGCAAGGTCACCGGCGACGCCAAGACCGAAGCGGAAGGCAAGGCGGACAAGGCTGAAGGCAAGGTGCAGAACGCCGTCGGCGGTGCCAAGGACGCGGCGCGTGAGGCAGTGGACAAGGTCAGCGGCAAGGAGTGAACCGCGGTGTCCACACTGCTGCTGATCATCCTGATCATCCTGCTGCTCGGCGCATTGCCGACGTGGCCGTATAGCGCCGGTTGGGGCTACTACCCCAGCGGCGGTCTCGGCCTCGTGGTGTTGATCGTGATCGTGCTGTTGCTCGTCGGCAGAATATGAGCGGGGTGGCGGCCTGAACCCTCAGGCCGCCACCTTCTCCGCCCGCACATCCTTGATGTCGCGGAAGTTCAGCCCCGGGGCGAGTTCCGCCGCGCGCCGCATCATGAAGCCCGAGGTGGCCAGGAACACCGGATCGCCGTCCACGTCATCGGCCATCGCAGTGCGGTTCTCCGCGACGAATTTCTGCAGCGCCGTGCGGTCTTCGGACGAGACCCAACGCGCCAGCGCATAGGGCGAGGCCTCGAAGCCAATGCCGATGCCGTATTCGGCGGACAGCCGCGCGGCCAGCACGTCGAGCTGCAACGTGCCGACCACGCCCACCAGCGGTGCGGCGCCGTCCTGCGGGCGGAACAATTGCACCACGCCTTCCTCGGCAAGCTCGGACAATGCCTGGCGCAGCTTCTTCGCCTTCATCGCGTCATCCAGCCGAACACGGCGGAGGATTTCCGGGGCGAAATACGGCACGCCGAGAAAGTTGAGGTCCTCGCCGTCGGTGAGGGTATCGCCGATGCGCAGCGTGCCGTGGTTCGGGATGCCCACCACGTCGCCGGCGAACGCCTCCTCGGCCAGTTCGCGCTCGCGGGCGAAGAAGAACTGCGGCGCGTGCAGCGGGATCGACTTGCCGGTGCGCACCTGCTTGAGCCGCATGCCGCGCGCCAGCCGCCCCGAACACACGCGCGCGAAGGCGATGCGGTCGCGGTGGTTGGGGTCCATGTTCGCCTGGATCTTGAACACCAGCGCGGTGAGCCCGGCTTCCGCGGCATCGACGGTGCGGGCGTCGGCCTTCTGCGCGCGCGGCGGCGGCCCGTATTCCGCCATGGCGTCGAGCAGGTCGCCGACGCCGATGCCCTTGATGGCGCTGCCGAAATAGACCGGCGTGAGATGGCCGCCGTTGAATGCGTCGCGATCGAACTCCGGCAGCGCCGCGCGGATCAGGTCAACCTCGTCCGCCAGCGCCTGCATCCGCGCATCCGACTGCGCCAGTTCCGCGGTCAGGTGCATCTGTCGCGAGCGCAGGTCATACGTGCCGGCGAACTCGGCGGCGCGCCCCACCGGCCAGGTCACCGGCGCGGTGTCGAGCGCGAGCGTGGAGGCGATCTCGTCCAGCAGTTCGATCGGGTCGCGGCTCTCGCGGTCCATTTTGTTGATAAACGTCAATATCGGAATGTCGCGCAACCGGCAGATCTCGAACAGTTTTCTGGTCCGCGCTTCGATGCCCTTGGCGGCGTCGATCACCATGACAGCCGAGTCCACCGCGGTCAGCGTGCGGTAGGTATCCTCGGAGAAATCCTCGTGACCCGGCGTGTCGAGCAGGTTGAACACGCAGCCGGCGTGCTCGAAGGTCATCACCGAGGTCACCACGGAGATGCCGCGGTCGCGCTCGATGCCCATCCAGTCGGAGCGCGTGCGGCGGCGCTCGCCCTTCGCGCGCACGTTGCCGGCAAGCTGGATGGCGCCGCCGGCACGCAGCAGGTGCTCGGTCAGTGTGGTCTTGCCGGCATCGGGGTGGGAGATGATCGCGAAGGTGCGGCGGCGGGCGATCTCGGCGGCGGGGCCGCCCGTGGGATGATCGGTCATCGGGGCCTCATACAATGGCGCCGGGAGGGAGGGACCGCCCGGCGCCGTGCGTTTCATATAGGGGAGCCGAGGGCGGAAAACAGCCGGACCGGTCAGTCCGGATAGATCATCTTCCGCGTCACGCCGCCATCGACGATGAACTCGGAACCGGTGACGAAGCCGCTCTCCGGGCCCACCAGCCAGGCTGCCAGAGCGGCGATGTCATCGGCCGTTCCCACGCGCCCCGCGGGATGGAATGCGCGGTCCTCCGGTCGCGGCGGATCGCCCTTGGTGAAGATCCAGCCGGGGCTGATGCAGTTCACCCGCACATCCGGCCCGAGGCTGATCGCAAGCGCGTGCGTCAATGCCACCAGCCCGCCCTTGGACGCCGCATAGGCCTCGGTGTAGGGTTCCGACATATGGGCGCGTGTGGACGCAATCGTCACGACGGCGCCGTTCGATGCGCGCAACAGCGTCTCGCCGGCGCGCACCAGCAGGAACGTGCTGGTCAGGTTGGTGGCGATCACGCGCGCCCACTCGTCCGGGGCAAGCTGCGCGATCGGCTTGCGGATCATGATCCCGGCATTGCAGACGAGCGCATCGAGCCGGCCCTCGCCTGCCGCCACGCCTGCGAGCAGTGTCGCGACCGCCGTCTCATCGGCGACATCGCAGACCGCGTAGCGCCCGCCCGGTGGTGCCGAGCCGGCGGCATCGCGATCGGCAACGATGACACGCCAGCCGTCGCGCGCCAGGCGGGCCGCGATCGCCGCACCGATCCCGTGCGCTGCGCCGGTCACCAGAGCCGCGCGCGCTGCACTGTTGCTCATGGCCAGACTCCCACCGGTGGCCGAAAACGCCGACAGCGGCCGATCTGGCCGCTGTCGGTCCGTCAGCATGCCACCGGCGTCAGGCCGGGTGGAACACCAGGGTCCTGATCTCGATGCTCTCGCGCGGCAGGGCATCGGCCGGCGCGGTCGGATCGTCGAACGCGGTGTGCGGCGCGAACCGCGCGCGCCCATCGGTCGCGGAGTCGAAGCACTTCAGCAGCAGCGCTTCGTCCGGCTGCATCTCGGGCACGTAGAACCACCGATGCGCCGGGTTGTAGGTGACCCCGTAGGTCTCGCCCACGCGATTCTGGTACACGAGGTCGGACGGCACCAGATCCTCTGGTGCAACCGAGGCGGCGTCGCACACCGCGAGCGGCGCATCGCGCAGCGGCCCGCGGATCGGCCGCCAGACATTGATCACCTGCACCCGGCCGCGCAGCAGTTCCTCCGCCTCGTCGCCGAAGAAGTCGCGCACGCGCTGCAGACCTGACTTCGCCGTGTGATCGACGTGCACGCGCGGCACCGGCTGGCGCGGCGCGCCGGTCGCCCTGTCGTCGGCTCCGCGGACGCGACGCCGCAGCGTATGATCGAAGATGAACACCTTGCTGGCGCCCGTCGCCTCGGCGAGCACACGCTGCACCTCGGGGTAATACACCCGCCGGACCTCGTCCTCGTCCCAGAAATCCTTGACCGCGCTCTGGTGGTGCAGAACGGCGAAGCCTTCGCGGTCCAGCGAAACGTCCGCTTCAACGGCGCGCGCATTGTGGATCGGCACCGTGTGTGCCTCGGACGTCGAGTTTGAGCGCGCCACGCCGGGCGGCGGATCGAAGGTGTAGTTGCGCGGCCGCTCCGCCATCGGTGCGAGGTAGTTCAGCGTGGCATCCACGTGAGCAAGGTCGCTGGTTCGTTCTGCGGTGACACTCATGCCTGGGTCCTCCTGGGTGATCGGGTGCGGTGGCGCGTCAGCACGGCGGCTGGGCGCGCCAGAATGGGGTCGAGAGCTCGCGATACACGTCCGCGGTCGAGGCGCCGAAATCCGCCAGCTCGCGTTGGGTGAGTCTTGGCCAGCGCCGCCCGCTCGTCAATCCGCCGGCGCCACCGGCGGAGATTGGCGGCGAACCTCGAGAGCAGACCCGCGCGACGGTTCGCCAACGACTGCGCCTGGCGCGTCGATAGCTGAGAATTTGTCAGTGATTGGTAGGCAAACCCGGCCATGACTGGCCTCCTGGCGTATGTTGCGTGGGCCGGGAGATGGGCCCGCCATCTGCGTCTGACAAAGGATGATTTGTCAGCCTTCACATGAGGTAACCTCATGCTAAGTTGGTCGCATGGCGCTCGCGCTTCCCTCGCTGAACGGATTGCGTGCCTTCGAGGCAGCCGCGCGCCATCTGAGCTTCACCCGCGCCGCCGCCGAGCTGAACGTCACCCAGACCGCGATCAGCCATCAGATCCATCGCCTCGAGGAGCAACTCGGCATCCCGCTGTTCGTGCGGCGCAATCGCGCCCTGCTGCTGACCCGCGAGGCCGAAGCCTATCTGCCCTCGGTCCGGACCGCGTTCGAGGACCTGCGGCGGGCGACGGCCAGGCTGCGGCGCCCCGATCGCGAGGGCATGCTCACCGTCAGCACCACCGCCTCGCTCGCCGCGAAATGGCTGGTCACCCGTGTGGCCGCGTTCCAGGACGCCAACCCGGGCATCGAGGTTCGCATCACGACCTCACCCCATCTGGTGGATTTCCAACGCGAGGAGGTCGACATGGCAGTCCGCTACGGCCGCGGGAGCTGGCCCGGACTGCGCGCCAACTGGCTGATGGCGGAGGACATCTTCCCGGTTTGCAGCCCAGCCCTGCTGACCGGCGATAAGCCGCTGCGCCGGCCCGAGGACCTCGCGCACCACACGCTGCTGCATGCGACGGTATCGCGCGAGGACTGGCAGCTCTGGCTGACTGCCGCCGGCCTGCCGGTCGCGCTGGCGACGCGGCGCGGCATGAGCTTCGATCAAAGTTTCATGGCGATCCAGGCGGCGGTGGAGGGCCTTGGCATCGCGCTCGGCCGGACCCGCTTCGTCGAGGCGGACATCGCGGCCGGGCGGCTCGTGGTGCCGTTCGATATCGTGCTGCCGGCGGATGCTGGCTTCTACGTCGTGGCGCCCGAGGAGACCGCCGATACGCCGAGGATCGCATTGTTCCGCGAGTGGCTGATCGGTTCGGTCGCACCGGGCTCGGTCGCGCCGCCGCCGCCGTAATGCCTGCGTTGTGCGCGGTTCCTCTGGGCCTGCAGAAGCGCTCGGGGTTTCACCCCGAACCCCGACCAGAGGCTCTGCCTCTGGACTCCGCCAAGGGCGGAGCCCCATACGCGCGAACTTACGGTGGTCTGAGCTGGCACGCCTGCAGCACCCTGCGTCTGGGCGCCTCGGCGAGGCGGCGGCGAAAGCGCAACAGCGCGGCGCGCGTGTTGAGTTTCGGCCTGGGGAGAATGGCGCTGAGCAGGATCCCACGCGCCGCAGCCCAGGCACGCCAGAGCGATTGCGGCGCGGCGGGCGGCTCACCCGGCCGAGGGGGGAAAACCGACGATCTCGTTGGCGAGATCGTCGGTCAGAACCGCGGCGATCAGATGCGCCAGCAGCCAGGTTCGCGCCAGCACCGGATCGGCCGAGGGCAGCGCATCCAAGCCGCCCAGGGTCTTCAGCCGTTTGATGCCGATCTCCACCTGCCAGCGGCTACGATAGAGCGCGACGATCCGCTCGGCGGGCTGTGCCGGCGTCGCCAGCGAGGTCAGCAGCAGCAGAAAACCGGCCGCCTGAACGGTGCGTGGATTGATCGTGTGGCCGTTCCTGTTGGCCTTGCGCATCCGCCGCGTCCGCTGGCGTTCCGCCGCCTCGGCCGGCAACGGCTGGATCACCAGACGGAAGGCGCGGGAAATTCCCTTGACCCAGACTGCAACCTCGCGCGTCTGGCTGGCATCGGCGAGCAGCGCCGTGACATCGATCCGCGCGCCCGCGGCATCGTAGAGTTTCACCGACCCCCAACTCAGCCGCGTGATGAAGTCGCCGCCTGCCGCCAGAACCGCCTGGAAATTGCGCACCCGCGCATAGCCGCGATCCATGAGCAGAACGCGGCCCGGGCAGATCCGCGTCCGCGCCGTCGCCTCGGCCTCGCGGGTCGTGGTCATCACCAGATCGGCAAACCGGCCCCGGCCCGGGTCATAGCGCGCGTGCAACCGCCAGTCCTGCCCTTTGCCGGGGGCGCAGATCACCGAGCCATCCACCAGCGACAGGGCGAGATCCTCGCTGCCGGCCTGGCCACCGGGGCCGAGGCGCGCCGCCAGCAGCACTGCCAGGATATGCCCCAGCCAGTTGCCCATCGTGCGCAGCCGGCCTTCCACCGCCTTGTCGGAAAGCTCGGCGATGCCGGCTTCCCCCGCCAGGGCGGCCGCCTCGCGCAACGACTGCCCGCCCGGAGCCCACATCAGCGCCAGCCGCAGCAGGGCCTCCGCGGTCCTGATCTTCCGCCGGCGCTGCAGGGCCTGGAACTCTCGCGCCGTGGCCTCGAGATCCACGGAACGCGCAATGGTCGCAATGATCGCTGACCAGGTGCCCGAGAGCAGGGATGCCGAATGTCGCATCCCGTCCCAGAATCACACCCCGCCGTGACCGCACAAACCGTTAGATTCGCGCCTATGGGGCGGAGCCCTTGGAACCCGTTACTTCAGTAATCGGATTCCAAAGGCTCCGCCTTTGGTGGGGGTCCCGGGGGCAAAGCCACCGGGCGGGTTTCAGGGCAGAGCCCTGAGCGCTTCAACTGCACCCGATTGCCCCCAACCCCCTCCCGCTCTACCGATCGGTCAGGCGCAACTCGATGCGGCGGTTCTTGGCGTAGGCGTCCGACGTGTCGGCCGGGTCCAGCGGCTCATTGTCGGCGAACCCGGTCGCGGCGAGATGCTCGGCCGGCACGCCGTCGGCGATCAGCAGCTTCACCACCGTGATGGCGCGCGCCGTGGACAGCTCCCAGTTGGACGCGTACGGGAAGCCTGGCCGGATCGGCTGGTGGTCGGTGTGGCCGTCGATCCGCATGATCCATTTGATGTCGGGCGGTATCTCGGCGGCGATGTCCTTGATGGTGATCGCCAGCGCGGTGATGCCTGCCTGGCCGGCTTGCGTCAGTTCCGCGCTGCCGACCGGGAACAGCACCTCGCTCTGGAACACGAAGCGATCGCCGACGATCTGGATGCCGGGGCGGTTCGCCAGAACGTCGCGCAGCTTGCCGAAGAACTCGCTGCGATAGCGCTGCAGCTCCTCCACCTTCGATGCCAGCGCCACGTTCAGCTTCTGGCCGAGATTGGCGATCTGGGTGTCCTTATCCTTGCCCTGCGTCTGCGCCACGTCCAGTGCCTTGGCGACCGAGGTGAGCTGTGCCTTCAGCTCGTCCACCTGCCGGTTCAGCAACGCGATCTGCGCGCGCGCCGAATCGCCGAGCAGCTTCTCGCCGGACAGCTGCGCTTCCACGGCGGCGCGACGCTGCTGTTCGGTCATCGTGCGGGCGGCGGAATCCTGCGCCTGCTTCTCCAGTTCGTCGCGCAGTGCGGCAAGCGCCCGGTTCTGCTCTGCCAGTTTGGCGAGATCGGACAGCCGTGCGGTGATCGTTTCCTTGTCGGCCTTCACCGTCGTGTCCAGATCGGCGATCTGCTTCTGCATCTCGGCAAGCTGTGACTGGGCGGCGGCCAGCTGGCGCCGCGTGTCCGCGAGTTGCGTGGCGACCCTGGCGGTCTCCTGGGTGGCGGCATCGGTGCGGCCGGAGGATGCGGCAAGGTCCTTCTGCAGCTGCTCGGTGCGCGCCGCGCCGGATTGCAGCTGCAGCGCGGCATCGGCAAGCTGCTGCGACAGCTGCGAGCGCTCGACCCGCAGCGCATCGCGATCGGCCGTGGCCCGCTCGGCCTGGTCCTTCATCGCGGCAAGCTGCTGGGTCAGCGTGTCGCGCGCGACATTCGTCGCCGCCAGGTCGCGGTTGAGCTGCGCGATCGATTGCTGCAGGTCGGTGCTGCGGCCTCGCTCCAGCGACAGCATGTCGCTGACTTCGGCAAGCTGGCGGTTCACCCGGTCGAGCTGCTTGTCGCGTCCGGTCAGCGCGACCGACAGGAACGCCTGCGCCAGCACGAACACCAGCAGCACGAAGATGATGACCATCAGCAGCGTGGACAGCGCATCCACGTAGCCGGGCCAGGGCGAGAGCCCGTTGTCGCCGCGGCGGCGTACCGTCAGCGCCATCGCTACTTCTGCTCCTCGGCCAGGGCGGCGACTGTCCTGGTCAGGATGCGAAGGTCATTGCGCAGCTCCGCCGTGGCCTGCGCGCGGCCCTGCTCGGCATCGGCCAGCAGGCGCTGCAGATAAAGTTCGATGTTGCGCAGATGCGCGCGCGCCGCGTCGTCGAAGCCGGCGTCGCGGCGATGTTCGGCGAGTCGCTGCATGGCTGGCGCGATCGCCGACTGTGCTTCGGCGATGCGCAGCATCAGGTGCTGGCTGGTGCGCATCGCATCCGACAGCGTGGCGATGTGCTCGGTGAGCGCCAGCACCGCCTGGTTCGCCTGCGAGCGGCTGTCCTCGCCGCGCTGCAGGATGCGCTGGAGGTTCTCCATGTTCTCGGCGGTCTGCTCGAGCAGCGCCTGCACGTAGACCGGCACCGAGCCCTCGCCTTCCGCCAGCACGCCCGAGGACAGGCGGGTCAGGCCGGCCAGCCATTCTTCCAGCTCGTTGAAGAACCGGTTCTGCGCCTGGCCCGCGGTGAGGTCGAGGAACCCCAGCACGAGCGCGCCGGACAGGCCGAACATCGAGGCGGAGAACGCCGTGCCCATGCCGGCGAGCGGCTTCGCCAGCCCGGACTTGAGCTGCTCGAACAGTGCGTTGAGATCGCCCGAGCCGACCGACATCGAGCCGATCACGTCGGACACCGCGCCGACCGTCTTCAGCAGGCCCCAGAACGTGCCGAGCAGGCCGAGGAAGATCAGCAATCCGGTCATGTAGCGCGACAGCTCGCGGCTCTCGTCCAGGCGCGAGGCGATGCCGTCGAGCAGGCTGCGCATCGCGGTGGCGGACAGCGTGAAGCGGGCCAGGTCGGTGCGGCTGTGCTCCTCGCGCGTGGCCAGCATGTGGGCCATCGGCGCCAGCAGCTTCGGCGACGGCAGCGTGCCAAGCCGGGGGCGGGCGGTCTGGTAGGTCTCCAGCCAGGCGACCTCGGGCGACAGCCGCAGCACCTGGCGCAGGTTCCAGCCGACGCCGATCAGCGCCACCAGCAGGATCAGGCTGTTGAGCAGCGGATTGTTGCCATAGGCCGTGAGCAGCACGGGCGACAGCAGGGCCGCGACGAGCAGCACCAGCAGCAGGAAGACGCCCATCCGGATCAGGTAGGTGTTCGGTCGCGTCATTGCTGCCGGCTCTGTGGCGGCGCGGGTGGCTGTCCGGGCGCACTGGCCGGGACCGATGGCGCATTGACGCCCAGGACCGACAGGTCCACCCGGTCAGGCGGCCCGTCACCGGCCTGGGCGCCCCCAGCCTGGGCGCCCCCCGCCTGGGCCCCAAGCGCGCGGACGTAGATCCGCGTCGAACTCACCCCGTCGGCAATCAGCGCACTGCGCACCGCGAGCGCGCGCGCCAGCGAAAGGCGCCGCGCGGTGGACGGGTCCTCCGGCGTGCCCGCCGCGTACGCCACAACGTTGAAGCTGATCCCATCGCCCTGCGGCCCGGTCTGGACAAGGTTCTGGATGGCGGTTGCGCTTGCAGGACTGAGATCGGTCTCACCGGTACCGAACGTCACCCGAAGTCCGGCGCCGGCAGCGGTGGCCGCGCTGGTCGCGGTGTCCGAGATCGGCGGCGGTGGGGGTGGCGGTGCCTGGACGGCTTGTGGCGGCGGGACCGGTGCGAGGGCGATGACCGGAGGGACCGTCTCCGGCAGGGTGGCGGCCGGCGGCGTGGGTGCCGGTGCCGGCTGCGGCGCTGGTGGCGCCTGGGTCGCCGCCGCTGTCGAGGGCTCGGGCGCCGGCGCGGCAGCCGGCTGCTGGGGCGTCGATTTGTTCAGCCTGGCGGTTGCGGGGGAGGCTGCGCCGGCTTTGGCGGAGCGCGGCGCGGCCGTGCCTCCGGCGTCGGCGGTTTGGCGCCGGGCAGGGCATCAAGCGCGTGCAGGTCGATGGTGACCTGCGCAAGCGCAGGCGCGGCCGTGCAGAGCAGCCCGGCCAGCAGGAGAATGACTTGCCACATGCGGCGAGAATACATGGGACACGCGACCGACAATAGTGAACGCTGTCATCATCCTGCATCACTCGCCGGCCCGGACTGCTGGCCCCTGGCGATGCCCTGCAGGACCGCCTCGGTGAGTGCCGCATGCAGATGCGGGTTGGCCGCGACGGCATCGCCGGTATCGAGCGGGTCCTTGCCGCCCGGGTCGGTGGCGAAGCCGCCTGCCTCACGCACCAGCAGCAGCCCGGCGGCCATGTCCCAGCGCTTCAGGCCGAGTTCCCAGAACCCGTCATAGCGGCCGGCGGCAACCCAGGCGAGATCGAGCGCCGCGGCGCCGAAGCGCCGGATGCCGGCAACCTGCGGCATCAGCAGCCCGAGCGTGCGGGCAAACGCCAGCCGGCGATGCGGGGCGACCGCGGCGAACGGGATGCCGGTGGCGAACACCGCATGCGCCATCTCGCGCCGCGCCGAGACGCGCAGCCGCCGTTCGTTGACGAAGGCGCCGACGCCCTTTTCGGCCCAGAACATCTCGTCCACCGCGGGTGCGTAGATCAGGCCGGCCGCCAGTTCGGAGCTGCCGTCGGGCAGGCGGCGCTCCAGCGCGATGCTGATCGCCCAGTGCGGAATGCCGTGCAGGAAGTTGGTGGTGCCGTCGAGCGGATCGACCACCCAGCGCCAGGACCAGTGCTGCGAGCCCGAGGCGCCGGACTCCTCCATCAGGAACGCGTAGCCCGGCCGCGCCTTGTTCAGTTCCTCGCGCAGGGTCTGTTCCGAGCGGATATCGGCCTGCGAGACGAAGTCGGACGGTCCCTTCACCGAGACCTGCAGCTGCTCGACCTCGTTGAAGTCGCGCAGCAGCCGTTTCGACGCCTTCTGGGCGGCGTTGGCCATGACCGTCAGGTGCGCGGAGAGGCGGAGCGCCACCGGGGCGGGTCCTCAGCCCTTGGAGCGCTCCACGTAGCTGGCGTCCTCGGTCTTCACGACGATCCGCTCGCCGGTCTCGATGAACGGCGGCACCGAGGTCTTCACCCCGTTGGCGAGCCGCGCCGGCTTGTACGACGAAGCAGCGGTCTGGCCCCGCACCACCGGATCCGCCTCGACCACCTCGAGCACGACGGTCGCCGGCAGGTGGATGCCCACCGGATCGCCCTCCACGAGGTCGACCGTGACGGCCATGTTGTCCTGCAGGAACGGCGCCAGGTCGCCCAGCAGGTCGAGCGGAATATGCGCCTCTTCGTAGGTCTCCGGGTCCATCAGCACCATGTTGGTGCCATCGGTGTAGGAGTAGGTGTACTCCTTCTCCTCGGTCATCAGCCGCTCGACCGTGTCGGCGGTGCGCCAGCGCTCGTTGGTCTTGTTGCCCGACTTGAGGTCGCGCATTTCCACCTGGATGAATGCGCCGCCCTTGCCCGGGGTGATGATCTGCTGCTTCAGCACGGTCCAGCGACGGCCGTCGTGCTCGATCACCTGTCCGGCACGGATCAGGTTCGCCTGCTGCTTCATTGTAAAAGAGCCTGTGTCGGTTGCCTTGAGGGTGCCGGCTTCTAGACTGCGCGGGCGGTCGGGGCAAGTTTTTGCCGGGCTCGTGGCGACGGGTGCGGTCGTGCTAAGCGTGGTGCCATGAGCGCAGTTCTGCAACGACCGATGAGTCTGGCGGAATTCCTGGACTGGGAGGAGCGGCAGGAACTTCGCTACGAATTCGACGGATTCCGGCCCGTCGCGATGACCGGTGGGACCGCTCGGGCACGAAACCATCTGCGGCACACTCCGGGCGCTGCTGTATCAGCGGCTGCGCGGTAAACCCTGCCGGCCTTGGGGGCCAACCACCAAGATCGAGGTCCAGGGCCGCATCCGCTATCCGGACGCACACGTGAACTGCACGCCTTTTTCCCCGGATGCTACGATCGTTCCGGAACCTGTTGTTATATTCGAAGTACTCAGCCCCACCACGTCACGCACCGATCGGATCGAGAAGCTGCGGGAATACCAGGCAACCGCATCGATCCAGCGCTACGTCATCCTCGAACAGGACAGCATCGCCGCCACGGTGTTCTCCCGGATGGGCGCCGATTGGATCGCGCGCGCCCTCACGGAAGCGGACGTGCTGCAAATGCCGGAGATCGGCATCGAACTGGCCCTCAGCGAAATCTACGCGGACGTGGAATTCGGTCCCGGCGAAGGCACCGACGCGGCTTCACCGCGGGCCTGAAACCGCGCGCAGCGTTCCACCTGGGTCGCGCACCTGGTCGTCCGGTTCCAGATACTCGGGACCGACCGGCACCTTGCCGTAGCCGCCCGGGATATCCAGTACGTAGGTCGGCCACGCCAGTCCGGTGACGCGGCCACGCAACGCCGCGAGCAGGCGGCGGCCTTCCTCGATCGGGACATGAAACCGCGCGGTGCCGGGTGCGGCGTCCAACTGGTGCAGGTAGTAAGGCTTCACCCGCGCCGCCAGCATCGCACGGAACAACGCCTCCAACGCCTCGGCGCTGTCGTTGACGCCGCGCAGCAGCACGGATTGGCCGAGCACAGGAATGGCCCGCGCGAGCACCCGCCGAACGGCAGCCCGCGCCTCAGGCGTGAATTCGCGCGCGTGATTGGCGTGCAGCACGAGCCACATCGATTTGTTTGTTTCCAATGCGGCCGCGAGCGCATCGGTAAGCCGCGCCGGTTCGGCCACCGGCACGCGCGTGTGTACACGCAGAATGTCGATATGCGGGATCGCCGACAGCGCCCCGACGATCGCGGCAAGCCGGCGCGGTGACAGCATCAGCGGATCGCCGCCGGTCAGGATCACCTCGCGGATCGCCGGACGCGCGGCGAACCAGTCATACGCCGCCTGCAACTCCACATCGCTCAGCAATCCGCCGTCCGGCCCGACATGTTCGCGGCGGAAACAGAAGCGACAATACACCGGACAGATCAGCAACGGCTTGAGCAGCGCGCGGTCGGGATAGCGGTGTACCACGCCTTTGACCGGCGAGAGCGCATCATCCGCGATCGGATCGGCATGTTCGTGCGGCGCGGTGATCAGTTCGGCGGGGTCTGGGATGAACTGGCGGCCGATCGGGTCGTCTTGGTGCTCGATCAGCGCGCGCATCGCCGGCGTGATCGCCACGGCGTAGCGGCGCTCAACCGCGGCGATGGCCTCGCGTGCGGCCGGATCGATCAGGCTGTCGGCAACCAACGCGTCGGCGTTGCGCAGCACACGGCCCTGCGCAACGCCGGCATGGGAAAAAGTCACTCCGGCAGGCGAGTGGACTGCCAGGTCACCATCTGCCACTGGCCACCTTTGTTGGCATAGACATCGGTGAACCGGACAGCAAAAGCGTTGGGTTTTCCGCCCGAATTGACGCGAATACGGCACGATCCGGTCAGTACCACGGCGTCGCCGAGGTCCTGCGCCTTCACATCGTATGGTTCAACCCCGGTATAGACGGTGGTTCCGGATTCCATAGCGCCGATCAGGCTTTTCTTCGTGTCAAGCCGCGCCGATGAGTGCGTGTAGACCAGATCGTCCGACAGCAGCGCGTTCAGCTTGCCGATGTCCTTCTCCGCCATCGCGGTCATGCGCTGCCTGTCGAGGTCGATGATCTTCTGCCCATTGTCAGCCATTTGGTTCCTCCTCCTGTTTCCGGCCGCACCGTGCCGCCGGATCGCTCAACCCAGGGCACGTGCGGTGGCGGCTGATTGCCGGCCGGCAATGCGACCGAACACCACGCCGGCGACAAGTCCCGTCCCGCTGCCGTAGTTGTGAAAATACAGGCCACCCAGTATCTCCCCCGCGGCGTGAAGCCCCGGGATCGGTGCGCCGGAAGTGTCCTCCACCTCGGCCGATGTCGTCGTCTTCAGACCGCCGAAGGTGAATGTCACGCCGGCCGTCACGCCATACGCGTGGTACGGCGGCGTGTCGAGCGTCTGCGCCCAGTTGGTCTTGTCGATGGGCAGCCCGAACGTGCGCAGCCCGTCATGGATGTTCGGATTGAATGCCACATCGGGACGCGGCGCCGCATTGTACTGGCGGAGCGTCTCCAGCACCGCCTTCGCATCCACGCCGGCCAGCTTCGGCGCCAGTTCCTCGAGCGTGTTCGCCTGCTCCTTGGTGATGCGCGCGATGCGGTATTCCTCGCGCAGCAGGTGGACGATCTTCTGGTCGAAGATCTGCCAGGCGAACAGGCCGGGCTGCTTCATCACCTCGTGGCCGTACTTGGCATAGGTGTAGCTGTGAAAATCCAGCCCCTCGTCCAGGAAGCGCTCGCCGCGCGCGTTGACCAGCACGCCGAACGGATAGTTGTGCTTCTGGAACCGGTCGCCGACGGTCAGATCGCCATACGGCGGCGCGTTCATGTCCCACTGCACGGCATGGGCACCGGACCAGTGCCCCGCGACCGCGGCACCGATGTCGATCGCCATGCGATGGCCGATGCCGGTGTTGTATTTGGTGCCGCGCACCTTGGCCAGATCCCAGTTGGGGCCGAGGTAGCGGGCGCGCATTTCGGCATTCGATTCAAACCCGCCGCACGCGAGCACCACCGCCTTGGCGCGCAGATCGTATTGCCGGAACCGGTGCCGCACGCGCACGCCGTCGATGCGATCATCGCCGCGCAGCAAAGCGGTCGCGGTCGTGTCGTACAGCACCGGAATGCCGAGGTGCTCCAGTTTTGCGTGGAGCGCCGCGACCAGATGCTGGCCGCCGCCCAGGATATGGCACGCCAGCCCGCCCCAGAATTTGAATTTTCCCGCGACCTTGAACGCCTGGCGTCCGAGCGCCGGCTGAAATCGTACGCCGTGGCTGCGCAGCCACAGGCCGGCTTCGAAGCTGTTGCCGATCAGGACCTCGGTCAGGTCAGGGTCGCAGCGGTACTCGGTCAGCCGTCCCATGTCGTCGAAGTACTGGCCTTCGGTGTAGCTGCCGAAGTCGATGGTGGCGAGATCGAGATCGGCGATGTCCGGCGCAAGCCGCAGCAGGTCGTCGATGCCGGCATATTTGAAACGGAATGCGCCGCCGGTGAATGCCGAGTTGCCGCCGCGTGCCTCCTTCGGCGCAGTCTCGATCATCGCAACCGACGCGCCTGCCTCGTGCGCCGACAGTGCCGCATTGGCCGCGGCATTGCCGGCGCCGATCACCAGCACGTCGACCTTGCCGAGATCCGCAGGTGTCATGCGCCGCATCTCCGGAATGTCCTGCGCGAACCTGCCATGACGCTGGCAGGCAGACCATGTGTCACGCCAGCGGCTTCAGCGGAGGCGTCTCTCCGGCTGGCAGCGGTACGCGATCGACGTTCAGCACCATCGACACCAAACTGTAATACCCCACCGCGCCAATCAGGTCGATTACGCCGCGCTCGCCGAACCGGTCGGCGATCCGCTTGAAGTTCTCGTCCGACACCTGCCCGGTGCCAAGCAACTCCGTGCAGAAATCGTAGACGGCAGCTTCGTCGTTCTGCATCGCCACGGGCCGCGTTCCGGCCGCGATCGCATCGCAGATTTCGGGCTTCAGCCCGGCCTGGATGGCGAGCTTGCGATGCGCGTAGAATTCGTACTGCGCCGTCCACTTCCGCCCGGCCATGATGATCGCCATCTCGTTCAACTGCGCCGGAATGGACGTCGCGTATCGCACGTAGGCGCCGACCCGCTGCACCAGGTCGCATATCTCGGGACTGCGCAGCAGCGCATTGAACGGCCCGCGCAGCCCGGCGCCGCGCGGGCCGGACTGGATCGCATCGGCTACCTTCTTCTGTTCCGCCGTCATCGTCTCCGGCGTCAGTTCCTTGAAGCGTCGTTCGCTCATGTCTTGTCTCCCCTTGCGTTATGGCGATGCCAGGATCAGGCCGCCGTCGACGATGATCTCGGTTCCGGTGATGTAGTTCGCCTCGTCGGACACCAGGAACAGTGCAGCATGCGCGACATCCCAGGCGGTGCCCATCCGCCCCATCGGCGTGCGTGCATTGCGGCTGGCGATCAGTGCCGCTGCGTCGTTGCCGGCAACCGTGCGCGCCAGGCGATATTCCACCAGCGGCGTATGCATGAGGCCCGGCACCACGGTGTTGCAGCGGATGCCCTTCTTCACAAAAGCCCCGGCGGTCGAGCGGGTGAACTGGATCACCCCTGCTTTGGTTGCGCTATAGCCGACATGCACGCGCCCGCCGTGTCCGTCGTTGCGCAGCCCGGCGACCGAAGACAGATTGACGATGGCGCCCTTGCCCTGCGCCTCCATCACCGGCAGCACGTACTTGCAGCCGAGGAACACGGTTTTGAGGTTGAGGTCGATTTGGTGATCCCAGGTTTCCTCCGACATCGACACCGGATCGCCGGGCGCCGACCCGCCGACGTTGTTCACCAGGATGTCGATGCGTTTGAACCGGTTCAGGCAGGCCTGCACCATCTCCTGCACATCGGCTGCAACCGTCATGTCGCAGCGATGCACCGCGCAGGCGTTGCCTTCGCCCTCGATGATCTGCCGCGTCTCGTTCACCGCCGCTTCGTTGATATCCACCAGGAACACCGAGGCACCCTGGCGCGCGAACAGCGTGGCCGTTGCCTTGCCATTGCCCCAGCCGGGACCGACCGATCCCGCTCCTGTGACGATCGCCACCTTGCCTGTCAAATCCAGCATCCGCGTATCCTCCCACTAAACCGTTTCGTGTGCCACCGCAGGCTGCTTCCTGGAGTTCCGCCATTCCTCGAAATGCTGCATGACCACGAAGAACGACGGCACGAACAACACCGCCAGCAAGGTTGATGCGAGCATGCCGCTGAGCACCGCAAGGCCCAGCGAGACGCGCGCACTGGCGCCCGCACCAGTCGAGGTGACCAGTGGCACGACACCCAGTATGAATGCAAACGAGGTCATGATGATCGGGCGGAAGCGTGCGCGCGACGCGCCGACCGCGGCCTGCAGGACGGTATCGCCATGTTGCATGCGCCGCACGCGTGCGACCTCGACGATCAGGATAGCGTTCTTCGCCGACAATGCGATCAGCAGCACAAGTCCGATCTGGGTGTACAGGTTGTTGGACAGCCCGAGGCTGGTCAATGCGATCACCGGCCCCATCAGCGACAGCGGCACCGCCAAAATCACCGAGATCGGTGCAATCCAGCTCTCGTATTGCCCGGCCAGACACAGATACACCAGCAGCATGCCCAGACCGAACACGTAGAAGATCTGACTGCCGACGATCTTCTCCTGATGCGCCATCGCCGTCCATTCAAAGCCGGTGCCGCGCGGGAGGGTCCGGTCGGCGATCTGTTCCATCAGGTTTATCGCCTCACCCGAACTGAAACCCTGTGCCGGCCCACCCACGATGGTGGCGGTCGGGTACAGATTGTAAAGCCCGACCAGTGCCGGTCCGACCGTCGGGCGTATCTGCACCAGGGCGCCAAGCGGCACCATCTTGTTGTCCTGGCTGCGGACATAAAGCTTCTCGATGTCGCTTGGCAGCAGACGGAACTTCGCATCGGCCTGCACATAGACCTGGAAGGTGCGGCCGAACTTGTTGAACTGATTGACATAGCTGGAGCCGACATAACCGGCCAGCACGTTGAACACGTCGCCGACCGCAACATTCAGCGTCTCCGCCTTGATCCGGTCCACCAGCACCTGGATCTGCGGCACCCCCGCGCGGAACGTCGAATTGAGCCGCTGCAATCCGGTCTGCGTGTTGCCGTCCTTCACGATGGTCTGGGCGATGGTCTGCAGCTTGGTGTAATCGAAGCTGCCGTCGCGCAACTCGACCTGCATGGTGAAGCCGCTGGCGTTGCCGATGCCCTGGATCGGCGGTGGCACCAGAACCAGCGCCACCGCATCCTGCAGCTTGTCCAGTTCGCGCTGAAGATTGCCGACGAGGGAGCGCAGGTCGGCGCCGCTTCCCGGCTTGCGCAGGCTCCAGTCCTTCAGGATCACATAGGCAACGCCGGCATTCGCCAGCGTGGCGTTGTTGTCGAGCACCGAGATGCCGCTGATCGACACCACCTGATCCACGCCGGCGACGGCAAGCGCGGCCTTCGTCACCTGGTCCATCACCTGCTGCGTGCGGCCCGTCGCCGCGCCGTTGGGAAGCTGCGCTGCGACCATCACATAGCCCTGGTCCTCGATCGGTATGAACGACGTCGGCAGCCGCGCAATGCCCCAGACGCCGACGCCGGCGATGACCAGGGCGATCAGCACCATCGCTCCGCTGTTGCGTGCCATGACGCCGATCAATCTGGCATAGGTGTTCTCGATCGGCTGATAGACGCGGTTGAAGCCGCGGAAGAAGACGTTGCGCTGCTCCGGCGGCACCGGTGACCGCAGCCACATCGCACATTGGGTCGGCTTCAAGGTGGCAGCGTTTATCGCGCTGATGAATGCGGTCGCTGCGATCACCAGCGCGAACTGGGCATACATCTGCCCGGTCAGACCAGGCAGGAAAGCCGCAGGTATGAACACCGCCATCAGCACGAGCGTGATGCCGATGATCGGTCCGAACAGCTCGTCCATCGCCTTGATGGCCGCGTCGTGCGGCGAAAGACCCTGCTCGATGTGGTGCGCCGCGCCTTCAACCACCACGATCGCGTCATCCACAACAATGCCGATCGACAAAACGATGGCGAACAGGGTGGACAGGTTCACGGTGAAGCCCAGCGCCGCCAACGCGGCAAATGCGCCGATGATCGTTACCGGCACCGTGGTCGCCGGCACCAGAGTGGCGCGCCAATCCTGCAGGAACACCAGGATCACGATCAGCACGAGCACGGCGGCCTCGACCAGCGTCTTGTAGACCTCGTGGATCGAGGCATTCACGAAGCGCGTGGTGTCGAACGGCACGCGATAGGTCAGCCCTTGCGGAAAGGACTTCGCCAGCTCCACCATCTTGGCGTTGACCAGCGCCGCGACGTTCAGCGCGTTGGCGGTCGGCAACTGGAAGATGCCGATGCCCGCTGCCGGCTTGCCGTTCAGCCGGGATGACTGGGAGTAGCTTTGCGCGCCAAGCTCGACGCGTCCGACATCCCGCACGCGCGTGATCTGTCCGCCGTTGGCGCTGTCGACCTTGACGATGATGTTGGCGAATTCGACCGGATCGGTCAGTCGGCCCTCGACGTTCACAGTGTACTGAAAATTCTGTCCGGCGGGCGCGGGCGGTGCGCCGACCTGGCCCGACGTGACCTGCTGGCTCTGCTGCTGGATCGCCTTGATCACATCCGCGGGGGCCAACGCACGGGCCTGGAGCTTTTCCGGATCGAGCCAGATCCGCATGGAATACTGGCCGACGCCGAGCACGCTGACGTTGCCGACGCCGGGGACGCGGGAAAGCTCCGGCACCAGACTGATGGTTGCGTAGTTGCTGAGGAACAGGCTGTCGTAGCGCCCGTCCGGCGAGGTGAGCGTGACGATCTGCAGTATCGACGTCGATTTCTGCTGCACCGTGACGCCCTGCACCTGCACCGCCTGCGGCAGCGACGCCATTGCGGCGGAGACACGGTTCTGCACCAGCACCTGCGCGAAGTTCAGATCCGTGCCGATGTCAAATGTCACCGTCAGCGAATAGGTCCCATCGGCTGCGCTGGTCGACTGCATGTAGATCATGCCCTGCACGCCGTTGACCTGCTGCTCGATCGGCAGCGCGACGGTGTTCATCACGGTATCCGCGCTGGCGCCGGGATAGCTCGTGGTCACCGACACGGTCGGCGGCACGACGTTCGGATACTGCGCGACCGGCAAGGTGAACAGCGCGACGCCGCCGATCAGCACCATGACGATCGCCAGCACGTTGGCCAGCACCGGACGGTCGATGAAGAATTTCGAGATCATCGGTTGCGGCCGCCCGCCGTCACGATTTGCCGGGAGCGGCCGGCGCGGTATCGGCGGTGATCGTCGTGACCTGCGGCGCGACCTTCTCGCCGGGGATTGCCTTCTGGTTGCCGCTGATCACCACAAGATCGTCCGCCGCGATCCCGGACGAAATCACGCGCAGGCTGCCCTCCAGTTGTCCGATCTGCACCGTGCGCTGCTGCACGACGTTGTCCTTGTCCACCACCAGCACATATCGGCCGCTCTGGTCGGCGCCCAGCGCCATATCGGGCACCAGCAGCGCGTTCATCTTCTGGTGCGCCAGCGGCAGACGGATGCGCAGGAACATGCCAGGCAACAGCGCGCGATTGCCGTTCTGCAACAGGCCGCGCGCGGTCAGCGTCCCGGTGGCGGGGTCGATCATGGGCGCCACGTAGTCCAGCGTGCCGACATGCGGATAGCCATTCTCCGTCATCAGCCCGACTTCGACCGGCGTGTCCTTGATGTCTCCCGGCTTGACGCCCTGCGCTGCCATCACCTGCTTGATCCGCAGCACCTGCTGTTCGCTGACGGTGAAGCTGGCATAGATCGGATCGAGCTGCACGATGCTGGCGAGCTTTGTCACGCCGTTGCTGCCGACCAGACCGCCCACCGATACGAGATGCGCGGTGACCAGGCCGTCGAACGGCGCGTTGACGCGCGTGTAGCCGAGATTGATTGCAGCGATCGTCACGCCGGCCTGATCGCTCAGGATCTTGGCCTTGTCGGTGTCGCGTTTGGCCCGCGCCTCGTCCACCTTCGACTGTGACGCAAAGTCGCTCTTGCCCAGCGTGGATTGTCGGTAGAACTCGGCCTCGGACTGCACCAGATCGGCCTGCGTGGCCGCAAGCGAGGCCTGCGCCTGCTGCAATTGTGCCTGATAGGGCGCGGGTTCGATGACAAACAGCGTGTCGGCCAGCTTGGCCTCGGTGCCGTCCTTGTAGTCGATCTCCTGGAGATATCCCTGTACCCGCGCTTCGAGGTCGACCTGGTTGTACGCGGCCGCGTTGCCGGTGAGTTCCAGGTACGGCAACACGTCTTGCTGTACCGGCTTCGCCACGCCGACCTGCTGTGGCGGCGGCGGGACGTAGGCGTTCTGTTTCTTACACGCGGCGGTTGACGCCAGCGTCAGGACCAACGCCATGAGGCACGACGGCCGGAGCAGCAATGGTGTCGCCACCGGGTTCCCCTTTGCTGGCTGGTTCGATATCAGCCGATTTCACGCCACGACGAAAGCGTGCCCCAAGGGACTTGACGAGGGAACCGACGAAACCGGCCGCGCCGGCCGGCATCAGGAACATCACGGCGATCAGGATCACGCCGTAGACCGCGCCGGGCGCCGCCTTCGACACCTTCTCGGCGAGATTTGGCACGAACTCTATGAACAAACCACCAAAGATCGCCCCGCCGATCGAGGCGACACCGCCACACACGAGCCCGACGAAGAAATAGATCGATACGAAAATACCGAAACTGTCCGGTGCGACGAACTGCACCACGATGGCGCCGAGCGAACCTGCCACACCGGTATAAAGCGCGCTCAGGGCGAAGGTGCGCGTCTTCAGCAGCGCGATGTCGATGCCCATGGCCTCGGCGGCAAGCGCATGGTCGCGGATTGCCATCATCGCCCGGCCGATCCGCCCGCGCACCACGTTCCACGCAACCAGGAACAGCAGGCCACCGATGAACAGCGAGAACAGATAGAGCCACTGGTCGGGCGACAGGGCCAGGCCGAACGGCGGATCGGGCTTGTCGATGACGAGGCCCTGCACGCCGCCGGTCCAATGTTCCAGTGCGTTGTGCTTCAAAAGCTGCGGCACGGCGACGGCGAGCGCGAAGGTGGTCAGCGCGAGATACAGCCCGCCCAGCCGCAGCGCCGGCAGTCCGATGAGGAACCCGACCGCCGCGCAGACGATTGCCGAAACCGGCAGCGTCGCCCAGTAGGGCACATCGTATTCCGACATCAGGATCGCCGTGACGTAGGCGCCGATCGCGTAGAACGCGCCGTGTCCCAGCGAGATCTGGCCGTTGAACCCGGTGAGGATGGCAAGTCCCAAAATGGCGATGGCGTAGACGACCACCATGGTAAGCTGGAACAGGTGGTAGTCGCTGAACAGGAATGTCGGCACGAACGCAGCGGCAAGCCACACCAGGAGCGCCCATGCGGCATTGCGCACCATCGTCTACACCCTGCTCAGCACGGTCCGGCCGAGCAGCCCCGACGGCTTCACCACAAGCACCGCGACGATGATGATCAGCGCAACCGTCAGCTTGAGTTCGGTGCCGACCACGTAAGCGCCGGCCAGGTTCTCGATGATACCGACGGCGAACCCGCCGAGCACGGCGCCCAGCGGATTGTCGATGCCGCCCAGCAGCGCGCCGGCGAACGCGTACAGCAAAATCCCCGCCATCATGTTGGGGTCCAGATAGACGATCGGCGCCACCATCATGCCGGCGACTGCGCCGATTGCAGCGGCGAGCCCCCAGCCGAGCGCCAGCATCCAGCCGACGCGGATGCCGACGAGGCGCGCCGATACCGGATTGAATGCCGCAGCCCGCATCGCCAGTCCCAGTTTGGTGTGACGAAAGAACAGATAGACCGCGATCAGCACGACGAGCGTGACGCCCGTGGCGCCCAGTTCATGGCCCGAGACGTAGCCGCTGAACAGCACCGGGCCGCCTGGGAACGGTGTCGGGAAGGTCTTGATCATGTAGTCGAATGCCCAGCCGGTGCAGCTGTTGATGATCAGCAGCAGGCCGATGAACACGCCGACCGAGGCGAGCACCGGGGCGTCCATCATCGGCCGCATCAGAACGCGCTCGATCAGCAGTCCGATGACGAACGAGATCACGACTGTGAGGATGAAGGCGATCCAGTAGGGCAGGCCAAAGTTGATCAGCGTGAGCGCGATGTAGGTGGAGAACGTCGCCATCTCGCCCTGGGCGAAGTTCACGTGGTGCGTCGCCTGGTAGATCATCACCAAGGCCAGCGCGACCGAGGCGTAGATGCCGCCGCTGGCAATGCCCGACAGGACCTGGTGCAGCACGCCTTCCATGGGCCCCCTCCCTAACCCTCCCCCGCTTCGCGGGAGAGGGAATGCAATAAACCACCCGCTCCTGCAAAGCGGGGGAGGGCGCGCAGAAAACTCCCTCTCCCGCGAAGCGGGGGAGGGTCGGGGAGGGGGTCGCTCATCGTCATCCCTAGTACCCCAAATACGAACGCCGCACCGACTCATCGCGGCGGATCTCCGCCGCCGGGCCGGAGATCACGATCCGCCCGGTCTCCAGCAGATACGCCTGGTCGGCAATCTCCAGTGCCAGACTGGCATTCTGCTCGACCAGCAGGATCGACACGCCTTCCTCCTCCCGGATCCGGTGCATGATCGCGAAGATCTCCTGCACGATCAGCGGCGCCAGCCCGAACGACGGTTCATCCAGTAATAGCAGCTTTGGCCGCAGCAGCAGTGCCCGCGCGATCGCCAGCATCTGCTGCTCGCCGCCCGACAATGTGCCGGCCTGCTGGCGGAACCGCTCGCGCAGGCGCGGGAAATAGCCGAACACGCGTTCGAAATCCGCGGCGATGCCCTGGCGGTCGCGCCGGATAAAGGCGCCGAGACGCAGGTTCTCCTCCACCGTCAATTCGACGAAGGTGCCGCGCCCGTCCGGCACATGCGCCACGCCGCGCTGCACGATGTCCTCGGTCGCGCGGCCGTCGATCCGTTCGCCATCAAATCGGATTTCCCCGCTGGTTCGCACCATGCCGCAGATTGCCCGCAACGTGGTGGTCTTGCCGGCACCGTTTGCACCCAACAGAGCGGTGACGCCGCCCTGCTCGACCGCGAAGTCGATGCCGTGCAGCACGCGCGTCTCGCCGTAGCCTGCGTGCAGCGCGCGGGCCTCAAGCAGCGCCGGCATGCTGCTCTTCCCCGGTCTCGCCGAGATAGGCGCGGATCACCTCGGGCTCGTTGCGCACTTCGTCCGGCGTGCCATCGGCGATCTTCAGGCCGAATTCCAGTGCCACCACCTTGTCGGAAACCCGCATCACCAGGTTCATGTGATGCTCGACCAACAGGATGCTGAGGTCGAAATGCGTCCGGATGCGATGCAGCAGCTGCGCCAGATCATCCACCTCGCCATGGTTCAGCCCGCCGGCCGGCTCGTCGAGCATCAGCAGCTTCGGCCCGCCGATCAGCGCGCGCGCCAGTTCCACGCGCTTTTGGGTACCAAATGGCAGGCTGCCGGCGCGCGTGTCGGCGATGTCCTTCAGGTCGAGCAGCTCCAGCAGATCGCGCAATCGCGCCGTGGCCTGCTGTTCCTCCTGCCGCACCACAGGCAAACGAAGCGCGTTGGTGATGAAGCCGGAATGGCCGAGATGATGCGCGCCAACCAGCACATTGTCCCGCACGCTCATGGAACGGAACAGCGCGACGTTCTGAAAGGTGCGACCGATGCCGAGGCCCGCCATGCGATACCGCGACAGACCTTTGAGCGAGCGTCCTTCAAACTGGATGTCGCCATCGGCGAAGCGATAGAAGCCGCTGATGCAGTTGAACAGCGTCGTCTTGCCGGACCCGTTCGGCCCGATCAGACCGCAGATCTGGCCGTGGTCAACATCGAAAGAGACGCCGGCAAGTGCCACGACACCGCCAAAACGCATCGCCACTTCGGAGACGCGGAGCAGTGGGGGTGCGGACGGTTCGACAGGCATCAGGCGGGGTGCATGACATACCCGCCGATCGCGTCGGCGCCGCGACTTTTGCCCATCCGTAGTCCCCCGCTGCATCGCCCGCCCTTCCGGGGGCTTCGGCGCGAGGTAGACGAAGCCACGCGCTGAAGTCAACCGCAGCCCCGGGGGCTTGCGTGGCAGACCGGCTCGTGCTTTGTCCTGGTATACGGAGAGCGACACCAAGTTCGCGTACCAAAGCCGATGGGAGCACGCGTTGCAGGGAACGGGAACCGATCCCAGGCCAAAGATCGAGCCGCTCGCCGTCAGCATCGGCCTGCGCAAGCAGGCGTGCGAGGCGATCAAGCGCGCCATCACCGAGATGAACATCTACGGCCACCCCCTCGAGGTGCGCCTCGACGAACGTCAGCTTTCGCAGGACCTCGGCATGAGCCGCACCCCCATCCGCGAGGCGCTGTCGGTGCTGGAGCAGGAGGGTTTTGTCCGCTCGATGCCGCGGCGCGGCCTGCTGGTGGTGCGCAAGTCGAAGCGCGAGGTGGTCGAGATGATCACCGTCTGGGCGGCGATCGAGAGCATGGCCGCGCGGCTCGCTGCGCCGCGTGTGACCGAGGCGGAGCTTGCCGAACTGCACTCGCTGGTTGACGTGTTCCAGGAGGATCCGTCCGAGCAGATCAGCGAGTACTCGCGCGCCAACATGGAGTTCCACAAGGCGATCATCCGCATGGGCGGCGTCGATCTGATGACCGGCCTGACCGACAACCTGTTCATCCACATGCGCGCGGTCCGCGCGGTGACGATGACGCAGGACAACCGGGCGCAGCGCTCGATCGTCGATCACCGCAACATCATCGCCGCGCTGGAGCGGCATGACGCCGACCTCGCCGCGCGGCTGGTGCGCGAGCACACCATGGGGTTGGCGGCGCATGTCGAGACGCACGGCGATTTCCTCGACCGGAGCGCCACATCCGATGACGAACGGCGCCGGCAGTACGCATAGGGAGACGACAATGTCCGCAGCACTCGAGCAGAAAGTCGGCGAAGTCGAAGCCGAATTGACGGACGGATTCCACCTTGTCATCGACGCGCTGAAGCTGAACGGCATCAAGACGATCTACAACGTGCCGGGCATCCCGATCACCGATCTCGGTCGTTTGGCGCAGGCCGAGGGGATGCGGGTGATCTCGTTCCGCCACGAGCAGAACGCCGGCAACGCGGCGGCCATCGCGGGGTGGCTGACAAAGTCGCCGGGCGTGTGCCTCACGGTTTCCGCGCCGGGCTTCCTCAACGGCCTGGTCGCGCTCGCCAATGCAACGACGAACTGCTTTCCGATGATCCTGATCAGCGGCTCGTCCGAACGCGAAATCGTCGACCTGCAGCAGGGCGACTACGAGGAGATGGACCAACTCGCCATTGCCAAGCCGCTGTGCAAGGCGGCGTTCCGCGTGCTGCATGCAGCCGATATCGGCATCGGCGTCGCGCGCGCGATCCGCGCCGCGGTTTCGGGGCGACCGGGCGGCGTGTATTTGGACCTGCCAGGCAAGCTGTTCGGCCAGGTGATGGAGATCGAGGCTGCTCGGCGCTCGCTGGTCAAGGTGATCGATCCGGCGCCGGCGCAGCTTCCGGCACCCTCCGCGGTCGAGCGCGCACTCGACGTGTTGCGCGCCGCCCAGCGTCCGTTGATCATCCTCGGCAAGGGTGCGGCCTATGCGCAGGCCGACGACGACATCCGTGCGCTGGTCGAGAAGAGCGGCATTCCATACATTCCGATGAGCATGGCCAAGGGCCTGCTGCCCGACCTGCATCCGCTATGCGCTGCCGCCGCGCGCTCGACCGTGCTCGCCGACAGCGACGTCGTGCTGATGATCGGCGCGCGGCTCAACTGGCTGCTCTCGCACGGCAAGGGCAGGCAGTGGGGCAAGCCGGGCTCGAAGAAGTTCATTCATATCGACATCGAGCCGCGCGAAATGGACAGCAATGTCGAGATCGCCGCACCGCTGGTGGGCGATATCGGCTCCTGCGTGGCGGCACTGCTGCGCGCCATGGGCGGCGACTGGAAGCCGCCGCCCGCGGAGTGGACCAGGGCGATTACAGAGAAGAAAGAAACCAACATCGCCCGGATGGCGACCAGGCTCGGCAAGAACTCGATCCCGATGGATTACCACTCCGCGCTGCGCGTGCTGCGCGACGTGATCAAGGAGCGGCCGGACGCGATCCTGGTCAACGAGGGTGCCAACACGCTCGACCAGGCGCGCGGCGTGATCGACATGTACCAGCCGCGCAAGCGTCTCGATGTCGGCACCTGGGGCGTGATGGGCATCGGCATGGGTTTTGCCATCGCCGCGGCAATCGAGACCGGCAAGCCCGTCCTCGCCGTCGAGGGCGACAGCGCGTTCGGCTTTTCCGGCATGGAGGTGGAGACGATCTGCCGTTACAACCTGCCGGTCTGCATCGTCGTGTTCAACAACGACGGCATCTATCGCGGTGATGGTGTCAATCTCGGCGGCGGCGCCGACGCAGCCACGACCGCGTTCGTCAAAGGCGCGCGCTACGACAGGATGATCGAGGGGTTCGGCGGCGTTGGCGTCAATGCGACCACGCCGGACGAACTGAAGCGCGCGGTCGACACGGCCATGGACTCCGGCAGGCCCACACTCATCAACGCTGTGATCGACCCGGCGGCGGGCAGCGAGAGTGGCAACATCGGCAATCTCAACCCACGTAGCGCGCTGACGAAGAAGACAGGAGCATAAGATGTCAAAAGCACTCGACGGCGTTCGCATCCTCGACTTCACCCATGTGCAGTCGGGGCCGACGTGCACGCAGCTTCTGGCCTGGCTTGGCGCCGACGTGATCAAGGTGGAACGTCCGGGCACCGGCGACATCACGCGCGGGCAGTTGCAGGACATCCCCAAGGTGGACAGCCTGTATTTCACGATGCTGAACCACAACAAGCGCTCGATCACCATCGATGGGCGCAACCCGCAGGGGAAGGCAGTGCTCGAGGCGCTGGTAAAGACGTGCGACGTGATGGTGGAGAATTTTGCGCCCGGCGCACTCGACCGCATGGGCTTCACCTGGGAGCATGTCCAGAAGCTGAACCCGCGCATGATCCTGGCCTCGGTGAAGGGTTTCGGCCCCGGCCCGTATGAAGACTGCAAGGTCTACGAGAACGTCGCGCAATGCGCCGGCGGTTCGGCTTCCACCACCGGCTTCGACGATGGCCCGCCGCTGGTCACCGGTGCGCAGATCGGCGATTCCGGCACCGGCCTGCATCTGGCGCTCGGCATCGTGTCGGCGCTTTATCAGCGCGTGACAACGGGGCGCGGGCAGAAGGTGCTGTGTGCCATGCAGGATGGCGTGCTGAACCTGTGCCGCGTGAAGCTGCGCGACCAGCAGCGCCTGGCACACGGACCGCTGACCGAATATCCGCAGTATCCAGGCGGGGAATTCGGCGAGGCGGTGCCGCGCGCAGGCAACGCCTCGGGCGGCGGGCAGCCGGGTTGGATTTTGAAATGCAAGGGCTGGGAGACCGACCCCAACGCCTACATCTATTTCATCGCCCAGGCACCGGTTTGGGAAGCGATCTGCGACGTGATCGGCAAGCCGGAATGGAAGACCGATCCGGACTACGCCAAACCGCCCGCCCGCCTGCCTCGGCTGAAGGCGATCTTCGATTCGATCGAGCAGTGGACCATGACCAAGACCAAGTTTGAGGCCATGGACATCCTGAACAAATACGACATCCCGTGCGGGCCGATCCTGTCGATGAAGGAGATCGCCGAGGAGCAGTCGCTGCGTGACACCGGCACGGTGGTCGAGGTGGACCACCCGACGCGCGGCAAGTACCTGACGGTCGGCAATCCGATCAAGATGTCGGACAGCGCCTCGGATGTGCAGCGTTCGCCGCTGCTCGGCGAGCACACCGACGAGGTTCTGCGCGACGTGCTGCGGTTCGATGAAGGACGGATCGCGGAGATCAAGGCATCGGGCGCGCTCGGCGGTGTGACGCGGGCTGCGGCGGAATAACGACCGACGTCGCAACTGCCTACGCCGCCGTTACGTCCAGTCTCCTCGTCACCCCCGCTTTCGCGGAGATGACGGAAAGAGAAAGTCGGGATCATGCGAACGGCGCAGTGTGCTCCGAGTCGTTGGTTGTACTCCGAGTCGCTGGCATGTTTGCCGCACGACGGCCGGCACCGGTATCGCTGTTCTCCGACATCGCAAGATGCGCGAACAACCGATCCGGTGCGGCAGCGTGCCGGTGCAGCACGCCGGGCGCGATCATCACCGACACCGCCCGCACCCCAACCCGGCCATCATCGATCATGCGGCAGGGCGAGGCCGCAACGTGAATAATGCGTCAAGACAGCCGTCAAAACCACTGCACGGTGTGGGCGCCGTCAAGCCGCATCGGGCGCAGGCATTATATTAACCTTTTTCGGCTTGCGTCATTGGATGCGTGGGCGCAGGCTTGCCTGATCGCTGGCAACGGGCCGTCATGGGCGCCGGCGGCTGAGGGATACGTGTGCTCCCGCCTGAACGGCTCAAAGGCGCGCGCGATGCTCGATTATCACTGCCACATGCTGAATGAGCGCGGCGACGTTCTCTTTCCGGCAGACATCATCGCCGAGACCCTCGATGGTGCGATCCGCCATGCCTTCCACATCCTGCACACGAGCAATGAGGGCGCGTCATCATCGGAACGGGTTTACGGTTTCGAGGTTTGGTCCGAGCCATCCGCTCCCTGAGCAGGTCCGAGCTCAGCCGGCATCTGCGTCGGATCGAGATTGCCTCGGCGTCAGCCGGCAAGTCGTCGCAGCGCGTCCGCGGTCTGCTGATCCGCAGGGAAGAACGCCTCCACGGCAAGCTCGGATAGTGTAATGTCCACCGGCGTGCCGAACACCGTCGTCGTGCTGAAGAAGGCCAGCACGCCGGCATCCGTGACAAGCCGGAACGGCACGGCCACCGCGGTCGCATCGCGATCGACGCCGTGCGCCTCATCCGACCCCGGATAGTCGCGCAGCTCGCGCAGCAGCCTGACCAGCACCGGATCGCCGCTGATGTCGATCTGACGCCGCAGCCGCGCCAGAATATGCTCGCGCCATTCACCGAGATTGGCGGTGCGCGGCGCAAGCCCCTGCGGATGCAGGCTCAGCCGCAGCACGTTGACGGGTGGGCGCAGCAGCGAGGGCTCGGTTCCCGCAAGCAGACGCCGCGTCGCCGAATTGGATGCGATGAGCGTCCAGTGACGATCGACCGCAAGCGCCGGATTTGGCTCGTGGCCCGCGAGCACCCGGTCGATCGCCTGTCGCGCGACCTTCAAAGCGGGATCGCCGAGCGGGCGCTCGGGAAACACCGGCGCAAAGCCCGCCGCCTGCAGCAGCACATTGCGGTCACGCAGCGGAACGTCAAGCTGCTCGGCCAGATGCAGCACCATGTCGCGGCTCGGCTGCGAGCGTCCGGTTTCCAGAAAGCTGAGGTGCCGCGTGGAGATTTCGGCCTCGGACGCGAGGTCGAGCTGGCTCAGGCGTCGACGCTGGCGCCACTCGCGCAGCAGATCGCCCACCGGTCGGATCGAATTCATCATGGCGCGAGCATACCGCCTGGGCGAGAACCCTTCCAATTACCTGCGATGTAATCGACCGGCGCGGCGAGAATACGCAATTTGCCGTCCGCACCGCCATTGGTGCGCCAGTGCAGGAGACCAACGATGAACACGCTCACCGACCTGATCGATCGCTACATCGCGACCTGGAACGAGACCGACGCCGGACGGCGGCGCGACCTGATTGCACGGACATGGACGGAAGGCGCGCGTTACCTCGATCCGATGCTGCAGGGCGAGGGGCACGACGGCATCGACACCATGATCGTCGCTGTGCAGGAGCGCTTTCCGGGGCATCGATTCCGCCGAACCGGGGACGTCGAGAGCCATCATGATCGCGTCCGCTTCACCTGGGACCTTGCACCGGAGGAAGGTGCGGCCGTGGTGAGCGGCACCGACTTCGGGGTTGTTACGGACGACACGCGACTGGCCGCCATCACCGGGTTCTTCGACCACGTGCGGCCGAACTGAATGAACGCGGCGCCGGCCCGCTGACGAACGGGCCGGCTGCCGCCTCTCGCCTATGGCGCCATTTTGGCCAATAGTGCGGACAGGAGAACCCGACGCACATGGCCCTCGCGCGAACCTGGATTTTGTGCCTGCTTGCCTTGCTCGCGCCGCGGCTGGCCGAAGCCGGCTGTGCGCCGATTGCGCTTGGCGCGCCGCGCCTGATGCTGGCGGATGCGGCGCCGGACACGCTCACCATCACCTTTCTCGGCCATGCCAGCTTCCTGATCGAGACGCCCGCCGGCGTGCGCGCGGTCACCGACTACAACGGCACAACGCGCCGACCGATCCACCCGACATCGCCACCATGAACCACGCGCACTCGACGCATTACACGGACTATCCCGACCCGCGCATTCGCTACGTGCTGCGGGGCTGGCGCGATGACGGCGCGCCGGCGCAGGTCGACCTGACGTTGCGCGACCTGCACGTCGCCAACCTGCCGACGAATATCCGCGACGGGCAGGGCGGCACCGAGGTGTATGGCAACTCGATCTTCCTGTTCGAAAGCGCCGGGCTGTGCATCGCGCACCTGTCGCATCTGCATCATCTGCTGACCGAGCAGGACCTCGTGCTGCTCGGTCACATCGACGTGGTCATGGCGCCGGTGGATGGCGTCTACACCATGAGCCAGCCGGACATGGCGGCGGTGCTCGATCAGATGCATCCGCGTCTGGTCCTGCCGATGCACTTTTTCATGCGCGACGTGGTTTCGCGTTTCGTCGATCTGGTGCGCGACCGCTACGTGGTGCGGTTCAGCGACTCGCCCACGCTGCTCCTGTCGCGCGCAACCCTGCCGGAACGGCCGACGATCGTCGTGCTGCCAGGCGGATTTTGACCGGAGCGCGCCGCGACCCGCCGCTACGCCAGCATCGCAGTCCGCACATCGCCGATGCCGGCGAAGTCGGCATGCACGCGGTCACCCGGTTCGATCGGGAACTGGCGCGTGAACGAGCCGCTCATGATCAGATCGCCGGCGCGGATGCCGCGCCCGAACTCCGGCAGCTTGCGCGCGAGCCAGATCACCGAGTTCAGCGGATTGCCGAGCACCGCGTCGCCGGTGCCGGTCGCCACGACCGCGTCGTTGATCCGGATCGTGACGGCGACGTCCTCGAGGTCGGCGCTCGCCAAGCGGGACCGGATCGCCGAGGATGATGGTCTTCTGTTGCGCATTGTCGGCCAGCGCGACCGCGATCTGTGCAACGAAGTCGCCGCGCGTCTCGATGATCTCCAGCGAAGGATAGACCACGTCGATCGCCGCGCGCGCCTCGGCGAGGCCGATCTCGCCGTCAAGGTCGCGATTGATGCGCAGACAGAGCTCGTTCTCGAAGCCGGGACTGATCAGTTCGTCGCGGCGGAACACGTGGCCCGAGCGCCGGCTTTCCAGGATGCAGCCGAACACCGGCTCGTGGAATCCAAACTGCTGCTGGATCGGCTTCGCGGTCAGGCCGACCTTCCAGCCGATCTGCCGTTCGCCCGCCGCGCAGCGACGGTCGATCAGGCCAAGCTGGATGCGATAGGCTTCGTCGAGCGTCAGGCGATCGAACCATTCGGCCGGGAAGTGTACGCCGCGGTCGCGCGCTGCCCAGAAGCTGTCGATCGCTGCCTGTTCGTCGAACGCCATTGCCAAACCCCCGCGCGCGGATGCCACAGGCTAGGACCGGGGCGGAGCAGTTGCCAAGGCCGGGCCGGCGTGCGACTTGAACCGGACAGCAACAAGCACGGGAGGAGGCCGCCGCATGCGCATCGCCATCATCGGCCAGCAGGATTTCGGCAAGGCCACGCTGGAAGCTTTCCTCAATCGCGGCGACACGGTGGCTGCCGTGTTCTGCGCCCCCGAGAAAGGCCGCCCCGACCAGTTGCGCGTGGCCGCCGAGGAACGCGGCGTTCCGGTGCATCAATTTCCAAAACTCACCGATCCGGCCGCGCAGGAGGCGCTGCGCCAGGCGAACGCCGATGTCGGTGTGATGGCCTATGTGACCCAGTTCGTGCCGCAGGATTTCTGCAACATTCCGAAGTTCGGCACGATCCAGTTCCACCCGAGCCTGCTGCCGCTGCATCGCGGCGCATCGTCGATGAGCTGGGCGATCATCTGCGGACGGACCGAGACCGGGTTTTCGATTTTTCGCCCGACCGACGGGCTTGATGAAGGCCCGGTTCATTCTGACGCGCGCGGTGCGGATCGAGCCGGAGGACACGCTGGGCTCACTGTATTTCGGCAAGATCTTCCCGATGGGCGTGGCAGGCCTTGTGGAGATGGCCGAGCTGGTGGTGGCCGGCAAGGCCCCGGCATTGGTGCAGTACGAGCCGGACGCCGGCTACGAGGGAATTATCCGGGATGCGGAGTCACGCATCAATTGGGCGAACCATGTCGACATCATCTACAACCTTGTCCGCGGCTGCGATCCCGCACCCGGCGCCTGGACGACGATGGACGGCAAGAAGCTGTTCGTGTTCAACGCGGCGAAGCGGATTGCGCGCACGTTCTCCGAGGTGAAGGGCAAGAAGCTGGGCGAGGTCGTGGCGATCGGCGGCAAGCTGGTGGTGCATGGCCAGGGCGGCTTCATCGAGATCGAGCGCGTGCGCCTCGACGGCGGGCGAAAGGTTGCCGCGTCCGAGGCAGGCATCACGGCCGGCACGATCCTGGGGGGATGAGCGCGATGATCTACGAACTTCGCACCTACACATTCCACAACGGCAAGCTGCCGGCCTACATTCAGCATGTGGAGAAAGTCGGCCGTCCGGTGCGCGGCGACGACTATGGCAAGTGTCTCGGCTACTGGACCGCCGAGTTCGGCCAGCTCAATCAGGCCTGGCACCTGTGGAGCTACGCCAGTTTGGACGAGCGCACGCGCATGCGCGATGCGTTGTCGAAGAACGAGCGCTGGACGAAGGAATATGTGCCTGTCGTGCAGCCGATGCTGCAGCGCCAGGACATCCGCTTCCTCAATCCGGTGGTCGATATCAAGCCGCCGGCGGCGAGCGGTGGCGTCTATGAGCTGCGTATATACCGCACGCAGCCAGGCAAGGCAGCGCAGTGGGCGCAGCTGTTCAAGTCGGTGTTTCCGGTGCGCGAGAAGTATTCGCCGAATGTGTGCCTGTGGACCGGCGAGGCGCCGCAGCCGAACGAGGTGGTGCACATGTGGAACTACCCGGACGTCAACACGCGCATGAAGGTCCGTGCCGAGTGCGCCCGCGATCCGGACTGGCAGGCCTTCATCGCGCAGGGCGGCCCGCTGCTGCTGGAGATGCAGTCGACGCTTTTGATGCCGACGCCGTTCTCGTTGATGCGGTGAACAAACCTGCGCCGGACGTGCGAACCCGGCAGCGAGCCTGCCTTGCCATGCGGAGCGAAAGGCGCGCATCATCCGGCGCGCCGATACCAACGCGAAAGAGATATAAAACTCGGGAGTGAAACAATGGCCAAGCGGGGAAAAAACGCCCTGATGCTGACCGCCGCCGTCCTGGCGGGCTCGCTGTTGGCAGCAGCTCAGACAGCACCCAAAGCCATCGCTGCAGAGCGCGGCGGGCCTCTTGTCCGCACCGCCGAGGGTCCGGTGCAGGGCGTCGTCACCAACGGGATGAGTTCATTCCTCGGCATCCCCTACGCGGCCGCCCCCGTCGGCGCGTTGCGCTGGCAACCGCCGCAATCCCATGCGGCATGGACGCAAACGCTGGACGCGACAAAATTTGGCAATACGTGCCCGCAGATCACCGAACTTGGCGTGTTCGCCGGTCCGGTCAGCGTTACGGAAGATTGTCTTTACCTGAACGTCTTCACGCCCAGCCGAAACGCGGCCGGTCCTGCTGCCAACGGGAAGAAACTTCCAGTGCTGGTCTGGATCCATGGCGGCGGTCTGTTTGACGGCGAGAGCAACGACTACGACGCGAGTGCGCTCGTCAAGGGCGGCCCGGGCGGCCCCACCGTTGTCGTCACGATCAACTACCGGCTCGGCCTGCTGGGCTACTTCGCGCATCCTGCCATCGACGCGGAAGACCATCACATCGGCAATTACGGGCTGATGGACCAGCAGGCGGCGCTGCAATGGGTGAAGCGCAACATCGCCGCATTTGGCGGCGACCCCGGCAACGTCACGGTCGGCGGCCAGTCCGCCGGCTCGACCAGCACCGCCGCACTGGTGATTTCGCCGGCGAGCGCTGGGTTGATTCACCGGGCGATCTTCGAAAGCGGCCCATTGCTCACGGTCGCACCGCTGCCGCTTGCGGAGCAGCGGGGCTCGAATTTTGCCACCGCTGCCGGATGCGCCGCCGATGCAACCGCCGCCGCGGCCACCTGCCTGCGCGAACTGACGGTGCAGAAGATCCTGTCGCTGCAGGGCACCGCGGCCGCAAACGGTCCCTACGTGAACGGCCTGATGGTCGACGGCACGATCCTGCCGATTCCGGCTGACACTGCCTGGAGCACCGGCAAGTTCAACCGCATGCCCATCATGAACGGCAGCGTTGCCGACGAAGGCGCATTTGCCGCCAGTATCAACGAGCTGTTCTTTGGACCGATGTCGGAGCAGCAGTACACCGATCTGGTCAAATCGACCTACGGCGGTCCCGCCGGTCCGGGTGCCGGTCCGCCGAATTACCCCGCGAACACGCCCGATGCAGTGCTGGCCAAATACCCGCTCAGCGCCTATCCGAACCCCGGCGCGGCCTGGGTCGCGGTCGCCACGGACGCCAACGTGTGTCGGCATCCGCAGCTGAACAAGCATGTGTCCGAGTTCGCGCCGCTCTACGCCTATGAATTCAGCGACCGGAACGCGCCCTGGTATTTCCCTCCCGTCAGCTTTGCCCATGGCGCGGCACACACCATCGACATCCAGTTCCTGTTTCCGGACTGGCACGGCGGACCTTTGGGCATCCAGCACAAGCTGACAGCGCAGGAGCGTGTCCTTTCGGAGCAACTGGTGGCCGCATGGACGAACTTCATGTACACCGGCAATCCGAATTTGACGGGCGATCGGCCATGGCCGCGCTACACCGCCAATTCGGAGGTCTACTTCTCGCAGAATGTGCCGAAATCGTCGACGATCACCGCCGGCACAGTTCACTGCCGCGCATAACTGCGCGTTCTGGGACACCATCTTGATCTACTGAACTGCGGCAAATACGTGCCTTAAGGGGACAAATGATTATTGCGCATCGTATCGGCCGCCATGTCGCCGGCATGGCGGCCGTGGTCACGCTCATGCTCGTGGCCGGCGCCGCCCACGCGCAGCGCCAGCTTGTCATGTACTGCGGCGTCGACGAAAAATGGTGCCGCGCGGTCGCCACCGCGTACCAAAAGGAAACCGGCGTCCAGGTCGACATGACCCGAATGAGCGCCGGCGAGGTCTATGCCCGTGTGCGCGCGGAAAAGGACAACCCGCACGGCGACGTCTGGTTCGGCGGCACCGGCGATCCGCATCTGCAGGCTGCCGATGAAGGCATCACCGAACCCTACCAGTCGCCGATGCTGCCGAAGCTGCGCGACTGGGCGCAGCGCCAGGCGGATCGTTCGCACAACCGGACGGTCGGGCTTTACCTCGGCGCACTCGGCTTCGGCTACAACACCGAGGACATAAAGCGGAAGAAACTGACGCCGCCGGCCTGCTGGGCCGACCTGATCAAGCCCGAGTTCAAGGGCGAGGTGCAGATGGCGGATCCGAACTCCTCCGGCACCGCCTGGACCATGCTGGCCACGATCGTGCAGCTCATGGGCGAGGACAAGGCGTTCGACTACCTGAAGGCGCTGCATCGCAACATCAACGAATACACCAAGGCCGGCGCGGCGCCGGCGCTGGCCACCGGTCAGGGCGAGACGCTGATCGGCATCGCGTTCCAGCACGACCTGATCGACGTCGCCGAACACAACAAGCCGGTCGCCGTGGTCTCGCCCTGCGAGGGCACCGGCTACGAGATCGGCTCGCTCAGCCTGATCGCCGGTGCCAAGCACATGGACGAGGCGAAGAAGTTCTACGACTGGGCGCTGACGCCCGAGGCGCAGAAGATCGCGGCCACGACTGGCAGTTTCCAGATTCCGTCCAATCCGGCCACGCCGGTACCACCCGAGGCGCCCGATCTCTCCAAGATCAAGCTGATCGAATACGACTTCGCCAAGTACGGCTCATCGGCCACGCGCAAGCGGCTGCTCGGCAAGTGGACCGACGAGGTGAAGAACGCGCCGAAATAGGCATGCGCGAAACAGCTTCTCCCCCTCCCCTTGCGGGAGGGGGACGGGGGGAGGGGGCGGCACCAATATCGCCGGGACCCCTCCCCCCAACCTCTTCCCGCAAGGGGAGGGGGAGTGTCGTTGGATCACTTCTGCCGCCACGTTTTGTTGCCGCATGGCTCGCGCCGGTGTGCGGCGCTGCTGATCCTCCCTTGGTACGGCCTGGACGATCGTGTTTCGCCGCCGGCGCTCTTCGCCGGACAGCCGTGGCTGCTGCCGCTCGCGCTGCCGTTGGCGCTCGCGGTCTGGGCGTCGTTCGGCCGCATGCGCCCGCGCGTCCTTGTCGTGGCCGGTGCCGCGGGGCTGGTCTGGCTCGCCGTCGAGGGCCTGCTGATCACTCACCGCGGCTGGGCCTTCGCCTGGCTCACCGCATGGCTCGGCGCCGGCCCGAGCCAGCCGGCGATGGGCTGGGGCGCGGTGCTCTACGCGCTCGCCTGCCTGATGCTGCTCGCCTACGGCCTGGCGCGGCTCGGCGCGTGCAAGGGCGACGTGTTCGTGGTCGGCGCGATCCTGCTCGTCGTCGGCCTGATCGCGCTGTTCGTGTTCTATCCGGTGCTGTGCATCCTTGCCTCCGCGGTGCGCGACAACGACGGCAGCTTCGCGCCCTCGCTGTTCGGGGCGAAGCTGTTCAGCCCGTCGATCTGGGGTCTCGACTGCGTGTTCGGCGCGCGCAGTTGCGGCGTGGCGTGGAACACCGTCGCCGAGGCCATCCTGGTCGGGCTGTTCACCACGCTGCTCGGCCTGGCGTTCGCGCTGGTGGCGCTGCGCACGCGGCTGCCGATGAAGCCGCTGCTGCGCGCGCTGTCGATCCTGCCGATCATCACACCGCCGTTCGTCATCGGCCTGGCGCTGATCCTGCTGTTCGGCCGCGCCGGCGTCGTCACCGTGGGGCTCGCCAACCTGTTCGACATGCCGCGCAGCCGCTGGATCTACGGCATGCCGGGCATCACCATCGCACAGGTGCTGGCGTTCACGCCGATCGCCATGATGGTGCTGCTCGGCGTGCTGCAGGGCGTGGCGCCCAGCCTCGAGGAGGCCTCGCAGACGTTGCGCGCGACGCCGTGGTACACGTTCCGCACCGTCACCTGGCCGCTGATCCGTCCAGGCCTCGCCAACGCATTCCTGATCGGCTTCATCGAGAGCATGGCGGATTTCGCCAACCCGCTGGTGATCGGCGGCAATTTCAACGTGCTGTCCACCGACATCTTCTTCGCCGTGGTGGGCGCCTCGCACGACCAGGGCCGCGCCGCGGTGCTCGCCATCGTGCTGCTGGCATTCACGCTGACCGCGTTCCTGGCGCAGCGCTTCTGGCTCGGCCGGCGCAGCTACGCGACCGTGGCCGGCAAGGGCCACACCGGCATTCCGGCCTCGCTGCCGTCAGGCGTGCGCGTCGCGTGCTATTCCGTCATCGCGCCGTGGCTTGTGCTGACGGTGGCGGTCTACGGCATGATCCTGGTCGGCGGCTTCGTCGTCTCGGTCGGCCGCGACAACACGCCGACGCTGGAATATTTCTGGACCGCGTTCTCCATCGAGCGCGGCGTCGGCGGCTGGTTCCTGTCGGGCTCCGCCTGGAACTCGTTCATCGTCACCATCGAGGTCGCGCTGATCGCCATGCCGTTCACCGCCGTCCTCGGCATCCTGACCGCCTACCTGCTGGACCGCCAAAGCTTCCCCGGCCGCCGCGCGTTCGAGTTCCTGGCGATGATGAGCTTCGCCATTCCCGGCACGGTGATCGGCGTCGCCTACATCCTGGCGTTCAACGTGCCGCCGGTGTCGCTGACCGGCACCGGAACGATCATCGCGATCGCCTTCGTGTTCCGCAACATGCCGGTCGGCATCCGCGCCGGGCTCGCCAACCTGAGCCAGATCGACCGCAGCCTGGACGAGGCGTCGCTGACACTGGGCGCGCGTTCGTTCGGCACGCTGATGCGGGTGATCGTGCCGCTGCTGCGTCCGGCGATCGTCACCGCGATGGTCTACAGCTTCGTGCGCGCGGTGACCGCGGTGAGCGCGGTGATCTTCCTGGTCACCGGCCATTACAATCTTGCCACCGTCTATATCGTCGGCCGCGCGGATGTGGGTGAATACGGCGTGGCGATCGTCTATTCGGCGATGCTCGTCGTGTTCATGATGCTGGTGCTGATCGTCATCCAGTTGCTGGTGGGCGAGCGCCGCATCGGGCGCCGCGCCGAATCGCCGCCGCTCGAGGCGCCCGCACTCGCATTGGTGCAGGGATGAGCGTCGCCACCACAACACCGGCGGTGGAGTTCCGCGCGGTCACCAAACGCTACGGAACGGTGACGGCGGTGCACACCGTCGATTTCTCCATCGCGCGCGGCACGCTGGTGACGCTGCTGGGTCCGTCCGGCTGCGGCAAGACGACGATCCTGCGGCTGATCGCGGGGCTCGAGCAGGCGTCGGATGGGCGGATCCTGATCGAGGGCGACGATGTGACCCTGCTGTCCGCCGCCGAACGCGATGTGTCGATGGTGTTCCAGTCCTATGCGCTGTTCCCGCACATGACCGTGCTGGAGAATGTCTGTTACGGACTGCGGGCGTCGGGCATGCGCAAGGCGGCGGCGATCGCGCTGGCGCAGGCGAAGCTGGAACTCGTCGGGCTGGCCGGCTACGGCGCGCGCCTGCCGAGCGAATTGTCCGGCGGTCAGCAGCAGCGCGTCGCGGTGGCGCGCGCCATCGTGCTGGAGCCGAAGGTGCTGCTGTTCGATGAGCCGCTGTCAAATCTGGATGCCAAGCTGCGGCGGCGCGTGCGCGAGGAAATCCGCGAACTGCAGCAGAGCCTGTCGCTCACCGCGGTCTATGTGACGCACGACCAGCAGGAGGCGCTGGCGATCTCCGACCGCATCATGGTGATGAGCATGGCGCGCATCGCGCAGGACGGTACGCCGCGCAGTCTGTACGAGCAGCCGATCAGCCATTTCGTCGCCGACTTCATCGGCGATGCCAACATCGTTCCCGTGATGATCGAGCGTCGCGAGGGCGCGATGGCGTTCGTGCGGCTCGGTCCGCTGGTGCTGACACTGCCGCATCGTGGCGCGGTGGAGGGTGCCGCGGAGCTGTCCATCCGGCCGCAGTCGCTGCTGCTGTCGCCGGGCGCGGCGGTGGCCGATGCATTGCCGGCCGAATATCCCGATCAGCCTATCTCGGCAGCCACATGGAGTACTGGGTACTGGCCGACGGTCTGACGCAGGAGTTGTTCGTCATCGCCGCCGATGTCGACGCTCCGTATGTCGTGGGTGCGGACGTGACGATCAGGCTGGCGCCGACGGGCGTGGCGGTTGTGCGTCAGGGATGAACCAGCAGCCCTTGGGCCGCGGTCCGGCCCGGAAGCTCAGGCTGGGGCCACCATCAGGCTTTCCAGCGCATCGGAGACCGAGCCGAAGCGACTGCCGCGACCGATCAGCGGCTGCACGATAATTTCGCTGGCCGAGCGCCAGAGGATCCAACGCCGGAGCGGGCTCCCGCTGGTATAGAACCCCACCACCTCCTCGTATTCCTCGCCTTCAACCCAATGGTCCAGCTCGACCACCATCCGCACGTCGTGAAATTCAGCCCAGCCCTGGAGGATGATGAGATCGGAGATATCGAAGGAAAGACCCGTTGGCGGGACGGGGGTGGTCCGCAGCATTTCCATCGGAGAATTCCAGTTCAACTGAGACGGGCTCGTATTCACGTGACTGTGATGCATAAACTCACTTTTCCGTGAATGCAAGTATTGAAATTGAGATTCCGTCTTTTGTTCATTCATATCGGAAACGTTTTGACAATATAGACAAGCAACGGAAAGCAGAGGTGATAAGCGCAGCCCGGAGTGTGATTGTGATGTGGTCGGATAAATCAGGGCTCTGCCCTGAAACCCGCCCGGTGGCGTTGCCCCCGGGACCCCCACCAAAGGCGAAGCCTTTGGAATCCGCTACTTTTAAGTGAGGGGTTCCAAGGGCTCGGCCCTTGGCGGAGTCCAGAGGCAGCGCCTCTGGTCGGGGTTCGGGGTGAAACCCCGAGCGGGTGACAGTAGCGGGGAGAGTCACCAGAAACGCCGCCTGGTATGACGCCGCCGATGGAGCATGGCGCGGGATCGGCGCCCGGCGTGGGCGGCGCTCTACTGCGCGCGACCGCACCGGGCCGCCGGTCAGCAGCGGCCCCATGTGCTGGCGCTGATGCTCCATGGCGAACACGTTGCTATTCAGTTGCGCGACCCATTGCCGACCTTCCATCGTGTATTCCAGGTAGCGGATCGCGTCGCCGATATAGGGCTCGACCCGGCTCCAGAAGAAGCTGGGATACCGCTCGGCGACGTCGGCGGGACTGGCATAGCCGAGCTGGTCATTGACGCCGATCTCGGCGAACTCGTGGAACAGCGCGTTGAGCTTCCGCGGGTAGAGCGGGTCGCCGAGTTGTCCGATCAGATCGGCGGCCCGCAGCAGGCCGGCCTCCGTGTCGGTCTCCGCATGATCGCCATCGTCGGGGACCGGGAAGCGGGTCAATTCGATCGCACGCGCAATCCGCTCGCCGTCCAGCAGTGCGTGCGTTGCGAAGCGCCGGCGCACCACAACCTGTGATCGAAAAACGTGGTACGGCGCCAGGCTCGCGTCCGAGGCACCGCGCGGCAGCGAGATCATGGTGCCGGCGTCGTCGACGACCTGTTGCTCGGCGTGGTCCTCAGGGCAGATTCCGCGCAAATAACCGAGATCGTGCGTGAGGGCTGCGACGACGAAATGCAGCCACTCCTCCGGCGGGACCGTCCGGTCCATGCGCAGGCCGCGCAGGATGTCCTGCGCGACCAGGGCCACCAGGGCAGTGTGCTCGGCGTCATGGTACAGCGCATCGCTGGTGGCGATCCGTTCGATGATGAGGTGGGACGCCTCGTCCAGCAAGGCGGCGAAATGCGGCTCGCCGCCGCCATAGGTGCGCAGGAAGACGCTCGACAGCCTCCGGCCCAGTTCTTCCGCCAGAAGAGTGGTCGCATTCAGCATATCCGGCTCCTCCGGTCGGGATGCCCGCCCGTGACGTCGCGTTCATGTCTGCGTGCCCTCGCGTGGCCGCGAGCGGAGTTTGCGATGCAGGCCGTCGCCGTTCAAGGGAGTCCCGCCGGCTGGGCGCGACGCGACGCACGCACCCGGCTTTCGCTTCCCGCCGATTTCGCGGATTGTAGCGGCCCTCTGCACCGCACGAACCCGGAGCCTGATATTGATGCACGTCCGCACGCCTGTGGCCGCCGCGGTGATCCTCGCCATGACGTTCGGCCTCGCCTCGGCGCGCGACCTCGCGGTTGTAACGCGCGGCGGCCCGATGCAGGAGGCGACCAAGGAGCTGTTCGGGCGGCCCTTCGCGGCGGCCACCACGATCGCGGTGCAGGAGGAAACCTGGGAGGGCGGCATCGACGCCCTGCGCACGCAGGCCAAGGCACCGGACAATCCCTGGGACCTCGTGCTGGTGGACGGCGACGAACTGGCCACCGGCTGCGCCGAGAACCTGTTCGAAAAGCTCGATTGGTCGACGATCGGCGGCAAGGACCACTACCTGCCCCAGGCGATCACCGACTGCGGCGTCGGCGCCGGCGTCGCCAACCTCGTCCTGGCATGGGATCGCGACAAGTTTCCCGTCACGCCAGGCTGGGGGGAGTTCTGGGATGTCGCCAAGTATCCCGGCAAGCGCGGCCTCAGCCGCAGCGTGCGCGGCAATCTGGAGGTGGCGCTGATCGCCGATGGCGTGGCGCCGGGCGACGTCTACAAGGTGCTGGCCACATCGGAAGGTGTGGACCGCGCCTTCCGCAAGCTCGATCAGCTCAAGCCCTACGTCGTGTGGTGGCAGGACGGCAGCGAGGCCGCGCACATCCTGGCCTCGGGCGATGTGCTGATGAGCAGTGCCCCGTCGGCGCGCATCGCCGCCGTCAACCGCATGGAGCACCGGAATTTCGGCATGCAGTGGAATGCCAGCCTCTACGAGGTGCAGAGTTGGGCGATCCCGAAGGGCAGCCAGAACCTGCGCCAGGCCACGCAGTTCCTGTATTTCACCGGCACACCGGCAATCCAGGCGCTGCTGGTCGGGCGGTTCGGCGAAGGCGGATGGGCCAAGGGCGCCAATGACGGATTGCCGCCGGAGATCGCGCAGCTGTCGCCGACCCTGCCGGCCAACCTCAGCGCCGCGGTGCGGACGGACGCGGCCTTCTGGCACGACAACCTGGCCAAGCTGCACCAGCGCTTCGACGCCTGGCTGGCGCATTGACGCAGCCCCCCCGCCTGTCGGCACCCGCTCGCCTGTCGATCGAGCAGCGGGAAGGGCGCGTGGCGCTGGTATTCGGCGGCCGGCTCGATGCCGCCGAGATCGGCAAGCTGTGGCGGCCGGCGGTGCGCGCGGCGCAGCAGGCACGGGGCCGCGGCCTGGTATTCGACCTGGGCGGCGTGTCGTTCTGCGACGTGAGCGGGGCGGCGTTCCTGGCCGAGGCCGAAGCGGAGCACGGCGCGGCAGCGGAACTGGTCGGTGCACAGGAAAGGGTGGCCGCACTCCTCGAGCGGGCCCGCGCCGCACGCGCAGGCGCCGCGCCGCCGCAGGCCGGTCCGCCGCCGACCGTGGGCCAGATCGCGGTCGCGGCGTTGCGCGTCATTGCGGCCAGTGTCGCCTTTCTCGGCGAGTTGACGATGGCCTTCGTGCGGCTGCCGCGGCGCCGGCGCATGCTGCGCCTGCCCGATCTGCTGCGCTACGCGGACCAGGCCGGCGTTCGCTCGATACCGCTCGTGCTGCTGCTCGGCTACCTGATCGGACTGATCCTCGCGTTTCAGTCCGCCGTGCCGATGCGCCGCTTCGGAGCTGACATATTCGTGGCGAACCTGGTCGCGGTGAGCCTGATGCGCGAACTCGGACCGCTGCTCGCCTCGGTGATCCTGGCCGGCCGGACCGGTTCCGCCTTCGCCGCCGAGATCGGCACCATGAAGGTGAATGAGGAGGTCGACGCGATCGTGACGATGGGGCTCGATCCGATGACCATGCTGGTGGTCCCACGCGTCATCGTGGCGATGCTGGTGATGCCGGCGATGACGCTCACGCTCGACATGGCCGGCCTGCTCGGCATGACCACGGTCATGCGCGGCTTCGGCTTCCCGCTGGTGACGATCGTCCACCAGGTGCAGATCTGGGTGACCACGTCGGACGTCTACGGCGGGCTGTTCAAGGCGGTGTGCTTCGGTGTCGCGGTCGCCGCCATCGGCTGCCGGGCGGGCCTCGGCACCGGCGTCGGCCCGCGTGCGGTCGGTCTTGCGGCGACGGCGGCGGTGGTCGGCGGCATCGTCGTGACGATAGTGCTGGATGGCGTCTTCGCGCTGATCTTCTACAGGCTGAACCTGTGACGGCCGGACCTGCGACGGCCGAACCTGCGACGGCCGGACCTGCGACGGCCGAACCTGCGACAAGCGAGCCGGTCATCCGCGTCGCCGGCACGGTGCAGCGCTTCGGATCGCGCACGATCTTCCGGGACGTGTCCTTCAGCGTGTCCATGGGCGAGGTGTTCGTCATCCTCGGCGGCTCGGGCAGCGGCAAATCGACTTTGATGAAGCAACTGATCGGCCTGCTTGCGCCAAGCGCCGGCAGCATCGAAATATTCGGCCGCGAGATCACCGGCCGCGACCGCGAGGCCGCCCTGCACGACGTCCAGCGCAGGATCGGCGTGATGTTCCAGTCGGGTGCGCTGTTCGGCTCGATGACCTTGCTGGAGAATGTCATGCTGCCACTCGAGATGTTCACCGACCTGCCGCCGGAGGGCTGTGACGCGGTGGCGCGGGTGAAGCTCGGCCTGGTCGGGCTCGGCGACGCCGCTTCGCTGATGCCCTCCGAGATCTCCGGCGGCATGGCGCGGCGCGCGGGGATCGCACGGGCGATGGCGCTCGATCCGCCGCTGCTGTTCCTGGACGAGCCATCGGCTGGCCTGGATCCGATCACGTCCGCCGGGCTCGACCGGCTGATCCTCGACCTCCGGGACGACCTCGGCGCGACCTTCGTGGTGGTGACGCACGAGCTTGCCTCGATCCTCGCGATCGCCGATCGCTGCATCATGCTGGATCACGCAGCCTATCCGGACGCGGGCGGGGTCATCGCAGAGGGCGATCCGCGTGTGCTGCGCGATACCAGCACGCATCGGATGGTGCGTGCCTTCTTTCGCCGCGAGATCCCGGCAGCGGTGCACGCATGACGGGCGGCGTCTACCTGCGGGTGGGGCTGTTCATCCTGGGCGGGATCGCCCTGCTCATCGCTTTGATCTGGTACCTGGGCGGCGCGCGTCTCGGCCATGGCCCGGTCTACGAATCCTACTTCAGCGAATTGGTGCAGGGCCTGGAGGAGGGCGCGGCGGTCAAGTTCCGCGGCGTGACGATCGGCCGTGTGTCGCAGCTTGGCCTGGTGAATGCCGAATACGGTCAGGGCGAGGGGATCGAACGGGAGCGGCGGACCTATCGCCTGGTGTTCGTGCGCTTCGCCATCGATACCACGCGGATCGGCGTGTTGCCCGACACGCAGGCCGCGGTCAAACTTGGCCTGCGCGTCAGAATCGCGTCGCAGGGGCTTACCGGCCTGAGCTATCTCGAACTCGATTTCGTCGATCCCGAGCGCTACCCGTCACTGGACGTGCCATGGAAGCCAAGGGCGGAGTTCATCCCCTCGATGCCCAGCACGTTCTACCAGGTGCAGGATGCCGCACAGCAATTTCTCGCCAAGCTCAACCGGGTGGATATCGACGCATTGGCCACTGAGCTCATCGGACTGACCAGCGATCTCCGGGCGCAGCTGGCGAGCGGCGATGTGCACCATGCGCTGACCGCGACGTCCGCTCTGCTGCAGTCGATGAACGACGCGGTGCAGGGGGCGGACCTGCCGGGGCTCAGCGCCGACCTGAAGCGCACGTCGGACTCGCTGCGCGATGTGGCGCAGAGCGAGGACCTGAAGAAGGTCCTGGCCAATACCGCCCTGGCCGCCGAACGGATCGCCAACGTGGCGGCGAAGCTGCCGCCGCTGGTCGCCTCGTTGCAGGCATTGACGCAGCGTGCGGGCAGCGGGACCGCCGACCTGCAGCAGAGCCTGGCGCCGCTGCTGCGCGATACGCAGGCGGCTGCGCAGAACCTGCGCGAGATGACCGAATCGCTGCGGCGCTATCCGGCGCAGGTCCTGGGTGGGCCGCCGCCACGCTCGGTGCCGGCACGGTGAGGCGGCGATGGCTGCTTGGCCTGGGCGTTGCCCTGGCCGGATGTTCGGTGCTGCCGGAACAGCCGTACGTGCAGCGGCGCGACTGGCCGCTCGATGTGGACCGGACGCCGGTGCTGCCGCCGCGGGCGCGCGGTCGGGTGCTGCTGGTGCGCAGCGTTCGCGCCGCCCCGGGGCTCGAGTCGCGAGGGCTGCAATGGCTGCAGCGCGACGGCAGCCAGCACATCGATTTCTACGAGCAATGGGCGGTGCCGCCGGCGCAGGCAGTCGAGGATGACCTGCGGCAATGGCTCGGCGATGCAGGCCTGTTCCGGGCCGTTCTGGCGCCGGGCAGCCGGCTGGATGCCGATCTCGTGCTCGAGGGTGAACTGAATACGTTCCAGGCCGATCTCGGTGCCGGTGTCGCACGCGCCTCGCTGGCGCTGGTGCTGCTGGATCAGCGGTCGGGCGCGGCCAAGGTGCTGCTGCAGAAGACCGAGACGGCCGAGGTGCCGCTCAATGGCACCGATCCGCCTGCGCTGGTGGAGTCGTTGAAGGCGGCGCTCGTCGCGGTGCTGAAAATGGCCGAGCGGGACATCGCGGCGGCGGTGCGGTGACGTAGGCTGCTGGCCGACAGCCATCGGGCGACGAACCTGCGGAAGCGGACGCTTAAGCGCTCTCCTCGCGCCCGAGCACGACGTGCGTCGCGAGGTCCGTGGCAGTGGATTCCAGCACGCGGTAGCCGAGGGCAGGGAGATCCAGGCCCTCGAACATCGCCTCGCCGCGTCCGAGCAGGACAGGCGAAAGTGCAAAGTGCAGGTCATCGATCAGGCCGGCCTGCAGATATTGGCGAACTGTCGAGACGCCACCTCCAATCTTGACGTCGCGTGCTCCCGCGGCGTCGCGTGCGCGTTCGAGCGCGGCGTGGATCCCGTCCGTGACGAAGTGGAACGTGGTGCCGCCTGCCATGACGATCGGCGCGCGGGCATGGTGCGTCAGGACGAACGTCGGAGCGTGATAGGGCGGATTGTCTCCCCACCAGCCCTTCCAGCTGTCGTCCGGCCATTCCCCACGCACGGGACCGAACATGTTCCGGCCAAGGATGAAGGCACCGAAACCGTCCATCGAGCGGTGGGCAAAGGTCTCGTCCACGCCCTCCGAGCCATCGCCCTTGCCGAACATGGCCCTGAACGTCTTCGTTCCGACGAACCAGCGGTGCAGCTCCGTCCCGCGCTTTCCCAGAGGATCCTGAAGACTTTGTTCCGGGCCTGCTCCGAACCCATCCAGGGACAATGAAAACGCCGCGACTTCGACACGCCCCACCATAACCCCCTCGACTGCTTGCAACATGCTATGTTGCTGAACCGGTGTCTGCAATCAGCGAGCCGGCAATCGGAAGCGTGCGTGTTGATCCTTGCTCACCAATAAGCGCCGCGCCTTCGTCACCGCAATCCCGCAACCTCCGCGTAAGCCCTCAGCTCCCGCTCGACATCGTAACCGCTGGTCCCGAAGATGATGCCGGTGGCGCCCCTGGCCTCGAGCTGGATCAGACGCTCGCGCAACTCCTCGCGCGTGCCAGTGAAGGTCATCTGTTTGGCGGCGGACACGTCGACGAGCGGGTCGTGGCCGTTTGATACGTCGAGGTTATGACCGCGGTGGACGGAGAGGTGGCGAACGTTCTCGCCCACCCGTTCGACACTCGCCAGCCACGCTTCGCCGTTCGGCAGCGCCTTCACGCTTTCCGGATCGGTCGTGTACCGATGGTGATAGGCCAGCGCGATGATCGGTTTGAGGGCAGTCGAGGCGCGTGGCGAGGTGACGTCCTCGCCATCATCGAGGACCGTGCCGTTGGTCGACACAAGGCAGGTCTCGAACCCTTCGGCCGGGCCGCCCAGGGAAATCAGGCCGTCGGCAATCTCTTTGGCGAGCGCGCGGGCCTTGGGGCCCTGGCCTGCCATGTAGACCGGCACGTTGATTGGACGATCGGGCAGCCAACCGTCGGACGCGAGGATCTGGGCAAGACCGCCGTCGATGTCGGCAATGTCGCCGCGCAGCAATGCCTTCACCTGCGCGATATGCGTACGCATGCTCGCGAGGCTCAAGGGTTTCTTTCCCATCCCCGCACGGCCCGTAAAGCCGGTGCCGAACCCGACCATCAGGCGTCCCGGCGCGATCTGTTCGAGTGTTGCGATGGCCGAAGCCTGCGCCATCGGATGGCGATAGCTCGGGATCAGTACGGAGGGGCCAAATTTGATGCGCTTCGTCTTTTCGGCGATGCGCGCGAGAGTGACCCATATGTCGTGGCCGAAGGCGGGAACCTCGGGGCACCAGACCGCTCGAAAGCCGAGGTCTTCTGCCAGAAGCGCGTACTCGACGGTTCGCGGGCCGGGCGGCAGGCGGAAATCATAGGTCAGCACGGGGCGCTCCAGGGATAAGTGTTTTCAACGAGAACATTACGATGTGTGGGGTGGTCAAGCCACTGCGCGTTGAACGCGGCCTGATGCGTTGTCGATTGCCAGGCCAGGATACAAGCACCTGAACAGCGGCCGGAGCCAACGTCGCTGTCGATGTCCGCTTCGGAGACCCTGAGCAGCCGAGGCTAAGTGGCCGATCTGGGTCGCGAGCGGCCGTTGCGCACTCATTCAGATACTGGCTCTGATACCAGGAGGCTGCTCCTGATGCTCCGGTGCAGTGCACCCGCGAACGGCTCATCGTCGGGCAAGCGTCTGCCGCAGACCATTTCATAGCCGGACCGCCCTATATTCTTCGTCATGTTCCGCTTGGTGCCCGTCACCCATAGCCCACCCGCGTTGCAACGGCAATGTTACACTCGACATACTGCGCCCCAGATATAGTGTCAGCTCCGGCGGCTATTCCAAGCCGTCTGTGGAGCTTGCTGGAAATGCTGAGAGTGTGGGCACATCACTACGTGCAGATGGGAGAGTTCATCCAGACCGTTCGAGGCTTCTTTGTGGATGGTAAACTCAACCCAGACAAATCCGATCTGTATCGCTTCCAGATCGGGAATATGTTGGTCGAGTGCCGGAAGCTCAATCTTGGGACATCTACTGACCTACTCCAAAGTAGGCTGGACAAGTTGCCACAAACTTTGGGCGAGTTTGAGATGCTCGCTGACGCCATGCAGTCAGAACTTAGCCGCGAACTGTTCTGTTACGTTCCATCGCACCTCGCCCGGTATTACGATTCTGCGGAGATTCTCACCGAACGCGCGAGAGGATGTTTTCCGAAAGCATCGGCGGAACTAGTCGAAGCCGGGACAGCGTTGGCGGCCGGGCTGAGTACTGCGGCCGTATTTCATGCGATGCGGGCCGCTGAGATTGGGACAAGAACGCTTGCCAATGACCTAGAGGTAGCTTTTCCTGACAAGGCTCTTGAGTTCGCCGAACTACAGCAAATTCTTGGTCAAATCGATTTGAAGATTTGGGCGCTGTCGCAGCTTCCAAGGACGGAGGGGCGGGCGAGGGATCAGGAGTTCTACTCTGCCGCCGCGTCTCAATTCCGATACTTCAAGGACGGGTGGCGGGTGCGTGCAGCGCATGCGCGAGAAGGTTTCACGGAACTGGAAGCGAAGCGCGCCATCGATCACGCCTGCGACTTTTTCGACACCTTGTCCGAAAGGTTGGCCGAATGACGCCCTTTTTGCGGAGGAGTGATCTTGTCTAGCGCCCGCTCTAATTCTTCATCTGTCTCGCCAGCAACCTTGAGGGCGGTCTCTATGAAACCGCTCGAACTTCGGTTTTTCGTCCTTCGGGCGCGGCTTGCGTACTGGCATGAAAGGGTCTCTAGCATGATCGGACAGAAGGCAGATAGCCTACTTCCTTCCCATCTCAAACAATCCAAGCAAGATGCCCCACAAGAGCGGCACGAACAGCAGGCAGCCAAGCCCAACGAGGCTCCATGCCCACCAAGGCCATCCGTGGAACACCGAGAGATAGCCGGACAGCGCAATGGCAACCGCTACGGAGAAGAAGCGGGCAAAGCCGAATTTGTAACTCAGCAGGAGATCGAGCATCAGCGGCTCCATGACTTTATCGCCCAGACCAACGGTCTGGTTAAGCCTGTTCCTCCGGGAATTGATACCGAATAGCTTCTGCTGGTTGATAGATGTCCGTCTTGCGACAAGCCGCATTTGCACATTCGTAAAGGAGACGTATGTAGGGCCAACTTACTGCCGGACCAGTCCCGTTCGTTGAATCCTCCCCGATCGGAATTGGCGAACCGCAATGACGGCACTTGATGACATAATACCACTTGCCGGAGATCGGTTGAGTTACCATGGCTTCGCTCCCTGTCTGGTGTGGCAACCGCAGGATAGCGAACGGGGAGGCGGGAGTCATTCCGCCTCCCCAAACTTCAACTCAAGTTGGCGACGGTCAGCAATGAACGACGCACGACGTCGCACGTGGTCTATTGGCGACTTACAGTAAGCGGGACGTGCCGCTGGCCTTGTTCCACGAGTTGTTCGATAGGTCAGGCGACGGCCCCATGCGCCTTCGAGGATCAGATCGGCGCGCTCCACGTCATCGACCCCGAGCTTTATCCGGTGGCTGTAGCGGAAATCGAACTCCGCCAGATATCGGTGCAGATGGGCTTCCGACACATGCTGGTGGATGCCGTAGATGCCACGCTTCAGAATCGAGAAATAGCCTTCGACGGTGTTCGTGTAGACATCGCCACGCACGTATTCGTCCTTGCTGTGGTGACGGTCTGATGCCGCCCCCTGAACGGCAGACCAAGCATCGTGGATACCGTGCTGGTGTCGGTAATATAGCGGCTGTCCATGTGGACATGCTTGGCAATGATCGGTTGAAGGTTGGCGGCGTTCACGTTCGGAACGTGGAAGCCGCGTACAGCCCCGCCACGCTCGACCAGGGTCACGACGGCCTGCTTGCGAGCGGGCGGCTCGAAAGCCCGCCTCTCGGCCTTCCGGCCAATATAGGTTTCGTCGCTCTCCACGACGCGCTAAGGACGCGCTGGGAAATAACCGAATCATCCGGAGTGACGCGATTGCCTCTCCGCGTCATGCCGGGCGAAGGCCCGGTATCCACGTCTCGCAGCGCTGGACTTGGCAACGACGTGGATGCCGGGCCTCCCGCCCGGCATGACGGTTTGAAACGGCAGTGCCAAACTTGAAGCAGTTATTTCCCAGCGAATCCCAAGGGCCGCACAGCGGCTCGAAACCTGTCGCCTTCATGGCCTCGCGGATACGCATGGTCATGAACCAAGCGGTCTTGAGAGTGACGCCCATGGTCCGGTGGACTTGGTGGGTGCTGATAACGTTGCCGTTGCAACCGTCCAAGGAAAATATTCTTTGCCACCGTCCCTCCACCTATGCTCCTGTCGCGTTCATGTCCGCCCCGCCCACCGCCGCCGTCCAAACCTCCCGCCCCGATCCGCAGCAGGATCGGCCGGCCACCGGCGCTGACGCACCCACCCGCACCGGGCGCCTCCTCACCCTCGTCCGCACGCTGATCGACTACGGCAGGCAACTGGCCGCCACGCTGCAACAGCGCACCACCGCTACCAATCTCGCCGACATCACGCGAACCTTCGGCACCATCGACATTCGGGAAATCCTCGCGCGCATCACCCGCGGCCTGCTTCGCGCCGCCGCGCTCGAAGAGAGGCTGGCCAGCCGCCTCGCCCGCCAGCCGGCCGCACCAGCCACCCAAAGCGCCCCATCCCCTCGCCAGCCGCGCGCCGCCCGATCCGTGGACCGAAGCGCCCACGCCGCCGACGCAAGTCTCGCCCACCTGCCCACGCCAGAGGACATCGCAGCCGAAGTCCGCCGCCGCCCGGTCGGCGCCGTCATCGCCGATATCTGTCGCGATCTCGGGATCGTGCCGAGCAACAAGCTGTGGCGCGAACTCTCCCTGGCCATCATCGAGAACGGCGGCAACCTCGCCACCTTGTTCAAGGACACATTCAAGCGGCTCAGCACGTGGCTGGTCGATCCGCCCGTCGCCGCGCATCCCGCAACACGCGCACCCGACCTGCCATTCGCGGTGACACCCGGCACCGGCCCGCCCTGAACCGCTATTCCATCCCGGACCATCGAGGCGTGACGCACGCGGCCGGCCCGCGGCGCGTCCCGCCGCCCTGAGCAGACCGCCGGCGAAGGGCCTCCGCGAACGTGCGCTTCCGGAATTACCCGAGCGGGTTGCTGATGGCCGGCTTGGGTCGACAGCTTCCGTCCAACAGGGCCGCCGATATCACAGGTTCGGCCACCGGCGTGTGCGGTCGGCCTCCTGTGCCGGTGTCAGCGTGCTGGGACCGTCGCCCCACGAGGGAGGATGGTCCGGCAGGCTCGCCGGATTCTGCCAGCAATTGGCGGTGCCGAGGCTGCGGGTGCAGTAGGGTGGCGGCTCCGGCGGCGGCTCGACGGGGCGGCAGTAGCTCTTGCCCTGATCGAGACGGACGATGGAGCAGTCCTTGCCGCTGAGCACCGAATAGACCGCGTCGAACGGGCTGCGCTGGATCACGGCGATGCTGCCGACGCTCACCCCCACGGCAGCCGTCGCCAGTTGCTCCGGCGGCACCGCGCACCCCGCCAGCACCGCCAGCATCACGACCATCATCAAGAGACGCGTCATGTGGCTCAGTATAGGCCGGTTGGGTAAACCGAGTGTTGCCGCCGTTTGCCCGTCGCCATGCGCGCCGCTATGGTCCGGCGCGCTGCGGGAGGCCGAATCCGCGCCAGCAGAGAGCGAGAGCCCACGTGGTCGATATTTTCGATGAGGTCGATGAGGAACTTCGCGCCGAGCGCGCCCAGCGGCTGCTCAAGCGCTATGCCGGCGTCATCATCGCGGCCGCGCTGCTCATCGTCGGTGCGGCGGCCGGATGGCAGGCCTGGCGCTGGTATCAGACCAGGCAGGACCAGGCCGCCGCGGCCGAATATCTGACCGCGATGAACCTGGCCGAGGCCCCGGCCGGCGTGAGCCGATGCGGCGCGGAATTCCGCCGCCATCGCCGTTTTCGACAAGCTCGAGACCACCGCGCCCGAGGGCTACCGCACGCTTGCGCGGCTGCGCGCGGCGGCGGCGAAGTCGGCCTCGGGCGATCTGCCGGGCGCGCTGACGCTCTGGGACCAGGTGGCAGCCGACGCATCGGCCGATCCGCTGCTGCGCGATCTGGCCAGCCTGATGTGGGCCGAACACCAGATCGACAGCGGCGATCCTGCGCTGCTGCGGGCGCGGCTGACGGCGCTGGCAGCGCCCGGGAATGCCTGGCACGCGCTGGCCGACGAGCAGCTTGCGCTGCTGGACATGCGTCTGGGGAAGCCGGACGATGCGAAGGCCGTTCTGCGGCGTCTGGCGCTCGACACGACGGCGCCGAGCGGCGTGCGCGGGCGCGCCAGCACCCTGCTGAGCCGACTGGGCGGGTGATCGGCATGACCTGGAAGACCGGCGACGTCCCGCGCGGACAGGTGCGGGCTGCATCCCTCTCCCGCCGTGCGGCCTTGCTCGCGCCGCTGGCGCTCGGCGGCTGCAGTCTGTTCGATGACTGGTTCGGCACGCGCAAGACGCCGCTGCCCGGCAAGCGCGAACCGATCGCGGTCGGGCGGCGCGCCCTCACGGTCGACGAAGGTGTGCCGAAGGTCACGCTGCCGCCCGAGGTCAGGAACGCGGCCTGGCCGCAGGCCGGCGGCAATCCGACGCATTTCATGGGGCATCTGGCGACGGGCGAGCGCCTCACCGAGGCCTGGACGGCCAACATCGGCGAGGGCGGCGGCTATCGGCGCAAGATCCTCGCCCAGCCGGTGTCGGCCGATGGCGTGGTCTATGTGATGGATTCGGACGCCGTCGTATCCGCCTTCGATACCGCGGGCGGCAAGCGGCTGTGGCGGTTCGATACGCGGCAGGAGGACGACGACAGCACCAACGTGGGCGGCGGCCTCGCGCTCGACCAGGGCACCGTGTATGCGGTGAACGGGCTGGCGGAGATCGTTGCCCTGGATGCGGCGAAGGGCTCGGTCCGCTGGCGGAAGGGCATCGGCGCGCCCACCCGCTCGGCGCCGACGGTGGTCGAGGGACGCATCTTCGTCACCACGATCGAGGACCGGCTGCTGGCTCTGACGGCCGAGGACGGGCGGCAGCTCTGGACGCACCAGGCGGTGAACGCCACGACCAGCGTCCTGGGGCGTCCGGCGCCGGCCTATGCGGACGGGCTGGTGGTGGCGGGCTTCGGCTCGGGCGAACTGGCGACGTTGCGCGCCGAGACCGGCAACGTCGTGTGGACCGACAACCTCGCCGCCGCGGTGCGCAGCGGCAGCCTGGCGGACTTCTCCGCCATTCGCGGCCTGCCGGTGGTGGGCGACGGGCGGGTCTATGCGATCAGCATGGGCGGGCTGATGGTGGCGGTCGACCTGCCGACCGGCCGGCGGCTGTGGGAGCGCGAGGTCGCCGGCGAAGACAGTCCCTGGGCGGCCGGGTCGTGGCTGTTCGTCGTCTCGCTCGATCAGAGGATTGCGGCGGTCGATCGCGACGATGGCCGGGTCGCCTGGGTGACCGATCTGCCGCGCTGGCAGAACCCGGAAAAGGAGAAGGATTCCATCACCTGGTTCGGCCCGCTGCTGGTCGGCGACCGGCTGGTGGTTGCGGGAACCAACCATGAGGCTCTGGCGGTCAGTCCCTACACCGGCGAGATCCTTGGCCGGCAGGAGCTTTCGGGCGCCGCCTCGCTGGGCCCGATCGTCGTCGACGGCACGGTGTTCGTGGTGTCCGACGACGGCAGGCTGCTGGCGCTCCGCTGAATGCGGCGCTGAGGTCAGCGAGCCATGTTGCCTCTGGTGGTGATTGCCGGGCGGCCGAATGTCGGCAAGAGCACGCTGTTCAACCGGCTGGCGGGGCGGCGCATGGCGCTGGTCGCCGACACGCCGGGGGTCACGCGCGACCGCAAGGAGGCGGAGGCGCTGCTGCGCGGCCGGCGCGTCCGGCTGGTGGACACCGGCGGCCTGGAGGAGGCGGCGCCCGAGACGCTGGCCGGGCGGCTGCGCTCCGGGGCGGCCGTGGCGACGGAGGTGGCCGATGTCGTGCTGTTCGTGGTGGATGCGCGCGTCGGCGTAACGCCGGCCGACCGGCACTTCGCCGAGTGGCTGCGCCGGCAGGGACGCCAGGTGCTGCTGGTCGCCAACAAGGCCGAAGGGCGCTCGACGCAGGCCGCGGTGCTGGAGGCGTTCGAGCTGGGGCTGGGCGAGCCGGTTGCTGTCTCGGCCGAACACGGCGAGGGGATTTCCGACCTGATGTCGGAGATCGCCGATCGTCTGCCGGCGGAGGATGCGGGCGAGCCCGACGAGGAGAGTGGGGCGCGCCCGCTGAAGCTCGCCATCGTCGGGCGGCCGAACGTGGGAAAGTCCACGCTGCTGAACCGGCTGCTCGGCGAGGAGCGGATGCTGACCGGCCCGGAGCCTGGCCTGACGCGCGACGCGGTCGCGGTGGTGCTGGACGACCAGGGGCGGGCCGATCGAGCTGGTCGATACCGCCGGCCTGCGCCGCCGGGCGCGCGTCGAGGCGCCGCTGGAGAAGCTGGCCGTCGGTGCCGCGATCGGCGCGCTGAAGCTGGCCGAGGTCGTGGTCCTGGTGGTGGACGCGGTGGACGGGCTGCATGACCAGGACCTGCAGATCGCCCAGCTGATCGAGCGCGAGGGCCGTGCCTGCGTGCTGGCGCTGAACAAGTGGGACGCGGTTGCCGACCGGCAGGTCACGCGGCGGGCGATCACCGAGCGGCTGGAGGACAGCCTCGCGCAGATGAGGGGCATCCCGGTTGTCACGTTCTCGGCGCTGACCGGGGCGGGGCTGGACAAGCTGCTGCCGGCGGTGCGGCGGGCGCACGAGGTCTGGAACACGCGGCTGGCCACCGCCACGCTGAACCGCTGGTTCGAGCAGGCGCTGGCCCGCCATCCGCCGCCGCTGGTGAGCGGGCGGCGGCTGAAGCTGCGGTACATCACCCAGGCGAAGGCTCGGCCGCCGACCTTCGTGGTGTTCGGGACGAGGGCGGAACGGCTGCCGGAGGACTACCAGCGGTACCTGGTGAACGGCTTGCGCGAGGCGTTCGAGCTGCCGGGCACGCCGATCCGGGTGCAGCTGCGGGGGACGAAGAACCCATACGCCGATAGTTGATTTACCGCGCGCGGACGCTCGGCCGTGGCGTCATGGCAGGACGTGTGCCCATAGGCGTGAGGATAAGCGCACGTGCAACCCGCCCAGGGGCTTTGCCCCCGGGACCCCCACCAAAGGCGAAGCCTTTGGAATCCATTACTGAAGTGAAGGGTTCCAAGGGCTCTGCCCTTGGCGGAGTCCAGAGGCGGAGCCTCTGGTGGGGTTCGGGGTGAAACCCCGAGCGCATCCGCCTGACCCGATTGGCTTGCCCAACTTCCTCGTGCCAAGGGACCGGCCAGGACGATGAGAGCGCAGAGCACGAGTGCGCGGTGGAAGGGTTTACAGCGCCGGCGGCTGGCATCACTTCGCGGTCAGGTACATGGGCCACTTGTCGGTCGTCGCCGCCGGATCGATTTCCGCCCACTTGGGATGCGTGCCGCGGGTTTCGCGAATATCACCGACGGCGTCCGCCAGCTTGTCGTGAATCATCTGCAGCTGATCGTGCTTGCTCTTGGATGTGTAGTTGCGCGTCACCAGGATCGCCCGGACCGAGAGGGACTGCACGCCGTTCTGACCGAGATTGCGGTAGGTCAGCGTCGTCTTCTCGTAGACCGGCGCCAGTCGCGCCACCATCGTGTCGGACACGCCCAGCAGCCTGTAGTCGCGTGAAAGTTCGCTCACCCACGCGAGGGGTTGGCCACCGACCGCCATCAGCGCGTCGATCTGATCGTTCTTCAGCGCTGCGAACGTCGCATTCTCGTCCGGGTATTCAATCGGCGCCCAGCCGATCAGCGTCATCGCGGCGATGACCTGCTCGGTGATGATGGCGCCGCCCCAGAAGCCGAGCTTCCGACCATGCAGGTCGTCGACCGAATTGATCCTGGCGGGCTTTGAACCGAAATTCAAACCGAGGATGCCGCTGTCGCTCCGCGGCGGCGATTTCGCGAGGAAGTGGATTTCCTCGGCGTGCAGCAGCGCCAGGATCCGAATTCTGTCCTTGAGGTTTGTCTCCTTCATGGCGCGAATGTAGAGCGCATCGAGCTGGGTGATGCCAAGCTCCGCCTGATTTTCCATCACCCGATCGACGTTGGTCAGCGAGCCGTCCGACTCCGTGTTGACGATCAGGCCCGGCGCCGCTTCATCGAACTCCTTCATCAGCCGATAATAGGTGCCTGTCGTGCCGCCTGACGAGACCACCATCGGCTTTGGCGGCGTCTCGGCCCACAAATGGTTTGCCGCAGAGCTCAGTCCAAGTGCCGGCATTGCGGCAAGGAACAAACGTCGTTGCATAGCTCTCTCCTGTTTGGGTTTGTCAACGCAGCCTGAAGTCATGCGGAATTCGCGGCAGCTCGCGAGACGGAGCCGATGGCGGCGGATCCGTGCCGCTTCTGTTGATCGCGAATGCGCCAGCCACGAGGACAAGTGCTGCAAACAACGCCAGGACGTACCGCATCAGCGCCTGCCTCGCGTTGCCGCATCTGAGATCTCGAAGTGCATATCGGAGGAATCGCGTGTCGGCGCCGGGTCCGACTCCACGATTTGCCTGACCTCTTCCTTCTGCAGAATTTGATCGATCTGGGCGAACGACAGATTGAGCGCGTCACGAATGGTGTCGATCGCTTCGTCCTTCAGGAACCGGTCGGTGACATCGCCGCCGCCGCTTTCCTTCAGCAGCGCGGCCAGCTCGCCGGTCGCCTTCGCGAGCTTCCAGCGATCGGCCTGCCGCGCAACGAAGCGTTCGAACTCCTCGATCTTGATTCCGGCCTGCCGAAGCGACGCCCTGAGCCGATCCACCAGCTCCGACAGCTGATTGATCGATCGCTCGAGACCGGCGTCCTTGGTTCTGTGCTTTTCGATATATTCGTCGAGCTTTTCGCGCAACGAATCACGCATCGCGCTTACCGCGACGACCGTCGCGGCGGCCGTTTCAAACGCCTGCTTTCTGTCGATCAGCTCCAACTGAAGCGTCTCGACCGGATTTCGTCGTGCGTTGGCCTTCAGCATCTTGAAGACCAGGATGCGCCACCATCGCAGGATGAGCGGCAATGCCGAGAAGCCCATGAAGAGCCCGAGGCCGATCACGGCCGCCATCGCGATTGACGTGACCGCCTTGAGTGCAAGCACGGTCAGCGGGGCCACAAGTGCCAGTCCGATCAACGCTCCCCCGCCGTACACCACCTTCTGCACTGTGGAGAGCTGCTGGAAGTCTTTTGGTAGATTTGCCAATGGAAGATTGATTGCCATGGACCTAGGTCCTTCCGATTTGCGTCCGGAGCGCGCGATGCGTGCTGGAGTGATCTGCTGACCACGCTTCAATGCAGTCGTCGCCGAGGCGGCGTGCAGCCAGGGGCAGGCGGATCATGGAAGCCGCCGTCCACTGAAACCACCGGTGCATCGGTGTTTTGCAGGAGACCGGACGGGCAACGGCGTCGGCCGGAGATCCGGCTGCCCCGCTGGGCAGAATGATCGACGGCGTTAGCTGTTGGGGGTTGCGACGGCCCCGGCGTGGGAAAGGATCGACGGAGTCGCTTGCGGCGCAGGAACGTTGATTGGCGGCAATAAAGTCATTGCCACCGGGGCGACGGCACGTCCTGCGGCGAATTCGGTCGCGGCGCCCGCAACAGTCTTTTTCCGATGTTCGACATGTTCAGTCTCCAAGAGCGCATCGGGACTATCCGCCGGGCGCTCCGGGGAGTCAAACAAAAACTCTCCGTTTCACATATAATGTCGTTAGCATGTTGATTAACATAGACTATTTGTCGCGCTCTCCCCGACGCGCGTACGCGCGAACCGCGCGCATCACATCCTCGAAAGCATCCGGGCCGTGGGCGACGACACGCTGCAGGATGGCCTCCGTACGATCGCGCTTCGGCAGCGGAAGTCGATCATTGTCCTGCCGGGCGTGGCTGTTCCAATAGTTATAGATCGCGGGAATCAGCTTGCCATCATACGCCGACAGTGTGTCCTGATAGAGCACGCCGTGGTCCAGGTACTCGCCCCACACCGCCTCGAGGAACTGCAGTGGATTGCGCGCGCCTCGGTCGCTCTCGTATTTTGGCGGCGGCGGATTGCCCCCGATAAACGCCTCCAGCCTGGCCTTCCACATGAGAACCTCGGCCGCTTCGGCAACAGACATCATGCGGGCATAGATCTCCCGCACCGTGGCGTCCGGAGCCGATTCGATGAATGTCTCAAGCGGCCGCCACCGCTTCTCAGGCCGTTCCGGCGCCGCTTTGACAAAATTGATAATGCGTTGTCGCATGCTGTAAGCAAGTTCATCGTAGTAATTCCTGCCTTGCTGGCGAAGTTCAGTCGGATCCATGATTTCGAGGTCGTCGGACACGATCGCCACCCTAGATATTCGTTGACCTGGTCCTGAAGCCGAACAGGCGCTCGCTCACCGACCCCAACCCCGGCAGCACCTGGCCTGCCTCGTTGACGGTTTCGTCGACGGCGGCACAATAAAAATGCACGTCAGGATGTTCGCGGACGAGTCGGTCGCGGCCTGGACGCGACACGACAAGGCTCACGAAGCTGATGTTGTCCGCCCCGCGACGCTTGGCAATTTCAAGCGCGCGGCAGGCCGTGTCGCCGGTCGCGATGACAGGATCGAGAAGAATGACCAGTCGGCCCTTCGCGTCCGGCAGGCTCACCAGATATTGGAGCAATTTCCTGTTGGGATCGCCCTTGTCCCGATGCAGACCGATGTGGCCCGTCAGCGTCTGCGGCATGACCTCCTGGAATGCCTCTCCCATGACAAGGCCGGTGCGCAGAATGGGCACGATGACCGGGTCGATGCCCAGGGATGCACCGGATGCCGGCCGGCCGCGAACCTCGAACGTCACCTCCTCGGCAGGCAGCGAAACAGTCACCTCGTAGGCAAGGAGCAGGCTGATGTGGCGCACGAGGTGGCGATACTCCGCGCACGCGAGCGGTTCCCGACGCAGCTGGGTGAGCTTGTGTGCGATGAGTGCGTTGCGACTGGTCGTAAAACCACCGCTCATGACGCAGGCTCCCGAGACGATAGGGCGTCGCGGCCAGCGCAACCGTGTGCGCATCGGCCGTCGCGCTTGCGGGGCGGAGAGTTAAAACTTTTCCGCGGCTTACGCAAATAAAATGTCGTGACAATTTAATCGAATGTCGTCATGCCAGCCCGGCAACCGGGATGGTCAGCGGGATTTTATAATGACTGCAACTGAACGCCGATCGAGTCCGAGCCACCGCTCGGCAACGCGACGGGCCATCCGTCGCAGGTTTAACTGCGTTTATCCGCGTTTATCTGGGGTTCCAATTCGCTGTTCCGGCAGCGCGGGAAGCAGCGGAAGACGTCGTGGCCTGATCCTGGGGTCAAGCCCGAGGACCGCCACGACGTCGAGGCCGCCCTACGGGAACAGCCGCTCCCCCGTCTCCGCGTCCTCCACGAAGATCGCGCTGACCGGACAGTTCTCCGCCGCCTCCAGGATCGCCGCCTCGCCATCCCCCGGCGGATCGATCACCTCCGATTGGCGGTTCTCGTTCAGCCGGAAGCTCTTGGTGGCGATCGTCTCGCACATCGCATTCCCGACGCACGCCGTGTGGTCCACCCAGACGCGCAGCTTGCGAGGCATCGCGCCCTCCTACTGCCACACGACCGGCAGCGACTTCAGCGAACGGAACGTGATGCTGGGCTGATATTCCAGGTCGTCCGCTGCCACGCTCAGCCGAGGGAACCGTTCTGCCAGGGCCTTGAACACCTCCTGGCCCTCGACGCGCGCCAGTGTGGCGCCCAGGCAGTGATGCGTGCCCGAGCCGAACGCGACATGCTGGTTCGGATGCCGCGCGATGTCGAACGTCTCCGCATCGGGAAACGCGTCGGGATCGCGATTGGCCGACGAGATGAACCACCGCACGCGGTCGGCCTTGCGCAGCACCTTGCCGCGCATCTCCACATCCTCGGACGCGATCCGCTGGATCGACTTCACCGGCGAATCGTAACGCAGGCATTCCTCGGTCGCCGGCTTGGCGCGGCCGGCCGGGTCCTGCTTCAGCAGGTTCCACTGGTCGGGATGGTTCAGCAGCGCCAGCGTGCCGTTGCACAGCAGGTTGATCGTCGTCTCGTGCCCGGCCAGCAGCAGCAGCGAGGTGTTCACCAGGACCTGATGCCGGGTGAACACGCCCTGCTTCTCGCCGCGTGCCAGCACCGAGATGAAGTCGTCGCCCGGATCGACGATGCGCCGGTCCACCAGCGGCGAGACGTAATCGATCATCCCGCGCATGCCCTCGGTGAGCGGCTTCATCCGGTCGTAGTCGCCGCGGCCGATATACAGCAGCTTCTCGGCAAGTTCCCTGACATAGCCGCGCTCTTCCGGCGGCACGCCCATCATCTGCGCGATCACCAGCACCGGCAGCGGCGTCGCCAGGTCGCGCATGACGTCCATCTCGCCCTTGGCCTCGGCGGCATCGAGCAGTTCCTTCACGGCACTCACCACGAACGGCCGCCAGGCCTCCATCTGCTTCGGCGTGAAGTAGCTGTGCATCACCCGGCGCATCTCGAGATGGTCCGGACGATCGTGCTGGATGAACTGCTCGCCCTGGTAGTTCCGGACATATTCGTAAAGGCCGAGGTCGGACTCATCGATGTCGGGGTAGGGCGGCCGGGGGTCGTTCTTGAAGACGGCCGACGAGAACAGCTCATGATGCCGGGTGAGCCAGACCAGGTCATCGTGCCGCGTCACCACCCACAGCGCATAGCTCTCGTTCCAGTGGATCGGGTCCTCGTCGCGCAGCCGCCCGTAGTAGGCGTACGGATCTGCGATGACATCCGGGGTGAACATGTCATCCTGAACCTGGGTCACGATCTTCCTCCCTTGCCACGATTTTGTCTGTGCTTAGGCCGCATGCGCTGTGCGTCGACCAATGGCGCCACGGTTCGGCGACGGCGAGCCGGCGCGATGTGGTCGTCCCGGGACTTCAGCCATTCGAGACTGTGGCCGTTCCACCTGATGCCATCGCAAGCCCGGTTCATGACCGGTTCCTTCCCAATGGACGGCAACACACCAGCCCAAACGACGCAGGCGTGTGAGTGGCAGACGGTGCGCGGAGCGGTTGCGGGTTGTCAACTCACGGATCTGGTTCCCCTGTCGGGCTTCCGTGGGGTCTCCACTCCGCTCACGCCGTTGCTGTCATGTCCAGCACCCATTGCCGCGCGAAACCTGCGACCGACCCGGCAACGGCTTGATCGGTGGCTACGACCGGAATGCCTGACAGCGACAAAGTCCGGTCCGCATTTTACTGCGCAGACACTATGCTTCCATGGAACCGACAGCGTTGTTGCCATCGAATAGAGCGGACTGGCGGAGCGCCCAGATTGCGAGCTGCGTGCGGTTGCTCAATTTGAGCCGCCTCGACAGGCATTTCAGGTAGACCTTCACGGTACCTTCGACGATGCCCAGTTCACGGGCAATCTGTTTGTTTGCCCAGCCCTTCAGGAGACAGTCCAGGATTTGCCATTCGCGTTTCGACAGTCGGCTGCCCGATTGTGGACCCGGTGCATCCGCATCCGACTGCGCCGACAGAGATTGTTCCGTGTGGTCCCGCGCTGCGGATTCATCGAGCAGCGTCGCGCTTTCATCAGGTGCCGGATCGAAGGACGCCTGCACCTGAGCGCTGCCGGCAATCAACGGCATGATCTCCGATGGATACAGGCGATGGTCGGACAGGACCAGTTCCAACGACTGGAGCAGCATGTCGCCGGAAATGCTTGTCAGTACAACGGCGCTCACGTCGGAGCCGGCAATGCTCGACAGCAGCGCCGTTGTGCATGCGTCCGCGAGAACCACAAGCTTCGATCCGGCGAAATGCTGTCGCAAGCCGCTGACCAGGTCCCGCGCTGATTCGGCCTTTCTGTCAAATCCGATATGACAAATGACAAGTTCGGGAATCGGCTGTGTCTGCATTGCACCGAGCAGGGCCGGAATATTGTTCGCTTCGCCGATGATCGATATGCGGCCCTTCCCGAGCACTTCTCGGAGGCCGTCCAGAAATAGCCCCTTTTCGCTCACCAGAACCGCGCGGCAATCCACTGCGACCCGGTCTGACAAGGAGCAGTCGCCCGTCGACGTGGCGTATACCTCCGACGGGCTCGTAACCGGGAGAAAATCTGCATAATCGCTTAATACGTCCATGACACCATCCAATAAAGCCGACCATTCTTGTAGTCGAGGAATAACTGCGTTTTGCAGCCGTTCAGCCTATCACTGCCGCCAGGCACCGATATTCTTGCCCGGTTTGCCAGACCGCGCACGCGGCAAGGTCGCGGGGTCCGCCCGCTTGTCGCCGCTGCTGCACGGTTGGTCAGTGGAGGCCTAGGAGCACGCCTAGGTGTAGTCCGATGTTGACAATAGGGCTGCCTAGTTGGAGCACGCGGCAAACAGACCGCTAAACTGGAGCATCGATATTGGTTTCATCCGGCACACACCTTCGAGTACGCAGCCGGATTCCTATCGGAATCATTCCCGTACCGCAAGTTAATTAACCTTAGACGCGATCACAGTCCGGTTAATTCAGCATGCCGGAATGGTGACATCCGGCGGACCGTGGCGGCTGCACGCCGGCGTTCCCTGATGCGGCAGAGCCCGATGCCCTGGGGTGCCCAGGTCCAGCGGGAAACGCCGACCACGCGTCCGTATGTATTGGGGCGACATCAGATGTTGACGCATGGCCGCGAGACCGCCGGCATCTCGCCCGCCGGACCCCATCCGGTTAATCATCCCGCCATGAACATCCTCTCCATCCAGTCCTGGGTCGCCTACGGCCATGTCGGCAACGCCAGCGCGGTCTTCCCGCTGCAGCGCCTTGGGGCGCAGGTCTGGTCGATCAACACGGTGCAGTTCTCCAACCACACCGGCTATGGCCACTGGACCGGCCAGGTCTATACCGGCGAGGCGGTGCGCGACCTGGTGGACGGCATCGCCGCGCGCGACGTGCTGCGCCATTGCGACGCGGTGCTGTCCGGCTACATGGGCGATGCCGGGATCGGCGAGGCGATCCTGCATGCGGTGGCCCGCGTGCGGCAGGACAACCCGAGCGCGCTCTATTGCTGCGATCCGGTGATCGGCGACGTCGAGGAAGGCGTCTATGTGCGCGAAGGCATCGAGGAATTCCTGCGCGACCACGCCCTGCCGCAGGCCGACATCGCCACGCCCAACCGGTTCGAACTGGAACGCCTGACCGGTCACGACTGTCGCACGCTCGCCGGCGCGAAGGAGGCGGTGACGCGGCTTGCCGCCACCATGCGCCCCGACGGATTACGCTGCGTCCTGCTGACCAGTCTGGAAACTGAACACACGCCCGGCGACCATCTCGACCTGCTGGTAGGCGAGGGGGCAAAATTCCATCTGCTGCGCACGCCGCGCCTGCCGGTGTCGGTGAACGGCGCGGGCGACACGATCGCAGCTCTGTTCCTGTTCCATCGCATCAGGACGGGAAGCGCCGTGGCAGCGCTGGAGGAAGCCGGCTCCGCCGTGCATGGACTGCTGCGTCGCACGGCCGAAGCCGGCTCGCGCGAAATCCTCACCGTTGCGGCCCAGGACGAATTTGTCGCACCTACCACGCGCTTCGTCGCGCATCCCTGCTGATTGGCGAAGCGTGCGTCATGGGGTCTGCACGGACTCCAGATCATGCGCGGCCTGTGATCCGCCGTGCCGCCGCCGTAGCAGGCCCAGCCACGCGGCACGGCGCGCGCCGGCCTGTGCCGCCAGCGTCCCGCCGCGGAATGCCGCGTGCGCGCCTTCGCCCAGGCGCCGTCGCAGATCCGCGTCGCGCACCAGGCGGGACAGTGCGGCGAACCACGCGCCCTCGTCATCCGGCAACAGCCACCCGCCCGGCCCATCGGCCAGCGTGCCGCGATACACGTCGCGATCCGAGGCCAGCACCGGCAAACCCATCGCGGCGTAGTCCAGCACCTTGATCGACGACTTGCAGCGATTGAAACCCGTGTCGGCGAGCGGTGCGATGCCGATGTCCCAGTGCTGCTCGGTGACCCAATTGACGAATCCGGCATACGACGACGTGGCGTTCACCGGCATGCTGACGCGGTTGACCCAGTACGGCAGGTCGGTGCGGCTGCTCACGCCCAGCAGGACGACGGCCACATGCGCGCCGAACACCGCCTTGATCCGCGCCAGCGCCGGCTCGACGATGGCGAAATCGGCGTCGTGCGTCGCGGTTCCCATGAACAGGATGCGCACCGGCCCCTGCCTTGGCGGAACCGGACGCGGCAGCGCGGTCCACAGCCGTTCGTCGAGGCCGTTCTCCACGACGCGAACATCGTCGTGCAATCCCGCCAGGGTCGCCGCCAGCGCCGGCGTCGAAACCCACACCGCGCCGGCGCCGCGGATCATGCGCGACACCAGCCGCGCGCGCGGCCGCAGCAGTGCGGCATCGGCGTGGTCGCGCGGGATGTGTCGCAGATCATCGTCCAGGTCGTAGACCAGCGTCATGTCGAAGTTGCGGCAATGACGGATCAGGGCATCGGCGACCTCGATGTCGGGCACGGCGTAGCGTTGCGTGACAAGGATGTCGGCGCGGTAGGTCAAAGCCTCGCGTGCATCGGCCAGCACGATGTCAAAATCGAAGCCGATCGACGGGTGATCGAGCGGCTGCAGCAGGCGTATATACGCGCACGGCGTCAGCAGGCCGCTCTCGAACCGCTCCGGGATGACGACGATGCTGATCCGGCCTTCGCGGCGGAGGTCAACCGGCGCACCGGCGGAGCGGACGGCAGGCGCACGCACATACGCATCGCGATAGAAGTCCGCGCTGGCCTTGCGGGGCTTGCCGGCAGGCGGCTTGCGCTGGCGCATCAGTGCGCCGCGCACCTGCTCGAACACGGCGCGCCATGCCTCGGTCGACGCCCCGGGATCCACCAGCCATGTCAGGGGACGCCCGGCAAGCCGCTCCGGAAACGCACCGATGCGTGAGGCGACGATCGGCAGGCCGGCCTCGATCGCGACACTCAGCGTGTAGCTGTAGGTCTCCGGCCATTGCGCCGGAAACCACACGACGTGCGGCTTCACCTTGGCGAGCAGCGCGGGCAGGTCGGCGTCTTTGTACTCGCCCGTCACGTCGATGCGTTCACCGAGCCCCTCCTGCAACTCCCGTTCGGCATCGCCGATCACGTGGATCGACAGTTCAGCCGGATCGGCCGCCTCGGCCAGGCTCATCACGGCGATCGCGCCCTTCTGGTTGGCAAGCACGCCGAGCACCGCCACGCGCAACCTGCTTCTTCTGCCAAGCGCCGGCGGCGACGAGCGGCCACGGTCCGGCGAGCACCGGCTCGTGCGGCACGACGATCGTGCGCGCATCGTATCCGTAGCGTGCCAGGCGCGTGCGCACGTCCTCGCTCGGACAGATCACACGGTCGGCCTCGAGGAACTGCCAGGCATTTTCGCGCCGCCACGACACGATATCGCGCGCGCCGTGGCTGGGGCGGTCGGCGATGCACGCATTGCAGAACGCAGGCGCCGGCTCGCCGCAATAGGCGCCCTGCGTCCACGGCATCAGGTTCACCTGCGGGCAGATCGCGAAGTAGTCGTGCACCGTCACGTCGAACGTCACGCCAAGCCGATGCAGCAGCGATCGAACGTCGAGATCCATGCTCATCAGATGATGGATATGCGCGCGCGTGACCCGGGCCTGCTCCAGCACCAGGGCAAGATCGCCCAGCCGTTCGGCCGGCAGCGCCAGATCCGGATGGCCCGGCAGCGCCGGCACCGACAGCGCGGCGCCGCGGGCGGTGGATTCCAGCAGCAGGCAATTGGCCTTGCCGGTCGTTCGCGCCACAAGCTCGTCGATGTGCCGGCGCACGCCGCCGCCCATGTCATGCGATACCATCAGGATGGTGGGCAGGCCCGAGCGGCGGAACAGCTCCATGGTCACCGCGATGCGGAACGGTCCGGCGGCGTCCAGCTTCACGTGCTGGGCGATCAGGCGGGTGTAATGCGGATACCGCGCCGCCAGCACGTCCTGCGCGTGGCTCCACGGCAGCCGATGCGCCGGCGCCGAAACTGACCGCGCCCTCGTGGTAGACGAACGTGTCGCAGGCCAGCAGGTGACGCCAGCCGCGCGCACCGGCACGCAGGCAGAAGTCGTTTTCCTCGCCGTAGCCGCGGCCGAATGCATCGGCGTCGAACAAGCCGACATCGGCCAGTGCCGCGCGGCGGATATACATGCAGAAGCCGACGGTGGTGGGCACCTCGACGCTGCGTCCGCCATTGGCCGCGCGGCAGGCCGCATCCAGTTCCGCCGCGCCGAGACCGAATGCGGGCGGGCCGGCTTCGATGCGCGGATAGCCGCAGATCGTCGCGTTGTTGGAGAACGGCGAGACCGACGCCACGCGCGGCGTCGCGTAGGCATGCCCGGCGAGCCGCATGAGCCATCCCGGCGGCACCTCCGTGTCGCTGTTCAGCAGGACCACATCGTGGTCGCCGGCTTGTCGGATGCCGATGTTGGCCGATGCGACGAAACCGAGATTGCGCCGGTTGCGCACCAGCTCGATGCGTCCCTTGGCGGCCAGCCCGTCGAGCCAGGCGGACAGTTTCGGCTCCGGCGAGCGATCGTCCACCACGATCACCCGCCCTTTGGGACGATCCGGATCGGCGAGCACGGATTGCAGGCAGCGCCGGGTCTGTGCAAGTCCCCGATACGCGGGAATGATCACATCGACCGCGACATCGAGCGGCGGAGCAGGCGGCTCGGCATCGGCGGGAAGATAGTCCCTGATGGCGATCGGCTTTTCGGTTCGCCAGCCGCGAACGACGCCCACCCGCAGATGATAAAGCAGCGGGTTGGAAGCTGCCTCCGGGTGCTGGTCGACGTAGTAGGCCGCGTCGAAGCGCGGGTGCGGATTGCGAAGTTCCGCAGCACCGATCTGCAGGTAATGCAGCAGCGGGAGCTGCCCGGTGCTCGCCACGTCCGGGTAATGTGCCAGGTACCACGCGCCGTCGAAGAAGCGGTTCGGGTTGCGGCCCTCGGCGGCGCCATGGTGCACGAAATGCTGCAGCGGTTCGCGCCCCGAGCCGACAATGTCGGGATAGCGCGTCAGATACCAGTCGGGATCGAAGAAGCCGGCCAGCGCGTCGCCGAGCCTGGTGATGGCGGTGGCGTCCGATGTGTCATAGGAAGGCGGCATGTCGGTCGGTTCCTATCGTGCCGCTTTGCTGGCATTGAGGCTGCGCTTCCCGCAGAACACAAGCGGTGTCAAGGCAAACATGTTCGACGGTTCCATCGGTTCGATGCCCCCCGGTTCGATGCCCATCGGTTCGATATATTGCACGCCGCGCGCAGCGTGCGCTCGATCGCGACGGCGATGTGCGTGTGCACGGGAGGACCCATGATGAACACGATCGCCGTTTGCGCGATCTTCAAGGACGAAGCGCCCTATCTGCTGGAGTGGCTGGCGTTCCATACGTTGATCGGCGTGGACCAGTTCTTTCTGTACGACAACGGCAGCAGCGACGGCGGCAGCGCGCTGATCGGCCGTTCGAATTTTGCCCGCAACGTGACGCTGATCGACTGGACGGATCGGCCGGGACAGCTCTCCGCCTACAACCATTTCCGTGTGAACCATGCCAGGCAGTTCACCTGGGCCGGGTTCATCGATCTCGACGAATACATCATGCCGCTCGACGGCGATTCGATTCGCGACATCCTGCTGCGCAGTGTCTACCAGCCCTACGCGGCGATCCTGCTGCAGTGGCTGGTGTTCGGCCCGTCCGGTCACGACCATCGGCCCGAGGGGCTGGTGATCGAGAATTATACGCGACGGCTGCCCCAGACAGACGACGCCAGCCGCCATGTGAAGTCGCTGGTACGGAGCCAGCATCTGCTCGGCATCGATTACACACCCCATGCGGCGGAGTGCAGCGGTCCGGCATGCAATACGCGCGGTGAGAAGGTGCTGCCCTACGCGATCCAGCCCACCGAATGCCACGACGTGATGGTGATCAACCACTACTTTACGAAGTCGCGGGAAGACTGGGAGTTCAAGCGCCGCCGCGGCAGAGGAGATTCGCTCGAGCCGTACCAGGAGCAGGTGTTCTCCGATGTGGCGAACGTGGCGGTGATCGAGGACACGCGCGCGGCGCGGTTCATCCCTCGGCTGCGCGCGCTTCTGGCAACCTGATACAAACGATGGACAGGATCGCGATCTGTGCGATTTTCAAAGACGAGGCGCCGTACCTTTTGGAGTGGCTGGCGTTTCACACGATGATCGGGTTCGACCATTTCGTGCTGTATGACAACGGCAGCACGGACGGCGGCGGCGATGTGATCCGTCGATCGGGTTTTGCCGGGAATGTGACGCTGACAGAATGGTCGGACCGGCCGGGGCAGTTATCGGCGTATCGCCATTTCCATGCAGACCACGCCAGGGACTTTTCCTGGGCGGCGTTCATCGATCTCGACGAGTTCATCGTGCCGGCTGCCGGCAGCTCGATCCGCGATATCCTCGCGCGAGCCATCTACGACAGTTATTCGGATATCCTGCTGAACTGGCTGGTGTTCGGTGCATCGGGTCACACACGGCGGCCCGACGGTCTGGTGGTCGAGAACTTCACCAGGCGCCTTCGGGATGACGCGGAAGGCAACCGGCATGTGAAGTCGCTCGTGCGGACGAAGGACCTTCTGCGTATCGGCAGCACGCCGCACATCTTCGATTGCTCCGGTCCCACCTGCAATACGCGCGGCGAGACAGTGATGTCCTACGCCGTGCAGCCTGCCGTCTGCCACGACGTGATGGCGATCAATCACTATTTCACCAAATCGGCCGAGGAATGGGACTTCAAGCGCCGGCGCGGTCGCGGTGACTCGCTCGATCCATACAGCGACCGCATCTTCGCCGCCGTGCAGCAGCAGGCGACCGTCGAGGATACGCGCGCGCTCCGCTTTGTGCCCCACATCCGCGCACTGACGGCAGGCTGATCGGCGCGGTGCATGCACCTCAGCCGCCGATAAGCATGATCAGCACCGCCCCGGCCGCCATCACCGCAAGCGGATGCAGCGGGGTGAACGCCAGCAGCAGCGTCGTTCCGGTGGTGACCGCGTAGGCCGGCCAGCCTTGCTCGGTGCTGCGGGCGATGGCGATGCCGCTGGCGATCGTGAGACCGACCGAGACCGGTGCCAGGGCCTGTTCCAGCGTCTCGCGCCAGGCGGCGCGGCCGGCGCGATGCCAGAGCCGCGCGGTGGCGAAGGCCAGGACAGAGGGGGGGCCGAACATGGCAAAAAGCGCCACCAGACCCCCGGCCACGCCGGCCGCCTTCTGGCCGATCAGCACGACGATCATCGAGCCCGGCGGGATGGTGCGCGAGATCGCGAACATGTCGAGGAACTCGCGCGCGGTGACCCAGCGATGCACCTCGACCGCCGCGCGCTGCATGTCCGGCAGCACCGCCGCGCCGCCGCCGAACGCCAGCAGCGAGAGCAGGCCGAACACGCCGGCGATCTGCAGCAGCGTGGCGATCATCGCGCGCGCTCCAGCAACGTGAGCGCCAGGCTGGCCGGCAGCATCACCAGCAGCACCTCGAGCAGCGGGATCCGCAGGATGCCGATGCCGATGATGATGGCGGCGGCGATCAGCGCCGGGCCGAGGCGGCGGATATTGTGACGCGCAAGTTGGATGCCGGTCGCGATGTTGAACCCGATGGCGGCGGCGCCGGCCCCCGCGAGGGCCAGGTTGAGCAGGTGTCCGCCCGGCGCGCCGCGCGCGGCGAAGTAGAAGCTGCCGAGCGTCATCAGGATCGCCAGCGGCACGAGCAGCAGGCCGGCCACCGCGGTGACCGCACCGACTGCACCGCGGAGCTGGGTGCCGATCAGCACCGCGAGGTTCACGTTGGTCGCCCCCGGGACCATCTGGCTGAGCGCGTAGCAGGACAGGAACTGCTGGTCGTCGAGCCACCGGCGCTTCTCCACCAGCTCCCGGCGGATCCAGCCGGTCAGGCCGCCGCCGAAGCTGGTCGAGCCGATGGTCAGGAAGCTCACGAACAGGGTGGCAAGGCTCACGTGGCGGGCAGGGTGCGTGCGCGATGGCTCGATGGTGCTGTGATTCGGCATCCGGCCATTCAACCGCGTCCGCCATAGACCCGATACAGGCAATGCGGCGCGGGCGTGCCCATGACCGCACGCCGGAGTGTGATTCGGGGGGAGGGGTCCCACCTCCCAGGACAGTCGGGTGCAGCTGCAGCGCTCAGGGCTCTGCCCTGAAACCCGCCCGAGGGCTTTGCCCCCGGGACCCCCACCAAAGGCGGAGCCTTTGGGATCCGATTCTGAAGTGACGGGTTCCAAGGGCTCCGCCCTTGGCGGAGTCCAGAGGCAGAGCCTCTGGTGGGGTTCGGGGTGAAACCCCGAGCGCTCCAGCCTCACCCGATTGCCTTGCCCCCTCAGGCCGACGGCACACTGCGGAAGCCGAACTGAACCGGCGGATCCGCGAGGTCCTCCTCGATGCTGACGACCTGGGCCATGCGGGGACCGCGACGGCACAGTCGAAGCAACTCCTCCACGGCAGCGGTGTCGCCCGCCACCAATGCCTCCACCGAGCCGTCCAGCCGGTTGCGCACCCAGCCGGAGACGCCCAGGTCTCTCGCCTTCTCGACCATCCATTCGCGATAGCCGACCCCCTGCACGCGGCCGCTGACGATCAGGCGCTTGGCGCTCATGCTGCGGTGCTCCGGGTCAATTCCAGAACGCGTGCCGCGACGGCGATATCGTCCGCGACGGCGCGACGTCTCAGGGCTGCCTGCGCGTCTTCGCCCCAGGCTTCGACCTGGAACAGCTCGTCGAGGCTTCCCAGCGCATGGGCCGCCGCCGCATCCAGCCGTCCATCGGCCAGGGCAAGCCCAAGCACGAGACTGCCGAGTGCCGGTACCGCCACCCCGAGCGCGGCCAGGGCGAGCACGTCCAGTGCGGCCACCACACGATGCAATGCGGCGACGCTGTCGCGGTGCTGCCGGACGGGTGCGACGCCCCGGGTGATCCGCAGCGGCGCGTCGTAGGTCAGCGCGGCCCAGTCGAGCCAGGGCTGCCACTCGCGCGCCTGACGATGGACCAATGCCTCGGGCGCCTCGGCGCGGTAGCACAGCAGATCGTTCTCGGCGTAGCGTGCGATGGCATCGATCGTGGGCCTGGGATCCGGGGCAATGCGCTGCTGGGCTGTGCCGGCAATGCGGGTCAGCGGCGTGTCCGCGAACGACATCTGCCCGCCATTCGCCCCGCCGGCCGTCTGCCACTCGTCGGCGATCGCGCGCGCAAGCGGTTCGGCGCCGACGCGCAGCACGGCGCCGCCTGGCAGGTGCATTTTCTTCCCGTCCAGCAGAATCACATAACCTTCGGGGGCAGGCGCTATCGTCGCGGTCTCCCAGAAGCGCTTCACGCGGGCCTCCAGGGCGTGTCGATCATCGGAACAGCTGCCGCAGAACGGAGCCGGCATTGGGCGGCTTCTGCTGCGGCGCCGGCGGGTGCGGCTGCGCCGGCTGGCCGGGTGGCTCCGGTTGCGCGGCCGGATGCGCCGGCGCCGCCCCGCCCGGCTGGCCGCGCGCGATCGCGAGGGACGCACCGCAATCGGCGCCACTCGCACCGCCGCCGAACAGCTTCTGCTGGCCCAGTGCTCCGGCGATCGCCCCGAACGGCGTCGCTCCGCGGAGTGCGAGACCTGCGACCGTTCCCGCATTGGCCGTCAGGGCCGCGGCTGGGTCGGGGACGGCGGACGGAGCACGGAACGAACCGGTGACGCGCAGCGGTACCACCAGGCCGGTGCCCGCAACGCGCGCCTGGGGTCGGACATGCAGGTCAAGCGTCTCCGCGCCCAGGTTCAGGGTGCCGTCGCCGTTCAGCGTGAGCAGCGACGAGTTCAGAACCAATGTGTGCAGCGTGCCGATGCCGTGAGCGGTGTCGATGCGGACGGCGAAGCACTCGATCTCGCTGTTGCCGCCGCGGCCGACCAGATCCAGCACGCTGGCGTCGCGCACAATGGTGCCGAGCGTGTTGCCGAGCAGGCGATTGTCGATCGTGCCGCCGGCCATCGCCAGGCCGAGCGATCCGTCGAGGGTGCCGGCGATGGCATGCGGCGTTGCGCCGGCGCCGTGGAGGTCGGCGTAGACCTCCAGCTTGCCCGCCGCGTACCCGGGCTCGCGCAGCGCGGCCAGCAGTGTCTGCACCGCGAGACCTGGCGCACGCAGCCGCAGCGCGACCGGCGGTGCGGGCTGCCGCGCATCGGCCGTGAGCGAACCCTCGAGGTGGCCCTCGGGCAGGTCGGCCGAGAACGGATCGACGCGAAGCTGGCCGTCGTGCAGCGCAAGGTGGAGCGCGATGGCGCGGTACGAGGCACCGCCCGACTTCAGTTCCGCAACGTGACGTCGTCACGTCGGCATCGGCCGAGCGCAGCAGGTCGAACGGGATCGGCGTGTCGGGGATCACCCGGCCGTCCTTGGCCGGTCGGGACGGCGGCGCGGCCGGTGCAGCACCCGCGACCGGGGCACCGGCAGGGCGGCGGCTTGCGGAACGCGGCAAGCAGCCTGTCGGCATCGACCATGTCGGCCTTCACGTCGCCCTGGAGCGATGGCCGTCCGTCCGCGTCGGATGCCACGGTTCCCTTGACCGTCAGGCTGGAACCGAACGCCTGCACGCTGAGATCGATCGGCACGGCCTCCGGCTTCGTTCCCGACAGCAGTGCGGCGGGAGCACCCACCGTGCCGGCCAGCGTCGCCGGCGTACTGTCGAAACTGCCCTGGCCGGACACCTGCACCGGCTGGTCGAGCCGTGCCGCCGCGACGTCCAGCTTGTCGAGCTTCAGCCCCGCCACGGTCCCGGACAGGTCCGACGGGCCGACATGCAGGGTGAGCCCGGAAATCTCCGGCAGCTTGTCGCCCGTATCGGCGAGCTGTGCGGCGACGTCGACATCGTGCAGCGCCGGCAGCTGCTGTCCCCGGCAGGAAGGGCGAGAGGGCGGCAAGGTCCGGGATGTTCGCCGCCAGCTTGACCGTGTAGCCGCGGCCCTCGAGCGGTTTGGTGAAGGCGCCATCCATCGCGAGCTTCGCCCCGGCAGCTTCGAGCCTCAGTTGCACCGGCCAGGGTGTAACGCCTGCCGGTTCCTCCAGGCGGGTCAACGGACCCAGCTCGCCTGTCGCGGAAAACGGCGTGCCGTTGTAGGTCGCAGTCGCGGCGATGTGCAGGTTCGCGTCCGGGGACGCAGCGCTGGCCGTGACGCTCTTGATGCCGACCGCCGTTGCGCTGGCCGGTCGCCGCATCGCGCAGGGCGACAGTGCCGTCCTCGATCTGCACGGCAGCGACGGTGATGCGGGTTGGCGTCTTCTCCTGCGCCGGTTCCTGCGCAGCGGCCGGCGCGGGCTGCGGGGCGGCCTCCGGCGTGAACTGCCAGTTGTGCCGCCCCTTGGCGTCCGTCTCCAGCAGGATGTCCGGCTTGACCAGGACGAGCCGGTCGATCTCGATGCGGTGGCTCAGCAGCGGGATCAGCGAGAGCTTCAGGTCCAGCCGGTCGAGCGTGGCCATCTGCGGGCGCGAGAAGCCCGGCGGGTTGGCGAAAGCAACACCCTGGATGGTCAGTGTCGGCTGCAGCGACAGCCCCAGGCGAATGCGGCCCTGCAGGGTCAGGTCGCGCCCGGTCTGCTGCTTCACCGCGGCCACGATGCGTGGCTTCAGGCTGTCCGGATCGAAGGTGGCCAGGAAGATCCCGGCGCCCACGACGACGAGCCCGATCACGCCCGCGAACGCCCACAGGCCGATGCGCAGCAGACGTGGAAATCCCTGACGATGGCCGCCGCCTTGCCATTGCGCGCTTTGACCCTCCCTCACCGTCGTTCGGTCGGTCGTGCCGGTGGCGCGTGAAACCCCAGCGTCCGGAAAGTCTGCGCTATGTGGGGCGGCAGGTCCGCCTCCACCAGCAGCGTTCCACCGGCCGGATGGGGCAGCCGGAGCGCGCGCGCATGCAAGTGAAGTTCGCTTGAGAGGCCCTCCACCGTCGCGCTGAAGGCATTGTTCTGGTCGGGCCGGGCGTATTTCACATCGCCGAGGATCGGAGCGCCGATCGCGACGCAGTGGACGCGAAGCTGGTGGGTGCGTCCGGTCAGCGGGCAAAGTTCCAGCCACGCCAGTTTCTGCCCTGCGTGGTCGAGCGTGCGGTAGTCCGTGATCGCGCGGGCAGCGTCCTTGTCGGTCGCGCTCGGCGACCTCGGTGCGCTCGCCGCGGGGGCCGCCGATGCGCCGCAGCGGCAGGTCGATGCGGCCTTCCACCGGGACGGGACGGCGCGCGACGACGGCCCAGTAGGTCTTCTCCACCGCGCGGCTGCGGAATGCGGCGGCGAGCTTCGCGGCGGTTCCCGGCGTGCGGGCGAGCAGCAGCACGCCGGAGGTGTCGCGGTCCAGACGGTGCACGAGGCGCGGCCGGTCGGGCGAGCCGAACCGCAGCGCATCGAGCAGCGCGTCGAGGTGATGGGTGATGCCGGGCCCGCCCTGGACCGGCATGCCGTGCGGCTTGTTGAGCACGAGCACGTGATCGTCGCGGTAGATCACAAGGCGCTGCATGTCCTGCGCGGTGTGCGGGTCGATCGCCGGGCGCGGCTTTGCGATGGGCGGAGCCGGCAGCGGCGGGATGCGCACCGACTGGCCGGCGGAGAGCCGCGTCGCCGCCTCGGCGCGGTGGCCGTCCACGCGGACCTGCCCGGTGCGGCACAGCTTCTGGATCGCGCCCTGGGTCAGGGCGGGGAAGTGGCGGCGGAACCAGCGGTCGAGGCGGATATCCGCTTCGTCTTCGGTGACCGTGCGGGCGGCGACCGTCATCTCCCCCTCCCCTTGCGGGTTGGGGGGAGGGGTTCGTGGGGCGGGCGCGGCCCCCTCCCCGCAACCCCCTCCCGCAAGGGGAGGGGGAGTGTCGGGTTCACAGCGGGATCGCCAGCAACGTATCGATCTTGTCGCTGTCCAGCACCACGATCCGCTCGTTGAACCGGAACGGTATGTCCGACGTGTCGATCCGGTCCAGGTAGCGCCCGCTGGCGAACAGCATCGTGGCGCCGTCATGCATGATCCGCACCGCCAGGAAGTTCGAGTGCACCACCGCGACGCCGCCCTCGATCGCCTTCATCCGGATCGGGCCGACGACATGGCGGTAGCGGTGCGGCTCGAAGATGTTCGCCCGCCGGATGGAGAACACGCGGTCCAGCAGCATCCCGCGCGAGGCGGCGTACATCACGCCCTGCCGCATCCCCGCCTCATGGTTGGCGCGGCTGATGACCAGGTACCGGCACGGATCGGCGAACAGCTCCGGCCATTCCTCCAGCCGGTCCTCGTCGATGCGTTCGGCGTACTCCCCGATCAGCTCGTGCACCCCGAGGCGGATGGCGAGGTCGTCCATGCTCACTCGCCCATCAGCATGCGGTAGTGCTTCCAGAAGCCGCGGATCGCCGCCTCGCTGGCGCGGAACGTCTGCGATTCCGCCTCGTGCCCGCCCATCATCACCAGGCCCGAGCCCTCGTCGTTGTACTGCAGCGCGCGCTGCACGAAGCCGCCGACGCAGCCGTCCTCCATCGAGATGTAGCCCGCCGCGCCGATCAGGTTGCCCTGGCGCAGCCGGCGCTCGGTCATCGCCTCGTCGTCGGTGTCGAAGCCGAGGTGGATCCATTCCAGCTCGCACTGGTCCACCCCGCGCGGGCGGATCACACGCACCGCGATGGTGTTGCGCACCTGCTGCAGCACCATGCCGGGGAACACCGTCAGGATCTGCACCGACACGCCGTCGCCGTACTCGTCGACCGATTCCACGACCGAGCGGTCCTGCAGGCGGAACTCGCTGTCGGCGCGCAGATTTTCGGCGGCGTAGTCGGCGTCCTCGGCCGCGTAGTCCAGCTTGGCGTAGCTGTAGTGATTGCCGCCGTCGCGGTTGATGTAGATGCCGCCCGGCATGCTGAGCCGGTTGATCCGGAACGTCGTCAGGAACAGGTGCAGGATCGAGGCGTGATAGGTGTCCTTCACGTTCTCGAAGTAGAGCTTCCAGTTGTTCGGCATCACCTGCGTGCTGCGCCCGAGCAAATGCGGTGTCCGGTTCATCACGCGCAGCAGGCCGCGCGTGACGTCGGGGCCGAGATACGTCTCCAGGTCGGGTGTCGCGTCGCTGAACGTGCCGAACACCAGGCCGCCGAGTTCCGCTACGCGCAAGCGCTGGAGCCGGTGTTCCTCCTTGCGGAATTCCGGCGGCATGCCGCCCTGGCGCTTCACGCCGTGCTCGAACGCCACGCCGGTGAGCTGTCCGGCAAGGTCGTAGGTCCAGCCATGGTAGATGCAGGAGAATTCCTGGGTGGTGCCGGCGCGTTCGATGCACAGCAGGTTGCCGCGATGTGCGCACCGGTTGACGAAGGCGTTGATTGCGCCGGCCGCATCGCGCACGACGATGACCGCGGTCTCGCCGATGGTGGTGGCGACATAGTCGCCGGGTTTGGCGAGTTCCACCGCCAGGCAGAGGTAGTTCCAGGTGGGGCCCTTGAACAGACGCTCCTGCTCGCGCGCGTACTGGGCGGGGTCGGTGTAGAGCCGGAAGGGCACCTCGCTGATGCCGTTCGACGGCCAGGCGACGCGGGGTTCCGCGGTCAGACCGGACTGGGACATGGGGCGGGCTCCTCCTCCCGGGGGTGTGGTGGGGGAGTTTAGGCGGGGGGCGAGGGGGCGGGAAGTGGATCATCGCACCCGAACGGGTTCGTTGATCGATGTCATTCACCGGCCGGCTGATGCACAAAACTGCGCCGGAGGGGGAAGGCAGACGCCTCCCCGACCCCTATCGACTACAAGTCAATTCCCGCGCCCGACTGGGTAATCCTGTGCCCGCCTCTCGTCATGGCGGGGCCGTCCCCGTCATGACGAAGTCGGTTCAGGCAGCGATGCGCACCGGCAGCGAGCGGATCGCGTGCAGGAAATTCGAGTAGGCGTAGACCGGCTTGTCCACCACCTCGATCTGCAGGTCGCGCTTCAGGATTTCCTCCCACAGGACGCGCAATTGCAGCTCGGCCAGGCGGTTGCCGAGGCAGCGATGGATGCCAAATCCAAACGACATGTGCTCGCGCGGGCGCTTGCGATCGACGATGAATTCGTCAGCCCGCTCGATATGCTCCTCGTCGCGGTTGCCCGAGATGTACCAGACCACCACCTTGTCGCCCGCCTTGATCGGCTTGCCGCCGATCTCGGCGTCCGCCATGGCGGTGCGGCGCATATGGATCACCGGCGTCTGCCAGCGCACGATCTCCGACACCGCACTGGTGACCAGTTCCGGGTTCGCGCGAAGCTTGGCGAACTGCTCGGGGAAGCGGCTGAGGCCCAGCAATCCGCCGGTCATCGAGTTGCGTGTCGTGTCGTTGCCGCCGACCAGGAACAAAATCAAAATGCCCATGCGCTGACGCAGCGTCATTTTGCTGGTCGCCTCGCCGTGCGCCATGATCGAGATCACGTCGAAGCTTTTCGGCTTTTTGGCGCGATCCTCCCAGATCTCGTTCATGTGCTCGGCGAAGCGCATCTGTTCGGCGAAGCGCTCCTCCTCCGACCGCACCGGCGCATCGGGGGCGTTGATGTCGCAGATGAACGTGTCCGACCAGCGGATCAGCTTCGCCTTCTGGTCGATCGGATAGTCGAACAGCGTCGCCAGCATCATCGACGTGAGTTCGATCGAGACGCGTTCCACCCAGTTGAAGGTCTCGCCGCGCGGCAATCCGTCGAGCACCATGTTGGTCCGCTCGCGGATCAGGGTCTCCATCTTTGCCAGGGTGATCGGATTGACCGTCGAGCTGACTTCCCTGCGCTGATCATCGTGCTCGGGCGGGTCCATGCGGATGAAGCTGGTGCGCTCCATGCCCTTCGGCGCATCGTTGATCATGATGCCGCCGACTTCGTCGGACGATGAGAAGACCTTGTGGTTCACCTCGACCTGCACGATGTCGCGGTATTTGCTGACCGCCCAGTAGGGGCCATAGGGGCTGTCCGGCGTGTAGTGCACCGGGTCCTCCCGGCGCAGGCGTTCGAAATACGGCTGCCAGACGTCGTCGTAGTAAAGCCGCGGATCGCTCACATCGAATTTGTCGAGCGGCATCGAGTAAGCAAGTGCCCAATGGTCCACATTGTGGTCCAGATCGACCGGCGCGTTCATGGCGTTCCTCCGTTCAATGAATTTGCACGGGCAGCTCGCGGATGCCGTGGATGAGGTTCGAACGCAGATACTTCGGATTGTCCATGACCTCGATCTCGATGTTGCGCTTCAGGATCTCTTCCCAAAGGATGCGCAACTGCAGCTCGGCCAGGCGGTTGCCGACGCAGCGATGCACGCCGAAGCCGAACGAGATGTGCTCGCGCGCCCGCGGACGATCGACGATCAGATCATGCGGATCCTTGATCGCGTCCTCGTCGCGGTTGCCCGAGACGAACCACATCGCCACCTTGTCGCCCTTCCTGATCGTTTTGCCGCCAAGCTCGAAATCGGCCAGCGCGGTGCGCCGCAAATGCAGCACCGGCGTGTGCCAGCGGATGATCTCCGACACCAAACTCGGCACCAGCTCGGGATTCTCCCGCAGCTTGCGGTACTCGTCGGGGAATTTTGACAATCCCCATACACCGCCCGACATCGAGTTCCGCGTCGTGTCGTTGCCGCCGACGATCAGCAGGCTGCAGTTCGCCAGCAGCTCCCGGAAATCCATGTTCCGCGTCGCATCCGCATGCGCCATCATCGAGATCAGATCGAACCGCGGCGCGTTGCTGGCGGCGCGCTCGTCCCACAGCGCCTTCATCGCGGTCGCCATCTTCTGCAGCTCGGCGTAGCGCTCCGCCTCGGAGTGGACCGGTGCGTCCGGCGTATCGACGTGGCAGACCGTGACGTCGGACCAGAACATCAGCCGCTGGCGATCCTCCAATGGCCAGTCGAACAGCGTGGCGAGCATGCGCGAGGTGAGTTCCACCGAGACGTGCTTCACCCAGTCGAACGTCTCGCCGCGCGGCAGTTCGTCCAGCACGCGCGTGGTGCGCTCGCGGATCATGCCTTCCATCCGCGCCAGGTTGCCGGGCGCGACGACGGGGCTCACCGCCTTGCGGCGCTCGCCATGATCGGGCTCGTCCATCTGGATGAAGCTGGGCCGCTCGTAGCCCTGCACCTGGTCTTCCAGCCGGACGCCGCCGAGTTCCCACTTCGACGAGAACACATGGTGGTTCACCGCCACCTTCATGATGTCCTTGTATCGGGTGACCGACCAGTACGGACCGAAGTGGCTGTCGGCGGTGTAGTGCACCGGGTCCTCGAGACGCAGCCGCTCGAAATACGGCTGGTACACATCGTCTCGGTAAAGCTCGGGGACGCTGACATCGATCGTGTCGAGCGGCCTCGAATACGCATCAGCGCGCGGGTCGAAATCGACGTGAGCGTCCATGGGTTTCCTCCTTGGTGGCCAGTCCAGGCTGGCTTCAGTGCTGTCCCTCCGGCATGCGTACCACGAGCCCGTCCAGGTCTTCGCGCATCGTGAGCTGGCATGACAGCCGCGAGTCCGGCTGCGCGACCGCGGCAAAGCTCAGCATGCTGGCCTCTTGCGAGCCCGGTGCGGGCAGCCCGATCCTGTCGAGCCACGCGGCATCCACGTAGACGTGGCAGGTGGCGCACGCGCATTCGCCGCCGCAGTCGGCGTCGATGCCAGGCACGTTGTTGTCCACGGCGCCGCGCATCACCGACGTGCCGATCGGCACATCGACGCGATGCGCCGTGCCGTTGTACTCGATGAAGGTGACCTCCGGCATGTCTTTCCTCCCCGGGATGGGCGACCGCTGCTACCCGTTGGTAGCACAATCTGCCCCGAAGCAGGAAGGCGTTGCCGGGAGGCGGCCGAGGCAGCATCACCGCCGCGAGCTTGCCGGCTCAAGGCGGGATACCCATTGTATATCCAATTGGGAAAGCGAGCTCGAAGATGTCGGTAACGCTGCATCGCTGGGGCAATAGTGTTGGCCTGCGGTTGCCGAAACCGCTGCTGGAGCAGCTCGGGCTGAAGGAAGGGTCGGAGGTCGACGTGAAGGTCGAGAATAATCGCCTTGTGATCGAGCCGTCCCGCCGGCGCCGATATACCATGGCCGAGTTGCTGGAGGGCTTCACGCCCGATGACCGGCCTGGGGAAGTCGATTGGGGTCCCCCGGTCGGCAAAGAAGTGTGGTAGTGCCCTATCTGCCCGATATGGGCGATCTGGCCTGGATTGATTTCGATCTACAGGTCGGACGTGAGCACGCAAAGAATCGGCCGGCGCTGATCCTGACGGCGTCCAATTTCAACGCCGCTACTGGATTGCTCGTTGTGTGCCCTGTCACACGCACCGATCGACCGTGGCGCACGCGGGTTCCCCTGCTTGGCACGACGACAACCGGCTTTATCATGATCGAGCAGTTGAAAAGCATCGATTGGCTGGCCCGCGGTGCCGCGCTTATCGAGCGCGTGCCGCAATCCCTGCTCGATGACGTAAAGTCGCGCATCGCTACCATGCTCGGCCTGTAACTCCGACGCGACAGCCATATGACCGCCGAAACCCGGATCAACTGTGGTGCCACGCAGCGATCTCGCGGTGCGCTTTGATAGTATGCGAGGAAGAATTTAACACGGAGAAAGAGGGAGAACCACGGAGGGCCACGGAGATTGCAAAGATTATGTCCACCACAGCACTAAATCCTTTACTCCGTGGCCCTCCGTGGTTCTCGTCCGTCCTCCGTGTTAAATCCTTGTATTGCGACGGACCGACGATCTCGCGCGATTAACGCAACGCGGCATCAGTGGCACCGCCGACGCTCAGGCCACGCCGCAGGCGGCGGGACGACGCGGTGACAGGCAAGGCGGGCTGATCGCCCGAGCCCAGGTCGCTGAGCCTCCCTTGTAGCCAGGATATGTCGCGACGTCACCTCGGCGATGACCCTCCCGTATGACCACCGAAACCGACACACGTGATGGACGTTGCCGGCTCAAGGGCCGGGGCGCCCGATGCATGATTTGCCAGACCTCATGTTTTGAGGGTGTTCTTATAAATCGTCCCGTCCTTCATGATGATGACAAAGTTCTTCGCCGGATCCTCGACGAGCCGGATGTTCTCCAGCGGATTGCCGTCCACCAGCAGCAGATCGGCGAGCGCGCCGGCCTCCAGGACTCCGAGTTTCCCCGGATAGGGATTGCGCGGACCCGCCAGGCCGAGCAGATCGGCATTGTTGGCCGTCGCGATCTTCAGGATCTCGGCCGGCGCGTACCACCGCGTCAGATGCGTCAGCATGGCGCCCTGTCGCATCGTCAGCGTCGCGGAGAACAGCAGATCGGAGCCGAACGCCGTCTTGATGTTGTGCTGTTTGGCCAGCCGATACGCCGTCTCGGTGCCGGCGATGACCTGAAGCTGCTTCACCCGGCTTTCGCCGGTCAGCGGAACCGTGTCATCGTCACCGACGAACGGCTGAATGCTCAACCAGACGCCCCGGTCGGAAATCAGTCGCGCGGTCATCTCGTCCATCAGATGACCATGTTCGATGCAGGCGGCCCCGGCCGCGATGGCGCGCTGGATCGCGGGCGGCCCGTAGGCATGCACCGTGATGTAGGTACCCCAATCCGCGGCAGCCTCGACCGCGGCACGCAATTCAGGCTGCGTGAATGTCAAACTGTCCAGCGGGCTGCGCGGCGTCGATACCCCGCCGCTCCCGACCAGCTTGATCTGCGACGCACGCTGCAAAAGCTGTTCGCGCACGCGCATCCTGACGTCGTCCGGGCTGTCGGCGATGATGCTGCTGCCGGACATCTCGACGAGGCTGGGCTTGCCGGGGACGCTCGGCAGATCGGACAGCGGGCGCAGATCGCCGTGGCCGCCGGTCGCCGTGATCATCGCGCCGGACGGATAGATGCGCGGGCCCGGCACAAGCCCCTCGTCGATGGCCTGCTTCAATGCGAACACCGGGCCACCGACATCGCGCACCGTGGTGAAGCCGCGCATCAGCGTTTGCCGGGCCTCCACGCTGGCAGCCAGGAAAATATAGCCGGTTTCCGCGGTCATCATCGTCTGGATCGACAGCGCGGCGAACATCGAATGCCAGTGCGCATCGATCAGTCCCGGCATCATCACCCGGCCGCCGCAGTCGATCACCTGCGCACCGTCCGGCGCCGCAGGGTTGCCATCGGCGATGTCCTTGATCCGATTGCCCTCGACGAGCAGACGAAGCCCGTCACGCAACGCGGCGGACCTGCCATCGAACAGGCGGACGTTTGTGAAGACGATCGATGGCGACGGCCGGCCCGGTGCCGGCGCCACCTGCGCACGCGCGACGCCGGGCAGGCCGAGCGATCCGACAGCGGCGGCCGCGCCCGCGACAAATCCGCGGCGCGACAGGTCCGTTCCGATGCGGCGCGTCAAAAACTGGATTTCCGGCCGGTGGCAAAGGCAGCCGAAGTGACGTTCCGTGTCGCCGGCCGTTTCCGCCGCTGTGCAGGTGAGCATGACGCCTCCAACGACTATCGATGCGCGCTGCACCGACGATATGACTTCTCGGCGGCTTCGTGCCACCCTGCGGAAGAAATTCCTCCATGCATCGCCAACACGGGACTGGCCATATGTCCACCGAATCCGACATCACCGCCTGGCTCGCCACGCAACACGACGCGATGGTCGCGCTGCTGCGCGAGATGGTCGACATCGACAGCGGCAGCTACAACAAGCCGGGCATCGACGCGGTCGGCGCCGTGGTGCAGCGCTTCATGCAGGCGCAGGGCATACCCGTCGACGTGGCCCGCCAGCAGAAGCACGGCGACTGCCTCCGCGCCGCGGTTCCCTGGGACGGTCCGTCCGGCAATGCCGGCGGCAACGTCGTGCTGATGGGCCATCGCGACACGGTGTTTCCCGACGGCGAGACCTCGCGCCGGCCGTTCACCATCCGCGACGGCATCGCCTACGGTCCCGGCGTCGCCGACATGAAGGCCGGGCTGGTGATGAACTGCTTCGTGCTCGCGGCCTTCGCCAAATTCGGCGGCGCGCCGGCGCCGCTGGTCGGGCTGTTCACCGGCGACGAGGAGATCGGCAGCCCGGAAGGCCGCGCGGTGATCGAGGCGGAGGCACGCCGCGCGCGCGTCGTGTTCAACAGCGAACCGGGACGCGTGTCCGGCAACGTGGTGACCGGGCGCAAGGGCGGCGTGTTCATGGCCTTCCGCGTCACCGGCCGCGCGGCGCACTCGGGCGCCAACTTCGCCGACGGCATCAGCGCGATCGAGGAACTGGCGCGCAAGACGCAGGCGCTGCATGCGCTGACCGACCTCGAGCGCGGCGTCACGGTCAATGTCGGCCTGGTGCGCGGCGGGCAGAGCGTCAACACCGTGGCCCCCTGGGCCGAGGGCGAGATCGACCTGCGCTATGTCGATCCGGCGGACCGCGAGGACGCGATGGCGCAAATCGCCGCGATCATCGAGCGCAGCTTCGTCCCGGGCACCAGAACGGAACTGACCGTGCGCGGCGAGTTCCTGCCGCTGGTGCAGACGCCGACCGCGAGGCGGCTGTTCGAGATCTACGTGCAGGCCGCGGCGGACACCGGGTTCACCACCGCCGGCGAATTCACCGGCGGCTGTGCGGACTTGGGTTTCACCGCCGGCGTGGGCGCGCCGACGATCTGCGCGGTGGGGCCGGTGGGCGGCAAGGCGCACAGCCCCGACGAGTTCCTGCGCATCGACAGCCTGGTGCCGCGCGCCCAGGCCTGCGCCCGGGCGATCCTGCGACTGGACGCGGCGGGGTTATAACGCGGCGCGCGCGTCGGTCAGCGGCGCCAGTCGCCGTCGTGCCAGCCGTGACCGTGCCAGCCCCAGCCGCCGCCGAACGCGACCGTGGGGCCGGCATAATACGGCGCGCCGTAATAGCCGCCGCCGTAGCCGGGATACGGCGCGTAGACGCAACCGCCGAGCAGGGCTGCCAGCGCCAGGGCCGCCAAGCGGAGCTTCCGCGAGCTTCGAGCGAGGTCGCGATGCGCTGAACATCGATCCACTCTCCTGCGGCTTGATCGTCGCGGCGTAACTGGGCGTGCTTCGCGGCCTTTTGGTGACTGCGCCGGGGCAATGCCGTGTCACGTCGAGGGATCGGGTTGTGCTACCATCGGTTGTGACGTGGGTCGCGTTTTCGCCATCTTGCCGTGCCAAAAGCACGCGACCCTGGCCGATGGCCTGGAAGGACCGGCACCCGATGGCTACGCAGAGCCTCCCATTCCGACTGACCGCCGTGATTGCGGCCACCAGCCTCGTGTTCGCTCAGCTGACGCCGCTTCCGGCCGTCGCGCAGGGACGCCACCGACCGCCGCCAGGCGCCCAGGATCAGCAGGCGGCCGGCGATCCGCCGGAACGCGTCGGGCGTCTTGCACGCGTCAGCGGCACGGTCTCATTCCACACCCAGGACGAGGACCAATGGAGTCCGGCGACGGTGAACTACCCGGTCACCTCGGGCAACGCGTTCTGGACCGATGCCAACGCACAGGCCGAGATCGAGGTTTCCGCCAGCCGCATCGCCATGGCGCCGGGCACCGAACTCGACATCGCGACGCTGAACGACACGGCCTTCCAGGCGACCGAGCCGCAGGGCGAGATCTATCTGCGCGTGCGCGCCGTGACGCCGGACGAGACCTACGCCGTGCAGACGCCGCGCGGGCTGGTCACCTTCGCCTCGCCGGGCCGCTACGCCGTGGCCGCCGGCGACACGCAGACGCCGACCGCGGTGACGGTCATCGAGGGTTCCGCTCAGGTCACGGGACCCGATGTGTCGCTTCAGGTCGGTCCCAATCAGACCGCCACGATCAACGGCACCGACACGCTCCAGGGCGACGTCGGCCCGGCGCAGCGCGATGCGTTCCTGACCGCGATGCTGGACCGTGAACGGCCGCAGCGGCCGCAGGCGGTTGCGCCGCCGCGCGTCGTCGCGGCGATGCCGGGCGGCGAGGACCTCGCCGCATACGGCACGTGGACCGACAGCCCGCAGTACGGCCAGGTCTGGTATCCGCAGGTGGCGCCGGACTGGGTGCCGTATCGCGAGGGCCGCTGGGCCTATGTCGCGCCCTGGGGCTGGACCTGGGTGGACAGCGCGCCCTGGGGCTTCGCGCCATTCCACTATGGCCGCTGGGTGCAGGATCGGCGGCCGGTGGGGCTGGTACCCGGGCGCCGAGGTGGGCATAGCACCCGTCCCGGTCTATGCCCCGGCGCTGGTGACGTTCTTCGGCGTTGGCGCCGTCGTGGGGATCGGCGTCGGCGCCGCGTTGGCCGGGGGCCGCATCGGCTGGTTTCCGCTCGGCCCGCGCGAGGTCTACCGGCCGTGGTATCACGCGAGCGATCGCTACGTGCGGCAGGTCAACGTCACGCATGTGACCAACGTGACCAGCATCACGACGGTCAACCGCAACGTCACGGTCAACAACTTCGCCAACCGCGGTGGCGCGACAGTGGTGCCGACCAGCGCCTTGACCGAGTCGCGGCCGGTGCGGCCGGTGGTGCAGCGGGTCGACGCGGCGCAGTTGGCGCAGGCGCGACCGGTGTTCGGGCAGCAGCCGCTGCGGCCCACCGTGGCGACGGCGGGCGTGACGCCGGCGGTTGCCCGCCAGTTCAACCTGGCGCCGACGCAGGGCGCTGGTGCTGTCGTGCAGCGTCCGGTGGCGCCCGGCCCTGCCATCCGACCGGCCGGGCTGGCACCTGGCGCAGTCGGGGCAGCCGCGGGCGGGCGGCCGCCGCTGCCACCTCTGCATAATCCCACGCAGCCCACGGTTCCCGCTGCCGCCGGCACGCGGCCGTTCACCGGTCAGCCGCCGCCAGCCGAGCCGGGCGCCCGACCGGCCCCGCCGGCGCCGGGTGCCGCGCCGGGCGCAGTGCGTTCGCGCCCAACACGGGAAGGCCGGCCTTTGGCGGGGCGGGGACGCCACTGGCGGCGCCGGCGCTGCGACCGCCGGCCGCGCCGGGTCAGATCGCGCCGCCGCCGATCCAGCGTCCGCCGGGAGGCGGATCGCCGGCCGCAGTGGCGCGTCCGGTGCCGACGCCGGGCGCGATAGCGCCGCCGGGTGCGGGTCTTCCACCGACCGGACAGCCGGGCGGACCAGCGGGCCCTGCCGCCATCTCGCGACCCGTGCCGCCATTGGCGACCCCGGCAGCGCCGGCAGTGCCACCGGCGGCGATCCGCCCCGCAGCGCCGCCGGAGGTCCATGCGGCGCCCTCGTCGCCTCCGCCTGTCGTGCGGACCGCGCCACCGCCGGCGGCTGCGTTCCGCGCACCTCCCGCGCCTCAGGTTCAGGCGCCTCAGGTTCAGGCGCCCCAGGCTCAGGCGCCCCAGGCGCAGGCGCCTCGCGTTCAGGCGCCGCCACCGCAGATGCACGTGGCGTCGCCTCCGCCACCGCCTGTCGCGCATCTGCGCCGCCGCCGGCGCCTGCGTTCCGCGCTCCCCCTGCGCCCCAGGTTCAGGCCGCCGCCACCGCAGGTGCACGTGGCCTCGCCACCACCGCCGCAGTTCCACCCGGCGCCGCCGCCGGCGGCGCGTGCCCCCGCGCCACCGCCGGCCGCTGCGGCCGCGCGACCGCCACCGCCGCAGCAGCAGCAGGCACAGCCACAACGGCAGAAGCGACCTGGCGAACCGTAGTTTTCGCGCGATCGTGCTTTCGTTTCGGATAAAGCTCTGTCATAGCTTCGCCGTACCCGCATGATGACCGCACCACACCGCACCGCGACGAGCAGGGGCCTCGACCTGCTGCTGCTGCCACCGGCACTTCTGCTGGTGCTGGTCGAGCATGTCCTGTGGGCCGGCTCGCGCGCGATATTGCGCGGGATCGCCGGACTCGCGCCGGTTCGCGCCGCACAGCGCGGTTTAGGGCTGCTGCCGCCCTATGCCGCCGTGCCACTGTTCCTGGTGCCGGAACTGTGCAGCCACGGGGCCGGGATCTGGGCGACGGTGCTGCTGGCGCGCGGCCATGTCGTCACCGCGCAGTGATCGCCGTGCTGTTCAAGGGCGTCGCCACGCTGGTGCTGGTCTGGATCTACCAGGCCTGCGAACCGGCGCTGTTGCGCGTGGCATGGTTCGCGCGGCTCCACAACGCCGTGCTCGCGGCGCGTTGCTGGGTTCTGGATCGGGTCAAGCCGCTGCGCGAGGCCGCGCTGCACCGATTGCGCGCGTGCGTGGCAAGGGCCGGCTGGCTGGGGAACCGCTTCCAGCACTTGCGGGTGCGGCTCGCCGTCGGGCTTGCCGACGCCTGGCCGAAGGCCTGACAGCGCCATGCGTCGCGCCCTCGCAGTGGCCTTGCTGCTTGCTCTGGGTAGCTGCGCCGGCACGCCTGCCGATCTGGGCATCACCGGGCCGGCGGCGCCCGTGCAGCCGCCGGAGCCGGACGACAGCAATATCGACCGCCCCGGGCTGCCGGATCCCATGGGCGGCTACGGACCAAGCATCACGCCGAGCACCGGCGGCGGCCGGTTCTACAATTACAACTGACAGCAGCGGGCTGCAGCAGCACCGTTCGTTTCTCCCGTCGTGGCCGGGCGGGACACGGCCGGCCAAGACGGAAGAATGCGGGCGGCGACGGGACGGCGCTAAGCCGACAGCGCCTGCGGTTCCGTCCGCACCCGCTTGACCAGCAGCTTGTTGAGCGCGTGCACATACGCCCGCGCCGATGCGACGATGGTGTCGGTGTCGGCGCCCTGGCCATCGACCATCTTGCCGTTCTCCTCCAGCCGCACCGTGGTCTTGGCCTGCGCGTCGGTGCCCTCGGTCACCGCGCCGACCGAGAACAGCACGAGGTTCGCGGTATGCGGGAAAAATCTGCTGGATCGCCTTGAACGTCGCGTCCACCGGGCCGTCGCCGCTCGACGTGGCGGACTTCACCACGCCGTCGACCTCCAGCTCCATCTCGGCCCGCGGCGGCGACTTCGATCCGGCATGCAGGTCGAGCGAGACGAAGCGGATGCGCTGGTGGTCGCGCATCACCTCATCGTCGACCAGCGCCACGATGTCCTCGTCCCACACGATCTTCTTGCGGTCGGCGAGATCCTTGAAGCGACGGAACGCATCGTTCAGCTGGTTGTCGCCGATCGCGTAGCCCAGCGTCTTCAGCTTGTCGCGGAATGCCGCGCGGCCGGAGTGCTTGCCCATCACCAGGCTGGATTTCTGCCAGCCGACGCTCTCCGGCTGCATGATCTCATAGGTGCCCGCATGCTTCAGCACGCCGTCCTGGTGGATGCCCGCCTCGTGCGCGAACGCGTTGCGCCCGACGATCGCCTTGTTCGGCTGCACGTCGAAGCCGGTGATCGTGGAGAGCAGTTTCGACACGCGCAGGATGTTCGGCGTCTTGATGTTGTTCTTGAACGGGATGGCGTCGTTGCGCGTGCGGATCGCCATCACCGCCTCTTCCAGCGAGGCATTGCCGGCGCGCTCGCCGATGCCGTTGATGGTGGATTCGACCTGCCGCACGCCGGCACGGATCGCCGCCAGCGTGTTGGCGACCGCCAGCCCCAGGTCGTTGTGGTTGTGCGTGGACAGCACCACCTTGTCGGCGCCCGGGAACCCGCGTGCGCACCATGGTGAAGATGCGCTCCATGTCCTCGGGCAGCGCGTAGCCGACGGTGTCGGGGATGTTGATCGTGGTGGCGCCGGCGCGGATCGCCGCCTCGCAGCAGCGGCACAGGAAGTCGGGGTCGGTGCGCGTGCCGTCCTCCGCCGACCACTCGACATCGTCGGTGTACTTGCGCGCCAGTTCGACGCTGTCGGACACCGCCTGCAGCACCTCCTCGGGCTCCATCCGCAGCTTGTATTTCATGTGCAGCGGACTGGTGGACAGGAAGCTGTGGATGCGCTTGCGCTTCGCCGCCTTCACCGCATCGGCGGCGCGCAGGATGTCCTCGCGGCCGGAGCGCGCCAGGCCGCAGATCACCGGGCTGTCGTCGCGCTGGCCGATCGTCTCGGCGATCGCCTTGACGCTTTCGTAGTCGCCGATCGAGGCGATCGGAAATCCCGCCTCCATCACGTCGATGCCAAGCTCGGTCAGCGCCTCGGCCATGCGGATCTTCTCGGTCAGGTTCATCGAGAAGCCGGGCGACTGCTCGCCATCGCGCAGCGTGGTGTCGAAGATGATGATGCGGTCGTCGTCCAGCTTGCCGAAGCTTGGGTGTTCGATGCTCATTGGGGTCGGGTCCTCGGGAATGATTGCACGACAGTAGCCTCAGGGTACCCCCTGAGCGATGCCGGCGTTCAGCGACCCGGCGAGACGCTCAGGGGCGGCTAAGTCGAAGGAGGAGGCCGAGGGCCAGCAGGCATGCGGAGCCACGCGCAACAACGCGGGCGGTCCGACAGACGAGGCGCATGCCACAGAACATCGTCGTCATATACCGCGTCGGCAGGGTGAGCGCAAGCGCGGAGGTCGGGGCGACCCGCCCGGGGGCTTTGCCCCCGGGACCCCCACCAAAGGCGGAGCCTTTGGGATCCATTACTAAAGTGAAGGGTTCCAAGGGCTCGGCCCTTGGCGGAGTCCAGAGGCAGAGCCTCTGGTGGGGTTCGGGGTGAAACCCCGATTGCACTTCGCTGCCGCGCCTGCCTTGACTTCCCCGCCGCGCGGCCCTCAGTCTGGCGGACAACAAAACGAACGTCCAAGCCGTATAACCTGCGGTCAACCGCTATGTACAGCTATATCCTGCGTCGCCTGGCCTTCGGTGCGGTCACCGTCATTGGCGTTTCCATTGTCGTGTTCGTCGTGATGCGGGTCCTGCCCGGCGACCCGCTGATCGCCATCTTCGGTCCGGAAGGCTTTACCAAGCTGACCGCGGAGCAGCGCGCCGGCTACATGGCGGAGCTTGGCCTGAGCGACCCGCTGGTGGTGCAGTACCTGCGCTGGGTCGGTGAAATCGCCAGCGGCAGCTTCGGCAAATCGTTCTTCCGGTCCGAGAACGTTGCCGACATGATCCTGCGACGCGGGCCGTTGACCGGCGAAATCGCCTTGCTGTCCGTTGTGCTGTCCTGGATCGTCGGGATCCCGGTGGCGATCGTCAGTGCGCTGCGCCCCAACAGCCTGAGCGACAACGTCGCGCGCTTTCTCAGCATCCTGTTCCTGGCCGTGCCGGGCTTCTGGGTCGGCATGCTGATCGTGCTCGGCCTGCTGTTCTGGTTCGGCTACCGGGCGCCGCTGGCCAACGTGTCGCTGTTTGTCGATCCGTGGGCGAACCTGCAGATCGTCATCGGCCCGGCCATCGTGCTGGGGCTGGGACAGGCGGCCTACATCGCGCGGATGGCGCGCTCCAGCCTGCTGGAGGTGGTCCGCGAGGATTACGTGCGCACCGCGCGCGCCAAGGGACTGAGCGGACGCCTGGTGATCAGCCTGCATGCCCTGCCCAATGCGCTGCTGCCGGTCATTACATTGTCGGGCATCCTGCTCGGCTTTGTGCTTGCCGGCTCGATCCCGGTGGAACGCGCGTTCGGCACGCCCGGGCTCGGCTACGCCATGTACACCGCGGTCAGCGAGCGCGACGTGTTCGTCATGCAGAACCTGGTGTTCGTGTACGCCGTCGTGTTCGTGCTGCTGAACATTCTTGTGGATCTCACCATTGCCTGGCTCGATCCGAGGATTCGCTATCAATGAGCATCACCCAGCCCGACACTGCGTTTCCGGTACAACCCGAGTTCGCGCGCCGCCGAGCTATCGTTGCTGCGGCGGGCCGGACGTGCCCTGCGAACCTTTGCGCGGCGCTCACCGATGTCGGCAGTGTGGGGCTGCATCGCCGCCGGGATCATCTTCATGGCCATTGCGGCGCCGGTTCTTGTGCCGTACGAGCCGTTGAAGTCCGACTTCCGGCGGATGAGCAAGCCGCCTGAGCCGCCGCATTACTTTGGTACCGATCAGATCGGCCGCGACACGCTCAGCCGGGTGATCTACGGCAGCCGCGCATCGCTGACCGTGGCGTTCGGCGCGGTGCTGCTGGGCACCACGGTGGGCGCATTCTGGGGATTGGCGAGCGGCTATTTCGGCGGACGCTTCGACATCATCAGCCAGCGCCTCATCGAGTTCATGCAATCGTTTCCGGATCTCATATTGGCAATGGCGATCGCGATGGCGCTCGGTGCCGGGATGGGCACCGTGATCGTGGCGATCGCCATCACGCGAATACCGTTCGGCGGGCGCGTGATCCGGGCGGTCGTGCTGTCGCTGAAGGAGATGTCGTATGTCGAGGCGGCGCGCGGGCTCGGCGCGTCGCACCTGCGCATGATGGCGCAGCACATCCTGCCGCAGTGCGTGGCGCCCTACCTGATCCTGGCGACAACCCATCTCGGCGTGGCGATCATCATCGAGGCGGCGCTGGGATTTCTCGGCGTGGGCATTCCGCCGCCGATGCCGACCTGGGGGAACATGCTGGCGGATTCGCTGAACGCCGGGTTGGTGCCGCCGTGGTGGCTGGTGCTGTTCCCCGGCCTTGCCATCACCATCACCGTGCTGGCGTTCAACCTGCTGGGCGACGGGATACGCGACGTGCTGGATCCGCGGCTGCGCGGCGCGGTGCGATAGCACGATTCGGCCGCGACGGTTTGGTGTCAGCTTGGCTTCGGTCTGGTGTCAGCTTGGCTTTGCCAATGGCGAACCGCATGCCGCCGTCGTGCAAATGACAAGCGGCCCAATGCCCGGTCTGCACCTCGCGCAGTGCCGGTGCGTCGTGGCGGCAGCGCGGCATGGCGTAGAGGCAGCGCGTATGAAAATGGCAGCCCGATGGCGGATTGATCGGGCTCGGCACGTCGCCGGTCAGGATGACGCGGTTGCGTCGCCGTGAACGCGCCTTCGGGATCGGCACAGCCGCGAGCAGCGCCTCGGTATACGGGTGCAGCGGCATCTCGAACAGCGTCGTCTTGTCCGTCATCTCGACGATGCGGCCGAGATACATCACCGCGACGCGATGACTGATATGCTCGACCACCGCGAGGTCATGCGCGACGAACAGATAGGACAGCTTGAATTCGTCCTGCAGGTCCATCAGCAGGTTGATGATCTGCGCCTGGATCGACACGTCCAGCGCCGAGACCGGTTCGTCGCCGATGACAAGTTCCGGGCTGAGTGCCAGTGCGCGCGCGATGCCGATGCGCTGGCGCTGGCCGCCGGAAAATTCGTGCGGATAGGAATCCATCAGCTCGGGGCGCAAGCCGACCCGCTCGAACAGGGTCGCGACGCGCTCGCGACGCGCCTCGCCCGCGGCCACCTTGTGGATTGTCAACGGCTCGCCGACGATCTGGCCGGCTGACATGCGCGGATTGAGCGACGCATAGGGATCCTGGTAGATCATCTGCATCTGCTCCCGGTAAGGGAACATCTGCGCCTTATCCAGGTGCGTGATGTCGTCGCCCTTGACGATGATTTTTCCCCCCGTCGGTTCCAGCAGCTTGAGCAAGGTCCTGCCGACCGTCGACTTGCCGCAGCCGCTCTCGCCGACCAGGCCGAGGGTTTCGCCGCGCTCGATATGGAACGAGACGCCGTCGACCGCGCGGACCTGGCCGGAGATCCGGGAGAACACGCCTTTGTAAACCGGAAAATGCTTCTTGAGATCGCGAACCTCCAGCAGCGGGCTCATGCCGTGGCTCCGAGCAGGCGATCGGCGTGCCAACAGGCGATCCAATGTCCGGGACGGTGCTGCAACAACGGCGGATAGGCCGCGCGACATGCATCGGTGGCAAAGTCGCAGCGCGGCGCGAAGCTGCAACCCTGCGGCAGGTCGAACAGCGAGGGAACCATGCCCCTGATCTCGGTCAACCGCGCGCGACGGGCGCCACTGCGTGCCGCGACATCGACATGGGGAATGGAGCCGAGCAGGCCCAGCGTATAGGGATGGCCAGGCCGCTCGAACAGGTCATCGACGGTTGCCTCCTCCACCTTTCGGCCGGCGTACATCACCACCACCCGGTCGGCGGTCTCGGCGACCACGCCCATATCGTGGGTGATCAGGATGATCGCGGTACCGAGCGTGTCCTGCAGCTCGCGCATCAGATCGAGTATCTGCGCCTGTATGGTCACGTCCAGCGCGGTGGTGGGTTCGTCGGCGATCAGCACCTTCGGATTGCACGACAGCGCCATGGCGATCATCACGCGCTGGCGCATGCCGCCGGACAGCTGGTGCGGATAGGCATGAACGCGCGTCTCCGCCTCGGGGATGTGCACGCGGCGCAGCATCTCGATGGATTTTTCCAGCGCGTCGCGGTGCGACAATCCCTGGTGCAGCACGATGGCCTCGCTGATCTGACGGCCCACCGTCAGCAGCGGATTCAACGAGGTCATCGGTTCCTGGAAGATCATGGAGATGTCGTTGCCGCGAATGCCCTCCATCTGCCGTCTCGGTCAGGTCCAGCAGATTGGTGCCCTCGAAGCGGATTGCGCCGCCAACGATCCGGCCCGGCGGGTTGGCGACGAGACGCAGGATGGAAAGGGCGGTGACGCTCTTGCCGCAGCCGGACTCGCCGACGACGCCGAGTGTCTCGCCATTGCGCAGGCTGTAAGATACCCCGTCCACCGCATGCACGACGCCGGTGGGCGTAAAGAAATGGGTCTGGAGATTGTCGATCTCCAGCAGCGGCTCGGCTGACGGCGTGGCGGGGACCGATGTCCCACGAGCGGCCGATTGAATTTCACTCAAGACGTGACTCCCAAGATTCCGGCGTGTTATCTTTCTACAAAAGCAGCCGGTTGCGTGGGCCATCAGAGCACGCCAGCCGGCCCTCTGAAAAGCCTCAAGGGGGAAAACACAATGAATGGTTCGCGTGACGCGCACGCGCGGTTGAGCCGGCGTGGCCTGCTCGGCGCCGGAGCGGCGATGGTGGCCGGCGCCTATGGGCTTTATCCGCGCGCGGTGCTTGCCGACATCCCCGATCAGTTCGACGGCACGACGTTCAAACTCGCGGCGCCCGATCCGAACCCGAAATATGGCGGCGTGCTGCGCATGGGGATCACCAACCGCGTGCCGCATTTCGATCTGCACCAGTCGGGCACCTACAACAACCTCGGTTCGATGGGATGCCTGTTCGACAACCTGATCCGGCGCGATCCGCGCGACGGCGGCAAGACCGTCATCCCGGACCTGGCGCACAGCTGGGACATCGCGAAGGACCGGAAAACCTACACGTTCTACCTGCGCAAGGGCGTGCAGTTCCACGACGGCGCGGAGCTGACATCGGATGACGTGAAGGCCACCTTCGACCGCATCGTGAAGCCGCCGCAGGGGATCAGCATTCCGCGCAGCATCCTGTTCAGGGCGGTGAGCGAGGTCAACGCGCCCGACAAATACACCATCGAGTTCAAGCTGTCCGAGCCGCGGCCGCCCGCCTTCATCATGGCGGCGATCGCCAGCGGCTGGAACGTCATCGTGCGCAAGAAGACGCTGGAGGACAACAACTACAACCTGCGCAAGGTCGCGTCGTACCCGGGCACGGGGCCGTTCAAGACCGTGCAGACGGGTCGAGAACGAGATCTGGGTCGTGGAGAAGAACAAGGACTACTGGAACAAGGGCCTGCCGTATCTGGACGGCATCGAGTTCTACAATCTGGTGCCGTTCTCGCCCGAACTCGGCTCGGGGATTCTGTCGGGTCGCGTGGACTATGCGCGCGTGGTGGATCCGGTGACGTTCAAGAAGGCGCAGGCCACGCCCGGCATGTCGGTATCGTCGTTCAACCAGAGCGTGATCCACGCGACCTATGTCAACACAAAGAAAAAGCCGTTCGACGACCCGCGCGTGCGACGTGCGATGCACCTGGCGCTGGATCGCCCGATCCTGATCGAGGCGATCAAGGACGTGGCGCCGATGCAGATCGGCGGCTTCCTTGTATCCGTTCTCCGACCTGGCCACGCCGAAGGCGGAGCTGGTCAAGCGGATCGGCTATCAGGACGATCCGACTGCTGCCGAGAAGGAGGCGAAGGCGCTGATGGCGGCGGCCGGCTACAAGGACGGCATCAAGGGGCTCGACTACCTGATCCGCGATCTCGCCAGTTATCGCGTGTGGTCGCAGGCCATCCAGGCGATGCTGCAGCAGACGCTGAATATCCAGTGCAACCTGCGCAATGTCGTGGAATCGGTGTGGTTCGACGACATTGCGAATGGCCACTTCGATCTGGCCATCGGCGCGGTCGTGTCAACGCTGCTGGACCCGTCGGACTACTTCAATGCGTGGTATCACACCGGCGGGCCACAGAACTACTCGATCGTACAGCAATGCGAAGTTCGATGTGATACTGGATCAGATCGACCGGGAGGTGGATCCCGCCAAACGCCAGGCGCTGATCCGGGAATCGGAAATGATCTTCGAACAGGACCCGCCGCTGCTGCCGGTAGCGTGGGAGAAGATCGACGACGTCTGGTACAACTATGTCAAAGGACTGCGGCCGGACGACTACTTCGGCGCCTACGACGTCTGCCGGCAGGATACGTTCTGGCTGGACAAGACATAATAAGACAACGAAGCGTCACAGGGAGGCAAACAGAATGAACAATGAACATCGGCAACGCGCGGTGGTCCCGCCGCGGCTTTCTTCAGGGCAGCGCGGCGGCAATGGCCGCGGCGTACGGACTGCGACCCGCTCATTCTCTGGCGGAAATTCCCAACGAATTCGACGGCTCGAAGTTCCAGCTCGCCGCACCGGAGCCGAACGCGAAGCACGGCGGCGTGCTGCGCATCGGCATTCTGAACCGGCCGCCGCATTTCGACTTCCATCAGTCCGGGACGATCGGCAGCCTCGGCAGTCAAGGCTGCATGTTCGACAATCTGATACGCCATGATCCGCGCGACAGCGGCAAGACGATCATCCCGGACCTGGCGCATAGCTGGGAGATCGCGAAGGACGGCAGGACCTACACGTTCTTCCTGCGCAAGGGCGTGCTGTTTCACGACGGCGCGGAGTTGACGGCCGATGACGTGAAGGCGACGTTCGACCGGATCGCCAGGCCGCCGCAGGGCGTCAGCATTCCTCGCAGCATCCTGTTCAAGGCGGTCAGCGAGATCAACGCGCGCGACAAATACACCATCGAATTCAAATTGTCCGCCCCGCGTTCCTCCAATTTCATGATGGCGGCGATCGCCAGTGGCTGGAATGGCATCGTGCGCAAGCAGACGCTCGAGGAGAACAACTACAATCTGCGGAAACTTGTGAACATTCCTGGCACCGGTCCATTCAAGACGGTGCGACGGGTCGAGAATGAAGTCTGGGTCGTGGAGAGGAACAAGGACTACTGGAACCAGGGCCTGCCGTATCTCGACGGCATCGAATTCTACAACCTGATCCCGTTCTCGCCTGAACTGGGCTCGGCGATCCTGTCCAACCGGGTGGACTATGCGCGCATCGTGGACCCGGTGACCGCGCGCAAGGCCAAGGCCACGCCCGGCATGTCTACGACAGCGTTCAACCAGAGCGTGATCCAGGGGACCTGGACCAACGACAAGAAGAAGCCGTTCGACGATCCGCGGGTACGCCGGGCGTTCCATCTGGCGTTGGACCGCCACGTGCTGGTGGAAGTGACCAAGGACGTGGCGCCGATGCGCGTCGGTGGCTTCATCTATCCGTTCTCGGAATTCGCCACGCCGACGCCGGACCTGTTCAAGGAGATCGGCTACCAGGAGGACCCGACCGCCGCCGTCAAGGAGGCGAAGGCGCTGATGGCCGCAGCCGGCTACGCCGACGGTGTCAAAGGGCTCGACTTCATGGTGCGCGATGTCGCCAGCTTCAAGCTCTGGGCGCAGGCCATCCAGGCGATGCTGCAGGAGGGCATCAACGTGCAATGCAACCTGCGGACGGTGGTCGAATCGGTATGGTTCGACGATGCAGCGACCGGGCATTTCGACCTGGCCATCGGCGCCGTCGTGTCGACGCTGCTGGATCCCTCGGACTATTTCAACGCGTGGTATCGGACCGGGGGACCGCAGAACTATTCGTTCTGGGACAACCCGAAGTTCAATGTCCTGGCGGATCAGATCGACGCCGAGTCCGACCCTGCCAAGCGCCTGGTGCTGATCCGGCAGGCCGAAGCCATCATGGAACAGGATCCGCCGGTGCTTCCGCTCTGCTGGGAGCAGATCAACGACGTTTGGTGGAACTACGTGAAGGGTTACAATCCGTACGACTATTTCGGCGTCTACGATGTGGTGCGCCAGGATATATTCTGGCTCGACAAGTAGGCACACCGGCAGCGGCCTCGCCGCCACGCGTGCGACGAGGCCGCTGCACGTCCGTCATTTGCCCTTGGGCTGCCAAAGGCCCAGCACTGCGCCGGTCGGGTCGACGAAGATGGACAATGAACCGGCCCCCATCACCTCCGTCACGTCCTTGACGATGGTGGCGCCGAGCGACTTCGCCTTGGCGGTCGCGGCCTCGATGTCGTCGACCAGCACGTAGGGCAGCCAGTGCGAGCCGTGCTCCGGCATCGGATGCTTCATCATGCCGCCGCCGGTGCCGTCGCCGACATCGATCATCGTATAGGTCATGCCGCCGCCCATGTCCTCGTCCTTCAGCTTCCAGTCGAACAGCGACTGGTAGAACGATTTCGCCTTGGCGACGTCGGTGGTTCCGAGTTCCACGTGTACGAATGGATTGGCCATTTTGTCTCTCCATGGGTTGCGTATCTCCGGATAATGGGATGTGGCCGCGCTTCTCAAGGCCATAGTCTCGCAGCAACGCAATCGTCATTTCTCCGGCGCGCCTTGCGCCGACGGCAGGACGGAAGCAGCATCACGCCATCGAGAGGGGAAAAGAGTTCCACATGAACACAGTGATTTTATGCCGCCCGCTGCACCCCAGCGGCATGGCCCTGCTGGAAGCGCGCCAGGACGTCACCGTCCGCACCCTCAACCGTCCGTCGCAGTCCGACCTCGCCGCGGCCATGCCAGGCGCGCACGCGGTCCTGGTGGGACTGGAAGAGGTCGACGAAGCCCTGCTGGCGCAATCCCCCGACCTTCGCATCGTCTCGCGCTTCGGCGTCGGCTACGACACGGTGGACATCGCGGCCTGCACGCGCCGCGGCATCGTGGTCGGCGTGACCAATGGCGGCAACGATCTGTCGGTCGCCGAACACACGATGATGCTGCTGCTCGCGGTCGCGCGGCGCACCATCGAGATGGATGCCGCGGTGCGCGCCGGCCGATGGATGCTGCGCGATGGCCGTCCGATGGGCGAACTCGCCGGGCGCACCATCCTGGTGGTCGGCTACGGCCGCATCGGCACGCGTGTCGCCCGGCTGTGCGCAGCGTTCGGCATGAACGTGATGGTGCGCGATCCCGCCTTCCCGGTGCCGCGCATTGCAGCCGATGGCTATACGCCGGTCACCGATATCGCCGCGGTGCTGCCGGAGATCGATGTGGTGACCTTGCACTGTCCGCTCGGCGAGGACACGCGCCATATGATCAACCGCGAGATGCTCGGCCTGATGAAGCCGACGGCGTGGCTGATCAATGCCGCGCGCGGACCGCTGGTGGACGAGGCGGCGCTGATCGAGGCGCTGTCGTCCGGCCGGCTGGAAGCGGCCGGGCTCGACGTGCAGCTGCGCGAACCGCCGGATCCCGCCAATCCGCTGCTGACGCTGCCCAACGTGGTGCTCAGCCCGCACAACGCCGCGGCGCCGATCGAGTGCAATGCGAAGATGTCGATCCGGGCGGCAAAGAACATGCTGGAGCTGTTCGACGGCGTGCTGGATCCCGGCTACGTCGTGAACCCGGAAACGCTGCCGAATCGTCGCAACGTTTGACGCTGCTTCAGAGCCAGGACACGGAGGAATATCATGGCCGGTATCACGCTGTCGGTGGAAGAGATCCGCGCCGCGCCGCCCGAAGTGCGCCGCTGGCTCGAGCAGGAGATCGTCCGCGCGCTCGGGATGCATCCGCTGCAGGAACATCCCGCCCAGCCGGTGCCGCCGCCGCTGATCGGCTGCAACGTCGAGGAGGCGCGCGACATTCTGTCGCTGGTGCAAGGCGTGCTGCCGGTGGTCAGCGTGTTCTTCGAACTGGGACGCGAGGCTGCGGGCATGCCGGTGCACGGCATGCGCGCGTTCGCCATCGGCGACATCCAGCGCCACAGCCGGCTGCATGCATCGGCGCAGGTGATCGAATGCCTCGACCTGCTGACCGACGCGCTTCGGCGCGTGCGCGGCGACCCCGAGGCGGCGTTCTATACGCTGGACAATCTGGGCCGCGCTCTGGTCGCCGAGGCCACGATGCACAGCATCCTCCGGCTGTGGCAGGAGATCGTGGCGCAACAGGCGCTGCAGTCGTCGTCGGCCGGTGCGTCGGCCGAGGACAAGGCAGAGTAAATCGGTCGCGCCTCAGCCTGTGGCGCGCGCCATGCCGACTGCAACCGGCGTTTCCTCGCCGAGCGTGTGGCGCGTCAGCGTGAACGATACGACGGCACCGATCAGCGCCAGCGCGCCCGCCAGAATGAAAGCCGAGGAGAAGCTGCCGGTCGCCTGCACGATATAGCCGGTGACGATCGGCGCGAGCAGTCCGAACACGTTGCCGCCCAGCACCATGAAGGCGAACGCGCGTCCGCTGTCGGCCTGCGAGCGCAGCAGGTCGTTGGCGAGTGCCGCGTTGGTCGCCGTGGCGGTGCCGCCGAAGCTGACCGGAAGGATGGTGAGGATGATGACCATCGTCAGCGAATCGACAAACGGGATCGCGATCCCGGCGCCGCACAGCAGCAGGCATGCAACCACGACGATGCGCCGGCCGCCGTTGCGCATGGTGTGCGGCGTGAGGATCCGGTCACCGATCCAGTTGGTGAGGATGATCAGCACCGCTCCCGCCAGGAACGGAACCGAGGTGAACAGACCGGACGAAACGATCGAAAGTCCACGCGCGGTCTGCAGGTAGTTGGGCAGCCAGCTCAGGTAGAGATACACCGTATAGACCGCGCAGCCCTGCGAGATCGCCAGTCCCCACATCGAGGGCGAGCGCAGCAGGCCGCGATAGCCGATGCCGTCATGCGTGGCCGGCGCCTCGCCGGCATGGCGTTCGGCGAGAATGCGCTGACGTTCGGCGTCCGGTATCCAGCGCGTCTGCTCCGGCGTCGATACCAGGGCGAGCCAAACGACAACCCAGATCAGACCGACCGCACCGGTGACCACGAATGAAGTGCGCCAGGTCGTGGCGGCGATGAGCCAGGCGACCAAAGGCGCGCTCAGCGCAGGTCCCAGCAGCGTTCCTGCCTGGATAAGACCGACCGCCAGGCCACGCTCGGTATACGGTGCCCAGTCGCGGACGCTGCGGTAGCTGACCGGGAAGGTGGGTGCTTCGCCGGCGCCGAGTCCGAGGCGCGTCAGCAGCATGGTGACGAACCCGGTGGCGGCGCCGCTGAGCATCTGCGCGATCGACCAGACGGTGGCGCCGATCGCGGCCATGCGATGCGGACCGAGGCTGTCCACCAGCCGGCCGCTCGGCAGCATCATCACGACATAGGCCCAGAGGAACGACGAGAACAGGTAGCCCAGCGCCACCGGCGACAGTCCGAACTCCTGCGCGACCGAGCGCCCCGCGACCGACATGTTGATGCGGTCGAGGTAGCAGATGACGTTGAACATGAACAGCAGGAAGTACACCCAGTATCGCCGGTGCGTCATTGTGTTCGCTTGCTTTCTTGGCACGATATCGAGGCTGTCATTGTCTTGGCCGGGCGCAGCAGGGTCAAGCCTGGGGATGATGAAACCGGATAAGCCAGGGGGCGTGCAGTGAAAAGCTGAGGCGCTCGGGGTTTCACCCCGAACCCCGACCAGAGGCTCCGCCTCTGGACTCCGCCAAGGGCAGAGCCCTTGGAACCCTTCACTTTAGAATCGGATCCCAAAGGCTTCGCCTTTGGTGGGGGTCCCGGGGGCAACGCCACCGGGCGGGTTTCAGGGCGGAGCCCTGAGCGCTACGGTCGCACCGGGCTCGGCCAGTTCGGGCGGTCCATCGGATCGATGATACGCGGATGGTCCATATGGTCCTCCACGGTGCGAACGCCCGGGATATTCTCCGCGGCGACCACCAACGCCTGACGCCGCTCAGCATCCTGTGCGACGCCCCAAAGGTGCACCACGCCATCGGCCACCATGGCATTGATCGAACCGGGGCAGCCGACCCAGGCCTGGCGGCGCAGTTCCGCATAGAAGGCCTCGCGGATCGTCCGGTCATCGGTTGCGACGGACGGCGCCGACAATCTCGTGGCGAGTGCCTGCAGCAGGTTGCGCCGACTGACAATCCCGACCAGCCTGCCATCGCGCATGACCGGCACGCGCTTGATGCGCCTGGCCTCCAGCAATTGCGCGATCTCGCCTATTGGTGCGGTGTCCTCCACGGTGACCACGTCACGCGTCATCACCTCGGCTGCCTTGCGGCCGTGTGCCTTCGTGTAGTCGGCCGCCTGCCGGCTGGCGGAGGTCACCAACTCCAGCCAGCGCGATGGACGCGCTTCCGTGCCGGTCTCCGCCCGTCGCAGCAGGTCGCCCTCGCTGACGATGCCGACGATCTGGCCATCGGCCACGATGGGCACCGCGCTTATGCGGTTGTCCAACATCAGGCGGATCAATTCCGGCACCGGCGTTTCAGGCGCCGCGCAGATTACGTCCGGCGTCATGACATCGGCTGCATGCACAGCACTTCTCCTACCGTTTCCGGTGTGGCTTAGCGCATGACGCCGGCGGCGCATTGACCCAGGTCAATTGCGGCATCACGACGGACAGATAATCCAGGGGGGAGGGCCTGCGTGGCCGGGCAGCTGGAGGGCGTGAGCGGGACCGCCGCTTGAACGGAGGTCCGCAACGTGACGATACTGCGTGGGCAAACAGCGGCTGACGCAACGCTGGGAGGAACGATATGACCATTGGAATGACCCGGCGGAGCGCCATGCGCTCCGGCCTCGGCGTTCTCGCCGCGCCTCTCGTGCTGCGCCACGCGCTTGGCGATGCGCCGATCAAGATCGGCATGCCCTGCGCGCTGACCGGCCCGGGCGGCGAAGTGGGCGAGCAGATGCGGCGCGGCGCCGAATTCTGGGTCAAGCAGCAGAACGCCAAGGGCGGGCTGCTCGGCCGTCCGCTGGAACTGCATGCCGAGGACACCGGCGGCGATCCCGCCACCTGCGTGCGCAAGGCGCAGCAGGTGGTGGAGCGCGACGGCTGCCGGCTGCTGTTCGGCATGACGCTGTCGTCCGAGGCGCTCGCCGTGGTGCCGAAACTTGCCGAGTGGAACGCGATCTTCGTCTCGTCCGACAACGGCGACGGTCGGCTCACCGGATCGTCCTTTGTGCCGAACTTCTTCCGCCCGAACATCTCCGGCCCGATGGAGACGCGCGTCATTGCGCTGTGGCTGCGCCAGTCGGAGATGAAGAACTTCTTCGCCATCGGCATGGACTACGCGTGGGGCCACAACAGCATCGACGTGTTCCAGGACGAGGTGAAGAAGGCCGGAGAAGAACTTTGTCGGTGCGGTGTTCTCGCCGATCGGCACCAAGGATTTTTCCACCTACATCACGAAGATCCGCCAGTCGGGCGCGGATGCCTGCTTCATCGTGATGCAGGGCGACGACAACAACGCGTTCCTGTCGCAGTCGCGCGAGTACCGTCTGCCCTCCAAGGTGCAGCTGCTCACGTCCATCGTCGATCTGAACAGCATCCATGCGGTGGGTGACGCGGCGCTCGGCCTGGTCGGTTCCACGCGCTACTGCTTCACCTTCGACAATCCGGCGAACAAGGAGTTCGTGGCGCTCTGGCAGAAGGAATACGGCGTCGTGCCGGACGTGTTCGAGGGCGAGCAGTGGCAGACATGCCAGGTGCTGACAGCGGGGATCGAAAAGGCGGGCAGCATCGACGCCGACAAGCTGCGGCCGGCGCTGGAGGGCATCGAGATCACCAGCATCAAGGGCAAGGTGACGATACGCGCCTGCGACCATCAGGGCGTGCAGCAGGGCTACATGGTGAAGGTGGCGAACAAGGAGGGCTACAAGACGCCGATCCCCGAGCTGATCGCGACGTTCCCGGCCGATCAGGTCACGCCGGCCTGCCGCCAGATGACATTCGATAGCTGAGCGCCGATGCAAAGGGCACGGCATCGATCCTTTCACTCCCCCTCCCCTTGGGGGAGGGGGTTGGGGGGCGGGGTCTGCGGCGCACGGCTGGCATTGCGTGCACCCCTCCCCCCGGCCCCCTCCCGCAAGGGGAGGGGGAGTTTTTTTTGGCCCGCGCCCGACTCTGATGGACTTCCTCGCGTTCCTCATCACGCAGTGCCTGAATGCACTCTCGCAGGCCGCACTGCTGTTCTTCCTCGGCGTCGGGCTCACGCTGATCTTCGGCATCATGCGCATCGTCAACTTCGCGCACGGGGCGTTCTTCATGCTGGGCGCCTATGTCGGCTACTCGGCCGTGCAGGTCACCGGCGATTTCTGGCTTGCGCTGATCGCCGCACCGCTGCTGGTCGGCGGCTTTGGTGCAGCGTTCGAACTTGGCATCCTTCGCCGGCTCTACCGACGCGATCACAGCGCCTTCCTGATGGTGACGTTCGGGCTGACGCTGATCATGGGCGAGGCGATCCGGCTGATCTGGGGCGTGCAGGCGCTGCCCGTGCCGGCGCCGCCGGCGCTCTCCGGCATCGTGTTCATCCTGGACGAACCCTTCCCGGTGTACCGTCTGTTCCTGGCCGGCGCCGGTGTCGTTGTCGCCATCGCGATCTGGCAGTTCCTGGAGCGCACGCGTCTCGGCCTGCTGATCCGCGCCACGTCGCAGAACGCCGAGATGGTGCACGCGCTGGGCACCGACGTGCGCCTGGTGCGTTCGGCGGTGTTCGGCATCGGCTGCGGCCTGGCCGGCATCGGCGGCGTGTTCGCCGCTCCACTGGTCACCGCATCGCTCGCCATGGCGCCGAACGCGGTGATCGACACGTTCGTCATCGTCATCATCGGCGGCATGGGAAGTTTTGCGGGTTCGCTGATCGGCGCGCTGCTGGTCGCCTTCGTGCAGGTGTTCGGCACCTACTACTTCCCGGACCTCGCGCTGGCGTTGATGTATCTGGTCATGCTGACGGTCCTTGTCGTCCGTCCCGGCGGTCTGCTCGGCAAGGAAGCATGAACGCATGAACGGCTGGTACGGATTGGCGGTGACGGCGTTCGTTCTCGCACTCGCCCCGCGGGCCTGCCGCCCTACGTGATGACGCTGCTGACCGAGGCGCTGATCCTCGGCCTGTTCGCCATGAGCCTCGACCTGATGGTGGGCTATACGCGCCTGCTGTCGTTCGGCCACGCCGCGGCCTATGGGCTTGGTGCCTACACCGCGGGCAACCTGCTGCTGCACACGGATCCTGCCTTTGGTGTTTGCCGTGCTGCTGGCGGGCGCGTTCAGCGGCGTCGTCGCGATCGGCGTCGCCTGGGTGTGCACGCTCGCCTCCGGCGTTTCGTTCTCCATGTTGACGCTGGCCTTCGCGCAACTGCTCTATGCCGTGGCTTTCAAATGGACCAGCGTCACCGGCGCGTCCGACGGGCTGGCCGGCATTCCGCGCAATCCGGGACCGTTCGGCATCACCGTCTTCACGACCAAAGCCGGCTTCTACTATCTGGTGCTCGCCTGTCTGATCGGCGCGTTCGCATTCTGCCGTTCCCTGGTGCGCTCGCCGTTCGGTGCGGTGTTGCAGGGCATTCGCGAGAACGAGGCGAAGACCCGTTCGCTCGGCTATGACACGCGTCGCTACAAGATCGCGGTGGTGGCAATCTCGTTCGCGCTGGGCGGCCTCTCCGGCGCGCTGTATGCGCCGTTCGCCGGCTTCACCAACACCGAGCTGCTGTTCTGGCTGCTGTCAGGCCAGGTTTTGATCATGGTCATCGTCGGCGGCGCGGGCACACTGATCGGACCGATCATCGGCGCGGCGTTCTTCATGCTGGTGTCGAATTTCCTGAGTTCCTGGACCAATTCCTGGGCGTTGTTCTTCGGCCTGATCTTCATCGGCTTCGTGCTGTTCGCGCCGCAGGGCATCTGGGGACTGGCGACGCGCTGGTTCGGCCGCGGCAGCCCCGAGTCGAGCCCGGGCGAGGTGAAGGGGAGGCGATGGCGCTCCTTGAACTGGACGGGCTGACCCGCCGCTTCGGCGGCATTGTCGCGGTCGACGACGTGACCTTGCGCGTCGAGGCGGGCGAGGTGCGCGCGGTGATCGGGCCGAACGGCGCGGGCAAGTCCACGCTGTTCAATCTGATCACCGGTGTGGTGAAGCCGAGCGCCGGTGCGGTGCGGTTTGAGGGCGAAGAACTGACCGGTCTGCCGCCGCAACGCATTTGCCAGCGCGGTATTTCCCGCACCTTTCAGTTGACCGCACTGTTCCCGGAGATGACTGCGCGGGAGAATGCGCGGCTTGCGGCGCAGGCATGCCATGGCCGCCGCTGGCAGCCCTACGGCGGCGGGTCCGTGTTCGCCGAGGCGGCGCGACTGGGCGATGCCGCACTGGAACGCCTCGGCCTGACCCATGTCGCGCAGCGTCCGGCCGGGTTGCTGTCGCATGGCGACCAGCGTCTGCTCGAGGTGGCGATGGCGTTGGCGCAGGGGCCTCGCCTGCTGTTGCTGGATGAGCCGACGCAGGGCCTGTCGGTCGAGGAAACCGAGCAGGCGGTGGCGACGCTCGCGGGCCTGCTGGCTGACGGCAGCATGACGGTGCTGCTGGTGGAACATGACATGGAGGTGGTGTTCCGCCTGGCGCGCATGATCACCGTGCTGCACCGCGGCGCGGTGATCGCCGACGGCACGCCGGACGTGGTGAAGGCGGACGCGGAGGTGCAGAAGGCGTATCTCGGGGGCCTCGCCTGATGCTGGCGATCGAAGGCCTCAACACGCATTACGGCGCGAGCCACGTGTTGCAGGGGGTGGACCTGGCGGTGGCCGGGGGAAAAATCTGCTCGGTTCTTGGCCGCAACGGCGTGGGTAAATCGACGACCTTGCGCACGGTGATGGGACTGGTGCCGCCGAGCAGTGGGCGCGTGCTGCTGGATGGCGCCGACATCACCGCCTGGCCGCCGCATCGCGTCGCGCGCGCCGGTGTTGCGTATGTGCCGGAGGGGCGGTTGATCTTCCCCGATCTCACGGTGATCGAGAACATTCGCGTGGCCGAGCGGCGGCCCTCGCAGACCTGGCCGTTGCCGCGCCTGATGGACCTGTTCCCGCCGCTGCGCGAACGCTCGGGCAGCCGCGGCGGCAACCTGTCCGGCGGCGAGCAGCAGATGCTGGCGATCGCGCGCGCACTGGTGAGCGATCCGAAGGTGATGCTGCTCGACGAACCAAGCCAGGGCCTGGCGCCGCTGGTGGTGCGGGAACTGGCCGAGGTGATCCGGGGGTTGCCGAGCCAGGGCGTGACGATACTGCTGATCGAGCAGAACATGCGGCTGGCCGAGGCGGTGGCGGACGAGATCCATATCATGGTGAAGGGCAGGGTGGTTTATGCCGCCTCGCCCGAACGGTTCCGCGCCGAGGAAGCCGAAATCCGTAGCCGGTATCTCACGGTTTGAAACGATAGGGGAAACCGATGGATTTGAATCTGCGTGGCCGGACAGCGCTGATCACCGGCGCATCGAAGGGGATCGGTCGCGGCGCGGCCGAGGTGCTGGCCGAGGAGGGAGTGAATGTCATCCTCGTCTCGCGCACCCAGGCCGATCTGGACGCAGTGCGGGACAATGTCGCCTCACGTTGGAATGTGCGCGCCGAGGTGCACGCGTTCGACATCTCCGACAGCGCGAACGTCGATCGGCTGGTGGCGTTGCATCCCGACATCGACATCCTGGTGAACAACGCGGGTGCCATTCCTGCCGGCAACCTGCAGGAAATCAACGAAGCACGTTGGCGCGAGGCGTGGGACCTGAAGGTGTATGGCTACATCAACATGTGTCGCCGCTTCTATGCCGAGATGAAGCAGCGCGGCCGTGGCGTGATCATCAACATCCTCGGCATGGCCGGCGAGCGGATGGACGCAGGCTACATTGCCGGCTCGACCGGCAATGCCGGGCTGATGGCGTTCACCAAGACTTTGGGCGGCGCCGCATCGGCGGATAATCTGCGTGTCGTCGGCATCAATCCAGGCGCTATCGCCACCGATCGCCTGGTGACCGTCATGAAAAAGCGCGCGCAGGATCGGCTCGGCGATGCAAACCGCTGGGAAGAACTGATGAAGCCGCTGCCGTTCGGACGCGCCGGTACGTGCGAGGAGATCGGCTGCATGGTGGCCTTCCTCGCCTCCGACAAATCCGCCTATACCAGCGGCACGATCATCACGATCGACGGCGGCGCGGCCAACCGCGGCCCGATGTTCTGAGGGAGGCGTGTGATGGACCTGCACGGCAAGGTCGCCGTCGTCACCGGAGCGAGCGGCGGTATCGGTTCCGCCACCGCGCGCAGGCTGGCCGAGACGGGATGCAGAGTGGTGGTAGGCTACAACAGCCGTGCAGCCGAAGCGCAGAAGGTGGTGGCAGAGTTGCCCGGCAACGGACATCGCGTTGCGCGCATGCCGATGGAGGACACCGCCGCGCTGCGCGATGCCGCCGCCATGGTGGAACGTGAATGCGGGCGCTGCGATGTGCTGGTGAATTCCGCCGGCTTCACGCGGATGATCCCGCACGCCGATCTCGAGGCGCTGACCGACGAATTGATCGACGCCATCTTCGTCGCCAATGTGCGCGGGCCGTTCGCGACTGTCCGTGCCTTTGCGCCGCTGATGAAGCGCTCGGACGCGGCGGTGATCATCAATATCTCATCGGCCGCGGCGTTGTCCGGCGGCGGCAGCAACATCGCGTATGGCGCCTCGAAGGCGGCGATCGACGCGATGACGAAGTCGCTGGCGCGCGTGCTGGGGCCGAACATCCGCGTGCTGTCGGTATCGCCGGGTGCCGTGGATACCGGTTTCGTGCCTGGCCGCACCACCGAGATGGTGGAGCGCGGGGCACAACGCACGCCGCTGAAGCGCGTCGTTCAGGCCGACGAGGTCGCGGCGACGGTGATGGCCGCCGTCACGCTGATGACGGCGACCACCGGAAGCATCCTCCTGGTCGAGGGCGGCTCGCTGCTCTAGGCCTGCTGCCCGCGCACCAGACGACCCGGCAGCTCGCCGGTCGGCTCGCCGTTGCGATACGTCACGTGTCCCGACACGATCGTCGCATCGTAGCCGTGCACCTTCTGCATCAGCCGCTTGCCGCCCGCCGGCAGGTCATGCACCACGTAAGGCTTGTCGCAACCCAGACGATCCCAGTCGATCACGTTGACATCGGCCTTCTTGCCGACCGCCAGCACGCCGCGATCGTGCAGTCCCGCGGCTCCCGCGGTGTCGGACGTCACGCGGCGGATCAGTTCCGGCATATCCCAGCGCTTCTGCGTGCGGCCCCAGTGCGTCAGCAGCCAGGTCTGGTATCCCGCATCGAGGATGAACGCGACATGCGCGCCACCGTCGCCCAGTCCCATGATTGAATTGCGGTTCGCCAGCGTGGTCTCGCTGACCGACAGATCGTAGTCGGCGTAGTTGCCGAGCGGTGTGTAGATGAAGGCGTTGCCGTCATCTTCCAACAGCACGTCGTATGCGACCTCCTGCGGCGTACGGCCTTCGCGTTCAGCGATCGCGGCGAGCGAGTTTTCACGCTGCGGCTGGTAGTTCGGCGGGTTGCCGAAGCGGAACATCTGCGCGAACGACAGGCGGTGGAACAGCGGGAACGTGCTGTCTTTCTTCGGATCCTCCGACAGCATCTGTCGGCGGAATTCCGGATCGCGCATGCGGCGGACGCGCTCGGCGAGCGGCAGATCGGCGATCGCGCGGTACGACGGCGTGGCGGAGAACGGGTTCTGGCTGCCCTCCAGGCCAAGCAGCACGCCGATCGCGCGCGGCGCGACGACGGGACGGATCGACAGCCCCGCGGCGTTCGCCGCATCGGCGTAGCCGAGCAGTTCGCGCCAGACGTTCGGGCGTGCATGGCGCTGCGTCAGCGTGAACACCGCGCTGCGGCCACACTTTTCCACCACGCGGCGGATCATCGCGAATTCGGCCGCCGGATCGGGCGCCCATTCCGACACGATCTCCAGGAAACCGGACCCCGCGTCGCGCATGCCCATTGCGATGCCGGTCAGCTCATCCTCCTGCGCGCGCAGTGTCGGCGTGGGATCGCCCTTCAGGCTCTTGTGCGACAGGCTGCGCGAGGTCGAGAAACCGAACGCGCCGGCGCGCATCGCATCGGCGGCGATCTCGCGCATCTGCGCGATGTCGGCCTGATTGGCATTCTCCAGTTGCACCGCCCGCTCGCCCATGACGAACACGCGCACCGCAGCGTGCGGCAGCAGCGCGCACAGATCGATGTCGCGGTCGCGGCGTTCCAGCGCAGCGAGGTATTCGTTGAACGACTCCCACTCCCACTTCAGCCCTTCATGCATGACGGGGCCGGGAATGTCCTCCACGCCTTCCATCAGTTCGACCAGCTTCTCGCGGTCGGCCGGCTTGCAGGGGGCGAAACCCACGCCGCAATTGCCCATCACGGCCGTCGTCACACCGTGCATCGAGGACGGCGTCATGCGGCTGTCCCACACGGCCTGTCCGTCGTAGTGCGTGTGGATGTCAACGAAGCCTGGCGTGACCAGCTTCCCCTTGGCGTCGATTTCGTCGGCACCGTTCCCGCCGATCTTGCCAATGGCGGCGATGCGGTTGCCCTTGATGCCGACATCGGCCTCGATGGGCGCGCGCCCGGTGCCGTCGACGACGGTGCCGCCGCGGATCACAAGATCGAACTCTGACTGCATCGGAATTTTCCTCCGGGCCATGCCTTTGATCGCGCATTGTGCTCCGGTAGGCTGCATTCGTCACCCCCGCCCCGGCGACACCTGAGGGACCGCAGAACCATGCTCCTGGACGTCAGCTCCGCTCCACCGCAGACCACGCCGCGCGAGACACGCCTCGCGGATTACCGGCCGCCCGAATTCCTGTTCGACACTGTCGAACTTGCGTTCGATCTGGACGAGACGGCGACACGCGTACGGTCCCGCATGACGGTCCGGCGCAATCCGGCATCGGCGGACCGGCGCGCACCGATGGTGCTCGATGGCGAGGCTGTCACGCTGGTCCGGCTGACGCTCGATGGCGCGGAGCTTGGTGCCAACCGCTACCGCATCGAGGACGGCAAACTGGTGATACCCGACATGCCGGATGCCTGCACGCTGGAGATAGAAACGCGCATTGCGCCGGGGGAAAACACCGAACTGTCCGGTCTCTACACATCCGGCGGCAATTTTTTCACGCAATGCGAGGCGGAGGGTTTCCGCCGCATCACGTGGTTCCCCGATCGTCCCGACGTGATGGCGCGATTTAAAACCACCATCACGGCCGACACGGCACGCGTCCCCGTTATGCTGTCGAACGGCAATCCCGGCGCGCTCGAGGACGCCGGCGGCGGGCGCCATCGCATCACCTGGACCGATCCGCATCCGAAGCCATGTTATCTGTTCGCGCTCGTTGCCGGTGATCTCGTCGCGGTTACGGACAATTTTACCACGCGCTCCGGCCGCCATGTCGATCTGGGCATCTGGGTGCGCCGTGGCGATGAGGACCGCTGCGCCCACGCGATGCGCTCGCTGAAGAAGTCGATGCGATGGGACGAGGAGGTGTTCGGACTGGAGTACGATCTGGACGTGTTCAACATCGCCGCCGTGTCCGACTTCAACATGGGTGCGATGGAGAACAAGGGGCTGAACGTCTTCAACACCAAATATGTTCTGGCGAAGCCCGAGACGGCGACCGATAGCGACTACATGGGCATCGAGACCGTCATCGCGCACGAGTATTTTCACAACTGGACCGGCAACCGGGTCACCTGCCGCGACTGGTTCCAGCTTTCGCTGAAGGAAGGGCTCACCGTCTATCGCGACCAGGAGTTTTCCGCCGACCAGGGCAGCCGCGTCGTCAAGCGCATCGGTGATGTGCGCGGGCTGCGTGCCGCACAGTTCCGCGAGGATGCCGGACCGCTGGCGCATCCCGTGCAACCCGACCACTACATCACGATCGACAATTTCTATACGGCCACGATCTACAACAAGGGCGCCGAGGTCATCCGCATGATGGCCACCATCATCGGGCGCGAGAATTTCCGCCGCGGCATGGACCTGTATTTTGCGCGCCACGACAATCAGGCAGTCACCATCGATGACTTTGCCCAGGCCATGCAGGACGCGTCGGGGATCGATCTCGCGCAGTTCAAGCTCTGGTATCACCAGGCCGGCACGCCGGAGGTCACGGTATCCGACCGTCATGATCCGGCGGCGCGCCGCTACACGCTGACCCTGACGCAGCGAACCGCGCCGACACCGGGCCAGCCTGACAAGCGGCCTTTGGTCGTACCGATCGGCATGGGTCTGCTGGATGCCGATGGCAATGAGATCGCAGCGCGGACCCTGCTGCTGCACGAGGCGGAGCAAAGCTTCACATTTGAGAATGTGCCGGTTGCGCCGGTTCCTTCGCTGCTGCGTGGCTTTTCTGCGCCGGTGAAGCTGGCCGGCGTGTCTTTGGCGCAATTGCAGTTCCTTGCCGCGCACGATACCGATCCGTTCGTACGCTGGGAGTCGGGTCAGCAATATGCCACGCATCTGTTGCTCGAAATGGCGGCCGTCTGGCGCCGCGGCGAGACCCCTGCATTTGAACACGGCCTGATCGATGCGTTGGCCGCCACGCTGCGCCAGGCCGATGCGGACCCGGCGTTTGCTGCCGAGGCGCTCGTGCTGCCAGGCGAGGCGTTTCTCGCGGATCAGATGGCGGTCGCGGATGTCGATGCCATCCACGCGGTTCGCGACATCGCACGCAAAGCAATCGGTCGCGCGCTGCATGCGGCGTTGCGAGACACCTACGACCGACTGACGGAAAGGGCGGAATATTCCATCGACGGCGCCGCGATCGGCAGGCGTTCCCTGCGCAACGCCTGCCTCGGCTATCTCGCAGCGAACGCCGAGCCAGAAGGGATCGCGCGGGCGAAGGCGCAGTTCGACGCGGCACAGAACATGACCGACGTGCTGGCCGCCCTGGCGGTTCTGTCGGGGATCGACTGTCCGGAGCGCAGCACCGCGCTCGATGCATTCCACGCGCGCTGGCGCAATGACGATCTTGTGCTGGACAAGTGGTTTGCCATTCAGGCGATGTCACCATTGCCGGGCACGCCCGATGCCGTGCGTGCGCTTGCGTCGCATCCGGACTTCGACCTGAGGAACCCCAACCGGGTGCGCGCGCTGGTTTCCAGCTTCGCGTCGGGCAATCAGGTGCGCTTCCACGATCCGTCCGGCAGCGGCTATCGGTTCCTGGCAGACATCATCATCCGGCTGGATCCCACGAACAGTCAGGTCGCCGCGCGCCTCGTCCCGCCGCTCGGTCAATGGCGTCGCATGGAACCCTCACGCCAGGTGCTGATGAAGGCGCAATTGCAACGCATCCTCGATGCGCCGGGGCTGAGCAAGGGAACTTTGGAGATGGCATCACGGAGTATCGCCTGAGGATTGGCCGGCTATTACGATGGAGGTGCCAAGGCGGGCCTGACGCGCCAGGCGCGGACCGCGCGCGACCGACAGCGACATTTCGACATCGCCGAACACGCGTTCGATTGCAAAGTCCGATGCCGGACCGAACGTGTCACGATGGGCGCGTGCCCGTTGCAGCATCTCGGCCGCCAGCACGCGCAGTCCGACAAGTGCGGCCGAGCGACGTGCGAGTTCGCCGGCGTCGAGTGCTGCCACCACCGCGTCCGCTGTTTCGGCGAACACCGCGGTCAATGCCGCCAAGCCGCCCAGCGACAGTGCCGCTTCGTCCCCGGCTGCGCTCTGCCTGGCGAAACATGACAGCAGAAAGCGGAACGCGCCGAGCAGTCCGAAAGTGCCGACCGCATCCTCGACATCGCGGAACGGCAGCGCCATCGCTTCATACGCAGCACCCGTCGGCCCGAGCAGCGCCGAGTGCGGCACACGGCAGCCGTCCAGCACCAGGCCGCAATGTCGCGACGGCGCCAGCGCGCGATACTCCGGCATTTCGTTGATCGACAGGCCCGGCGTGTCGCGCGGTACCAAAAATGCACCGTAGCGCTTGCGTCCGTCCTCGATCGCCATGACGGCAAACACGACGAATACCGCAGCAAGCGGCCCGTTGGTGACCCACGCCTTCTCGCCGGTGATCCTGTATCCGTCACCATCAACGTCCGCGCACGTGGCGAGCAATTTCGGATGCGCGCCGACACGTGGCTCGGAGATGGCCACCGAAGCAACACACGCGCCGGATGCAAGACGCGGCAGCCATGCGGCTCGCTGCGTCTCGTCGCCGAAGCCCGCGATGAAAAATCGAGCGACCATCTGACGGCCCGCCCAGGCGCCTCCCTGGCCGAGCAGTCCCGTGCGTTCCACCAGTGCTGCCTCGCCACGCGCGATTGCCGCGTAGCTTTCGCTCTCTGGACCGATCGCATGTTCGTCGGACACGGATGCCTCCACTGTGCGCATCGCCAATTTGACCCGACCGGTGCGCAATGCCCAGACTGGCGCCCGGGATCGACGGGAGGAGCAGTCAATGCCGAACCAACTCGAAGAGAAAGACGCAATTCGTGAAGTCATGGCCGAGTATTGCTTCCGCCTCGACAACGACCGCTTCGCCGACATGGCAGCGCTGTTCACCGAGGACGGCACCTGGGACACGGCGTTCGGCAAGGGAACCGGCCGGCCGGCGATCGCAGCCTTGGTGCAGCGCATCCGCCAATCGGGAACTGCTCGCCCGCGCGCCATCCACCACGTGACCAACATCGTCATCAAGGTGGACGGCACCGGCGCAACGGCGTTCTCCAATTGGGTCGTTGTGCAGAACAGCGACCAGGGGCCGGAGATCGGGTCCGCTGGCAGCTATGCCGATGAATTTGTGAAGCAGGATGGCGGGTGGCTGTTCCGCTATCGCAAGATCGACCGCTTCATTCACGACAAGGCCTGAGACCGGACGCGCCCTCGTCGCAGCGAATTACCCTGCAGCGGGATCGGCCTCGTCGCCCTCCGCCATCCAGGCGTTCAGCAGCGTATAGGCGATCGCCAGCACCGTGGGGCCGAGGAAGATGCCCAGCAGCCCGAACGCGATCAGGCCGCCGATGACACCGAACAGGACGAGCAGCAGCGGGAGGTCGGCGCCTCTGCGGATCAGCAGCGGGCGCAGCAGGTTGTCCATCGTCATGGCAACGATGCTGAATACCAGCAGCACCGTCGCCCACAGCGTGTCGCCCGCGTAATACATCCACACCACGGCCGGGATCAGCACGAGGCCGGGGCCGATCTGGGCCAGGCACAGCATGAACATCAACGCCGTCAGCAGCGACGCGTAGGGCACGCCGACAACCGCGAGGCCGATGCCGCCCAGCACACTCTGCGCCACCGCGGTCACCACCACGCCGAGCGCCACGCTGCGGATTGCCTGGCCGGCCAGACGCACCGCCATCTCGCCGCGATCGCCACCCAGACGGTGGCCGAAGCGCACGGCGGTGGCGGCGGCCCGCTCGCCGCCGGCATACATGATCGCGGCGATCGCGACGGTCAGCAGGAACTGCAGGAAGGTCCCGCCCAGACTGCCGACTGCGGAGGCGAACCATTGGGTGATGACCCCGGCATAAGGCGTCAGCTTCGGTGCCAACTCCTGCACGCCGGAAGAAGTCAGTTGCCCCCAGGCCTGGGCCGCCCGTGCTCCGACCAGCGGCACGGCGGCCAGCCAATCCGGTGGCGGCGGCACCCGCAACGACAGGGCCGTCCGTACCAAATCGGTGATCTCATCGAGGTGGCTCACGATCGTGCCGACGGCCAGCCAGAACGGCACGATCAGCAACAGCAACAACGCCAGCGTCATGACCAGCACGGCAAGGCCGCGGCGGTTGCCGGCAAGGTGCTGCACCCGCAGCATCAGCGGCCAGGTGGCAATGACCAAAGTCACCGCCCAGGTGATCGCCGGCAGGAACGGCTGCATCACCCAGAAGCTGGCAGCAATGAGCCCGCCGATGAACAGAACGGCAAGCGTCGGGCGGGTGATGTCCTGGTGCGGATGGGGCATGCTGCTCGGAACTTTTCTGTCCAGCCGCGCCGTCACTGCGCCATTGCAATGAGGGTGATCAACCGGCGGCTCCCCCACGTTTTCGTGATCCAGGCATTGCGGCGCAAGAGCGCAATCTTGCGCCGCCGGCCCCATCGGCTGGCAGGGAGCGTTTGAACGTTCGGGAGAACAGATCATGATCAGCCGCAGAGCTGCCGTGACGGCCGGCCTCGCCGTCGCTGCAACAACGGGATTGCCTGGCGGATTATCGCGTGCGCGTGCAGCGGGCACGCCGGGGGTCACCGACACGTCCGTGAAGATCGGCAATACCATGCCGTACAGCGGGCCTGCCTCGACCTATGGCGTGATCGGCCGCACCGAGAGCGCCTTCTTCCAGATGCTCAACGATCAGGGCGGCATCGCCGGCCACACGATCGATTTCATCTCGTACGACGACGGCTACAGCCCGCCGAAGACGGTCGAGCAGGTACGTCGGCTGGTGGAAGAGGACCAGGTGGATTTCTGCTTCCAGAACCTGGGCACGCCGTGCAATTCGGCGATCGCGGAATACCTCAATCGCAAGAAGATCCCGCATCTGTTCGTCGGCTCCGGCGCCAGCAAGTGGGCGGATGCGAAGAAGTATCCATGGACGATGGGCTTCCAGCCCGGGTATCGCACCGAGGCGCAGATCTACGCCAAGCACATGCTGGCGAACGTGAAGGATCCGAAGCTCGCGATCCTGTATCAGAACGACGACTTCGGTAAGGACTACCCGCTCGGCGTGCGCGACATCCTGGGCGACGACTGGGACCGGATCGTGGTCAAATCCGCCAGCTACGAGACCACCGATCCGACGATCGATTCGCAGATCGTGGAGCTGCGGAACACCGGTGCCAATGTGCTGCTGGTCGCGGCGCTGCCGAAATTCGCCGCGCAGTCGATCCGCAAGGTGTACGACAGCAACTGGAAGCCGACCTTCTACATGACCAACGTGGCGATCTCGGTCGGCGGCGTGATCACGCCGGCCGGTCCGGAGAAGGCGGTCGGCATGCTCAGCACGGCGTATTTGAAGGACCCGACCGAGCCGGGGTTCAAGGATGATGCCGGGATGCAGCAATGGCGCGACTTCATGGCCAAGTACATGCCCGCCGGCGACGTCACCGACCTGAGCTATGTGTTCGCTTACGCCGTCAGCATGACGATGGCGCAGGTACTGAAACAGTGCAAAGGCGACTTCTCGCGCGAGAATGTCATGACCCAGGCGGAGAGCCTGCACGACTTCTCGCTGCCGGTACTGTTGCCGGGCATCAAGGTCAGCACGACGCACACCGACCATCGCCCGATCACGTCGATGCAGTTCATGAAGTGGGACGGCACGACCTGGGTGCGGTTTGGCGATCTGATCACCGGCGCGACCGTGTAGCGCCGCCCGACGTAGCGCTGACCGGCGGGCCGGCGATCAGGGCCGGCCCGCGCGATGATACGGATGCCCCGCCGCGATCGAGCGCGCGCGGTAGACCTGCTCGGCCAGCATCGCGCGCGCGAGAAAATGCGGCCAGGTCAGCCGTCCGAGCGACAGCACGAAGTCCGCGCGCTCGATCACCGGCGCGTCCAGGCCCTCCGCGCCGCCGATCACGAAACAGACCGGGCGGCCGGCCGCGAGCCAGCGCTCCAGCAGGCGGGCCAGGTCCGCGCTGTCCGGCGCCTCGCCGCCGGGATCGAGCGCCACGACGAAGCCGGTGGCGGGCAACGCGGCAAGCAGCGCCGCACCTTCGCGCCGCTTCACTTCGGCGGGTGCGCCGCGCGCCTCGGGGATTTCGGTGACGGCGAACTTCGGCCGCAGCCGCGCGTTGTAGCGGGCGAACAGCGCGGCCTCCGGTCCGTCGCGCAGCCGGCCCACGGCGATCAGACGCAGCATCGGCGCAGCACTATATTGGTTCCATGGACACTCCAGATACCACGGACAACGCCTGCGCCGGCCTGAGCGATGCCGACCGCGCCAGGCTCGCCGAGGCCGCCGGCATCCTGCTGGACGCGCGCGGCATCGTCATCCGAACCAGCGAATGGCTGGGCGGCAGGCTGCACGGGCTCGGCAGGCGGTTCGCCGATCTCGGCCCGCATCTGCTCGGCCCGCATTTGCTCGGCGAGGAATGGCAGGCGCGCTACCAGGCGCTGGTCGAGCGCGCGCTGCACAACGCCTACCGGGTCGGCACGCTCGGCCTCGATGCCACGAGCGGCAACCGGCCACGGCGCAGGGCCAGCAGACTGGCTGCCGCGGCGACGGGCGGGGCCAGCGGCTTCATCGGTGCGCCGGGGATCGCCGCCGATCTGCCGGTCACGACCTGCCTGATGCTGCGTTCGATCGCCAGGATCGCTCGCGCGCACGGCGAGGACCTGACATCGGCGGACACCAGGCAGGCCTGCATCGAGGTGTTCGCATTCGGCGGTCCGGAGATGGCCGACGAGGACATCGACATTGCCTGGTGGACGATCCGCGGCAGCCTGAGCCACGCATCGATCGCGCTGCTGATCCGTCAGGTCGCCGCCCGGTTCGGCGTGGTGCTGTCGCAGAAGTACCTGGCGCAGACCGTGCCGCTGATCGGCGCCGCGGCGGGCAGCACGCTGAACTATGTGTTCATGGACTACTACCAGCGCATGGCGCGCGTGCACTTCACCCTCCGCGAACTGGAGCGGCGGCACGATCCGGATGCCGTGCGGGCGTGCTTCGAGGGAATCCTCAGGGCGGCAAGGTCGCGGCGCGCCGGTCAGCGGAACACCGCGCCCGCCCGGCTCTTGCGGGCCGACGCCGGGATGCTGGACCATGCGCCTCCAGGAAGACGGGGGGCAGGGATGGACTGGGCGACTCAGCAGGGCACCTTCGATGCCGGCGACCTGACGCTGCAATCGGGCGCGGTGCTGCGCGGGGCGCGATTGTCGTGGAAGGCGCACGGCACGCTGTCACCGGCGCGCGACAACGTCATCGTCTACCCCACCAGCTACGGCGCGCAGCATCCGGACCTCGAATGGCTGATCGGTCCGGACGGCGTGCTCGACCCGACGCGCTGGTTCATCGTCATCGCCGACATGTTCGGCAACGGGCTGTCATCCAGCCCGTCGAATACGTCCGAGTACCCGTCGCTGGTGACCGTCTTCGACAACGTGCAGACCCAGCGCCGCGCGCTGCGCGATCTGTTCGGCATCGACCGCGTTGCCTGCGTCTATGGCTGGTCGATGGGCGCGCTGCAGGCCTATCACTGGGCCGCGCTGTTTCCCGACGCAGTGGACCGCATCGTGGTGAACTGCGGGGTCGCGCGCACCGCCGTGCACAACAAGGTGTTCCTGCGCGGCCTGATGGCGACGCTGGAAGCGGCACCGGAACACGTCGGCGATGGCCGCTTCTCGGGCGAGCCGCGCGCCGCCAAGCGCGCCTTCGGCCGCATCTATGCCGGCTGGGCGCTGAGCCAGGATTTCTATCGCGCCGGGCTGCATCTCGCCGCTGGACCGCAGCCCAATCTCGGTGCGCCGGATCTCGAGACGTTCCTGCGCACCGACTGGGAGGATCGTTTCTCCGCCCGCCCCGCCGCCAACCTGTACGCACAGCTCCGCACCTGGGACGCCGCCGACATCAGTGCGAACGCGCTGTACGACGGCGATCTGTCGCGCGCATTGCGTGCGATCCGGGCGCGTGTTCTGTTGCTGCCGGGCGAGACGGACCTCTATTTCCGCGTCGCCGACAACGCAGCCGAGTTGCCATTCCTGGCCACGGCCGAACTCAAGCCGATCCCCAGCATCTGGGGCCATCGTGCCGGCAATCCGGTGCCCAATCCGGAGGACGCAAGCTTCGTCAAACACGCCGTGCGGGACTGGCTCGCGCGGTAGCAGATCAGGAGAACGGAAATGGCGACTGTCACGACGAGCAATCCGACTTCTGTGCGCGCCCCGACCGGCTACACGCATGGAATGCTGCTGCAGGGCGTCGAGCGGCGGCTGATCGTTTCCGGCCAGGTGGGCGTGGCGCCGGACGGCTCGGTGCCGAACACCGGCGAGGGGCAGATCGCGCAGGCGTTCGCCAATCTGCGCGCGGTGCTGGAAGCCAACGACATGAGTGTCACCAACCTGGTGAAGACCACGGTGTTTCTGACCGACCGGTCGCTGCTGTCATCGTTCCGTGCCGCGCGCGATTCGGTCTATGGCGGTCACGCGCCGTGCTCGACATTGCTGTTCGTCGCGGGCCTGGCCGATCCGCGGTTCATGGTGGAGATCGAGGCGGAGGCAGTGGCATAGGCGCACGGCCGCAGTTGAACCGGACAGCACGGCATTCGGCCGGTCAGAAGCGTCCGATCAGGCTGACCTGCAACCGATTCGCTATCCCGCCCGTGGTGGCGGCGTCGGTGCCGGTTATGAACGCCGACTGCAGGTGCCGCTCGACGTGCTGGTACTCGAAGCCGACATCCAGCACCCTGAACGGGCTCCATATCAGGTTGATGGACTCTGCCGACAGCGTCGAGTTCGTCGTCGAACACGTGCCAGCCGTGATCGCGGCGCCGACGCAGCCGCCGAACTGCGAGACATAGCCGGGCAGCATCAGCCTCGCACCGCCGATAGACATGTTGGTACGGATCGTCGGCGTGAAGAAATATTGCAGGCCCAGCATCCCGCCATAGACTCCAACCGCGTCGATGTCCGTCCCCTGACCGGTCACGCCTGCCAGACCCGCGTTGGAAACCGCGCCGAAGCCGTTGGACGTGCTGTCCAGATAGCGGCCGATTCCGTTGCCCGCATTGCCGCTGGCCATCAGGACAAGCCGGCCGCCAAAGAAATTGAGGACACCGGTCACGCCGACGCCGTAGCCGCTGGTGGACTTGCTGAAGCGAGTGGCGACGGTCGTGGCGCCGTTGTTGTTGAGATCGATCTGTGGCCGGACCAGACCGCGCAGGGCGAGCAATCCCCAGTCCTGTTTCCACAGCAGCCGACCGGTGAAGTCGGGCGACGTCTGCCAGCCCACACCGCTGCCGCCATTGCTGTCGGGGAAGCTGGTCCCGGTCGCCGTGGTGATATCGCTGTACGGCGCTTCGACGCCGAACGCCATGCTCAGACCGTCGCCGAAACCGTAGGTGTAGCGGAATTGACCTTGCCGGATATTGGAAATGCCGACGAACGTCGCGTCGTTGAGCCACTGGATCGGCAGCAGCGAGTTGTCGCTGTAAACCGAGTTCTCCTGACCGAACAGGAACGCGCCCCAGCCACCGGTGGGTTTTCCGAAGTCGCCATAGAACTTGCGCAGACGCGGGGTAAATCCGTTGGCAGTCGCCTGCGTGGTCAGGCTGGTGTTCTGCCCGGCGAAGTCCATCTCCATGAGTGTATGGAATTCGCCGAACGTGTCGTTGATCGGCAGCCAGGACTCCACGTCGAAGCGTGACCGGCGCGCGCTGAACTGGGTATCTCCCCCCTGGCGCTGGGCGGGCGTGTTGAACAATTGAATTGACTGGGCGGTCAGCGAGTCGTTCTGGTCCTGTGTTGTCAGGTCGGTGATGCCATTCATTTTCACGAAGCCGTAAATTCGAATGACGAGATCGGTGCCGGGAACGCGGAAACTCCCGCCCGGCTTGCCGGCAGGTGGCGCGAATGCCGTTTTGACCTCCGCGATCGCGGTGTCCTTCGCGCGTTGCGCGTCCTGCTGCGCCTGTGCCGCCGCCTGCTGTGCATCGGCGGCCGCTGCCTGCGCCTTCTCGGCGGCCTGTTGCGCCGCCAAGGTCTGGGCGGACGGGGTCCGTTGTGCCGCCGCCGGTTGCCGCTCTGCCGCCGGCGGGCGCCGTTCGGCGGCCGTTGCGTGTTGCTGCGCCGCCTGAAGCTGTTCGACCTGCTTCTGCAGCTTCTGAACCATTTGCTGCTGCTGCAGCACCATCGCCTTCAATTCTTCCAGCGACTGTGCTCTGGCCGGCGCGATCGTTGCCAGCGCCAATGCGGTGAACAGGACAAGATGCCTCGGTCGGACTACCATCCGCTTCGATCCCTTTGATTTCGTGCTGCCGACCTGGCCCTCGCGATCTGGCGCCCGCGTGTCATTGCGGTGCCAACGGACCACCGGGGACATTGCGGATCGATCATCGTGTGTGCATAGTTGTAATGCTTGGTGTTGCCGCACCGCGAAGCGATCGCCACGCGCCGGGAATCAAAAGAGCACGGAAGACGGAGTACCGACAATGAAGTTGTTCCCCGCGGCGAGGCTGCTGTGTGCGCTGGCAATTGCGAGCACGCTGCCTGGCTGCGCGAACATCGGGTTGGGGCCGGACGGTTCGTTTCACCCGGACGCGACCGCTGGCATCGCCGACTACACCGGACAGGGTGACAGTGCGGAGGGCTGGGCCGGTGACAGCGAAGGCGAAGGCGGCCCCAGCGCCGTGCAGCCTGACGCGGCTGATCAGCGTCCACACTGAGCGACGCGGCATCCGCGCGCGTTTGTGGTGCCCACGTCCTTGCAACGCAAAGCCTTGGCTCAAGCAGCGCGAAGCGCGCGCGTTGCTTTGACTTAGGCAAGGATCTGGCGCCGCACGTTACCGAAGCGAACCGCCTCACCGTGTGTTTCACCCCGAATCACATCTGATCGTGGCCAGTACGCTATGCCTGATCGGATATAGTGACAAGAGCCTTCGGAACGGTCGCGGTTGGGCAATGATTCGCCGCCGGGGTTACCGAATCGCGTGGCTCAGGCAGCCTTCGACGATGCGGGGCGATGCCGGTCCCGTGGGTTCGTGCTGTATTTGCCGATTCATAGCGTCATGGTTAGTCTGGAGTCGACGCGCCTTCACCTGCCCTGCCAATTTGGCTCCATGCGACGCGTGACCGGACGGAGAAGACGGGTCCGCCTCGTCAACCGGGGATGAGCCATTCGATTCATATCGACCGGTCACGGGCCGTTTCGCACCCTGGTCGGACTCTCCAGGGCCGATTACCGGCGATCCGAGTTGCACAATATTCGGTAGGAGTGTCGTGATGAACCGCCTGATCCCGCTTCTGATGGGTTTGTATCTGCTGGTCGGAGGCAGCGCTGCGGCGGCGCCGCGGCAGACGGTGTTCGCCGCCGCGAGCCTGAACGATGCAATGACAGCCATCGATCATGCCTGGACAGCACAGGGCCACCCGGAACTTCGCCTGTCATTTGCCGCGAGTTCGACGCTCGCACGTCAGCTTGAGCATGGGGCGCGGGCCGATATCTTCGCATCGGCCGACGAGGAATGGATGAACTGGGCAGCGCAGCGGCATCTGATCGTCGAGAACTCGCGTCGCAATGTGGTCTCCAATGAACTCGTGCTGATCGTCGCGAAGGAGCATCCACGCCAGATCGAGATCAAAAAGGGCTTCGATCTCGCCAGCCTTCTGGGTCAAGGAGGACGCCTGGCGATTGGCGATCCCGGACATGTGCCCGCGGGACGCTACGCGAAGGAGGCGCTGACCAATCTTGGCGTCTGGGACATGGTCAGCCGGCGCCTTGCGCCCGCGCAAAGCGTGCGCAACGCCCTGCTGCTGGTCGAGCGCGGTGAAGTGCCGGCCGGCATCGTCTATGCCACCGACGCGGCGGCGTCATCCAGAGTGATGGTTGCAGGTACGTTTCCCGCGGACAGCCATGAGCCCATTGCCTATCCATTTGCATTGACGCGTACCGCTCATATGCCAGACGCCCAATCGCTCCTGGACTTCATCAGCGGACCGGACGGGCGCGCGATCTTCGGCCGCTTCGGCTTCATAACCAAATAGGGCGGAGAACACGCATGATGTTCCTGTCGCCGCAAGAATGGGAGGTGGTCTTCCTGACGCTGCGCGTCGCAACCTGGAGCGTTGCCTTCGGACTGCCGATCGCGGTGCTCGTTGCATGGCTGCTGGTCCGCGGGCGCTTTCCCGGCCGCGCCGTGCTGGATGCGCTCATGCATCTGCCGTTGGTCCTCCCACCGGTTGTCGTCGGATGGCTTCTGCTGCTCGTTTTCGGTGTTCGCGGCCCGATCGGCGCCTGGCTGCTGTCATGGTTCGGCATTCGACTCGTGTTCACCACCGCCGGCGCATCGCTCGCGTGCGCGGTGATGTCGTTCCCGCTGATGCTGCGCGCGCTCCGTCTGTCGCTGGAAGCGGTCGACCGCCGGCTGGAGCAGGCCGCCCGGACCCTCGGCGCAGGGCCGATCGATCGCTTCCTCACCATCATATTGCCGCTGGCCGCACCCGGTGTGCTGGTGGGGGGCATCGTCGGCTTTGCCTCCTGCCTGGGCAACTTCGGCGCGGTGATCACCTTCGCGGGCAACATCCATGGCGAAACCCAGACGCTGCCTCTGGCGATCTACGCGGCGCTGCAATCGCCGGGAGGCGACGAGACGGCTGCCCGCCTGTCGGTCATTTCCATCATCCTGGCGATCACCGGACTGCTCGCGTCGGAGTGGGTGTCGCGCCGGCTTCTGGTCCTGGTGGGACGATGAGTCTGTCCGTCCGGTTTCGTCATCGGTTCACCAATCTGCAGCTCGACGTTGAGTTTGAGTCGCCGACACCTGGCGTGACGGCGCTGTTCGGTCCCTCGGGATGTGGCAAGTCGAGCGTCATCATGGCGGCCGCGGGCCTGCTGCAACCGGATAGTTGCCGGATTGCCCTCGATGGCACGGTCCTGGCCGATACGGACGCCCGGATCGTCGTGCCGACCGAGCGGCGCCGGATCGGTCTGGTATTTCAGGACGCAAGGCTGTTTCCCCACATGTCGGTCCTGCGCAATCTCCGCTACGGGATGCGGCGCGCACAAACCGGTCCGATCCAGTTGGACGATGTCGTCGATCTGCTCGGCATCGGCCATCTGCTTGCGCGGCGTCCCACTTCGCTGTCGGGTGGCGAACGCCAACGCGTCGCCATCGGCCGCGCTTTGCTTGCCCAGCCGCTTTTGCTGGCGATGGACGAGCCGCTGGCGAGCCTCGATGGGCCCAGGAAAGCCGAGATCCTTCCGTTCCTTGCGCGGCTCAAGACAGCCCTCAAGCTTCCCATTCTTTATGTCACCCACTCGCCGGAGGAACTCGCAAGTCTGGCGGATACACTCGTGTTGATGGATGTGGGCCACGTGATCGCCAAAGGACCTCTCGAAGAGATCATCACGCGCGGCGACCTGCCGCTGGCGGTGCGCGACGATGCGGGCACGGTGCTGACGGCAGAGGTGGTCGAGCACGATCCGCTGCATCGACTGACTGTGCTGCGGTCTGCCGGAGTGCGGCTATGGGTACCGCTGCTGGAACGGGACGTCGGCGCCACATTGCGTGTACGCATTCCGGCGCGCGAAGTGATCCTGGCGGCTCACGAACCTGGTCCGACCAGCGTTCACAACGTCATCGCAGGACGTGTCCGAGCAGTGACCCAGGTTGCGACAGGCCACGCAGCGCTTGTGGAGGTATCGCTCGGCGAGGCCACTTTGCTTGCGCGCGTCGCATCGGATGCCGTGGAGCGGCTCAGCCTGGTGCCGGGACTGGATCTGTTCGCGCTTGTCGAATTGATGTCCATCGAAGTGCTGCCTGGCTGATCTTCGGATCTGTCACGCACTACGCCGCCGGCATCCGGTTCCACGCATCGAGCGCGGCGATCTTGTACGCCTCGGCCAGGGTCGGGTAGTTGAACGTGTTGTCGATGAAGTAATCCAGCGTGCCTTTCAGGTTCAGCACCGCCTGGCCGATATGCACAAGCTCGGTCGCGCCCTCGCCGACGATGTGCACCCCGAGCAGGCGCCGCGTCTTGATCGAGAAGATCATCTTCATCATGCCGGCGTTCAGCCCCATGATGTGCCCGCGCGACGTCTCGCGAAATCGCGCAATGCCGCATTCGTAGGGGATGTTGCGCTCGCGCACCTCCTGCTCGCTCATGCCGACGGTGGAGATTTCCGGCACCGAGTAAATCCCGTAGGGAAAGAACTCCGGCGCATTCGGCGGGGTCGCACCGAAGGCGTGGCAGGCGGCGATGCGGCCTTGTTCCATCGAGGTGGACGCAAGGCTCGGGAAACCGATCGCGTCGCCCGCGGCGTAGATGTGGTCGATCTCGGTCTGGAAGGTCCGGCCGTTGACCTTGAGCCGCCCGCGGTCGTCGGGCGTCAGGCCGCAGGCGCCAAGGTTCAGCGTGTCGGTCGCACCGACCCGTCCCGCGGTGTACAGCACCATCTCGGAGCGCACGCGGCGGCCGCCCTCCAGGATGGTGACCGGCCAGTCGTTCTCGAACTCGATGCGCTCGACCTTGGCACCGAACCGCAGCGTGACGCCGCGGTCGCGCAACTGGTGGGTGAAATCCTCGATCAGTTCGTGGTCGATGAATTCGAGCATGGCCGGCCGCGCCTCGACCAGTGCCACGGCCACATCGAGCGCGCTGAAGATCGTCGCGTATTCCACGCCGATCACGCCTGCGCCGATCACCGTCAGGCTGCGCGGCAGGCGGGGGATCTCGACGATCTCGTCGCTGTCGAAGATGCTGCGGCCGTCGAATGCGACGCCGGCCGGGCGATGCGGGCGCGTGCCGACGGCGATCAGGAACCGCTCGCCCTCGAACGTCCGGACATCGCCGATCTCCGTGGTGACCTCGACGCGGTTGGCGTCGACGAAGCGCGCCATGCCGGTATGCGTCTGCACCGCGTTGCGGGCGAACTGGTGCTCGAGCACGTCCACCTCATGATCGAGCGTCATGTGCAGGCGCGCCATCAGGTCCTTGGCGGCGATGTCCTTTTTCACCCGATAGGCGCGACCGTAGAAGCCGCGTTCGCGCCAGCCGGTCAGGTTCAGCACGGTTTCCCGCATCGTCTTCGAGGGGATGGTGCCGGTGTGGACCGAAACCCCGCCGACGCGGCGGCCCTTTTCCACCACCAGGACCGAGCGCCCCAGCTTGGCGGCCTGGATCGCGGCGCGGCGGCCGGCCGGCCCGCTGCCGATGACGATGAAATCGAAGGTGCTCACAGCCGGGAGAGAGTGGGCGCGGGCGGTGCAGTCTGTCCACCGAAAATTGTGCGGTGCAGCGAGATGGTGTTCCGCTGCGTCGCTAATGCTTGGTTGCGTTTCGTGCCAGCCGACGCAGCACCATCGGGCAAGCGCCTCCTGTCACTCCGTTTACCGCCCGAGGCGATGCTGCCGCCATGCGGGGCAGCAACGAGGTGAGCTTCGTGTTGTGCGAAGCCCACCGCCTGATGGACCGGCGCCTCGGGGACCCAGTTGCAGCGCCGAATGAAGCGCTATCAGCCGCCCGCGCAGTACGAGCAGCCGGCTTCCTGCGCGCGGTTCACCCCCCATGTCCCGGACGGGATGATCGTGATTCCCGGCACGACGTTTGCAGCCCATTCCTTTGCCGCGTCGTCTGCGCTCACGCCGGCGTTGCCGGCCATCTTCTTGCTCAGGACGGTCAGCGCGATATTGCAGGCGCCGAATATCGTGCCGCTTGCGAGCAGCCGGTCGACGGCCATTCCATCCACCTGCAGAACGCCGGGCTTGGGCGTCAGGTAAGGATTCTTCACCGCCAGGGCCTGGGTTTCCGGATCGATGAGCTTGATCGTCTCACCGACCTTGTATTTTGCCCACATCGCGCTGTTGAGAGATATCAGGAACGCCTCATGGCGCAGCACGACGACTGCGGTCGCAGCACCCGGCGACGGATTGGTAACCAGGAATGTGTATGCAAATGCAAGCGGAAAGCCGGCATTGATCTCGATGGCATCGACCACCTGGCGATGGCGGCCCTTCAGCTTCCCTGGCCAATTCGGGCCGTCGGATCCCATCGCCGCCGCCCGCGCATCCAACGGTGTGGACGCCCACCCCGCCAGCCCGAGTGCAGCCGCTCCGGCAAGGCGGCCAAACACGGAACGGCGTGGCGCCATAGTGGTCGCGTCTTCGCTGATATTGGTCATCTGCTCCCCCATTATGTGCACTGCTTGGTGTGGCTGCTGACAGCTGCGGGTTCTTCTTGGATTCAAAGGCTGCGCTTATCAACCGCCAGCGGTATCGCCCCGGGTCTTCCAAGTTCACGCTAGACGTTGCGGGCCAGCAAGGCAATTCAAAAACCAAACCGAACCTCTGTGGGTGTGGCGCCGATCGCTGCAAACGCCGCCGAGGACCCCCTAGGTGAAGCTGCGATACAGCATGTAGGCCGACACCAGCACCAGCATGCACCCCAGCAGGCGTGTCAGCGTCTGGCGCTGTGCCGAGAGTTGTTTCGCGATACGTGCGCCGATCCACCCGCCGGCGACCCCGCCCAATATGAACAGCAGTGCGATCGGCCAGTCGACCAGCCCCGAGACGGCATAGTTGATCGCGGTCGTCATCCCGAAGGTTCCGACAGCGACCAGCGAGGATCCGATCGCCGCAATCGTCGGCATGCCGGTCGCCAGGATCAGTCCAGGCACGACAAGAAAGCCTCCGCCGATGCCGTAGAACCCGGAAAGCGTGCCGGTCCCCAGCCCGATTGCAACGAGGCGCCACAGGTTCTTCTGCTGGACCGTGCCGACCGCATCGGTGTCGGCCTTGCGCCCGCGCAGCATCAGCGCCGCGACGAACAGCATCAGCAGCGCGAACAGGATCAGCAACCGATGACCGTCCACCGCCTTCCCGATCGACGAACCGGCGAAAGCTCCAACCACGCCGGCGGAGGCGAAGGTCACCGCCGGCCCCCAGCGGACATGCTGCGCGCGCGCGTGCGGCACGAGATTGGCGTATGCATTGACCGCCACCGCGAGTGCGCTGGTACCGATGGCCTGATGTGGGTCCGGCATCCCGACGATGTAGAGCAGCAAAGGCACCGCGAGAATTGAACCGCCACCGCCGATCAGGCCGAGCGAAAAGCCGACGATGACGCCGCTGCCGATCGCCGCCGTCGTCTGGAACGGGTCCACCGTCCGTCACTCAGCCGCGCGGCGACGGTAGGTCGCTCCGCAGGCTGTGCGCATTGTCCTTCAGCCACTGCTGGATCGGCTGCCACGGCCCGGTCAAATGCTGCGACTGCGGAAACGGCCCGAGGAACGGCGGAAAGGTCGCATCGGCTGGCTTGAGCGAGCGGTCGGGGTAGTCCTGCTCGTTGCCCTGTCGATGCGGGCGTTGCTGACTGTCGACGAACACGGCGACGTCGAACGCATCCTGCGCACTCAGCACGGGGTGTTCGAAGTCGACGCCGAACGGCATGTTGGCGCGGATGAAATTGGCAGCCGTGATCGGCCGTGCCATGCCCGCGCCGTCGTTGTAGCTGTCCGGTCCCCACAACGGCGGGAATTGGTAGCGATGCCGTTGCGCCGCATCCTCCGGGCCCCAGCGCTTGCCCAGTCCGTCGGGCTGGTGGCAGATCGCGCAGGTTTCCGCGAACACCTGCGCGCCGTGTGTCGGATCGCTCGCCGCGGCGGGCAGCGGGAGCGTCGGCGTCGCGCGCCCCTCCGCGCTGCGCCCGGTCGGCACGCCGGCGCTGATGAAGCGTATATACGCGAGCATCGCCTTCATCTCACGGCTGTCGAGCGGCAGCGCACGACCGTTCATGCTGCGCTCCATACAACCGTTGATACGCTCCTCTAGCGTTCGCACCTCGTTCTCGCGACCGATGAACAGCGGGAACAGGCCCCAGACACCCGCGAGCGGCAGCCCGAACTTCTTGTTGCCCGCGTCCAAATGGCAGCTCTGGCATTCCAGTCCGTTGCCGGAATAGCGCATCGCCGGATCCGTGGCATCCGGTCCGATCGTTGCCGCAGTGTGCACGATCAGGTCGCGGCCGGCGCGCACCGTCCGGCCGAACGCGTCCATCGGCAGCGCATCGACATCCGGAACAGACCACGTTTCGGCCGACGCGATCGTTCCGAGCGCGCTAAAGATAAATGCGAGCGTCAGCAGATGTTTCCGCACCACGCGCAGTGCCGCCATCCCCCCATTGTTGTTGCGACCTATGCACGAGCTTGTTGCAATGTCAACAGTTTTCGATGACGGATCCGTCTGCCGACAGCCGTTCAATGCGCCGCCGCTTGGCGACCACGCGGGCTACGGATTTAAAAGCTGCCGCCGCACGCGCGCCGACAACTGATCGATCAATGCCACGGTGACCAGAAGTAGGATGATGATGAACGACACCTCGTCCCAGTAGCGCACCTTGATCCGCTCGGCGATCTGCAGGCCGATACCGCCCGCGCCGACCACGCCCAGGATCGCCGCGCTGCGCGTGTTGCTTTCAAAACTGTAGAGTGTCTGCGCCAGCAGCACCGGCAGCACCTGCGGGATCAGCCCGTAGCGGATCGCCAGCAGGCGCGAACCGCCGGCCGCCTCCACCGCTTCCTTCTGGCGCGGATCGGCGTTCTCGATCGCCTCGGCGAACAGTTTGGCCAGCACGCAGATTTCGGCCGCGGTGATCGCCAGCACGCCGGCGAGCGGTCCCAGCCCCACGGCGCGCACGAACGCCAGCGCCCAGATCAGCTGGTCCACGCCGCGGAAACCGTCGAACACGCGGCGGATCGAGAAATGCGCCAGCGCGTTCACCAGCACGTTGCGCGCGCCGAGGAAGCCCAGCGGCACGGCGATCACCGCGGCGACGAATGTGCCGAGAAATGCCATCGCCACGCTCTCGGCCAGGCCTTGCAGGATGTCGGGCCACTGCTGCCCGGGGCTGGGCGGGATCATCTGCCGCAGGATGACGAACAGGCCGGAGACGCCGTGCGACAGGCGTGCCGGCGTGATGTCGAACCAGATGCACAGCGCGAGCAGCCATGCGACGAACAGGAACGCGCCAAGCCACGCAGCGCGCGCGTTTGCGGGGCGGGCCGAAGGCGCGTGGAAACGCGCGCGAAGTTCGGCGACGGTCGTCATGGATGGTCTGAAAGAAGTGATCAACGGCAGATGAACGCAGATAAGCAAGAGAAGTAGCCGTGCAGCAGCCGCACGGCGCATCCGTTCATCTGCGTTCATCTGCGGTTCCATTTCCTTGTCATTCTGTCCGACCGATGGCGATCGTGCGCAGCCGCTCGGACGTCAGGTCGATCAGGCTCACCGCCGCGATGATCAGCACGATGATCGCGCCGATCTCCTGGTAGTAGTTGAAGCTGATGACCGAATAGAGCTCCTGGCCGATGCCGCCGGCGCCGACGAAGCCGATCACCGTCGCGCCGCGCACGTTGATCTCGAAGCGCAGCAGCACATAGGACAGAAAATTCGGCAGCACCTGCGGTAGGATGGCGAAGCGCACCCCATGCGCCCAGGTGCCGCCGGCGGCGCGCACCGCTTCCCACGGCCGCATGTCGGCATTCTCCACCACCTCGGCGAACAGTTTTCCCAACGCGCCCACCGTGTGCAGCGCGATCGCCAGGATGCCCGCCAATGGGCCGACCCCGAAGGTCCAGACCAGGATCAGCGCGTAGACAATGTCCGGAACGCTGCGGAACAGTTCCAGCATGCGGCGGAAGGCGAAGTGCACGGTGCGGTTCGGCGCCAGATTGGCCGCGGCCGGAAAGCACAGCAGCAGCGCGACCGCGGCACCGCTCAGCGTCGCCAGCGCGGCCATCTGGCTGGTCTCGAACAGCAGCCACAGCCAGCTGTCCAGCCGGTACATCCAGTAGGCCAGCGAGCCCTGCGTGCCGGTGCCGGCGAACAGCACTGGCAGGCGCAGGTCGGGCACCAGCTTGGCCAGGTACTCGCCGATGCGCGGCGCGCCGGCGATCAGCGACGCAGGCAGTACCTCCGACACCCAGGCCGCGAGCAGCAGCGCCGCGCACAGCACCGCACCTCCGCCCAGGCCGGCAACGAGCCTGGCGCGCCGGCGCGTCTGGAATGCTGCCTCGAGTGCGCCGGCGCCCGCCACTTCGGTCAGCGGCGCCTGCGCTCGGCGGCCTCCTGCTGCAGCATGTCGATGAACACCTGGAAGTCCGCATGCTGCACCGGCACCCAGCCCTTGCCGCTGCCCATGTCGAACGTGTGGTAAATGTCCGGATACGCCTTCGGCAGCGCGAGGTGGAACGCCAGCATGTCGGCCTGATAGCTCGCCGGTGTGCTCTTCCGCACGGTCAGCGGGCCGTTCAGGATCGGACGCGACCGCCAGATGATGCGCAGGTCCTTCATGTCGAGCATCTTCTTGTCGACCATCATGCGCAGCGTGCCGCGCGTGTAACCTTCCGCCTCGTCGCCGATGCCCGAGGTCCAGGTCACGCCGGCGTCGTACTGCTTGTTGAGCACCGCCACCACGGTCTGCTCATGGCCGCCGGCAAACCCGGTGCGGCTGAAATATCGGCCCGACTCCGGATCGATCCCGTGGGCGCGGAATTCGGCACGCGGGATGAGATAGCCCGACGCACTGTTCGGATCCGCCCACGCCAGCGAATGCCCCTTCATGTCGTCCAGCGACGTGATGCCGCTGTCGGCACGCGTGTACAGCACCGACACGTAAGACGTGCTGCCGTCCTGCTCCTGCGTCACCGCCAGCGGCACCACGTCGCCGTTGCTCTCCAGCCAGGCCGAGGCATAGGCGGCCGGGCTCATATACGCGGTCTCGAGCTGTCGGGCCGCGAAGGCCTGGATCACGCCGGCATAGTCGGCGGCGACCAGCAGCTTCAGCGGCACCTCGAAGGTGGCCTCCATCAGCTTCTTGTAGCCGTCCACGCGGGCCAGCCGGTCGGCATCGTTCTCGCCGCCGAGCAGGCCGACCCGCATGACCGGAATGTCCTTGGCCCAGTCGCGTTTGCCGGGTTTCGGCATCTCCTGCGCGAGCGCGGTTCGGCTGAGCAGAAGTGCACCCAGTCCCGCCGTGGCGCCTCGTCGTGTGATCATCGGTCAGCTTCCCATCTGCGCGTGCGCGGGAGATTAGCGCATGGCCGTCCGCCTGCTAACGGCCGCAGGCTGCCGCTGCCAGGCCAGGTCGCATCGCGCGTGACCGGCAGGGTCTTCGATTTCGCGGCCTTGTGAGTTGGGTCGGCGTAGCCGCTGACGTATATTCGTCGCCGAATATACGGGAGTCGAAGTGCCCGCACCCGATCGCCAACGATTGCAGAGCCCGCTCGCCCTCGCGGTGCTCGCGCTGCTGTTCGAGCGGCCGATGCACCCCTACGAAATGGCCGCGACCATGCGCGAGCGCCACAAGGAGGAGAGCATCAAGCTGCGCTACGGCTCGCTCTACAGCGTCGTCGAGATACTGCTTGCGTAACGGCCTGATCGTGTCCCAGGAAACCTCCCGCGACGGTCGCCGGCCGGAACGGACCGTCTACGCGATCACCGATGCCGGCAGCGCGGAACTCACCGCCTGGCTGAGCGACCTGCTGCGGCGCCCGACGAAAGAATATCCGCAATTCATGGCGGCGCTGTCACTGTTGCCGGTGCTGCCGCCGGACACCGTGCGAGACTTGCTGACCGAACGGCTGCAGCATCTGGATCTGGGCATTCAGACCCGGCGCGGCGCGCTTGCCGGCGTGCTGCGGAGCGGATTGCCGCCGCTGTTTCTCATCGAAGGCGACTACGAGGTGGCGCTGATGGAGGCGGAACGTCGCTTCGTGCAGGACCTTGTCGCGCGCATCGCGAAAGATCCGGCGGAACTCGCACCGGTCTGGCCGGAATTCCACGCCGCACCGGCGAAACGGAGGCGCAAATCATGACCTGACATTGCGACGCGGACCCTGGCGCGATGCTGACACATCGTGCCAGGGCATCCGCCCGGAACCCGATCCGTGGAGCGGACCCGGTCTTGCTTCGAGCCCGGTCAGGCTAGCAGCCGCCGCTCCGTCGAGCCAGTCAAAGGCTGGCGCGCAATCCGTAACAGCGGAGCAGTCCATTCATGTCCGAACTCCAACAGGTGCTGATCATCGGCGGCGGCATCGGCGGCCTGTGCCTGGCGCAGGGGCTGAAACAGGCCGGCATCGCCGCCACGGTCTACGAACGTGACCGCGCGATCACCGACCGCCTGCAGGGCTATCGCGTGCACATCAGCCCGAAGGGCAGCCGCGCCCTGCACGACTGCCTGCCTGCCGACGTGTTCGCAGCGTTTGCCGCAACCTGCGGTCATCCGCCGCGCACGTTCCGCATGATGACCGAGCGCATGCGGTCGCTGATCGCGGTCAGCGCGTTCGCCAACACGGCCGGCGACAAGGTGGCGCAGCATCGCTCGGTGAGCCGCATCACGCTGCGGCAGGTGCTGCTCTCGGGCCTCGGCGAGCGCGTGCAATTCGGCAAGGCGTTCGTGCGCTACGAAACGCGGGGCGACCGCGTCGTTGCATTCTTCGAGGACGGCAGCAGCGCCGAGGGCGACGTTCTGGTCGCCGCGGACGGTGGTGGCTCGCGCGTGCGCCGGCAGTATCTGCCGCATGCGGAGCGGGTCGATACCGGCGTGGCGGCCATCGCCGGCAAGGTGTTCCTCGACGACGACACGCGACGCCGTATCCCCGCGCCGCTGCGCGATAGCCTGGCGCTGGTATCGGCGCCGGGCGGTCGTGGCCTGTTCGTGGCGCCGCAGGAATACGCCCTTGCGGCGCCGGTGAACGGCATCGGCGGCCCCGACACCGCGATCGACGCCGCGAATGCCGCGCATTTCGACAACACGCGCAGCTACCTGATGTGGGCGTTCGGCGCGCAGCGGCGTGTCCTCGGCCTCCGCCCGGACGATACGCCGTGCGCGGAGACCCTGCGCGGCATCGCGCTGGCCGGCATGGCCGACTGGGATGCGGGGTTTCGCGACCTCGTGCATCTGACGGACCCGGACACGCTGTCGCTGCTGACGATCCGCACATCGCGGCCGGTCGCGCCGTGGCAGACCAGTCGGATCACGCTGCTCGGCGACGCGATCCACAGCATGACGCCGTATCGCGGCATCGGCGCCAACATCGCGCTGCGTGACGCCGCGTTGCTGTGCGGACAGCTTGCGCGGGCGGCGCGCGGCGAGGTGCCGCTGCTCGACGCGATCCACGCCTACGAACGGAGCATGATCCGCTACGGCTTCGCTGCGGTGCGCGGCTCGCTGGAGGCGATGAAGGCCGCACTGAACACCGGGGCGCTGGGCCGGACGGCTTCGCGCGCGATGCTGCGGATCGTCGATCGGATCCCGCGGCTGAAGCGCTGGTTCTATCCTGGCGATGGCCGCCGAGTGACGGGGCCTACTCGGCGGCCACCGTCGCCGGCGTCTGTCGTGCGACAGAACGGGCGGTACCCATGCACAGCAGACTCGCCAGCAGCAGCACCGCGACCAGCACAAGGATCAGCTCGGGATGGCCGTGGTCGATCAGCATGCCGAACGGCACCGGCGTCAGCGCCGAACCCAGCGGCAGGCCGGCGCTGACGAAGCCGAACACCTTGCCCATCTGGCCCGGCGGTGCCGCGTCCTTCAGCATGACATCGCGCGGCGTGCGGCTGGCGCCCAACGCCAGGCCGGAGGCGAACATCAGCGCGATGACGACCAGGCCCGACACACTGAGCCAGCCCACCGACAGGGTCAGCGCCGCGGAAATCGTCGTGAACACGACGGCGAACGGCAGGATGTGCCGCTGGTAGGTGTCGGCGAACCAGCCGCCGACCAGCACGCCGATCGACGAGCCGAACATGTACCCGGTCAGCGCAGACGATGCGACCGCCAGGGTCAGGCCCTTGACGGTGTACAGCACGGTGATCAGCCAGGACTGCACGCCGGCGCCTGCCATCGAGCCCAGCAGGAAGAAGGCGAAGAACAGCAGCATGGTCCGGCTCAGCAGCAGTTCGCGCCCGGAGAGCTTGGGGCCGGCATGCGTCGGCTCGTGGCGCACCTGGTCCTTCAGGATGCCGCTCTGCAGCACGATCGACACCGCCACCGGAACGCCGAGCAGTCCCACCGTGATCAGGCTGGCGCGCCAGCCGATGGTGATCGCCAGCAGCGCCATGAGCGGCGGCGCGGCGGCAAAGCCCAGGTTGCCGCTGAACGTGTGCAGCGCGAACGCGCGGCCCATGCGGTCCTTGTCCACCGAGCCCGACAGGATCGCGTAGTCCGCCGGATGGAACACCGAATTGCCCATGCCCGACAGCGGGGCCAGCACCAGGATCTGCCAGAAGCTGGTGGCGAAGCCCATGGCGGTGATGCAGAGCGACATCAGCAGCGCACCGCCGATCAGGAAGCGACGCGCACCGTAGCGATCCACCAGGAAGCCGACCGGCGTTTGCAGCACGGCCGAGGCGCCCGACATCAGCGCCACCGCAAGGCCCAGTTCGGTGAAGCTGACGTCGAAGGCCGTCTGCCAGGCGATGAACAGCGGCGGCAGGCACAGCGAATAGAAGTGCGACAGGAAGTGGCCATTGCCGAGCAGCAGATTGACACGGGTGGAACGGCTCAGGGCCATCGTGCGGCGTCTCCGGGGGGCGCGGGGAGGATGCGGTGACGGTCCTATCGCGTCAACCGCGGGGCATCTCCGACTGCGTCAGATCGTGATGAACGTATTCAGCTTGGCGCGTACCAACTGCGCGACATCGGGCGCTACCGTCGCACCGGCATAGCGCACCGGCCGCGCCTGCGTATCAATGCTGCGAATGTGGCTTGTCAGTACCTCGCCCGAGATCGGCAGGCCCGCCGGCAACACCACACTGGTCGGGAATGGGCGAACACGCGAAGTAATCGGACAGACGACGGCCAAGCCGCTGTTCTCGGTGAAGGCAGCCGCGGAGACCACGAGGGCAGGCCGTCGACCAGCTTGTTCGCGACCCTTGGCCGGATCGAAGTCGGTCCAGATCAGGTCGCCTCTGTCGGGGACGTAGGCCGCATCAGTCACTCCTCGACGACCTCACGGCCAACATCCGGTCCCCAATCGTACGCGCCTGAGTATGCAGCCCGCCACTCGGCAGGGCTGCGACCGTGGAACAGCTCGTCCAGCGTGAAATGCGAGGCCGACCGCCGAATGACGATTGCGCCATCCTGGGTATCGATCTCGACGCGCTCGCCCTCGCGAATCCCCGCAGCGCTTGCGATTTCTCCTGGAAACCGAACAGCGAGATTCTTACCCCACCGGCCGACCCTGATAAACGTCATTGGCTGATCCTCGCAGTTGAGCTGAGATATCCGTAGAATATCCCAGCTCAACTGCGAAGCCAACCATCACGCCGTCCGGTCGCTCTCCACCCCCAGCGCCGCCTGCGCCGCGGCGAGCCGCGCCACCGGCACGCGGAACGGGCTGCACGAGACGTAATCCAGCCCCACCTCCTCGCAGAACGCGATCGATGCCGGATCGCCGCCGTGCTCGCCGCAGATGCCCAACTTCAGCTTGGGCTTCACCTTCCGCCCGCGCTCGGCGGCGATGCGCACCATCTCGCCCACACCCTCCACGTCGATCGAGATGAACGGGTCCTTCGGCAGGATGCCCTGCTCGACATACAGCGGCAGGAATTTGCCCGCATCGTCGCGCGACAGGCCGAACACGGTCTGCGTCAGGTCGTTGGTGCCGAAGCTGAAGAAGTCGGCGATCTCGGCGATCTTGTCCGCGATCAGCGCGGCGCGCGGCAGTTCGATCATCGTGCCGACGTGATACTCGATCCGGTGCCCGGCCTCGGCGAACACCTCCTCGGCCACCTTGTCGACCTGGGCGCGGGTGATCTCCAGTTCCTTGATCACGCCCACCAGCGGGATCATGATCTCCGGCTTCGGCGCCTTGCCGGTTTCCTTCGCCACGATCAGCGCGCCCTCGAAGATCGCGCGCGCCTGCATCTCGTAGATCTCCGGGTAGGCGATCCCCAGCCGGCAGCCGCGATGCCCGAGCATCGGGTTGGCCTCGGCCAGTTCCGCCGCACGCCGGCGCATCGCATCGAGGTTGGCGCCAAGCGAATGCGCGACCTCCTCCAGTTCGACATCGCCGTGCGGCAGGAATTCGTGCAGCGGCGGATCGAGCAGGCGGATCGTCACCGGCAGGTCGCCCATGATCCGGAACAGGTCATGGAAATCGCCGCGCTGGAACGGCAGCAGCTTGGACAGTGCCGCGCGACGGCCGGCCTCGTCCGGCGCCATGATCATCTGGCGCACCGCGCTGATGCGCTCCGGGTCGAAGAACATGTGCTCGGTGCGGCACAGCCCGATGCCCTCGGCGCCGTATTTCTTCGCCGTTTCGGCATCCAGCGGGGTTTCGGCGTTCGCCCGCACCTCCATCCGCCGTGCCTTGTCGGCCCACTCCATCAACGTGGCGAAGTCGGTCGACATGGCCGCCTCGATCATCGCCACGCTGCCGACGAACACCTCGCCCGTGGTGCCGTCCAGCGTGATGGTCTCGCCGGCGCGGATCGTGCGGCCGCCGGCGGTCAGCGTCTGCGTGTTGTAGTCGATCGAAATGCCGCCGGCGCCCGCCACGCAGGGCCGGCCCATGCCGCGCGCCACCACCGCGGCGTGGCTGGTCATGCCGCCGCGCGCGGTCAGGATGCCGCGGGCGGCGTGCATGCCGTGGATGTCCTCGGGGCTGGTCTCGACGCGCACCAGGATGATCGACTCGCCCTTCTGCGCGCGGCTCTCCGCTTCGTCTGCGGTGAACACCACCGAGCCCGACGCCGCACCGGGACTGGCCGGCAATCCCTTCCCCAGCAGCGTGCGCGGCGCCTTGGGATCCAGCGTCGGATGCAGCAGCTGGTCCAGCGCGGACGGATTGACGCGGCGCACCGCCTCGGACTGGTCGATCAGCCCCTCGCGCGCCATGTCCACCGCAATGCGCAGGCTCGCCGCGGCGGTGCGCTTCCCGTTGCGGGTCTGCAGCATGTACAGCTTGTGCTTCTGCACGGTGAACTCGAGGTCCTGCATATCCTTGTAGTGCTGCTCGAGCCGTTCCCGGACCTGCATCAGCTCGCGGTAGGCCTCGGGCATCGCCACTTCCAGCGGCGTCTCGTCGGGCTTGGCGCCCGCCTTGGACAGCGGCTGCGGCGTGCGGATGCCGGCCACCACGTCCTCGCCCTGCGCGTTCACCAGGTATTCGCCGTAGAACAGGTTCTCGCCGGTGGACGGATCGCGGGTGAAGCACACGCCGGTGGCGCAGTCATTGCCCATGTTGCCGAACACCATGGTCTGCACGTTCACGGCCGTGCCCCAATCGGCGGGAATGTCGTGCAGCTTGCGATAGGTGTTGGCGCGCGGGTTCATCCACGAGCCGAACACCGCGCCGATCGCGCCCCAGAGCTGCTCCTCGGGGTCCTGCGGGAACGGCTTGCCGGTGTCGGTCTGGATCATGTCCTTGTAGCTGGCGGCCACCCGGTGCCAGTCCTGCGCGGTGAGCTGCGTGTCCTCGGTCACCCCGGTGTCCAGCTTGGCGTGCTCGATGATCTCCTCGAACCGGTGATGGTCGACGCCCAGCACCACCGAGCCGTACATCTGGATGAACCGGCGATAGGAATCCCAGGCGAACCGCTGGTCGTTGGCCTCGGCGCCAAGGCCTTCGACGGTGATATCGTTCAACCCAAGGTTGAGCACGGTGTCCATCATCCCGGGCATCGAGACGCGCGCGCCGGAACGCACCGAGACCAGCAGGGGCTTCCGCTTGTCGCCGAACTTCAGGCCGACCGCCTTCTCCAGCCGGCCGAGCGAGTTGCGCACCTGCGAGGCCAGTTCGTTCGGATAGCTGCGATTGTTGCGGTAGAACGCGGTACAGACCTCGGTGGTCAGCGTGAAGCCGGCCGGCACGGGCAGGCCGATCCCGGCCATTTCCGCCAGGTTGGCACCCTTGCCGCCCAGCAGGTTGCGCATGTCGGAGCCGCCTTCGTTATTGCCGCCGCCGAAGTTGTAAACCCACTTGTTCATGGCAATCAGCCTTCTGTCAGGGAAAAATCCGCTATCCGATGCATCGTCCCGCGGAGTTGGTTAAGGAGACGCAAACGATTGAGGCGCAACTCCGGTTCGGGGGCGTTGACCGTCACCTTGTCGAAGAAAGCGTCCACAGGTCCCCGCAATTCAGCCAACGCCGCCAGTGCGCTCGCGAAGTCGTCCGACTCCACGTGGCCACCGATACGCGACGATGCGACGTCAATCTGCCCCGCGAGCACATCTTCTTCATTGATCCTGATCAACTGGTGGTCGAAAGCGTCGTCGGTCGGTCCCCCTCTGCGCTGCTCGATCCGGGATATGTTCGCGGCCCGACGGTAGGCGGCCAGCAGGTTGCTGCCGCCCGCGGACTGGAGGAACTGCGCGAGCGCCTCGGTCCGGGCCACGAGGCGGGCGATGTCGTCGTCCGGATGGGCGGCGAAGATCGCCGCGAGCACGTCGTGCCGGGCGCCCACCGCGCGCAACTGGAAGCGCAGCCGCTCGATGATGAAGTCGAACGCCTCGTCCAGGTGGTCCTGGGACCAGCCGAAGCGCCCGTCGGAATTGCCCAACCCCGTGAACGCGTGGTCGAGCAGGCCGCGCAGGCTCAGCCGGAGCGGTTGCGGCTGTTCGAGGATGATCCGGATCACGCCCAGGGCCGCGCGGCGCAGCGCGTAAGGGTCGCCGCTGCCGCTGGGCTTCTCGCCGATCAGGAAGAAGCCGGCCAGCAGGTCGAGCTTGTCCGCCAAAGCCACCGCGATGGAGACCGGCGCAGTCGGCACGGCATCCGCCGGCCCGCGCGGCGCGTAGTGGTCGCGGATGGCGTCGGCCACGAGGCGGTCCTCGCCGTCGTGCAGGGCATAGTAGCGTCCCATCACGCCCTGCAGTTCGGGGAACTCGCCGACCATCCCGGTGACGAGGTCGGCCTTGGCAAGCCGGGCGGCGTGGCGGGCCAGCGCCGGGCCGGCGCCGACATGGGCGGAAATCTGCTTCGGCCAGGCGTTCCAGCCGGCGCACCCGCTCGCCCTGGCTGCCGAGCTTCGCATGGAACGTCACCTGATCCAGCAGCGGCACGCGCGATTCCAGCCGTGTCCGGCGGTCGAGGTCCCAGAAATGCCGCGCATCGGCGAAGCGTGCCCGCAGCACGCGTTCGTTGCCGGCGATGGAGGTGGCGCCGCCGTCAGCCGGCTCGATGTTCGCCACGAAGCCGAAATACGGCGCGGCGGACCCGTCCGGGTTGCGGAACGCGAAGTAGCGCTGGTTCACCCGCATGGAGACCTGCCGGACCTCCGCGGGCAGGTCCATGTAGGCATCGTCGATACGGCCGAGCAGCGGCACCGGCCATTCGACCAGTCCGGCAACCTCGTCCAGCAGGCCGGGATCATCGACGACCTGAAGCTGCCGGTCTGCGGCGAGGCCGCCGATCCCGTCGATGATGACGCGCTGGCGCTCGTCGGCGTCGACCAGCACCCTGCGCTGGCGCAGTTTCGCCGCCCAGTCGGCGCTCGACGCCACCGCGAACGCGCCCGGGGCGTGGAAGCGATGGCCCTCGGTCAGGTTGTCCGACGCAAGTCCGTGCCCGTCATCGGCGCCGTCGCGCAGATCGAACGGCACCACCGCGCCGTCCAGCAGACAGACGATGCGCCGCAACGGGCGCACCCAGACGAAATTGCTGGCGCCGCCCCAGCGCATCGATTTCGGCCAGGGAAAACGGCGCAGCAGCGGCGGCAGCACGCTCGCGATCAGGACGGCGGCGGCCACGGCGGGTGCCGCCTTCTCCAGCACCCAATGATCGCCTTCCCGGCGGAGTTGCTCCTTGGTCGCGGCATGCTTGCGCAGGAAACCGGTCAGCGCCTGCTCCGGCGCGTTCGTCCGCGGCCCGCGTTCCGTGGTGTGGCTGGCTTCGACCTCGCCGGCGACCGTGGCGGTCAGTGCGATGCGTCGCGGGCCATGGAACGTGCGCACCTCGCCGGGCGAGAGCCTGGCCAGCGCCTCGACGGCAAGCCGCGCGAGGTCGTCGGCCGCCCGTCCCTGCATGCGCGCCGGGATTTCCTCACTGAACAGTTCGAGGAACAGTTCCGGCATGCTCAGCCCTACCTCCTACGTCATGGCCGGGTCATGCCCGATACGCCGCAGGATAGGGTGGCGCCGGAGAAAAGTCGTCCCCCCCTCCCGCAAGGGGAGGGGGTGAATCACGCTCCCGCCGGGCCGATCGCGTCAGTACATAACCGCGCGAAACGGATCCCGCATGTTCGTCGCGATCTCGCGGGTGATGGCCATGATCCGGTCGTGTCGTTCCTTGCGCTCGCGGGCGCGCCCGATTTCCGCGCGCAGCGCCATGACCATGGCGACGCCCAGGCTCTCGCCGGTCAGGTCGGCCAGTTCGGCCGCGAGGTCGCAGGCCTCTTCGTCCTCGATCACCACGACATCGTCGATCCGCAGCTCAGTCACGTCGTTCCCTCCGTTTGCCATGTTGTTTCGCCGGCTACCCACGCTTCGCAGCAACCTTTCGCCAGCGCCCTCACGCGCCCGATAAAGCTTGCCCGCTCCGTCACGCTGATCACACCGCGCGCATCCAGCAGATTGAACAGGTGGCTCGCCTTGATGCAGTGATCGTAGGCGGGCAGCGCCAATCCGCGGTCCAGTTGTGCCCCGCACTCCTGTTCGGCGTCGGCGAAATGCCGGGTCAGCATCGCCGTGTCGGCAGATTCGAAATTGTAGGCGCTGTATTCGCGTTCGGCGCGCAGGAACACATCGCCGTAGTGCACGCGCTGGTCCCCGGGGGCGCCGTTGAAGTCCAGGTCGAACACGTTGTCCACGTCCTGCACGTACATCGCCAGGCGTTCCAGCCCGTAGGTCATCTCGAAGCTCGGCAGCGTCACCGGAATGCCGCCGACCTGCTGGAAGTAGGTGAACTGCCCCACCTCCATCCCGTCGCACCACACCTCCCACCCAAGGCCCCAGGCGCCGAGCGTCGGGCTTTCCCAGTCGTCCTCGACGAAGCGGAAGTCGTGCAGCAGGGGATCGAGCCCGAGTTCGCGATAGCTGCCGAGCAGCAGTTCCTGCGCGTCCGCCGGGCTGGGCTTGATGATGACCTGGTATTGGTAATAGTGCTGCAACCGGTTCGGATTTTCGCCGTACCGCCCATCCGTCGGCCGCCGGCTCGGCTGCACATAGGCGGCGCGCCAGGGCCGCGGCCCGAGGGCGCGCAGCGTCGTCGCAGGATGAAACGTTCCGGCACCCATCTCCACGTCGTACGGCTGCAGGATCACGCAGCCCTGCCGCGACCAGAAGTCGTGCAGACGCAGAATTACACCCTGGAAGCTGGGTTTGGTACGGTCCATCTGACCTGTTCGGTTCGTCCCGCGGCGACATAAAGCACCGGGGCAGGAACGAAGCAAGAGGAAGAATACCCATGGGCAATGAAACGCGCTGACAGCGCGGGTCCGGCTGTCGTGGCGGCGACCCTGGCGGGCCGGATCCCTGGTGTATCTGCAGGGCAGCGGCGTGCCGGCGATGGTGCAGCGGGCTGTCCTGGGTGGGGCCGATCATCGTCGCGGTGATGGCGGTGGCACTAGAGGCGGTAGCAATTGCCAACTGCAACGCAACCTGGGGCATGACCGGCCCTGCGCTCGGCACGTGGGCCTGGATGCGACGCCCACGGCCGAGCGCCCAAGGGTCTTCGCGTCCGCCGGCACGTGGTCGGCCGCCGAGCAAAACATGCGCGAACGTCGCGATCAGCGGCACGATGAAGACCGGCAGCGGAAAATCACGATATCGTGGGCGCACAGCAGGAGACGCTGTGTCACCATCCGCGGCACCGGAGGTGGAATAATTCTGGTGCCATTTCGGTCGCCTTGGCACCGGCCCGATGCGCGGGCGCGGGACGCCCGCCAAGCGCCGCCAGCAGCGCCGGCAGGGAGGCGAGAGGCCGGACATGTGCCGCGCACGGAGCAGGCGGACTGGCGGCGCAAGCGTGGCGAGGGCAGAGTGGTGCAATGACATCGATGGCCAGAGCGACGAGACGATCCGCGCGATCCTCACCGGGACGCGGAGGATCGCGGTGGTCGGCGCCTCCGACAAGGCGTGGCGGCCCTCGCACGGCGTGTTCGGCTTTCTGCTCGGGCGCGGCTACGACGCGACGCCGGTGAACCCGATGCTGACCGGTCGCACCATCCATGGGCGGACGGTCGTTGCCAATCTGGCGGAGGCCGCGCCGCTGGAAATGGTCGATATCTTCCGTGCCTCGGCCAATGCCGGCGCCGTCGTGGACGAGGCGATCCGGCTGGGTGCGCAGGTGGTCTGGATGCAGCTTGGCGTGGTGGACGAGGCGGCGGCGGAACGGGCGCGGGCGGCGGGCATAACCGTTGTGATGGACCGCTGCCCGGTGATCGAGGAACGCCGGCTGGGCCTCACGCGCCACTGAGCCTGACGCGGCATTGAACGCATGGCGCCGCGGCGCCACATCGCACGGCACGGAAAACCCAAGGGTTGCCCCAATGACAAACGAAGAACGCGACATCATCACACAGTTCATCGGCCGGGTCGGTGGCGCGCAGGCGCCTGGCCAGGGGTCGTTCGGCGGATCGGTGCCGGCAACGACGTGCGCCGCCCCTGCCGCCGGTCGATCCCGAGGCGGACAGGCTGATCGCCGAGCAGTTCAGCCGCTATCCCGGAGGCGCGCTATCGCCTGACCCAGCTTGCCTTCATCCAGGAGCATGCGCTGGCCGAGGCGCAGAACCGGATACAGCGGCTGGAATGGGAGGTGCAGCAGGCGCGCCAGGCCGCCGCCCAGCAGGCGCAGCAGCAACCGGCCGGCGGCTCCGGCGGCGGCTTCTTCTCCGGGCTGTTCGGCGGGGGTTCGCGCTCGGCGCCGCCGCCGCAGCAGGGCGGGCCGGGGCCGGCCTGGAACCAAGGTCCGGGACCGGCGCCGAACTACCAGCAGGGCGCGCCGCCGCCGCCGCAATACGCGCCCGGCTATCAGCAGGGCATGTTCCAGCGCCAGGGCTCCGGGTTCCTCGGCTCGGCGCTGACCACCGCGGCCGGCGTCGCCGGCGGCCTGGTCGCGGGCAACGCGCTGATGAGCCTGTTCTCCGGCTCGCACGGCATGGGCGGCGGGTTCGGCGGAGGCTTCGGCGGCGGAGCGGGGGCGGCGAGCCCCTGGGGCTCCGCGCCGACGGCGCCCGACCAGGGCTATATCGATCAGGGCACGTGGTCGGATCCGGCCGGCGGGGCGGGCGCGACCGATCCGGGGTATGTCGACAGGGCACCTGGGACACGTCGGGCGGCAGCGACCAGTCCTCCTTCCCGACAACAGCGGCGGCAGCGATCCCGGCTGGGATACCGGTGGTGGCGGTGGCGGCGGCTCGGACGATGACTCGCTGATCTGACCGGCGGCGGGGCTCGACCCACCGCGCCCGCAATCGGCGCCCCGAAGGCGCGAACCGGGCGACGCGCGCCGCATCGCCGGAACCGCGCATCGTCACGATCGCCAGACGGCCATCGGTGCGCCAGCGATCGCCGCCGCCATTGCGCCCTTCGAGCCGCGCGTGGAAGCCGTCGGTCCATTCGATCGACTGCACCAGGCCTGACTTCTCCAGTTCGGCCGCAATGAGGTCGCGTTCCGCATCGACATCCGGGCCGATGTGATGCGTGACCTGTCCGGTCGTGTGACTGAAGCCCACGCGCACGTCGAATGTCGCGGCACCGATCCACGTTGTCCGGCCGTCATACATCTTGTCCCAGCGCCAGAAGCGGACATGGTGGCGCTGGCGTGGACCGCCGCCGACGGCCTGCTCGAAGGCAAGGTCCTGCTTGCGGCCGAACAGAAAGAGGTTGCTCACCGGCGCATCGTCGTCTGGCCGTCGCAGCACCGAGGCAGCAATAATTCGCACGCTGGTCCTGAAGGTGATCGGGTCGGCCGGGTACCATCCGGCCGCTGTCATCGCGCGCACGACTTCGATATCGCTCCCGACCAATGCGATGTTGATCGGATCACCCGGATGGCGGTCCGCGGTTTGCGTGACGCGAGCCACGTCCGGCGCGGACGGATGGCAGCGATAGTAAATCCTCCACAGCCTCGGCACGCACAGGTAGGCCACGACGGCCCACGCGACAGCAGACAGCAGTACAAAATCGACGATGTCGTTCATGCCGTAGTCCGTTCAGAGTTCGTGTTGGTTTGCTGCAATTTCTCCTCAGCCTTTGCTCAAGATACGGTGAGCTTCGGTTCCTGCTGCAGAAAGCGTGCGCGATCGCTGGTAGAGGATGGTGCTCGGGATCCCGCCTCCCACCGGCGCGGCACCCTGCACGCCAGGCATCAGGCCGCGGTGCACTGCGATGCCGGTGATCGCGACGACCAGGGAAAGCCGGGTGCCCGAATGGAGCGCGAGGCCAATGCGCCGGGACAACGACAGGTCAGCGCCGGCAGTCCACGCGCGACCGGGTCGGAGACTACTTCGGCGCCTGGGTGCCCGGCGGCAGCAACTGATTGCCAAGCAGCTGGTGGTCCAGCTGCAAAAGCGTCTTGTCCTCCTGCCGCTGCTGCTGCTGATCCGGCCGCACACCAGCCGCCTGCTCGCGCGCCGTCGTCTGCGCCTCCGTCGGCTGGTAGGAGAGGCCGTTGGCATGGTTGTCGATCTGGGCCGGGGGCGCCGGGGTCTGGGCAAGGCCCGGCGCAGCCCCAAGCGGAAGCGCTGCCGCGACAAGCAGTATCTGCCTGTGCATGGTTGATGCGAGCCGCCTACTCATCATCGTCATGTGCCTGCCTTATCGCGTGGAGCTGTGCGGACTGCCGGCGTCCCGACACCAGCGCCACGACATCACGTTCGTTGCATGAGCCGCCAGGCGCGCGTTGCTGCATCTGATGGCCGCGGCAGCGATCAACCATTGCCTCCGCCTCCCGTCGTGTCGGGCGTATCGAATGCCGGTATGTAATCTACGCCGTGACTGCCCAGAGGACCAGTTGCACACCCCATCGCGGAAAGCGCCAGTGCAAGCGCCGCGGCGAGCAGCACGGGCCTGCCGATCCCGACGGCTTTGATCGTCGGCATCACAGCGGTCCTCCGGGATGCGCGAGCATTTGGAGCCCGAGGGCATTGACTGCTGCCGGCAGCGGCGTCTGCGGATTTGCGGTGCAGTAGCGGTCGAGCCAGGCGGCGAGCGCGTCGCGGCGAAACTGCCCTATCACGTCGTGATGGCTGCCCGCGGCGAGGCCGGACAGATAGCCCTCCACCCAATATTCGACGGCCGCCTTGTCGAGCGGATGGGCCGCCGGCAAGCGCCACTGCACCCATGTCGCGCACGTCGCAGGGCCGTTCGGGGTCATCACGACCATCGCAGCAACCGGGCCAGGCTGCTTCGGCGGGGTCTGCTGTGGACGTGTCCGCTGTTGTGCTGAAGCCGCGGCCGTCGCGGCCACGGTCACGATGCAAGCCATCCGGGCGACGCGGCCGAATCTTTTGGTCAGGCCACCTATCATCGGACCGCTCCGCAGTCCGGCCGGCGGAGCCATGGAGCGGCCGCGCCCTGCCATCCTCCGGGGTAGTTGCGTTCTCACTATCGCAGCCATCTGTTTCCTCCTGGCAGTGAGCAGCTTCGTGTCACACGCGAGCGGGCGGGCGGCGGGTTCGGAGACCGGCGTTCGCCGCATTGAAGATTTTGCCGAGGACCGATCGAGAGGTGCACCCGGGCATGGCCGTGTAATCCTCGAAGATTGCCGCCTTTTGTCCGCTCGGTCGATGGTAGGCGCTTTTCCGGCCACGACACCACGGTGCATGTACCCGGCTGCATCCAGCGGATGGCATCGCCGCCCATGATGAACATGATCTTCGGCTTCCGGATCAGTGCCTATGCACGGGCCACCGGGTGTCTGCGACTGAACCACCGACGGCAACAGGCGGATAGCGACGACTTCTCCTGATGGGCGGTTGACAGCGCCGTCTGCCGACGGTCAGGCTTGTGCATTGCAATTCTGACGCGACCGGGGGCATGACAGCCAGCAGCAACGCCATGCCGTCGACGCGCATCCGTCCCGACGGCATGGTGCGCGCGGCCGAACGCGTCGTCGTGCTCGGGCTGATCGGCTGCGGCGCCACGCTGATCGTGGTGCCGCTGCTGCTGACCCTCTACCTCAGCCTGTTCGACGAGAAGCTGATCCTGTTTCCGCCGCGCGGCTACACGCTGTCCTGGTATCCCGCCATCCTGCCCAACTTCGGCAAGGCCGTGCTCACCAGCCTGCAAGCTTGGCGCCGCAGCGGTTGCCGGAAGCCTGCTGCTCGGCATCCCCGCCGGCATCGGCCTCGCGCGCCATCGCTTTCGCGGTCGCGGCGTGATCGCCACGCTGCTTTTGGCACCGCTGACCATGCCGGGCATCGCGCTCGGGCTCGCCATCTACGTGGCGCTGGTGGCGATCGACGAACAACTCGGCTCCGCGGTGACCGGCTCGATGGCCGGCCTCGTGCTGGCGCATGTCATGATCACCACGCCCTGGGTGGTGCGGCTCTGCCTTGCGAGCCTGGCCAACCACGACCGCGCGGCCGAGGAGGCGGCTGCCAGTCTCGGCGCCGGTCCGCTCACCGTGATCTGGCGCGTGACCCTGCCGGCCATGCGCGCCGGCATCGTCGCCGCCGCGCTGTTCGCCTTCGTGATCTCGTTCGAGAACCTCGAACTGGCGCTGTTCCTGACCAGCCCCGGCGTCACCACGCTGCCGGTCGCGGTGCTGCAATACCTCGAATACCACATCGACCCGCTGGTCTCCGCCGTCGCGGTGGCGCAGATCGTCGCGGTGGCCGCCGTGCTGCTGCTGCTCGACCGCTTCGTCCGCCTCGGCCGGGTCGTGCAATGAGCGAGGCCACCGCGCTGACGCTCGATCGGCTGAGCAAGAACTTCGGCAACCAGACCGCGGTGGATGCGGTCAGCGTCGCCGTGCGCTCCGGCGAACTGATCGTGCTGCTCGGCCCGTCGGGCTGCGGCAAGACCACGACGCTGCGCATGATCGCCGGCTTCGTGCCGCCCTCCGCCGGCGACATCCGCCTGGACGGCGCCAGCATCACCGCGCTGCCGCCGCATCGGCGCGAGATGGGCATCGTGTTCCAGAGCTATGCGCTGTTTCCGCATCTCACGCGTGGCGCGCAACATCGCGTTCGGGCTGGAGATGCGGCGCATGGGCGCGCCCGCGATCCAGGCGCGCGTTGCCGAGATGCTGCGGCTGGTGAAGCTCGAGGCGTTCGCCGCGCGCCTGCCGCGCGCAGCTTTCCGGCGGCCAGCAGCAGCGCGTCGCGCTGGCGCGCGCGCTGGCGATCCATCCGCGCGTGCTGCTGCTCGATGAGCCGCTGTCGAATCTGGATGCCGCGCTGCGTCAGGAGATGGCGCGCGAGATCCGCATCCTGCAGCAGCACGGCGGCATCACCACGATCATGGTGACGCACGACCAGACCGAGGCGATGGCGTTGGCCGATCGGCTCGTGGTGATGCACGAAGGCCGCGTGCAGCAGATCGGCACGCCGGAGGAGGTGCACGGCCAGCCGGCAAATCCGTTCGTGGCGCGCTTCATCGGCGGCAGCAACATCGTCACCGGCAGGCTGGATGCCGGTCGTCGCCTTGGTGCTGCCCGATGGCGGTGCGATCGCGCTGGCCGGACGCTATGCGCGGGACGGTGACGCAACGCTGGCAATCCGCCCGGACAGCGTCCGTCTGGCGCCGCCCGGTTCCGAGGCGTGCATCGAAGGCGAGGTGGAACTGTGCACCTGGCTCGGCTCGGTCGTGGAGCACGCGGTGCGGATCGGCCCGGACATCACGATCCTGGCGCGCGGACCGGGGCTTGGCCGCGATGCGACGCGCCGCCACAGTGCCGGCACGCGCGTGGCGCTGCGCTGGGGGCCGGATGACGAACGGCTGTTCGATGCCGGCGGGCCGCGCGATCAATGCGGATCCGAGCGAACAGGCCATCATCAGGGAGACCAATCATGCGTGACCTCACCTTGTCGCGGCGCGCCTCGTGCTGGGCGGCGCGGCGTTGCTGGCTGCGCCGGCGATCATCCGTCCGGCGCGCGCGGCCGATCCGTGCGTCGTCGGCACCTGGGGCGGCGACTATGCGCGGCTGCTGCGCGAGAACATCGACGAGCCGATCCTGAAGCCGGCCGGCGTCGAGATCGTGCAGGACATCGGCGACGAAATCCCGCGCGTGGCCAAGCTGTATGCGCAGAAGAAGCTGCCGCGCGGCAGCGTGGACATCGCCTGCGTCGGCGCGGTGAACGGCTATCGCGTGAACGAGGCCGGCCTGGTCGAGGACCTCGACGAGAAGCGCGTGCCGAACCTGAAGCACGTGGCGGAGGAACTGCGCATGCCCGGCTTCGTGCCGCACATCTATAGCGCGCAGGTGCTGGTGTACAACCCGACCATCGTGACCGATCCGCCGCAGACCTTCGGCGATCTGCTCGATCCGAAATGGCAGGGCAAGATCGGCATGGTCAGCACCGTCGCGCCCTGGGTGATGATGGCGGCGAGCCTCCATGAGACCGGCAAGGTCAGCGACTTCGACAAGGCCAAGGCGTTCATGCTGAAGCTGAACGCGAACGGGCTGCGGCTGTATCCGGAGACCGACGCGCTGGCGCCGGCATTCAAATCGGGCGAGATCGCGGTCGGCGTGATCTGGCTGGCGCGCACCTTCATGTGGCAGAACGCCGGCTTCCCGGTGAAGGGCAACTTTCCGAAGGAGGGCGCCATTCTTTACGTCTCGGGCATGGTGCTGCCGAAGAATGCGCCGGACAAGGAAGCCGCCTACAAATACATGAACGCGCATGCTGGAGCCGTCGGCGCAGCAGGGTTTCGCCGCGCATATGGGCTACCTGCCCACGGTCGACAATGCACCGCTGTCCGGCAAGGTGGGCGAGCAGCTGGCGCTCCCGGAGCCGAAACCCAAGCTGGTGACTGCGGACTATCCGGTGTTCGCGCAGGCGATGCCGGATCTGAACGACTGGTGGCTGAAGAACATCCAGCACGGGTGACCGCACTGTCGGTGGAACGCGCGGCGCGGCGTCGCGAGGCCGGCGCCGCACTGGTTCTGCTGGGTCCCGCCAGCCTGCTGATGATCCTGACGCTGGTGGTGCCCCTGTTGCTGCTGGCGCGCGACAGCCTGAACCGCTTCGATGCGACCGAGCTGATGATCGAAGCGGTCACGCCGGCGAACTATCTGCGCTTCTTCGCCGATCCGTTCTACTGGAACGTGCTGGTCACCACGATCCGCGTCTCCGTCATCGTCACCGCGGTGTGCCTGCTGCTCGGGCTGCCGATGGCCTGGCGCCTGGCGCGCACCGCCAGCCGCTGGAAGTCCGCGCTGGTCGTGCTGATGGTGCTGCCGCTGTTCATCGGCACGACCACGCGCACCGCCGGCTGGATGATCCTGTTCGCCCGCGGCGGCATGCTGGACACGTTCGCCCGACTGGGCTTCGGCGCCGGTCCGGTGAACCTGATGTATGCCGAGACCGCGGTGATCATCGGCATCATCGCGATCAACCTGCCGTTCACCGTGCTGACCTTGCAGAGCGTGTTCGAGGGCATCGATCCGCGGCTGGAGGAAGCCGCCGCATCGATGGGCGCCGACCCGTCGCGCGCGTTCTGGCGCGTGGTGTTTCCGCTCGCGCTGCCGGGCGTGGCGATCGCGGCGGTGCTGTGCTTCATCCTGTGCATGAACGCGTTCGCGACGCCGGTGCTGCTCGGCGGCCCGCGCTTTCAGATGATGGCGCCCCTGCTGTTCTGGGCGTTCAGCACCGACAACAACTGGCCGTTCGCCGCTGCGATCGCGTTTATCCTGATGGCGACCACGCTGGTGCTGACGGTGGTCGCCAACCGCATGATCCCGCGGCGCTACCGCGGTTAGGGCGGGGAGGGGTCGCACCATCGCAACAAGTGCTCAGGGCTCTGCCCTGAAACCCGCCCGGTGGCGTTGCCCCCGGGACCCCCACCAAAGGCGGAGCCTTTGAAATCCGATACTGAAGTGATGGGTTCCAAGGGCTCCGCCCTTGGCGGAGTCCAGAGGCGGAGCCTCTGGTGGGGTTCGGGGTGAAACCCCGAGCGCTTCAGCTTGACGCGTTATGGCGAAGGAGCGATGCGGCGCCGGTATAAAATACTCAGGCGGCGCGGCGCGGACCCAGATGATCCAGGACAGCTCCGAATTTGGCCGCCGTGGATGCGTCCAGATCGAACATCACGTGCAGCACCTCCCCTTCGGTGTCGCGCACCACGAACGGCAATCCAAAGGCAACGCCATCGACGTGGAGAGTCCCATGCGCGCCGGACCGCAGCGATGGGCTGCCGTGGACGCTGGCACCTGCCGTCGAAATGTCGGTGACGCGCGCGTTGCACGCCGCCTGACCGGGGGCCTCCAGTCGGCACGGCAGGTCGATCCGGTGCCGGACCGCCTGACGACGATCCACTTCGGCGGTGGACGTGCGTACCACGCGGATCACCGAGTGGCGCAGTTCGCCGACCGCCGCATTCAACGCAGCGGCCGTATCGCGCACTTCACCGGCGCGTTTGCCCGTCAGTTCGGCCTCGGACAGGACCTCGGTCGTGCGCCTGGTCATCTCGCTGGCGGCCGATGCGGTCTCGACCACGTTGCGGGCGATCTCCGCGGTGGCCGCGCCCTGTTCCTCCACCGCCGCGGCGATCGAGCCGGCAATGTTGCTGATTTCGCCGATGGTCTGCTCGATCCGCTCCACCGCGGCAACCGAGGCTCCGGTGGAACTGCGCACCTGACCGATGTGCTGCGCGATCTCCTGGGTGGAGCGCGCGGTCTGCGTCGCCAGCGCCTTGACCTCCGAGGCGACCACGGCAAAGCCCTTGCCGGCATCGCCCGCACGCGCCGCCTCGATGGTGGCGTTGAGCGCCAGCAGGTTGGTCTTGGCGGCGATCTCGCCGATCATGTCGGCGACCGTGCCGATGCGTGCCACCTGCTCGTTCAACGCGCCGATCGTCGCGCGCGTCTCGCTGCCGGCGGCGACGGCGCGGCCGACCACCTCGGCGGACTGGGCCACCTGGCCGCCGATCTCGCGGATCGAGGCGCTGAGCTGCTCGGCTGCACTGGCCACCGTCTGGGCGTTTGCCAGCGCCTGCGCCGATGCGCCTGCGGCACTCTGCGAGGACGCCTCGGTACGCGCAGCCGATGCACTCATCGCGTCGGCGGTTTCAGCCATCGCAGCGGTGCCTTGGCCGATCTGTTCGAGCGCCGATGTGGTTTCCCGCTCGATCGTCTCGGCCATGTTGGTCAGCGCCGCCTGCTTCTCGTCGGCCGCGTGACGCTCCTGCTCCGCCTGCGCGGCCTCGAGTTGGGCCCGTTCGCTTGCGGTTGCACGGAATACCTCGAGCGCATCCGCCATACGGCCGATCTCGTCGCCGCGTCCGGTTCCGGCAATTGCAATGTTGTGGTCGCCATCGGCCAGGCGCTTCATCGTGCGCGCCATGGTCAATACCGGTGTCGATACGCTGCGGACGACCATGGTGGCTGTCAGGCCGCACAGCAGCACCGCGAGGCAGAGCGCGCCGATGATCCAGTTTTTCGCGGCAGCATAGACATCGTCGCCGCGCAGCGCGGCATTGTGCCCGCCCTGGACATTCAGTTCCATGAGCCTGGCCGCGCTGTCACGCGCGTTGGCGACGGGTGTTCGCGATTTGCCGTTGTAGATGAGCGCCGCCTGGTCTTTGGCTCCCTTGCGGATCAGGGCCAGGGTCTCCTGGCTGGCCGCCATGTACTCTGTCCAGTAGCGGTCGAAATCGCGTGCGATGCCGCGGGCCGCATCGTCGGTGATGTTGGCCCCATACGCGGCGCGCTGGCGTTGGACCTCCTGCGAGCGCGTCTCGAGGTCGGCCTCGACGGCCTTGCTCGCATCGGCCGAGGCGGCGACCAGCGCGCGCCCTTCGGCGATGCGATACTGCTCGAAGCTCAGGCTCATCCTGGCGATGGTCTGGGTGCCTGGCAGCCACCGCTCGCGTATCTGGCCGGCTTCCGCATTGACCTGCGCAAGACGGCTTATTGCGAAGCCACCCAGCGCCAGAGTGACCGCCAGAACCAGGCCGAAGGCCATGAAGACCTTCATCCGGATGGTGATGTTCGACAGGTCCATTGGGATCACCACGCTGTGCTGATCCGCATTTGAACGCAGCGGTATGAACACGCGCTTAACTCAAGGGGAGCGCCGCTGCGCCGGCTGCGGGGCACGTCCTTGGATGGCGCCGCCGCACTGCGCCGCACGGCCTGTACGGACCGTTCGTCCGCCGCCGCCTGCTCTAGCCGCCGGCGACGCGGTTGCGCCCCAATTGCTTGGCCGTGTAGAGCGCGCTGTCGGCACGACGCAACAGCGCATGCCCCTGCTCGCCTGCCTTCAGTTCGGCCACGCCGAAGCTCGACGTGACCGGATCGGGCAGCGGCGCGACGCGGCATGCGGCGAACTCGCCTCGGATGCGTTCGGCAATGGCAGACGCCTGCGCGAGATCGGTGGCCGGCATCAGCACGACAAATTCCTCGCCGCCGAAGCGTGCCACGACATCGGTCGCCCGCGTGCACCGGCGCAGCAGATCGCTGAATGCCGCGAGCACCTTGTCGCCGGCCTCGTGCCCATAGGTATCGTTGACGCGCTTGAAGTGATCGAGGTCGGCCATCAACGCGCAAAGTTTTCCCGCCATGCGTTCGGCGCGGCTGATCTCCAGTGCCAGGGCCTGTTCCAGCCGACGGCGGTTGCCCACGCCCGTGAGCGGATCGGTCAGCGACGCGGCGAGGATCTGCGCCTCGCGTTGCTGCAGTTTGAGGTTGGTTTGGGTGAGTTCGAATTGCGCGCCGGCGTAGTCGCGGTTGAGTTCGAGGACGATATCGTAAAGCTGCTCCAGCTCTTCTATGTCGTATTCCGCGAGCACCCGCAGCTGTCCGTTCACGCGCCAGATGCGGGTGCGCAGGGATCGCGACCGCCCCAGGTAATCGCCCACGGTCAGGAGACCCTGGTGGATCTCCCCATCGGCGCCATCGTGCGCGCGGGCGAGCGTCGCAAAATCCGGCTGAATGAAAAACCGGCCGACGCGCGCGCCGATCGGCTGTGGCCCATCCAGGTCGATGAGCTTCAGGAAACCGGCATTCGCCTCGATCAGCGTGCCGTCCTTGTCCAGCGCCGCCACGGCGACCGCCAGCAACGGTTCCAGCTCGGGTGCAAACCAGGGCACTTGGAACGCTATCTGCCGACGAGTTCGATTGGCGTAGGCAACCGCCGCCTGCGCATCCGCGCCGCAGGCATCGGCACCTACCATCTCGGCCAGCCGGTTGAAGCGATTGATGGCGAGCCCGCCGATGATCACGGCCGGTCGCGCTTCGCCGAGGCGCTCCCGCAACTGCCTGATGACGTCCTTGACGACCCGCAACTGCTGCGCGAAGGACACCGACAGCCCAACGAGATCGGCCTGCCAGTCCGCTGCCTGCCGGATGATCGCCGAGGTCGGCATGTTGGCGCCGAGATACTGCACGTCCCAGCCGGCGAGTTGAAACGCGTCCGCCACCATGCGCAGACCGACGGTGTGGTCATTGCCCTCGACGCAGGCGAGGAGCGCACGCTTTCCGATCGTCGCCGGCGGCGGTGAGCGCAGCAACCCGATCGTCATCACCGACAGTGCGATCGCAGTTGCCATATGCTCCTTTGCAACCGTGACCCGGTTGGCCTGCCATTCATCTCCGATATCGTAAAGCGACGGCTGGACGATATGCAGTTCGACGTCGATCAGGCTGCGCCCGCCGTCGATGCAGCGGTCCATGACAGCCAATGCCTCGCGCGGACGGCCGGCCAGAAGTGCCGCCTCGAAGGGAGCCGCCTCCGGCCACGCGTCGGGTCGCCACGCCGGTGGCACCGGACGCTTCCTCGGCTTGCAGGAAACCGGCCTGCGCCGCCTGCAGTGCAGCGGTCACCACCGCGCCATCCGTCGTGTCCATGTGTCCGGCGAAGAATTCCGCGAGCAGGTCGAGCGACAGCGCCACATGTTCCGCAGGGATCGCCCGCGCGGCGAGCACGCTGCCCAGCCAGCACAGATAATCGACCATGGGCTGCAGCAGGCCGAATTCGAGCACCGGCCGCAGAAATTCCAGGTGAAACGCAAGGTCCTCGCGGCACGCATCCCGCCCGCGCGGTCCGGAGTGCGCATACGCCGACCCGTGCGTTGCGTAAAAGCGCTCGGTCACCGCACTCACCGCATCGGCCTGCAGCATCTGAAACCGCTGCAGTCCCTCCGGCCCGAGCACCGTCAGTCCGGCATCCATGGCAACCGTTCCTTTGGCCCGCTAATCGGCAAATACCTCGAACAGCCGCACATCGGCGCTGCCCGGCACCAACTTGAGTCCCTTGGGAATGGCCTTGTGCAATTCGTGGTAGGCATGGCTGCTGTGCCAGCGACGGTAGCTGTGCTCGTCGCTCCAGCGTGTCACCAGCCAGATCTCGGCCCGGCTGTCGATCGGAGACATGACCTCCATGCCCAGATAACCCGGCGCGCTGTCGACGAGGTGCGGCCGATGGCGGAAGGCAGCCTGCACCTCATCGAACTTTTCATTGGCGATGGTGAAGCGGCTCAACGCAACGAACATATCATTCCACCGCAATGACAGTGCGGCCGCATCGACGTGCCGTCAGGCGGCCAATTGCGATCCCGTTCGGTCCAGTATCTGTGCGAACCGGGCAGCATTCGCCGCATCCATTTCGAACGCCAGATGCAGCAGCTCATCATCGGCGGGGCGCACGACGAACGGCAGCTTCATGGCGATCCGGTCCACCTCCAGCGTACCGCGCGTGCCGGTCGGCAGCGCCGGGCCGCGGCTGACGGCGGCGCCACCCGCCGAGATATTCGTCACCTGGGCGCTGTGCGTGGCGCCACCGGCAACGGTCAGCCGGCATGGCACCGTCATCGGATAGCGCGTGGTCAACCGGCGCTCCACGTCGGCGGTCGTGTTGTGCACCACCTGGCGCAGCGATTGCTTCAACTCGCCCACCATGGTGTTCAGTGCCGCCGTGTCGCCTTGCACCTGGGCACTGCGTTCGCCGGTCCGCTTAGCCTCGGCCGACACCTCGTTGATGCGCAGCGTCATCTCGTTGGCGGCACCTGCGGTCTCGTTGACGTTGCGCGCGATCTCCGCGGTGGCGGCGCCCTGTTCCTCGACTGCGGCGGCGATCGAACCGGCGATCGCATTGATCTCGCCGATCGTCTGCTCGATGCGTTCCACGGCTGCGACGGATGCGCCGGTGGCCGTGCGCACCTCGCCGATGTGGCGGGTGATCTCCTCGGTGGACGTGCGGTCTGCGTCGCCAGCGCCTTCACCTCGGAGGCGACCACGGCGAAGCCCTTGCCCGCGTCGCCGGCGCGTGCCGCCTCGATCGTGGCGTTCAGCGCCAGCAGGTTGGTCTGGCCGGCGATGCTGGTGATCAGCCCCACCACGTCGCCGATCTTCTGTGCGCCTTCGGCCAGCGCATGCACGATCGCATCGGTGCGCTGCGCCGCCACCACCGCCTCGCCGGTGATCTTCGCGGACTGCTCGACCTGAGCGGCTGATCTCGCCGATCGAGGCCGACAGCTGCTCGGCGGCCGATGCCACGGTCTGCGCGCCGGCGCTCGCCGCATCGGCTGAACCGGCCGCCTGCGTCGCCTGCTCGCTGGTCTGGCCGGCGGTCGCCGTCATCGATCGCGCCGTGGCCTCCATCTCGCGTCGAGGCCGCGGCCAGCGCCTGCACCAGCCCGGCGACGTTCGTCTCGAAATTGTGCACCAGTCCGGCGAGCCGTGCCGCGCGCTCCTCCTTCGCCGTCTGTTCGGCCGCCCGCTCCGCGGACTGACGATCCGCGGCGATCATGTTGTCCTTGAAGACCTGCACCGCGCCGGCCATCGCGCCGATCTCGTCGCCGCGTCCGACCCCGGGGATCGCCGCCGCCAGGTCGCGGTTGGCCAGGCTGTGCATGGCACCCGTGATCGCACGCACCGGCACGGCGATGGCGCGCACCAGCAGCCATCCCGCCAGGGCGGCGATCAGTACCGAGACCAGCACCGTTGCCACCACGATCTGGAATCCGTTCCGGTTTTCCTGCGTGACGTCGTCGGCGAGGTCCGCGGCGGAGGTTTGATTGAAGACGGCGTCTTTCTGCAGAACCGCTTCGATCTCATTGCCCAACGGGCCGAGCACCCGGACAACTGCCAGGGACTCGTCGAACTTGCCGGCGCCGATGAGCGTGCGCAACGGCTGCGTGCCCTTGCGGAACTCGGCCCACTTGGTCTGGAAGGCCTGATAATACTGCCTCTCCTCGTCGGAATCGACGGTCGGCGCATATTTGGCCAAGGCCTGATCGAGCTGCTCGTCCAGCGTCTGCATCGCCGCATCGAGGGCGGACATTGCGGCGGGGCTGCTGTCGCGCATCACCAGCGCTCGCAGCAGCGTCGCACGATAACTCAGCACAGCCTGCCGGATGTCGCCCAGGTAACCGATGGCCAACGCAGAGTTGGTCGCCAGCGAGCGGGCGCTTGCGTCCATGGCGGCGAACCGCTGCATCGCCGTGCCGCCGAGGACAACGAACAGGAGCACCAGCGCGGCAAAGGCGATGACCAGCTTGTTGCGGATCGACAGGTCGCGCAGACGGGAGGAGACGGACATGGGCCTACCCTTGTGGACAGGCCAGCGTAACTGCGGAGGGATGAACGTCCGGTTTACGCCGCCGCGGGGGCGCCGTTCGATTGCGGGCGCCGTTCGATCGCGCGCCGTTGCGGTCAGCGGAACGGGTTGATGATCGTCACGCCTGCGACCTCGCGGCCGTGCGCAAGGTCCTCGGAGTAGAGACGGCCGCAGCCCAGTGCGCGGGCGGCGGCCACGATCGCGCTGTCCCAGCATGAGAAGCCGTGCGCGGCCTTGATCTCGCAGTGCAGCGGTCAGGATCGGCAGCGTGATGTCCTGGACCGGGAAGCGGCGCCATGCGGCGATCAGACCTGCGGCCACGCCATGCGCCAATCGCCCCGGTCGGGTCGATCGGGTGGCCTGGACATAGAATTCCTGGAGGACCTGGACCGACAATGCGCCGTCATCGTCTGCCAGCAGTTCTTCGGCACGGCTGCGTTTGGCGGCTTCGGTCGGATCATCGCTGATCGAGTAGATCAGGATGGTGGTGTCGAGAAAATGCGGCATCTCAGGTGCCGCGCCTGTGCACCTCGTTCCGGGTCAGATTGTCGCGCGCGCTGAAGCCTTTGATGCCGGCGCGCAATGCGCGTTCCTGCGTTCGGCGTCGAACCCCCCTCGCCGGAGCCCAGTTCGTTGAGGAAGCGCTTCACCAGTGCCGACACCGAGGTATTCGCCTCGGCTGCCCTGATGCGCGCCTTGCGCCAGGTTTCGTCGTCCAGCGATACTGTGACATTCTTCATGGTTCACAGTGCTCGGGCGCGCGCTGAGGTCAATCGGTCCGGGAAAATCGGGTTCAGGGTGGGCCGGTGGGGACGGGTGCTGGGTATCGCGGGGGCGGCGCCGGCGATCCGGGCGGCGCGATGGCCGCGATGGAAAACGCCTGCTCGAGGATGTCCTTCACCAGGCGGGCGAGGCTGCCGCCGTTTGCGATGATGACAATGCGCAGTTCCCGCCACAGCGGATGGCTCGGCATGATGCCGAGGTCGCGGCAGATGTCGGCGATGACGGCGCCGATCGGCCGGCGGCGGACCTCGGCGGCGATCTGCGCCGAGGTGGGCAGGCGCGCGAGGCGCGGGTCCGCGTCGGCGGTGGCGGGTGCTGCGGCCGGCCGGGCTGCGCGCGGCCTGGGCTGCGACGGAGCAGCCTGGGGCGCCGCATCCAGGCGGTCGGCGTTGCGGATGAGCCTGGCCTCCAGCGCGTCGGCGCGGTGCAGGCCGCGGGTGATGCGAGCGAGGATCAGCGCGACGTCGGCGGTGCCGAAGCAGCATCTGACGGAGGTGGGGTCGGTGAAGGCGCGCCGCCGGATCGTGGCGGCGAGTTCGCGGCCGTAGTCGATGAGCTTGTGGACGAGGGCGAGGAGGGACGCCGAGCGGCTCGGTTGGGTGGGTGGATCAGAGGCTTCGGCCGCGGCGGTCATGAACGGGATGAGGGCATGAAGCACTGGTGGGTGGCAAGGAATATTTTCCGTTAGGTCGTGCCGTGATTCGAATTTGGCTTCCGATCCGAGTGCCGACGCCCGCCTGCGGCGTAGGGCGAAGTTAGCCGATACCGGACCGGCAGCTGTCGAGCGCGAACTCGGAGAAACGGTCGCGTTGCGGCTATCAAGATCAATCATTAGCCCCGAGAATCACTGATGGTTCTATTGTTGATTTTCGCTATTGAACCAAATCGTCGAAGATCGAGCGCGTACCAGTGGATATGGCGGCAGTACCTTCAACGTGGTGCTCGCCATCCTCCTCTTCCACCTCCTCCTCTATCCGCTCCTTGATATCCCGAACCCGATACGTGATCGCGTCTCGAGCCTCGTCAGAGGCTATCCGCACATCCTCATCTTCCGGGAAAAGACGCTCAAGCGTTTCGATTGATTCGCGCAGGAACATGAACCAGTTGTCCGGATCCGAACCTGCCTCCCATGCGTCGCCTTCCGCCTCGATGGCGAACTGAAGATTTGCAACGAAGTCTGCTTTGGCGAGCGAAAGCAGATGCTCACGCTCCTCGTCCGTCAGAAATGCCTCGAACGCCGGATTGTTCTCTAGGAAGCTGATGTCTGCGTCATCTGTGATCAGGCGTGCAAGCCAAGTGACGAACACGGTGCGAACCTCCGCGGGCAGCACGCCGAGCTTGTCGGCCTTGAGAATCAAGCGTGCTCGGTCATCCCTGCCTGCGGGGCGCGTGAGGGACCCTCCCCATGGAAAGGTGTCATGGAACTGGTGGAAGAACATCTTGAAGAACCTGGCGCCGCAACGCTCGATGAGGAAGCGGCGCACATCGCTGCCGATCAAATCCTTGGCCTCGGCGAACCGGTCCAAAAGGAGCTGATATCGCGAGGCGCCAACGGCGACGTTGGCACCTTGAACGTGGCTGACTCCGCAGCGCGCCTCCCGCAGGATTTGCGTCATTTTCGTTCCGCGAATATAAATGTCGGTCAGCTCTTCATGCCGCCCGACGATATTCGCAAACGCGTCGGCGATAGTTGGATGCTTGTAGGTCCAATAGATCTCTTCATCATCGGTGATATCGTTGACAAAGCTGCCCTTCATCGACTCTAGCGCCGTCTTGAGGTTAGCCGCCGACACGCCGAAGGACTTGCGGATGAGCTTGGCGGCCTCATCATCGGCAATTGGACGCGGCAATCGTCCTGAATTGAGAAAAATTAAACCGATAGCGGCCTTCAAGGATATCTCGAGCTTCGAGATCGTTTCCTCCAGGAATTGCTCGGGGTAGCGAAAGAACGCATCAAGTGATCGGCTCGTCGGCATTACGTTTTCGGTGTAGGCTGGGTCGCCAAGACGCCGCACAATCTCCGGCCGGAAGTGCGGCGACGCGACGACAGCCGCCAGAAAGGGGATGACCGAAAGCAGGAACGCGCGCGGTTGCTTGCCGAACTTCAGGTGATTATAGAGTATACGTTCCTTTTCTGGCTCCGTGAGTTTCTCGACGTCAACAATAACGCTACCATCCCGCAGGGCCGGAAAGGCCGAGGACTTGAGATCGGCGCGCGCCTGCCGCCAGATGTAGGTCCGCGACGTAAGGATGAAGCGGTTCTTCCGCTTGATCGCCGCCTTCATAGTCTGAAATACCTTATTCCAGGGATCGGCGAGTCGCGGCTCGTATTGGATTGAGCCAAAGGCATCGTCGACCCAAAACAGCCTGCTCTCGATGTCCGGGTTCCAGGACCCGACGAACTCCTGTGGATTGCGGACATAGTTGACCTCGCACCGGTCCTCGTCGGTCGCTGCGATCGAGAGGGCGGCCGCGATCGTCGACTTGCCGACTGCTGGGTCGCCCAGCAAGAGCACGAAGCGATGTTTGTCGAGCGCGCGGACAGCGTCGCGATGCGCCTTGGTAGGGACATAGCAGGCCAGGTCATCGCCCATCGAGTTGATTATGGCGTCGGCCTGATCGCGTGCTTTCTTGTCGGTGATCCAGCTGAGATCTCCCAGTCCGTAGACACGCGGCACGAGCGCTCGGACGCGCGGATGCTCAAGGATCTTCGCAACGATCCAGTCGCGGCCGTGGACATAAGGCTGCGCTACGCCGCAGTTCTCTAGCGCGGCAACGATGAGCTTGCGATCACCCTCCGTGATGCTAGCGTTTGTCATTAGCACGTAGCCGTGCGCGCGGCGCTCGCGACCAGTTTGCCCACTGACGAGAGCTCGTTCCTTAACCTCGCGATGGTCAGCTTGGCATCGGCCGATGACACGTGCTTACACTGAATGGTGGTTTGTCGCTTGTCGCCACGCTTTAGCCGCTCGTCAGGTACACCGTAGAAGAAGCCGTCCCGTCCTTCGTCGGCATTCTTCGCAACGCGTGAGACTGTGCGGGAGAACTCGGATTCGGCGATGCTGATCGCCAGATCATGAAACGCCTGCCAGCCGATTGTGTGGAGCGCAAAATCCTTGCTTGGTCCTTGGAAGCTAACTGCCGTCACACATCATCCCCCATGCGCTATTTTGTAGTCGCAAGATGAGAACTACAATATACTCAAGCTTTGCAGGGAAGACGAAACAGGCTGCGGAGCAGCACTTCGTCCGCCTTGGAGGAAGGCAAAACGACCGCACAATGACTGAGATGGGTCGCTAAGCCGTTATCTCTGTTGGTGCCGACCATCTCCGCTTCCCGCCCGACGCCAGAATGCAAACTGCAGCACAACCTTTCGCCGCGATCGCCGCCGCCACGTCCTGGATCGTCGCCCTACGACCCCTGCCTCAATTCAAAAACATCTTCCCCGGATTCAAAATCCCCCGCGGATCCAGCGCCTGCTTCACCGAGCGCATCACCGCCAGCGCCTCGGCGCCATGCTCCTGCTCCAGGAACTCGCGCTTGCCGATCCCCACGCCGTGCTCGCCGCTGCACGACCCGCCCAACGCGAGCGCACGGGCGACGATCTTCTTGTCCAGCTCCCACGCGCGCTGCAGCCCATCCGGCTCCGGCGGCACCAGGATCACCGTGTGGAAATTGCCGTCGCCGACATGGCCGACGATCGGCGCGGTCAGCCCCGAGGCGGCGATATCCTCCTTCGCGCCAAGGATCGCCGCGTCCAGACAGGAAATGGGAACGATGGCGTCCGTCGCGATGCCCCTATGGCCGGGCTTCAACGCCAGGCACGCCCACAGCGCATCATGCCGCGCCTTCCACAGCTTGCCGCGTTCGGCCGCATCGGTGGCCCAGCGGAAGCCCTTGCCGTCGTAGCCGGCGGCGATCTCTTCGGCCTGCTGTGCCTGCTCGGCAACCGCCGCCGTGCTGCCGTGGAATTCGAAGAACAGGCTCGGCAGAGCCTCCAGCCCTTCCAGCTTCGAATAGGCGATGCACGCCGCCATCTGCACCTCGTCCAGCAGTTCCATCCGCGCGACGGGAATGCCGGTCTGCAGGATGGCGATCACCGTCTCGACCGCGCCGCGCAGCGTAGGCGAACTGGCAGGTGGCGGACGACACGGCCTCCGGGATGCCGTGCAGCCGCAGCTGGATCTCGGTGATGACGCCGAGCGTGCCCTCGGAGCCGATGAACAGCCGCGTCAGGTCGTAGCCGGTCGCCGACTTGCGCACGCGGCCGCCGGTGCGGATCAGCCGCCCATCGGCCATCGCCACCGTCAGACCCAGCACGTTCTCCCGGATCGTGCCGTAGCGCACGGCGTTGGTGCCCGAGGCGCGCGTCGCGCACATGCCGCCGATGGTGCAGAGCGCGGTGCCGGGATCGACCGGGAAGAACAGGCCCTGGTCGCGCAGGTGCTCGTTGAGCTGGTCCCGCGTCACGCCGGCCTCCACGCGGCAGTCCATGTCGGCCTGGCTCGCCTCGATGATGCGGGTCATGCGCGAGAGGTCCAGCGTGATGCCGCCGCGCACCGGCGTCACGTGGCCCTCCAGCGAGGTGCCCGCACCCCACGCGACCACCGGCACATGCTCGGCGTGGCAGAGCGCGAGCAGCCGCGCCGCCTCCTGCGACGTTTCGACGAACGCCACGGCGTCCGGCAGCACCGGCGGCTGGGTGTCCTGGCCGTGCGAGTGGTGCTCGCGCAGCGTGGCGTTGGTGGTGATGCGGTCGCCCAGGAATTCGCGGGCGGCTGCGATCACCGTGGGAACGGGTTCGGGCATCGGCGATCCTCGGCATATTGACGGGAGCATTGGGGCAGGGCGGTGGCGCTGGCAAGCCATGCAGACCGGTGGCGCCGAAGATGCACCGGGATTTTCATCGTATCGCGGCAATATTGCTTAACCATTTCGATTCTGCTTGACCCGTTATTGCGATTCTGCAAGAAACACCGCTGACCGGGGCGTCTTGGGTGTTGGACTGTTTGGAGCAAGCCATGAACACGTCGCACCACGCGCGCGCCAATCCTGTCGTTGTCCGAGGACGTTCCGGCTCCGGCCTGCGGGGCAGATGGCGTCGGGCCTTGCTGGCATCGACGGCTGCGCTGTCGCTCGGCGCGCAGAACGCCGCATGGGCAACCTGCTCGGACGGAACCACATTTCCGGCCGGCGGCTTCGTTGTCGGCAGTGCAGCGCTGCCGTCCGCGTCGAACTGGCCGTCGGAGCCCTTCACCGCCGCTGCCGGCTCGCTGTTCATTCCTGATACCTCGGTGAACGAGCACAACGATCCGACGCAGCCCCTGACCGGCGGCGGCCACAACTGGGTGTTCGACCAGGGATCGTCGTTCTGCAAGCAGACTGATGTCGGCGTGCCAAACGGCGCGACCACCGGGTGGACGATCCCGCCGTTCAGCAGCGACGACTGCGCCTTTCTGGGGATCTTCAGGGGCGACCACGTCGTCGGCCTCGGCGACATCCCCTTGCATGGCGAGGCTATCACCCCGACCTGCGATCCGGCCCTGCTGAGTACCCCGACCGTACCCAATCCCGCCAACACCTACTTCAACCAGCTCGGCTGCTCGATCTACCACGGTGTCAAGACCGACGCGCAGCACGCGAGCACCTATCTGTTCGTGGCCAGCGGCAAGGGCACGCTGCTCTCTGTCCTGCTCGACCTCAGCCCCTTCATCAACCAGACGGTCGGTGCCGATGCGGGCAAGACGTTTGGGTCCGCAGGCACCAACTACTCTGCCATCCCCGCCGGGCAGCAGCTCACCAGCGCCACCGTCAGCAAGGACGGGCAGTTCGTGGTGGCCACCTCGAACAAGAAGCAGCAGTCCGTCTATGCCTGCCTCAACCCGCTGGGCGATCCGGGTGATCCGGCGAAGCCGATCAATCCGAATTTCGTCATCCCGCCGGCCGGCACCGTGCCATGCATGTCGGTCGGCAACAACAACCTTGCGGTCGATCAGATCACCGCCTTCGGCCCCGACAACCAGCCCTATTTCGCCGGGCAGCACGCGGCCGCCAGCATGGTCAACAGCTTCGGCGTCACGCCTGGTGGGGCGTCAAAGTCCGCGTGGCCCAATTGCGTCTGGCAGAACAACGGCTCCACGTCACTGGCCGATGCCTTTGCGCACCATCGTGCCAACGGCTGCGGCAATGCCCAGCCCAATACCGCCTTCCCGACGGCACAGTTCGGCCAGCCGAACGCCCTGATCAGCCACGGGAGCTACATGTACAGCGGCCCCGTCAGCGGCTCGGTCGTGCAGATCAAGACGACGGTCGATCCGAAGTCCGGCCTGTCGCAATACAGTTCGCGGACCTACCTGACCGGGAACGCGGACGTCACCGGGCTGGGGGTCGCCGACGACCTCGGTTCGCTGATGGTCTTCACCGATCCGTCCATAATCGGATTGGCCGGGCAGGGCGTCGTGACGAAGCTGCCGCTGTGCGAGGACATGCCGTAAGCCTCATCGGCATTTTGGCTCGCAGGAGGAACATTCAAATGACCGATCGGACCGAACGCGAAGACCGTCCCGCTTGGACTGTCGCGAAATCCGCTGCCAAGCCCCGTATGCAATGGCGCAGGACCTTGCTGGCGTCGACGGCTGCGCTGTCGCTCGGCGCGCAGAATGCCGCATGGGCGACCTGCTCGGACGGAACCGCATTTCCGGCCGGCGGCTTCGTTGTCGGCAGCGCAGCGCTGCCGATCGCGCGGAACTGGCCAGCCAACAGCGCCAGTGTCGGCGCACGCTCGATCTTCATTCCCGACATCTCGGTGAATGAGGCCAACGATCCGTCGAAACCCCTGACCGGCGGCGGGCACAACTGGGCGTTTGACCAGGTCGAGACGCTCTGCAAGGAGACCGACACCGGCGGCCCAGGCGCCGTGGCCACCGGGTGGGCCATCCCGTTTACTGCCCCCGCGACCGCCTGCGTCGTTCTACCGATCGTCATCAACGGCAAGGTCGCCAACCTCGGCGACATCCCGTACCAGGGTGAGGCGGTCACCCCGACCTGCGATCCGACCCTGTTGAGCACCGCAACCGTGCCCAATCCCGCCAACACCTACTTCAACCAGCTCGGGTGTTCGATCTACCACGGCGTCAAGACCGACGCGCAGCACGCGACCACCTACCTGTTCGTGGCCGGCATCAAGGGTGGCTTGTTCAATGTCGCGCTCAACAACGTCGCCAACCCGACCGTCGGTGGCGACGCCGGCAAGATCGTCGGGCCGGCAAGCTATTATTCCGCCATCCCGGAAGCCCAAAAGCTCACCAACGCCGCGATCAGCAAGGATGGGCAAATTGCAGTCGCCACATCGAGCAGGAAGCTGCAACCCGTCTATGCCTGCGCCAACCCGTTGGGCGATCCAGGCGACCCGACGAAGCCGATCAACGTGAATTTCGTCGTCCCACCGGCCAGCGCCGTGTCGTGCATGCAGGTCGGCAGCAACAACCTTGCGGCCGATCTGACCACCGCCTTCGGCCCCGACAACCAGCCCTATTTCAGCGGGCAGCGCGTCGGCAATGCGCAAAACACGGTGGTCAACAGCTTCAACGGCGTGCCGGGTGGATCGTCCAAGTCCGCATGGCCCAACTGCCTCTGGCAGAACAACGGTTCCACCTCACTGGCCGATGCTTTCGCGCACCGCCGCGCGAACGGCTGCGGTAATGCCGCGGCGAACGCGACCGTATCGGCACCCTTGATCGGCCAGCCGTCCGACATAGTCAGCCACGGGAGCTACATGTACGTCGGCTCGGCCAGCGGCCAGGTCGTGCAGTTCAAGGTAACGGCCGATCCGATCTCGGGACTGTCGAATTACGCGTTCCGGACTTACTTTACCTCAGACTCGCCGCCCGTGACCGGGCTCGGCGTTGCCGACGACCTCCACTCGCTCATGGTCGCCAGTGATCCGCAAGTGGTCGCAGCGGTCGTGGTAGGCTTCTGGACGAAGCTGCCGTTGTGCGAAGACATGCCGTAGCTCCGTCTCGGCAGGAGGTTGCAGGCCTTTTGGGGGTGGTCAACATGATCGTGCCCTATCCCTGCACGATCAGCCGCGACAGTTCATCGGCCGCGGTCACCATGGGATAGTGGCCGGTATCCAACTCGTGCCACGTCGCGCCAAGCCGATCGGCGGCGCGGCGCTGGTGGGCCTGCGCCCGGGTTCACCGCCTGGCTGCACCAGATCACCGTCGCCGGCCATTTCTGCTGCCAGAAGCTCGGGCAGCTTCACCGGATCGCGCATCGCCGCGACCGGATGCGGCGTGTAGCGCTCCAGCGCCCAGGCCTTCGTCGCATCGTCGAGGCTGGCGAACATGCGCCCGGCCGCGTCCTCGCGCGAAGGCCCGGTGGTCAGGTCCGTCGTCACCGCGGTCGGACGCTTGACGATGTCGGGGATGCTCTCGCCATCGAACAGCGCGAGCGCATCGGCGAACACCAGCCGCCCGATCCGCTCGCGCGCCTGCTCCGCTGCGCTGCACACCACCATGCCGCCGCTGCTTGTGCCGACCAGCACGACGTCGTGCAGATCCTCGAAGAACAGCAGTTCGGCGATTTCCGCGCCGTGCGTCTCGGTGGTGATGCCGGGACGCAGCGCATGACGGCGTTCCGCGCAGCCGTCGAGCGACGGCGCGAACACCGTATGCCCGTCCGCCGTCAGCCGCCGCACCACGCGCTGCCAGATCCAGCCGCCCTGATACGCGCCGTGGATCAATACGATTGCTGCCATTGTCGTCTCCTTACGCAAGTGCCGGGGCGCGGAACCGCTCCTGCACGAACAGCACCGCGATGCCGCTCGCCAGCGCCGCCGCCATCACATAGAAGCTCGGTGCCAGGGGATTGCCCGTCACGTGCACCAGGAACGTCGAGATGTACGGTGCGAACCCGCCGAAGATCGCCACCGCGAAACCATAGCTGACCGACAAGGCCGTGTAGCGCACATTGGTCGGGAACATCTCCGACAGGATCGTCGAGATCACCCCGGTGTAGAGCGTCAGCACGGCCTGCGCGGTCGCCTGCACCACCAGCAGTCCCCAAAAGTTCGGATGCAGTCTGCAGGAACAGGAACAACGGATACGCCATGATGAAGGCGAGCACGGCACAGGCCAGCATCATCGGCTTGCGGCCCACGCGATCCGACCAGTGGCCGACGACCGGCGTCAGCACCAGATAGATCAGACCCGCCAGCGTGGTGGACCACAGCGCATAGCTCAGGTCGATCTTCAATGTCTGCGACGCGAAGCTCGGCAGGAACACCAGGAAGACGTAGTTGATCACGCAGCCGATGATCGACAGGCCGAACGCGGACAGGAACACCCAGCCGTGCGTGGTGAACGCATCGGCCAGCGGCATGCGCGTGATCGTCTGCGTTGCCACCGCGCGCTGGAACGCCGGCGTCTCGGCGACGCGGGTGCGCAGATAGTAGCCGACGGGGCCGAGCACGAAGCCGATCAGGAATGGAATGCGCCAGCCCCAGGCGAAGAAGTTTTCCGGGCTCAGCATCGTGGTGAGGATTGCCGCCGAGAACGTGGCGCACATCGCGCCGATCGCGGTCGCCGCCTGTTGCAGGCTGCCGATCAGCCCGCGCCGTCCGGCGGGTGCGTGCTCCACCAGGAACGCCGCCGCGCCGCCCCATTCGCCGCCGGTGGAAAAGCCCTGGAACATGCGGCAGATCACCAGCAGGATCGGACCGAGCAGACCGATCGTGGCATAGGGCGGGATCAGCCCCGTGACACCGGTGGCGGCGGCCATCATGCCGACCGTCACCACCAGCGCCTTGCGGCGGCCGAAACGGTCGCCGTACCAGCCGATGACCATCGCGCCCACCGGACGCATCAGGAAGCCGACGGCGAATGTCGCAAAGCTTGCGAGCAGCGAGGCAATCGGATCGGTGGAGGGGAAGAACGCACGCCCGATTGCGACGGCGAAGAAACCGTAGATGACGAAGTCGAAGATTTCGAACACCTGCCCGATCGCGCAGGCAACGACGGCGCGGCGAATCGCCACGGCATCTTCCGTCGTTCCCATGGCCGACATGGGCTGCGCGACGTCCGGCATGGCATCCCCCACGGTGGTTGGACGAAACCATAGGGACGCGGGCGCGGGCTGGAAACCCTCGGCCGGCGCCGCGCTGCCTCGACCGGGGCAATGCCGTAAGCTAGGCTCGCCGCATGATCGACAAGTTCGTGCATTCCATGACCGATGCCATGACGGGCATCGCCGATGGATCGACCGTGCTGCTCGGCGGCTTCGGCGATGTCGGTATCCCCACGCCGCTGCTGGCTGGACTGATCGAGCAGGGCGCGCGCGACCTGACGATCGTCGCGGTCGCCGGCGGGCGCGACGGCAGCGCGATCGAGCAGTTGCTGTCGCTCGGCCGCGTGCGCAGGCTGATCTGCAGCTTCGTGCGCCCCGCAAGTCTGGCCGCCCGGTTGTTCCAGCGTGGTGACCTGGAGGTCGACATCGTGCCGCAGGGCACGCTTGCCGAGCGCATGCGCGCCGCCGGTGCCGGCATCACCGGCTTCTACACGCCGACCGGCGCCGACACGCTGCTCGCGGAGGGCCGCGAGACACGCGAGATCGGCGGCAGGCTCTGTCTGCTCGAGTATCCGCTGCCCGGCGATGTCGCACTGATCGAGGCATGGTGCGCCGATCGCTGGGGCAACCTGACCTATCGCGACAGCGCACGGAACCTCAATCCGGTGATGGCGATGGCCGCCACGCTGACCATCGCGATGACGCGCAATGTCGCCGAACTGGGCGAGATTGTCGCCGGAGAGCGTGGTGACGCCGGGCATCTTCGTCGATCGCGTGCTGCACGTGCCCCTGAAGGAATAGCGCATGGCGGACTTTGAATTTTCCCCGCTCGATCGCAACGGCATTGCCGAGCGTGCGGCACGCGATATTCCCGAAGGCTGGCTGGTCAATCTCGGCATCGGCATTCCGACGCACATCGCCGACTTCGTGCCGATCGATCGCGAGGTGATCTTCCATGCCGAGAACGGCGTGATCGGCGTCGGGCCCGCGCCGGCGCCGGACAAGGTCAATCCGTTCCTGATCAATGCCAGCACGACGCATGTGACGCTGCGCACCGGCGGCAGCTATGTGCATCACGCCGACAGTTTTGCCATCGCGCGCGGCGGGCATTTGGATCTTTGCGTGCTCGGCGCATTCGAGGTGGCCGAGAATGGCGACATCGCCAACTGGGCGCGCTCGGCCGATGAACCGGTGAAGCAGGTCGGCGGCGCGATGGACCTTGCGATCGGTGCAAAGCGGCTGTGGGTGGTGATGGAGCACACCACCAGGGAGGGAGAACCACGCCTGCGGCACCGCTGCACGTATCCGCTGACGGCGAAGGGCGTGGTGACGCGCGTCTATACAAGCCTGGCGGTGCTGGATGTGACGCCGCGCGGCTTCGTCGTGCGCGACATGGTTCCCGGGCATGACCATCGAGGCGCTGCAGGCGCGCACCGAGGCCAGGCTTCATGCCGCGTAACAGAAGGAACCGGCGATGACGACACGCATCACCCGTCGACATGCCCTGCAGATCGGCGCTGCCGCGTTGCCTCTGGTGCACGTCCGCACCGGCCATGCGGCTGGCAGGCTGGCGCTCGCGTTCTGGGACCACTGGGTGCCCGGCGGCAACGACGCCATGACGAAGCAGATCACGGCCTGGGCGCAGAAGAACCAGGTGGAGGTCGCCACCGACTACATGAGCGCCGGCAACAAGCTGGTGATCACTGCGGCGGCCGAGGAGCAGGCCAAGACCGGCCACGACGCGATCGCGCTGCCGGTTTGGGAGGTGCACAATCACGCCCGCGCGTTTGAGCCGGTCGATGATGTGGTGCAGCGGCTGATCGCGAAATACGGTCCGACCAACGAGGTGAACGAATACCTCGCGAAGGTGGACGGCCACTGGATGGCGGTGCCGAGCAACTCGGGCTCGCAGAACCAGCCCCCCGTGGGCCGCATCAGCGTGCTGAAGGACAAGGCCGGGCTGGACGTGTTGTCGATGTATCCGGTGAACGACGTGTACACGCCTGGCGCCGATGCGTGGACATGGGACGCGCATCTGAAGGCGGCCGAGGCCTGTCAGAAGGCGGGCATGCCGTTCGCGCTCGGCCTGTCGAACGCCGGTGACTGCGTCGATTTCTGCGGCGCGCTGTTCGCGGCGTACGGCGCGGAACTGGTCGATGCCAACGGCAATGTTGCGGTGCAGTCGGACGAAGTGCGGCAGGTGCTGGAGTACGGTCAGGCACTGGTAAAATTCCTGCCGCGCGACGTGCTGAGCTATGACAGCGCATCGAACAATCGCGCGCTGATCTCGGGGCAGAGCGCGCTGATCTTCAACCCGCCTTCCGCGTGGGCCGTGGCAAAGCGCGACCAGCCGCAGGTCGCGCAGGACTGCTGGACGTTCTCCGCCCCGCGCGGGCCGAAGGGTCGGTTCGTCGCCTACAATCCGTATTTCTGGGGGATCTGGTCGTTCAGCCGCAACAAATCCGCGGCGAAGGATCTGCTGGAGTTTCTCTGCCAGCGCGAACAGGTGGAGGAGCGCACCAAGGCGGTCTCGGGCTTCGACATCCCGCCGTTCGACAGCATGCTGGACTTTACCATCTGGAACGAGGTCGAGCCGCCGCGCGGCACGGTGTATCACTATCCGATCCGCCCGTCGCATCACGCGCATCCGCACGTTGCGGGCACGCCGGCGGCGCCGGACATCGCCATGCAGATCTACAGTCGCGGCACGCAGCCCGCGATGCTGGGGAAACTGCTCAGTGGCCAGTCGATCCCGCAGGTGATCGCCTGGGCGGAAGAGGAACTGGCCGGCTTCGTTCGCTGAAGGAGTTTCTTCCATGATCACAGCTATCGAGATCACGTCGCGCGCGCCGTTCGTCGGCGGTGCTTCGTTCGGCGATGTGGGTGCGTACGAGCGGCTGGATGGCGTTGCGATCGGCGAGATCGATCCCGCGCATCCCGGCAACGTCGGCATTGTCAACATCGACAAGGCGCCGCGCAACGCACGCGGCCGCGTCGAGTACCGCAGCGATATCTGCATCCTGCGCCCGGCCGATCCGGAGCGTGGCAACGGTCGCATTCTGTACGAAGTGAACAACCGCGGCCGCATCATGCTGTTCGCCAATCTGTGTGCCGGCAAGGCGGGCAATCAGCCCCAGACGGCGGCCGATCTCGGCAATGCGCTGCCATTGCGGCGCGGCTTCACGCTGGTCTGGTCCGGCTGGGATCCCGGCGCGCCGCGCGCCAATGGCGGTCTTGGTTTGAATGCGCCGGTGGCGACGAACAATGGTGCGCCGATCGTGCGGCGCATCCGCGAGGAATTCATCTCCGGCACGCGCGGCGGTGTGCTGGAGCGCTTTCGCCTGTCATACGAGACGGCGAGCCTCGATCCGCGTGACGCGCGACTGACCGTGCGGCGAACACAGAAGGCGCCTCGGCACGAGGTTCCCGCATGGCGATTCGTCGATGCGCGCACCGTGCAGTTGCTGCCCGAGGGCACGCCGCCGGAGCCTGGCTCGATCTACGAGATCCAGTACCAGGCGACGAAACCTGGTGTGCTTGGCATCGGCTTTGCCGCGACGCGCGACCTTGTGAGCCACCTGCGCCACGCCGCGGCAGGGCGCGATCTGCTTGGTCGCCCGATGGAGCACGCGCTGGCATTTGGCATCTCCCAGGCTGGTCGCTATCTGCGCGACCACATCGCACTTGGCTTCAACCGCGACGAGGACGGAGCGCGCGTATTCGACGGCGTGTTCACCCATGTCGCAGGCATCGGGCGGGTGTTCCACAACACCGAGTTCGGCCAGCCCGCGCGCACACGGACCTGGCATGAGGACCACGACTTCCCCGAGGTGCAGTTCCCATTCTCCTCCGCCATGCTCGACGATCCGATCGGCGGCGGTACCGGTGCTTTGCTGCGCGGCGATGACAGCGACCCGAAGCTGATCGAGACAAACACCTCGACCGAATACTGGCAGAAGGGCGCTTCGCTGTTGCACACCGACCCGGACGGGAAGCGTGACGTTGCGTTGCCGGCGAATGTGCGCGGCTACTATCTGCCGGGCACGCAGCACGGGGGAAAGGCCGGGATGCCGCGTGATCCGGGTCCCTGCACCAATCCGCGCAACTGGCACGATCCGATGCCGGCCATCCGCGCGCTGCTGATCGCTTTGGATGAATGGGTGGCGAATGGACGCGAGCCGCCGCCGTCGCGCCTGCCGCGCATCGACAATGGAACGTTGGTGTCCGCGGGGGCCGTTGCATGGCCAAAGCTGCATGCGCTGGTGCCGCCGCGCGCGGCGAACGATGCAGTGCCACTTGGCGACTGGACAAATCCTCAGTCGCCGGCGCGCGCGTGGGGCGCTCTGGTGCCGCAGGTGGATGCGGACGGCAATGAGATCGCCGGCATCGTGCTCCCGGACATCGCGGTGCCGCGCGGCACGTTCACCGGGTGGAATCTTTACAAGTCACCGCTGCCGGACGGTGAATTGGCCGATCGCGACGGCACATTTCTGGCGTTTGCCGCAACGCGGGACGCACGCGAACAGTCGGCCGATCCGCGCCCATCGCTTGCGGAGCGCTATCCGAACCCCGAAGCGTATCTGAAGCGCGTCCAGCAGGTGGTCACAGCATTGCAGCGCGACAGGTTTCTGCTGGACGAGGATGCCGAAGCCTATCTGGCGCGCGCTCGCGACTGAGGCACAGGCCGACCGGCACGCACGCCGGCGTCAATGCCCCGTGTGGATCGCGCCGGCCACGTAGTTCTTGCGCGGGAACTCCTCCCAGTACTGCCGCAGCCCTTTCCCCGCGCGGTCGTGGTATGGCCGCGCCTTGAGCCGCGTCACATCGATGTCGATGCCATGGCCAGGCGTCGTCGGCAGCTCGACAAAGCTGTCCTTCACGGTCAATGGCTTCACCGCGATCTCGTCGCAGGCCGGCCAGAGATTCACAAAGAACTCGGCAATCCAGAAGTTCGGAATCATGGCCGACAGCTGGACCGTCGCCGCAGCGCCAACCAGCGTGCTGTTGTAGTTGTGCGGCGCGATCGCCACTGCGTGCGGCTGCGCCATCGCGGCGATGTCAAGCATGGCGCTGATGCCGCCGCAATTGCAGATGTCCGGGTTCAGAATGTCGGCGGCGCGTGCTGCGAGCGCAGCAGCGAAAGCCTCCTTGGAATAGATCGCCTCGCCGGTCACGATCGGGATCGGCACATTGCGCCGCACCTCGGCGACCAGTTCGATGTTGTCGCACAGGCACGGTTCTTCGTACCAGCCGACATCGAATTCCGCGATCCGCTTGCCGATGCGGATCGCATGCATCGGCGCGAGCCTGCGATGCACCTCGACCAGCAAGCCGAAATCCGGACCCAGCGCCTGACGCATCGCGCGGACATACCGCACCACATGCTCCTCGTCCTCGCGATGGATCCAACTGCGCCATGCGCCCGGGAACGGATCCCATTTGAGCGCGGTGAAGCCCATCTCCTTCACCTTCAACGCACGCTCGATGTTGGCCTCGATCGACTCGGATCCGTTCGACCAGCCGTTGGCATAGACGCGCACCCGCTCGCGCGACGCGCCGCCCAGCATGTTGTAGAGCGGCAGGCCGGCGTGCTTCGACACGATGTCCCACATCGCAATCTCGAGCGCGCTCCAGGCCGACAGCAGATCGAGCGAAGCGCGGCGGATCGCAAAGTCGTCGAACATGATCTGCGCCGTGTGGCGGATGTTGAACGGGCTGCGGCCGATCACGTGCTTCGCCATCGCCTGCAGGCACTGCTCGATGACGGGCTCCTTGCCCAACGTCACATAGGCCTCGCCCCAGCCGTGCAGCCCGTCATCGGTTTCGACGCGGCAGAACAACAGATTCTTGGCGGTCCCGGGATCGAACAGGAACGTCTCGACGCGTGCGATCTTCATGACTGGCCTCCGTTTCCGACCCGGCGCATGGTTGCGGCCGAGCTTACGCGCCGACCGCGAGACCGGCAACGCACGGGGGAAACCATGCAGTTCGAACAGATCATCTACGAGGTGAAGAACACCACGGCCATCATCACGCTCAATCGGCCGGAGAAGCGCAACGCACTCAGTGCGCAGATCCTGCGGGAACTGTCCGCGGCACTGCTCGAGGCCGATGAACACAACGCGGTGCATTGCGCCGTGCTGCGCGGCGCCGGCCCGCATTTCTGCGCCGGCGCCGATCTCAGCGAGTACTCGTCCGGCCGCGGCGAGGCCTATCGCGGCCGCCAGGAGATCGATGACGACGTCTGGCGACTGGAGCATGGCCAGCGCCTGCGCATGACGTTATTCGACATGCACAAGCCGGTGATTGCCCAGGTGCACGGCACCTGCATCGGTATCGGCACCGATCTCGCGTGGCTGTGCGACATGGTGCTGGTGGCCGATGATGCGCGCATCGGTTTTCCGCCCGTGCGCGACCTGGGAACGCCGCCGGGCAGCATGTGGCTGTATCATTGCGGCCCGCAATGGGCGAAGCGGCTGCTGCTGACCGGCGACAGCGTGACCGGCGCGGATGCGGCCTCGATCGGTCTGGCACTCAAATCCGTGCCGGCTGATCAGCTGGAAGCCGAGGTGATGCGGCTGGCCGAACGGATGGGTCTGGTTGATCCGCATCTGCTGTCAGCCAACAAGCGGCTGGTCAATCTCGGACTGGAACTGATGGGCGCTCGCACGCTGCAGCGTGTCGGGGCAGAGATCGACGCGCGTGGCCATCTTGCCCCAAAGGCGCGCGAATTCCGCGAGACGATGCGCGAACACGGGGTGAAATTTGCTTTCCAAAAGCGCGACGCCGCATTCGGCAAGGGCTATGCGGCCGTTCGCGGACCCGATCCGGAATAGCAGGATAGGGCAAAGGAAGGCGCGGGCTCTGCCCGCGACCCGCTGGGGCCTGAGGCCCCAGACCCCCATTACTTAAGTGAAAGGTTCCAAGGACTTGTCCTTGGCGGGGTCGAGGGGCAGAGCCCCTCGCCTTACCTTCCTGTCAGACCGGCACTGCGCGAAGCGACGTCAACGCGGCCCCCAGCCACGCGCTTGTCGTCCACAACACGAGCAGCAGGCCGTAGGCGCGTGGGGTCAGCGGCGGAGGCGGCTGATCGTCGCCGAGCGGCCACGCCGCCATTCAGCGCCAACGCCGTCAGCGGGACAAACACCAGGAAGCTTGCCACGCTCGCGATCATCAATGCAGCGATGCAGACGGACCAATCGTAGACGAGGCCCGGTGCGCAAGCGGCCAGAACAAAGGGCAGACCGAGCAGCCTGCCTTCGGTGTGGCGCAGCGATGGCCAGGCCAGATCGCGGGTCGCATAGAGTAGTTGGCGCATCGTCAGCTCCTGAGGTCGGGGGCCAGATCGGCGTGGAACGTGTTGCCGGCAGTGGTTGGCGCGGACGTGCCCGGCGCGGATGACATAGTCGCCGAACCGCTCGCCATCGGATCGCCGTTCCGCGTATTCGCGCAGCAATGGTGCGAGCGCCGCGACGATCGCGTCGTCATCGACGTCCTTGCGATACAGCTTGTTGAGCCGCGTGCCGTCGAAGGCGCCGCCGAGATAGAGATTGTAGAGTCCCGGCGCGCGGCCCACGAGCGCGATCTCGGACAGGTAAGGACGCGCGCAGCCATTGGGGCATCCGGTCATGCGGATGGTGATGTCGTCCTGCGCCAATCCAAGCCGCTCCAACTCGTCCTCAAGCCGTGTCAAAAGTGACGGCAGGTAGCGTTCGCTTTCCGCCAGCGCGAGGCCGCAGGTCGGCAGCGCGACGCAGGCCAGGGAGTTCCGGCGCAATCCGCTGACCGGCGCGCCGAGCCCGTGTTCCTCGAGCAACGCCGCGACCGCACCGCGCCGCGCCGCCGGTATGTCGGCAAGGACGAGATTCTGGTTCGGCGTGATGATGAATTGGCCGACACCAAGTTCGGCGATCGCGTGCAGTCCGCTGAGCAGCCGGTGGTCCGCCAGATCGCGCACGCGGCCGTTCTCGACGAACAGCGTGTAGTGCCACGTGCCATTGTCGCCCTCGGTCCAGCCGATACGATCGCCGTTGTCGGTGAAGGCGAACGCACGGGCGCGCGACAGACGAAAGCCCAAACGCCGTTCCAGTTCCTCGCTGAATTGCCCCAGGCCGATGCGCTCGATCGTGTATTTGAGCCGTGCATGCTTGCGGTCCGAGCGGTCGCCGAAGTCGCGCTGCACGGTCACCACCTTCTCGGCGACATCCAGCACCTGGTCGGGCGTGCAGAATCCGATCACGTCGCCGGTGCGCGGGAACGTGTCGGGCTCGCCGTGCGTCATGCCCATGCCGCCGCCGACGACCACGTTGTAGCCGACGATGCGCCCGGCTTCCTCGATGGCGATGAAGCCGAGGTCGTGGGCGAACACGTCCACATCGTTGTGCGGCGGCAAGGCAACGGCGATCTTGAACTTCCGCGGCATGTAGGTGCGGCCGTAGATGGGTTCGTCCTCCTCCTCGCCGCCGGAGATTTTTTCCCCGTCGATCCAGATCTCGTGCCAGGCGCGGCTTTTCGGCAGCAGATGCGTGCCGATCGCCTGGGCGAGTTCGGCAATCTCGGCATGCGCGCGGCCTTCCCACGGATTTGCCGTCGCGATGACGTTGCGGTTCACGTCGCCGCAGGCCGCGATGGTGTCGAGCATCGCGTCGTTCATCGCCTGGATTGCCAGGCGCAGGTTGCTCTTGATGATGCCGTGGAACTGGATGGTCTGGCGCGTGGTCAGGCGCAGCGTGCCGTTGCCGCGTTCGCGCGCGATGGTTTCGGCCGCCAGCCACTGTTGCGGTGTCAGGATGCCGCCCGGCACGCGCATCCTTGCCATGAAGATGAAGGCCTTCTCCATCTTCTTGCGCCCGCGTTCCGCGCGCAGGTCACGGTCATCCTGCACGTAGATGCCATGGAACTTCGTCAGTTGCTGGTCATCGTCCGACAACGCGCCGGTTTCGACGCGCTGCAACCCTTCGGCGATGGTGCCGCGCAGGAAGCGGCTGTTCGCCTTGATCGCCTCGTTGGGCGAGGGCCGAGGGGCTTCAGTAGACATCGCGCAGGTACCTTCCCTCGCGGCGCAGCGCATCGAGCGCGGCAATCCCGTCCTTGCCGCTCTGATCGGCGATGATGCGCTGCAATGTGGCGTGCACGTCCTTCGCCATGGCGTTGGCGTCGCCGCACACATAGATCGTGGCGCCGTCCTGCACCCACGCATGCAACTCGCGCCGCGCATCCCACAAGGCGTGCTGCACGTAGCGCTTCTCCGGCTGGTCGCGCGAGAAGGCGACATCCAGCCGCGTCAGCACGCCGCGCTTCAGCAGGTCCTGCCATTCCAACTGGTACAGGAAGTCGTGCGTGTAGTTGCGATGACCGAAGACCAGCCAGTTCTTGCCCTTGCCGCCCAAAACATCGCGCTCCTGCATGAAGGCGCGGAACGGTGCGACGCCGGTGCCCGGCCCGATCATGATGATGGGGCGCTGCGGGTCAGCCGGCAGCCTGAAATGCTGATTTGGTTTGACGAACACCTTCATGCGTTCGCCGGTCGTGCGACGGTCCGCGACGTCGACCGACGCGACGCCATTGCGCACGCGGCCATGCGTCTCGTACCGCACCGCCGCGACCAACAGATGCGCCTCGTCCGGCACGGCCTTGAGGCTGGATGCAACCGAGTAGTAGCGCGGCGGCAATGGCCGCAGCAGCGACGTGAGCTGCTCCGCGCTCAGCCGGTGCGGTGCCGCCTCGAGCAGGTCGATCACCTGGCGTCCCTCGACGAAGGCCGCATCGGCGGCCAGCGATGTCGTCGCCGGTCAGCCGGGCATGGTCGTCGACCTGCTTGCGCGTCAGCGTGGTGATGTCGAACCGCTCCGACAGTGCGGCATGCAACGCCGTATCGCCCGCAAGGCCCGACGCCGCCATCACCGCATCGACCAGCGCCGGATCGTTGGTCGGCAGGAAGCCCAGCGAATCGCCCGGCTCGTACGCGATGCCGGCGCCTTCGAGCGACAGTTCCACATGCCACGTCTCGGACGACGAGCGGCTGCCGCTGAGCTTGATGCGTTCGGTGATCTCGGCCTCGAACGGACGCGTCCGGCTGTAGGCGCTGGCCTCGGCCGGCGCGCGGGCGAAGTCCACATGGATGACCGCGGATTCCGCGTCCTTATCGCCAAGCTCGGCCTTCAGGTGCGTCAGGGTCCCGCCGATCCACGCATTCGCCGGCGCCTCGTAGTCGAGGTCGCAGTCGATCCGATCGGCCACCCGCGTCGCGCCAAGGGCGGCAAAGCGTTCGTCGAACAGCCGGCCGGTCTCGCAGAACTTCGCATAGGCGCGGTCGCCCAGCGCCAGCACGGCATAGCGCACGCCGTCGAGGCGCGGTGCATCGGCAGCCATCAGCGCGGCATGGAAATCGATCGCCCGTTGCGGCGGATCGCCCTCGCCCCAGGTGCTGGCGATCACCAGCAGGTTCTGCACGCCGGCGAGCTGCGCGGGCGTGGCATCCGCCATGTCGAGCACGCGCGCGGCGAAGCCGAGTTTCCCCGCCGCCTTGCGGGCGATATCGGCGAGCGCTTCGGCGTTGCCGGATTCCGTGCCGAACAGGATGGTGAGCGGTGCGCGTCGGGCGGGCGGCGCGGCGGCAGCCGGCTGCGGTCCGGTCGCGGCCTGGTAGCCCGCCAGGAAGCCGCTCAGCCAGGTCCGTTGTTCGACGCTGGTCGCGGACATGATCCGGTTGAGCGCGGTGATCTGATCGGCCGGGAAGGGCGCGGTCTCGGGCAGCATGGGCAGGCTTGGCATGATCTTCTCCCTCAGGCCGTCGCGCGGCTCGATGTGGGCGCGCAGGACATCGGTGCGGCGTCCTGCCACGCGGCGATCAGTGGCCGCAGCGCGACGACCGGACCCACGACGATCAGTGTCGGTGCGTCGCGCGGAATCTTTCCCGATGTCGCCTCGGCCTGCGCCAGCGTGGTGACGACGACGCGCTGGCGGGGCGTGGTCGCCTCGGTGATGAAGGCGACCGGCTCATCGGCGCTGCGGCCCGCCGCACGCAGCCGCGCCGCAATCACGCCGACCCGCCGCAGCGCCATGTAGAGGATCAGCACATCGGCGCCGCGCGCCAGCGCGTCCCAGTCGAGGTCCGCCGGCAGTTCGCCGCTGGAATCGTGCCCGGTGGCGAATGCGACGCTGTGTGCGAGGCCGCGATGCGTGGTCGGGATACCCGCGGCGGCCGTGCCGCCGATGCCCGCGCTGACACCGGGGATGATGCGGAACCGCACGCCCGCGGCCGCCAGCGCCAGTGCCTCCTCCGTGCCGCGGCCGAACACCAGCGGGTCGCCGCCTTTCAGCCGCACCACGCGTTGGCCGTCCCGCGCCAGGCGGATCAGACGCTCGTTGATGCGAAGCTGCGGGGTACGGCCGCCACCGGCGCGCTTGCCGACCGGCTCGAGCCGAGCCTGCGGTGCGAGCGCCAGGATGTCCGGCGCCACCAGCGCGTCGTGCAGCACAACGTCCGCCTCGGCCAGCGCGTGCGCGGCATGCAGCGTCAGCAGCCCGGGATCGCCGGGGCCGGCGCCGACCAGCCACACGGTCCCGGGCTCGAAGACCGGTGCCGTCAGCCGGGCGGATGCGGTTGCCAGGGCCGGGGTCATGCCAGCCACCCGTTCGCCTGCAACAGCGCGTCGGTCAGGGCGGTCACCTCGGCCGGGTTCCGTCCGTCCTGGCGCCAGGCCGCGCGAACGCCGCGAAGCTGTGCGAGGCGTTCGCTCCACTCCGGCCCGTACTCGGCGGCCAGCCGCGCCCGGATACGGGCGGCGAGGCCAGGGCTGGCACCGCCCGTGGAGACCGTCAGCAGCAGGTCGCCGTGACGGACCTCGGCCACGTTATGGAAATCGCAGAGCGCGGGCCGGTCCTCGACATTCACCAGCACAAGCTGCGACCGTGCCAGCGCGGCGAGTTCGGCGGCACGATCATCCGGCAGACCGGCGATCCACAGGGCGCGCAGTGCCGCCAGTTCCGCCCGCCCGGGCAGGCCATCCCGCAACGCAGCGCCGGCCGAGCGTGCCAGGTCCGGATCCGGCTGGTCGGAGAACAGCAGCAGATCGTGCGCGCCGCCGGAGCGCAGCGCGAGGAACCGGCGCAGCGCAACCGCCCCGCGGCCGGCAACCGCGACCGTCAGCGCCGCCGGATCGAGCGCGACGGGGATCACCGCCGCACCTCACGCGCCATCTGGAGAAAGAAGACCTCGTCGGCCATCGAAAACCCTGCCCCTGCCACACCCCGGATCACCGAATATAGGGCGATCCGGGGGAGATCAGAGAAGGATTTCCTCAGAAATTCAAGCTAGGTGGCCAAAAAAGTAGAATCTTCTCTATGGGCCGGGTGGCAGGGGTAGAAGCACGCGTTCCGGCGCCGCACGCAGCATCGGTGTACCGCGCTGCCCGGAGTGGCTACTTCACCATCGCGGGCTCGGGCACCTTCGCCTTGCGGAACGCCGGCATCACCTCCTCGGCGAAGCGCTGCAACTGCTCCAGCGCCTCGGACTTGGGCACGCCGACCGACAGGCTCACCGACACGCGGTCCAGCGCCGGATATTTTTCCTCGAGCGACTTCAAGTGGTCGATGACCTCCTGCGCGTTGCCGGTGAGGAAGCCGCCGGCCGCCACCGCATCCTCGATCTTCGGCAGCTTGGCCGTCGGCGCGCGCTTCGGATCGCGCATGATCTCGACCTGCTCGTCGGTCATCGCGCGTACCAGGCGCAGCTCGCCGAACATCTTCATGTTCTCTTCGTAGTATTTGCGCGCGCGCTCGATGCCATCCGCCTTGCTCTTGCCCATGTAGAAATGGAAGCCGAAGCACAGCCGCTCGCCGAGCTCGATGTGCTTGCCCATTTTGGCGTGCGCTTCCTGCCAGCCGAGCACGACCTTGTGCATCGCGCCGCCTTCGGCCGAGCCGCCGCCGACCATGCCCTGGATGCCGTGCTTGGCCATGAACTCCAACGCGCGCGCCGACGCCGCCCTGGATCGGCTGCCAGGTCTCCACCGGCAGGCGCAACGGCCGCGGCACGAGGGTAAGATCCTTCAGCGTGTAGCCGCGATACGGCACCTCGGGCGGCAGCGTGTAGTGCTTGCCCTTGTGCGAGAACGACTCGTTGTTGAACGCCTTGAAGATGATGTCGGTCTGCTCTTCATATAGCTCGCGGTTGGCCGCCTGGTCGATCAGCGGCGATCCGAACGTCTCCACCTCGCGCGTGTGATAGCCGCGGCCGAGGCCGAAGATGACGCGGCCGTTGCTGAGGATGTCCGCCATCGCGTAGTCCTCGGCCAGGCGCAGCGGATGCCACATCGGCGTGATGTTGAAGCCGCAGCCGAGTCTTGAGGTTCTTGGTTACGTGCGTGAGGTGCAGCGCCATCAGCAGCACGTTGGGAATGCATTCGGTGCCCTCGCGCTGGAAATGGTGTTCGGCCATCCAGAACGCGTTGTAGCCGAGGCCGTCCATGAGCACCGCCATGGATTGCGCCTTGTCGAGCGCGGTGGCGAGATGCGCGTTGTCGTAGCGCCGGTCGTTGATCGGCGTGCCGGCGTAGCCGACGTTGTCCAGATCGACGTGGCCTGCGTAGAGGCTGTCGAATTTCGTGATCATGCCGTTGTCCTCCGGATACTTGCGGCCATGGTAGTGCAAGGATCACGCTTGGCAACCAGACGCGCGTTGCGCTGATCGCGGAGAACCGTCGATGCCCGAACTGCCCGATGTCGAGATATTCAAGCGCCTGGTCGAACAGCACTGCATCGCCCGCGTCGTTGCGCGCACGGATGTTCCCGATCCCGGCAGCCTGGAGGGTGCGACCGCGGTGGCGTTGCAGCGGCGGCTGAAGGGCAGGCGCGTCGCGTCATGCTTGCGGCATGGCAAGGTGCTGTTTGTCGACTTCGAGAATGCCGGCACGCTTGCCATGCACTTCGGCACCAATGGCTCGCTGCAGCACGTGCAGCGTGACGCGGAGGAGCCGCCCTATGTCCGCATTGAGTTCGAGTTCGCCGAGGGTGACCGGCTCGCCTACATCAATCCGCGGCGCATCGGTCGGGTATGCCGGACCGACAGCGCTGCGGCGTTCATTGCCGATCAGCAGCTTGGTCCCGACGCACTCGATCCGGCGTTCGATGAAAAGGCGTTCGCCGCGGCAATTGCCAACCGCAGGCAGTCGATCAAGGCCGTCCTGATGGACCAGGCGCGGATCGCCGGGATCGGCAACTTGTACGCCGACGAAATCCTGTTCCAGGCGAGGCTGCATCCCGCCATTGTCGCGAACAGCCTCGATGCGGGGGTGCGGCAGCGTCTGTTCGATGCGATGAAGCATGTTCTGCAGACCGCGATCGACTGCGGCGCCGGTGCCGAGAGCTTCACCGACCGGCTGCCGAAGGGGTTCCTGCTGCCCGAGCGTCACGCCGGTGGTCGATGCCCGCGTTGCGGCACCGCACTGGTGATCGACAAGCACGGCGGTCGCACGACATACCATTGTCCGAAGTGCCAGCCTGAACCTGCAGGCTGATCCGCAGTATCGGCATGAACTGAATTGATCCGCATCAACGCGCCGAGCACCCGGTTGTGTCATCTATTGTTTCGTTGACGACACAGGAAGAATGCGGCCATGCGCGCCGGCAACCGCTGGCTGGTCTGGCCGCCGGCGGTCGCCAGCATCTCGTGCACCGTCACCGCGCGGTTGGCCAGGAAACGAGGAAACGACCGAACTGGATCGCCTGATTGCGGTCCTTCGCCAGCCGGTGCACGCACAGCGTTCGATGCTGCTGCATCGCCGCCAGCAACGACCCACCGACACATTCCAGCCGCCTGTCGCCGACCCCCCCAAGGCTTGTCCCGATCATGCGAATCGCACCCTGTGCCGAAACCGTCCGGTGGATCGATTCTGGCAATCGGGCGGTTTGGCAAGTCGTTCCGCGGATGTGTGGAACCCGTAGCCCGCAAGGGGAGGGGAGGGCTTGACTGCAAGCCTTGCCGCCGGGTGTTTGACAGGCGTGGCCCACTGCCTGTATTTAACTGATCAGTTAACTACGATGCAGACAGGACCTATCGCATGGCACAATCCGGCGGATTTTCCCCGACGCGCCTGGCGCACCTCTCCGACGTCATGCGCGGCCACGCCGAGCGTGGCGAGGTGGCCGGTCTGGTGGCCTTGCTGGCGCGCCAAGACGACGTCCATGCCGTGGCGCTCGGCGTGCAGGACCTGGACGCCGGCACGCCGATGCGCCGCGACAGCATCTTCCGCATCGCCTCGATGACCAAGCCGGTCACCGCCGCAGCCGCCATGATACTCGTCGAGGAGGAGAAACTCCGGCTGGACGATCCGGTCGATCGGCTGCTGCCGGAACTGTCCGGCCGCCGTGTCCTGCGCTCGATCGACGGTCTGCTCGACGACACGGTGCCGGCCAACCGTGCGATCACGCTGCGCGATCTGCTGTCGTTCCGCGCGGGTTTCGGCGCGGTGATGGCGCCGCCCGGGCAGTACCCGATCCAGGCGGCAATCGAGCAGGCCGGCCTCGCCCCGGGACCGAACCCGCTGCCATTCGGTCCTGACGAATTCCTCCGGCGCCTGGGTGGCGTGCCGCTGCTGCATCAGCCGGGCGAGCGCTGGCTGTATCACACCGGCTCCGACGTTCTCGGCGTGCTGGTCGCGCGCGCCGCCGGGATGGCGTTCGGGGATTTTCTGGCCGAACGGATCTTCGCGCCGCTCGGCATGACGGATACCGGGTTCAGCGTGCCGGGGGAAAAACGCGACCGGCTGGCGACATGCTATCGAACCGATACCGAAACCGGCGGGCTCGCCATCTACGACCGCGCCCACGGCGGCCTTTGGGCGAACCCTCCCGCGTTTCAGTCCGGCGGCGGCGGACTGGTCTCGACCGCCGACGATTTCCTCGCGTTCGGCCGCATGATGCTACGCGGAGGCCGGCACGGCGCGCACCGCATCCTGGCGCGGTCGAGCGTCGAGTTGATGACGACCGATCATCTGACACCGGCGCAGAAGGCGGCCTCGCCGTTCTTTCCCGGCTTCTGGGATACCAACGGTTGGGGGTTTGGCGTCGCCGTGAGCACGGCGCGGGATGGCGTCGCCGTGAGCACGGCGCGGGATGACGTCGCCGTGAGCGCGGCGCGAGATGACGTCGGCCTGAAGCCAGGCAGCTACGGATGGGTCGGCGGCTTCACCACGGCCTGGCGCAACGCGCCGGCCGAGGACGTGGTGGGCGTCGTGCTGACCCAGCGGCTCATGTCCGGGCCCGCATTGCCTGCGGTCATCGCGGACTTCTGGACCCACGCCTACCAGGCGATCGACGACTGACGTTGCGGCGCCACGGTCAGGCGTCGTAGGCCAGTCGCAATCCCGCCTCGGGCCAGTCCATGGCAACGAGCTGCCCGGTGCCCGACAGCGTGACGTAGGCCGTGCGCAGGTCGGGGCCGCCGAAGCAGATGTTCGTGGTCATCGGGTCTTGCATGGCCACCTGCCGCACCAGCCTGCCATCCGGTGCGATCACGCTGACGCAGCCGGTGATCAGGGTCGCGACACAGATGTCTCCGGCGGCATCCACCGCGAGGCTGTCGAAGCGCTGGAACCCGCCGAGGCCGGTGACCAGCCGCCCGCCATTGGGCGATGGCCAGCCCTGCTTCGTCACCATGCCCGGTGCGGTGATGTCGAACGCCCAGAGCCGCGCGGGCTCGGTCTCGGCGACGTAGAGCACGCTGCCGTCCGGCGACAGGCCGATGCCGTTCGGCGTGAGGCAGGGAAATGCCACCTCCACAATCCTCGAGCCGTCCGCCAGCGCGTAGTAGATCACGCCATGGTCGCGCTCCCGTGCCCGGGTCTTGCCAAGATCGGTGAAGTAGAACCCGCCGTTGGTGTCGAACACAATGTCGTTCGGCCCGCGCAGAGGGTTGGCGCCGCAGCGATCATACAGCACGCTAACGGCGCCGGTCTTCGGATCCACCCGCTCGATCCGGCCGGTGGTGTAGTCGGATGCCTGGACGGCCGGGCGCAGCAATCCCATCTCCAGCCGCCAGGCGAAGCCGCCGTTGTTGCAGACGTAGAACGCGCCGTCGGGACCCACCGCCATTCCGTTCGGCCCGCCGCCGGTCCGCGCAATCACCTGCACCGTGCCGTCCGGCAGCACGCGGCTGACCGTCTGACGCTCGATCTCGACCAGCACGACCGAGCCGTCCTGCATGGCCACCGGCCCCTCCGGGAAACCCAGTCCCGTGGCCACGACGCGCAATTCGCTCATTGTCCGTTCCCCCGGATTTGGTGGCATGTGTTGGATGCGCCGAGTGTGCCGGATCGTGAGCACCTGTGCGAGACCTCCGAACCGAGCGGTTGTGCCGTGCGACATTGCACGCGGGGAAGATCGACGCCGGCGCGCTGCCTGGACACGGCTCACGTATCCGCCTTGGATAACGCCCAACCAAGCGATCTTTCTGTCGATCGCCTCGATGGTGCTCGGCGCAGTCGCCGCGATCGCCCAGGAGAGCATCAAGCGGCTGATGGCCTACAGCTCGATCGGCCATGTCGGCTATGCGCTGATCGGGCTCGCCACCGGCACGGCGGCCGGCATCCGCGGTGTGCTGGTCTATATGGCGATCTACCTATTCATGACCGTCGGCACCTGGGCGGTGATCCTGTGCATGCGCCGAGACGGCCGCATGCTCGAAGGGATTTCGGATCTCGCCGGGCTGTCGCGCTCGCAGCCCGGGCTCGCACTGGCCTTGGCGATCTTCATGTTCGCACTGAGCGGGATACCGCCGACCGCAGGGTTCTTCGCCAAGCTCTACGTCTTTCTCGCCGCCATCGATGCCAAGCTTGCCGGACTGGCCGTCATCGGCGTCGTGACCAGCGTCGTCTCGGCGTTTTATTATCTGCGGGTCGTCAAGGTCATGTATTTCGACGAGCCCGTGGGCGCTTTCGACCGCCCGTTGACCGCCGAGCTCAAAGGTGTGGTGTTCGTCACGGCGGTCGTCACCTTGTTCTTCTTCCTGCTGCCCGGTCCGATCGTCGGCGGCGCCGAAGCTGCCGCTTCGGCTCTCTTCAATCGATGACGAGGCAACCGAGGCTGCCCCCAGGCTATCGGCTGCTTTGTTACGACTTCGATCGGGAGCACCAACGACGAGGCAAAGCAGCTGGCTCGCGATGGCGCAGCAGAAGGTACCCTCGTATGGGCGCTCGAGCAGACCGCCGGTCGCGGGCGTCGCGGGCGCGCCTGGATCTCGCCTCGGGGCAATCTCTATCTTTCGCTGATTTTGCGGCCCGACTGCCCGGTAAGCAGCTCGGCACAACTCGGCTTTGTTGCGGCTTTGGCGGTGGGAGGGGCGCTTCGTCGGATACTGCCGCGGGTCGAGCAACTCGCGTATAAATGGCCGAATGATGTGCTGATCAATGGTCGTAAAATCGCTGGAATCCTTCTCGAATCGGAGACCGTTGAACCCGAGAAGCTGCGCTTTGTCGTGGTCGGCGTTGGGGTCAACCTCACAGCTTCGCCGCAAGGCACGGAATTTCCCGCGACCTCCCTTATGGAGGCAGGCTTAGGTGAGGTCATGCCAGCTGTGATGCTCGAGGAGTTCGCCGCGCATTTTCGATTGTGGAATATGCGCTGGCACGACGAGGGCTTTGCGCCGGTTCGTGCCGCCTGGTTGGCGGCCGCGGCGATCACTCCCGGCGAGCCGATCCGGGTCCGCCTCGACGCTCTCGCCTCGTGCGGCCGCTTTCTCGATATAGATAACGAAGGAAACCTGCTGCTCGACTGTGCGGGGGAATCCCGGCGCATCGCCGCCGGCGAGGTTTTCCCGGCCGAGTGAAGGGAGCGACATGCTTCTCGCCATCAATGCCAACAACACCAACACCGTGTTTGCAATCTGGGATGGCGCCGATCTCAAGGGCAGTTGGCGCACGGCGACAGAGGGCAAGCGCACAGCCGACGAATATGTCGTCTGGCTCGATCATCTCCTGTCGCTGGAAAGCCTGGCGCGCGGCGATGTGCATGCAGCGGTGATCGCCAGCGTCGTGCCCGACGTCAATTTCAATCTGGTGACCCTGTGCCGGAGGTATTGCAATACCGATCCGCTCGTGGTCGGCGAGAAGGGCGTGACGCTCGGCACCAATGCGCTGGTGGATCGGCCGGAGGAAGTCGGCGCCGACCGCCTCGTCAATACCATCGCGGCGCACGACCGCTACAAGGGGCCGTTGATCGTCGTCGATTTTGGCACCGCTACGACCTTCGACGTGGTGGACCGTGACGGCAATTATTGCGGCGGCGTGATCGCGCCGGGGATCAACCTATCATTGCACGCGTTGGAAATGGCGGCGGCGAAGCTGCCCAGTATTCGTATCCGCCGCACCGAACGCGTCATCGGCAAGGACACGGTCAGCTGCATGCAGTCCGGCATCTATTGGGGCTATATCGGACTGATCGAGGGGCTGGTGCAGCGCATCCGGGCCGAGCGCGGCGAACGGATGGACGTCATCGCGACCGGCGGGCTCGCCCCGCTATTCGCCGGGGCGACCGATCATCGACCATGTCGATCCCGATCTGACCTTGTGGGGGCTTCGCCTGATCTATCGCCGAAACCGCGACAAATGAACCGTCTCCCTTTGCAATCGGGGGCCCGGCCGGAATACCGCGACCCGAACGCGCTTTACTTCGTCCCGCTCGGGGGGGCCGGCGAGATCGGCATGAACTTGAACGTCTATGGCTATCAGGGAGACTGGCTGATCATCGATTGCGGCGTCACCTTCGGTGATGATTCGCAGCCGGGGCTCGAAGTCGTGATGCCCGATCCCGGCTTTATCGTCGAACGCCGCGACCGCCTGCTCGGGATCGTCGCGACGCATGCGCACGAGGATCACATCGGAGCCATTCCCTACTCTGTGGAGGGAGCTGCGCTGTCCGGTCTGGGCGACCCCGTTTACCGCCTCCCTGTTGCGCGCAAAGCTGGCCGAGGCCGGACTAGCCGACCAGGTCAGGATCAACGTCGTCCAGCTGTCGGGCCGGTTCACGATCGGTCCGTTCGATCTCGAACTGATCACCCTGACGCACTCCATCCCCGAACCGAACGCGATCGCGCTCCGTACGCCGGTCGGCACTGTGCTCCATACCGGCGACTGGAAGTTCGATCCGGACCCGCTGATCGGCCCGACCGCCGACGAGGCCGCCTTGATCAGGCTCGGCGACGAAGGGGTCCTCGCGCTGATCGGTGATTTCGACGAACGCCCTGCGGCCCGGCACTTCGGGGTCCGAGGCCGATTTGCGCCGCTCACTGACGGATCTGATCGGCCGCTATGACGCTCGCGTAGCGGTCGCCTGCTTTGCCTCGAATGTGGCGCGCCTCGAAACGATCGCCCGGGCGGCGGCGGCGCATGGCCGCGAGGTGGCGTTGGTCGGCCGGTCGCTGTGGCGGATGGACAAGGCTGCCCGCGAGAACGGCTACCTCGCGGATCTGCCGCGTTTTCTGACCGAGGATGAAGCGGGCTACATCCCGCGCGATCGGATCGTGCTGATCTGCACCGGGAGTCAAGGCGAGCCACGCTCGGCTCTCTCCAGGATCGCGCGCGACGACCATCCCCATATCGTGCTCGAGACCGGAGACGTCGCGATCTTCTCGTCGCGCATCATTCCGGGCAACGAGAAGGCGATCAACCGGTTGCAGAACGCGCTGGTCCGGCTCGGCGTCGAGATCGTCACCGAGGAGGACCATTTCGTCCACGTCTCGGGCCATCCGGCGCGCGACGAGCTGGTGCGCATGTACCAGATGGTCCGCCCGCAGATCGCCGTCCCGGTGCACGGCGAGGCCCGCCACCTGATCGCACACGCCGAGCTCGCCGGCGAATGCCAGGTCCAGCAGCCGCTCGTCATCCAGAACGGCGACATGGTCCGGCTCGCGCCGAGCGGTGCCAGCGTCGTCGACGAGGTGCCGGTCGGCCGGCTGGCCAGCGATGGCAAAGGTCTACTGCCGCTCGACGGCACGGCGCTAAAGGACCGCCGTCGCGTCACCTTCAACGGCACCGCCGTTGCCACTTTGGTGCTCGATCGTCACGGCCGCCCCGTGGCGCCGCCGACGATCAGCGTGATCGGTGTCGTCGAGCCGGCGGCTGCCGAGGCGGCGGCTCCCGCCTTGCGCAGCGCCGTCGAGCGCGCGGTCGACGAACTGCCGGCGGGGCCTGCGCCGCGACGACGAAGCCGTGCGCGACGCGGCTCGCCGAGTGCTGCGCCGCATCCTCAACGAGCATTTCGGCAAGCGGCCGCTGGTCGAAATTCATCTGGTCCGGATTGGCTGAATGACGGGCCAGGCCAATCGATGATCGGAAAGCTTAACCACATCGCGATCGTCGTGCCCGATGTCACGGCGGCGAGCGCGCTCTATCGCCAGATCCTCGGCGCCCGGGTCTCGGAGCCCTGCTCGCTGCCGGCGCATGGCGTCACGGTCGTTTTCGTCGAATTGCCGAACACCAAAATCGAGCTGCTCGAGCCGCTCGGCGCAGCCTCGCCGGTCAAGGGTTTTCTCGAGCGCAATCCGGCGGGCGGGATGCATCACCTCTGCTACGAGGTCGACGACATCATCGCCGCGCGCGATCGGCTGCGCGCCGAGGGCGCGAGGGTGCTCGGCGATGGCGAGCCGCGGCTGGGCGCGCATGACAAGCCGGTGCTGTTTCTGCACCCGAAGGATTTTTGTGGAACGCTCATCGAGCTCGAACAGGCATGAGCCGGGCCCGGTACGGCGCGCCGGTGATGGGTTGGGTCACCGGAATCATCGTCTATGTGCTCGTCTGGTGGATCACGCTTTTCGCCGTGTTGCCGCTGTGGGTGACGCCGCCGAACCGGACGACCCGGGTCACGCCGCGGGGGCGCCGCAGCGACCGCGGCTGCTGCTGAAGGTGGCGGTCACGACGGCTGGTGTCGGCGCTGATCTGGCTCGGCATTTACCTTCTGGTGAGATCTCGCCGTGGTTCAGCTTCCGCGAGCCGTGAGTTGAGCGCTGCCTATTGCCGGATCGCGCCCGGCCACCCGGTGCACGGTCTCTATCACGACAGCGAATACGGCTTTCCCGTCGGCCGACGAAAGCGTGCTGTTCGAGCGGCTCGTGCTCGAGATCAACCAGGCGGGCTTGTCGTGGCTGACGATCCTCAAAAAGCGGTCGGCGTTCCGCGCCGCCTTCGCGGATTTCGAGGTCGACCGCGTCGCCGCCTTCGGGCCGGCCGATATCGACCGCCTGCTCGCCGAATTCCGGGATCATTCGCAACCGGCTCAAGATCGAGGCGGCGATCGAGAATGCGCAGACGCATTCAGGCGTTGCGGCAATCGCATGGTTCGTTCGTCGGCTGGCTCGACGCCCATCACCCGCGATCGCCGGAGGAATGGACGCGGCTGTTTCGGCGGACCTTCCGTTTTACCGGCGGGCAGATCGTCAACGAGTTCCTGATGAGCCTCGGCTATCTGCCGGGAGCGCACGAGCCGGACTGTCCGGTCTTTGCCCGCATCCTGGAGCATGTCGCCGCCTTGGGCGCAGTGCCGCGGCAAGGGTTTGACGACGGTAACAGTTTCGTCACATACTTTGCTGAATAATTAGATCATCGGAGGTGGTCTTGATGTCGCTGTTCGGCAGAAGTACCTCAAGATACTTTCCGAGATCATGCCCGCTGGAGCGGTCGGTATTTCCTTGCTGCTTGGCTCGACCGCACCCGGCGATGCCAATCAGCCTCCGTCAGGATCGCGAACCTGCCGCTTCGGAGCTTTCCAGTGTCTCCGAGCGGCTCGCCTGCTATTCGTGATGCGGTCTCCGATGTTGCCGGGCCGTCGTCGACGCCGGGCGACGGCGAACAGCAGCTCGCCTGGGGAAATTGGTGGCGCAACGGCGGATGGAGAGGTCCCGGGTGGCGTAACGGCGGATGGGGCAACTGGCGCAACGGTTGGCGCAACGGGGGTTGGCACAACTGGTGGCGTAATTGGTGAATTGTCAGTCGAGAGAAGCGGGCTTGCGAGGCTTCGTAAGTTTGACCGAGGTGAGCCTCCTTGCTATAGACGCGCGGGGGCTATAGACGCACGAGCGATCTGTCTCGCATTGGCTCGGTCGATGCTCGATGAGGGAGGGGGTCTGATGTCACTGCGGCACAAATACGTCAAGATCCTGTCGGCGATTCTCCCCGCCGGGGCGGTTGGCGTGTCGCTATTGCTCGGCTCGACGGCCCGAGCGCTAACCAGCATCCACCAGCGGTGCAACCTTTGGCCGCCGATCGGGGTAGCGTCGCCGAAAGGCTGGCCGCAATTCGTGAGGCGGTCTCGGAGGTAGCGGACGCCGGGGGCAAAGAGGCAAAGCCGGGAGAGGACAATTTGCGGCTCGCTTGGGGAAACTGGTGGAACAATGGAGGCTGGGGTTGGGGCCGGCCCTGGGGACGCCCTTGGGGCGGCTGGGGTTGGCCGAACTGGAATAATTGGCGCAATTGGAACAATTGGCCGAACTTCTGGCGTAATTGGTAGGCCCGCCTGTAGAGGCAAATTTGCGAGCCTCCTTGTGCCGACAATAGAACTGCTGGTCATCCAGCCTACCCCGTTCTGCAACATCGATTGCCGGTATTGCTATCTGCCTGACCGGAATTCAAAGGCGGTTGTCGCGCCTGATACGCTGTCCAATCTGTTTTCGCAGGTGTTCGCTTCGGGCTGGGTCCGGGACGGCCTGTCGGTCGTGTGGCATGCCGGTGAACCAATGGTCCTGCCGATCAGCTTTCTACCGTCATGCTTTCAAGATGATCGATGCGCTGAAACCGGCGGAACTGGAAGTCACCCATTCCTTTCAGACGAACGGAACGCTGATCAATCACGCGTGGTGCGAATTCTTTGCAGAGGAGCGCGTCAATCTCGGTGTCAGCATCGACGGTCCGAAGCGGCTGCACGATCGCAACCGGCTGACCCGCTCCGGGCGCGGCACCTTCGACAAGACGATTGCCGGCATCCGGCTGCTGCGTCGTCACGGGGTTCCGTTTCACGTCATTTCGGTGCTGTCGACGGAAAGCATGGCAGCAGCGCGCGAGATGTTCGATTTCTATGTCGAAGAGGGGATCGAGCAGGTCTGTTTCAATGTCGAAGAATCCGAGGGCGACCACGTCTCGGAATGCTTCGCCGATGGCGGCGTCGAGGCCGCGTATTACCGATATTTTGAGCGAATTCTGGCGGCTGTCGGTCGCCGCTCCCGGCAAGATCAAGTTCATTCGTGAGATCGAGCACGCACTGCAGCAGGTGATCCGGCCCAACGACGCGCCGTTCCGCAATCAGCTGGTCGAGCCGTTTGCGATTACCAGCATGGACTGGGCCGGCAACATCTCGACGTTTTCGCCTGAGCTGCTCGGGTTGAAGAATGCCCAGTACGAGGATTTCCTGTTGGGCAACATCAATCACGATGCGCTAGTCGATTTGCCGAAGCAGGATGAACTTCGCCTGGATGCTCGAAGATATCGAAACGGGCGTGGCCATGTGCCGCGAGCGCTGCGAGTATTTCAGCGTCTGCGGCGGGGGCGAGCCGGTCAACAAGCTCGCCGAAAACGGCACCTTTGCCAGCACCGAAACCACCTATTGCCGGCTGACCAAGATGCGCGGCGACGGATCTCGTGCTCGATGCGCTGGAGCGCGTGCAACCGATTGGGTCCGACGGCAAAACACGCTGGACGTTCGTCTCATCGAGACGCCGGCGCGGTGCCGATCCGAGTCGTCCGTTGAGGATGACCACTGTCGATTCGGAGGACAACATGAACAAGAACTTCCGCCGGTTGGGTGCGTTCGCAATCGCCGCGTCGATGCACGGCAGCCTGATCGGGCTCGCGCTTGCGCAGGGCGCTGCAACGCCTTCCGGTCCGGGTGGGCAATCGCAAGGATATCCGGCAGCGGACAACGGACAAATGGTGGAGGCCAATCCATCATCCGAAACGTCGCCGGGGAGCGAGCTCCCGGTTCTCTACGTCACCAGCGTCGAAATCGTGCGAACCTCGATAGACCCGAAACTCGACATCGTGCGGGTGACGGGGTTGACCGGATCGCAGGGCTGGAGCACCCCGCAGCTGGTCCCGACATTTGCCGGAAAACCGTTGGACGACATCCTCGATCTGCAATTTATTGCGACCGTGCCGGAGCAATCGCAAAAGGCCGAAGGTTTTGTCCCGATCGGGGCGATTTTTCCACTGGACCAGGGTCACCCGTTCAAAGGCGTGCGCGTGCGTGCCTCGGAGAATGCGATCGAGGTCAAGCAGATCCCCGGCAGCAACCAGACGAGCATTCAGTCAATGATTGTAAGGACTGCATCGGCAAGAAATTTGTCGAGCGCGGTCAGGCGCAGCCGGTCAGCAAGGCGTCGTTCGCCAGGAGGATCTCCCCAAGGTGTTGCGCTGGATTATCCCGTCGCGCGGCATCAGGGGCATCACGCACAATCCGAACCGGCTCAACCTGATCCTCAGCGACGACAACACGATTGTCGAGGCTTTCTGGGAGTAATCCACGGGACCGCTCCTTCCCCTTCCGCTGATCACTGACCGGCGCTTGTTCCTCAAGCGCGCCCGAGCTCTGTGACGTATGCCTGATGCCGCCGTACTGGTTATTCTGCTTTGTTGCAGTGCACTTGGACTGGTTGTCCGCCCGTTACTGTCAGAACGCCATCGCAGCCGCGAGGTCATCGACTTTGTCCAACTGGTCGTCGCCATGTTGATGACCTTCGCGGCCCTGGTTCTCGGGCTGTTGACGAGTTCCGTCAAAACCTCGTTCGACGCTGTCGGTACTGAACTGAGAGGACTGGCCGTGCAGGTGATCCAGCTCGACCGGTCGCTGCGTCAGTGGGGCGAAGAAGCACACCCGGCGCGCGAATTATTGCGTACCTACACCGCCACGGCCATCGCCACGACGTGGACCGAGGAGCCGAAACCTCCAGGAGATTACTATCCGATCGAGGCGCCGACCGGGGCCGGGTCGTATCTCGAGAGCGCGGTAACGGGCGACATGTTGTCGCAGATCGAGCTCGATATTCGCCGGCTTGACCCGCATGACCCGATGCATCGCCGGCTGGCACCACTGCAATCGCGCAATTCGAGCGGCTGATGCAGAGCCGTTGGCGACTGATCGAACAGACCGGCAGCTCGATTTCGCTGCCGTTCTATATCGTATTGGTCTTTTGGCTTGCCGTCGTATTTGGCAGCTTTGGACTGAATACGCCGCGCAACGCGCTGTCGTACACGACGATCGCGCTCGGCGGTCTGTCGATCGCGTCCGCGATATTTGTCATTCTCGAGCTGGATACGCCGTTCGGCGGGCTTTTCACGGTTTCCAGCCAGCCGATGCGCGACGCCGTTAGCCTTCTGAGCCGATAAATGTGTGGGGGCGATGCTCAATCGTCGATCGAGGCGGCGAGAATCATGCTCAACTGGCAGAGCGGCCGGCCGGTTTCCGCTGCCCCATCATTGAAACAGGACTGAACCGCCGCGCGGTCCTTGCGGTTTTTCACCGGTCCGTCGGCGGCACCCCAGCGCTTCAACGCAGTGGTCACCGATGGCGTCAGGATGAAGGTGTCCTTGCCGACCATACGCAAAAAAGTCGGGCCGGAGTTGCCGCCCATCTGACTGAAACGCTTGGCGAGGGTTTCCCACAGTCCGACGATGTCGGTGCCGGGCCAATCGGCGAGCCAGGCGCCAAAGCTGCCGTGCTCGTCGGCAATCGCAATCATCGCAGCCGCGTTGTCGCGAACCGATTTGAGCTTGCCCCAGTGGCGGATCAGCCGGCTGTCGGCGAGCAACGCCTCGAGCGCTTCGTCCGGCATTGCGCGCACCCGGCGCGGCGCAAACCCGTTGAAGACCTCCTCGAAGGCCGGCCATTTCGCATCGACGACGCTGTGCTTGAGACCGGCCCGGAAGATCCGTAGTGACATCTGCGACAGATAGCGATCGTCCGGCGTCGCCTTGAGCTCGGCGGCGGTGCGCGGCTGCGGCAGCCGCGCCTCGAGTGCCGCCGCGCCGAGGCGAGTGCGCGCCGCCTCGAGGATCAGAGCAAAGGGCGGTGCGGTCATTGGTCTTCCATTACGGCTTACGAGCCACCGCGTAAATGACGTTGGTTTCGACGGAAGTGATGTTCCGCGAGCCGATCCAGGCGAGATTGGCGTGGCGCAGGCGTTCTGCCGGCTCCGGTTCCATCTGGTCGACGATCCAGCGGTAACCGGACCCGAGCACCATTGTCCACCAATCCTCGGGCGAACGCAGCTCTTGCCTGCCGTCCTCTGCCACGATCGCCGCGTCGGCCACTCCGGCTTCGATGAAGAGCCGGCGCAGTGCTATCAGATCCGCGATCCGGTCCCATGGGTTGAAGGCAGCGTGGAGATCGGGGCGCAATTCCTTGACCGCCGACCACCAACCGGTCGAACCCGGCTCCCACACTCTCGGTCCCCAGGTCGTGATGGCCAATTGGCCGCCGCGGCGCACCATGCGCCAGAGTTCTCTGATTTGCTTCGCCACGTCCGGCACAAAAAAGATCGCGAATACACAGATCACTGCGTCGAAATGGTTGTCCGGATACCCTAAATCCTCCATGTCGCCGAGGTGGAATTCGATATTTCCAACGTTCCGGTTTGCCGCCTTGCGCCGGCCGAGTTCGAGCAGGCGCTCGGCGAGATCGACCGCGATCACCTTGCCTTCCGGCCCGACCTGCACGGCAGCCGGGATTGCCGACGCGCCGGTACCGCAGGCGACA
>CAVUBS010000031.1:0-96039 GCA_963739725.1 uncultured Alphaproteobacteria bacterium | reverse complement strand
ACCATCTTGCTATGCGCGCTGAAATGCGCGGAAGCCTTTGACGATGCCGTCGAAGCGAGACGGTTGCGCGATACCAGTGGTCGAGATCGTCGCGCAGGTGATCGACTGTGTCGCCCGGCGGGATGCTGGCCACGAACAATCAGGCTGAGCTTCATGGCCGAGCCCTCAGTTGCGTGCCTGACGAGGAATTGCTTGTTGACGCAATTCTCCAGGCGCCCGTCGCGCAGATAGCGCGCCGCCGTGCGCGCCGAAAACGCGCGATTGTCGCGCATGCTCTCGGGCGTATAGAACCGAGTGGCGTCAGCACCAGGCGGTGGCGGATCCAATCCTCGTTGCGCTGCCAGGCGGACGAGGCGCGACTGCGGGTTCCGGCTCGTCCGGCAGCACATCCAGCCCGGCGGCGAGCACAATGCCATCCTTCATGGCGTCGTAGAGCGCATCGATGTCGACGATCGGCCCACGCTGTTCACCAGGATCAAACCGCGCTTCGCGGGCGGCGAACGCGGCGGGCCCGATCAGGTTGCGCGTCTCCGCGCTGAGCGGCGCGTGGATGCTGACGAAATCGCACTGGCCGATAAGCTCGGCCAGCGTGTCGGCGCGGCGGACGCCGATTGCCAGCTCGTAGCCGTTCGGCTGTAGACGGTCTGGAAGACGACGTCCATGTCGAAGGCCTTGGCGCGGCGAGCCGCGGCCGCTCGCCGATGCGGCCCATGCCGACCACGCCGAAGGCGCAGACCGACAACCGCCGGCCAAAAGGATCGTGCGTGTGTCGCCTTGAGGTCGGTCCAACATGTCGTCGTGGTAGGCGATGCTCTTGGCAAGCGTCATGAGGTAGGCCATGTGGCTCGGCGACCTCGCGCGTGCCGTAGTCCGGCGTGTCGCAGATGCGATGCCCATCTTGCCGAACATGTCGACTTCGTCGTAGCCGACGCCCAGCTTGGCGAAGATCCGGCATTTGCGCAGCTTGTCGATATATTGCGGCGGCGGGCAGAACCGACGATGGCGTCCGCGTTCGACCCATTGCTCGTCGGTCACATCGTGAAATTGCACAGAAATCGGTCTCGAAGCCCGGCCCGACGGCGTCGCGGGCGATCTGCTCGAATTCGGCCGGCATGTTCGGCCAGAGAATGCGCATCGTCATCATGTCGTTCCCTGTGGCGTGTTCCTACTGCATAGTGCCATCATGTCGCGCGCTCTGCATCCAAGCTGGCGCAACCAATGCATCGTCATCGCTGCCACGTTCCTGATCGCAGCAATGGGCCAAATGCCGGCGGCCGGATGCGGCGCTTCGAGGCAGCCTCGTAGGTGGATGCGTCCGGCACATATTCGCGGCCTGGTCGGCGCGGAATACCAGTGAAAACGGTAATCCCGGCGGCGGAATTATCGGAGTATCGGCGGCAACCGGAAACGTAAGCGTGTACCGTATTCGGCTCAGCTTGAACACCGGATCATACACGGTCGTCACATATCCTGCCGGGATCAACACCCCTCGGACAGGCCCGCGTTGGGACCAGTAGAACGGTTTTGCAGACGCAGGTTCTGCCGCACCCCAGGCTCCCCGGCGCGCCGCCAATACGGGCCGGTGGCAGCGGCGGATGCAGCCGCACCAGCGCATCGAGGCGGTTTTCCAGCATCACCATCATATCGACACGGCGCAAAAGCTCGCGCAGCATGATGTGTTCGTCGATGCCCGCCGAGCCCGTTGCGCGGGTCCAGTCGCGAAAAGCGGCGCGACCGTCATCGCCCACAAATTTGAACGCCGATTGAGTGCTGCGAAATCGCTGAGAGTTTCGGTGAGCCGCCTTCCAGTCGGCAGCGCGGCGGCTCAAGTATTGCGGACGTGGAAACCACATCGCCAGCTCCTGGTCCGGACATCCGTGGCGATGTCCAGGTTCGCCGGTGGTGCGATCCGCCCTTCGGCCAGCGCGACGCAATAGTCGATTGGCGTCAGCGTGCCGGTACCGAAGAATTGCTAGGCGCGAATTCGGTCGGCTGGATCGCTGCGGCGAACTCCTTGAACAACGGCTCGCCGCTCGGGTTCAGGTGGAGCAGCAGGTTGGGCATGAACACTGCACCAGCCGCGCGAGCGCCGTTCGGAAATCAGGACTGATCCTGCTCGATCTCCGGAGCGCCGAGTCCAGATGCTGGATGGGACGATTTCAACCGCCAAAAAAGGGGTATTCCATGTGTGCGGATTGCCGTGGTGATCGGCACCGTCGCCTTTTGCTCCGGCGCCCACCAGCATCGATTTTCGTGTAGTATTATTACCACGCGCACGCCGCCGAGCGCGCCCGGCGTACCAGGCATCGTCGCGCCACCGGCGTAAGGCGTTGGCATTGTACCGATGAGCGTGGCATGGTTGTATAGGGATCGCGCGGATCGAATAGCCTGCTACAGTGCATCGAGCACCTTGGCGCAATCGGCGATCGCGGACACGCCGCTGCGGTCGACATAGATGTCGGCACGATCGCTCCGCCGTCGAAGCCGAGCATCGCCTTGTGCGGCAGGATCAACGCCACCGCATTGTGGTTGGCCGGGCCACGGCACGAGGTGCGGGTTTCCTCGCCAGGCTGCACATGACAAGGTTTGCGCTGACCGACACGCCTGGCACCGAGCTCGAGCCGAGCGAGGCCGCGCGCGTCGTGTCGTATGGATTGGCCGAGTTGCCGGCCAGGCGCCCGCGCCGATAGCCCAGCACTGATGGAGTACGTTGTCCGGGCCGCGCTTCCGCCAGGATCTCCGCGCGGCCATTTGTATTCGGTGTCGACCGCCTTGGCGCAGATGATCGCGCCCTTGTTGCGCAACTGTTCGACCAGAACATGGTCGCGCGCGGAAATCATGTCGTAGCGCGCGTCGCCGCCGGCGGTGGTGCGCATGTCCTTGGTATCGAACGGATCCTTGAACGAGAACACGACGCCTGTACATCGGCAATGTGTCGAGGTCGGGATCCTGTCCGTGGACAGCGTCGAGTTCGGCGGCGCGTTCCAGCGCATCGGGCAGTTGGCGAAACATCTCGCAGACGGGTGGCGCGCCGGGCGGCAACGGTCCCGAGCGTGATGCTCGAACGCCCCGTGGGACCGAGCGCTCACCGCGAATGTTGAGCGTCGCCAGTGCGTTGAGTCGCCCGCCATTTTGACGGCGATCATGCCGTATTGCTGCTGCACGTCGGGATCGGCAGCGAGAATCGGCTCCACGCGCCGAATTCCAGCGGCGTTCCGCGATACTTCTCGAGATCCGGAGGACGTGCTCGAGGCTTTGACAGACCTCGTCGGGAAGCGAAGCGGCGCCAGCGCGCGCACTGCGCCCGATGCTTCGGGGATCGGCGCGCCATCTTCAGTGACGCAGCACACCGGCGACGCCATTATAGGCCCGTGCCCGCTCGGTCGTACGCTGCACGACCGCGACCGCAGGTCGTCTGGCCGCGGATCGCCTTATGGAGTCGCTCGATCGTCGCCTCTTCGAGACAAAATGGCGCGCTCCGCCGCGCCTCTGCTTTGTCATGCCCTCGTTCCTCCGGTATCGGCTCTGCGACGCCGTTCGCTAGCAGCGTCGCATTCACCAGTGCTGCGCCGGCGGCCAGCGCATATCTTTGCCCTGCGCTGCCTCGCGTGACAGCGGCAGCATGCACAATCCGTGCAGGCGTAGAGGTTCCCGCACCGTATAGCGCAGCGCAGCATGCAGCCGCTGTGCAACGATTTCCGGCGTCTCAACCGACTTGTTGCCCACATCGATAACGCCGAGCAACACGTCCTTGCCGCGGAGCGCCTCGATCACCGCCACGTCGACGCCGCTCGCAGCAAAGTCTTGACGGAAACCTGGTCGATCGATGACTTTGCCAGCAAGGGCAGAGTACTCTCATAGTGGCTCCAGTTGTGTCTTGGCGGACTTCCACCGCTTGACGTCTTCAGTGCCATAGCCGTAGCAAATATGGACCGCCTTGAACTGCCGCACGTTCCAGCGTGGCCAGTCCCCAGTCCTTCACCTTGTCCACGTAAACATTGAAGCAAGGCTCCGTCCTGCACGACATCGGCCAGTGCGCGTGCCTCCAGGTTCAAAAGCTCGGCGAAGCGCATGGCGAGCGCGCTTCACCGACGGTATCGACGAGGCCTCGACGATGGTCATCGGGCCGGGAGCGCTGCTGACCCTCGATCGGGCCTGTTTCATCGCCCGCGTCGCGCGCAGCGTGTTTACAAAGATCGCTCCGCGCCAGGTCGGCTACGAATCAGGCGCGCGGCGGCGATCTCGTTGTGATAGCGCTGATATGTGTTGGGCATGGCGAGATGGACGGTGTCGATACCGTCCAGCCCTTGAAAGAAGCCCCAATGTACGCGCGGTGTCGTGTCCGTAACCACGTGGAGCCCGGCCTGTCCGGCCGCCACCCAGATGTGTACTGCTCTTGGCTTCCTCCAGGATCGCGCCGTCCAGGCGCCTCAGGGGTATACTTCGCCGGGCTTCGCCAGCGAGCCGGGCTTTGGCAAGCCGCCGAGTTTGCCCTGACACGCCGCTGGGCTGCATGGTTCATTTTGCGTCCCTCACATTCGGGGGAGCGCGCCGAGTATGCGATGCAAAGGGCGCCCTCGCCAGTTGCTGGCGTCTGCCGCGGAGTCAACCAACCCCCGCAGACGCGCCGCGCGTGTCAGTGGGCGGGACCCGGACGGGAATGCCCGAGGCGCCCGGCGCCGCATGCTCAGCATCCGGCGCGCATCATCCAGGCGGTCCGCGCTGAGATAAGCTTTCAACAGCGTGAGCACCACCGAGGTCGAGCTGTGCGCGGCTACCGCCGATGCGTTCGAGTTCGCCGGCAATACATTCTGTTCGAAGCGCGTCGATCGCAGCAGAATGTCGCCGTTCGAAAGCGGCGGAAACCGTGCCGACACGGCCTGGCACGAGCTGGCCGGAAGGAGGGCCGTTTCGCGAGATCCTCGATCTGCCGCAACTGCGCGCGCCTCCAGCCCGGCGTCATTGCCCGCCACGGCCTGCGCGAGACGCGACGCGCACGTCGGAAAACGCCATGCGGCGTGCCGCAGCGCGCTGTTCGCGAAAGTCGTGATCAAACCATGCTTCGGCGTCACGTGGATCTCTGCGGGTCCCAGCGCCACAGAAACTGAAACCGCATCGTTCACCTTCGCGCGCGGTGGTCCGCTGTACGTCGGGCGAGAAGGCTTCCGTGAAAAGCCGGGACGCCGCCACCGCGTCGCCGGCTTCGAGGTCACCGAGCGCGAGATGCGGACTAGGTGGCTATATAACAAACCGTTGCGCGGATAGGTGGTGAGCCAGGACGCTAAAAAGGCACGGGCCGTGTTCGGATCGCCCTCCTCATAGCAATGATGGGCGCACGTGCGCGGCCCAGGGGTTGTTTGGATTTTGGGCAAGCGAGCGGTCGATCTTCGGGCGGGCGGCATCCCGCTGTCCATTCTCCGAGAGCGCCATGCCATGATGCCGTGAACCACCAATCGTCGCCGTAGCTCGGGGCCAGCCGAGTCGCAGCAGGTCCAGTAGCGCGCGCTTTTGCCCGACGCGACCGGAGACCCGCATCAACAACCGTTGGTGAACGCGGTCGTGCCGAGCACCAGAGCGTCGCGTGGCCAGCCGTCCAGGTGTGCGGGCAACGCGGATAGCGCAGCTTTGGTGTCCCCGGCCGCCAGCAGGTTGAAAAACGCGATATGCGGCTTCCCGCGCAGCAGGACCGGCGGCGAGGGGATTCTCGTCGCCATCGACTTGGCGTGCCGCCACCGCGTCGCCGCGGTCCAGCAGCGCGTACGCCCTGGCGGCATGGTGGAAAGCCCGGATCTGCGGCGATGGCACGATCGAACCCCTCCCATCGCACCGGTGTACATGGTTAGTTCGCCTCACAGCCTTGAACGTAGGCGTCCCTGGCGCGGCGGACGAAGTGGTGGACAAGGGAAGGTCATATCGGTCGGTCGGGGTACCACGAAAATCTCCGCGGAACCCTGCTGTGAATGATACGATACGCGTTGGCGCACGTGGAGATGGACTCCCCGAGCAGTTTCGTTAGAGACGGAGAAATCCGGCGCGAGTCCCTGTTCGTCCGGCCTAGCGCCAACACCGTCAAGGCGAGTACACCTGCCGTAAATGCGCCGGCGACCGTTTCCACCTGTTGGTCTCGTTCTGTTAGCCATGGCATTGATCTCGATCCGGTGTTCCAGCGTGGAAGAACGCCGCTTGCGTCGGATTTCTCGACCGGTTCAATGCTGAGCCGAGGACCGCCGCTGTTGTTGCGGGCCGTCTGCCAAAGATCGTTCACGAAAAGATACAGAAGGCCTGATGGCGCAGTGCTCTTGATGAAGATCGCGTCATTCACCCGGGCGAGGCCGCTCGAGCAAGAGCTGAGGAGCACTTCCCAGGAGATAGCGCAGGCTCTCAGGCCTTTTTCCTGTGGCGTCCATATGCGTGGATGTGCGAATCCCCGCGCCGAGGAACATCCAATTCTTTGCGGGCAGGCGCGGCTCGAACAGGGACAGGGTCCTGATGTCCCATGCGCCCTTTTCGTCCGCCTGATTATCAGTGGGCGACTTTTCGCGTCCTACATCCGCCCAGCGTTACGGTGAAACAGCGGTCTTTCGCAATGATCATCCCGGTTCGAACGGCAACCGGTGTTGACGACAAACTCTTCTCTTTTCCCGATTTTGAACAGGTCGGGGCGGCCGGTCTTGCCCTCCACGATCGCGGCCCTCCGCCCTTAACGCTCGTGTGCAGCTTGGACGCCTCCGAGCGGCTGCATCATCTCCAGGGATGGATGCCAGCGCGGCCAGGTATCTGAAGAGTTTGCAGTGGGGTTCACGCACAAGCTCGTCATGGAGGGTCGCAGCCGGATTAGGCGAAAGTTTCCGAAACTTTCGCCTAATCCGGCTGCGACCCTCCATGACGAGCTTGTCCGTGAACCCACCTGGAACTTCTTCGGATCCTGGCCGCGCTGGCATCCAGTCCCTGGAGATGATGCAGCCGCTCAGACATCCAAGCTGCACACGAGCGTTATCAGGCGGGCCGCGATCGTCGAGGGCAAGACCGGCCGCCCCGACCTGTTCAAAATCGGGAAAAGAGAAGAGTTTGTCGTCAACACCGGTTGCCCGTGGTTCCGAACCGGGATGATCATTGCGAAAGACCGCTGCTACCGCGTAACGTACCTAGGCGGTCTGACGAGGGACGGCGAAAAGTCGCCGGCTGATCCGGGCGGACAAAAGGCGGGCGCATGGGACATCAGGACCCTGTCCCTGTTCAAGCCGCGCCTGCCCGCAAAGAATTGGATGTTCCTCGGCGCAGCGATCGCACATCCACGCATATGGACGCCACAGGAAAAAGGCCTGAGGGAAGGCCTGCGCTATCTCCTGGGAAGTGCTCCTCAGCTCTTGCTCGAGCAGATTGCATTGATCGGGCAAGACCTCACCAGGGTGAATGACGCGATCTTCATCAAGAGCACTGCGCCATCAGGCCTTCTGTATCTTTTCGTGAACGACCTTTGGCAGACGGCCGGCAACAACAGCGGCGGTCCTCGGCTCAGCATTGAACCGGTCGAGGAATCTGACGCAAGCGGCGTTCTCTTCACGCTGGAACACCGGATCGAGATCGATCCCCATGGCAAACAGAACGAGACCAACAGGTGGAAACGGTCGCCAGCACGTACGGCAGGTGTCTCGCCTTGACGGTGTTGGCGCTGCGCCGAGACGACAGCGGGGGACGCTCGCGCCGGATTTCTCCCGTCTCTAACGAAACTGCTCGGGGAGTCCGGCTGCTTCCACGTGCGCCAACGCGTATCGTATCATTCACGGCAGGCTTCGCGGGGAGGTTTCATCATGCTGACGGACCGATACGACCTTCCCTTGTCCACCACTTCGTCCGCCGCGCGGGACGCCTACGTACAAGGCTGTGAGGCGAAGCTGACCATGTACGCCGGCGCGATCGAGGCGTTCGATCGTGCCATCGCCGCCGATCCGGGCTTTGCCCTCGCCCATGCCGCCAGGGCGCACGCGCTGCTGGACCGCGGCGACGCGGTGGCGGCACGCGAGTCGATGGCGACGGCCAATGCCCTCGCCGCCGGTCTGTCTGCGCGGGAAGCCAGCCACATCGCGTTCTTCGACCTGCTTGCGGCCGGGGCACGCCGAAGCCGCGCTATCCGCGTTGCGCGCACATCTGGACGCCTGGCCACGCGACGCTCTGGTGCTCGGCACGACCGCGTTCACCAACGGCCTGATCGGCAGTTCCGGTCGCGTCGGGCAAAAGCGCGCGCTGCTGGACCTGCTGGACTGGCTGGCCCCGAGCTACGGCGACGATTGGTGGTTCACGGCGCATCACGGCATGGCGCTCTCGGAGAATGGACAGCGAGACGCCGCCCGCCCGAAGATCGATCGCTCGCTCGCCCAAAACCCGAACAACCCCTGGGCAGCGCATGCGCGCGCCCATCTTTGCTACGAGGAGGGCGATCCGAACACGGCCCGCGCTTTTCTGGCGTCCTGGCTCACCACCTATCCGCGCAACGGCTTGCTATATAGCCACCTGAGTTGGCATCTCGCGCTCGGCGATCTCGAGGCCGGCGATGCGGCGGCGGCGTCCCGGCTTTTCACGGAAGCCTTCGCGCCCGACGTACACAGCGGACCGCCGCGCGCGAAGGTGAACGATGCGGTTTCGTTTCTGTGGCGCTGGGAACTCGCCGGGCATCCGCGTGACGCCGAAGCATGGCGCATGATGCACGACTTCGCGAACAGCGCGTTTCCGCGCGCCGGCATAGCATTTTCCGACATGCACATCGCGCTCGCGCAGGCCGTGGCAGGCGATGACGCCGGGCTGGAGGCGCGCGTGCGGCAGATCGAGGATCTCGCGCGAAACGGCCGTTATCCTTCCGGCCAGCTCGTTCCGGCCGTGTCGCACGGCTTCGCCGCGTTCGAACGGCGAGATTTCTCTGCTGCGATCGACGCGCTTGAACCGATTGCCGGCGAACTCGAACGCATCGGCGGTAGCCGCGCACAGCTCGACCTCGTGGTGTTCACGCTGTTGAAGGCCTATCTCAGCGCGGACCGCCTGGATGATGCGCGCCGGTTGCTGAGCATGCGACGCCCGGGCGCCGCGGGCATTCCCATTGCCGGGTTGGCGCCACTACACTGACACGCGCAGCACGCTTTTTCTGCTGGAGGTTCGATCCATTCCGCGGCGGGCGCAACCGCAAGCACAGCAAACACGCCAGCAACTGGCCGAGCGGCCGTTTGCATCGCATACTGCCCGCTCCCCCGAATGTGAGGGACGCAAATGAACCATGCAGCCCAGCAGCGTGTCAGGGCAACGATCGTCGGCAGCTTGCCAAAGCCCGGCTGGCTGGCGAAGCCCGGCGAATTGTCCGCGCCCTGGCGCCTGGACGGCGCGATCCTGGAGGAAGCCAAGGAAGACGCGGTCCGCATCTGGGTGGCGGCCCAGGAGCAGGCCGGGCTCCACGTGGTGACGGACGGCGAACAGCGCCGGCGGCATTACATTTGGGGCTTCTTTCAAGGGCTGGACGGTATCGACACCGTCCATCTCGCCATGCGCGCCCAACGCGCTCAGCGCTATCACAACGAGATCGCCGCCGCGCGCCTGATTGGTGAGCCGACCTGGCGCGGAGCGATCTTTGTAAACGCGCTGCGCGCGACACAGGCGATGACCAGCCAGCCGATCAAGGTCACGCTGCCCGGCCCGATGACCATCGTCGACAGCCTGGTCGATACCGTCGGCGGCCGCACGGAAGCCGCGCTCGCCATGCGCTTCGCCGAGCTTTTGAACCTGGAGGCACGCGCCCTGGCCGATGCGGGCGCGGCCGTCATCCAGTTCGACGAGCCCTGCTTCAATGTCTACGTGGACAAGGTGAAGGACTGGGGACTGGCCACGCTGGAACGTGCGGCAGAGGGCGTGGCTGCCACCAAGGCGGTCCATATTTGCTACGGCTACGGCACGGAAGACGTCAAGCGGTGGAAGTCCGCCAACCGCGACTGGAGCCACTATGAGAGTACTCTGCCCTTGCTGGCAAAGTCATCGATCGACCAGGTTTCCGTCGAGACTGCTGCGAGCGGCGTCGACGTGGCGGTGATCGAGGCGCTCCGCGGCAAGGATGTGTTGCTCGGCGTTATCGATGTCGGCAACGAGTTGGTTGAGACGCCGGAAATCGTTGCACGGCGGCTGCATGCTGCGCTGCGCTATACGGATCCGGGACATCTCTACGCCTGCACGGATTGCGGCATGCTGCCGCTGTCACGCAAGGCAGCGCAGGGCAAGCTGCATGCACTGGCCGCCGGCGCAGCACTGGTGAATGCGACGCTGTAGCGAACGGCGTCGCAGAGCCGACACCGGAGGAACGAGGGCATGACAAAAGCGGAGGGCGCGGCGGACGCGCCATTTTGTCTCGAAGAGGCGACGATCGAGCAACTGCATAAGGCGATCCGCGCCGGCCAGACGACCTGCGTCGCGGTCGTGCAGCATTACATCGAGCGGGCACGGGCCTATAATGGCGTCGCCAGTGTGCTCGTCACCGAAGATGGCGCGCCGATCCCCGAAGCATCGGGCGCAGTGCGCGCGCTGGCGCCGCTTCGCTTCCCGACGGGGTCTGTCAAAGCCTCGAGCATCCTGCCGGATCTCGAGAAGTATCGCGGAACGCCGCTGGAATTCGGCCGCATGGAGGCGACCGCCTCCGATCCCGACGTGCAGCAGCAATACGGCATGATCACCGGCATCCCAGATGGCGGGCAACTCAACGCACTGGCGACGCTCAACATTCGCGGCGAGCGCTCGGTCACCTGTCGCGGGGCGTTCGACCGTCACCCGTCACTGGGACCGTTGCCGCCCGGCGCGCCACCCGTCTGCGAGATGTTTCGCCAACTGCCCGATGCGCTGGAACGCGCCGCCGAACTCGACGCTGTCCACGGACAGGATCCCGACCTCGACACATTGCCGATGTACGGCGTCGTGTTCTCGTTCAAGGATCCGTTCGATACCAAGGACATGCGCACCACCGCCGGCGGCGACGCGCGCTACGACATCGATTTCCCGGCGCGCGACCATGTTCTGGTCGAACAGTTGCGCAACAAGGGCGCGATCATCTTCGCCAAGGCGGTCAACACCGAATACAATGGCCGCGCCGGAGATCCTGGCGGACGGCACAGCCCGGACAAGGTACTGCCGTCGGTGCTGGGCTATCAGCGCAGCAGCTGGGCCGGCAACCCGGCCAATCCATACGACACGACGCGCGCAGCATCGCTCGGCTCGAGCTCGGGATCAGGCGTGTCGGTCAGCGCAAACCTTGTAATGTGCAGCCTCGGCGAGGAAACCCGCGCCTCGTGCCGTGGCCCGGCCAACCACAATGCGGTGGCGTTGATCCTGCCGCACAAGGCGATGCTCGGCTTCGACGGCGGAGCGATCGGCGCCGACATCTACTGCGACCGCAGCGGCATACTCGCCCGCACGATCGCCGATTGCGCCAAGGTGCTCGACGCACTCAAGGACCCGGTCGCAGGCTATTACGATCCGCGCGATCCCTACACAACCGTGCCACGCTCATCGGTACTGCCAACGCCTTACGCCGGACACGCGACGATGCCTGGTACGCCGGGCGCGCTTGGCGGCGTGCGCATTGGCATCGTCCGCGAATCGATGCTGGTGCAGCCTGGCGAAAAGGCGACGGTGCCGATCACCACGGCCGCCGCCATCGAGATCAAGGCGATCCTTGGCGCGCAGCTTGGCGCTGCACTGGTCGAATCGTCCCATCCGGTCTGGACTCCGGATCCGGAGATCGAGCGGATGAGTCCTGATTTCCGAACGGCGCTCGCGCGGCTGGTGCCAGTGTTCATGCCCGACCTGCTGTTCCGCCTGAACCCGAGCGGCGAGCCGTTGTTCAAGGAGTTCGCCGCAGCGATCCAGCCGACCGAATTCGCGCCTAGCAAATTCTTCGGTACCGGCACGCTGACGCCAATCGACTATTGCGTCGAGCTGGCCGAAGGGCGGATCGCACCACCGGCGAACCTGGACATCGCCACGATCCAGGACCAGGAGCTGGCGATGTCGTTTCGATTTCACGTCCCGCAATATTTGAGCCGCCGCGCTGCCGACTGGAAGGCACGCGGCTTCACCGAAACTCTCAGCGATTTCGCAGCACTCAATCGGCGTTCAAAATTCTGGGGCGATGACGGTCGCGCCGCTTTCCGCAACTGGGAGGAGGTCGCAGACCCGCGCAACCGGCTCGGCGGGCGCCAGGGCGTCGACGAACGCATCATGCTGCGCGAGCTTTTGCGCCGTGTCGATATGATGGTGATGCTGGAAAACCGCCTCGACGCGCTGGTGCGGCTGCATACGCCACTGCCACCGGCCCGTATTGGCGGCGCGCCGGAGCCTGGGGTGCGGCAGAACCTGCGTCTCGAATCATTCTATGGTCCCAACGCGGGCCTGTCCGAGGTGTTGATCCCGGCAGGGTATGTGACGACCGTGTATGATCCGGTGTTCAAGCTGAGCCCGGATGGCACACGCTACATTCCGATTGCCGCCGATACTCCGATCACGATTCCGGCGCCGGGGTTACCGTTTTCACTGGTATTCCGCGCCGAGCCTGGTCGCGAAGACGTGCTGCTGCGGATCGCGTCCGCCTACGAGGCCGCCTCGAAGCGCCGCATCCCGCCGCCGGCATTTGGCCCATTGCTCCGATCAGAAGCGTGGCAGCGATGACGATGCATTGGTTGCACCAGACTGGATGTGCGAGCGCGCGACATGATGGCACTATGCAGTGCAGGAACAAGCCACGGGGAACGACACGATGACGATGCGCATTCTCTGGCCGAACATGCCGGCCGAATTCGAGCAGATCGCCCGCGACGCCGTCGGGCCGGGCTTCGAGACCGATTTCTGTGCCAATTTCGCCGATGTGACCGACGAGCAATGGGCCAACGCGGACGCCATCGTCGGTTCTTGCCCGCCGCCGCAGTATATCGACAAGCTGCGCAAATGCCGGATCTTCGCCAAGCTGGGCGTCGGCTACGACGAAGTCGACATCGAGCGCTTCGGCAAGATGGGCATCGCCGTCTGCAACACGCCGGACTACGGCACGCGCGAGGTCGCCGACCACGCCATCGCCCTGATGATGACGCTGGCCAAGAGCATCGCCTATCACGACGACATGTTGCGGACCGACCTCAAGGCCAACTGGCGCCCCGCGCACAATCCGTTTGGCCGGCGGTTGTCGGTCTGCACCTTCGGCGTGGTCGGCATGGGTCGCATCGGCACGGCCGCGGCTCGCCGCGCCAAGGCGTTCGACATGGACGTCGTCTTCCACGACCCGTACCAGCCGAACGGCTACGAGCTGGCAATCGGCGTCCGCCGCGCCGACACGCTGGCCGAGCTCATGGGCCAGTGCGATTTCGTCAGCATCCACGCGCCGCTCAGCGCGGAGACGCGCAACCTGATCGGGCCCGCCGCGTTCGCCGCCGCGAAGCGCGGCATGATCCTGGTGAACACCGCACGTGGTCCGATCGTCGACATCGATGCGCTCTACGACGCCATGAAGGATGGCATTGTGCTCGCCGCCGGGCTGGATGTGCTGCCGGACGAGCCGGCCAACCCGCAGTCGCGCCTCATTGCCGCCTGGCAGCGCAACGAGGATTGGATCCGCCACCGCCTGGTGCTGACGCCGCACTCGGCGTTCTATACGCCCGAGAGCATGCGCGACAATCGCGCGTTCTCGGCGCGCACGGCGGCGCGCTATCTGCGCGACGGGCGCCTGGAGAATTGCGTCAACAAGCAATTCCTGGTCGCACGCAGCTGAGGGCTCGGGTCATGAAGCTCAGCCTGATTGTTCGTGGCCAGCATCCGCCCGGCGACACCGTCGATCACCTGCGCGACGATCTCGACCTGGTGCGATGCGCCGACCGTCTCGGCTTCGACGGCATCGTCAAGGGCTCGCATTTCAGCGCGCATCCGTTCGAGTCCGTGCAGCAGATCCCGTTTCTCTCGTATTGCGCCGCAATCGCGCCGCGGCTGCGGATCATCTGCGGCCTCGTGCTGGTGCCGTTGCACAAGCCGCTCGATCTGGCCGAGCAACTGGCGACGCTCGATCTCCTGTGCGGCGGCAAGCTCGTGTTCGGCGCTGGGATCGGCTACCGGGACGTCGAGTTCAAGGCGTTCGGTGTGCCGCGCGGCCGACTTGGCGCACGCTTCGAGGAATGCCTCGCGGCCATCCGCCGGCTGTGGACCGAGGACTTCGTCACGATGAAGGGGTCGGATTTCGAACTCGACCATGCCACGTGTCCGGTGAAGCCGTTGCAGAAACCGGCACCGCCGATCTGGATCGGTGCCAATGCCGATGTCGCGATCCGGCGCGCGGCGCGCATCGGCGATTGCTGGTACATCAACCCGCACAACACGCTGGCGACGATCGAACGGCAGATGGACCTTTACAAGCGCGCCCTTGACGAGTTCGGTCGACCTTTCCCCGTCGAGGTGCCGATGCGGCGCGAGGTTTTCGTGGCGAAGACCCGCGCCGAGGCGATCCGGCTTGCGCAGCCGTACCTCGAGGAGAAATACAAGGCCTACCGCGCCTGGGGTCAGGACAAGGTGATGCCCGAGGGCGATGATTTCGATCACGCCTTCGATGAGTTGCTGGAAGATCGCTTCCTGTTGGGCTCGCCCGCGGAAGTCGCGGATCAACTCAATCGTCTCAACCACCGGCTCGGCGTCAATCACCTCGTCGCCTCGATCCACTGGCCCGGAATGCCGAACAGCCTCGCGCTCGAACAGTTGCACATCCTCGCCGAGGAGGTCCGTCCACTGCTCAGCCCCGACATTTGACCTCGCAACCTGGGAAGGAAACCAAGAATGCCCGATACGCCAACCTTTGGTCGTTATGCCGAAATCCCCTATGATCAAATGACGCCGGAGCAGCAGGAAGGCTACCGCTCCATGATGGAGACCCGCGGCGGGCTCCCCGGCCCGGGCAAGATCTGGATCCACAATCCGAAGCTGGCAAAAGTCGTCGGGCCGTTCGGCGCGCATTTCCATGCCGGCCGCTACTCGCTCACCGAGCGCGAGCGTGAGATCGCTGTCTGCGTCATCACCAGCAAATTCCATTCAGCCTATCCGACCAACGCGCATGAGCGGCGCGGCAAGGAAGTCGGGCTGCCGGCCGACAAGGTCGAGGCAATCATCGCCGGCCTGGCGACGTCATTCACCGACGAGCGCGAGCAGGTCGTCTACGAGATGGCGATGGCGCTCGCCAACGCGCGCTGGGTGCCACGCGGGCTGTACGACCGCGCGGTCAAGGCGCTCGACCATGTCGGCATCACCGACGTGATCACCTTGATGGGCCACTACTCGAGTGTATCGATGACGCTGGCGTTCTACGACGTGCCCGCCGGGGCAACCGGGCATGGCGCGCTGAGCAGGCGCCACGGATGATCGGCAGGGCGAGGGACCCACGACCTACACACGCCGCTCAGTTTTCGTATACTCTCCCCGGACACGCAGGAAGGAGCATCAACGCATGCCACACTCGCAAGGGACAACGTTCACGGCGGAACCCCTGAGGTTCGTCGTCAGACACCAGCTATGGGACGGCAACGTCGAGGATCACGTGGACCAGGGTGTGTCCATCGACGTAGCGGCCGATGTCGGCGGCCGGGACACCGTGCTGCTGCGCTTCAACTGCTTCGACATCGAGAAAAGCTATGTCTACGGGCCGGAAAATCCTGATCTGACAACGCCCGGCCGCGTCGGCGGCGGCATGGGCGTGCACTGTCGCATGGATCCCATCGTCGACGGCAATCCCATCGGCTGGACCATCCGGACCCTGGAGCACAAGCTGCCGAAGATGCTGGACCGGGCCGGCTACAAGGACGTCGCCCAGGCCACCGACCTCGCCTCGGTGCGGCACGTGCTGGCCGACGTGGAAGCCTGCGCCAGGGACACCTTCAGCGCCAAACGGAACACGGTCAAACACAATCGGGGCACGGACATCTTCGAAGCCGGCAATATCCGGTTCGGCCTCGAGATGCGGCGGCAGCGAAACGGCGACGGCGGCCTCGCGGTCCACGTGCTTGGCGACGTGGGCGGGTCGAAGGGCAAGGCGTACGTCGAAGAGACGGAACTGCTGGCGTTCGACTGTTTCTGGCAGGGCGCGCATTACCACTATGGTCCGCGCAACAAGAACCACCGCATCAATTGGGACATGACAATCATCGACGATCCGCTGGAGTGGACCTTCGAGCAGATCGAGAACCGAAAGCTCGGCGCCATGATCGAGCGCGCCGGCTACCCGGGGATCGCCGCCGACCTGGACCTGGACAAGATCGCCGCGGTCCTTCCGGCGTTGAAGAAGCGGGCCTTTGACATGTACGAGGAAGGCGAGCGACTGACCGGCCACAAGGGACTGCCGCTGGAGTTCACCCCGAACCTCGCCGCGGAGTAGGCTTCACCTCCAGCCGAGCCGGCCGGAGCGCGACACAGGCGTATCCGGCCGGCACGCGGGATTTCCAACCGCATGCACATGTGGTGGGATTGACCCGGTCATGCAGCGTCCCGTGCCACCATTGCCGCCAAGTCCGCTGCCGATCTCGGTTCTCACCGGCTTCCTTGGCAGCGGCAAGACGACGCTGCTGTCGCGCATGCTGGCGGAACCGGGCCTGTCGGACACTGCGGTCATCGTCAACGAGTTCGGGGCCGTCGGTCTCGATCATCTGCTGCTGGAAGCGGCGGACCAGGAAGTCGTGGCATTGCCCAACGGCTGCGTCTGTTGTGCCGTGCGGCAGGACCTCGCCGACACGCTGTACCGTCTGCTGCGCCGGCGCGCGCGTGGTGAACTTCCGCCATTCCAGCGCCTCGTGCTGGAAACCAGCGGCCTCGCGGAGCCGAGCCCCATTCTCTACACGCTGTCGGCCGATGCGTTCCTCGAGCGGGCGTTGCAGGTGCACGCCGTGGTTGCGACCATCGATACGGTCGCCGGTGGCCCGACACTGGACCGTTTCCCCGAGGCCACCGCACAGGCCGCCTGCGCCGACCGGCTGCTGCTCACCAAGACCGATCTTGCCACGCCGTCGCCCTTGTTGCTGCAACGGCTCGAGACGCTGAACCCGGCGGCAAGCATCGACGATGCCGCGACAGTGACGCCCGCTGCGCTGCTGTTCGGCGGCGTCAAGGCCATGATTGCGCGGCCGCGCTTCGCAGCCACCACGGTCCACGCGCATGGCATTCGTGCCGTGGTGCTGGTGCTGCGCCGGCCGATGTCGCGGCTGGATTTTTCGCTGGCGCTGGGTGGGCTGGCGCGCGAGCGCGGCGAGGACCTGCTGCGCGTCAAGGGCATTGTGGCATTCGCCGACCGCGACGCAGGGCCGGCGGCGATCCATGCCGTGCAGCACACGCTGTATCCGCCGCGCTGGTTCGATGCCTGGCCGGACTCCGACCGACGCAGCCGGTTGGTGTTCATCGTGCGCGACATCGACAGTGAAATTCTGCTGGAGCGTTTCGCTGCCGGTGATCCGATGCTGGCCGAGACGGCCGAGATGACAACAGGGGGAAGATGATGCTGGACCTCGTGATATCGGGTGGCACCTGCGTGTTGCCGAGTGGCACCGCGGCGGCGGATATCGGCGTCGCCGGCGGCAAGATCGCGATGATCGGTGCGCCGGGGTCGCTGGGTGCCGCGACGCGCACCATCGATGCGACCGGCAAGGTGGTGATCCCCGGCGGCATCGATCCGCACATCCACTGCCTGTCGCCGATCCGCTTCCCCGGTGAGGCAGAGCCGAAATACACCGATCCGCCGGCGCAGGTCAGCCGCGCCGCGCTGTTCGGCGGCACCACGTCGCTGATCGATTTCGTGCAGTGCACGCACGACCGCTCGATCCAGACCGCGATCGAGCAGACCGACGCGAACTGGAAGAACGCGTGCTACTGCGACTACGGGTTTCATCTGACGCTGATGGGCAAGATCCCCGTCGGCCAGTACGACGAGCTGGCGGAAGCGATGCAGGCCGGCCATGCCAGCATCAAGATCTTCACCACCGACATCCGCCCGGGCAACACCGGCCGCATGGTGCAGTACGGCGACATCTGGGAGGCATTGAAGACGGTCGCGAAGGCGGGCGGCGTCGCGGCGATTCACGCCGAGGACAACGACATCGTCATGTTCATGTACGAGAAGCTGATGCGGGAGAACCGTGTCGGCTTCGAGCACATGGCGGAGGTGCACAACACGCTGTCGGAGGAGCTGTCGTTCAACCGCGTGATCCGCCTGGCGGAACGCGTGGAAGGTGCGGCGCTTTACATGGTGCACGTGTCGGCTGCCACCGGCGTGGCGGCGCTGGCCGCGTCGCGGGCGCGCGGCTTTCCGATGTATGGCGAGACGCTGCACCAGTACCTGATGTACTCGGCCGAGGACTACAGGAAACCCGGCGGGCAGATGTATCATACCTACCCGTCGCTGAAGTTTCCCGAGGATCAGAAGGCGTTGTGGGAGGCGACCAACCATGGTGCCATCCAGGTGATCGCCACCGACGAATTGTGCTGCCCGCTGCGCGTGAAGCTGCAAGGCTCGCGCATCGACGACACGACCGGCGGCAATTCCGGCGTCGAGCCTCGGCTGTCGCTGATGTATACGCAGATGGTGACGCAGCGTGGCTACTCGCTCGAGCACTTCGCCGGCATGGTGTCGAGCAATGCGGCGAAGATCATGGGCATGTATCCGCGCAAGGGCGCGCTGGCGGTCGGCTCGGACGCCGACATCGTGGTGCTGGACACCGGCCTCGAGAAGACGATCCGCGCCGCCGACCTGCATGAGACCGACTACACGCCGTGGGAAGGTCACGTGGTGACGGCGTGGCCCAGCGTGACCGTGCTGCGCGGCAAGGTGATGGTGGAGGGCGGGCAGTTCTTTGGCGATCCGAAGGATGGCCAGTTCCTGCCGCGCAAGGTGGCCGACGAGATCCGCGCGCGCCCGGCTGTATGAAAGGATTTTCCCCCGTGCCCAACGATGCCGCGCCCCGCACGACCGATCTGCATTTCCTCACCATCGCCGAAGCCGCCAGCCTGATCGAGCGCCGGCAGCTTTCGCCGGTTGCGCTGACCCGCGCCTTTCTCGACCGCATCGCCGCGATCGATCCGCAGCTCAACGCCTATCTGCTGGTCACCGCGGACCAGGCGCTGGATCAGGCGCGCATCGCGGAAGCCGAGATCATGGCGGGCAACTATCGCGGCCCGATGCACGGCATCCCGTTCGCGTTGAAGGACATCTACTGCACCGCCGGCATCCGCACGACCAGCCACTCGCGCACGCGCGCCGACTACGTTCCGGATTTCGACGCCACCACCGTCGCGAAGCTGCATCAGGCCGGCGCGATCCTGCTCGGCAAGCTGGCGACGCATGAGTTCGCGCACGGCGGGCCTTCCTTTGACCTGCCCTGGCCGCCGGCGCGCAATCCGTGGAACCGCGAGCATTTCACGGGCGGATCGTCCAGCGGTTCGGGCGCCGGCGTCGCGGCGGGGCTGATGATGGGCGCTCTCGGCTCCGATACCGGCGGCTCGATCCGCAATCCCGGCCGCGCTGTGCGGCCTGGCCGGATTGAAGCCAACCTACGGCCTGGTCAGCCGGTTTGGCGTCTATACCAATTCGTTCAGCTACGATCACGCCGGTCCGATGACCTGGTCGGTCGAGGACTGCGCGATCATGCTGCAGGCCATCGCCGGCCATGATCCGAAGGATCCGGCGAGTGCGGACCGGCAGGTGCCCGACTATCGCGCCGCGCTGACCGGCGGCATCAAGGGTCTGCGTATCGGCGTGCTGCGCCATCTGTTCGAGCAGGACGCGCCGATACCGCCGGTGGCGAAGGCGGCACTGGAAGCGGCGTTTGACGTGCTGCGCGGTCTCGGCGCCGTGCTCGAGGACACCAACATCCGGCCGGCGCAGGTCTATCACGACGTCAAGATCACCGGCGCGGAGAGCGAACTGTACGCCGTGCACGAGCCGGTGCTGCGCACGCGGCTCGGTGACTTCGGCGAGGATTTTCTCGGCCGAACGCTGGGTGCGCTGCTGATGTCCGGCGCGGACTATGTGCAGGCGTCGCGCTGGCGGCGCGTGCTGATCGCCGAGATGGCGCCGCTCTACGCGAAATACGACGTGCTGGTGACCGCTGCGCCCGGGCCTGCACCACGCCTGGAGAGTTGGCGCACGATCAACTTCTGGCAGAAGGCATCGCTGACGACGCCGTTCAACGTGTTGGGCGGTCCGGCGCTGGCACAGTGCATCGGCTACACGCCGGATGGCTTGCCGTTGTCGATGCAGATCGTCGGTCGCCCGTTCGATGATGCGACGGTGCTGCGGGTCGCGCACGCGTATGAAGGTGCGACGCCGTGGCGTGCGCGCAGGCCGGTGCTGGAACCGAACGCCACGGTCTCCACCGCGCTTCCGCCAATCCCCGACCCGGCACAGCCGGAGATCGATGCGGCGCGGCGCGCTGAGATCGCGGCGATCTGTCGCCGGGCCGGATTGACGCTGAACGAGCGGCATTTTCAGCAGCTCTGCGCGACGGCGCCCTATGTCGAGGCGATGGTGGGGCGGCTGCGGCGCGATCCGGAGTTTCACGAGGAGCCCGCCAGCATCGTCTGCTTCAACGACACACGCAGCTAAAGGATTACCGGCTGGGACTATTCGCCGACCAGCGGCATCACCTCGGCGGCGAAGCGTTGCAGGCGGCCGATGCTATCGGCGATGGACTGGCCGCGGAAATCAAGGATCAGTTCGTGCACGCCGATGGCGGCGAACGAACGGATGTCGCCGGCGATGTCCTCCGGGTTGCCGGAAAAGCTTCGGCGGATACCGTCTCGATCCGGGATAGCGGTGTCATACAACGGCGCCTTGTATGAAATGGTGAGCGCCGAGAAATCGCGCCCCTCGGCTTCGGTCAGGTGTCGCAACGTATTCAGGTGCTCCTGCATCTCCTGCGGCGGAAGCGGCGAGGCGGCTATGGCGCCGACCGGGTGCCAGCCGTCACCGTGCCGCGCGGTACGACGCAATGCAGCGCGGGAGTGGCCGCCGATCCAGATCGGTGGATGCGGCCTCTGCAACGGGAATGGTTCTGCGCGAATGTTGGAATAGCTGTAGTGCTGGCCGGCGAATGTGGCGGGCGATTGGCTCCAAAGCTGTTTGAAAATAGCGATCCACTCATCCGTGACAGCGCCGCGGCTGTTGAAGTCCGGGCTGTCCAGAGCCTCGAACTCCTCTTTCAACCAGCCAACGCCGACGCCCAGTGTCACGCGTCCGCCCGACAGCACATCGAGGGATGCCACCATCTTCGCGGTCAGTACCGGATTGCGATAGGGCAACACCAGAACGGAGGTGACGAGACGCAGCCTCTCCGTGGCGCCCGCCACGACGCCGAGGATGGAGAAAGCCTCCAACGCGTCGCCGCCACCGGGATGCTTGTGATCCACCGTGTACGGATAGACGGACTCGCTTTCCACCGGAAAGACGATGTGGTCCGCGATCATCGCGGAGTGCAGGCCAAGACGCTCGCCTTCCCGTGCCAGGGCGAGAACGCCCTCACGCGTGGCGGTAGGGCCGCGGGTAGGAAGGTAGAAGCCGAAGCGCACTCTCAGGGCTCCTTGTGGACCGATTTGAATTTCGCCCAGGCAGGATGCCGGGTCGCACGGCCCGACGTCAAATTTGCGGCCCCTTCACCGCTGCAATTTGTCGAGTGTGATCGGCAGGTCGCGCACGCGCTTGCCGGTCGCGTGGTAGATCGCGTTGGCGATCGCCGCCGCGACGCCGACGATGCCGATCTCGCCCAGTCCCTTGACGCCGAGCGGATTGACCATGTCGTCCGGTTCGTCGACGAAGATGACCTTGATGTCATGCACGTCGGCATTCACCGGGACATGGTACTCGGCAATGTTTGCATTCATGATGCGGCCGAATTTGTGGTCGATGAGCGTTTCCTCGTGCAGCGCCATTCCGATGCCCCACACGACACCGCCCATGATCTGGCTGCTCGCCGTCTTGGTATTCAGGATGCGGCCGGCCGCCACCGCGCTGACAACGCGGGTGACGCGGATGACGCCAAGCTGTTCATCCACCTTCACTTCGGCGAAGACCGCCGAGTGTGTGTTGTGTGCATGCGTGCCGGCATCATCGAAGCTTGTGGCTTGCTCCTCGTCGATGCGGTCGACGCCGGCATGCCGCATCGCTTCTGCAATCGACACCCCGTGTGATGCATCCCGCTTGCTCACGATCTTGCCACCCACGAGCGCGACATCGTCTGCCGTCGCGTCCGCGAGCGGCGAATTCGGCATCTGCTGAGCCAGACGCAACAGTTCTCGGCGGACCGCGCCAGACGTCGTCACGATCCCATTCGACACCGAGGCCGCGATCCATGATCCGCCTTCGACCGGCGATTGCGGCAGCGTCGAGTCGCCAAGCTTGATGGTGACGTCGTCGAGCGGCAGTCCAAGCATTTCGGCCGCAACCTGTGCCATGATCGTGTAGGTGCCGGTCCCGATGTCCGAGGTTGCGCAGGAAACCTCTGCGTGGCCGTTGGCGGTGAGCACGATGCGCACTGCGATCGGCACCTGCAGCGCTTCCCAGACGCCCGTAGCGACGCCCCAGCCGACCAGGTCGGTGCCGTCACGCATAGCGCGCGGCTCAGGGTCGCGCTTGTCCCAGCCGAAGGCTTCGGCGCCCTGGCGATAGCATTCGCGCAGGTTCTTGCTGCTGTATGGTCGGTCGGTGTGCTGGTCGCGATCCGAATAGCACCGCAGGCGAAGCTCAAGCGGATCGACCTTGAGTGCAACTGCAAGTTCGTCCATCGCGCATTCGAGCGCATAGACGCCCGTCGCGGCGCTGGGGCCGCGCATGTCGCACGCGGTGGCGAGGTCGAGCCGCGCGAGCTTGTGGGTATATTTCGCGTTGGCACATTTGTAGAGCAGGCCGGACCAGCCGGTCTCCTGCCGGTGGAAGGCCTCGTATTGCGACGTCACCGTGATCGCTTCGTGGGTGATCGCATCGAGCGCTCCGTTGGCGTTCGCGCCGAGTTCGATCTGCTGGATCATGGCGGGCCGGTAGCCGAGCCCGTACATCTGCTGACGGGTCAGAACGAGGCGCACCGATCGCTCCAGCGAACGCGCCGCCAGTGCGGCCAGAACCACCTGAAATTGCGGTCGCAGTCCGGAACCGAATGCGCCGCCCACGAAGGGCGACATGACGCGCACATCGTCCGGTTCCATGCCGAGCACGCCGCAGACGTGGCGCTGAACGTTCTGCACGCCTTGCGTCTTGTCGTAGATGGTCAGCTTGCCGGCAGCCTCGAAGATCACCGTCGAGGCGTACGGCTCCATCGGGTTGTGATGCTCGATCGGAACATAATATTCGCCCCGGTGCCGCACTTCGGCTGCAGCGAACGCCTGCTCGGCCGTGCCGCGAGGGCTCGGCGGGGCGAACGGATTTTCGGCCGGGTTCTTGGGAACTTCCAACGGAACGGCCGCAGCACGCTGGCGAAACACGTCGGTGACGTGCTCATCTTCCTCGTATTCCACCGTGACCAGCGACGCCGCGAAGCGGGCGATTTCAGCTTCTTCGGCGACCACCAGGGCGACCGGCTGGCCGCTGAACAGGATCCTGTCGTCGTACAGCGGGCGGAACGGTGAACCTTCCGGAGCCACATCGTCCTTGTAGGCGCTGTCGGCACTTGGCATGTGTGGCCGCTTCTGATGCGTGAGCACGTCGATCACGCCTGCAACGGAAAGTGCCTCGCTCGCATCGATGCGCGCGATGCGGCCTTTCGCGATGGTGGATGCAACGACGTAGGCGTGCGCGAGGCCTGTCGTATTGAATTCACCGGCGTATTTCGCTGCCCCGGTAACCTTGGCGCGCCCATCGACGCGGGATGTGGCAGTGCCGATGTAAGTGGTCATTGGCATGTCGCTCTCCATGGCAGGCACTCGGCTCACCGGATTTTCTTGTTGGACTGCGACTGCGGCGTGCCGGCGGCAGCCTGCGTCAGCGCACGGACGACGGCGCGGCGAGCGAGATCGATCTTGAATGCATTGTGCTCGAACCCTTTGGCATCGCGCAGCATGATGTCCGCTGCGCGGGTGAACGTCGCCTGGCTGGCAGCCTCGCCGCACAGCGCCGCTTCGGCTGACGGGTCGCGCCAAGGCTTGTGCGCCACGCCTCCGAGTGCCAGACGGGCCTCTTTAATTGTGCTTCCTTCGAGCTCCAACGCCGCGGCAACGGATACCAGCGCAAACGCATAGGAGAGACGATCGCGGATCTTCAGGTAGGAGTAATTTGTCGCAAACCCCTGCGCCGGAAGCTCGACGGCGGTGACGATCTCGTTTGGTTGCAAATTTGTGTCGCGCTGCGGCGTGTCCTCCGGCAGCCGATGGAAATCCGAAAACGCAATGACGCGTGCCCCGGCCGGCCCGGCCACATGGACTTTGGCATCGAGCGCGGCCAGCGCGACACACATGTCGGAGGGGTGCGTCGCTATGCAGGCATCGCTTGTGCCAAAAATTGCGTGCATGCGATTGAAGCCGGCAGTGGCGGAGCAGCCGCTGCCTGGCTCACGCTTATTGCAGGGGGTCGCAATATCGTAAAAGTAGCAGCAGCGCGTGCGTTGCAGAAGATTGCCGCCGGTCGACGCCATGTTGCGCAGCTGCGCCGACGCGCCCGCCAGGATCGCACTCGCGAGCACGGGATAGCGCTGGGCGATCAGCGGATGATAGGCGAGGTCGGAATTCGGCACGAGCGCGCCGATTTGCAGTCCTCCGCCCGCTGTCTCCTCGACGCTCCCGAGCGGCAATCGGGAAATGTCGATCAGCCGTGTGGGGCGTTCGACTTCGTCCTTCATCAGATCGATCAGATTGGTGCCGCCCGCGATGAATTTCGCCGCCGGATCGCCGGAGATCTGGTGCACCGCGTCGGCGACGTCCTTGGCGCGGATGTATTGAAAATCGATCATGATTGCCCCATCGCCTGCTGGATCGCCCGAACGATGTTGGGATACGCGCCGCAGCGACAGATATTTCCGCTCATGAGCTCGCGAATCTCGTCCGCGCTCTTCGCCTTGCCCTCGGCGATCAGGCCGGCAGCCGAACAGATCTGTCCCGGCGTGCAGTAGCCGCACTGGAATGCGTCGTGATCGATAAATGCCTGCTGAAGCGCATGCAGCGCGCCATTCGTCGCGAGGCCCTCGACGGTGGTGACGTTGGTGCCATCCTTCATGACCGCGAGCGTGAGACACGAATTGATCCGCCGCCCGTCCACCAGCACGGTGCATGCGCCGCATTGGCCGTGATCGCAGCCCTTCTTGGTGCCGGTCAGCCCGAGATGGTCGCGCAACGCATCAAGCAGGGTCGTCCACGGTGCAACGACGAGATGAACCTCCGCGTCGTTTATGGTCAACGTCACCGGAACCTTTAGCGGCACTGGGATAACCCCCTCTTTCCGCTCTGCCGTGCTTTTTCGCGTCATCTGCGTCTCCGCTTGTCTTGAGGGGATCCAACGCGCGCCGATACAAATGAATGGATCCGATGTTTGGCGCTCCGACAAACCAAACAGGCTCGCGTACCCCGCGCAGTCTTACGTCGCACTATCGTTTCTCCTGGCACTGCCAGGTGCGGACTGAGTTCGGCGTCATCGGCCTGTCGCCGGGTCGGCCTTGGTGTGCGCGCGTGTCGTTTGGATATTGGATCAGAATATCAAATCCCGGACGTCGCGAGTTTCCAGGATTCGACAGTTAATTCAATTGTTGTTCACGCAAGGAATTCTGACATCTTCGTGACCTCCATTCGATCCACCGGTCTCGCGCCGGCGAACCAGCGAACAATGCGAGCCGAACGTCGCCAGGTCATCGTTATTGCTTCGATCTTGACAAAACGCTACGTCGCTACATCATCCGATCTTCCGGTGGCACCAGATAGTGCGGCGTCTCGCCCGCCATGGCGCGTTTGATATTGGCAACTGCGCGCTGCAGTCCGACAGCACCGGTTCCGGCAATCGCCGCGGCCGAATTGTGCGGCGACCCTATCACATTGGGCAGCTCCATGAACGGCTGATCCATGCGGAACGTGCCGTGACGGATCGGCTCGATCCACCATGCGTCGATGCAGGCGGTGAATGACGGATACGCCGTCAGCCGCTCGTACAGTGCACGCTCATCGACGATCTCGCCGCGCGCCACGTTCACCAGGATCGCGTCGCGCTTCATCCGTGCGAGCTGCGGCGCGCCGATCATCCCGTGTGTGGCCGGCGTCAACGGTGTGCAGATCACCAGCACATCCGACGCGTCGAGCAGTGCATCGAGCCGGTCCGGCGTGCCGATCCAATCCGTCGGCTCGTCGCTGGTGCCGCGCCGGTTGATGGCATGGACACGCATGCCGAGCCCACGTGCAAGGCGCGCCGTCGCAATTCCGATACCACCGAAGCCCAGGATGCCGCACACGCCGCCGGCCAGCATGCGGTTCCGGTTGAACTGGTTGAACTCGCCGCGCGCGAGTGCAGCGTGCTCCACCAGCAACCGCTTTGCCGCAGCCAATGCCATGGCGATGGCGTGCTCCGCCATCGGTTCGGCATACGCACCGCCATTTGTCGCCACCGGCACGCCGGTTGGCATCGCGGCGAGCGGGACGAAGTCGATGCCGGCGTTGATGAACTGCACCAGGCGCGCGTCCTTCAGCAGCGCGATCTCTCCCTGGCGCAATTCGCTCGTCGTGCGCGCGAGCACGGCGTCCGCGCTGCGCAGCGCATCCGCGCGGGCCGCGTCGTCGAGATCGGGCAGATGGATCACGTCCGCCGCGCCATCCAGCGCATCGCTCACGATCTGCCTGCCATTCGCCCCCAGGTCGTAGACCACCACCAGCGTGCTCATCCGCGTGCTTCCTTTTGAACCATGCCGCCTTGCCCACGACGTCGCTCAGGTACGTGCTGCACGTCAAGCTGTCGGAGCGCTGCTCTGGCGTCAGGACACATGTGCCGAAGCTATACTGAAAACCGGCACGACGTTGTTCTACAAACCTGCAGGCAGTCCATGACCATCCCGATGCAAACAGTCTACTTCGTCACCCACCCCGACGTGCTGATCGATCCCGCGGTGCCCGTGCCTGACTGGCCACTGTCGCCGCGAGGGCGCGAGCGAATGGCGCGCGGACTGGCGTTGCCTTGGGTGGGCGGCGTCCGCGCCGTTTGGTGCAGCACGGAGCGGAAGGCGCGGGATGCGGCGGAGATGCTTGCCGGGCACCTTGGTCTCCCCGTCGCCGCGCTGGCGGAACTGGGCGAGAACGACCGCTCGGCGACCGGTTACCTGCCGCGCGCCGCGTTCGAGGCCGTGGCCGACCGGTTCTTCGCCCAGCCCGATACGCGTGTGCGCGGCTGGGAGTGCGCGGCCGATGCGCAGCGCCGTATTGTGACGGCGGTCGGCCGGGTGCTCGCGGTGTCGGCCGGATGCGGCGGCGACATCGCGATCATCTCGCACGGCGCGGTCGGGACGCTGCTGCTGTGCCACCTCAGCGGCGCCGCGATTGCCCGCCGGCACGACCAGCCACCGAACAACGGCGGCAACTACTTCGCCTATGAGGCCGAAACCGGGGCGCTCCGCCACGGCTGGCGGCCAATCGACGGCTAGCAGGCCGTTCTTGCCATGGTTGCCCGAGCCGGACGCGTCGCCTCGGCCTGTGCTCAGCTACCCCAGGTCGCGAACATGCCGATGGCAGCGGCGGCCATCACCGCGGAGGCGAGCCAGCCGAGGGTCGACAGCAACGGCGTCAGTTTGAACTGGCCCATCACCTGGCGGCGCGACGCGATGAGCATGATCATCACCATGATCGGCACGGCCGCCACCCCGTTGATCACGGCGCTCCAGAACAGCGCCTTGATCGGATCGAGGGCAGTGAAATTGAGCGCTGCGCCGATGCAGGTCGCCACTGCGATCGTGCCATAGAAGGCACGCGCGCGGACCGGGCGCTGCGCCAACCCAACGTGCCAGTGCAGGGTCTCCCCCACCGCATAGGCGGCGCTGCCGGCCAGCACCGGCAATGCCAGCATGCCGGTGCCGATGATGCCCAGCGCGAAAATGGTGAAGGCGAAGCGGCCGGCGATCGGGCGCAGTGCCTCCGCCGCCTGCGCGGAGGTCTGGATGTCGGTGACACCGTGCGCGTTCAGGGTCGCTGCCGTCGTCAGCATGATGAACAGTGCGACGATATTCGAGAATCCCATGCCGACGATCGTGTCGAGCTCCATGCGGATCATCTGCCGCGGCGCCTGCTCGGGCGCCTCGATCAGCGGCCTGGCCCGCGGATCCTCTTTTTCATCTTCGACCTCCTCCTCGGCCTGCCAGAAGAAAAGGTAAGGGCTGATCGTGGTGCCGAACACGGCGACGACAACCGTCAGATAGTCGCCGGACAGACCGATATGCGGCAGCACGAGGTTGCGCGCCACGGTCAGCCAGGGCACCCCGACCGCGAACACGGTTGCCACATAGGCGAAGAGCGACAGGCTCAGCCATCGCAGCACGGCGGCGTAGCGGGAGTAGCGCACGAACACTTCGAGCTGGACGGTTACGATGGCAAAGCCGGCGACGTAGACCGGCATCGGACCATTGACCAGCAGGTGCAGGGCCGCGGCCATCGCACCGAGATCGGCACCGATGTTGATGGTGTTGGCGACCACGAGCAGGCCGACCAGCGGGTAGACCAGGGACGCCGGGGAATGGCGCTGCATGTTGCCGGCGAGACCCCGACCGGTGACCCGGCCGATATGCGCGCTGATCAGCTGGATCGCGCACATCAGCGGATAGGTGAGCAGCAGCGTCCAGCCCAGGGTGTAGCCGAATTGCGCGCCGGCCTGGGAATAGGTGGCGATGCCGCTGGGGTCGTCGTCCGAGGCGCCGGTGATCAGGCCGGGCCCCAGTATGTCGCGGAGCTTCGGCCGTTCCGGCTGCTTGATCTCGTCCCGCGATGATGCGGCCGACATGTCTGTCACTCCGGTCGCGAGTCATGGGCGTTCATGATCACGCCGTTCGCGCTTTCCATCTGCACCCGCGTCACCGCGCGCTGGATTGCATTGCCTGGCTATGCATCGGCCGCGGTACACCTGATCGGCAGCGGGTTCGTTGACAGGCTCGGCCAGCGGATTATCGGCCAGTGGAATATCGGCCAGTGGATTATCGGCCGGTCTCCTGACGCCTGCGTCGCAGCGCCTCATTCGGCGTCCCGGTCGCGGCCGCCGGAGTGGTTCCCATCTCCTCCAGCTTCTCGGCGAGCGCCCTGACAAGATCGGAGCGCGCGACAATGCCCACCAGTTTGCCATCGCGCACCACCGGGACTCGCTTGATGTTCTTGGTGTGCATCAGATGTGCCACGTCGCGCGCCGGCGTATCCTCGGTGACCGTGGTGACGCCTGCCGACATCACCGACTTCACCTTGCGCTGCTGTTCCTGAATTCCGAGCAGGAATTCCGGTGCGAGCTCAAAACCATCGGCCAGCATGTCGAGCCAGCGGGCCTGGCGCTCCGTGTAGCCTTCGTGCCAGCGGACCAAATCGCCCTCGCTCAGTATGCCGACGATGTTGTCGGCATCGTCCACCACGGGCACGCCGCTGATCCGGCGGCGCGCCATCAGCTTTACCGCTTCGAGGAGCGAGGTTTCCGGGTGCACCACGGCCACGTCGCGGGTCATCAGATCGGCTGCCGTAAAAACTGCTTCATCGAGCATCGATAGGTCCCCCTTCTGCGCTCGCGCGAAACCGCGCCATCATTGGACGGATCATTAGCACAGTTTGGCGCACCGCGCTTGACCTGGATCAAGCGGCCTCGACCGGCCAATCCCGGCCAAGCGGGCCAGGATCGGCAGCACGGCACCTGCAGCGCAACCCCGGGTTCGATCGCGGGAGCGCAATACCCGCCAGCCGTGTGGCGGCGGCCGTGCGTTCCTGCGCAATTTGCCGATTGGGATGTCCCGGTGGCCTGCGCGGATCAGGCGTAGCGCGACCGCGCCGCGCTGAAGGTCGCGATCCGCAAGGGGACGATCACGGCCGACGAGGAAGACCAATTGCGCACGGTCGCCGGCCGGCGAGCGCCACGATTATGACGGCAGCCCGTCTCTGCCGCCGTTCGGCAGGCAGGCTCTCGCATGCAATGCCACGACATTGAGCGCGTAGCCGCGTCCCGGCGGCAAAAGTGGCATTTCCACCGGGGCGGGCATCCGTGTCGCGATGTCCGCCTGCCGGATAGCAGCCGCGGCCACCTCATACGCCTCGTCCAGGGGCAGATCGGACAGGAGCCGATGGTCCAATGCAACGACCGCGAAGGCGTGCAGGTCGATCGCGCGTTGCCAGACCGACGCCCGATCCTCCCCGTCCTCCCTGGCCCGCATCGCGTCGCGCAGCGTTCGTGCGTCGCGCAAAAGACCGAGCGCCTGCCGTGCGGGTCTGCCGGGCCCGGAATAGGGGACCAGCATTGGCGATAGCCCATTCGCCTTGGCATACGACTCGACGGCCAGAACATCGTCGACACTGCTCGCCCAGTTGCAGGCAGGCTCGCAATCCGGCAGTTCGCCGCGCAGCAGGCGTGCCGCATATCGCAACACGCCGAGCACGATGAGATGGTCCCACGGTCGCCGCACACGCGAGAGTATGGCACCGCCGAATTCGCGCAGGATCCGCGTCGTAAGCTTGCCGGTCTCGTCGTCCACATGTGGGAAGTTTCGCCGGGCGTTCTCCCACGGGTCGAGCAGTTGCGCCCGCGTGGTCGCCGAGGCGAAGGACACGCCGACCGCATCGCGGCGATTGCCGTACACCTTGAGGGACTGTCGCCACGCCTCGATCGATTTGTGGACGAACAGCACCGCTGCCTGCCATGGCGCACTCTTCGCGACATCCGAATTCACGACCGAGCGGGCAAACTCCTCTGCGTTGTCTGCCATCCTGACGGCCTGGCGCCGTTCCGCCCGAAACAGGATCCGCCCATCCTGGACGATTGCAGTGAACGCGAACGCGCCTGCTTCCAGGGTCGTCGATATTGCCCACATATGGACGGCATCGGCATTGGCGTGCCGCAACCGCCACTTCTCGATCAGTTTGGCCTGTTCCGGGTCGTTGCCGATTGGAAGCTCACATTCTGTCCGGATGCCTGACGGTATTCATCCAGTCTCGGGATCATAGCGGCATTGCATGAAGGGGCGGTAAATGTCGGGCGTCTCGGACGAAGCTAAGCAAATATTTATGTGACGGGCCCAGGCTGTCGTGCAAGTGCAACGTTCATGGATCTCCGTCCATGCCGATCGGTGTTCCATCTCAGGCAGACCCTCACGAATTGAACCCGGTGAGCGCCCACGAGCTTCCCGGGATCCTTGCGGCCCATGGCGCCTACCTGGGGCATCGGCCCGGCGGCCGGCGTGCCAACCTCAAATTCCGTGACCTGTCTGATCTCGATCTCAGCCAATGTCAGCTTGCCGAGGCCGATCTCAGTGGCGCTTCGCTGAGGGGTTGCCGAATGGTTCGCGCTGACCTGCGTGGCGCCAATCTGTTCGGTGCCGATTTGACGCGTGTGGATCTTTCCGAGGCAAGCCTGGTGGACGCCGACATGCGTGGTGTCGCCATGTGCGATGCCAGGCTGATTCGTACCGACCTCACGCGCGTGGACTTGCGCGAGGGCGTGCTGATGGCAGCCTTTGGCGACGACATACGGCAAACGCAGACCGCATCAGGCGCAACATTGTTCAGGGCTGTTGTCATCGAGGCCAAGCTCGAACGGGCGAAGCTGTCTAATTCCTTTCTCAGTCAGGCCGACCTGCGCGACTCTGATCTCAATCGTGCCGTTTTGATCCGTGCCGATCTTACCAAGGCCGATCTGCGAGGTTGCAACATGCGCGGGGCCAATCTGACCTCTGCCAACCTAACCGGGGCCAGTCTCGAAGGCGTTATCCTGATCGGTGCCACACTATCCGGCACGATTTTTGAGGGCACGAATCTGGTCGGCGCGCTGCTCGACGAAGTTGGCGTCACCTCCGACATGGAGAGGAAGCGGAGCCATGCACAAATCTCCCACAAACTCGGCCGCAATCTCAGTCAGATTCTGTCCGGCCACGCCGAATGGACGCAGAGTGGCGGTCAGACCGGCCAGCGCGCCGATTTGACCGGCGCAGATTTGTGCGGGCTGGATCTCCGCGGTGTCGACCTCGGGGCCGCTGTCCTGCGTGGAGCGGCGCTGCGGCGAACCAACCTCGCGGGTGCACTGCTTGCGATGGCGGACCTGTCGCTCGTGGACGCGAGAGGCGCCAAGTTGTCAGGTGCCGACCTGCGCGGGGCAAAAATGGAGAGAGCAACGCTGAGCGATGCGTTGCTGCTGGAAGTGTGCGCCAAACCCCTGGTCATCGCCGGCGATCATAAATGCATCACCGATTTCACCTCGGCTCGGCTCGATCGTGCGTGTCTGATGCGCGCAGACGTTTCGAGGGCTCTGTTCGACGGCGTGGACTTTACCGGCGCCGATCTGCGGCGCGCCGACATGAGCGACGCATCGCTTTGCGGCGCCAACCTGAGCGGGATCGATCTGAAATCGACCAATCTGAGTGGTGCGGACCTGACCGGTGCGATCGGCCTCACGGAGCCACCGTGGGCGCTCGCTGAACGAAATGGCATCCGGGGCGGCAGCCCGTTTGGCAAACCGCGCGACAGTGGCCGCTGATTGCAATTCCGATGAACCGATACTCGACGTGGCGTAACCGGACGGCGTGAATTGTGCCGCGCGGGACAGCGCAGGGCATCCGCCGGTAACGCCCGATCGGATGCGCGTCAGACCCCAGCCACGGCTTCCGCACCGTTTGATCGATCGATGCGCTTGATTGATGCGGCAAGGATTATCCCGCCGTCGGTCGTCTTTCGCGCCCTTTCTCGTCAACCCTTTCCGGCCGGAACCTCGATGCCCAGCAGTCGCGCCGCATTGCCGCCGAGGATCGCCCGTCTTGTCGCGTCATCCAGCCCGGGTGCGCCCTCGATGAAGCCCAGCGGGTCCGTTTCGCCCATGTCCGCCGGGTAGTCGGTGCCCACCAGGATATGATCGGCGCCGAACTGCGCCACCAGGTATTCCAGCTGCGCGTGCGTATAGACCAGCGAATCGAAATACAACCGCCGCAGATAGGTGCCCGGCATGTCCTTCAGCTTCTCGCCGGTGTCCGGCCGCGCCGAGGCCGCGTGGTCGATGCGTCCCGCATAGGCCGGCAGATAGCCGCCGCCATGTGCGGCCACCAGCTTCAGGCCGGGGCAGTCTTCAAACACACCGCCAAAGATCAGGTGATGCAGCGCCACCGTCGTATCGAGCGGGTTGCCGATCACGTTGGCAAAGTAGTGCTCCTTGAACCGCCGCGCCTCGGTGAACCCGTCCGGGTGCATGAAGACCAGCAGGCCGAGTTCCTCGATCCGCCGGAACACCTTTCGAAATTTCTCCGCCGACAGGTCCTCGCCGGCCACATGCGTCATGATCTCGATCCCGCGCATGCCGAGCGATCGGTGCAGCCGCTCGAGTTCGGCGATCGCGAGGTCCGGCGCCTGCAGCGGGATCGTGCCGAGGCCGGTGAAGCGGTCGGGATGCCGGCCGACGATGTCGGCGATCTCGTCGTTGAGCGTGCGCGCCGTCGCGAGTCCCAGGTCCGGATCCGCACCATAGTAGGTCTGCCGCGGGGCCGGTGAAATTGCCTGGATGTCGATCCCCATCAGGTCCATGTCGGCGAGGCGTTGCTCGGCCGATGTTCCCTGCGCCCGCGTCCGCACGCCGTTCTGCCGGTTGATCGTCCTGACTGCGCGCGTTCGCCTGGGTTTCCAGAAACCAGCGCGAAACGGCCTCGTTGCCCTCGACCATCGCCGCGGCCTTGAGGCTGGTCACATGGCAGTGGATGTCGATGGTGAACCACTTGCCGCGGGCATGCGCGGGTCCAGGAAAGCGTCCGGGGATTGGCGCTCCCTCCGGCAGACAGGTGAACAGCATTCGTTGACTCCCTTTCGACAGATCGTGGACTACGCGCGCACGCGCAGACTGAGCGGCGAAATCTGGTCGCTGCGTCGTCCGCGCCAATCATGGTTCGGCACATCGGCCTCCATCCGGGCCTGTGCCTCGACCAGCGCTGCCAGCGCGCCGGCATGGTCGAGCGTCAGCACGCGCCGGTTCTCGACGACCTTGATGCCGTCCACGTAGACCGCCTGCACGGCACGGTCCGCGGCGGTGTAGATCAGCGAACGCAGCGGGTCGCGTGCCGGCATCATGAACGGACATTTCAAATCCACGACGACGAAGTCGGCCTTCATGCCGGGGGCCAGGCGGCCGATGTCGTCGCGCCCGAGCGCCGCGGCGCCGCCGACCGTGGCGGCATGAAACAGGTCCGCCGTGCTGGTCGTGTTGATGTCCTCCGCCGAGACCCGCGCGAGTATTGCCGCCAGACGCATCTCCTCGATCAGGTTATGCGGCGCGACATCCGTACCAAATCCGATATTGACGCCGGCGCGCCGGTAGCGCCCGAAATCCTCGAGCGTCTGTCCGTAGCGGGCGAACGGCGACGGGCAATGCGCGATCGACGCGCCGGATGCGGCGAGAATGCCAAGGTCCTCGCGCGTGTGCCAATGCAGCCACGAGTGCTCGTCGATGAAGATCGCGTGGCCCAGGATCGTGCGCGGCCCCAGGATGCCGATGTCGCTCGCCCATTGCACCGGCGTTTTCCCGTGACGCTGCACCATCACGTTGAACTCGTTGACGCTCTGCGCGCAATGCGTGGTGAGGCGAAGGTTTTTCGCAGTCGCGGCCTCGCAGCTTTCGCGCAGGAGTTCTTCCGTGCAGGTGTCGATCTGGGCGGGCGTCACGATGCCGGCGAGGCGTCCGGACGGATGGGCGCGCGCCTCGTCGATCAGCGCCAGGGCAGCGTGAAAACCGCGCTGCCCCGCCGCTTCGTCCCACACGTATTTGAGCTCCCAGTCGTTCTCCAGGTTCCAGCGCGCGGAGGCGTAGCCAGGAGCGAGAAACACGCGCAGCCCGCTTCGTGCAGCGAGGTCGATCCAGCCCGGATCGTTGCCCGACAGATCCGCGACCGTGGTGATGCCGGTCAGCAGCATCTCGCAATAGGCGACCTCCTTGCCGGCGCGCCGGCCCTCCATGGCCGGCCGGAATGCCAGCGAGCGCTCATAGAGGCCGCTCATGAACATGGCGGGCACGCCGTGTTCCTCGCGGATGCCGCGGTAGAATGGTTCGGTGCTGGGATGCGAATGGATGTCGACCAGGCCCGGCATGACCATCAAATCGCGTCCTTCGATCACCTCGTCCGCATCGCCCGGATACGATCGGCCGACATGGGTGATGCAGGTTCCCGGCGAACACGACGTCCGCATCCCGCAGATACACGTGGCAACCGGCAGTGCTGTCCCACGCAACCACCCATCCTGCGCTTCTGATCAAGGTCGTCGTTGCCACTGTCCGCCCCCTCAGGCTGTCATGCGGCACAAGTCTCGCGCAGAGCCGCGGGAGTCCAAGCGAACCGAGGGCCGGCGCTCAGAGCCCGTGTCAGGCCAACATGCACTCGGCGGCCAGATGTCCGGTGAATGGGTGCCACACCTGCGTGGAACCGAACAGCGAGATGCCGATGAAGCCGCGCAGATGAAGGTCGCCGCGGTCATCGACCCAGAGTTTCGCGTGATACGTTGCACCGTCTCGCGGATCGGTGATCTCGCCGAACCACGTGCCCGTCCCCTTCGGGTTTTGCGTTCGAGATGAATGGTCAAGCCGCATTGCGAGCGCCCGTTCACGTCCGTCGGCATCGGCTCGCCTGGCTCGCGATCGATGCCGACGATCCGGCCACAAAGTGCGTCACCGCATTCGGCGATTTCCACGACGCCGTGGCCGCTCTCGGTCAGCCAGGTGCCGACCGGGCTGGCCTGCTGCGCCGACACCGGCGATCCCGCCAGCAGGACACCGAATAGCGCTGCACAACAGGCAACGGCGCGACGGCCGATACGCGTGGACACCTGTAGCCTCTCCAGTTCTTTTCCGTTAGTGACGTTGTTCTTCATGGTCGCCAACTGAATGCCAGCCTCGGCATAAGAGATTTGCGCTGATCGCATGAAACGGCGCGCGACGCCTGCGCAGCCGTGCAGTCTAGCCAAATTCCACTGACATTTCCACGCCGTCTACCACGTTCGCGTCCACGTGCGCTGGCTACGCTGCCAACCGATGGTCATGGCGAATGAACCTCGCCATCGCCCGCGCATGCAAAACCTGGACTGAAGGAAATCGATCATGACGACCTGCACTGCCTCACGTGAATTGGTGGAGAACGAAGTTTGCAACAACGGTCGCGCGCGCCCTTGCGGCGCGTGGCATCCACTACGGCTGGCTCATGGTCGCGCTGATATTCCTGTTCGGCGTGTGCTCGGCCGGTGCGATGTCGATCCCCGGTGTCCTGCTGACGCCGATGTCGAACGACCTCGGCTGGTCGATCGGCGAGCTCTCCGGCCCGCTCGGTCTGCGCATGACGCTGTTCGGCCTGGTCGCGCCGTTCGCGGGAGGGCTTATCCTGCTGCATGGTCCCCGCAAGGTGCTGCTCTGGTCGGCGGCATTGCTGATCGCCGGGCTGCTCGTCGCCATCACGATGACGGCGAGATGGCAGCTATGGCTTGCACTCGGCATTGCGCTGGGCGTCGCGCCAGGCATGACCGCGCTGGTGATGTCCACGACGATCGCCACACGCTGGTTCACCGCCCGGCGCGGGATGGTGCTGGGCATTCTTGGCGCGGGAAATGCGACCGGGCAGTTGATCTTCCTGATGCCCGCGGCCTGGATCGCCGAGCACTATGGCTGGCGCGCGGCACTCGTGCCGCCTGTCGCCATGATCGCACTTCTCGCGCTGCTGGTCGCGCTGCTCGCGGTCGATCGGCCGGAAGACATTCAAATCGCGCCGTACGGCGACGATGCGGTGCTGCTCCGGCGCCGCCGAGGCCGACCGGCAATATGTTTGCCATCAGCATCAACGCCCTGAGGATGGCCGTCGGGCTCGCTGGTGTTCTGGGTTATCGCCTTCACATTCTTCGTGTGCGGCATTTCGAGCTTCGGACTGACGCCGCATTTTGTGACGCTGTGCGGCGATTTCGGCATCAACCCGATGACCTCCACCACGCTGCTTGCCGCGGTCGGCGTGTTCGATCTGATCGGCACGCTCGGGTCGGGTTGGCTGGCGGATCGCTTCGACAACCGCTGGCTGCTCGCCGGCTACTTCGGCTTCCGCGGCCTGTCGCTGATATGGCTGCCCTATAGCGGTTTCTCGCTGGTCGGCCTGTCGCTGTTCGCGATGTTCTACGGGCTCGACTTCATTGCCACCATGCCGCCCACGGTGCGACTTACGGCACAGGCGTTCGGCCGCGAGCAGGCACCGCTGGTGTTCGGCTGGATCTATGCCGCCCATCAGTTGGGCGCCGGCCTGATGGCATTCGCGACCGGCATCTCGCGCGACGTGTTGGCGAGCTACCTTCCGGCCTTCTTTGCGGCCGGCGTCCTCTGCATCGCAGCCGCCCTGGCGCTGTGGCTGCTGCAAGGTCGCGGCGGACCCGTGACTGTCAAATCCCAACGCGCCTGAAGTGGCGCAAGGCGCGTGCGACGGGACTGCCATGCAGTGCCGTCGCACGCGTCACTTCATGCCGATCCGCTTCGCACCCTCGCGAAACAATTTTTCGCCGTGCGGTTCGAACTGCATCGCGGTGAGAAAATCCTCGACGCGATAGCCGGGCATCGCCTTGTGGATGAGGCCAAGGTGCGAGCGCGCTTCATCGAGCCGGCCGGCGAGAGCCAGCGACAGTGCGGCTATCGCCAGGATATGCACATGTGCGTTCGGTCGGGCGGCGGCCTTGACGCCCCAGTCGGCGGCTTCCTCGAACCGGCCGAGACGTACAAGCGCCATGGCGCGCGCGCCGAGCATGCCGAACAGCAGCGGGTCGAATGGACTCAGATGGCGCGAGTGGTCGGAGGACGAAATGGCAGCGCTCGGATCGCCGGCCTGCGAGTGGACGAATGCGAGCGTGTAATGCCCGAGGGCGAAGTTCGGGCTCAGGTCGATGGTCTGCTCCAGCTCGATGATGGATTGGTCGTGCTGGCCGCGCAGCCACAGCGCGCGGCCCATGGCCCAGTGCGCCGCAGGATCGCGATCGTCGACCATGAGGCTTTGGCCGGCGGCTTCGAAGGCCCGGTCGATTTCCGGCTCACGCTTCGTCCAGCCCTGGAACGCATTCTGAAAATGCGTGAATGACAAGCCGGCGTAGGCGCGTGCGAAGGTCGGATCGAGACGTATCGCCATCTCGAAGAAATGCCGCGCCTGCTCATTGTCGGGCTTATTGAACCGATACATGTGCCACAGCCCGCGGTGATGCGCCTCCCACGCATTCAGCGAGTTCGGTGGCCGCAGGACGGCGCGGTTGCGCTCGCTGGTCTCGATCTCGTTTGCGATGGACGCGACGATCCTGTTGCCGATTTCATCGAGCACCAGGAACGCGTCGTCGAATTTGTGGTCGAAGGTTTCTGCCCAGACAATCCGGGAGGTCCGCGTCTCGGCCAGTTCAACCGTGACGGCAAGGCGTTTGCCCTGGCGCCGCACGGATCCGCTGGCGACGTAGTCGACGTTCAGCATCCGGCCGGCTTCTTCCGGACCGATGCGTCGTTCATGCAGCGCGAACACACTGCCCTGCGCGATGACGAACAGGCTTCGCAGCCTGGCGAGCCTGGTGATCACGTCGCGCGCGAGAGCATCGGCTGCGCCGCCGCGGGCGCTTATCACAGTGGACTGGTCGGCAAACGGCATCACCGCGATCGAGGCGCGGCGAGGCGCAGCGGCGACGATGTCTTCTCCGGCTGCTGTCGGATGCTGCCGTCGCGCCGGACACGGCTGCCCGGAGCGCGCGGTGAATTTTCGTCCCGACGCCCTGGCAGAGCGCCATGCATCGCGAATTGGCGCGCTGTCCAGGCCCTCGGATTCGAACAGTCGGGTGGTCGACGCCAGATGCTCCTCGCCTTCCCGAATCCGACCGTTCCGGGCGAGCGCGTTCAGCAGCAGTTCGTGAACACGCTGATCAAACGGAGCCAGCGCCAGCCATTTCTCCAAATATCCAAAGCGCCTCGTCGTTTGGAACACTTTTGACGAGATGCTCCAGCAGTGCCGCATGACAGCCGCGGAATCGGCGCCGCTGCGCAGTGACCCAGCCGTTGAAGGCCGGGCTGCGGTCGATCTCCAGCCCTTCGAGAAAATCTCCGGCGAACAACGCGGCAAGTGTCCGCAGCCGCTCCGAAGCGATCGTCGCGATGTCCTGAGCCGCCCGCGCAATCTCGATCGCATCGACGAAGCAATCCGTCAAATCAAGTCCGACGGTGTCCGCCTGCGTGTCGACCCTTCGCCGACCGGGCTCATCGACGAGACCCCTGATCTTGCTGAGGCACCAGCGAAGCTCGCCGCGCGGATCGTTGGGGACGTCCCACAGCAACTCGCAAAGCTGGCTCCGCGTGACCGCGTGCGGGGACAGCGACAGATACGCGAACAGCCCACGCACCTTGCGTGACGCCGGCAGCGCCAGCGCAACATTGTGCCGCCGTATCGTCAGCGGCCCGAGCATTCGCACCTCGATCGAGGCGGTGCCCCGGGCCGCGCCAGGCCGCGCCGATTCCACGGGCATTTCCACGCCGTCTACCACGTTCGCCTCCACGTGTGGCCGCTACGTTCAGGTCCGCCGGCGATGGCGCGTGCGACACCGGACCCGACCATCGCCATCGCGCGTGCAAGACCACGCACCGCTGGACCAACCGTCCGAACGGAGAACGAACATGGATACCCACGCTGCCACGATAAGTCAAAACCTTCCGCCTGCGCAACTCGACCTCAACGCGATCAAAGCCCGCCAGCAGGGCGCATGGTCCTCCGGCGACTACGCCGTTGTCGGCACCACCTTGCAGATCGTCGGCGAGGAACTGTGCGAGGCCCTCGACATCCGCTCGCACCAGAAGGTGCTCGACGTCGCCGCCGGCAACGGCAACGTCTCGCTCGCCGCCGCGCGGCGCTGGTGCGATGTGGTCGCCACCGACTACGTGCCCGCACTGCTCGAGCGCGCCCGTGAACGCGCCAACGCCGACCGGCTCGCACATCGAGTTCCGTGAGGCCGATGCGGAAGCGCTGCCGTTTCCCGATGCCAGCTTCGACGTCGTCGTCTCCACCTTCGGGGTGATGTTCACGCCCGACCAGGAGCGCGCGGCTGCCGAGATGGTTCGCGTCTGCAAGAGCGGCGGAAAGATCGGCCTGGCCAACTGGACGCCGGACGGCTTCATCGGTCAGCTGTTCAGGACCATCGGCAAGCACGTGCCGCCACCGCCCGGCGCCAGGTCGCCGGCGCTCTGGGGAACCCGCACGCGGATCGCCGAGCTGTTCGAGCCGCACGCGTCGTCGATCGCGTCCGCGCAACGACATTTCGTGTTTCGCTACCGTTCGCCGGAGCATTGGCTGGAGGTTTTCAAGACCTACTACGGGCCGGTGCTCAAGACGTTCGCCGCACTCGCGCCGCCGGCGCAATCGGCACTCGAGCGCGATCTCATGGGCCTGATCGGACAATTCAATCGCTCGGGAGACGGCTCCATGGTCGTGCCCAGCGAGTACCTCGAGGTCGTCATCACCCGGCGCTGATGTCGTTGCCTCGCTCGTTTCGACGAAGCGAGCGAGGCATCGCCGATTGGCGCCCGGCTCTCACGGTTTCCGCACCATGGTTCGTACCCCTTCGCTCGATGCGCTGCGGATCTTCGTCGTGGCCGCGCGTCACCTGAGCTTCACCGACGCCGCGCACGAGCTGAACCTCACGCAGAGCGCGATCAGTCATCGCATCCGCGCGCTGGAGGAAGAACTGGGGCTTGCCCTGTTCACACGGCTTACACGGCGGTTCGAACTGACCCCGCGGGGCCGGGTGCTGGCACGCAAGATCGAGCCGGCGATTGGCGAGATCGACCGCAGCATCGTCGAACTCGCCAGGCCCGACGATGCGGGGCCGTTGAAGGTGACAATGCTGCCGTCCTTTGCCTCGCACTGGCTGATCCCTCGGCTGCCGCGAATTCGCAGCCGGCATCCAAATCTCGACGTTCAGGTGATTGCCGATCGGCGTCTGCTCGATCTGCGGGCCGAGGGGATCGGACCTTGCGATCCGTTTCTGCCGCGCGCCCCACCCGGGCTACGCCGTGACGCGACTGATGGGCGATCGTGTCCTGCCCGGTCTGCGCGCCCGAACTGCTCAGACATTGTGGGCCGATCGACGAGCGTCGAAGCATTGCTCGCGCTGCCGTTGCTGCACGATTCCGCAACCGATGCCGACGGCAGCGACAGCGCCTGGCGAAGCTGGCTCGATCATCTTGGCCGTCCGGATCTCGCCTGCCACGCAGGTCAATGCTTCAGTGAGGCGGGGATGCTGATCGATGCGGCGATGCTCGGTCTTGGTGTTGCCCTGGGCCGCGCCAGCCTGGTTGCCGATCGATTGGCGAGCGGTGCTTTGGTCTGCCCGTTGAAGCTGGTGGCGCCAACCGGTTTTTCCTATTACCTGCTCGGTCTGCCGGAGGCGGTCGACCAAGCCGAAGATCGCCTTGTTTCGGAGTGTGCTGGTCGCTGAAGCCGCCGCAACCGAGCTATCCATGCTCTCGATCGGTGTGTCGCCGCCGAGTATGGTCAAGGATATCCGGGCTTTCGCAGCCGCGGTGTGATCTGCGGTGGTCGGGCCCGATGGAGTGTGGAGATGGGACAGCCGAGCCTCGCGGAATGCCTGGGACATAACGCGGAGGATCGGTTGCTGATCGTCAACTGCGACGATCTCGGCTCCAGCCACAGCGCCAACGTCGCCACCTACCGGTCCATGGTCTATGGCGTCGCCACGAGTGCGACCCTGATGGTGCCCTGCCCATGGGCGCGCGAGGCGGCCCGCATGTTCAATGGTTTTCCCATCGGCGTGCATCTGACGCTGACCAGCGAACATAGCGGCTATCGTTGGCGCAGCCTGACGAACGGGACGTCGCTGCACGATGATGAGGGCTGCTTCCCGGCCACGGCCAAGGCGGCCCTTCAGCTTGTGACCGAGGCGGACGCTCGCGCGGAATGCCGAGCCCAGATCGAGACGGCGCTGTCCTGGGGCGTCGACGTCACCCATCTGGACACGCACATGAACGTCATGCAGAGCCGAGCCGATCTCTACGAGATCTACTTGGATCTGGCGGCGGCGTTCCGGCTTCCGGTGCGCATGTTCTCGCGGGCGGAGACCGAGAAGCAGGGCTTCCAGGCCCGCCAGCGCGCCGCGGCTCGCGGCGTGCTGTTCAACGAGCACATCGTGTATCCATGGCCCCGGCGCACGCGCGACGTCTTCTTTGAGGAAATTCCGAAACTGCCTTCGGGCGTCAGCGAGATCTTCGCTCACCCGGTACTCGATGGCGACGAACTCCGCGCCTACGACACCAGGAACGCGGACATTCGAACACATGATGCCGTATGCCTGACCGACCCGACAGTCTCGGACCTGCTGGATCGGCACGGCATCAAGCGCATCAGCTTCCGCGAACTTCGCGAACTCCAGCGCGCACGGAGTTGACACCAGGCACCGTTGCTGTTCACCCGCCTCGCTGCTCTTGCACCGTCTTGGCCGGGCCTGTCCCGGCAATCCCCGCCACCGCTGGAGTCGCGACGGATGGCCGGGACAAGCCCAGCCTTGACGTAGGAACCAAGTGGTAACGGAACGCCATTGGTTGGGCCGCTGGTACGACAGCTGCATCAATTGGCGCGCTCTCAATGTCTTTACGGCGAATCCCCAAGCACCCTGGCCACTCGCTCCTCCAGCGCCCGTGCATCGAATGGCGCCCGGACCTTGGTATCGTTGTCGAAATACACGAACACGTCGCGCCGCCGCGTTCGGCCTTTGCCGCCGATGCGTTCGGCGTCCGCCGGTTCGCCGCCCTGCGCCCACGTGGCGACCCGTGCCGCCCATTGATCGAGCGACGTGTCGTCGTAGCCGCTGGCATACAGCTCCTCCGACCCGTGCAGTCTGCAATAGACGAAGTCCGACGTGAGATCCATCAGCCTCGGCCACGCCACCGTATCGGCGCAAACCAGCGCCACGTTGTATTTGTGCAGCAGATCGATGAACGCGTGCGTGCGGAACGTCTCGTTGCGGATCTCGAATGCGTGCCGCATCGGTCGTTCATCGACCTTCAGCCACGCCGGCGCCTTCAGACGATCGTCGTGCTTTCGGCCGAGCCGCGCGGCGGCCTTCGTGTCGTGCGGCAGCAGCGTCAGGAACGCCTCGATCCGCTCGGCATCAAAGCGAAAATTCGGCGGGAACTGCCACAGGATCGGCCCCAGTTTTTCCCCGAGCCGCAACAGACCGGACGCGATGAAATTCGCCAGCGGCGTCTCCACCTCGCGCAGCCGCCGGATATGCGTGATGAAGCGCGGCGCCTTCACCGCGAACACGAAGCCGTCCGGCGCCCGATCGGCCCAGTCGGCGAATGCATCCGGGCGCTGCATGCCGTAGAACGTGCCGTTGATTTCCAGCGAGCTGAACTGGCTGGTCGCGTATTCCAGTTCGCGCTTCTGCGCCAGGCCCTTCGGATAGAACACGCCGCGCCACGGCGGGTAGGTCCAGCCGGAGATGCCGATGCGAACTCTGCCGGCGCGCGCCATCAGCCTCCGGGCAGTTTGACGTTCTCCCACCCGGACAGTTGCTCCACCGCGCGGCCGATGCGGAACACCATCGCTTCATCGAACGCGCGCCCGGCAATCTGCACGCCGATCGGCAGCCCGCTCGCCCCCAGCCCGATGGGCACGCTCATCGCCGGATGGCCGGTGACGTTGAACGGAATGGTCTGGATCGGCGATGCCGACGACAGCGCATCCGTCGGCTGATCGAACCGCGGCGCCGTGTTGAGCGCCGACAGCGTCAGCAGCGCGTCGTAGTGCGACAGCGCCGCGTTCACGGCATCGGTCAGTTCCCGGCGGGCGCGTTGCGCGTGGATCAGATCCGCCGCGGTGATCGCCGCGCCGAGCACGAACCGCCCGGCGGTGATCTCGCCGTAGTCGAGCAGCCGCATCTGCACATCCGCCTCGTGGATGGCAAACGCCTCGGCCATCATGATCACCCGACCGACCGCCGAGAACAGCGCATAGTCGGGAAGCTCGATGTCCTCGACCAGCGCGCCCGCCGCGCGCAACTGCGCCGCCGTGCGATCGAGGCCCGCCACCACCTCCCGTGTCGTCGCCGTCGCGGTCGCGAAGAACGCGCGCGGGATGCCGATGCGCAGCCCGGCGACACCCTTCTCGAGGTCGGCGCGATAGTCGGAAACCGCGACGTCCGCGCTGGCGGGGTCTCGCGGATCGTAAGCGACCAGCGCCTGCAGCGTGATCGCCGCATCCTCCACGCTGCGGGTCAGCGGCCCGATGTGATCGAGCGTCCAGGACAGCGGGAAACACGCCGCGGCGCGATACGCGGCCGTACGTGGGTTTGATCCCGACCGTGCCGCACCACGCCGCCGGACCGCGGATCGAGCCGCCGGTATCGGAGCCCATCGCCATGCGCACCATGCGCGCGGCGACCGCGGTGCCGGAGCCGGACGATGAGCCGCCCGTGACGTGCTCGGGATTCCACGGATTGAGGGCGGGCGGGAACGGCAGGTCGAAGCTCGGCCCGCCGATGGCGAACTCGTGCGTCGCCAGCTTGCCCAGCAGCACGCCGCCGGCCTCGCGCAATCGTGCGGCCGCGACGCTGTCCTCGGTCGGCACGTTGTTCAGGCGCAGTTTGGAATGACACGTCGTGCGAATGCCGGCCGTGTCGTAGATGTCCTTCAGCGCATACGGGATGCCGTGGAACGCCCCGCGATCGCGCCCCGACTTCAGTTCATCGTCGGCGCGGCGCGCATCGGCGAGTGCACGATCCTCGGTCACCAGCACGAACGCGTGCAGCGCGCCGTCCCGTGCAGCGACCCGTGCAAGCGCATCGCGGGCCAGCGTTTCCGAGGTGACCGTGCCGGCGCGCAGCATGCGGCCCATCTCGGCGATGGAGAGGTCCTGCGTATCCATCATCGGCCTCCTGCCGGCGCCAGGCGGAACACGTTGGACGGCTCCGCCTCGGGTCCGTAGCGGCCGTGCAGCAAGGCGATCTGACCGCGCAGATCGGCATAGGCGGCGAGCACCGCTGTGCGGCGCTGCGGCGGGATCGTGATGCCGGCGCGCGCCATCAGGCAGTCGAACTCCGCTGCCAGCGCGTCCGGGGATAGGGTTTCGGCCATGGTGGCTCCTCTCCGGCAGGATTGCTGCGGATTATGCACGCGGCGCGCGCCCCGGCTACACTGTGCATCGAGGGAGGCGTGGGATGCGAACGCAGGTTGGTATCGTGGGCGCCGGCCCGGCCGGGCTGCTGCTGTCGCATCTGCTGCACCTGCAGGGCATCGACTCGGTCGTGCTGGAGGCGCGTTCCCGCGACTACGTCGAAAACCGCATCCGCGCCGGCGTGCTGGAACACGGCACCGAGCAGTTGCTGAACGATTCCGGCATCGGCGAGCGCATGCGACGCGAGGGCATGCCGCATCCCGGCGTAGTCATGCGCTTTGGCCGTGCCGACCATCGCATCGATTTGTTCGATCTCGTCGGCAAGCGCGTGATGGTCTACAGCCAGCACAAGGTGGTGCAGGACCTGATCGCCGCACGCCTCGCCGCGGGCGGGCAGATCCTGTTCGAGGCCGAGCGCGTGAGCGTGCACGATTTCCAGACCGGGCGCCCGCGCATCCGTTATCAGCGCGATGGCGCCGAGCATGAGATCGCCTGCGACATCATCGCTGGCTGCGACGGGTTCCATGGTGTCTGTCGTCCCACGATCCCTGACGGCGTATTGCGCGTGTTCGAGCGCGAGTATCCGTTCGGCTGGCTCGGCATTCTTGCCGAGACGCCGCCATCGATGGAGGAGAACGTCTATGTCAGCCATGAGCGCGGTTTCGCCCTGCTTGCGATGCGCTCGCCGACCTTGAGCCGGCTTTATATCCAGTGCGCGCCGGATGAAGACATTGCGGCGTGGTCGGACGATCGGATCTGGGCGGAACTGCAGATGCGGGCCGCGCGCGACGGGTGGACGCTCGCCGAGGGACCGATCCTGCAACGGGGCATCACGCCGATGCGTAGCTTTGTGGTCGAACCGATGCAGTGCGGGCGGCTGTTCCTCGCCGGCGATGCCGCGCATATCGTGCCGCCGACCGGCGCGAAGGGGCTGAACCTCGCGGCCGCCGATGTGGCCGTGCTGTCGCGCGCCATCGGCGTGTTCTATCATGACGGGACGAGCGATCGCCTGGACGCGTATTCTGCGGTCTGCCTGCGCCGCATCTGGAAGGTGCAGCGGTTCTCCTGGTGGATGACGACGCTGCTGCATCGCTTTTTCGATCACACGCCGTTCGAGCAGCAGATGCAGGCAGCGGAGCTTGACTACGTGTTCAGTTCGCGCGCGGCGTCGCTGGCGCTGGCGGAGAATTATGTGGGGTTGCCATTGCCCGTGTAGCCGTCGTCGCCAGCTATGCGCGCGCCGGAGTGTGATTCTCCCCCGCCCCTTGCGGGAGGGGGTTGGGGGGAGGGGTCGTACTTTGCGGTCGGATAGTTGATCAGGTGAAGCTGAAGCGCTCAGGGCTCTGCCCTGAAACCCGCCCGGTGGCTTTGCCCCCGGGACCCCCACCAAAGGCGAAGCCTTTGGAATCCGTTACTGAAGTGAATGGTTCCAAGGGCTCCGCCCTTGGCGGAGTCCAGAGGCAGAGCCTCTGGTCGGGGTTCGGGGTGAAACCCCGAGCGCTTCTGCCTGTCCCGGCCATGACGTGAGCGCACCACGCCACCGCCCTGTCGGCGACGCCCGGCGGGCAATTGCCGTTTCTGTGCAGCGGCAACCGCTATCCTCCGATGATCTCCTGCACGCCCACCACGAAGATCCCCCACACGCCGACCGCGATATGCGATATCACGACGCCGACGAGGGAACGTTGTTTGGCGAACATCCAGCCCCAGAACAGGCCGGGCACGAATGCCGCGACGCAGAACCAGAAGCCGATGAAGGAATGCGATGCGGCGAACAGCAGATTTGAAATGACGATCGCCTTCCAATTGACGCGTCCCGGCGGCGTCGGGATAAAGTTCTGCAGCGTGCCCTGCAGCCCGGCGCGCGCCACCAGTTCCTGCAGCGGTGCATGAATCAGGTACAGGCCTACCGCGAACAGATAGATGCCAAGGTCGAACGGGTGGCCTTCGAACACGGAGGCGGGTTCGAACAGCGGCTGACCCGGCATCGAAACCGCCCACCGCAGCCATGCCAGCTTCAGGAAAACCACCACCACGAGAAGGGGTGTGGTCCAGAGCAGCGCCTGCAGGGCAATCCGGCCGCTGTTTCGCGTCGTCAAGCCATAGGATTCGAGTGAGAACGGGCTGCGACGCAGCGACAGCGCAACCGGAATGAATGCCCAGATCACAAAGATGAATGACAGGACCGAGGTCAGCGGACGCGCCGACTCCGGCACGAGATCGAGTGCCGAGATCGCCAGCTGATAGGTCGCCAGCATCGTGAAGATCAACACGATGAATCGCCCCGCATGCACCCGCGCCCGACTTTCGTCGAGTTCCCGCTGCATGGCGTCGGCGCCCTCGCCGGTCGTCGAGCGCAGCTTCCCCGCGAGGATCCGTCCGACGTTCCTGAGCAGAATCGGCCGCACGGCAGTCAACGTGGGCGATTCGGCGAACGTATCGAGATCCATGACCAGGGCGGTCACCTCGGTGGCGGCAATCACCGAGGCCGAACTCGGCTGCGGATCGACGATCTTCAACTCGCCGAGCACGTCGCCGGAACGGAGTTCGGCAATCCGCATCTGACCGTCGCCGAGCGATGTCGTTTTGGTGACATGGGCAACACCGTCCAGCACCACATAGACAAAGGGATCCGGGGCGCCCTCGCGCAGAATGAGTTCGCCAGGTGCAAATTTCCGTTCACGGCCGACCGATCTGAGCTCGACCATCTGGGCCGTCGTCACGTCCTCGAACAGTGCGCTTCGCTCGCGCAGGTTGCGCAGCAGCGGCGGTTCGACATCGGTCGAATTCGACGTGTCAAGGTCCGGACGATTGTCACCGACGATAACGGGGCCCACCGCGCCACTCCTCCATCTGCCCACGATGCCGGTTCGCAAGGCGCACCGATCCACCTTGGGTCCGCCCGCGAAAACTAGCCAGCTTGGCTCGCGGCGACAATCGACGACACGATGACAACCAACGCTTCGCGCCGGAAATTCCCCGCGCGGGCAAGTCCGACGGACGCAACATTTCGCCCGGGAAATCGACCGGTCGACCCAGCGATGCGCGAAATGCACGCGACCCGGGGTTTGCCAGGGCCGGCTCGCACGCCATATGGGTCATGCTGCGCCGCACAAGAACCAGGAGTCCCCCGATGCCGTTGAGCCAGCCCCAGGACCGCGAGCTGCTGCATTCGCGGGACATCGTGCTGCGCGGCTACCGCCGGGCCGATGGGCTCTACGACATCGAGGCGCAGCTCACGGACGCCAAGAGCTACGGCCTGCCCAACCAGGACCGCGGCTACATCGCGGCCGGCGAGCCGATCCACGGCATGTGGCTGCGCCTGACGGTGGACGAGCACAGGCACATCGTGGCCTGCGAGGCCGCCAGCGACTTTACCCCCTACACGGTGTGCCCCACGGCTGCCCCGAACTTCACCCGGCTCGCCGGACTGTCGATCAAACCGGGCTTTCTCAGGGAGGCGGCCAAGCGCATCGGCGGCACCATGGGGTGCACGCATCTGCGCGAACTGCTGCAGCAGATGGCGACCACCGCCTACCAGACGATCGATCCGTCACGGGCGCGCCGCGAGGCCGTGGCAGCCGGCGAAGTTGACAAGCCCGGCAGCGACCGGCTCGACGTGAGGACCGTCGCGAAGATGGGCGGGGCGCCGGCAATCCTCAACACCTGCGTCGCCTATGGCACGGACAGCCCGGTTATCCGGCGGCGCTGGCCGCATCTCTATACCGGTCCTGGCGGAACAACCCGCGAGGACGCGGTCGAAGCGACGTCCGACTAAGCGGCCCGCTGCGCATAGTCGCCGATGTTCGCGCGTTCGAGCGAGCCATGTCCTGCCGCCTCGTGGCCCGCCGGGGTGGCCGCGGCACGGAAATATTCCAGCACGAAGACCCGCACGGCACTGGTTCGCCCGCCGCTGTGGCCGATCTCCTCGATCGTACGGACGAGCTGGCTCATGTCGCGGTGTTCGCGCTGGCAGATTTCCAGGAGCGCATCCCACAGCTCCGGCTCCATGCGCATGCTGGTTCTGCCTCGTCCGGCGACGACGTTGCGATTGACTAGCCGGCTATCGGTCACGACCGCCCCCTGTCTGGTGCGGGCACAGGAAAACACGCGCATCCTAAGAAATCGTTGTCGCGGCCATCCGGCGCTCTGGCCAAGGCGCCAGGTCCGGCTAGGCTCGCGGGCGGAGAGCCGCACGTGACAGTCGAAGCCATCGTCGCCCCGCCGCGACCCCCACGGCCGCCGGTGCCCACGGAGGAACTGCCGTTCCTCGGTTTCCTGCGCGCCATCCGCACCAATGCGCTGACCATGTGGACCGAGGCGGCCTACCAGGAAGACGTGCTGGTCCGTCGCGTCCTGGGCCGCAGCAACATGCTGCTCAACGCGCCGGACGCGATCCATCGCGTGCTGGTGGACAATCCGGGGAACTACCGCCGTTCGCCCGCCTCGATCCGGATCCTGCGGCCGATCACCGGCATGGGCCTGCTGCTCAGCGAGGGCGAAGACTGGCGTCACCAGCGGCGCACCATCGCCCCCGCGCTCGCCCCGCGGAGCCTGGCGATGCTGGCGCCGCACATCGTGACCTGTGCGCAGGAGACGCTCGCCACGCTTGCGGCCCAGACTGGCGAGCCGGTCGATCTGCTGGCCGCCATGCAGTTCCTGGCGCTGGAGATCGCCGGCCGCTCGATGTTCTCCATGGAGATGCTGCACTACGGCGCCGCGATGCGCCGGCGGCATCACCGAATACGGGCAGCGCTACGCCCGGCCGCATATGCTCGACATGGTGCTGCCGCCGTCGATCCCGACATTGCGCGATCTGCGTCGCCGGCGGTTCCAGCGGGCCTGGATGGGACTGATCGAGGAGATCATGCGGGCGCGCCAGGCCGCGCCGCCGGCGGATGCACCGCGCGACCTGTTCGATCTGCTGCTCGCCGCGCGTGATCCGGAGTCCGGCGAAGGGTTTTCGCAGGCCCAGTTGCGCGACCAGATAGCGACGATGATCCTGGCCGGGCACGAGACCACCGCCGTCACGCTGTTCTGGTCGCTGGTCTTGCTCTGCGGTGCCCCGGAGGAGCAGCAGCGCCTGGCCGCGGAGGTGCGGCAGTTCGAGGTCACGCCCGAGACGGCGATGGATGTGCTGCCGCGCCTGGTCCGCACCCGCGCGGTGGTCAGCGAGACGCTGCGTCTGTATCCGCCCGCGTTCGCCATTGCGCGCCAGGCGATCGGTCCCGACCGGGTCGGCGCGATCGACATTCCGCGCGGGTCGGTGCTGCTGATCGCGCCCTGGGTGCTGGGCCGGCATCGCCGGTTCTGGCGCGATCCGGACGCATTCTCGCCGGACCGCTTCCTGCCTGGCGCGCCGCCGATACCCCGCTTTGCCTATCTGCCGTTCGGCGCCGGCCCGCGCGTGTGCGTCGGCGCCCAGTTCGCGCTCACCGAGGCGACGCTCGCACTGGCCATGCTGATCCGGGAGTTCGAGGTGTCGCTGGACGAGGCCCCGCCGATGCCGGTCGGGATCGTGACGACGCAGCCCGACCATCCGCCCATGTTTCGGCTGCGCGCGCGATAGTCCGCCCCGGCACGAGGGGTACAAAGTCCTCCCCCTCCCCTTGCGGGAGGGGGTTGGGGGGAGGGGGTAATGCCGCACCCGCGACCTCGGCCTGTGCTGGTGCCACCCCTCCCCCCAGCCCCCTCCCGCAAGGGGAGGGGGAGTTTGTTGCTCCGCTATTCCGCGGCCACCGGCCGGTTCATGTCCTGCACGAAGCTCTCCTCGATATGCGCCGCCAGCGCGTCGGTCACCGGTTGGTGCGGCAGCTTGCCCTTCAGCATCAGGATGCCGAACTCCGGCAGCTTCGGCATCCCTTCTTCCGGGCGCATCGGTCGCAGCCCTTCCGGCAGCCAGGACAAGGTCGATACGGTGACCGCCAGGCCGGCCAGGACCGGCGCGTGCGTGCCGATCTGCGAGGCGGAGGTATACGCGATACGGTAACGCCGCCCGGCCTGCTCCAGCGCCCGCACCGCGGCCCCGGCCCATTCGCAGTCCTGCCCGCGGGCGAGAAACGGCTCGCGGTCGGCAAGCGCCAGCGGCAGCGGATCCTGCCGGTGCGGTGCAAACCGCGTCGAGGTCACCCATACCAGCGGGCCGCGCCAAAGCTGCACGGACGGCCAGCCCGCGGGCTGATGGCCGCCCGAAATCAGGGTCAGGTCGATTTCGTCGGCCTTGAGCCGGCGCATCAATTCCTCCGAGGGTGAGCAGACCACGTCCACCTGGACCGCCGGGTGCGTCTCGGCGAAGCGTTTCAGGATCGGCGGAAGGTAGGCAAACGCGTAATCGTCCGGCGTGCCCAGCCGAACCGTCCCGGCAATCTGCGGCGCGCGGAATGTCGTCAGCACCTCGTCGTTCAGCGCCAGGATCTGCCGTGCGCGGGTCAGCAGATACTGGCCGTGCGGCGTCAGTTCCACGGCGCCGCCCTTGCCGCGGCTGAGCACCGGCTGGCCCAGCATCTCCTCGAGACGCTTCACCTGCATGGAGACGGCGGACTGCGTCCGCCCGACACGCGCCGCAGCCTGGGTGAAGCTGTGGCCCTCGGCGATCAGCACGAAGGCGCGCAGCAGATCGGTGTCCATGGCTTGGGGCAGTGTCATGGGCATCAGGTTATCTGATGACTCCTATCAATGCAATTCGTTTTACTGATTCCTACGGTCGGAGCAGTATCCGCCTCGGAGACAAGGGAATTCGAGAGGAAGGTGCGATGTCCAATCGCTTGCTCACAACCGAAACCGTGCGGCTCCTGCCGCAGTGGCTTGCAAGTCGCGATCGCCCGGCACACGGCGCGCTGTCCTGGGACAATCTGCGTGCTGCATGGCGGCGCCATCGCTCGCGTCAGAACATCGCGCAGCTTGACGGCCACATGCTGAAGGATATCGGCGTCAGCTTCGCCGAGGCCGAGGCGGAGGCCAACAAGCCGTTCTGGCGTCTGTAGCGGGCGCAATCCCGCGGCCGCCGGATCAGATGGTCGCCTGACGCATCGGATCCGCGGCCGGCCGGATTGCCGCGGCACGCGGGTCGCCTTGGCGTCGATCCGCGGCGCTTTCCGGCGCGATGCCGAAGCGCATCATGTAGCCGCGGAACTTCTCGCGCTCCAGGCCCTCGTCGAGCCCGTGATCCTCGAAGCGATAGGCGCGCGGGCCGTAACCGCCGTTCGGCCGCTGCCGGGCATACTGCCCGACCGCGGCGGCCACCGGCGGGGCGAGCGTGAGCCCGAAGTGCCGATAGAGCGCCGCAACCGTGCCGACCGGATCCTCCACGAGGTCCTTGTGCTGCACATGATGGACCGGCTCCGGCAGCCCGGCATCGTCCCCGACCGCAATCATCTCCCGCGTGCCGTGGAGCCAGCGGTCGCTCTCCTGCGCGCCGATCTCGTGCGGGTCGATCCGGCGCGTGAACGGCCGACGCAGCACCTCGGTCAACTTGGCGACCGAGAGCAGCACCTTCACCGGATCGCGATGCACGAACACGAGCCGTGCATCGGGATAGACCGTGCGGATTTCGTCCAGCGCGAACAGATGATCGGGGCATTTCACCACCCATCGGCCGCCGCCGTCCTGATGCTGCAGGTGCTGGAGAAAGCGCTTGTGGAACCGGTAGGCCGGCAGATGGCTGTCGCCATCCAGCCAGTTCCGGTAGGTCGGAATGCGATACGTCGTGTCGAAGCGCAGGCTGCGGAAGACGTGCGCGGTGATCTCGCTGCACTCCTGCGGTGACGTGGCATCGAGCGGATGCAGTCCGCGGAACTCGGGGGCCAGTCGCTCGAAGGCCCGCAATTGTCGCGCCACGCGCGCCGGACGCGGATCACGCCCGCCGCGCCCCGGCTTCGCCAGGCGGATACGGATAGATCGTCTGCCAGACCAGCGGGGCGCGATTGTCCGGATCCTCCATCAGCAGCCGATGCAGGAACGTGGTGCCGCTGCGTGGCAGGCCGGTGATGAAGATCGGCCGCTCGATCGCCTGGTCCAGGATGCCGGGGTCGCGCCGCTCCGCGTCATGAAAGCGCAACAGATTGGTCAGGAACCGCAGCATGTCCCACCGCGTCGCCATGCGCCCGACCAGGCTGAGCGAGGCCTCCTCGGTGCATGGCGTCCAGGAGCCGCCGCAGCGGATCGACAAACGACATATCGCCGAAATCCCCGAGCCCGCTGCGGCGCCGGGCAAGCGCGAGCAGGGCATCGGCGTCCAGGGGACGGCGCAGGATGCCCAGCGCATCCGCAACGCCGTCCGCGATGTTCAGAACAGAGCTCTGGACCGGCAAACCGAATGTCTCCCTGCTGCCGCGATCCGGCTGATTGCTTGCACCAACACAATGGACAGCCGGGCCCGCCGCGGCCTGCGACGAGGCACAGGATCGTGAACGGATTGAGCGCGCCTATGCGTCGCATCTGCCACACCCGGCAGCCCATTTCAGCCATCGGCGCGGCCGAGTTGACCGCGGTCTTGGCCGGGGGATAAGCGTGGCGGTTCACTCCCGGGCCTCCTGTCCGGGGCAGTTCTGGCGCATCGTTGAGACGGGGAAAGAGATCATGCCGTTAGCCTCCATCGGCCGTCGGCGCTGGTTGCAGATTGCCTCGGCATGGACCGGCACAGCTGGTCTGCCTGCGCCAGGGCGAAGGCCGATCCCGCGGCGATCGCTCCCATCAAGGAGCTGTGCGACGCGCTGCTGCGCATCATGAAGGCCGGCAGCGCCACGCCGTTCGCGCAGCGCTTCGCCACGCTGGCACCCGTGATCGACCGCGTGTTCAACCTGTCGGCGATCCTGCAGGTCTCCGTGGGGCCGGTCTGGACCAGCCTGCCCGCGGACCAGCACGCCGCGCTGCTGACCGCGTTCCGCCGCTACACGATCGCCAACTACGTCAACAGCTTCAACAACTTCACCGGCCAGCGGTTCGACGTTCTGCCGGACACCAAGAGCCTGCCCAACGGCGAGCAGCTGGCGCAGACGCGCATCACGTCGGCGTCGGGCGAGTCGCACGAACTCGACTACGTGATGCGTCAGGACGGCGGCTGGAAGGCCGTGGACGTGCTGGCCGACGGGTCGATCAGCCGCGTCGCGGTGCAGCGTTCCGACTTCCGCCGGCTGGTCGCGCGCGGCGGCGCCCAGGCGCTGATCGACAGCCTCAACCAGAAGACCACCGACCTGTCGGGCGGCGCCACCCTGCCGTAGCGTCACACGGTCGCCACCGGGGTGGCGGGCGAGCCGACCGCGCCCGGCAGCCGCAACGGCGGGCCGGTGAACAGGAACCGGTTGCGGCCATTGGCGCGCAGCCAGTCCGCGAGTTCCGTCAGGTAGAACATCTCGCCCAGATAGCAGCCGAGCTTGAACAGGCAGTGCGCGTGCAGCGGCAGCGTGGCGCAGACGTCCTCCATGCAGGGGCGCGCCGGCATCGCCTCGACTGCGAAGTTGTCGGAGATCAGCGCGACGGCGCCGCTGTCGGTCACCCATTGCTGCAGCTTCGGATCGCGGCCGTCGAGGCCGACGGTGCCGGCCATCAGCTTCTCGCGGTCCGGCTGCTTGTTCATCTCGAGCAGCATTTCCGCGAAGCCGGTGCGGAACAGCACGAAGTCGCCGGGTTCGACGGTGACGCGGTCCTTGCGCATCACGTCCATCAGTTCGGCGTAGGAGACGATGGTGGCCGGTGCGGCCGAAATGCGCCTCCAGGTCGATCATCACGCCGCGGCCCTGCATGCAGGCTTCCGCCATGTTCTGCACGCCGAGATGGCGCGCGCCCTGCGGTTCGTCGCACGGGGTCATGTTGCCCTGCGCGTCGTAGTAGGCGGGGCCGATGATGTCGCGGCCGGCGCGATAGCCGTTGTAGAACACGTCCTCCGGCGCGGCCGTCGCCGTCGGCGTCGAACATCTGGCCGACATGGGCGAGGCTGTCCCATTGCGTCGAGTATTGCAGCGTCAGCACCACCTGGTCGTCGCAGACGATGTCGGTGGCGGTCGGATCGTCGCAGCGCAGCGGGTAGTTCATGTTGGGTTTGTCGCCGCGCATGGTGGGCTTCAGCACCGGCGGAAAGCGGCGAGGGGACAGAATGGCGCCGCCCGGATAGTCGAGCGGCAGCGACAGGCAGAACGTTTTTCCCACCTTCACCTCGGCGATGCCCTGCAGCACTTTCTCCGGCGTCAGCAGGTTGAGCCGGCCGCGTTCGTCGTCGGCGCCGAAATCGCCCCAGGTGGAGCCGGCGGGGCGGTTGGTCCAGCGCGGGTTGTCTGCCATTGGGGTTTCCCTCCGGATTGCTTGGGGTGTGGCGCTCAGCGCAGCCAGTTTGCCAGACGCAGGCGTGCAACGCGGGCGAATTCGCGTGTGTTGTCAGTGACGAGGGTGCAACCCAGCGCCAGCGTCTGGGCGGCGATCAGCATGTCGTTCGGACCGATGACCTGGCCGGACGCTTCCAAGGTGGCACGCAGAGTCCCGTATTCGCGGTCGGCCGGCGGTTCGAGTGGTAGAATGTCGAGCGCGCCAAGTACGGCGTCGAGCTGGGTGCTGAGGCGCCGCGAGGCCCGACGCGCTGCGCCATAGCGCAGCTCGGCAGCGACGATGATGCTCGTGCAGACGTTTTCCTCGCCATACTCTGCCACACGTGTCGCGGCTTGACCTTGGGGATGCCGGACCAGGTCGGACACGATGTTCGTGTCCAGCAGGTAACGCACGTCAGAACTCGACCGGTTCGGACGGCAACTCCAGGATCGTTGGAAAATCCTCCTTGATCGGCCGCAGGGTTGCCAAAAGGGCAAGAAGGGAACGCGGCGGCGCCGGCTCGATAATGAGGCGCGGCCCGTCCTTGTGCATTACGGCATCTTGGCCCGGAAGTTCGAATTCCCGCGGGATGCGCACTGCCTGATTGCGGCCATTTCGGAACAGCTTGACGTGGCGCTCGGCTGGCATGGGGTCTCCGGATGGCATAGGCCAGAGCATAGGCTAGAGCACCCTGAAGCGCAAGGCAATTGGTTGCTTCAGTCGGGCATCACTCTCTGGTTGACATGGATCAATGTGCGCACGCTCCGAACCAGCGCAGTTTGGCCGACGCCGGTCGCGGTACCGGTGGAGAACCCGTTCATGCTGGACGTAGAGAAAGCAGTGTGTCCGACGGCCGGACGGTCACTGCGTCCTGCAATCGCCATTTGGTCAAATTGAATAGGTCGCGAGCAATGCGTGAAAATTGGCGCCAACTATTGATGATACCGACGTTCGGGTATCTTGGTCTTGGATTCCCGGATGTAGATCAGCTTGTGATTTCGCTGCTGCACCATCGCTCGATCATTACACACAGCATCGCCATCCCGCTCTTTTCCTGTTGCTTTCGAACAAGGCTGTTCGATTCGGGGCATGTGGGTTCGTTCTCGGTATCTCGGTCCATCTTTCCGCCGACGTTCTCTCTTCGCCGGTCGGTTTCGGTATGGTCTGGCTGCCTTGGCCTTTAAGGGTACCACTGGGCCCGTTGTCGCCACTTTGGCTGGCAGCAAACGCCGTAGTCGGGCTGGCCTGGGCCAAGCTAATACTTTATAGACTCGATACGCGCGCGCCCATTTCGATCTATGTCGGGGTCGCTCTCCTTTTTGGGCTGACGTACTCTATCTTTCATGAGCACGCCCTCATACCATTTGCGTCTTTCGTAATAATATTCGCCCTGAGCTTCGCCGTTTCTGCCTGGGTTGCGAGACAAGCCTGGTTTGCTCGGCTACCAGTACCGCCCGCCCTACCGTCACCTCGAAAACTGCCGTCTGGCGAACCACCAACGACGCCAGGCAACTACATCGAACCGCTGCCACGATGAGCAATTACGACTTCGCGCGTTTCGTACGCAGCACTTGATCCTTCTTCTCCGTGGCTTCCATATACCTCCCTGGTCGCCTGTGGCATTGAGTTACCCGTGCGACTGACACGAACCAAGACCCCGAAGCATGGCTACGCCGCCTGCGCCACCGTCATCGCATCGCCTGCGACCGTCGTTCGGCGCATGTCGCGGACCTGCGTCTCGTCGAACCGTGTGACGCGATGCATGGTTTGCCGGTTGTCCCAGATCACCAGATCCCATTGCCGCCATTTGTGCGAATAGACGAAGCGCTTTTGCGTTGCGTGCTCGGTCAGATCGCGCAGGAAGGCGCGCGCCTCCGGCACCGGCCAGCCGACGATCGTGCCGCCATGTGCCGACAGGAACAGCGACTTTCGTCCCGTGACCGGATGCGTGCGCACCAGGCGCTGGCGCACCGGCCGGAACATCGCCCGCTCCTCCGCCGACAGTTCGGTGAAGCCGAGCAAGCCGCGCGAGAACATCAGCGAATGTTCGCAGACCAGGTCTTCGATCTCGGTCTTCGTGTCATCGTCCAGCGCATCGTAGGCGGCGCGCATGTCGGCGAATTCGGTATGGCCGCCGCGGTCCACCACGATCCGCCCGGACAGCAGCGAATACTTTGCCGGCACCGCGCGATACGAGCTGTCCGAATGCCACAGCCGGTTGCCGAGGTTGAACATCCGCCGCCGGTCGTCGCGTGCCAGCGGTTTCGCATCCGCATCCAGATTGGACGCGTCCTGCATGTCGAGCGGCAGGCGTCGTTCGTGCAGCTTCGTGATGTTGCCGCCGGGCGATGCCTCCAGCGTGCCGAAATTGCGCGTGAACGCCCGCTGCGCATCGTCGGTGAGGCGCTGATCGTGGAACACCAGGACGGCGTGGCGGTCCATGCCCGCCTCGATCGCCGCCACCGCGTCGCGCGACAACGGCTGCGTGATGTCGATGCCGGAGACTTCGCCGGCGAACACCGGTGTGATCTGCGTGATGGCAATGGTCACGGATGCACCTCCAGGAAGGTCATTCGGCCGCGCGGGCTTCCTGTTCCGCGGTCATCACCGTGCCGCCGACGGTGGTGCGCCGCACGTCGCGAACCTTGGTGTCGTCGAACCGGCGCACGCGGTGCATGACCTGGCGGTTGTCCCACATCACCAGATCCCATTGCCGCCACTTGTGCGAATAGACGAACTGCCGCTGCGTCGCATGCTCCATCAGGTCGCGAATGAAGGCGCGCGCCTCCGGCACCGGCCAGCCGATGATCGAGCCGATATGTGCCGCGAGGTACAGCGACTTCCGCCCCGTGACAGGATGCGTGCGAACCAGGCGCTGGCGCACCGGCCGCATCGCCTCGCGTTCATCGGGAGAAAATTCGGTGAACCCCAACTGACCGCGCGAATACATCAGCGAATGCTCGCACACGAGATCCTCGACCTCGGCCTTGGTAGCCGCATCCAGCGCGTCGTAGGCGGCGCGCAGGTCGGCGAACTCGGTCTCGCCACCCTTGTCCACCACGATGCGACCGGACAGCAGCGAATACGTCGCCGGGACGGCGCGGAACGAACTGTCGGAGTGCCACAGCCGATTGCCCAGCGCATACAGCCGCCGCCGGCTGTCGCGCGCCAGCGGCCGATGGTTCTTGTCCAGATTTGACACATCCGCGAACGCCGGATCCAGGCGCATTTCCTCCGGTCTGGTGATGGCGTTGCCGCGCGTATGCTCCAGATCGCCGAAATTCAGCGTGAATGCCAGCTGCGTGTCGTCGGTCAGGTGCTGATCGCGGAACACCAGGACGGCGTAGCGGTCCATGCCCGCCTCGATCGCCGCCACCTCATCGCGCGCGATCGGTCGTGTGATGTCCACGCCGGACACCTCGCCCGCGAATGCCGGATGGATCTGGCGAATACCGATGGTCATATCGCTTACTCCGCGGCCTGCGCCGGGGCCAGTTCCACTGCCAGTCCGGTGCCCTTGATCGACGTGCGCCGCAGGTCGCGCACTTCCCGCAGATCGTCGAACCGGCGCGCGCGATGCATGACGGTGCGGTTGTCCCACATCACCAGGTCGTTCACCCGCCACTCGTGCGCGTAGACGAATTCAGGCTGGGTTGCATGCTCCATCAGGTCGCGGATGAAGGCGCGCGCCTCCGGCATCGGCCAGCCGACGATGCCGCCGATATGCGCCGACAGATACAGCGACTTGCGCCCGCTCACCGGGTGCGTGATCACCAGACGGTGTCGCACCGGTCGAAGCCTGTCGGCGTTGCCTTCGCCATAGTCGGAGAAACCGATCTGCTCGCGCGAGAAGACGATCGAATGCTCGGTGACAAGATCCTCGATCTCCGCCTTGGTCGCATCGTCGAGCGCGTCATATGCGGCGCGCATGTCGGCGAATTCGGTGTTGCCGCCCTTGCCCGGAATGACGCGCCCGTGCAGCAGCGTATAGCCCGCCCCGACGGCGCGGAACGATGCGTCGGAGTGCCACAGCCGGTTGGCCAGCGCGTACATCCGGCGGCTGTCGTCACGCGCGCGCAGTTCGTTCTGCGCGGTAAGGTTGGAGATATCGCCAAGCTCGAGCCTGTCGCCGAGGCGGCGGTCCTCGGGCTTGGCCATCTGGCCCGCCAGCGTGACCTCCAGTTCGCCGAAATTGCGGCTGAACGCGAGCTGCTGCTCGTCGCTCAACGGCTGGTCGCGGAACACCAGGACGGCATGGCGGTCCATGCCCGCTTCGATGGCAGCCACCTCATCCGTCGTGAGTGGCTGCGAGATGTCGACGCCGGACACCTCGCCGACGAAGACCGGATGGACCTGACGGATGCTGATGTTCATCGTTGAAGGCTCCTGGCTCAAGGCTGATGGCAGTATAGATGCCGGTCTCACGCTCGCAAATCCGCCACGAACCGGTCGCGCCAGACGTCCAGGCTGTTGCGCCGCATCACCTGCAGCATCGCGGCATGGCGCTCGCGCCGTTCGTCGCGCTCCATGGCCAGCCCACGATCCAGTGCAGCGGCGACCCCCGTCTCGTCGTATGGATTGACGATCAGCGCCGCGTCCAGTTCGCGCGCCGCGCCGGCGAATTGCGACAGCACGAGAACGCCGGGATCGTCCGGATCCTGCGCGGCGACGTACTCCTTCGCCACCAAATTCATCCCGTCGCGCAGCGGCGTCACCAATCCGACCTGCGCCTCGGCGTAGAGCGGCATCAGCGCGTTGCGCGCGAAGCCGCGATTGAGGTAGCGCAGCGGCATCCAGTCCACTTCGGCGAAGCGGCCGTTGATCCGTCCGGCCTCGGCTTCCAGTTCGCGGCGGATCTCGCGATAGGTCTCGATGTCGCCGCGCGACGGCGGCGCGATCTGCATGAACACCACCTGGCCGTGGTGATGTGGGTGGTGTTGCAAAAACCGCTCGAACGCGGCGAAGCGCTGGCGCAGGCCCTTGGAATAGTCCAGCCGGTCCACGCCGAGGATCAGCGGTCGCCCGAGCAGGCTGGTGCGCAATCGCGACGCATAACGACGGTTGGCCGGCGCCGCGGCCTCTTTGCGCACCTCGTCGACATGCACGCCGATCGGATAGACCCCGGTCTGCAGCGTGCGGCCGAACGCACTCAGACGCCCATCACCGAGCGCGGTGCCGCCGGCCTCGCGCAGCACGTAGTCGGCGAACGCCGTGCGGTCGGCCTCGGTCTGAAACCCCAGCAGGTCGAAGCGGCACATCGCGCGGATCAGGTCCGCATGCGCCGGAACGGTCATGAACACCGCGGGCGCGGGAAACGGCGTGTGCAGGAACAGCCCGATGCGGTTGCGCAGTCCCGCCTCGCGCAACGCATCGGCGAGGCACAGCAAATGGTAGTCGTGCGCCCAGATCAGGTCGTCCGGTCGCACCAGCTTCGCGAGCGCCTGGCCGAACAATTCGTTCACGCGGCGATAGCCGGCGAACGCGGCCCAGTCGAAATGCGCGTGGCCGACCTGGTAATGCAAGGTCGGCCATAGCGTTCCGTTGGCGAAGCCGCGATAGAACTGGTCGTAGTCGCGGCGCGCGAGATCGATGGTGAACAGCGTGATCGGCCCCACCGTCCGTTCGGAACTCGCCGCGGAGGCGGGGTCGTCGGTGATCTCGCCGCTCCAGCCGAACCAGATGCCGCCGTTCTGCTTCAGGGCGTCCAGCACGCCGGCCGCCAGGCCGCCGGACGTCGGTTCGCCCTCGGTGATCGGCGCCACCCGGTTGGATACGACGACCAGACGGGACATTCTCTTGGACCTCGATCCTAAGCCCGCAATCCCTGCAGAGCGACACGCAGCTTTCCGGCAGCCCGCTTCACGCGCGACTGCGCCACCTGTTGTTGAAACGGTACGAAGCGGTCCTCGACCCGCTGCAGTTCGCCGCGCGCCTTCATTGCCTCGAGCATGGCGGCGGCGCGCTCGAGGTCCGAATAATCGATGACATCCCGCACGGCACCGAGATCGTAATCCCACCAGCGAAGTTCCACGAGGCGTCGGATCATGTCTGCCGGGAAGCGATAGCGGAGGACCCGGGCCGGAACGCCGCCAACGACAGCGAAGGGGGCAACGTCGCGGCTGACCACGGCCCCGGCGGCGATGACCGCACCGTCGCCGATATGCACGCCCGAGAGCACAACGGTGTTGGCTCCCAGCCACACATCATGGCCGATCGTCACGCGCCTGGTCGCCCGAGGGGCACTGAGCGCCGCACCGGCTATTGCGGCATAGGCGGGCTCGCCGGCCATGCCGCATGATATCCCCGATGGGTCGCCGACGAACGGATGGGTTGAAAGCCAGTCCGTCGGATGCTCGCCGGGGTTGATGACGGATCGCTGGCCGACCGAGCAGTAGCGGCCGAAATCCGTGTCCGAAATCTCGCAATCGTAATTGAAGTAGGTGAAGCGGCCGATGCGGCACTTGCCGTGCAGGGTCAGGCCGCTGGTGGCGACCGGTCCCTCGAACGCGAGTTCGCCCTGGATGTTGTGTGTCGGGCCGAGCAGACCCGGATGGTCGGTCGTGGGCATGGGGTTATCTGGGGGAATTTGAAGTGCTCAGAGCTCCGCCCTGAAACCCGCCCGGGGGCTTTGCCCCCGGGACCCCCACCAAAGGCGGAGCCTTTGGAATCCGATACTGAAGTGATGGGTTCCAAGGGCTCCGCCCTTGGCGGAGTCCAGAGGCGGAGCCTCTGGTCGGGGTTCGGGGTGAAACCCCGAGCGCACGTGCCTCATTCGATTGCCCTGACACCAACCCCGACTACGCCGCCTCCGGGATCGGCTCCAGCAGTTGCTGCCGGCGCAGCAGGTTGCGATACGGGCCAGGCCGCGCCGCGAGCACATCGGGCGGACCATCGTCGATGATCCGGCCGTGATCCATCACGATGATGCGGTCGAACCGCGTCAGGGTCGACAGCCGATGCGCGATGGCCATCACCGTGCGTCCCTGCATCAGCCGGTCGAGCGCATCCTGGATCGCCTGCTCGCTCTCGCTGTCGAGTGCGCTGGTGGCTTCGTCGAGCAGCAGGATCGGTGCGTCCTTCAGCAGGGCGCGCGCAATCGCCAGGCGCTGGCGCTGACCGCCCGACAGTTTTACCCCGCGATCGCCGACCATGGTGGCGAAGCCGTCGGGCAGCGCCTCGATGAACTCGCGACAGTGCGCCATCTCGGCGGCGGTCAGCACCTCCTCCTCCGAAGCGTCGGGGCGGGCGTAGCGGATGTTGTCGAGCACGGTGCGGTGGAACAGGCTGATGTCCTGCGGCACGATCGCCATCGTGGCGCGCAGGCTTTCCTGCGTCACGTCGCGAATGTCCTGCCCGTCGATCATGATGCGTCCGCCCTCGACCTCGTAGAAGCGCTGCAGCAGCGCCAGCACGGTGGACTTGCCGGCGCCCGAATAGCCGACCAGGCCGACGCGCTGGCCCGGCTCGATGGTCAGGTCGAATTCACGCAGCACCGACGCGCGCCCGGGATAGGCGAAGCGGACCTGCTCGAATGTCACCTCGCCGGGGCCCGGCAGCAGCAGCCTGGCATCCGGCCGGTCGGGCAGTTCATGCTCGGTCAGCAGCGCGCCGATCGCTTCCTCGAGCCGCGCGAAATGCTGCGTCAGATCGACCAGCGCCACGGCGAGGTCACGCGTGGAATGCAGGATGCTGAGCGAGAGCGCGGTGACCAGCACGAGATCGCCCACCGTGGCCTGCCCATGCTGCCACAGCAGAATGCCCCAGGCGACCACGCCGGCGATCAAGGTCGCGGTGATCACGGCATGGATCAGCCGCAGGCTCTCCAGGTAGATCAGGCTGGCGCGGCGCGCGCCCATCTCGACGCCGATCGTGGCGCCGATGCGCTTCTGCTCGCGGAACGTGGCCCCGAACGCGCGCACCACGCCCATGTTGCCGATCACGTCGACCAGTTCGCCATCGACCGCGGCTGCCTTGGAGGCGAAGCTGCGGTGCAGCGGCGTCCCGCGGCGCGCGAGGTAGAACACCAGTCCGCCAAGACCGGCCGGCGAAGGCCACCAGTGCGGCCGCCATCGTCAGGTTCACCAGGCTGATCAGGATGATGGCGCAGACCACGCCGACGCAGGGCGGCAGCACGTTCCACGACCCGGTGTTCTCGGTGATGAACACGGCATTGGAGGTTGCGGTGATGCGGCTGGCCAGCGCGCCCGGCAGGCGCTCGGCGAAATAGCTCGGCGAGTGGCCCGACAGATGGCGGAACAGGTCGCGCCTGATGTCCCCGGTCACCGCCACGAACGTATAGGCGGCGGACCAGCCGGCGACGCGCCACAGCAGGTTGTCGGCGGCAACCAGCGAGCACAGCAGGGCGAACGCCCACCAGACGCGGCCGTCGGCGGACGGACCGGCCGCGACGATGTCGATCAGGTGCTTCAGTCCGTACTGCGCGGAGACGGAGCAGGCGACGGCCACCAGGACCGAAACGAAAACGATGCCGTGACCCCAGGGATGGCGGCGCACGTACTGCCAGAGGAAGCCTGCCGGCCGCGCGCGCAGGCGCGACAGATCGGCCGCGTTTTGCCCAAATTTCGCCGTATTCTCCGCCATTTCACCCGACTCCGTGGCATTCCCGGCAGAGACCTGCCGATATTTTGCCACATTCCCCTTCTATAACGACTAAGTGATAAGCGCGGGCCCTGTGCAAAGTCAAGCCTCAGAAAAGCAGCGCTGAATACTTGTTGAACGCGAATAAAGATCGGGGCCCGACTTCATGCGCATTGCTCAGATATCGCCGCTTTTCGAAGCGGTGCCGCCGAAGCTGTACGGTGGTACCGAGCGGGTGGTCTACTCCCTCACCGAGGAACTCGTGGCGATGGGTCATGACGTGACCCTGTTCGCCAGCGGCGATTCAATCACGTCGGCCACGCTGGCGCCGATGCGCGAGCGGGCACTGCGGCTCGATCCCACGGTCATCGACTGGATCGCCATCTACATGCGCATGATGGAGCTGATCTATCGCCGCGCCGGCGAGTTCGACGTGCTGCATTTCCACACCGACTACTTCCCGCTGTCGCTGTTCAGCCGGCAGCGCACGCCATTCCTCACGACGCTGCACGGGCGGCTCGACATCCCGGAATTCAAGGATGTGTATGAGCAGTTCGATGCGCCGTTCGTGTCGATCTCGGACAGCCAGCGCCGGCCGATCCCGAACCTCAACTGGATCCGCACGGTGCATCACGGCATGCCGGCCGACCTGCTCACACCGCAGCCGGTGCAGCAGCAATACCTCGCGTTCCTCGGCCGCATCTCGCCGGAGAAGGGCGTGGACAAGGCGATCCGCATTGCGGGCGCGGCCGGCATGAAGCTCAAGGTCGCGGCCAAGGTCGATAACGCCGACCGGAAATACTACGACAGCGAGATCAAGCCGCTGATCGACGCCAGTCCCTGGGTCGAGTTCATCGGCGAGATCAACGACAGCCAGAAGCCGGCGTTCCTGTCGGGCGCCCATGCGCTGCTGTTCCCGATCGACTGGCCGGAGCCGTTCGGCCTCGTGATGATCGAGGCGATGGCCTGCGGCACGCCGGTCATCGCGTTCAACCGCGGCTCGGTGCCCGAGGTGATCGACGACCAGTTGACCGGCTTCATCGTGCACGACGAGGCGAGCGCGATCGCTGCCGTCGACCGGCTGGGCGAATTGGACCGCAAGCTGGTGCGCCGGCAGTTCGAGCGTCGCTTCACCGCGCGGCGCATGGCCGAGGACTATGTCGACCTCTATGAGGAGATGTGCATGACGACCGCGCCGCGTCTGCTTGCGGCTGCCGGCTGATAGCAACGCGCGGGCGCTGCACGGAGCCTTCCCGGGTCGGGATGAATTTGGTCGCGGCGTCCACCGTGCCGCGGTAGGCCGCGCGCGTGACGGCGTCCTGGGCGGACAGCCCGGCGCCAGGCTTGGTTATTGCTCGATCGGTTACGGCTCGATCATCGTGCGCACCTTGGCGGCGAAGATGTCCAGGGCGAACGGCTTGGTCAGCATGTCCATGCCTGAATCGAGAAAGTCGCCCCGCAAGGTCGCGTCTCTCAGCATAGCCGGTGACGAACAGCACCTTGAGGCCGGGGCGCGAGGCCCGCGCGATCTCCGCGAGTTTCCTGACCGCTGATGTGAGGCAAGACCACGTCGGAGATCATCAGGTCGATCCGTTGATCGGATTGCAGCAAGGGGATGGCCGGGCGGGCATCCGAGGCCGCGATGACGTCATAGCCCAGCTCTTCGAGGACATCGCTGATGATCAGCCGCACAGTCGTATCGTCTTCCACGACGAGGATCGTTTCGCCTTGGCCGCGCGGTGTCTCAACGGCTGGCGCATCGAGGTCCACCGCATCTTGCAGCGCCCGAGGCAGATAAAGTTTGACGGTCGTGCCTTGTCCCACCTCGCTGTCGATGCGGAGATGGCCGCGGCTTTGCTTGGCGAAGCCGTAGATCATGGACAGCCCCAGGCCGGTTCCCTCGCCGACCGGCTTCGTGGTGAAGAATGGATCGATCGCATTGGCCACCACGTCCGGCGGCATCCCGGTTCCCGTGTCCGAAACGCTGACGACCACGTAATCGCCTGGCTCGACATCGTCCTGCAGCGAGGTGGAAGCAGCGTCCAGACGCGTGTTCGCGGTTTCGATCGTCAACCGGCCGCCATCGGCCATGGCATCCCGCGCATTGATGGCGAGATTCAAAAGGGCGCTCTCGAGCTGGTTGGCGTCGGTGAAGGCGATCCACAGATCGGCGGCAAGCGAGCACTGCAACTCGATCTGCTCGCCCAAGGTGCGGTGAAGCAGGTCTTCCATGCTCGCGACCAGCCGATTGATGTCGTTCGGCCTGGTGTCAAGCGATTGGCGCCGAGCGAATGCGAGCAGCCGATGCGTCAGCGCCGCGGCCTTCGCGCCGATGCCGACGCTGCGTCCATGAATCGCGGGATTTCGTCCAGCCGATTGGCCGCCATGCGTCTGCGCACAATATCGAGTGAGCCGATGATGCCGGTCAACAGGTTGTTGAAGTCGTGGGCGATGCCACCGGTGAGCTGGCCGATCGCTTCCATCTTCTGCGACTGTCGAAGCGTCTCCTGGGTCGCCGCAAGCTCGATTTCCGCCGCTCGCTCGGCCGTGATGTCCCGACCGGTGCAATACACAAAGCCGTCTTCCGGAATGCCGACCCAGGAAATCCAGCGATAGCTGCCATCCTTGCATCGATAGCGATTGACGAAGCGGATCGCCGGCTGACCGACCTGCGTCAGCTCAAATCCGGCCCGCGTGTGTTCCAGGTCGTCCGGATGCAGCAGTTCGAAGATCGACATGCTTGCGACCTCGGCCTCCGACCACCCGAGCACGGTCTCCCACGCGGGATTGGAGGTCTCGAAATAGCCCTGGGAATTGAGCGCGCCGAGCAGGTCGGGACTCAGCTGCCACGTCAGACCGCGTGCCTGGGCGCGCTCCACGACCCGTCGTTCGAGCTCGAGGTTCAGTTCGCGGAGACTGGCCTCCGACGCCCGCAGTGCATCCTCCGTCGCGTGTCTTTCGGTGACGTCGGAGCCCTCGACGAAGATCGACGTCACCTTGTCCGATGCATCGCTGATCGGCTGATAAACGAAATCCAGAACGCGGGTTTCTGCGGCGCCGCCGGGCGTCCGTTGCAGAACGACCTGCCACATTCCTGCCGATGAAGGGCTTTCCGGTCGCAAACACCTCATCGAGGAGACCGAGAAAGCCCTGGCTCTCCACCTCCGGAATCGCCTCACGAACGGTCAGGCCGACAACGGCGCGATGCCCGATCAACTGCTGGTAGGCTGGATTGGTGAGCACGAACCGATGATCGGGACCGTGAAGCAGCGCCGAGAAGCTCGGCGATCTGCGCAAACATCTCGCGGAGGCGGAGCAACTCGTCGGTGCCGTCCATGTGCATACGGGTATCGTCGCCAACCTTATCCATGGGCGGACTTTAACGAGAACGCGTCACCCGGTCACCACGTGGCCGCAGCCGTCGGACCGAGGCTTGTGCCAAACCATTACGGGTGCCCGGCAATTTACTCGATCGCCATCACCGCCTTGCAGGCGGCCGGCAACGGCGGCGGATGGTACGGTGCCGCCGGCCTCGCCGGGACATTCAACTGCTCGAACCACCACTGCAGCGTGGCATCGCACCCATCGCCGGGCGGCGGCGGGGGCGCCTGGATGCAGTCATGCTGATCCGCCGGACAGCGGAAGCGGATGTGCATATGTGCGGCGTGGCCGTACCAGGGACGCATCAGCCGCAGCCAGGACCGGTCGCCCCGCACGGTCTCGCACAGTTGCTGCTTGATCGCCGGATTGATCAAAATGCGATCCACCTCCGGCAGGTTTGCGGCCATGTGCAGCAGCGTCACCACGTCCGGCGTCCAGTGCGCGGGCTCGATCCCACGCTGGTCCGCACGCACCATGCTGGGCAGCTCCACGGTCTCGCGCGCGGACGCACTCAGCGCAGGCTTCGGCCGCACATCAAGCCCGACATCGGCATCGATCCCGAGCTGATGGCTGACATGCCCGCCGGGCAGCGGTCCGCCGCGCGGGCGCGATATGTCCTCGATGTAGAGATCCCCCAGCCCCGCCGCACGCACCTGCTCGCCGAGCCGTTCGATCCGGGCAATGGCGGAAGGCGCGCCCCAGAACGAGCTGCGTGCGAGATGGATCGTCTGGAACCCCGGCCCATCGGCTGGCAGCCGCACCGCGCCGGCGATGCACCCGGCCGCCTGGCCGCCGATGATATGCAGCGGACCAGGCGCCGGGCTATCCGGTGACGCCGCCGCTGCTAGCAGTGCCGGGAGCACGGCCGCCAACCGCCGGCGTCGCGACCGCCGCCCGACCGCCGCAGCCTCAGAATCGACGTTCGAAGATCGTGATGACATCGCCCGGCTGAATGTAGCTCTGCCGGGTGGCTCTGCCCTCAATGGCCTGGCCCTCGATGGTGCGAACGATCGCAGCATAGCCCTCGACGGCACGGTAGGTGAAGCCGCCGCCCACCGCCACCGCCGTCACCACCGTCATCCCCGGCTGGTAGGCATACTGGCCGGGCTTGTTGACCTCGCCGAGCACGTAGATCGGGCGATACGCGATGACCTCCACCGCCACGGAGGGATTGCGCACCAGGTTGCCGCGCCGCAGCGCGGCACCGACGGCCTTCTCCAGTTCCGCCGATGTCAGGCCGGCGGCATGCACGGCGCCGACCAGCGGCAGGGCAATGCTGCCGCTGTCGTTCACCCTGAATTCGCCGGTCAGCGTCTCCTCGCCGAACGTGATGATGCGCACCTGATCGCCCGGCCCCAACGTGTAGGCGCTCGGGCTTGTCGCCGGCAGCGGGGCGAGCCCGCTCCCGGGTCCGCCGCAACCGGCGATGGCCAGCAGGACCAGGGCGCCAAGGAACAGCCGACGAGACCGAGCCACGCCCGCACGGACGAAGGGTTTCATGAGCCGAGTATGCCAACGCCCGATTAGCCAGGAATTAAGGCGCCTGCAGTAATATGCGATCGATCGGGTAGCCTGGCTGGTCAGGATAACCAGCCTCATCCCCCGGTTCAGGACAGGCGATGCTCGACCAACCTGCAGGAGCCCCGCAAGCGTCGCCGGTGACACGGCGCGATCGCTCGCAGTCGCGTGCGCCGGCCGAGCGGCTGGATCCCGCTGCCCTGAACGGAGCAGCGATCGTCGCGATCCTGCGGCGGCGCAAGCTGCCGTTGCTCGCCTCGGTGGTGCTGGTGCCATTGCTGAGCTACGTCGCCATCGGCCAGCTCACGCCGCTCTACACGGCCACCGGCACGCTGCTGTACGACACGAGCGAGTACAAGCTGCGCGAGCTGCAGAGCATATTGCGGGCCGATCCGATCACCGATGGCGTGATGGCGACCCAGGCGGAAGTGCTCCGGGGCATGCCTCTCGTCGAGCAGGTGGCCAGCCGGCTCAATCTGCACACGAACGCCGAGTTCAACGTGGCGCTTCGGCCGCCGTCATTGCCGCGGCGCGCCGTGACGATGGTGCGACAGTGGCTCGCGCGCCTGATACCCGGCCTGGCCGCCGCGCCCGAGCCATCCAGTGACCTGGCCGGCCCGCGCCTGGATCCGGTGCGCAATGCCACGCTGCAGGCCGTGCAGGCCGCGCTGACCGTCACGCCGCTGAAGTCGTCGCACGTGCTCGACGTCTCGTTCACCGCGGAGGACCCGGTGCTGGCCGCCGCCGCCGTGAACGATGCGATGGACGCCTACGTGAAGGCGCAGCTGGGCGCAAAGTATGGTGCCGTGGCGCGCGCCAGGGAGTGGCTGGAGCGCCGGGCGAAGGAACTGCGCGACGAGGTGCGGCGCAGTGAGGACGCGATTGCCAAGTACCGTGCCCAGAAGGGTCTGGTCGAGGGCATGCATGCAAGGCTCGGCACCGAGCAGGTCAGCCTGCTCACCGAGGACCTCGTGCATTCCCGCAACGCCCTGGCCGAGGCCGAAGGTCGGCTGGACGCCGCGAGTGGCCGGACCGGCGCTGCCGCTCAGGCGGCCATCGCCCCATCGGTCGTTCAGCTGCGCGCCCGCCAGGGCCAGCTCACGGCACAGATGCAGTCGATGCTTGGCCGTCTTGGCCAGAGCCATCCGGACGTGCAGAGCCTGCGCGCGCAGATCGCCGAGGTGGACCGGAGCGTGGCAGCGGAAGTTGCCCATTCGGTCGCCGCGATCGAGGCCGATGTGCGTGCCGGTCGCGAGCGCGTGGCTGCGGTGGAGCAGGAACTGCGCGAGGTGCAGAGCCAGCTGGAGCGGGATTCGCAGTCGCAGATTCCGCTGAATGCGCTGCAGCGCGATGCCGAAGCGTCGCGCAGCCTGCTGCAGTCGGTGCTGGAGCGCATGCAGCAGACCGCGCAGCAATCGGCGATCGAGACGCCGGATGCGCACGAGATCTCCCTGGCGCTGCCGCCGGAGCGGCCCAGCTTCCCGCGCACCGGACCGCTGATGGCCGCCGCGGCGGCGTTCGGCATCCTGTTCGGCCTGCTGCTGGTGTATCTGTTCGAACTCGCCGACCAGAGTTTCCGCAGCGGCGACGACATCCGCACGGTGCTCGGGCTGCCGTGCTTTGCCCTGATCCCGCGCGTTCGCAGGAGCGCGCTGGGGCATCTGAGCATCGACGAGTATGCCGCTCGCAAGCCGCTGTCGCCGCTCGCCGAGCAGCTTCGCTCACTGCGGGCAGGTCTGTCGCTGCGTGACGACAGGCCGCGCATCATCGCGATAACGGCGGCGCTGCCGGCGGAGGGCAAGACCACCGTCACGCTCGCCCTGGGGCGCCTGGCGGCGATGAACGGCGAGCATGTCATCGTGCTGGACTGCGACATCCGCCAGCCCTCGTTCGCGCGGCTGGCCCAGGCCAACCCGGGTCCGGGCCTCGTCGACTACCTGCAGGAGCGGGCCTCTGCTGGCCGATGTCATCCGCAAGGACGAGACCACCGGCATGGACTACATCCCTGGCGGCACGGGCGAAGCCAACGCGCTCGGTCTGCTGATGTCGCCGGCCATGGCGCGCCTGCTGCAGACGCTGCGGCAGGACTACGATCTTGTGCTGCTCGATTCCCCGCCGGCGCAGGCGGTGACCGACGCGCGCATCGTCGCCGGCCTCGCCGATGCCACCCTGCTCTGCGTGCGCTGGCACCACACCTCGCGCGATGTGGTGCTGCATGCCCTCGATCTGCTGGAGGAGGCGCACGCCAACGTGGTCGGCGCGGCCTTGACTCAGGTGGACGTCAACGTCCACGTGCGCTCTGGCTACGCCGATGCGGAGGTGTATCTTCCGCGCCACGGCGGCTACTTCCGGGAGTAGGCAGGCAATGGCGCGGCGCTATCTGGTCACCGGCGGAGCCGGCTACGTCGGCAGCCATCTTGTCGCTGCCCTGGCCGCGCGCGGCGACACCGTCGTGGTGCTGGACAATCTGCGCACCGGGCATCGCGCGGCCGTGCCGCCCGGCGTTCGGCTGATCGTGGCGGACCTCGCGGACACCGGCGCGGTGGAGACGGTGCTTGCCGATGGGCCGTGGCACGCGGTGTTCCACTTCGCCGCACTCTCCCAGGTGGGCGAGAGCATGCGCCTGCCGCTCCGCTATCTGATCGACAACGGCGCCAACGGCATGCGCCTGATCGAGGCCTGCGTGCGGCATGGCGTCCTGCGCTTCGTGATGTCCTCGACCGCGGCGCTGTACGGCACGCCCGCCATGGTGCCGATCCCGGAAGATGCGCCGCTGCATCCGGAATCGCCCTATGGCGACAGCAAGTGGTTCCTCGAGCGCGCGCTGCACTGGGCGGAACGCGTCCATGGCCTGCGCTATGCGTCGCTGCGCTATTTCAACGCGGCCGGCGCCGATCCGGAAGGACGCTTCGGCGAGGACCATCGGCCGGAGTCGCATCTGATCCCGCTGGTGATCGATGCGGCACTCGGCCGGCGACCGGAACTCGAGGTGTACGGCAGCGACTATGCCACGCCCGATGGCACATGCCTGCGCGACTACGTGCATGTCACCGATCTCGCGGTCGCCCACCTGCTGGCCCTGGACCGGCTGGAACGCGGCAGCGTCACCGTCAATCTCGGCAACGGCACTGGCTACTCGGTGCTGCAGGTGATCGAGGCCGTGCAGCGCGTGTCGGGAAGGAAGGTGCCGTACCGGTTCTGCCCGCGCCGGCCGGGCGACGCGGCCGTGCTGGTGGCCTCGTCCGAGCGCGCGCACCGCGAACTGGGCTGGCGGCCGCGCTTCGCCGATCTGGATGAGATCGTGCGCACCGCGCTGTTCTGGCGCGAGGCCCACCCCAACGGCTATGCCGACTGACAGGCGGCCAGCCAGCGCCGTCCCGATCGTGCTGTCGGCCGCAGTGCTGCTGTGGCCGGCGCTGTGGAATGGCTATCCGCTCGTGTTCTCCGACACCGGAACCTATCTGTCGCAGGCGATCGAGCACTATCTCGGCTGGGATCGTCCGGTCTTCTACAGCCTGTTCCTGTTGCCGCTGCACATGACCGTCACGACCTGGCCCGCGATCGCGGCGCAGGCGCTGCTGGTGACCTACACGCTGCACCTGGTGCGGCGCGCGCTGTTCCCGGAGATCGCCGCGTGGTGGCTGCTGCCCGGCGTCGGGCTGCTGTCGCTCGCGACCGCCGCTGCCCTGGTTCGCCTCGCAGCTCATGCCGGACATCTTCACGCCGCTTCTCGTGCTCGTCCTGGCGCTGCTGGTGCTTGTTCCCGAGCGCCTGTCGCCCCGGGAGCGCGTCTGGCTGGCGATCTTCGCCACGTTCATGATCGCGGCACATCAGTCGCACGTGCCGCTGGCATTCGGTCTGCTGCTGGTCCTGCTGCCGTTGCGCCGCCGGCTCGGCGCTGCGGCACCGCTCGGGCGTCGCGGCGTGCTGATGGCGACAGCGCCGCTCGTGCTGGCCATCACCGCCATGGTGGCCGTGAATGTCGTGGCGGTCGCGCGTGTCGCGCTGTCGCCGTACGGCAACGTCTTCCTGCTGGCGCGCGTCATCTACGACGGGCCCGGGCATGGACGTGCTGCGCCGGGACTGCCCGCGGACCGACTGGCGTCTCTGCGCCTTCGTCGATCAGTTTCCGCCCACGTCGGATGACTTTCTCTGGCGCGAGGACAGCCCGCTGGCCAAGGCAGGCGGTGCGAGGCTCGTGTCCGCCGAAGCCGACGCCATCATCGCCGCCGCGCTGCGCGCCGAGCCGGGCACCGAACTGCGCGCGTTCCTCGGGAATGCGCATGGATCAGTTCACGCGGTTTGCCACCGGCGACGGCCTCGATCCCTGGCCGTTCACCGTCACGCCGACGATCCGAGCGCGATTTCCCGAGCTTCGAGGCCGCCGCCTACGCCGCCGCACGCCAGACCCAGGGCACGCTGGCGGTCCCGGCATGGATGCAGGCATTGCACCGCGCGGTCGCGATCCTCGGTGTGATCGCCTGCTGCGCGGCACTGCCGATCGCGCTGCGCCGACGTCACGTCGCGGCGGGCTTCGCCGTCGCCGTGCTGCTGGCGCTGCTGGGCAATGCCGCGATCACCGGCGGCCTGTCCGGCCCGCACGACCGCTATCAGAGCCGCATCATGTGGCTGGCGCCGCTGACCGCGCTGCTGGCAACGGCCAGCCTGTTCCGGTCGCCTGCCCGCGCCGCCCCGCCGGTCGCTCCCGTTCTGGCCCGGCGTCCCCCGGGCCGCCGGAGCCCGGCAGATCGCAACCGGTCGATGAACCGCGCCCACGCGAGCAATGTCTTCTGGTCCGGCCTGGAGGCCGCTTCGGCAGCGGCGCTGTCCTTCGCGTCCGCCTTCGTCATCGCCCGGCTGGTCGGCCCGTCGGAGGTCGGCATCGGCGCGGCTGTGGTTGCCGTGCACGTCCTGCTGTGGGTCGCGGTGAACGCATTGTTCGCCGATCCGCTGGTCCAGCGCGCCGTCGGTGGATGACGCGTCATTCTCCAGTGCGCTGTGGGCATCCGTCGCGGTCGGCGGCGCTTGCGGCGATGCTGCAGGTGGCGCTGGCGCAGCCGATCGCCTGGTGGCTCGGCGACAGCCGGCTGATCCCGATGTCGGTCCTGCTCGCATTGCCGCTGCCCCTGGTCGGCGCGGCAGGGCCGGTGCAGGGCCTGCTGACCAGGAATCGCGCCTACAAGGCGCTCGCGGGACGCACGCTGATCGGCCAGGGGCTGGGCACGATCACCGGCATTGCCGCCGCGTTCGCCGGCGCCGGCGCCTGGGCGCTGGTGCTGCAGCAGCTTGTCGTTTCCTCGGCCGGAGCGCTGGCCTTGCTGGTGCGCTGCCCCAGCCGGCCGCGTTTCATCATCCGCCGGCAGGACCTGCGCGACATGCTGCGCATCGGCCTGCCGCTGACCGCCAGCACGCTGATACAGCACGGACGCTACCGCCTGTTCGCGCTGCTGATCGGCGGCACCGCCGGGGCCGCCGCGCTCGGCCAGGTGCACATGGCGTTCCGCCTGGTCGATACGGTGCGCGACCTCGCCTTCACCGCACAATGGCGGCTGATGCTGCCGCTGCTGTCGGAACGGCAGGACGACCTGCCCGGATTGCGCGCAGTCCTGGATCGCTGCCTCGCCTGGTCGAGCCTGCTGGCGTTCCCGCTGTGCGGCGTCATGGCACTGTCCATCCAGCCGCTGGTGCAGATGCTGCTGGGACCGGTCTGGCAACCGTCCGGCGCGGCGGCCTTGCCGCTGATCGCGCTGACCGCATGGCTGTTCCTGGCGTTTCCCGCCGGCGTGGCCGTCATTGCGCGCGGCGTGCCGCGCTATGCGCTGATCGGCAACATTGCCGCTCTGGCGGCGACCGTGGTCGGCGTGATGCTGATCCGTCCGGCCTCGCCGATGCACGCCATGCTGGTGTGGCTCGGCGCGCAGCTCTTCATCAGCCCCTATCTGCTGCACGCCAATGCGCGGGTCCTCCGCACCCGTCCGCTGCGCCCGCTGCGCGCGGGTCTGCCGATGCTCGCTGCCACTGTCCTTGCCACCATCGCGGCATTCGCGCTGCCGCATGCGATCGGGGAGCCCGGGTCGCCTGCAGCGCTGCTCGCGCTTCGGCTGCTCATCGCCGTGGTGCGTCGGCGTGCCCAGCGCCCTGCTGCTGGCGGCTGCACCGGCCGGATTGTTCGGCAAGGCACGCATCGGCACCGCGCTTCAGCGATGATACCGATCCGCTTCCAGCACCTTGACGCCGAACCAGCCCCAATAGACGCAGTGGCGACGGATCAGTCCGTTCTCGATCTCCATCGATTCGACGAAGTCCATCTGCTCGCCGTCGGGCGTCTCGCGCGGGTACTCCCAGATCAGCTTCCTGCCATCGGTGAAGAACCCGGAGCGATGGCGGCGCCTGCTTGGCGGGGTCCGCTCGAACACGATGCGCACAAAGTCGCGCAGCCTGTCGCGCCCTTCGACGATGCCGCGTTCCGAGCCCAGCAGATGGCGCACCAAAGGACTCTCGAGCCGCGTGTCCTCTGCGTAGAGCGCCACGGCCGCCTCGATGTCCCTGGCGCCCAGCGCCGCATCCCAAAGCTCGGTAGACGCGCTCCACCGAGCGGATCGCGTCCGGATGCACATCGGCAGTTGCGTGGATTGCATGGCCTTGCATCGCCACCTCCTGGTCAGTGTTGCCGCTCGGGAACGGCTGGCGCCCCTGCGGTTCGGCCGCCGCCACGAAAGCCGCCGCCACGAAAGCCATGCTGCCAGACCGCCACTGACAGCGTGGTGTCAGCAGCGATCGCGCCCTGGACCGGGAACGCCCGGCGGTGGCAAACTCCGTTCCGACCAGTTCCGATCCACGAGGCCCGAATGCCCACTTACGACTACGACTGCGAGCGCTGCGGCCCGTTCAGCGAATCGCACCCGATGGCGGAGTTCGCCCTGCCGCAAGCCTGCCCGGCCTGCGGCGATGCGGCGCCGCGCGCGCTGACCAGCCCCGCGATCGGCGGCGGCCGCGCCGAGCCGGCCGCCGCCACGCCGTTCCGTTCCCACCCCGGCGGCTGCGCCTGTTGCGCCGCACCGCGCCGGTTCACCGCCGAGGCGGTCTAGCGCCGCGCAGGTGCCGGGTCAGCCCATAGAGGCTGATCGCCGCCCAGATCACCTCGATCACGGCGGACGGAAAGTTCCACGCCGTGTAGAGCGATGCCAGGATCAGCAGCGAGCCCGCCAGGTTCGCCGCCGGAAAGCGCCAGTCCGAGGAACCCAGCCAGTCCTGCTGATTGGCGAAATAGGCCGCCACGATCAGCGCGACCCCGACCAGGCCCGCGGCGGTATATGGGTCAAAATCCACCCTGGTCCTCCAGGCTGTTCGCGCGATGCCGCCGATTGCCGCGTCGCAGCGGCCAGCGCATCCTGCCAGGCACCTGATTACCCGGATCATCGCACGAAAGGACCACCCATGCCCGACGACCGACTGGCGCAGCCGCGCCGGCACGCACTTCCGCTGCGAGAAGCAGCCGGCGACCGGCACGCGCGGCATGGTGGTCACCAACCATCCGCTCGCATCGGCGGCCGGCGCGGAGATGCTGGCGGCCGGCGGCAATGCCATCGATGCGGCGATCGCGGCGTTCTTCACGCTGACGGTGGTCGAGCCGATGATGGTCGGCATCCTGGGCGGCGGCATGGCGCATATCCGCCTGGCCGATGGCCGCCATGTGGTGATCGACGGCCAGAGCACCGCGCCGCTCGCGACCGGCCCGACAACCTTCACGCCCGACCCCAACGCGGCGCCCGGCACGATGGACGCGATCGGGCGGAAGAACGCGCTGGGTCCGACCGCGGTGGCGGCGCCCGGCAATCTGAAGGGCTGGTGCGAGGCGCTGTCCCGATTTGGCACCTTCCCCCTGGCCGATGTGATGGAGCCGGCGATCCGCCACGCCTCGCGCGGCTTCCGCGTGACGCCCTATCTGCATGAATGCGTCACCGACTGTGCCGCGGACATGGCGCTCGATGCGGAGATTTCCCGGCTTTATCTGCCGGGAGGTGCGCCGATCCAGCCCGGCACGCGCCTGGTCACCGGCGATTACGCCGAGACGCTGCGCAGCATCGCCCGCGAGGGGCCGGACCTGCTGTACACCGGCGCGCTCGGCGGGCACTACGCCGACCACATGGCGAAGGCCGGCGGCCACATCACGCGCGCCGACCTGACCGGCTACCGCACGATCGATCGCGATGCGCTGCGCGGCACGTATCGCGGCTTCGACATCGTCGGGCCGCCGCCGCCGTCATCGGGGCCGCTGCATATCATGCAGATGCTGAACATCCTGGAGGGCTACGACATCGGCGCGCTCGGCTTCGGTTCCGCCGACACGCTGCATCTGCTGGCCGAGGTGCTGAAGATCGCCTTCGCCGATCGGGCCGCCGCGACCGCCGATCCGGCGTTCGTCGAGGTGCCGGTGGCGAAGCTGCTGTCGAAGTCCTACGCCGCCGATCGCCGGGCCCGCATCGATCGTGCACGCGCGCAGACCTGGAGCGCCGAGGTGGCGCCGGGCGAGGGCGCGCATACCACGCACCTGACGGTGGCGGACGGCACGGGCAACATCGTCGCCAGCACGCAGACCATCAACTCGCTGTTCGGCGCGCGCTACATCGTGCCGGGCACCGGGATGATCCCGAACAACTACATGTTCGTGTTCACGCCGTATCCGGGCCGCGTGAACTCGGTGGCGCCGGGCAAGCGCGTCACCTCGTCGATGTCGCCGGTGATCGTGCTGCGCGACGGCAAGCCGCGCTATGCGCTCGGGCTGCCGGGCGGGCTGCGCATCTTCCCCTCGGTGATGCAGGCGCTGTCGAACCTGATCGACCACGGCATGAGCGTGCAGGAGGCGGTCGAGGCGCCGCGGCTCTGGACCCAGGGCTTCGGCGTGGAGGTGGAGAACGCCGTGCCGTCCGATGTGCTGGCCGCGCTGCGCGACCGCGGGCACGATGTCGCGGCGGTCGGCAATGTCGGCGGCGGCATGAGCGCGATCCAGTTTGGCGCGGATGGCGACGATGACCGGCGCCGCGTGCTGGCGCGCCGACGGCACGCCGATCGGTCTTGGCGGCGGCTACGCGCGGAAGGGCGTGCGCTTCCGGCCGGACCAGGCACGGAGCTGATCAGACCGGGCGCAGAGCGGAGGCTGACGGGTGTAATTCTCCCCCTCCCCTTGCGGGAGGGGGTTGGGGGGAGGGGTCGCGCCATCGCAACGACAATGCGGTCGCAGAAAATGCCGAATCAGACTTGGAGCCGCGTCCCCTCCCCCAGCCGCCTCCCGCAAGGGGAGGGGGAGCGCTTTCCTTCAGCCGCATTATTCGGAGGGTTTGACTGCAGACATCACTGCAGCGGCACCGGGCCGGTGTATCTGACGATATCCAACCCGCCGCTCAGCCGGTCGTTGGCGTAGATCAAACCATTCTCATCGACATAGACATCGTTGATCTGGATCGTGTGCGTGGCGTTCCCCGGCGGCGCCGCGGCCACCAGATAGCCGATCTCCACCGGATGATACGGGTCCTCGATCGAATAGGCACGGATGCCGCCGTTGAAGTAGCTGCCGACCACCGTCCTGCTCAGCGTGCGCGAGGTGGCGGTCGGCCGGTTCATGTGGATGTTGTGCGCGCCGAACCGCCCGCCCGCCTTGCACAGCGCGGCGAAATCGGCGGGCGGCGGGAACACCGCCAGCGGCACCGGCGCGGTCTCGTCGCTGATGTCCCAGACCCAGTTGCGCTTCGGCCAATCCTTGCAGTTGGCGGCTGTCGCCTCCTCGGTCTGCACCAGCAGGTTGCGCGACAGGATCGGCAGCACCGTGTGCGCGAAGCCGTTGCCCAGCGACTGCCAGGAACGGCGCGCGACCAGCTTCGGATGCGCCTTGTCGGCGATATCGAGGATGACCACGCCACCGTCGATCCAGCCGATATAGGCACGGTCCGGCCGCTCCGGCGACACGGACGGCGTGTGCATGCGGATGCCCGCGTCATGCGGCGTCACGCGCGGCGGCGGTGGCTCCGCGTCGCCGTCGCGCGTGCCCGGCAGCCACCAGCGTCCGGCCTCCTTCGGCTGCGCGGGATCCCGCAGATCGACGATCATCAGGAACTGATCATCGTCCTTGTTGCGCGGCGTGAAGTCCTTGGCGCCGGTCGAGAGATAGGCGTACTGGCCATCGTCAAACGACAGATAATGCACGCCGCGCGAATGCGGGCCCGACGTGTCGAAGTGCGCCAGCTTCTTCGGATGCACGGGATCGGCGACGTCGTACACGTCCATGCCGGCATAGGGCTGCCCCACCGTCTCGACCTGGTGCGCCACCGCGAGCGTCGTGCCGGACAGGCCGAGCGAGTTGCAGCGCGCGAACGCAGCCTCCACCGGAACCTGGGTGATGACTGTCGGGTCGTCCGGTTTCGTCACGTCGATCGCGGTGAAGCACATCGGCGCGGATTCATGCGCAAGGAACAGCACGCGCTGACCATTGGGATATTGCCGCAGCGCGAGCCCTTCGCCGCCCTTGCCGGCGCCCTTCAGGTCGCTGTGGCCGATGATCTGCATGTTGCTGGCTTCCGCCACCGCCGGAATGGGATCGGCACGTGCCGCAGCCGCCGTCGCGAAAACTGCAGCGGCCAACGCCAACGTTCGCCATGGGGACATTCGCACGATTCCTCTCACTGTTGCTTTCAACCGGTCGCCGCGACTTCCACCACATGATCGGCCAGCGCCAGCGACGCGGTCAGGCCCGGGCTTTCGATGCCGAACAGATTGATCAGGCCCGGCACGCCATGCGTCTGCGGACCCTGCACGACGAAATCCTGCGCCGATGCGCCGGGCGGCACGATCTTGGGACGGATGCCGGCATAGCCGGGCTGCAGCGCGCCGTCCTTCAGCGCCGGCCAGTATTTGCGAACCGCTGCGTAGAAACTGTCGGCGCGCGCGGGATCGACCGTGTAGTCGATCGCGTCGATCCATTGCACGTCGGGACCGAACCGCGCCTGCCCGCCGAGGTCGATCGTCAGGTGCACGCCGAGGCCGCCGGGCACAGGCACGGGATAGATCAGCCGGGAGAACGGCGAGCGCCCGGACAGCGTGAAGTAGTTGCCCTTGGCGTAATGGGTCGGCGGAACACGGTCCGGCGGCATGCCGGCGATCCGGGCGGCGAAAGCAGGGGCATGCAGCCCGGTTGAATTCACCAGCAGCCGGCAACGCAAGGTCATCGGGTCGACGCCGCCGATCTCGATTTCCACGCCGCCCTGCACGACGCGCCCGCCGGTGACAGGGCAAAAGAACACCGGTGTCGCGCCGGCATTCTCCGCGTCGCCCTGCAGCGCCAGCATGAAGGCGTGACTGTCGATGATGCCGGTGACGGGCGACAGCAACGCGCTGGTGCACGACAGGTTCGGCTCCAGCGCGATCGCCTCGGCTGCGCTGAGCACGCGCATGCCCTCTACCCCGTTCACCTCGGCGCGGCGCTTGATGCCGGCCAGCATCGCGTCCTCTTCGGCATTGGTCGCCGCGATGAGCTTGCCGCAGTTCGCGTGCGGCACGGCCTTTTCGACACAATACGCGTAGAGCGCCTTGCGGCCCGCAACACAGAACCGCGCCATCAGGCTGCCGGCCGGGTAATAGATGCCGGCGTGGATCACCTCGCTGTTGCGCGAGGATGTCTCGGTGCCGATGCCTCCCGCGGAATCCAGAATGAGCACCTCGCGGCCGGCCAGCGCGAGGGCGCGCGCCACGGCCAGCCCGACCACACCGGCTCCCACCACAACGCAGTCCACCCGCTCCAAACGTCACCTCCCCGTCATGCGTGGCCCGGTTTACGCCGGCACGTTATGCTCGCCAACCTGATTGCCCGCAGTGTGATTCTCCCCCTCCCCTTGCGGGAGGGGGTTGGGGGGAGGGGTTCCCCTCCGCCGAATCTCCACGGCAATCGGGTGAAGCTGAAGTGCTCAGGGCTCTGCCCTGAAACCCGCCCAGGGGCTTTGCCCCCGGGACCCCCACCAAAGGCGTAGCCTTTGGAATCCGATTCTAAAGTAACGGGTTCCAAGGGCTCCGCCCTTGGCGGAGTCCAGAGGCAGAGCCTCTGGTGGGGTTCGGGGTGAAACCCCGAGCGCTTCTGCTTCACCCGGTTGCCTTGCCCCACCCTTCGGCTCGCGACCTGCAAGGTTTCGTTCAATACTCCATGTCCGACAGATGGCGTGGGACGTGTTTCCGCTCAGGAAAGGTGCCGGCACGTCGGGAGCCTCCGGTCACTTCCCCATCGCGCGTTGCTTCCACAGCTCCCACGGCCGATCGACCAGCCCGTCGTTGGTCTTCATCGCGGCCGCTGCTTCGCCGTCGTTCAGGAACATGGGATCGCCGAGCCGCAGCGCCTCGCTTTCCATGCGGGCGTTCACCTCGGTGTAGACCGCGCGGAACACGACGTGGCGCACCGACTGCGCCGTCGCCACCGAGCCGTGACCGCGCATCAGCGCGACCGGGTGCGGCCCGAGCGTCGTCGCAAGCGCACGCCCAAGTGCGATGTTGCTGATCAGCATGTTGGATGCGGGACCCGCCACGTCGCGGATTTCGAACACCGGAACGCCGCCGCCGAGGAAGCCGGCGATGTGGTTCATCGGCCGAAGCTGCACCTTCGTGTCGGCAAACGGGATCACGGCCGGCGAATGGCTGTGCACGACGGCGCGCACGTCGGGCCGCGCTCGGTAGATCTCGCCGTGGATGAAGCGTTCGAGATACACGGCACGGCCGCGCTGATCCACCGGCGTGCTGTCGAGATCGAACTCCATGATGTCGTCCGCGGTGACCAGCGCGGGCGCCATGCTGCGCGCGAGCAGATAGCGGTTTGGATCCTTGTCGTGGCGCGCGCTGACATGGCCGAAGCCATCGACCACGGCCTGGTCGTACAGAATGCGGTTCGCCGCGACGAGGTCGGCGATCAGTGCCGCATCGGCCGGGCCGGCGGACGCAGGGGCCGGCGCCTGCGCAGCGACGGCGGCAGCCATCAGTGCACCCAGGAAGCCGCGCCTGCCGATATCGTGCAGCATCCCGCAATAGCAGGTCACCATGACGTCGTCCTCCCCTGGGCCGTTGGCGAAACCGTAGACGAGCTTGCCTTTGCCCGCCACGCCCGGCACGCTTTCCGCCATTCCAGCGGGAAGGAGATGGACGATGAGTGATGCAATGCGCCGTTCGCTCTGCGAGGCCGTCGATGGCGCAGTCCTCATGGGCCACATGCATGAACTCGCCCGCTGGGTGAAACTGTCCGGCACGCCGGATGAGCTGCAAAGCCTGCGCTACTTCCAGGCCAGGCTCGACGAATACGGCTACCGCACCAACCTGATTATGCACGACGCCTATATCAGCCTGCCCGGCACGGCGCGGGTGGATGTGGACAACCAGGCGCTCACCAGCATCACGCATTCCTTTTCGCGCAGTTCGCCGGCGCAGGGCGTGACCGGACGGCTGGTCTATGTCGGCGACGGCGACGCGGCCGACTTCACCGGACGCGATCTGCGCGGCGCGATCGTGCTGACGGAGGGCATCGCCAGTCCCGGCCAGGCCGCGCGCGCCTCGCATGCCGGCGCGGTGGGCCAGGTGCAGATCAGCCCGCACGAGCACCTGCACGAGATGTGCGTCTCGCCGGTATGGGGCAGTCCGTCGGACGAGACGCAGGCCGAACTGCCCACCACCGTCGTCTGCACCGTGTCGAACGCCGACGGCAGCGCGCTGCGCGAGCGTCTGGCGCGCGGTGAGCAGCCGAAGGTGACGCTGCATGCCGAGGTCGACACCGGCTGGCGGCCGACGCCGATCCTGGTGGCCGAGATCGATGGTCCTGCGGCGGATGGCCCGTTCATTCTGTATTCGGGTCATCATGACACGTGGCACTACGGCGTGATGGACAATGGCGCCGCCAACGCCACCATGCTGGAGGTCGCCCGCCTGACCGCGCGCGAACGCGGCCGGTGGCGGCGCGGCCTGCGGCTGTGCTTCTGGTCGGGGCATTCGCATGGCCGCTACTCCGGTTCCACCTGGTATGCCGATCAGAACTGGGACGAACTGGAACGTCGCTGTGCGGTGCACGTGAATATCGATTCAACCGGCGGCGTCGGCGCGACCGTCCTGAAGAATGCCGCCGCTGCGCCGGAACTGGTCGGGCTCGCCGGCGAGGCGATCGGCGAGCAGGCCGGATCGGAGTACGACGGCAAGCGGATGTCGCGGTCCTCGGACCAGTCGTTCTGGGGCATCGGCATTCCCGCGATGTTCGGTGCGCTCAGCGAGCAGCCGCCGGCGCCGGTGAAGATGCGCAACGCACTCGGCTGGTGGTGGCACACGCCGCACGACCTGCTCGACAAGATCGACGAGGCGAACCTGGTGCGCGATACGCGCGTGTTCGTGCACACGCTGTGGCGCCTGCTGACGGATCCCGTGCTGCCGCTGGATTTCGCCGCGCATGCGCGCGCGCTGCAGGAGGAACTTGGGACGCTGCGCGCATCGCTCGGCGACCGTTTTTCCCCCGACGGCCTGATCGCCGGCGCGGAGCGGCTGCGCGCGAGGGCGGCGGCCGGCGGACACTCCGATGCGGCGCTGATGCGAGCGTCGCGTGCGCTGGCGCCGGTCTATTACACGAGCGGCGACCGGTTCACGCACGACCCCGCATTGCCGTTGCCGGCCTGGCCGATACTCGATCCGCTGCGCAGGCTGGCCAAGGTGGCGCCCGGCACCGACAGCGCGCGCTTCCTCACCGTCAGCGCGACGCGCGGCCGCAACCGCCTGGCGCACGCATTGCGCGAGGCGACGGAGGCGCTCGGCGGTTAGGCTGCGTGCGGCATCGGCGGCAGATTCCGCACGATCCGTTTCGCTGTTGCTCGGCGAATGTCCGACATGCCATATAGCGCTTCACGATAACGTGGCGGCGCGACGCCGGCATGCAGGAGGATCACGTCCCATGCAGCAGATTTCCCGCCGTGGCATTCTCGCGGGCAGCGCGGCATTGGCGCTCGCCCGCCCCGCGATTGCGCAGGGCGCTCCGCTCAAGATCGGCCTCATGCTGCCGTTCTCCGGCACCTTCGCGGCACTCGGCGAGAACATCGCGGCAGCGTTCGAACTGTACCTGGCGGAGCGTGACGGCAGGCTCGGCGGACGCGCGGTGACGGTGATCCGTCTCGACGACGAGTCCGATCCGGCGAAGGCACCGCAGAACGTCAACCGCCTGCTCGAGCGTGACCATGCCGATGTGCTGATCGGCACCGTGCATTCCGGCGTCGTGATGGCGCTGGTGCAGGCGGCGCGCGAACGCGAGGTGCCGCTGATCATCCCGAATGCCGGCAATGTCGCCGCCACGCGCGAACTGTGCGCGCCGTCGATCTTCCGCAGTTCGTTCAGCAACTGGCAGCCCGCCTACGGCATGGGCAAGGCGCTCGCCGCGAAGGGCATCAAGAAGGCCGCATGGGTTACCTGGGACTATGCCGCCGGCAAGGAATCCGGCGAGGGCTTCCGCGACGGACTGCGCGCCGGCGGCGGCGACATGACGCAGCCTGCTGACGCTGGCCTTCCCGGACACCAACTTTCTGCCGATGCTGAGCGTGCTGTCCGGACTTCCCATCGATGCGGTCGGCTCGTTCTTTGCCGGCGGCGGCGCGGTGCAGTTCGTCAAGGACTACGCGACCGCGGGACTGCGCGACAAATTCCCGCTGTGCGGCTCGGGGTTTCTCACCGAGGGCGTGCTGAAGGCGCAAGGCGCCGCGGCGGAAGGCATTCAAACCGCGCTGCACTACGGCGACGGGCTGGACAACGCGAAGAACACCGCGTTCCGCGCCGCGTTCAAGGCGAAGACCGGCCGCGATGCCGATGTCTACGCGGTGCAGGGCTATGACGCCGGCCAGATGCTGGCGATCGGGATGGATGCGACCAAGGGCGACGCGACCGCGATCAAGCCGATGGCGGCGGCGATCGTGGCGGCGAAGATCGACAGTCCGCGCGGCGCATTCACCCTCTCGCCGTCGCACAACCCGGTGCAGACGATCTACCTGCGCGAGGCAAAGGGCGGCGAGAACCGCGTGATCGGCGTCGCGGCCGATGCGCTCGCGGATCCCGGCACCGGCTGCAAAATGGGCACCTGACGGGGCCGATGGCTCTTGCCGGGCTGCTCGCCCAGATCCTGAACGGCGTGCAGTACGGGCTGCTGCTGTTCCTGATCAGCAGCGGTCTCACGCTGATCTTCGGCGTCATGCGCGTGATCAATCTCGCGCACGGCAGTCTGTTCATGATCGGTGCGTATCTTGCCTACGTGCTGGCCGGCGCCACCGGATCGCTTTGGTTCGCGCTGGCGGCAGCCCTGCTCGGCGGCGCGTTGTTCGGCGCATTGCTCGAGCGCGTGCTGTTCCGCCGGTTCCGCGAGCGCGAGCATCTCGATCAGGTGCTGCTGACCTTCGCGCTGATCCTGCTGTTCGAGGAGGCGCGTGCGGCGCTGGTGGACAACCAGTTCCACAGTGTCGCGGTGCCGGCGGCGCTTGATTTTTCCGTGCAGATCACAGCGAACTTCGCCTATTCCGCCTATCGCATCTGCAGTGCTCGGCATCTGCATCGGCGTGGCTGCGTTGATGTTCGCGTGCGTCGAGCGCACCCGCGTCGGTTCTGCAATCCGCGCCGCCGCCGAGAACGCCGAGATGGTCGATCTCCTCGGCATCGACGCGCGCCGTCTGCACACGCTGGTTTTCGCCGCCGGCACTGCGCTCGCGATGCTGGCGGGCGCGTTGGCGGCGCCGCTGCAGTCGGTCTATCCGGGGATGGGCGACGGCTATCTGATTATTTCCTTTGTCGTGGTGGTGATCGGCGGCCTTGGTTCGATCGCCGGTGCGTTCTGGGCGGCATTGCTGATCGGCCTGATCGACACGCTCGGCAAGGCGTATGTGCCGCAGGCGGCGGGCACCGCGGTCTACGTGCTCATGGCGGCCGTGCTGCTGTGGCGGCCCGCGGGCCTGTTCGCCCGGAGCTAGCGGCATGCGTTGTGCCTCCTGGCGCGGCAACACGGCACTGGCGCTTGCGGCACTGGCGATCGCCGGCATGCCGCTTTACGCGTCGCCCTATCACATGCAGCTCGGTTCCACCGCGATGAACGCTGCAATGTTTGGACTCAGTCTGCAAATTCTGGTCGGCGGCGCCGGTATGGTGAGCCTCGCGCAGGCGGCGTTCTTCGGCCTCGGTGCCTATTCCGTGCATCTGCTTGGCCGTGCACTGGGCGGGCCGCCGTCGATCCTGCTCAGTCTGCCCGTATCAGCCTTGGTGGCCGGATTTGCCGCCTTGGCGATCGGACCATTCGCGCTGCGCACGCGCGGCTTTTTCTTCCTGATGACGACGCTCGCCTTCGGCCAGATGCTGTTCTTCGTGTTCCATGACACGCCGCTCGGCGGCGGCGCCGATGGCGTGTTCATCCAGCGGCCGGTGTTCGCGGCATTCGGCGTCGGCTTCGAGGTGACACGGGCCGACCGTCCCGCCGTTCATCTGCTGGTGAACCTGGCGGTGCTGACCGCGATGTACGCCGTGCTGTGGCGCTTGATGCGGACATTGTTCGGCCACGCCCTGCTTGGCATCCGCGCCAACGAGGATCGCATGCGCGCGATGGGCCACGACGTGCTGCGCCTGAAGCTCGCGGCGTTTGTTGTGGCAGGCGCGTTCGCGGGCATTGCCGGCCACATGGCCGCGCTGAACGACGCGTTCGTCAATCCCGAGTTGCTCGGCTGGCACCGCTCCGCCGAGGCGCTGCTGATCGTGCTGCTGGGCGGCATCGGCGTGTTGCACGGGCCCATACTCGGTGCCTTTGCCTACACGTTGATCGGCGAGATCGGCCAGAGCATCACCGAACGCCAGCGTTTGGTGGAAGGCCTTGTCATCCTTGCCGCAGTGCTGCTGCTGCGTCACGGAATTGCAGGGCTGCGACTGCGGCGCCCGCTGCCGACATGACACCGGTGCTGCAGGCGAGCGGCCTGTCACGCCGCTTCGGCGGCCTGCTCGCTGTGGCGGACGTGTCGCTGGATCTTGCCATCGGCGAACTGCACGCGGTGATCGGTCCGAACGGCGCGGGCAAGAGCACGCTGGTGAACCTGCTCGCCGGCGAAATTTCCCCCGCCGCCGGCACCATCCGCATCGACGGACACGACGTCACCGGCTGGAGCAACTGGCGCATCGCGCGCTGCGGCGTCGGACGTTCGTTCCAGCGCACCAACCTCATGCCGCAGATGACGGTGCTCGAGAATGCGCGCCTCGCGGCGCAGGCAGTGATGCCCGCGCGTCATCTGATGCGCACGCTGCGGCGCGACGATGCGTCCGTCAGCGCAGCGCATGCCGCTTTGTCGCGGGTGGGACTTGCGGATGTCGCCGACCGTATCGCCGGAACGTTGAGCCACGGACAGCTCCGCCAACTCGAAATCGGCATCGCACTTGCAGCGCAGCCGAGGGTGCTGCTGCTGGACGAACCGCTCGCCGGCATGGGGCCGGAAGAGAGTGAAAAATTCGCCGGATTGCTGCGCGAACTGGCGCGCGATCATGCCGTGCTGCTGGTGGAACACGACATGGACGTGGTGTTCGCGGTGGCGCATCGCATGACCGTGATGCTCGACGGGCGGGTTTTGGAATGCGGCACGCCGGATGCGATCCGCGCCTCGCCCGCGGTGCGCGACGCCTATCTCGGGCACGACGTATGACATCGGCCGTTCGCCCATGACGAACGCCGCCAGCACGAACGCGCCGATACTGGAGGCGCACGGCCTCGTCGCCGGTTACGGCGCCAGCCAGGTGCTGCGCGGCATCGATTTCGCCGTGCAGCGCGGCGAAACGATCGGCCTGATGGGCCGCAACGGCATGGGCAAGACAACGCTGATCCGAGCGCTGCTTGGTCTGCTGCCGACACAGGCCGGTCGCGTGCTGCTGGATGGCGCGGATGCCGGCGGCCGTCCCGGCATTCCGGCGCGCGCAACGCGGCATCGCCACCGTGCCGGAGAACCGCGGCGTTTTCGCAAGCCTGTCCGTGCTGGAGAATCTGCGCCTCGCCGCGCGTGCCGGCGCATGGACGGAGGATCGCGTGCTGACGCTGTTCCCCCGCCTGCGGGAGCGCAGCCGTCATCGCGGCAACCAGCTCTCCGGTGGCGAACAGCAGATGCTGGCGATCGGCCGCGCACTGATGACCAATCCGCGGCTGCTCATTCTGGATGAGGCGACCGAGGGCCTCGCGCCGCTGATGCGCGACGAGATATGGCACACGATCCGTCTTGTGCGCGACAGCGGAATTGCCGTCATCGTCGTGGACAAAACGGTGTCGGCCGTGCTGTCGCTGGCCGATCGCGTGACCGTTCTGGTGAAAGGCGGCGTCGTCTACAGCGGCTCGCCGCAGGTCCTGCGCGAGGACGCCGCGCTGATGCACCGGCATCTGGGCGTGTGACGGGTTCTACGCCTCGATCTTCACGTATTCAAAATCGCCCGGCATGTTGTCGATGCCGATGCGCGGCGGTGCGATCCACGACGCGAAGGCGCCGGGCGCGCGCACCGGCTGCATCAGGCCTTCGACGAACCGATTGTCATCGGCGGACGGCAGCATCGTCTCCCTGCCGCGCCTGCCATTGCTCGCCGGTCAGCACGTTGCCGTCGGTATCGGCATGGATCGCGGCGAACTCGCCGATGCGGCGGTTGAAGGCGACGTGCGGCAGGCCGAGGCGAAACGGAATTCCGGCCCGCTCGATCACCCGGTTCCAGCGCGTCACGCCGGCATTGGCATCCTCCACATAGTCGTCGCGCAGCCGCATGTTCAGCGCGGACAGTGCCGGCACGTCCTCCTGCGCGATCGCACCGTCCCGCAGCCGCAGCACCGGATAGGTCGCGCCGGTCAGCAGGTGATCGTCGGTCAGCTTGTCCTCGCGATAGCGCCCCTTCAGCCCGGCATTGAACGCGTTCGCCGCGTTCGTGCTGATCTCGTTGCCGAACAGATCGAGCGTCAGCGAGAAATGCAGATTGGCCTTCTTCTGCAATGTCGGCAGATCGATCACGCCGAGCGCGCGCACCCGCTCGATATCCGTCGGATCGTCGATGCCGGCCTCGCGCATCGCCTGGCAGGTGCGCTGCACGATGCGCTGCACGCCGGTCTCGCCGACGAACATGTGGTGCGCCTCCTCGGTCAGCATGAAGCGGCAGGTGCGCGACAGCGGATCGAACCCCGACTGCGCCAGCGCGGCCAACTGCATCTTGCCGTCGCGGTCGGTGAAGAACGTGAACATGAAGAACGACAGCCAGTCCGGCGTCGCCTCGTTGAACGCACCGAGCATGCGCGGACTGTCCTGATCGCCGGAGCGGCGGCGCAGCAGTTCCTCCGCCTCCTCGCGTCCGTCGCGGCCGAAGTATTTCTGCAGCAGATAGACCATCGCCCAGAGATGCCGGCCTTCCTCGACATTCACCTGGAACAGGTTGCGCATGTCGTAGAGCGACGGCGCGGTGGCGCCGAGATGGCGCTGCTGCTCCACCGAGGCCGGTTCGGTGTCGCCCTGGATCACCAGCAGGCGGCGCAGCATGGCGCGATATTCGCCGGGGACCTCCTGCCACGCCGGCTCGCCCTTGTGCGCGCCGAACGGAATTTTGCGTCCCTCGACCGCGGGCGCGAGCAGCACGCCCCAGCGGTATTCCGGCATCCGCACGTAGCCGAACTTTGCCCAGCCCTCGCGAGCCGACACCGACGGCGGTGCGCAGATAGACCAGGCTGTCCTGGAAGCCTTCCGGCCCCATCTCCTTCCACCAGTCGATGTAGCCCGGATGCCAGGTCTCCAGCGCCTTGCGCACGCGCAGATCGTCGGTCAGCCCGACATTGTTCGGGATCAGCCCGTCGTAGTCGACCGCGGTTCCGTCGGGCATTGCCGGTCTCCTGTCACACGCGCTGCGGATCGAAGTTCGGCCGCTCGCCGCTGCCGTAGCGCTTCAGCGAGCCCTCCTCGCCGACCGCGTTCGGTCGCTGGAAAATCCAGTTCTGCCACGCGGTCAGGCGGCCGAAGATGCGCGTCTCCATCGTCTCGGGTCCGGCGAAACGCAGATTGGCCTCCATCGCGGTCAGCGCATCGGGCGAGAACGACGCGCGTTCCTCCAGCATCAGCCGCACCTCGTCGTCCCAGTCCGTGTCGTCATAGGCGAACGTGACCAGACCCATCGCTCGGCGTCCTCCGCGTGCAGCGTCTCGCCGGTGCGTTCGCGGGCATGCGCGAAGCTGTCGGGCTCGCCGAGGAACCGGGTCGCGAGCCGCGTCAGGCCGTTGCCCATCGGATACGCGCCGAAATTCAGATCCGACAGATGCACGCTGGCGGGACCGCGATTGTCGCCGCTGCGCACGCCGGAGAACATCACCGACCGGTCGGCGGCGAACAAAAGCTCGGCGAGCGTGCCGGCGAAGCAGCTTCCCGGTTCGATCAGCGCAATCAGGCTGCGCGAGGTCATATCGACGCGCTTGAACACGCGCTTCAGATACAGCCGGATTTCGCGCACCAGCCAGTCGTCCTTGTGCGCTTCCAGCAGTTCGTCCGCCGCCAGCACCGCCGCCGGATCGCCCTCGGAGCGCAGCACGATCAGCCCCAGCGTCGGGTTCGTTCAGCCGCAGATGCAGGATCGCGTCGTCCAGTTCCCGCGCCACCGCAAGCGGCCAGAAGTCCGCGCCGGCGGCGTGGATGCCGGCGACATCGCGCGGCAGATCCCGATCCGGCCCGAACATGGTGATCGTCGCCAGCCGCTGCGCCGATCGAGCGCGACGCGGACATGCGGATAGACTCACGCCATCATCACCGAGCGCTGCGCTGCAGCGGCGTCAGCACGATGCCCTTCGCGTCCGCCGGACGATCCGACAGCGCGGCGAGCGCCAGCGCACGCTCGCGCAGCCTCGCCTCCCACGCCGATGGCGGCACCACCTCGTCCACCAGCCGCCACTCCACCGCGCGACGTCCGCGCACGCCCTCCTCGGTGGAGCAGAACACGTCGGCGCGGTCGCGCCGCACCAGGCGCTTGTCGGTCAGCCGCGTCAGCCCGCCGGTGCCGGGCAGCACCGCCAGCAGCGGCATCTCCGGCAACGCGACACCCGAGCGGCGGTCGTCGATCAGCATGATGTGGTCGGCGGCCATCGCCAGTTCATAGCCGCCGCCGGCGGCGCTGCCGCTCACCGCGGCGAGCCAGCGCTGGCCGGAATTCGCGCTGGCATCCTCGATCGCCAGTCGCGTCTCGTTGGTGAACTTGCAGAAATTCACCTTGTGGCCGTGCGACGGCCTTGCCGAGCATGCGGATATTGGCGCCGGCGCAGAACACGCCCTCCTTGCCGGAACGCAGCACGACCGTGCGCACCTCGGGATGCTCGAAGCGCAGGCGCTGCACCGCATCGGCCAGTTCGATATCGACGCCGAGATCGTAGGAATTCAGTTTCAGTTCGCAGCCGTCGAACAGGCCGCCGTCGGGATCGACGTCCATGGTCAACGTCGCGACCGGACCGTCGAACGCGAGACGCCAGTGACGATAGCGGCTCGGGTCGGTCTGGAAATCGATGCGCTTCATGCCGCCGCTTCCATCAGAACGCTCCGCACGAACGGCACGATCGCTGCCAGCGTCGCGTCCTTCGCTTCCAGATGGGGCGCGTGGCGTGCGCCGGCAATCAGTCGCGTCTCGACGGGACAGGATGCCGCGCGTTCCAGCACGTCGAAGCTGCTCCGGTGTGCCATAGGGATCGTCCGCCCCCTGCAACGCCAGAACGGGCACCCGGATCTTGCCGAGCTGTTCCGTGATGTCGAACGCGCGAAACCGCGGATCGAGCCAGGCATCGTTCCAGCCGCGGAACGCCACCTCGACGTCGCGATGATAGCGCGCCAGCCGGGTGCGCAGGTCGCCGTGTCTCGTAGGTCGCCTTGATCGCGGCGATGCTGGCGATGTTCAGGTCCTCGACGAAGAAATGCGCCGCGATCAGCACGACGCCGAGCACGCGTGGGTCGCGCACGGCGCCGGCATGGATCGCCGCGATCGAGCCGCCATCGGAATGGCCGATCAGCACCGCGCGCCGTATCCCGGCCGCGTCGAGCACACGCGGCACGACCGTCAGTGCCTCGTCGTGCATGTAGGTCATCGGGCGCGGCAACGGCACCGGGTCGGAGGCGCCGTAGCCGAACCGCGAACAGGCGAACACGCCGCAACCCGTTGCCGCAGCCAGCGCGGCGGGGAAATCCCGCCACAGTGCGACGCAGCCCAGCCCCTCGTGCAGCAGGACAAGCGTCGGCGCGGCATCAGGCGCGGGTCCCCACCATCCGGTTTCCAGGCGTTTGCTGTCCAGGACGATCTCACCGATGCGCACAGCCATTACCTTATCGTCATGGCCGGGCGTCGCCCCATTCCCTGGGCAATCGGGTGGAACTGAAGCGCTCAGGGCTCTGCCCTGAAACCCGCCCAGGGGCTTTGCCCCCGGGACCCCCACCAAAGGCGAAGCCTTTGGAATCCGATTACTGAAGTAACGGGTTCCAAGGGCTCCGCCCTTGGCGGAGTCCAGAGGCAGCGCCTCTGGTGGGGTTCGGGGTGAAACCCCGAGCGCAGCCGCACCATCCGACGCTACGGCGTCGCCACTCACGGCACTTCCCGCAGCCGGAACCGCTGGATCTTGCCGGTGGCGGTCTTCGGCAGGCCGTCCACGAACTCGATCCAGCGCGGGTATTTCCACACGCCGATGCGTTCCTTCACGTGCGCCTTCAGCAACTCCTTCACCGTCTCGGCATCCTGCTGCCGCGCCGCCGTCCTGCAGCACGACGAACGCCTTGGGCTTGGTCAGCCCGTCGCGGTCCTGTGCGCCGACCACGGCCGACTCCAGCACCGCGGGATGCGAGACCAGCGCCTCCTCCACCTCGAACGGCGAGACCCAGACGCCGCTCACCTTCAGCATCTCGTCGGTGCGGCCGCAGAAGCGGAAATAGCCGTCGGCGTCGCGGATGTAGGTGTCGCCGGTATGCGTCCACTCGCCGCGGAACGTGCGCCGCGTCTTGTCGCGCTGGTTCCAGTAGCCCTCGGCCGACGGACGGCCCGCGCACCACGAGTTCGCCCGCCTCGCCGTTCGGCACGCGACCGCCGTGTTCGTCCAGGATCAGCGCCTCGTAGCCGGGCACCGGCTTGCCCGACGTTCCGTAGCGGATGTCGTCCGCGCGGTTCGACACGAAGATATGCAGCATCTCGGTGGAGCCGATGCCGTCCAGGATGTCCACGCCCACCATGTCGCTGCCAGCGCCGGCCGATATCCGCCGGCAGCGCCTCGCCGGCCGAGATGCAGCGCCGCAGCCGCGTCCGACCCGGCGCCCGGGCCGATCCGCGGATTGGCCAGCATCGCCGCGTACAGCGTCGGCACGCCGCCGAACATCGTCGGCTGGTGGCGCTGCATCGTATCCAGCACCGCGTCCGGCGTCGGCCGATCGGGCAGCAGCACGGCGCGCGGCGCCGACCGACATCGGAAACGTCATGCGAATTGCCGAGGCCGTAGGCGTGGAACGCCTTCGCGGCGGAGAACATCACGTCGTCCGGCGCGGATCTGCAGCACCTGCGCGCCATAGGTGTCGGCTGTCGCGCGCAAGCTGCCATGGACATGGCGCACGCCCTTCGGCGCCCCGGTCGAACCGGACGAGTAGAGCCAGAACGCCACCTCGTCCGCCGGCGTGACGGCGGTCGGCGTATCGGGATCGCCGCTCGCCAGGAAGTCGGCGAAGGTGACCTGCCGCGGATCATCGAGCGGCGCGGGCGCCGTGCCATCCGGCTGCACGACGATGATGCGCCGAAGTTCGGCGATGCTGTGCAGCACCGGCAGCAGCGGCGCGGCCAGCGGCGCCGAGATCACCAGCGCGTCGGCGCGGCTGTCCGCCAGGATGTAGCCGACCATGTCGTGGGTCAGCAGCGTGTTGATCGGCACCGGCACGACGCCGGCGCGGATGGCGCCCCAGAAGGCGATCGGGAAATCGATGGTGTCGAGCAGCACCAGGGCCGATGCGCCGCTCGCGTGCCACGCCGGCGGACCGCAGCGCGCCGGCGAACCGGCGGGTCGCGTCCGCAAGATCGCCATACGACAAGGACCGCCAGGGATCGCGGAAAGCCGTTGCGGCGCCGCGTCCCTCGCGCTCATGGCGGTCGACGAAATGGTCGACCGCGTTGCCGTTGCGTCCGCTGCCGGACATATTATTCCCTCTGGTTATCCCCTCTGGTGCAATCGCATTCAGGGCGAGGGCGCATTCAGGGCGACGAGCGCACCGGCTGCCGGGCGGGCGCGATCCTGCCGCGGGCGAGGCGCATCAGGACCAGCATGATAGCGATCACCATCGCATACGCCAGCAACTGGGCGGCGTCCGGCATCGCGGTGTAGCCGATCAGCGTGTGCAGCAGGCGTCCCGACATGCTGTCTTCGCGCAGCAGCCAGGAGGTATCCCAGAGCGGCGTCGCAAGGCCCTGGAAATAGTCGGCCTGCTGCAGGAAGAACACCGCCTGGGAGGCCAGTCCGGCAGCGAGCAGGGTGATCAGGCCGGTGGTGACCGCAAACAGCCGATGCGCCGGAACCGCGAGCAGGCCGAGATAGATCAGCGCCGACATCGCGGCGCCGAGCGCGACGCCGATCGTCCCGCCCGCCAGCATGGCGCTCACCGACGTGCCGCCGGTCGCGAAGATGCCATACAGGAACAGCACGACCTCGGAGCCTTCGCGCAGCACGGCCACGCCGACCACGATGGCGAGTGCCGTCAGCGGCCGGGCACCTTCCGCCACCGCGGTGCCCACGGCGCGCACCTCACGGGCAAGCTCGCGGCCATGGCCCGCCATCCAGGCGTTGTGCCAGGTCAGCATGCCGACGGCGACCAGCAGGATTGCCGCGTTGAACAACTCCTGCCCCGAGCCGTTGAACAGCGCGCCGAGTTCGCCGGCAAATGCCGCCACGATGCAGGCGCCCAGCGTGCCGCCGGCGATCGCCGCACGCCACCCACCAGCCGCGCCGCGGCACGCCACGCGTTGCGGCGAGAACGATGCCGACGATGAGGCCGGCCTCGATGACTTCACGGAAGACAATGACCAGGCTGGCGAGCATCGGCGTCCCTAGATGCGGCGAATTCAGATGCGACGAATTCGCAATTGCAGTAAAGCTGGCACTGTTAGAATGGTCAACTGCAAACCGATCCTGCCGCACGATGCAGTGAGCCACACGATCCAGTGAGATAGGCTTCCCGCCACATTATAGCCAGCGATGCCTCCCATGTTCGCATCACAGGTGACACGGGCTTCACGGTCGGAGTTCTAAGTCCGGGCGAAGTCCGAAGTCCGGGACGCGAGTTGAGCGGAGCCAGCTCGCGCGCCATTTGGCGTCACCAAGGGGGCAATAACGGTTGGTGCAAGGGTTGCGGCCATGTCCGCATGGCACCCGCACCGCCGTGTCCTGTCGGCTTCACACGATGCACGATTGAAGAAAGGAGGTTTACGATGCGAACCGCATATGCACTTGGATTGGCGGCTTTTATCGCGGCAACACCGGCGATGGCGCAGGTCGTGATCGGCGGCGGCGGCGACGCTTCGCGCCACGAGGCGCAGGCCCAGCAGGATCGCGCACAGGCGCGACACGACAGCGCCGAGGCGCGTCAGCATGCCGCCGTGGGTGACTATCGAGGGGCGGCGCGCGAGCAGCACGAGGCGCAGCAGGAACGCCACGACGCGAACCGTCAGGAGCGCAAGGCCGATCGCGACGACAATGGAACAACCATTCGGCTGGGCCACTGACGCCAATTGGGACGCCAAACGGGAGGCGGGGGCGACCCCGCCTCTCGCCGGGCGCTCCTGACAGGCACGTTACAAACGAAACCGCCTGCAGGGCGCCGGCGTTTCCGCTGTGATCTCAACGAAA
>CAVUBS010000030.1:0-92201 GCA_963739725.1 uncultured Alphaproteobacteria bacterium | reverse complement strand
CCGGCGTTGCCGGAAATGCCGTGCATTCGTCCAGCACCATGGTGATCGTCGCGTCCAGCAGATGCTGGAGCTCGATCGAACGCGCCGGCGTCAGGCGATGCCGCGAGCCGTCCAGGTGCGATTGGAATGTCACGCCGTCAGCGTCGAGTTTGCGCAGTTTGGCCAGCGACATGACCTGGAAGCCGCCCGAGTCGGTGAGGATCGGGCCGGGCCAATCCATGAAGCGATGCAGTCCCCCGAGACGCGCGACGCGGTCGGCGCCGGGACGCAGCATCAGGTGATAGGTATTGCCGAGCACGATGTCGCTGCCGGTGGCGCGCACCGCGTCCGCCGTCATCGCCTTCACCGTGCCGGCGGTGCCGACCGGCATGAAGGCGGGCGTGGCCACGTCGCCATGCGCGGTGTGCAGCACGCCGGCGCGCGCGGCCCCATCGGTGGCGACGATGCGGTGGGTGAAGCCCGTCACGGCAGGCGTTCCAGCAGGCATGCATCGCCGTACGAATAGAACCGGTATCCGACTTTGATTGCGTGCGTGTAGGCGTGGTGCATCCGCGCAGTGCCGGCGAAGGCGCAGACCAGCATGAACAGCGTCGAACGCGGCAGGTGAAAATTGGTCAGCAGCAGATCGACGGCGCGGAGCCGATAGCCCGGCACGATGAACAACGCGGTATCGCCCGCGAATGGAACGATGCGGCTGTCCTCGTAAGCGGCGGTTTCCAGCAGACGCAGGCTGGTGGTTCCGACCGCAACCACGCGTCCGCCCGCCGCGCGTGCGGCGTTGATCGCGGCGGCGGCGCTCGGCGTGATCTCGCCCCGTTCGGCATGCATTTGGTGCCGCGCAATGTCGTCGGTGCGCACGGGCAGGAAGGTGCCGGCGCCGACGTGCAGCGTGACGGTGACACGCCGGATGCCGCGGTCCTCCAGCGCCGCAAGCAGCGCCGGCGTGAAATGCAGCCCGGCGGTCGGCGCGGCGACTGCACCTTCGCGCTCGGCGAAGACCGTCTGATAGTCGTCCTGGTCCTCGGGCAGCGGTCCCGCCGGACGCGCGATATAGGGCGGCAACGCGAGAGCGCCAGCACGCCGCAGTGCCTCGGCGAACGCGGCGTCATGCCGGTTGAATGCCAGCGTGATGCCGCCGTCCGCGTCGCGCTGCTGCACAGTGGCGCGCAGATCCTCACTCCCTTCGAAGGTCAGTTCGTCGCCGGCGCGCAGGCGACGCGCATTGCGCGCCAGTGCGTGCCACGTGCCATCGGGGCGCGGCTGATCCAGCGTCACGCCAATCCGTGCCGCACCGCGCCGCGCGGTGAGTTGCGCCGGGATCACGCGCGTGTCGTTGACCACCAGGACATCGCCGGCACGCAGCAATCCCGGCAGATCGCGCACCAGACGATCATCCAGTCCGTCACGCGCTACATGCAGCAGGCGCGCTGAATCGCGTGGCCGGGCAGGATGCTGTGCGATACGGTCCTGCGGCAGGTCGAAGTCGAAATCGGCAAGCCGCATCACGCCGGCGTCGGTGCCACCCGGCGCAGCATGCGCACCAGCGGGATGGCGATCAGCACCGCCCAGAGTTTCCCCACGACCTGGCCTGAGAGAAACTCCAGGCTGCCGAAAGCCAGTGTCAGGAACACCACCGAATCCACTGCCAGCCCGACCACGGACGATGCGACCACGGCCAGCGTGAGCCGCCTGCGCTGCAACGGCGTATAGACGGCAAAATCGGCAAGCTCGCTCAGCGCGAAGGCAGTGCCCGAGGCGAGCACCAGCGACGCCGGCGCCACCAGCGAGGACAGCACCGTCCCGACCGCGATTGCTGCCAGTCCCCAGGTGAGCCCAAGGCAGCGCTGTACCACGTCGCGCAACACCAATGCCGCGCCGACGGTCAGCACGCCCGACGGTGCCAGCAGGCCTGGCGCAACCGGGACGAGGCAGGGTCCCTGTGGCACACAGATCGTGCCGACATGCAGGATCATCCAGTTGGCAAGCGGGATCGAGGCCAGGAAGCAGACGAATGCGGCAAGCCCGATACGGGCGCGAGGCGACGTATCCATCAGCGCGGGAGATAGGTTGAGATCTCGACCAGGTTGTTATCCGGATCGCGGCAGTAGACCGAGCGCATCGGTCCCAGCGCGCCGGCCCGTTCCACCGGTCCGGACAGAATTGTCACGCCGCAGTCGTGCAAGTGCGCGACCACGTCCTCCGGTCCGACGGCGGTGATGAAGCAGAGATCGCCGGCGCCTGCTGCATCGTTCGCGCCGGTCGGCCAGGATCGTGGATCGGTGCCGCTCGGCCGCACGTTGATCTTCTGGCCGCCGAATTTCAGTGCGGTACGGTTCGCCGGGCCGAATTCCTCGCGTTCCATGCCGAGGACACGCTGGTACCAGGCGGCAGTGATCTCCACGTCCTTCACATTGAGGACGAGGTGGTCGATGCGGTCGATGGTGAAGCGCATCAGGCTATTTCCAATTCTTCAATCCGATCCACTGGCATGGTTCGGAGGCAAGCAAGTTTTTAACACGGAGAAGCAGGGAGAACCACGGAGGTCACGGAGCAGATTTTCATTGCCCTTTGGGCAAGCAAGAAAGTCCACAGCTGCGCGAAGCGCATAGATTCCTTCTCCGTGGACTCCGTGGTCCTCGCCTTGCCATCTCCGTGTTAAAATACTTGCTTGCTTCGTCACCGAGGCCGAACCGGATCATTCCAGCCCCTCGTAGAAATCGTTGCCCTTGTCATCGATCACGATGAATGCCGGGAAATTCTCCACCTCGATCCGCCAGACCGCCTCCATCCCAAGTTCGGGATATTCCAGCACCTCGACCTTGCGGATGCAGTCCTGCGCCAGACGCGCCGCCGGGCCTCCGACGCTGCCGAGATAAAAACCGCCATTGGCCTTGCACGCCTCGCGCACCGCCTTGGAACGGTTGCCCTTCGCCAGCATCACCAGCGACCCGCCCGCCGCCTGGAACGCCGGCACATAGCTGTCCATGCGTCCCGCCGTGGTGGGGCCGAAGCTGCCGGTGGCATACCCGGTCGGCGTCTTCGCCGGGCCGGCGTAATACACCGGGTGGTCCTTGATGTAGTCGGGCAGGCCCTCGCCGCGATCCAGCCGCTCCTGCAGTTTCGCGTGCGCGATGTCGCGCGCGACCACCATCGTGCCGGTCAGCATCAGCCGCGTCTTCACCGGATACGTCGAAAGCTGCCGGCGGATCTCCGCCATCGGCCGGTTCAAATCGACCGCGACCGCATCGTCGCCGAGATGTTCCTCCCGCGTCTCCGGCAGGTATTTCGCCGGATCGGTCTCCAGTTGCTCCAGGAACACACCGTCCGGCGTGATCTTCGCCAGTATCTGCCGATCGGCGCTGCACGAAACGCCGATCCCCACCGGCAGCGAGGCGCCATGCCGCGGCAGGCGGATCACCCGCACGTCATGGCAGAAATACTTTCCTCCGAACTGCGCGCCGATCCCGAGCTGGCGCGACAGCTCCAGCACCTTCGCCTCCATCTCGATGTCGCGGATCGCATGCCCCGCCTTGCTGCCCGTGGTCGGCAGCGTGTCCAGCCAGCGCGTCGAGGCCAGCTTCACCGTCTTCAGCGTCATTTCCGCCGAGGTGCCGCCGATCACGATGGCCAGGTGATACGGCGGGCAGGCCGACGTCCCGAGCGACCGCATCTTGCCATCGAGATATTTCAGCAGCCGCTCCGGCGACAGGATCGCCCGCGTCTCCTGGAACAGGAACGACTTGTTGGCAGACCCGCCACCCTTGGCGACGAACATCAGATGGAACTCGTCGGCGTGATGCTCGCCGGGCGCGGCCATGATGTCGAACTGCACCGGCAGGTTGTTGCCGGTGTTGACCTCCTCGAACATCGACAGCGGCGCCATCTGCGAATAGCGCAGGTTGGTCTCGGTGTAGGTGCGATGCACGCCCCAGCTCAGCGCCTCCTCCTCGTCGCCGTCCACCCACACGCGCTGGCCCTTCTTGCCGAACACGATGGCCGTGCCGGTGTCCTGGCACATCGGCAGCACGCCGCCGGCCGCGATGTTGGCATTCTTCAGCAGATCCAGCGCCACGAACCGGTCGTTCGCGCTCGCCTCCGGGTCGTCGAGGATGGCGCGCAGCGACGCCAGGTGCCCCGGCCGCAGCAGATGCGACACGTCGCGGAACGCCTGGAACGCCAGCTCGCTCAGCGCGTCGGGCGCGATGCGCAGCACCGTCTGCCCGTCGCAGGTCGCGGTGCGCACGCCGCCGATCGGCAACTGCTTCCACTGCGTGCGATCCGGTCCCAGCGGGAACATCGGCGAATAGAGGAAACCGGATTGCCGCTGCATCGGGGCGTTCATCGGGTGCTCTCTGTCTCGGTTATTCTTTTGTCGGCGGCCGACGGCGGAATGAGTCCAGGCTGACCACCTGCGGCGTCGCGTCCGGCTTTTCGGCCTCGGCTGCGTCCGCTTCCGGCGGTTCGTCCACATCCGCGACGGTCCCGGCGCGGAAGCGCAGCCCGTAGCGCACGTGCGGATCGGCAAAGCCGGTGACCGCGTCGAGCGGGATCACCAGGGACGCGGGCACGCCGCCGAACGACAGGCCGACGCTGATCAGCCCGGCCTCGGTATCCATCTTCAGATCCCAGAACTGGTGCTGCAGGACGATGGTCATCTCCTGCGGATACTGCGCGCGCAGCCGCGGCGGGACCACCACGCCGGGATGATCGGTGCGGAACGTCAGATAGAAGTGGTGCTCGCCGGGCAGACCGTTCTCGGCGACATGCGCGATCGCCTGCGCCACCACCTGGCGCATCGCCGTCTCGATCCAGTCCTCGTACGGGAGCAGGCTCTCCGGGCGTTGCTCCGTATCGTCTTCCATTCGGGAACCTCGCGATTTCCGCCGCACCCATAGCGCGCGCCGGGCGAACGGGCAAAGGTTCGAGATGGATGGGCGGCGGCCGTGCGGGTCATCGTCATGCCCGCGCCCGTCCGACCTGCGGCGCGCCGATCGTCGCCTGAGCCTGCTCCAGCAGCCAGTCGCGAAACGTCAGCAGGCGCGGCGGCGGTTCGATATGGTCGGGGTAGACGACGAAGTACGATCGCTGTGCCCGCACGCTGAATGGCAGCGGCTGCACCAGTTGCCCGGTATCGAGGTCCGGCTGGGCCAGCATGCGGCGGGACAAGGCAATGCCCAGCCCGTCGATCGCAGCGCGCAGCAGCAGATCCGTTTCGCTGAACGTCATGCCCCGGCGTGACGGCACGACATCCGACCCGAGGGCATGAAACCATTCCCCCCACGGCTGCAGCGGCGTGTGCAGCAGCGTCGCGTTCGCCAGTTCGGCGAGGTTGGTTGGCAGGCGGCCACCGGCAAATCGCGGGCTGCACACCGGAAATATGTCCTCGTGCGCCAATTGCACGGCGACGAGATTCGGCCAGCGTCCCTCGCCGTAGCGGACGGCGAGATCGACATCGTCGGTCGCGAAGTCCGCCAGCGCCTGGCCGGCGCGCACGTTGATGTCGATGTCGGGATGCTGTCGGCTGAAATCCGCCAGGCGCGGGATCAGCCAGTGGGTGGCGAAGGCCGGCAGGACGCTGACTGTCAGGCTGCGCGCGGGATGGACGCGCAATTCGGCGACGCCTCGGGCGATGCGATCGAGCCCCTCGCGCACCGATGCCGCAAGCCGCCGGCCCGGTTCGGTCAGTGCGACGCCGCGGCTGCGACGTTCGAACAGGGCCACGCCAAGCTCGCGCTCCAACGCCTTCATCTGATGGCTGATCGCGCCGTGCGTGAGGTTCAGTTCCGCGGCGGCACGGCTGAAATTGAGCAGCCGCGCGGCGGTCTCGAAGGCGCGGAGCGTGTGCAGCGGCGGCAGGCGTGGCGCCATGTGATGTGAGCCCGATTGACCGGTCGTGTGAGGATTCATCGTTACAGCGCTGCCGATGTCCAGCCCATGTGAGGCGCTCTTCGCCCGTCACCCTCACAGCACCCGGAGCGCCGCGGCATGACCCGTGCCTTCACCGCCCTCGCGTTCACGCCGTCCGTGCGCGCTGCCCAGCATCGGCTCGGCTCGCGCGAACAGAACGAGCGCGTCGCCGCCCGCGAGCCCGACCGCGCCAGCCTGTCGGAGGAGATGCAGCAGCGGATCGCCCGTGCCAACAGCGTGATCGTCGGCACCGCCAGTCGTGACGGCTGGCCGCATGTGCAGCACCGCGGCGGTCCCCGGGGTTCATCAAGGTGCTGGGGCCGTCCGAGCTGGCGTTCGCCGACTACAGCGGCAATCGGCAATACATCACGGTCGGCAATCTGGCCGAGAACGACAAGATGTTCCTGCTGCTGCTCGACTACACACAGCGCACGCGGTTGAAGATCTGGGGCCGCGCCGAGGCGATCGACGACGATCCCGACCTGCTCGACCGGGTGCGCGACCCGGACTACAAGGCGCGGGTCGAACGGGTGATCCGCATGCGCGTCGAAGCCTGGGACACCAACTGCAACAGCCACATTCCGCATCTGGTGCCGGCGTCCGAGGTCGAGGCTGCGTGCCATGTCTGACGCCGCCGCGGCGACGCTGCCTGGCGTGAAGGCGACGCATCTCGGCATCGTCGCCGGGCTTGCCATGGGGCCGGCGGTGGCACTGGGCCTCGGGCGCTTCGCCTATGCGCTGCTGCTGCCGGCGATGCGTGCGGACCTGGGCTGGAACTATGCCCAGGCGGGCGCGATCAACACCGCCAACGCCGCGGGGTACCTGGCAGGGGCGCTGGCCGCGACGCCGATCGCCGCCCGGCTCGGCGAAAAGCGCGCCTTCGTGCTCGGCCTCGTGCTGACGGCGGCGGCACTGACCGCGACTGCCGGCGACCACGGATTTCCTGGCCATTTGCGTCCTGCGGACGGTGGCGGGCGCCGCCGGGGCGCTGTCCTTCGTGACCGGCGGCGCGCTGGCATCGGCGGCCGGTGGCGGCGGCAGAGGGCGGCCGGCGCTGGCGCTCGGCGTCTATTTCGGCGGCGCCGGCTTCGGCATGATGGTCTCGGCCTTCGCCGTCCCGGCGCTGATCGCGACGCGCGGCTGGCAGGCGGGCTGGCTCGCGCTCGGCTTGCTTGCGCTGCTGGGAACGCTGGCGGCGCTCCCCGCGGTGGCACGGGCGCAGGCCGTGGTGACGCATGCGACGCATCGCAGCCGGCCGGTCCTCCGCTTGCGGCCCGCCCGAGGGCTGATGCCGGTCCTGATCAGCTACGTCATGTTCGGCGCGGGCTACATCGCCTACACGACGTTCATCGTCGCCTATCTGCGGCGCAACCTCGACTACACGGCCACCGACATAACGCTGTTCTGGGGTGTCGTCGGCGCGGTTGCCACCGGGGCCGGCATCGCCTGGGGACCCGTGCTGTCGCGCCTGCGCGGTGGACGCGCGGTCGCTGCGGCGAATGCAGTCGTGGCGCTGGGTGCGATCCTGCCGGTCGTGTGGCAGACCCGCCCCGCCGCCTTTGTCTCGGCGCTGCTGTTCGGAGGCTCGTTCCTGATCGTGCCGACGTCGGTCACCGCGTTCGCCCGCAGGGCGACCCCGCCACACGATTGGACGGCCTCGATCGCGGTCCTCACCATCGGCTTTGCCATCGGACAGTGCGTGGGACCCCTGCTGAGCGGCGCGGTCTCCGATGGCGCGCATGGCCTCGGCGGCGGGTTGCTGGCCTCGGGCGGCATCCTGGCGGCGGCGGCATTGATTGTGCTGTTCCAGCGGGAGCCGGAATGACAGGTTTACCGCGCGCCCGTTTCGCTGTATTATCGTGTCCATGTCCGGCCAGACCATGAAGCGCACCACGGTGACCACGAAGCCCTTCGGCGGGGCGTCCCGGGCGTGCGCGTGTTGACGGCAGCGACATAGCAGCAACCCCGAGGCCCCGCCGGTAACGGACGGGGCCTTCGCTTTTCAGGCGCTCGTCTTCCGGCTCAACGAACGGAGCGAGACCTATGATCCCCAGCAATCCAACCGTGGCCATCGTCGGCGCGACCGGCGCGGTGGGCGGCGAACTGATCGCCTGCCTCGAACAACGAAAATTTCCCCTGTCCCGTCTGCGCCTGTTCGCGTCCGCCCGGTCGGCGGGGCGGACCCTGCGGTTTCGTGGCGAGAGCGTGACGGTCGAGGAACTGACCGAGGACAGTTTCCCCGGCGTCGATCTGGCGTTGTTCTCCGCCGGCGGCATCACGTCGCGGCGGTTCGCCCCCATCGCGGTGCGGCAGGGGGCCGTTGTGGTCGACAACTCCTCGGCGTTCCGCATGGAGCCTGGCGTGCCGCTGGTGGTGCCCGAGGTGAACGGCGACGAGGCCGGCCGGCATCTCGGCATCATCGCCAATCCGAACTGCGTCGCCATCATCGCCGTGATGCCGCTGTGGCCGCTGCACCGGCACGCGCGCATCCGGCGCGTGATCGCGGCGACCTACCAGGCGGCGTCCGGCGCCGGCGCGGCGGCGATGCAGGAGCTGCGTGCCTCGACGGCTGCCTATCTGGCAGGCGAGGACTACATCAATACCGTGCTGGCGCATCCCTATGCGTTCAACCTGTTCAGCCACGACACGCCGGTGGACCCCGCGACCGGCGCCAACGACGAGGAAACCAAGGTCGTGCGCGAACTGCGGAAGATCATGCGGGAGCCCGACCTGCGGGTCGGCGTGACGTGCGTGCGCGTTCCGGTGCTGCGAGCGCACTCGATTGCGCTGACGGTCGAATTCGAGCGGCCGGTCGCCCCGGACGAGGCGCGGGAAATCCTGGCTGCGGCGCCGGGCGTGCGGATCGTCGATGATGTGCCGCGCAATCACTTCCCGATGCCGCGCGAGGCATCCGGGCAGGGCGACGTGCTCGTCGGGCGCATTCGCCGGGACCCGAGCGACCCGTCCGGCTGCTCATTGGCCCTGTTCGTGGCCGGCGATCAGCTGCTGAAGGGCGCGGCGCTTAACGCCGTGCAGATCGCAGAGCGGCTCGTGGCGTAGTCAGGCTTCCGGTGTTCTCTACCGCCTACCCCCTCCGCAAGGGGAGGGGGAGATTTGTGCCGGGGGTCCCGGCTTAGATCCGCGCGCTGCCTTCCTCGATCACCATGACCGATTCAGTGACGAGCACAGGCTCGTGCAGCCAGCGAGTGACCGCGCCGGCGACGGCTGCGCCGATGATCGGCGCCAGCCAGAACAGCCAGAGCTGCGCGACATACTCGCCGCCGCCGAACAGCGCAGGGCCGGTGCTGCGCGCCGGATTGACCGAGGTGTTGGTCACCGGGATCGACATCAGATGGATCAGCGTGAGGGCGAGCCCGATCGGTATGCCGGCGAACCCGACGGCCGCACCCTTCGATGTGCAGCCGATGATGATCATCAGGAAGAAGAAGGTCATCAGGACCTCCATCGCGAAGCACGCGCCGAGGCTGTATTTGCCCGGGCTGAGGTCGCCATAGCCGTTCGAGGCAAAGCCCGCCGGGACCCATCCCGGCTTGCCGGAGGCGATCCAGTACAGCGCGGCCGCGGCGACGATGGCGCCGATCACCTGGGCGATGATGTACGGCACGACATCGGCGGCGTTGAATCGCCCGCCGGCCCACAATCCCACGGTGACGGCCGGATTGAAGTGGCCGCCGGATATGAGCCCGACCGCGTAGGCCATCGTGAGCACGGTGAGCCCGAAGGCGAAGGCCACGCCGAGGAAGCCGATCCCGAGGGATGGATAGCCAGCAGCCAGCACCGCGGCGCCGCAACCGCCGAAGGTCAGCCAGAATGTGCCGAAGAATTCAGCCGCGGCACGTCGTGTCATGTCCATGTGTTCCTCCACCTGGCAGCACGTCTGCAGGAGACAATGCGGTTGGAATTATTGGGGAGCCGGAAGCAGAAGAGGCGGCGACGGCTTGAGCCTGCTATTGCTGTGACCGACTCCGTAGTCACACATTTTGAGCATGCGGCTGCCCGGGAGGCAACCATGGTTCGCTTGCCGCTGTATATGTTCCCGCGAAAACGCCCGAAATGAATTGGTGAAAGTGGGGGGCTTCTGTTGCCCGGTGCCCCCCGAACCGCGCTTATCGCTTATGCAGCGACAGCGAGCGCCTGATTGTCATTGGCACTTGTCATATGGCCCGATAACGGCGGAACCATGCCGAGCGAAAAGTGAGTCTTTACCACGCGTGTCGAGCCTGTGTCGCCCCCGTCTTGGCCTTTTGGCCGGAACTGGTGGAGGCGCCGGGCACTGCCCCCGGGTCCACTACGCTTATTCCACGCACCGTTTATCGCCGTAGCCGGCAAGCCGGCATCGGGAATATAGGCACTCGTCCCCCCGGCTGAAAGTGGAGTTGCGCATGCACCTGACCGAGGACCAGACGGCCGAGATCGCCGCCCTCCGCGCCCAGAGCGGACAGACCCTTCGCCCGACGGTGCCGGCGCTGGAGGCGCTGCTGTACCAGGCGATCCCGGTGCTGGATCACGGCTTCGTCCGGGTGATCGACTACATGGGCGACGATGCCGCCATCGTTCAGGCGGCGCGGGTGTCCTATGGGCGGGGCACACGACGTGTCTCCGAGGATTCCGGGCTGATCCGCTATCTGATGCGCCACCGGCACTCCACGCCGTTCGAGATGTGCGAGATCAAGTACCACGTGAAGCTGCCGATCTTCGTCGCCCGCCAGTGGATCCGCCATCGCACCGCCAATGTGAACGAGTATTCCGCGCGCTATTCGATCCTCGACCGCGAGTTCTACCTGCCGGCGCCGGAGCATCTCGCGGCGCAGTCGGCGGCAAACCGGCAGGGCAGGGGAGGCGTGCTGGATGGCGCGGAGGCCGCGCACGTGCTCGATCTGCTGCGTGAGGACGCGACGCGGTGCTACGACCATTACGCCGAAATGCTGAACGAGGATGCGGCGGGCGCTGCGCACGATCCGTCACGGCAGGGTCTGGCGCGCGAATTGGCGCGGATGAACCTGACGCTTGAACACCTACACGCAATGGTACTGGAAGACCGATCTGCACAACCTGTTCCACTTCCTGTCGCTGCGTGCCGACGCCCATGCGCAGTACGAGATCCGCGCCTACGCCGAGGCGATGCTGGGGTCGGTCGAGGCTTGGGTGCCAGTGGCCTGTCAGGCGTTCCGCGACTATCGGCTGGGCGCGGTCACGCTCTCGGCGCAGATGCTGGCGGCGGTGCGGCGGATGCTGGCCGGCGAGCCGGTGGACGAGCCCAACAGCGGGCTGAACCGGCGCGAGTGGACGGAGTTGATGGTGGTGCTGGGGCGGGATTGACATCTTATACGTGCAGTGCGTATAGGGAGCGCGAATTGGCTCAAAAGCACAGTAAGTGACAGTGGATTTATTCTTTATTGTAATGGATTGGTAATATTTATGGAAATGGCGATACAAACGGCGTGCTTGTGCCCAGGGAGACCAGAAAATGCACTGGCGGCTTGTGGACCTGCAGATCGAATCCGGCGATTTCGTTCTCGTTCAGTTGTTGATCGACGGATTCGATCTCGAAGCCATGTTCTACGTGCACCTAGATGGGCGCTTGGCCGTATTGCGTCGGTTGGATATTCAGGGCGCAGGGCCGAACACCATTGGCGTGGCAGGATTGCGCGGTTTGGCGCAGTGGGCGCTGGAGTTGCTTGATGTCGATGAACTCCGAATTGAGGGCGCGGTTAGAACGTCTGGGGCCGGTCCGGGACGCAGACCCGCCCCCCTCGTTTTCCGGCGATCTAGTTACCCTGGTTCTACGGCTGGTCGGCCCGCTTGATAAGCCGATTTCCGTGGTCAAGCGGTTGCGTGCCGCGGGACTGACACTCCGCACCGGACATGCAATCATCAATCGGCTGGCAGAGACGAGGTTGGCAGTTTGTCAGATTGCCGAGGGCGCCGATATCCCCATGCTGGCAGCCGACCTGTTGACAATGAACGTGCATACCTATCGCCGTCGCCATCTCGATCCCGGCATGATCGCGGACGTGCGCGCACGGCACCGGCTGTCGCAGCGCGAATTCGCCGAAGTGCTTGGCATCGACATCAACACGCTGCAGAACTGGGAGCAGGGGCGCAACCGGCCAGACACTGCCGCACTCAATCTCGTGATGGCATTCGACAAGGCGCCCGATCTGATCGAGCAGGCAGCATTTGAGCCGGTCGCCTGATCGCAGTTCGTCCCCGTTGCCCTGCAGGGGAAGGAACCCGAAGTCGTGATGGTCATCAGCGGGGCCACGCTGGCCCAGCCGGAGATCCCAGGCCGGCGCATCAGCAACTGCATGCCGATGGACACGCCGGAGGAAGATCCGGTCGCCATGGCTCGGGTTGACCACCCGCATCCAGTCGAGAGCGGCATCGGCATCGCTATCCTGCCGTCGTAGCGACCCTGGCTTCGGCCGAGACGTCTGACGCGGGCTACCCGTCCGTCAAGGTCGGCCACAACGCATCGGCACCGCGCGCGCAGACGAACGCTCCGACCCGCGCCGCCCATTCGGTGTCGCCGCCGAACTCGTCACGCCACGACCACAGACGCCGCGTGCTGAGTTGCAGCGAATACTCCTTGGTGAAGCCGATCGCGCCATGCACCTGGTGCGCGATCTCCGACGCGAGGGTTGCCGCGTCCCCGACGCGGGTCTTGGCGATGGCGATCACAAACTCCTCCATCGCGGGATCACCGCAGCCAAGCGCCTCGATCCCGGCATCGGCCGCGGCTCCGGCTGCGGCAACCTGCCCGGCCATCACGGCAAGCTGCTGCTGCACGGCCTGGAATTTGCCGATCTGACGGCCGAACTGCCGCCGTTCCCCGGCATACGTCACCGCGGTGTCCAGCGCGCGTTCCAGCGCACCCGCCATCAGCACGGCGCGTGCCAGGGCGCCGCGGCGATACACTGCGGCCCGGTCGACCCCGGATGCGACGGGCGCCACGGCATCGCCCGCCACGCGGAGGCCGGCGAAGCTGAGCGTGTCGCGCGGCTCGCCGGCCATATTGCGTCCCGGTGCGCATTCGGCGTCGGAGGCACCATCCAATGCCACAGCCATCTCGCCGTCCGGCCCATCGGCGAGCAGCACGATGCGCCCGGCGTTCGCCGCCCAGGGCAGCCGGCTGGCACAACCCGCAAGCCGCCAGCCGTTGCCGTCACGCTCGAGCGTCAGCCTGTCGCCGGCGCGCACCGGACCCACCGTCATCGGCTGTTCGCAGACCGCCAGCCCCGCGGAGGACGCCACCCACGCGGCCAGCATCGTCTCGGCAAGAGGGATCGGCGCGGCGAAGCGCCCGGCCACGCGCAGCACGGCGAACAGATCGGACCACTCGGCGTCCGCGCCGCCAGCCGACTCGGGCAGCGCCGCGAGCGGCACCCCGGTCTCGCTCACCGCCCGCCACAGCGCATCGGGAAACATGCCCGCCTCGGCGCGGTCCGCCACCTCCTTGGTGCAATGGTCCTCGAACAGGCGCCCGACGCTCTCAAGCAGCATCCGTGTCTCATCGCGCATGGCCATCTCCTTCAGCGCAGTCCGAGGCCGCGCGCGATGATGCCGCGCAGGATTTCGCGCGTGCCGCCCTGGATGGAAAGCCGCGGCGCGTTCATCGTGCGCGCGCGCCAGCATCGATACGTAGGTATCCACAGCCTCCAGCTCCGGCTCGGCCGGGAACAGCTGGCGCGCGACCACCGGCAGGTCCTGCTCGTAGCGCGTGCCCAGGTCCTTGGTGACCGCCGCCTCGGTCAGCGGCTGCAACCCCTCCTGCAGCATGCCGGCGATCGACAGCGACATGCGCCGCAGCGTCGCCAGCTGCGCGACAAGGCGCCCGAGCGCCGCGGCCGTGGCGCGGTCCGGGTTCGGCCCGGCGACGCGTACCATCTCCACCAGCAGCTTGAACAGCACGAGGAAGCGATCCGGCCCGCTGCGCTCGAAGGCCAATTCGCTCGACACCTGACGCCAGCCGTTGCCCACCTCGCCGAACAGCCGATCGTCCGGCACGAACAGGTCCGTCAGGAAGATCTGGTTGAAGTGGTGCTCGCCCAGCAGGTTGATCACCGGCCGGATCTCGATACCCGGGCGAATTCTTCAGATCCACCAGGAACTGCGTCGCACCCCGCGTGACGATCGACCTCCTGCTGTCCCGCCTCGGCCATCTTGCAGAACAGGATCATGTAGTCGGCGCGATGCGCGTTCGAGGTCCACAGCTTGCTGCCGTTGATGCGGAACCCGCCATCCACCTTCACCGCGCGGGTGCGCGTGCCGGCGAGGTCGGAGCCGGAGTCCGGTTCGCTCATGCCGATGCAGAACGACAGATCGCCGCGAGCGATGCGCGGCAGGAAGTAGTCTTTCTGCTCCTCGGTGCCGTAGCGCAGGATGTTGGGCCCGCTCTGGCGGTCCGCCGTCCAGTGAAACCCGACCGGCGCGCCGGCGGCCAGCATCTCCTCGATCACCACGTAGCGTTCGAACGCGGTGCGCTCGTGGCCGCCGTACTGCTTCGGCCACGTCATGCCGACCCAGCCCGCTCGGCCATCCTGCGGCTGAACGCCTGGTCGTAGTCGCGGCGATTGCCGAGCGAGGCGCGGTTCTCGTCGAGGAATGCGCGCACGTCCTTGCGCAGCGCCTTCGCGACCGGCGGCAGTTCGACCGGATCGAAACGGAATGCCTGGAACGTCATCGGCGCGACCCTCTCAGCGTGCTGCCGAGACGATACCTCAGGCTTTGCGGGCGGCACCCCTTCGCGCGAGCGCCGCGGACGTTCGCCGTCACGTTCCGGCAATCTAAGGCCGCGCCGTGCGCGTCCTGGTCCTGCAACTGCTTGGCAGTCTCGCCGGCACGCTCCGGCACTCCGGCGAGGCGCAGCCCGTGCGCGTAGTGCTCGCGGTCGCTCGCGCGCTCGAGCGGCGACGCTGGCGATGAAGCGTTCCACGGTGAAATCCGGCTCGATCGCCAGCAAGCCGCCGGCGCACCACCGCTGCCTCCTGAGTTGCGCCCGAGATGGCCCAGCGCCGACAAGGTACGGCTTGTAGGTCGCGGCAAACGACGGGTTCATTTCCGTCACCGTGCGCGCGACCGCCACTGCCGATTTGTAGTCGCGCTTCAGCAGATGGATCAGGATGAAGAACGCATCGAAGAAGAATGCGTGCGGATCGAGCGGGGACAGTTTCTTGTAGCGATTGTTCCGCCGTTCCGCCTCTTCCGGGTCGCCCGCGTAGGCGTGGGCGATGGCGGAGAACGCCCAGGCCATCGCCAGATTGGGATTGAGCGACAACGCCCGCTCATGCAGCGCGATCGCCTCGTGCTGGCGCCGGTACAGGAAGGCGCGCACGTGCCCGGCGATGGTCAGCCCGCGGGCATCGTAGGGATCCAGCGCCACGGCGCGCTCAGCGTGCTGACCGGCCGCCTCCATCGCCGCTGCCGGATCGTCCGCCCAATCCTGGCCGACCAGGAACATCTGCCAATAGGCGTACCAGGCGTGCGCGGCGGCGTATTCGGGCTCCAGTTCGATCGCGCGCGACAGATATTCGCCGGCCTGCATGAACGCCTCGCGCTCCAGTCTGTCCATCAGCGGAATCGAGCGCAGCATCAGGTCGTAGGCGGTGGCGTCCATCGGGCGGACGGCTGGCGCTCCGCTTGGCCTCGATCAGCAGGATCTCCGGATCGATCTGTGCGACCACCTCCGAGGCGATCTCGTCCTGCAGCGATCAGCAGATCGTTCGACTGGCGATCGAACCGGCGCGCCCAGACGACCTGGTTTCCGGCGCGCAGGTCGAGCAGACGCACGGTGATCCGGATCCGGTTGCGCACGCGCTGGATCGAGCCGTCCAGCAGGAAGTCGATGCCGAACGTGCGGCGGATCGCCGTCTCGTCGCGGTTCTCCGCGGCAAACCGCGCCAGCGAATTGGACGCGACGACGAACATCCAGCGGAACCGCGCGAGCGCCGTGGTGATCTCTTCCGTCAGCCCGGGCGCGAGATGCGCGTCCTCCTCGGTCGTGCCGACAAGCTGCAGCGGCATGACCCCGACATGGGCGCCGCCACGCGTCGGCCAGTTCCCCTGAGGCTGCGGCTCCTGGCTCGGCAGCGGCTCGTCCGGCTCCTCGGCTGCCGGCGGAGCCGACGTCGGCAGCGGCAGCGGCGCAGGGGTCGGCGATACCGGCGGGCGCGGCGGGCGCATCGGAATGCGGCTGCCCGAGGGGCCGCGGATCTCCGCCAGCAGGTTCTGCGTCTCGGCAGAGGGCGCGGCGTCCAGCAGGTCGGCGAGCACGGCACGGCAGCGATCATAGGCCTGGATCGCCATGCCCCGCTCGCCGCGCGCGGCATGAGCCCGCATCAGGGCGCGCCAGGCGCCTTCGTGGGCGCGATCAATCTGCAGCAGACGCTGCGCAGCCGGAATTGCCGCCTCCGGTGCCACCTGCTCGCGCAGCAGCGCCTCGGCGACGGTGCGCGCCCGGTCGCGCAGCCGTTCACGCTCGGTGGTGAGCCAGGCGTCGAAGGTCGGGTCGATGCCGTCAAGGCCCTCCAGCAGGTCCCCATCCAGCAGGGACAGCGAAGCCGGATGGTCGGTGGTGGCCCGCATCACCTCCTCGACATCCACCCAGACCTTGCCGGGGCGCAGGGACAGGTGATCGCGGGTCACCAGCAGGACCTCGGAGCCGCCCGGGGCGAGCGCCTCGAGCAGCCGGTGGATTTCCTGGCGGAGCGACGCGCGGGCCTGCTCCTCCGGCCGGCGGCTCCACAGCAGTTCGGCCAGCCGCCCGCGCAGGGCCGGCCGAGGCGATGACAGGGCAATCACGGCGAGCAGTGCCCGGGTCTTGCGTCCCGCCGGCAGCACACTCTCGCTGGTCAGCGTCCAGGCCTCCATCTGGCCGATCAGCCGCATCCGCACCACGACCTGGCCGGCAGATCCTGGCGGCGTGGACTGGGCTGAGGCCCGATGTGAAGTGCCTGCGATCATTGCGTCTTTCGTGCGTTCCTTGGTTGTATAGCCAAGTGCTTCAGCACGTGAAAGGTTAAAGTTGCCTCCTCAGATCGCCGCTTCGGCGAAGATTTGTCGGACATCACCGTGCCATGACTCACGGTCGCGCGCCAGCCAGTGCTCCGCCTGGGTCGGTGCACCGGCGGCGATCGCCTCGAGCGGGACCAGGATAGACCGACTCGTCATCGCCGGCGGCATTGCGACGCGCCCGGGCGCGCAGGCCGTCGCGTGCGATGGCGACCGCGTCCCGCGCCAGATCGCGCAGGGTGCCGCCCGCGCCACGGTGCGGCGAGCCCCTCGCGCGGCACGGCCGCCCGCAGAGTCACGGCGTCCTCCCAGCCTGCGCCGCGCAACAGCGCCTCCGCCGCGGACAATGCGGCCTCGTCGTACAGCAATCCGACCCAGAAGGCCGACTGCGCCACCATCATGTCCGCCCGCCCGGCGTCGGCCCCCCGCATCTCCAGGAACCGCTTGATCCGCACGTCGGTGAACACCGTCGTGATGTGGTCCGCGAAGTCGCCGACCGTGGCAACGGCGCCCGCGACGTTGTGCAGCCTGCCCGCCATGTAGTCGCGGAACGAGGCTCCGGCGACGTCGATATATTCGCCATTGCGGTAGACGAAATACATCGGCACCTCGTCGACCAGCCACTGGGCGTAGCGCTCGAAGCCGAATCCCGGCTCGAACATGACCGCCGGGATCCCGGAGCGCTGGTTGTCGGTATCGGTCCAGACCTGCGCGCGGTAGGAGAGAAAGCCATTCGGCCGGCCTTCGGTGAACGGCGAGTTGGCGAACAGTGCAGTCGCCAGCGGCTGCAGCAGCAGCGAGACGCGCAGCTTTCTCACCATGTCCTGTTCCGAGGCATAGTCCAAGATTCACCTGCACGGTACAGGTTCGCGTCATCATGTCCAGGCCCAGCGTTCCCACCTTCGGCATGTAGCGCCGCATGATGGCATAGCGGCCCTTCGGCATCCGGGGCATCTGCGTCGCGCGTGGCGGTCGGATGGAAGCCGAGCGGCGCCCAGCCGAGCTGAAGCTCGCGCGAGACGCTGCGCACCTGGTCGTAGTGCGCCTCGAGTTCCGCCATCGTCGCGTGCAGCGTCTCGACCGGCGCGCCCGACAGCTCGAACTGTCCGGCGGGTTCCAGCGAGATTGCCGCATCGTCCTGTTTCAGCCCGATCGTATTGCCGTGATCCGTCGATCGGGCTTCCGCCGAACCGGGTGAGACCGCCGAGCAGGTCGCGAATCGAGCCGGGCTGGCCGTCGGCCGGCTCGTAGGGCGGGGGGGCCAGGTCGGCGAGGCGGAAGCCGAACTTCTCATGTTCGGTGCCCATGCGGAACTGCTCCGGCGGCTTGCAGCCGGCGGCGATATGGTCGGCCAGTTGCTTGAGCGACGTGATCTGGGTCGCGTCGGCGTCTCCGGGATTGGACATGTCGCTCCCAGGCGTGGCGGGTTCGGGTACATGGTATTAGCCGCGATCCGCCGCCTGCAACAATGCGAGCCCGGCGATGCAGGCGGTCTCGGCCCGCAGGATGCGCGGACCGAGTGATACCAGGGTTACAAAGGGATGCGCCTGCATCGCGTCAAGCTCCGCCGGCGTGAAGCCGCCCTCCGGGCCGACCAGCAATGCGGCTGGCCCGCGTGCCGGGCCGATGGCGGGCGCGGCGGCGCGTTCGGCGGCCATGAAGATCCATCGGCCGGGGTCCCAGTCCCCCAGCCACGCCATGAGGGCGCGCGGCGGGTGCAGCCTGGGCACGGTGAGCCGTTCGGACTGTTCCGACGCCTCGACGGCGATGGCGGCCAGACGGGCCTCGTTCACCCGATGCGCATTGGTCCGCTCGGTGATCACCGGGAGGAGTGCCGATACCCCCAGTTCGGTGGCCTTCTGCACGACAAGGTCGGTGGCGTCGCGCTTCAGCAGTGCGAATGCCAGCCACAGGTCGGGCTCGGGCGCCTGCGGGCGCAGGTTGTGCTCGACCTGAAGCGTTGCCCCGCTCACGCCGGATGGCCGCGATCCGGGCGCCGAATTCGCCGTCGCGTCCGTTGAACAGCCGCACGCCGTCGCCGCTGCCGCGCCGCATGACGGTGCCGAGATAGTGGGCCTGCGCCGCGGTCGCCTCGATCGTCGCACCGGCCGCCAGCGGCTGATCCACATACAGACGGATCGAACCGAACATCATACGCGCCGGTTACTCACCGGCCGCATCCGACCGGAGCGGAGCCTAGGCGAACGTATAGACGTTCAGCGCATTGTCGCGGAACAGCATGCGTTCCTCCTGCTCCGTCATCTTGAAGCGGAAGGCGGTCTTCGGGTCGTCGAAGTCCCAATGCGGATAATCGCTGGAATAGACCATGCGGTCCCAGCCGATCCACTCGAACACCTGGCGCAGATCCTCGGGGTTCTCCGGCTCCTCCACCGGCTGGGTGGCGAACCACAGATTCGTCCGCATGTATTCCGACGGCGGGCGCTTCACCTGCGGCACCTCGTCGCGCATCTTCTACCAGTGCGCTGTCGAGCCGCCAGCCGAGCGACGGCGCCCAGGCGAAGCCGCCCTCGATCAGGCAGATCTTCAAATTCGGGAATTCCTCGAACACGCCTTCCAGGATCAGGCTGGCGGCCTGGTTCTGCATCGAGTGCACCAGCATGTGGTGGTCCTCGATGTAGAACTGCGGCCAGCCGCTGGCGGACGGCGCGCTGTTCTGCGTGCCGCCGATATGCAGCCCGATCGACAGGTTGTTGGCCTGCGCGGCGGCGAAGATCGGCCAGTAGCGCCGGCGGCCGAGCGGCTCGGACGTCTTCGATCCCAACTGGATCTGTGCGAAGCGCCAGTCGCCGGCGCGCTTTTCGATCTCCTTGACCGACGCCTCGGGGTCGTCCTGCGGCACCAGGATCGAGGCGCGCAGCCGCGGTTCCAGGTCCACGAAGTCGTGCGCCTGCCAGTCGTTCATCGCCGCAGCAGAGCGCCGCCGCCTCGTCGAGATTGCGCGACGTGTTGCCGCCCAGCAGCGGTTCCAGCACACCAAACGCAATGTTGTAGGCATCCAGCAGCTGCTCGCGCATGAACGGCACGTCGGAGCCCGGCAACCCGCCGCCCGGCGGCCACGCATCGCGACGCGAGGTGTTCGGCGAGAAGCGCGGATAGGTGCCGCGGTCGGCATAGATGCCGCAGTTGAATTTGCCGTACTCCGCGAGATGCTTGCGCCAGCGCGCCGACAGGTACGGATCCAGCGAGCGCGGCGACTTCATGTAGGGATGGATGTCGCAATCGACGATGCCAAGCCTCGCATCGGCTTCGCTGCGCCGTTCCAGGACGTCGACGGGCGCGTTCATTGCACGGTCTCCTTCAGGCGAGGGTAGGTCTCCAGCGGATTGTCGACGCGAATACGGCGCAGCAGGTCGGGCGAGAGACCGCCGGGCAGCACCTGATCGCCCTCGAACTGCCAGTGCGGATAATCCGAGGCGAACAGCAGCATCCGGTCGCTGTCGATCTGCTCGATGATGCGCTCGATCACCGGCGTGTCGCGCGGCGCATCGATCGGCTGCACGGTCAGCCGCACATTCTCCCGGATCGTCTCGGCCGGCGAGCGCTTCACCCACGGCACCTCGGCGCGCACCCCGCGCCAGGTCTTGACCGCGCGCCACAGGAAGCCGGGCAGCCAGGTCACGCCCGATTCGATCAGCACCACGCGCAGTTCCGGGAACTTGTTGAACACGCCGTTTGAAATCAGGCTCAGCAACTGGTCCTCGAACGTGTTGGTCTGCGCGACATAGTCGTGCAGGTAGAACGACGGCCAGCCGCCGGACGTCGGCGCGTAGCGGTACATGCTGCCGGCGTGCAGGCCGATCGGCAGATCGTGCTTCACCGCCGCCTCGTAGATCGGCCAGTAGTAGCTGCGGCCGAGCATCATCTCGCAGGCCACCGGCATCAGGATCTGCACGAAGCGCCGGTCGACGGCGCGGCGTTCGATTTCCTCAACGGCAAGTAACGGCGCCTGTGCCGGCACCACGATGGAGGCGCGCAGGCGTGGCTCCTTGTTCAGCCAGTGCTCGATGATCCAGTCGTTCACCGCCGAGCAGATCGCGGCACCCATGCTCTCGCTGACCGCAACCTGACCGCCGGTTAGCGGATTGCAGATCGCCAGGCTGATGCCGAACGCATCCAGTGCGTTGCGCTGCATCTGGCCGAGGTCCGAGCCCGGCCGCTCGCCCGGCACGCGCCAGTCGGGGCGGCAGGTGATCGGCGCATTGAGCGGGTAGCTCATCATGTCGAAGCCGTCGATGCCGCGTGCGACGAATGATTCGCGCCAGAAATCGTCCATATACGGCAGCAGCGCCTTGATGTTGGGCACACCGGGGTGGATGTCGCAGTCGATGGCGCCGTCAGCGATCGAAGTCATTGGCTTCTCCGTATCCGCGGTTGTACGGGCCGCCGCTCGACGGTGTCAAACCGCTGTAACTCCCTCTCCCGCGAAGCGCGGGGACGGTCGGGGAGGGGGCTTATCGCACCGCGCCTGCGCGCTTCAGGGTCCGCTGCCAGTCGCTCGCGACGCCGTCCAATGCGTCCTTGGCAGATTTCTGCCCGAGCAGCACCTGCGACAGACCGGACCGCAACTGCAATTCCAGTGTCGCCCAGACCGCGTCGCGCGGATCGAGCAGGGCAGTCGGCAGCGCCGCCGCGGCCACCGGCGCCCAGCCGAATTTCTCTACCATCTCCGGATCGTTCAGCACCGACAGCCGAGGCGGCGCGTTGCCGCGCAGCATGGAGCGGCGCATCCATTCGTTGCTGCATGCCATCTGGATGAACTCGAACGCCCACTCCTTGTGCTTGCCGGCGGACGCGACCGCGAGACTCCAGCCGCCGAAGAAGGTGCGGCTCTGGTCCGGCGATTTTCCGCCCGGCATCGGCGCCCATGCCCACTTTCCGCCCGTTTTGGATTTTTGCGCGTCGTTGATCAGCGTGCCGTACGGCGTCAGCGTCACTGCCATCGCGTAGCGGTCGTTCTGACCGCCGGCGATGATTTCGTCGAATTCCCAGGTGATGGAGTCCGGCACCACGGCATGGTGCTTGGTCATCAGATCGCCCCAGAATTCCAACGCCTCCACCGCCGGTGGCTGATTGATGAAAATCTCCCAGGTCTTCGGATTATAGAAATCGCCGCCGTTGGAGCGCAGGAACGGGCAGAAGCAATCGACGATCGCCGGACCCTGCCGGCCGAGATAGCCCAGACCGTAGCGCCCGGGCGCGCCAGCCTTGGTCGTTGCAATGGCCGCTTCCTGCAATTCGGCGAACGTGCCTGGTGCTTTGCCGATGCCGACCTGTTCCAGCAACGCCTTCTGATAGTGCAGAACGCCCATCGTCACGCGATACGGGATGCCGGACAGGCGCCCGTCCCAGATCGCCATCTCGCGAAGTGCGGGGACGAAATCATCCCAGCCGAAATCGGCGTGCTTGCCGGCCGAACCCGCGAGCAGCTTGTCGTGATCGTCCAGATGCGGATAGAGCCAGCCGATCTGCTGCGACGTCCACTGGATGACGTCGATGCCGCTGGAGCCGGAATTCAGCTCGGACTTCAGCTTGGCATTCAGCGCGTCGATCGGCAGCAGCGTGAAATCGACCTTGATGCCGGTCGCCTTCTCGAACGCCGGCGCCACTTCCTCGACCAGGCACCAATGCCACGGCCCGTTGTCGCCGACGAACACCAGCTTGTCCGGCTTGTTCTGCGCCAGGGCAACGCGTGGCAGCGCGATCGAAGCGGCGGATGCCTGTAAAAGATGGCGACGGTTGATCATCGTCCGATCCCCGCGCGCCGCAGGCTGCGCTGCCAATCCCCCGCCAGGTCGTCCAGCGCCTGCTTCGCGGTCTTCTGCCCGAACAAGGTCTGCGACAGCGCCGAGCGCAACTGGATCTCCAGCGTGTCCCACACCGGATAGGCCGGCGTCGGGAACCCCGTCTCGATCGCCTGCGCCGCGACCGGCGGCCAGCCGATCTTCTCGATCATGTCGGGATCCTCCAGCACCGAGCGCAGCGGCGGCGCGTTGCCGCGCTCCATCGCGCGCTTCTGCCATTGCCGGCTGCAGGCCATTGCGATGAATTCCAGCGCCCACTCCTTGTTCCGGGTATATTTCGGAACGCCGAGCGAGTGGCCGTCGATCCAGGTGCGGCCTTCGCTTTTCGCATGCGGCCCCTGCACCGTCGTCCATGCCCACTTGCCGCCGGTTTTGGAAATCTTCGGATCGTTGATCAGCGTGCCGTAGGGCGCGAACATCTGCACCATGGCGTAGCGGTCGCTCTGGCCGGCCGCGACGATTTCATCGAATTCCCAGGTCATCGCATCGGGCGGCACGACTTTGTATTTGGTGACCAGTTCGGCGTAGAACTGCAGCGCCTCGACGCCCTTCGTGTCGTTGATGAATATCTCGCCGGTCTTGAAGTCGAGCAGCCGCCCGCCATTGGAATAAAGCCACGGATTGAAGCCCACGAACATGCCGGCGCCCTGACGGCCGAAAATGCCGAACGCGTAGCGATCCGGCGGCGTGTTCACCGCGAGCGCGGTCTTCAGGAATTCGTCCCACGTGCCGGGCGGCTGGCTGAAGCCCGCCTGCTCGAGCAAGGCCCGCTGATAGTGGAAGATGCCGGTGGTGATGCGGTACGGGATGCCCGACAGCTTGCCGTCGTACGTCGCGGCCTTCTTCGTGCCGGTGAGGTAGTCGTTCCAGTCGAATGCCGCGTCGCGCGCCTTCATCTGCGCCAGCAGCGGTTCGTGATCCTCCATGTGCGGCGCGATCCAGCCGGCCATGCCGACCGACCACTGCACGATGTCGATGCCGCTGCTGCCGGCTCCCAATTCGGCGCGCAGCCGGGCGCGCCAGGGATCGACCGGCAAGAGGGTGAAATCGATCTTGATGCCGGTCGCCTTCTCAAATGCCGGCGCGACTTCCTCGACCATCACCCAATGCCAGGGACCGTTGTCGCCGACATAGACAAGCTTTTCCGGCTTGCTCTGCGCCTTGATCTGCGGCGCGGCCAGCACGCCGGCTGCTGCCGCCGAGGCTTGCAGCAATGTGCGGCGCTTCAGTTCAGGCATGCGTTTCATCCCTTGCATCATGTCAGCCCTTCACCGCACCGGAGGACAGCCCGGCCACCAAATGCCGTTGCGCGGCGAACGAGAAAATAATGACCGGCAGTATCACCAGGACACCCGAGGCGGTCATACCGCCCCAATCGACTCCGGTGTCGCCGCCGGAGAACGCCGCCATCAGCACCGGCAGCGTGCGCGTGGCGTTGTTGGTCAGCACCGCAGAAAACAGAAAATCGTTCCACGCAAGCTGCAGCGACAGGATGCTCGCAGCCACCAGCCCGGGCCGGATCAGCGGCAGCACCACATGGCGGAACGCGGCGTAGCGCGACGCGCCGTCCACCCAGGCGCTTTCTTCCAGTTCGCGCGGCAGATCCTCGAAGAAGCCGCGCATGATCCACACCACCAGCGGCAGGCTGAACGTGGTATAGGCGAGAATGACCGACAACCGCGTCGTGGTCAGGCCGAGCTTGCTGAACAGGATGTACATCGGCACCAGTACCGCGATCGGCGGCAGCATGCGCATCACCAGCAGCGAAAAGAACAGGAACGAGCCGCCGCGGAACGGGAACCGCGCGAAGGCATAGGCTGCCGGCACGCCGATGCAGATCGACAGGATCACCGCGCCCGAGGAGATCACCAGGCTGTTGACGAACGCCTGCAGGAAGTCGGCCTGCCCCAGCACGCCGACATAGTTCTCCAAGGTCGGCCGCCACAGGAACAAAGGCGGCGTTGCGAAGACCTGCAGCCGCGTCTTCAGCGACAGGCCGATCACCCAGAGCAGCGGGAACAGGAACACAGCGGTCATCGCGATCAGCGCGACATAGATCGCGCCGGCGTACACCAGCTTGCTGCGGCGCGAGCCGACGCCGGCGAGGGCGCTCATCAGTTCGCCTCCCGCCGGCGGATCACGGCGATGAAGAACAGGCACAGCAGCAGGCACATCAGCAGCATCAGCCACGATGCCGCCGCACCCAGGCTGAGATCGAAGCGCACGAACGATGCGAGATAGGTGAACATCGACAGCGTCATCGTGGCGTTTGCCGGGCCGCCGCTGGTCATCACGTAGATGTTGTCGAACGCGCGGAACTCGAAGATCGTCCGCAGCAGCAGCGCCACCAGGATGTACGGCCGCAGCAGCGGCAGCGTGATATGCCAGAACACCTGCAGCCGGCTGGCGCCATCGATCGACGCGGCCTCCACCGGCTCGCTCGGCAGAGAGCGCAGCCCGGCGAGCAGCAGCACCGCGACATAGGGCGCGTTCTGCCAGAGGTTCACCACCATGACCGATATCAGCGCGGTGTCGGGCCGCCCGAGCCAGACGATGTGACTGCCGATCCAGTAATTGATCACGCCGTGATCGGGATCGAGCAGCAGCTTCCAGCACAGCGCCGCGACGATCGGGGTGATCATCATCGGCACCACCAGCGCGGTGCGGAAGAAGCCGATGCACGGCAGGTCGATGTCCAGCAGCAGCGCGATGCCCAGGCCACATGCAAGCTCCGTCGTGACCGTGGTGGCGGTATAGACAAAGGTGACCGACAGGCTCTTGAGGAACTGCGGATCGGTCAGCAGGTCCTGGTAGTTGGCAAACCCGGAGAAACTGCCGGCGAACAGCGCCTGCTCGGGCGCCCAGCCCTCGAAGCTGAGATAGAGCGAGAACAGCAGCGGGACGCCGAAGATCAGCAGCATCATCGCCGTCGTCGGCAGCACGGCCAGCCGCGTGAACTGGCGGTCGAGCCAACGCTGCGCGCCGGTCGTGCCGCGGGCGGTTCCTTGCATTGTCCGGATGCCGGTCTGCCGGACGGCAGTGGTGGTTCCTCCCATATTCCCTCATTCGCCGGGGCGCAGTGGTTTCCGCTAACACCATACAGGCCGCATCATGGCTCGTCACCCGAGGGTGTGGACCTGGATATTGACCCCGCGCGCGGACCGGGGCACGAGAGTCGCATGCTCTCCAGCAAGGCCAAATATGCTGTCCGAGCCGCGACCATGCTCGCCGAACGGGCAGGCATCGAAGATTGGACCACGACCGTGGAGATTGCGGAGCAGGAGCGCATTCCGCGCAAGTTCCTGGAAGCGATCCTGGTGCAGTTGCGCGACCACGGCATCGTCGACAGCCGACGCGGATCGCATGGCGGGCACCATCTGTCGCGCGACGCTTCGGAGATTTCCGTCGCCGACATCATCCGCGTCGTCGACGGTCCGCTGGCGCTGACGCCCTGCGCCAGCGTGACGCGGTTCCGTCCGTGCACCGACTGTGTGGACATCGCGTCCTGCCGCTTGCAGCACCTGATGCGCCAGGCGCGCGACGCCGTGGCCGACGTGCTGGAGAACTGCTCGCTCGCCAGCCTGGCCGCGCCGGACAGGAAGCGTCAGCCCGCCTCGCGCACCACGCGGGCGACGATCTCGCCAAGGCGCTCGTAGTCCTCGATGTCGTTGTAGGCGGCGGCGGAAATCCGCAGCCAGATGGCGCCGGCCTGCACGTGCGTCGGCGCGTCGGTGCCCGCCGCCAGCAGGCGCGCGCGCAGATCGGCCGAGCGTTCCGGCGGTCGCCGACGCCGGCAAGCGGCAGGCGGACCATGCCCATGGAACCGGCGAGCGCGCCGGTGGCGCCGGTCTCGGTGTTCAGCCGCCGCGCCAGCAGCGATGTCGCTTCTGCGGCGAGCGCGATGTTGCGCGCCATCAGCGCCTCGCCGCCAAGCCGCGCATGAAAATCGATCGCCACGCTCGATGCCAGATACGCGCTGAAGTCGCGCGTGCCGGTCCAGTCGAACTCCGCGAGAAATCCCTTGTCCAGGCCGTGCGAAATCGTCACGGGATGCAGGTCCTGCTGCCGCTGCGGTGCCGCGTACAGGAAAGCCGAACCCTTCGGCGCGCACAGCCATTTGTGGCAGTTGCCGGCGTACCAATCGGCGCCGATCGCGCGCATGTCGAGCGCCACCTGCGCCGGTCCATGCGCGCCGTCCACCAGCACCGGAACGCCGGCGTCGTGACACGCCGCGACGATGCGCTGCAGCGGCAGCACCAGGGCGCTGCCCGAGGTGATGTGGTCCACCACCGCGAGCCGCGTTCGCGTGGTCAGTGCGGCGGCGATGTTGGCGACGATCGTATCGGCCTGCGGATGCGGGAATGGCACCTCGGCTTCCACCATGCGCGCGCCGGCACGCTCGGCGACGTAGCGCACGGTGTTGCGGACCGCGCCGTAGCCATGTGTCAGCACGACGATTTCGTCACCCGGCTCCAGGCGCAGCGAACGCAGCACGGCGTTGCAGCCGGTGGTCGCATTGTCGACGAACGCGATGTCCTTGCCATCGGCGCCGATGAAAGCGCCCAGACGATCGGCGGCATGGCGCAGCGCGTCCGGCAGGACGGCGCGCATGAAGCGGCCGGGCTGTGCCTCCATTTGCCGCTGCCAGTCCTGCTGCGCCGCCAGCACCACGCGCGGCGCGGCGCCGAACGACCCGTGATTGACGCTGAGGAAATCCCAGTCCAGCGCCCACTCGTGACGCACCGCCTTGCCGAGCATCGTCATCGTGCTATTCCGCTGCGATCCGCGTGCGCTCGGCGATCAACTGACGGGTCAGCGGCAGCAGGCTGCGCCCGTACTCGATCGCGTCGTTCAGCGGATCGAAGCCGCGGATCAGGAACGTGGTGACGCCGAGGTCGTAATAATCGCAGAACGCCTCGGCCACCTGAAGCGGCGTGCCGACCAGGCTGGTGGTGTTGCCGCGCGCGCCGGTCAGCAGCGCCGCACCGGTCCACAGCCGCTTGTCCAGCCGTTCGCCCTGCGCCGCGGCGGCCAGCAATCGGCGCGAACCCTCGTTCGGCGGCTCGCGCGGACCGAGGCCGGCCTTCGCGCGCAGTTCGGCGATCCGCTGCTTGATCGCTTCGGCGCGCGCCCAGGCCTCGTCTTCGGTCGGCGCGAGGATGGGCCGCAGCGACAGGCTGAACCGCACCTCGCGCCCATGCAGTGCCGCCGCCGCGCGCACGCGTGCCGTCAGTTCGCGCACCTGCTCATGCGTCTCGCCCCACAGCGCATAGACATCGGCATGCTTGCCGGCAACCGCGATCGCCGCATCCGAGGCGCCGCCGAAATAGATCGGAATGCGCGGCTGCTGCACGCAGCGCATCGCGGTCGAAGCGCCGACGAACCGATAGTACTTGCCCGCGTGATCCACCGGGCCCGTCTCGGTCCAGATGCGCTTCAGGATGTGCACGTATTCGTCGGTGCGCGCGTAGCGTTCGTCCTTCGGCAGCGTGTCGCCGTCGCGCAACTGGTCGGCATCGTCGCCGCCGGAGATCACGTGGATCGCCGCGCGTCCGCCGGTGATCTGATCCAGCGTGGCGAATTTCCGCGCCGCCAGCGTGGGCGCCACGAAGCCGGGCCGATGCGCGATCAGGAACCCCAGACGCTCGGTATGCGCCGCCGCGGCCGCGGCAAGCAGAAAACCGTCGGGCCCATCGGAGAAATACCCGACCAGCACGCGATCGAAGCTCGCCGCCTCCGCCGCCTGGGCGAAGTCGCGGATGTAGCCGCGATCCAGCACCGCCGGCCCGGGCGGATGGATCTCCGAGGCATGCCGATGATGGATCATGCCGATGAATTCGATGGTCATCGCAAAACCTCTCGCTTACCGCCGCGGTGTCCGCGCGGCATTGCCGAACTGCCGCTCGAGCGTCTGCCCGGCCAGCGAGATCACCAGGCAGGCCACGAAGAACAGTCCCATGGCGAAGGTATAGCCCTCGATCGCCAGGCCAAGCCAGTTCGGATCCTTCAGCGACTGGTTGATCACGCCCATCAGGTCGAACAGCCCGACGATGGAAACCAGCGTCGTGTCCTTGAACAGGTCGACCACGATGTTGATGATCCCGGGTATCGCCAGCCGCATCGCCTGCGGCAGCACCACCAGCACCTGCGCCGAGGCGGTATGCATGCCGAGCGCCAGCGCCGCCTCGGTCTGCCCGTTCGGCACGCCCTGCAGCCCGCCGCGCACGGTCTCCGCCATGTAGGCGGACTCGAACAGCGTCATCACCACGATGGCGCGGATCAGGTTGTCCACCGTCATGCCGGCGGGCAGGAACATCGGCAGCATGATCAGCCCCATGAACAGCACCGCCAGCAGCGGCGACCCGCGCCACAGCTCGATGAAGCCGATCGAGCCCCAGCGCACCACCGGCAGCGTGGACTGCCGGCCGAACGCGAGCAGGATGCCGAGCGGCAGCGACCCGACCACCGCGACGAAGGTCAGCACCACGTTCAGCATCAGGCCGCCCCAGTCGCCGGTCGCGACGGCAGGCAGACCGAACACGCCGCCGACCAGCAGCACGCCGCCGACCGACCGGCATGCCACAGCAGCAGCGCCGCCAGCCACCAGCCGCGCCGGCGCGGCGCGAACAGCGTGCCGCTGGCGGTGATCGCCAGCAGCACGAAGGCCACATCGACGCGCCAGCGCTCGGGCTGCGGATAGCGGCCATAGATGAACAGCGGGAAGCGTGCCCTGACGAAGGCCCAGCAGGCGCCGTCCGGCGCACAGGCCTGGCGGCTCAGCCCGTCCCAGGTGGCATGCGCCAGCGCCCAGTTCAGGAACGGCGGCACCGTCAGATAGAACAGCGTCAGCATCGACCAGCGTGAGCGCCGCATTCAGCTTGGTGCCGAACAGCGCGCTTCAGCGTCGCCTTCATCGGCCCTGCTCCATCAGCCGGCGGTTCCAGCGGTTCATCACCGCCGATGCTGCCAGGTTGATCGACAGGAACACGCCGATCAGCAAGGTCATCACCTCGACCGCGCGGCCCGACTGGTTCAGCACGGTGCGGCCGAAGATCTGCAGCATGTCGGGATAGGCGATCGCTGCGCCCAGCGTGGTGGACTTGATGATGTTGAGATACTGGCTGGTCAGCGGCGGGATCAGCATGCGCAGCGCCTGCGGCAGGATCACCAGATACATCGTCAGTCCGCGCGACAGGCCGAGCGACAACGCCGCCTCGGTCTGCCCGTGCGGTATGCCGAGGATCGCCGCGCGCACGATCTCGGAGATGAAGGCCGAGGTGTAGATCGAAATGCCGAGCCACAGCGCGAGCAGTTCGGGCGGGATGCGCAGCCCGCCGGTGAAGTTGAAGCCGTGCATCGCCGGCAGCTCCCAGTCCGCGCTGAACGCGGCGCCGACCAGCCAGGCCGCAACCAGCAGCGGGACCCAGCAGCACGCCGGCGATCGAACCGGGCGGGCGCGCGATCCAGCCGATCACCGCGAGCGCCAGGATCACGCCGCCGAGCAGCAGCACGATGCGGGTCCAGCGTCGGCGACGGCATCAGCAGGCCGCGCACGTTCAGGAAGAAGCCCCAGCCGAACACGATGCTCTGGCGCGGCGGCGGCAGGCTCTGCAGCACCGCGACGTAGATGAAGAAGATCTGCACGCAGCTGCGGCGTGTTGCGCACCACCTCCATGACGCCGCGCGCGATCGCCGCCGCCAGCGGATTGCCGGACAGCCGCATCAGCGCGATCAGCAGGCCCAGCGCCGAGGCCAGCACGATCGACATCGCCGCGCACAGCAGCGAATTCAGCCCGCAGACCAGCAGCGCATAGCCGTAGGTGTCGGTGTTCTCCCAGCTCAGCAGATGGAACGGGATGTCGAAGCCGGCGGTGTGCCACAGGAAGTCGAAGCCGAAGGTGATGTTGCGCTGCGTCATGTTGACGCGGGCGTTGTGGCCGAGCCACAGCACCAGCGCCGGAAGGCGGCAACGGCGACGCATCTGCCAGGCCCACGCCCGGGCCGGCCGCGACAGCGACCAGCCCGGCCGTGGCGTTGTCGCCGTCACGCTCGCGCTCAGCGGAACGGCAGCGCGTATTGCAGGCCGCCCTTGGTCCAGAGATTGTTCAGGCCGCGCGGCAGATTGAGCGCCTTGGGACCGAAGAACTCCTCGTAGATCTCGCCGTAATTGCCGCTGACCTTGATCGCCCGCAGCGCCCATTCGTCATCCAGCCCGAGCAGCTTGCCGAAGCCGCCCTCGGTGCCGAGCAGCCGGCGCACGAACGGGTCCTTGCTGGTCGCCTTCATCTGATCGGCATTGGCCTTGGTCACGCCGAGTTCCTCGGCGGTCAGCAGCGCGCCGTGCAGCCAGAACAGAATGCGACTGCCAGGCCTGATCGCCGGAGCGCGCATGCAGGCCCAGCGGCTCCTTGCTGATCACGCCGTCCAGCACGACCCAGTCGTCCGGCGTCTTCAGCGTCGAACGCATGCCGGCGAGGCTGCCGGTATCGTCGGTGTAGCCGTCGCAGCGCCCGGCCTCCATCGCCTGCACAGCTTCTTCCGGTTTGTCGAACAGCAGCGTGCCGATCTTGGTGCCGTTGGAACGCGCGAAATCCGCGATGTTCAGCTCCAGCGTCGCGCCGGTGATCACGCAGATCGTCGCGCCGTTCAGTTCGGTGATCTTGCTGACCCCGAGCTTCTTGCTGACCAGGAAGCCCTCGCCGGCGTAGAAGTTCACCGCGATCTCGTCGAGGCCAAGCTGGATGTTGCGCGTGAAGGTCAGCGTGCTGTCGCGGATCAGCACGTCGATCTCGCCCGATTGCAGGATGGTGAAGCGCGCCGCCGCCGTCGTCGGCACGTAGCGGATCTTCTCCGGATCGGTATTCAGCGCGGCGGCGATGGCGCGGCAATAGGAAATATCCAGACCCATCCATCGGCCGGTGTTGTCCTGCGAGGCGAAGCCCGGCACGCCGGTATCGATGCCGCACACCAGCATGCCGCGTTTCTTGATGGCCTCGACCGTCGGACCCGGGAAGCTCAGGCCCTGCGCGTGCGCCGTCGGTCCCGGCAGCAGCAGCGCGCGCGGCAAGCCCGGCCGCGTACAGGCTCCGTCTCAGGCAGCCCGAAATATGTCTCCCAAACTTCTGTGTCATGGCGATCGACCCCCCTGTTGTCGCGCCCGCAGAGGCTGGCGGAACCCCGACGCGGAGGCAATACTGGAATTGCGCAATGCGCAAAACTGCCGGAAGACGGTGCGTGCTGTGGCGTCGCGGCTGCTGTTCACCAGCCACGCGCAACGGTCACGCCAGCGCAGCCCGTGCACACGAAATGCGGGTTCTCCCAGCCTGGCCTTGCCGTAACGCAGTGGCTCGCCCTCGAAGGTCCGCACCGTGCCGCCGGCCGCCTCCAGCACCGCCTGCGGCGAGCAGGTGTCCCACTCCATCGTGCGGCCGAAGCGGGGATACAGATCGGCAATCCCTTCCGCCAGACGGCAGAACTTCACGCTCGAGCCGAAATTGATCAGCTTCGCCACGCGCCTGCCGCGCAGGAAGTCATCCAGCCGCGTGCTGCTGCCATGATAGCGGCTGGCGAGCACCGTCAGCCCTTCGTCCGGCGCAACACGTGCGCAGACCGGAACTTCAAGCGATCCCACACGCTTCCAGGCGCCGCGCCCGACAATGCCGCCGAACATCTCGCCGGCCGCGGGGATTGCCACGACGCCCAGCGCCGGCGTGCCATCGCGTACCAAACCGATATTCACTGCGAACTCGTCGTTGCCGGCGGCGAATTCGCGCGTGCCGTCCAGCGGATCGACCAGCCAGTATTCCGGCGACGGCTCGGTGATGCGCCCGGCGGCAACCTCCTCCTCGGCGATCACCGGAATGTCTGGCGTGGCCCTGCGCAGACCGGCAACGATGATCGCCTCGGCGGCATGGTCCGCCTCGGTGACCGGCGAGCGGTCCTCCTTGCGCACGACGTCGAAGCCGCGCTTGCGCACCGCAAGGATTGCAGCGGCGGCCTCGAGTGCAAGCGCGGAAGCCAGCGCGATCAGCGCATCATCATCCATGCAACGGTCATAACCGCCGCACGCGACGATGGCAACGCGCCTGCTACCGTGCGCGGACCAGCGAGGCCTGGCGGCGGCGGTTGCGGTTCTGGCTTCGCCTTCCTGCACCGCAGGTTTTGCAACTTTGGGCGCTCGGCTTCGGCGCTGCCTCGTCCGGTCGATGTCGGCACCGCCTTCTGCGCCGGCCGCGGGCCTTGGGCTGTGCCGCCGGCGTCGGTGCAGCCGCGCCACCGGCTCATGGCTCGACCAGCGGCAACACGACTGTGCCGCTCGACCGGGCGGGCGAGGAAGACCTCCGACACCTCCTGCACGATCGTCGGCTCGAGGCCGCGCATGCAGGCGAAATTGCGCGGGCAATCCTCCATGCGCGCGAGATAGCACGGGCTGCACGTCATGTTCCGCCGCAGAGCCACGGCGCGCTTGCCGATCGGTCCCCATTCGACCGCATCCACCACACCCGAGTGGATGCCGATCGTCGGCACGCCGAGTGCGGCGGCGATGTGCTTCGGGCCGGAGTTGTTGCCGACATAGAGCGCGCATGCGGACAGCAGCGCCGGCAACTCGCGCAGCGGCGTCCTGCCGACCAGCGAAACCACCGCGTCGCGATGCGCGACCTGGTCCAATACCTGCGTCGCCAGCTCCGCCTCCTCCGGACCGCCGATCAGCACCGCATTGACCGCGTTCTGCTCCACCAGCAGATCGATCAACGAGGCAAAATGCTCGGCCGGCCATTGCCGCATCAGCATTGCCGACGCCCGGATGCACGGCGACCACCGGCTTGGCAAACAATGCGCGCGCATCGTCGTCCAGGAAGTCGGGCGGCCCCGCGCTCGACGCCGCCACGTCGAGCCGCGTTCGCTCCACGGCACGCCGCCGTGCCGATCGCCTCCACCAGGTTGATCAGATCGTCGGTGACATGGCTGCGCTTGCGCTGCAGGTTCTTGTCGCCTTCCCACTCCAGCGCGACGTCGAGGAACGGGAACTGCCCCATGTGGTCATAGCCGGCGAGAAACCGCGCCGGCGTGTGCTGCAGCACGTCGCGCGTATCGAGATGCTTGCGCAGATCCACCGCGATGTCGAAGCGATACGGCGCAAGCTGCGCACTCAGCGCCTTGTAATCATCCTGGCTGATCTCGCGCTGACCGAGGCCGGAGATCGGGTTGAAGAATTCGAACTCGATGAACTCGTCGACGCAGTCCAGCGTCGCGGCAAAGGCGCGCGCGGCGCGGCTCGCCAGCACATGGATCGAGGCCGCCGGAAAGATCTGCTTCAGCCGGCGGATCGCCGGGATCGCGGTGATGAAGTCGCCGATATGGTCGACCTTCACCACCAGGATCCGCTTGATCTCGGCATGGCGGAACAGCGGGTGACCGGCGAACACCGTCTGCACCGGTTCGGTCGTCCGGACGATAGTCATCCGAATGCCGGGTCAGGCGCGGGCTGAAATAGGGATCGCCCGACGCGAACAGCGTCTTCCACCGCGTCTCGAAATGGCTGAGATCGAACACGTCCGGCAGCCCGTCGCGGCTGATCGCTTCATGATGGATCAGCGTCGCATGCGGCGTGAACACGACGAGCTTGCCTGCCTCGTGCGCGCGCAGACAGAAGTCCAGGTCGTTGTTGATGATCTCGTGCGCCTCGTCGAAGCCGCCGAGCGCGTCGAACATGGTGCGACGCATCAGCATGCAGGCGCCGGTCACCGCGATGACATTGCGCTGTGTCAGCGCGAGGCCGAAATAGCCCGGCTCTTCGAACGATGCGAAGCGAAATGCGTGGCGTGCGATGCCGGGGGAGGCGAGGAACATGCCGGCGTGCTGCACCTTGTTGTCCGGATACAGCAGCTGCGGTCCGACCACCGCGACCTCCGGCCGCTGCATATGCTCCAGCATCGCGTCCAGCCAGTCCGGCTGCGTGATCTCGATGTCGTCGTTCAGGAACAGCAAGTACTCGCCGGCCGCCACCGCTGCGCCGCGGTTGTTGAAGTGCGACCAGTTGAATGCATCTGGCATCGGAACGATCTTGTCGAAATTCTGCTTCAGCCACAGCTTCCGTGCGATCTGCTTGTCGGGAACATTGTCGACGCAGATGATCTCGAAGTTGCGATAGGCGGTGCGCTCGCGCAGCGTCTTGACGCAGGTCTCGACGTAGCCGCGTGCAGCGCAGGTCGGTATGACGATGGAGACCATGCCGCGCACCGGCTGCGTGCGTCGAAAGCGCCACGTGCCTGCCACGGCGCCCGCCAGCACCTCGGCCGCGATGCCGCGCCGCACCGCGGCCCGTGCGAGCGCCGCTGCCTCCGTGTCCGCGTCGTCGATCTGCTGGGTTCCGCGCAGGCACAGCAGCTTCGGCAGATGGTGGATCCGTTCCGCCTGTTCGGCGCAGCGCAGCACGACATCGTATTCGCCGGCGCCGAGCAGGGAGCGCGGCGTCACGCCGGTCTTCGCAAGCAGCGCCGCCGAGGCGAACCAGGGCCGGCCGATATAGTTGGTGGACAGCAGCAGGTCGGGCGAAAAATCCGGCTTGAAGAACGGCTCGCGCTCGCGGCTTGCCGGACTGATCCGCACCTCGTCGGCATAGAAGAAGTCGGCATCGCGATGCAGCCCACTGCACAGCGCCAACTCCAGCAACGCGTCGCAGCCAAGCTGGTCACCGGGCAACAGAAAGCACACCAGGCGCGATGCCGCCGACTGGTGCGCCGCGCCGATCGGCGCGCGCAAATTCCACCTTGTTGCGTGGGTCGAGCACGTCGATCCGCTCGGCAAGGTCCGCCGCGGCATCTGCGATCAAGTCTACGCACGGCAACGCCGGTGCCGACATCGGCCGCCAGCACCTGCAGCGTCCAGTCGCGGTAAACCTGGTTGCGCAAGGATGCGAGAGTCGCCAGCAGTCCGGCGTCATCGAGCGGCGCCTGCTGACGCAGCAGCAGACGGAAACCGGGGCGATGGCCGAGGCTGTCCAGCACCTCGTCGGCGACATCGGCCTCCACCTGCGTCATGCGCCGTCGGATACTGAGACCGTCCTCGTCCTCCTCGGATTTTCGCACATCAATGGTGAAGCGGCACTCCAGTACTTCGCCGCTCCGCGCATGCACGTTCAGCTGCACGACATGCTCGCCGTTGCGCAGCGCACGCGGCGGACAGTGGAACGCATAGCCGCTGCGCAGTGAATCGACCCAGTCCGGGAACGCGGCACCGACATCCTGGCGCGCCAGACCGTAATGCGCGTCGCCGAGGCGCTGATCGTCCAGCATCACATCGACGCCGGTTACGCCGGAGCGTGCCAGAACCCATCCTTCGATGGTCAGCCGCCCGGTGATCGGCTCGATCACCGCACCGGCGACGACCTTGGGGTTGTCGATCTCGAAACGGAACTGCGGCAGCGGCGCGGCGGGTTGCGGTGGCGGCGCCTCGGACCGCGTCGACCAGGACGGTGCGGATCTCCTCGCGGATGTCGTCCAGTCCGTTGCGCACGGACACCCTGATACGGTGTGCACCGGCAGGCATATCGCCGAGGCTCTTGGTGAAGCGGAAGCCGGAATATCGCGCCATCGGGATGTTCCGGTACTCGTCGCCCACGTCGTCGCGCGGCAGGCCCAGTTCGGCATCGCCAATCGCCTCGCCGTCGAGATGGATCGTGACGGTCGAGATGCCGGTGGCGCACGCCGCCCAGCCTGCGACGAGCAAATGGCCGTCGGCGTCGAGGTCCGCCTGATCGCAGGACAGATGGATCTCGCGGCGTGGATCCTGTGCCGGCGCGGGCGCCGGCGGTTCCATCGAATTCGACACCGTGTAGGCGGTCTGCGGCGTGTTGGCCAGGGTGCGAACGCGCTCCACCGGCAGCACGACCTCCTGGGTAAATCCGTTCAGGCTGATCGCCTGTACGCGCACCGTCGACATGTCGGCGCGTGTCGTGCCCAGACGGGTCGAAAGCGAGAACCCGGACATGCGTGCGTTTGAATAGGTCGGGAATGCATCGGCCACGTCGTCACGCCTGCCGCCAAGCTGTGCGGCGCCGATACGCACATCGTCGGCGAACACCTGCACCGTCACCATCGTGGTGAGCGACACAGCCCAGCCATACACCAGCAGCTGACCGCGGTTGTCGAGTGCCGCGCGCTCGACATACAGCACCACCGGCGGCTTCACATGCGCATAGGTCGCGGACGAGCGCGTCGGACCGGCGGCGACCGAGATCGGCACCGAACCGGAGGGGTCGATCGCTATGTCGAAGCGTTCGTCATGCGCGGATCCGTCCTGCGCCCGGACAGCGACGATGCAGGTGCAGGTACGGTATCCCTCAGCGCGGCGCAGCGGCAGGTTGGCATAGAATGAATACTGCGTTGCGTTGGTGCCGTCGGGCAGAACGGTCTGCGCCGTACTGGTCCGCGACGCCATACTGCACCCGCCCGATCACGGCGCCATCCACCACGAGGGAAGCCTCGTCGATCGGTGTACTTGCGACGATGCGGCCTCGGATCATCAGGTCGTGGCGATCATGGATGATGCCGGCGGCAATGACGGGATCGATGTCGACCTGGATCTGCGGCGTCAGGCGTTGCGGCTCCGGCTCCGCCATCGGCGTGGCGGTCTGGCCTCGCCGTTGCCCGCGGCGGCGTCCAACTGCGCCGCTCGGCTGGTCCTCGCGTTGAGGCGGTTCGATGGCTGTCCCGACATGTGCCTCGACTGGGCGTTCGCCGTCCGCGGCTGCAGCAACCGGCACGGCATCGACCGCAGCCTCCGCCCGTACTTTGCGCGGCGATTTTCCGACTTTGCCACCCGCTTCGCTCGATCGGCGTGCGGCAGGCTTATTGGCCGTGCCAGGCTTCATGCTCATGCGCGGCGGCTTTCCGGTGTGCCCGCTGGCATGGCGTGCGGCTCCTGCCAGAATCCCAACACTGTCTCTCCGTTCATGCCGGAAATATCCCAGCGCAGATCTGTACGAAGTTGATTTAAGTCATATGAGAACAGGCCGTGCCCGCTCAGGCGGGACGGGACAACCGCAGCTTACCTGAATCGCCTAGAGAGCATAAGGCAGCCGGCCTTCGCGATAGCCATCCTCGGCGAAATGCTGCTCGCCCGACGCCACGACGCCCTTGCGCATGCTGTCCGCGACGTCGGGATACTGTGCGAGATACCACCGCTCATGGACCGGCATCGCGAAGGGCATCCTGCCTTCGAAATAGCCATCGTCCATAAAATGCTGCTTTGCTGAGGCAATCGAGCCGTCACTGACCGCCCGGGCGATATCCTCGTACTGCTTGAGGTACCATTCCTCGTCAACCTCGATACCGGAGATCATCATGCGCAGGATTTTTATAAAATCATCGTAAGAGACATTTACGCGTAATTCCCCTCTGACCGTCGAAATCTCAACAAAACGTCTGATAAGGTCGAACGGCGGCAGGTATTTCACGGTACCTCCAGAGTGTCGGGGAGATGCAGTCGCCTAAAGGAATATCGAATAGACCACAAATAGCGTTAACCTGTGCATGATGGAAGCCGGAATCGTCAATATTCGTAACGCCGTTGCATGTTGGGCAATCCGCGTGAGATACCAGCCGCTGAAACGGGCGACACGCTGGGACATTCCCGGAGTGCGCCGCCGTACGGAACCTTGCGGCGCCGCTGCCCGGATCTTGCTATAGCGCAATTCTTGCTCCGCTCCGCCCGGCCGCCGGATTTGACGATTGGAATAACTCTCATGGACAATGAGACCACGATACAGGTCGGGGATGTCGAACTGGCGGACCTCGTTCGCCGGTTTCCGGATGCGCGCGTGCTCGTGCTCGGCGACGTGATGCTCGACCGATATGTCAGCGGCAGTGCCAGCCGCCTGTCGCCGGAAGCGCCGATCCCGGTGCTGCGGCCATCATCGAGCCGGGCGACGCTTGGCGGCGCGGCGAATGTCGCAATGAACGTGGCGATGCTGGGCGGCCATGTCGCGCTGGTCGGCGTGATCGGCGAAGACGCGGCAGGCGCCGAAGTGGCGCGGCTGCTTGCGACCTCGCCCGGCCTGGTCCCGCATCTCGTGATTGCTTCCGGCCGGCCGACCACCGCGAAGACGCGCTTCCTGGTCGGCGTGCACCAGTTGCTGCGGCTCGATGAGGAGGTCACGGCGGCGATCGACCAGGCGACGGCAGCGACATTGCTCGAGCGCTTTGCCGAGGCGCTGGAGACAGCCGATGTCGTCGTGCTGTCGGACTATGCGAAGGGCGTCCTGACCGACGAGGTGCTGCACGCCGCGATCGCCCGATCGCGCGCGATGGGCCGGCAGGTGATCGCCGATCCCAAGCGCCTCGACTTTGCCGCGTACCGGGGTGCCACCGTGCTCACGCCGAACGAGCAGGAGGTGCGCCAGGCGACACGCATCGATGCCACGGATGACCCGGAGGCGGAGGGGGCAGGGCGCCGGGCGCTGGAAGCGACGGGCAGCGAGGCGGTCCTGGTCACGCGGTCCGAGAAGGGCCTGACGCTGGTGCGCCGCGATCGCCCTGCGCTGCATCTCCCGACGCGTGCACGCGAGGTGGCCGATGTGTCGGGCGCCGGCGACACGCTGGTGGCCACGCTGGCGGTGGCGCTGGGTGCCGGCGCGTCGCTGCCATCGGCATCGGTGCTCGCCAACATCTCCGCGGGAATTTCCGTCGGCAAGCAGGGCACCGCCACGGTCAGCCGCGAGGAACTGCTGGGGGTGCTGCATCTCGAGGGACTGGTGGCGACCGGCAGGAAGACCGCGACGCGCGAGGAGGCGGCATCGCGCGTGGCGGGATGGCGCGCGCAGGGGCTCAGGGTCGGTTTCGCCAACGGATGCTTCGACCTGATCCACCCTGGGCATGTCCATTTGCTGACCGAGGCGCGCGCGCGCTGCGACCGGCTGGTCGTGGCGTTGAACACCGATGCCTCGGTGCAGCGGTTGAAAGGCCCCACGCGTCCATTGCAGAACGAGACGGCGCGGGCGATCGTGATGGCGTCGCTGTCGCCGGTCGATCTGGTGGTGCTGTTCGGCGAGGAAACGCCGCTCGAGCTGATCCGGACTGTTGCGACCCGATGTCCTGGTGAAGGGCGCCGACTACAGCATCGACGAGGTGGTCGGCGCCGATCTGGTGCGCGCCTGGGGCGGAATGGTCCTGCTGGTCGAACTGCAACAGGGCCACAGCACGACGCGGACGATCCGGCGAATGACCGATCCGGCGCCAGCCTGATGCTGTCAGGTCTCCTACACCACGAATCCCAGGATCGCGTCGGTCATGGCCTCCGGCTCGTCTGAGCGGATCGAGTGGCTGCTGTGCTCGAACACGCGAAGGTCCGAGCCCGGGATGAGGCGGTGGATTTCCTCGGAAAATTCAACCGGACAGATCCAGTCGTGACGTCCGGCCAGGATCAGCGTCGGCGCCGTGATCCGGCCAAGTTCATCCCGCAGATCGAAACGCCGCAGGAACCCCTCCGGCCCGAATGCGCGGTTGAGCGGCTCGGGCGAATAGATCGCCCGCTCCCGACCCAATGCTCCCGCTGCAGGATCGTGCCGTCGCGCGTACATCGGCGCCATCACCCTATAATAGTGCTGCATCTCCTCGGCCGAGCGAAATGCCCCCGACCACAGCGTCTCGCACACCGCTTGCTGCTCCGGGGTCCCGCGTTCGCGGACGATCGCCTGGGCACGCGGGATGAAGCCGCCATGTGCCGCGGTGACGATGAGCACCAGGTGCGACACTGCGTCGGGATAGCGGGCGGCGTGCGCCATCGCCACCATACCACCATATGATGTGCCGATCGAGACGATCGGGCCCAGACCGAGATGGCAGCGCAGCGCTTCCATGTCCTCGACGTTCTGGTCGAGCGTATAGGTCGCGGGATCGGCGGCGGCGGACCGGCCCTGTCCGCGATGGTCGAAATATACCAGCTGCATGCGCTCAGCGAGTGGGCTGAACGATGGCTTGAACCCGCTGTGGTCGCCGCCCGGGCCGCCATGGATCACCATCGCCACCGGGCGCTCGCGCATCGCGGGACCGTCCGGCACCAGGCCCATTCCTTCCACGTCGAAATAGATCCGCGTGCCGCGCAAGGCTGCGAACATGGCCCTCTCCCGGTTATCCGGGGCGCAGTCTAGACTGCCCGGCGCAGCACGGGGAGGGCCGATTATGCCAAACGAAACCAATGGATTGCGGCCGATAGTTACACTCGGATTCATCGGCCTCGGCGTAATGGGCGAACCGATGTGCGGGCATCTGGCCCGTCGCTCGGGCCGCACGGTCCTCGCACATGACCTGCGCCCGGAGCCGCTGGCGCGTCTGGCAGCCGACCGCGTGGTGGCGGCGTCACCGGCGGAGATTGCCGAGCGATGCGACCTGATCCTGCTGTCGCTGCCCGACGGGAAGGCGGTCGCGGCGGTGGTCGCCGAGTTGGAACCATCCCTGCGGTCGGGCCAATGTGTGGTGGACACCTCCACCTCGTCGGTGCCGCTCACCCGCGAGATCGGCGCCAGGCTGACCGCCAGCGGGATCGGCTACGCCGACGCACCCGTGGCGCGTACCCGCGAGGCGGCTGCTCGCGGCGAGCTTTCGATCATGGTTGGCGCATCGGATGCTGTATTCGCCCATGTGCGGCCGATCCTGGAGACGATGGGCACCGACGTCACCCATTGCGGGGCGGTCGGCTGCGGCCAGGTGGCCAAGATCCTCAACAACATGCTGGTTTTTCAGAATACCGCCGCTCTGGCCGAGGCGATCGCGATCGGACGGCGCAACGGCGTGGCGCCCGAGGTGCTGCTGCCGACCATCGCCAAGGGCTCCGGCGACAGCTTCGTCCTGCGCAGCCACGGCATGAAGTCGATGCTGCCGCGCGATTTTCCGGAGCGGGCGTTCTCGACGCGCTACGCGATCAAGGATCTGTCCTATGCACTGGAGATGGCTGCGGCGTCCGGTCTCGCTGTGCCTGGCGCCGAACTCACCATGCAGCGACCTCAAGGCGTCCGAGCAGGCGGGCAATGGGGAAAAATACCATCCGGCCGTGCTGCTGTTGATCGATCCGGCGTGATCCCGGAGGGCAATCGGGCGAAGCAGACGCGCTCGGGGTTTCACCCCGAACCCCACCAGAGGCTCTGCCTCTGGACTCCGCCAAGGGCCAAGCCCTTGGAACCCTTCACTTCAGTATCGGATCCCAAAGGCTACGCCTTTGGTGGGGGTCCCGGGGGCAAAGCCCTCGGGCGGGTTTCAGGGCGGAGCCCTGAGCCCTTCCGCTCGCCAAGGTCTCTTCAGTCCTGCCTAGCGAGCCACGCCGCCGCAGCGCGGTCGGCCCCGGATGGCAGCGGCGCGGCGGGGTTGCGTATCCAGGCCAGGATGTCGTCGATCGGCGTCACCCGCTCATGGTCGCGCAGCAGAAGATGGTAACCCGCTGGATAGAACGCCCGCACCGGCTCCGCCGGCAGCTCGCGCCATGTGGCCGCCGTCGCGCGGTCGGGGATCAGCTCGTCCTTGCCGCCATAAAGGAACAGCGCCGGCGCCTGGAATTGCGATGCGGCCGCCAGCGCCGCATCCATCAGGTCGACCAACCCCCTGATCGCGTCGAACCGCGTTCCGTGGATCGTCAGCGGGTCGTGCGAAAGCCGCCTGATCGCCTCCTTGTTGTCGCTGGCGGTCACCCGGGCGACGCTGCCGGTCACCGTCAGTCCCGGCATAAGGTTGGAGGCAAGCCAAAGGCCGGTGCGCAGGAACACGTTCATCTCCGCCCGGCCCCAGACCGCCGGCGCTACCAGCACATAGCCGTCCACCTTCGGCGGGTGCGCACTCGTGGCCAGGCGCATCAGCACGGCCGCGCCCATGCTCTCGCCCATCAGGACCAGCTTGGCGTGGGGATAGCGCTGGCGCAGCATGACCGCCATCTCGCGCGCATCGTCGACCAACGCCTGCGTGCCCGGCCAGAAGCCGCGCACCGAGGTATCGCCGAAGCCGCGCTGGTCGGGCGAGAACACCGCGATGCCGTGCTCGGCGAACTGCGGGTCCGGGGTACTCCCAGGCATCGCGGCTGTCGTTCATGCCGTGCAGCGCCAGCATCACGGCCCAAGGGGGAGTGGTGTCGGCGCCGTCCGGCAGCCATGTCCGGTAGGGCAGGCGCATGCCGTCCGGCATCACAAAGGCGCCGGCGGTTTCCTTCGGCGGCGCAATCGCCGTGCCCGGCGTCGCCTGCTGCGCGGCACAGCCGACCACCACGAGCGCGACGGCCAGCAGTGCCGTCAGCAACCGTGGACACGCAAGGCGATGGGTTGAAAGCATGGGCTGCATCGCTATCATACGCGCCCTCCCCACCATAGAGGACGCCAGGGATCAAGATGGACGGCACCGCCGCCAACCCGACGCCCACCGAGATCATCCATGTGGACGAACGGACCGTCGCCTGCGACGGAGGACCTGACGTGGAAGTGGGGGGGCCACTTGGGCACCCGCGCGTGTTCCTGCACATCGAGGACCGCTCCGTGATGTGCCCGTATTGCTCAATACTCTACGTGCTGAACGAAGGAGCGGGTCACGACACCGGGCACTGACACCGAGGTTCTGGACAAGCGCGAGGACGCGCCGTCGCCGGACCGGCCGCTGCATCTGATCCTGATCGACGGGTCGGGCTTCATCTTCCGCGCCTACCACGCGCTGCCGCCGATGACGCGGCCTGACGGCACGCCGGTCAACGCCGTGTTCGGCTTCTCCAACATGCTGGCCAAGCTGCTGCGCGAGCATGTCGGAACGCATATCGCGGTGATCTTCGACGCCGGCCGCCTGACGTTCCGCAACCGGCTCTACCAGGACTACAAGGCGCACCGCCCGCCGGCGCCCGACGATCTGATCCCGCAATTCGCCCTGGTGCGCGAGGCGACCGAGGCGTTCGGCGTGCCGTCGATCGAGCTCGACGACTGGGAGGCCGACGACCTGATCGCCGCCTACGCGCAGGCCGCATCCGGGACGGGCGGACAGGTGACGATCGTGTCCTCCGACAAGGACCTGATGCAGCTGATCCGGCCCGGCGTGGAAATGCTGGATCCGATCAAGCAGAAGCCGATCGGGCCGGCTGAGGTGATGGAGAAGTTCGGCGTCACGCCGGACAAGATGATCGACGTGCAGGCGCTGATCGGCGATCCGACCGATAACGTGCCAGGCGTGCCGGGCATCGGGCCGAAGGGCGCCGCGCAGCTGATCAACGAGTTCGGCGACCTCGACAGCGTGCTGGCCGCCGCGCCGGCGATGAAAGCGTCGAAGCGGCGCGACAACCTGATCGAGCACGCCGAGAAGGCCCGGGTTTCGCGCACGCTGGTTACCTTGCGGCTGGATACGCCGATGCCGACGCCGGTCGATCGGCTGCAGGCAAGGCCGTTCGACAATGCGACGCTTGCCGGATGGCTGAAGAAGCAGGGCTTCCGCAGCATCGCGACGCGGCTGGGGCTGGATAGCGAGGCGGCGGTGGCGGCGCCGGTCGCGGCTACCACAGTCGAGGCCGCACCGCGCCGTGGCCAGGCGGCACTGCCGCTGCCCGCGGCCGAACGGCCGGCGCTAACGGACGTCGCCTCGGGGTTCGGTCCGTATGTCACGATCATCACCGAGGCCGCGCTGCGCGACTTTCTGGCGGAGACCGCAAGCTGCGGGTTCCTCGCCATCGACACCGAGACCGACGGGCTGGACCCGATGCGGGCGCCGCTCGTCGGGCTTTCGCTTGCGGTCGCGCCCGGCCGGGCCGCCTATGTGCCGCTGCGCCACGAAGTGTTGGCGGAGCAGGTGCCGCTTGCCTCGGCGGTTGCGGCGCTCGGACCGGTGCTGGGTGATCCGGCCGTCTTGAAGATCTACCAGAACGCCAAGTTCGACATGCTGGTGATGGAGCGCGCGGGTTTTCCGCGGGCCGCGCCGTTCGACGATTCCATGCTGGTCTCCTACGCCCAGGAGGCCGGCATGCACGGCCACGGGCTGGACGAACTGGCGCAGCTGCATCTCGGCCACACGCCGATCAGCTACGACGAGGTCACCGGCACGGGGCGCAACCGCATCCCGTTCTCGCAGGTGCCAATCGAACGCGCCACCGCCTACGCTGCCGAGGACGCCGATGTGGCGCTGCGGCTGTGGCAGGCGCTGCGGCCGCGGCTGCGGTTCAATGGCGCGCTCGCGCTGTACGAGCAGCTGGAACGCCGGCTGGTGCCGGTGCTGCTGGAGATGGAGCGCGCCGGGATCAAGGTGGACGCCGACGATCTGCGGCGCATGTCGGTCGACTTCGAGCAGCGCATGGGTGTGATCGAGCGCGACATCCATCGACTGACCGGACGCGTGTTCAACGTGGGCTCCGCCAAGCAACTCGGCGAGGTGCTGTTCGACGAGATGAAGCTGGGCGGCGGCAAGCGGATGAAGACCGGTGCGTGGGGCACCGATGCGTCCGTCTTGCAGACGCTGGCCGACCAGGGACACGAGCTGCCGGCGCGCATCATGGATTGGCGGCAGCTTGCAGAAGCTGAAGTCGACCTACGCCGATGCGCTGCTGGACGAGATCAATCCGGACACCGGACGCGTGCACACCAGCTACGCGCAGGCGATCGCGTCAACCGGGCGGCTGTCGTCAAACGATCCCAACCTGCAGAACATCCCGATCCGCACCGAGGAAGGCAGCCGCATCCGCCGCGCCTTCATCGCCGAACCAGGGCATCTGCTCGTGTCGGCCGATTACTCGCAGATCGAGCTGCGGCTGCTCGCGCATGTTGCCGACATTCCAGCGCTGCGCGAGAGTTTTGCCCGCGGCGAGGACATTCACGCGCGCACGGCGTCCGAAGTGTTCGGCATCCCGATGGCGGGGATGGATCCAATGACGCGGCGCCGCGCCAAGGCGATCAACTTCGGCATCATCTACGGCATCAGCGGCTTCGGCCTGGCGCGACAGCTCGGCATCACGCCAGGCGAGGCGCGCACCTACATCGATGCGTATTTTGTCCGCTATCCGGGCATCCGCGCCTACATGGAGCGCACCAAGGAAGAGGCGCGGATCAACAGCTACGTCTCGACGCCGTATGGACGTCGCTGCTGGGTGCCCGGCATCGCCGACAAGAACCCGGCGCGACGCGGCTATGCCGAACGTCAGGCGATCAACGCGCCGCTGCAGGGCGGTGCCGCCGACGTCATCAAGCGCGCGATGGTGCGGCTGCCACAGGCGCTGCAGGCGGCCGGGCTGCGCGCGCGCCTGCTGCTGCAGGTGCACGACGAACTGCTGTTCGAGGCGCCGGAGGCCGAGGTCGCGGCCCTTACTGAAGTGGCCAGGCGCGTGATGGAGAGTGCGGCGGTGTTGTCGGTGCCGCTGGTGGTGGAGACCGGCAGCGGTCGCACCTGGGCGGATGCGCATTGATCGGATGTTAGCCAGTGTCTGATGGACTGGCGGCGGTCTCCTCACTAGGATCGTCGCATGAACGCGGTTCCGTTTGACACACTGAAGATGGCACAGTCGCTTGAGGCTGCCGGGTTCGCCGCGCCGCAGGCCGCTGGAGCGGCAGAGGCGCTCGCCGAGGCACTTACCAGCGCCGATCTGGCGACCAAGGGTGATATCCACGCGCTGCGGACTGAACTGAAGGGCGACATCGCGTCGCTGCGAAGCGAGCAGAAGGGCGACATCGCGTCGCTGCGAAGCGACATTGAACTGCTTCGACGCGACATGACGATCCGCCTGGGCGGGATGATGGTGGTGGGATTCGGGGTACTGGCGGTCATCATCCGGCTGGCGCCGCTTCACCCGTAGCCCCGACTCGGATGCCGCGTGCAATGCTGGCATCACACACGGCAGCGCGGAGATCGGAACATGATGGAACCCATCCCGCTCGACGGCCCGATCGACCTCGCCGCGCTCGACGACTTCCTCGCTTCGGATCGAACGCCGCCCGATTGCATGCAGCTTTCCGAGCTTGACGGATTCCTCGCCGGCATCGTCGCCGGTCCACGAATGATCCCGCCGAGCACCTGGCTGCCGATGATCTGGCACGGTGACGAGCCCGACTACGCCGACATCGAAGAAATGCAGTCGGTCCTCGGCACGATCATGCGCCGCCACAATGAGATCATCCGGGTCCTGGATACCGCTCCGGATAAGTACCGCCCCCTGTTGGCCGCACAGGATGACGGCAGCTTCGATGCCAGCGACTGGACCCTCGGCTTTTTGCGGGCCATGACGCTGTGTCAGCACGAGTGGGAGCCGCTGTTGCGTGATCGTATGGCTGGCGCATTGATCGTGCCGATCATGCTGATCGCCAGCACGACCGACAAAGCCAATCTCCCGCTCGATGCCGACGAACGCATGCCAGACGCCGAGATGGCGAAGCTGTTGGCCGGGGCGCCGCAACTGCTGGCTCTGAGTGTCGCCGGAATTCGCGTTTTCTTTCAAAACCGCGCCAATCGGCCTCGGCGCAAAGGTGCATCCCGCAACAGTCGCGCGTGGCGCGGATGACGTCACGCCGGTAACGCCAAAATCTCCATCGCGACGTACTCGAACGTTGGCCAGCTGCTCTGCCCCGGTCCCAACAGCAGCGGCACGACGGACACCACCACGGCCGGCGTGCCCAAATGCTGCGCCGCAGCCGTAATGTCGAAGCGCAGCTCCGTGTCGGGGAACGTTGCGGCGCTGTGCTTCCGCCCCATGGCATGCGCGCCAACGCTGACCGACGAACCGGGGTCGCCGGGCCGGGCCAGCACGATCTCCACCGTCAGCGGCCGTTCGGTCGGCACAACACCGGTGATGCGCAGCACGTGCCGGGCCGCACCGGGCGGCAGACGCAGCGTCACAACCGCCAGCGTCCGCCGCGTATCGACGCGCGCGGCGACTGCACCGACCGGCACGACGCCGTCGCGCAGCACGACGAGCGAATCGTAAACGTAGCCCAGGCGCCGCGTGTCCAAGGTGTCCGCCGCCGCCACGGCAACCGCGCTGCCGTCGATCCAGGGAAACAGGAACCGCTCCTGTGCAAACGCCGGCTCGGTCGCCTTGCGTGCCGGGTCCTGCCGCCAAATCTCCCACAGCCGGTCCAGGTTGCCGTGATGCGCATAGAACACCGGATCGAGCGGCGGCGGTCGCCAGTTCGGTCATGTTGCCGAGCGCCCCGTCCGCCGCCTCGCCGCCGACGTAGTTGTGGATCGCATTGTGCGGGATGGTCTCCATCCGGCTGCGGCCGTGCCATCCGGCGGGGTTCGGCTTGGCGATGCCGCCGAAACTCGTGGGGATCTCGTCGGGCGAGGCGGCCACGAACGATCGCGCGCCGAGCGCCGCCACGCCCAGGCTTGCCAGCGCATCGTCGTGCAGCAGGTCGTCCACCTCCGCCGGTCGAAGCTCGCGATCCGCGGTGTGCCGCTCGGCCTGCGCCAGCGGACTGCCCGGTCGGCTGAATGCCGCGGGAATGTGGCGGTCGCTGCTCCAGTTCCAGTACGGCAGCGCCAGTGTGGGATCGCCCGACAGCGCGCGCAGCTTCCACTCGGTCACCGCCAGGAAGGCCCGATGCCAGGGCAGGAACCACCAGCAGCCGTGCACCTGGGCCGGGTCCGAATTCGACACGACGGAGCACACCTGCGTATGGGCGCGGACGTGCACGCGCCAGCCCTTGGGGTCGTCCGGATCGGTCTTCGAGCGGCGCTGCATCTCGCCGACCGCCGCCTCGAGGCGCGCCAGGCGTTCGGGTGCGGCGGCCAGGCGCGTGATGTCCTCCCGGACGGCCAGGTGCGCCGCCGGCGGGGCCGGAGCGCAGCGGCGCGGCGAGCCCGGCAGCGACGGTCCCGCCTGTCGCGATCAGGCCGGACAGAACGCCGCGCCGCGGGAGGATGCCATCAGATCGCAACGCTGTGCCCCGGTTTCCGCCCGGCATTCCACCGCAACGGCGGACGCAGGTCCACCGGTCACATCGGTGGGGTCAGGCCGCCCTTGCCCACCCCCACGCGATCGGCGCTGAGCGTGCCGTCGGCCGCCTTGGCGGTCGTGATGATGACATGGGCGCCGGGCACCAGCATTGCCGGATTGCCGGGCTCGTAGGTAATGATCGGCGCGTCGGCCGGCACCAGCACCTTCTTCTCCCCGCCCTTGTAGCTCAGGGTGAGCGTGCGCCCCTCGGTGCCGACGACGGCGCCCACCGTGCCGTTGGTCATCGTGCTCTGCGGCTGCAGGTCATACGGCCGATGCCCTTCGCCCACGCCGCGCATGCTCGGCGGAAACACCTGGATCTCGATCGCCTTGAGCGAGCCGTCGGGCTGCGGCATGGCAGCCGTGCCGATATAGCTGCCCGGCTCGATATCGGTGATCTTGGCAGGCGCGATCACGGTGATGGCAGTGTCCGGCCGCATCGCGACGGTCACTTTCTCGCCGCTGCGCGTGGCGACCCGCAGCGTGCCGGCGTCCGCCTGGTCGATCGTGCCGCGGACGCGGGCCGGCGGCGGCGATTGTGCCAGCGCCGCCGGGGCAAGCAGACCCGCAATTGAAATCAGCAACGCGCGCCGTGCGATCCGCATGATCGGTTGCTCCCGTTTGGAATCTGTCGGCGGCCTGACGGTTGGTCGGGCCACAACCGGGATGACGCACGGCGCGCACTCGCTATTCCCGCCCCAGGGCTTGAACCCGAGCCGCAAGGGGAGTGAAGCTGCCACCGGCTCACCGCCGTCGGCAGAGCCCCAACACCCGACAGGGGGAAAGCAGGCCCATGAGCCCGTCCGGAGCCGTCGCGTCCGTTAGCACCATTACCGGCCCGCTCGAACAAAGCTATCGGGATCGCTCGGCAGCCTTCCGCGATGCCAGCGACGGCACGCGCATTACGCGCACACACTGGCACATTGCCATCGCCAACGGGCTGGGCTGGGGCTTCGACGGCATGGACGGCGTGATCTTCGCGCTGGCCACGCCGCTGGTCATCAAGGATTTCGGCGTCACATTGCCCGAGTATCGCAGCGGGCTGCAGATCGCGCTGCTGGTCGGCATCCTCGGGATGTATGTCTGGCCGTGGCTCGCCGACCGCTATGGAAGGCGGAATCTGCTGGCGATCAACATCGCCCTCTTTTCGCTGCTGATGCCGTTCGCAGCGGTGGCCCCGACATTTGCCATCTTCGTCGCGGTGCGCAGCGCGATCAACTTCGCCCTGAACGGCGAATGGTCGCTCGGCTCGATGCTGGTCGCCGAGACCTGGCCGGCGCATATGCGTGGCCGCGTGATCGGCATCAACCGCGGCACCTGGTGCTTCGGTGCCGCGCTGGCCGGGGTGATCACGACGTTCATCATCGCCGAGTGGGGCTGGCGCATCGCCTGCGTCGTGCCCGCCGTGGTGGCGCTGCTTGCGGTCTACGTCCGCATGGGGCTGCCGGAATCGCCCTACTGGGTGCGTCTGCAGGACCGCAAGCGCCGGATCAGCGAGGCGCAGGAAGCCGGCCGCCCGCTGCTGTCCGCCGACCAGGCCTGGCTGGACAAGGCCGGAAAACTCCCGGTGCGGCAGTTGTTCCTGCCCGACATGCTGCACAACACCGCCGCCGCGACATTCATCGCGTGCTGCAGCACCATCATCTACGGCACGGTCGGCGGCTGGATGCCGCTGTATCTCGCGCAGGAGCGTCACTGGTCCACGGCGACCTACGGCACGTTCTACATCTTCTGGGGACTGTCCGGTTTTCTCGGCCTGCTGGCGGCGGGCCTGATCTCCGACCGGTTCGGCCGCAAGCCTGCGTTCTACGTCATGCTGGCCCAGGGCGCGGTATTCCTCACGCTCTGGGTGTTCGCCGAAAGCAACACCGCGCTTTGGATCTACGGATTGCTGTGGAGCATCGGCTTCCTGGGCTTCTGGGCGCCGAGCATGATCCTGACGGCGGAGATCTATCCGACGCGGATCCGCGGCGTCGGCAACGGGTTCACCTGGGCCGTGGCGTGGGTGATCGGCTTCGTGCTGTGGCCGTTCGTGACGATCGGCATCCAGCAGAGCACCGGCTCGTTCGCCATGGCGTTCCTGATCGTGCCGGTGGCGATGCTGCTGATGGGGGTCGGCATCTGGCTGTTCACGCCGGAGCACATGGGCAAGGAACTGGACGCGATCGCGGTGTAGTCACGCGCCCGCTAGCGCCGAGGCACCAGGAAAAGCCCGTTCTCGTCGGCGTGATCGACACGATAGGCGCGTTCCATCGCTTCACGCACGCGCGTCGAGAAGGGAGGATTGATGCCGCCGGGCGCTCTCTGTGGCGCGCCGGTGTCGCGCACGTTGTCGAGCGACAGGACCTGGATCGCGCCGAATTCCCGCGCATCGATCCGCGAGACGAGCGCATCGTCGGTCCGTACCCCCTTCAGCGTGGCCTGCGACAGGTTGAAGAAATCGATTTCAGCCGGCTTGCCCGCCCAGTAGCAGAGCGCCAGCATTTCGCAGGCGACGGGGCCGTCCTGCGATCGCAGGAATGCAATGTCCCGCACTGTCGCGGCCTGCTCGGCGGCAGACGGATGGAGCCAGTAATCGGCCGTGAGCCACGCGGCTTTCGCATTGCGCGCCATGCCGGCGGTCAACGGCAGGAGACAGATCAGTGCGAACAGCGCCGGCCGGTACGATTGCGTGCCCCAGCGGTTCAACACGATCCCGATGCACAGAGCCAGCGCAATGACGGTGTCGAACAGCGAACTCGTGCCGGTGCCTGCGCCGCCGGTGAAGACCGCGCCGACGACAATGGCGATAACGGCGTAGAGTGCACAGAACACCACATGCCTGTCGTGGCGCCGCTGACGCAGGCAGAGCAGGATGGCGCCGAGGGGGATCAGCCAGACGATCAGCCACTTGCTGACGAGCACGAACGCCTTGCGTCCACTGTACAGGCGCGGCGAAATCAAATGCGCAATCAGATCGGTATTGTAAACCAGATCGGCGACGGCGAGGCCGACAGCGGAAAACACCAGTCCGGCGGCGGCGAACCACAGTGCGCGCCTGCGGTCGTAAAGCGCGAGCCAGACCAGGACGGCAAGCGGCTGCACGATGAGATTGTGCTTGACGAAGCCCGCCAGGGTGAAAGCGAATGCGCCGGCCACGATTGCGCCACGGGCGTGCGGGGCAGCAAGAACGCAGACGATACCCGCCATGCCGAATGCAAGGCCCAGCATCTGAGGGTCGTTGATCCTGGCATAATTCTGGATGATCAGAATAACGGCCATGAAAAACAGCGCTGCGTAGGCGGACTCGAGCCTTCCGGCTCCCATGATGCGCGCCGACGTGCCGATGCCGGCTGCTATGGCCAGAAACGCGAATAGCGCAATCAGGCGTCCGGCGACGATGAAATCGCCGGTGAGCTTGCCCAGAAGGCCGACGATCGGAAACGACAGCGGCGGATAATTGTTGAACATCATGCTGGCGGCATCGGGATAGAGCGAGCCGCTGCCCATCGCGGCGGCCTGGTTATAGGCGTTCCAACCTTCGTTGTAGTTATCGATTGTCAGGAGGCGCAGCCCCAGTACCACCCACGCCACGGCAACGGCGCAGCCCACCGCCATCGCCGCGACGACGGCCACGAGCAGGTTCGCAGACGCATTTCTGCCGGTCGAGCGTTGGCCCCAAGGCAGCTGCAAAAGCGACGATGTCGTGGGCCCGGCGACGGCCATGGACAGTTCTTCGGGGGATAATCGCACATCGTGACCCCGTCCGCGGTTCACACGGAATTTCATGTGTGTGGCCTCCTGGTCGTTGGCGACCGATAGCGGCGGCGCACGGCACGCCTGGCCGGCTGCGCGATGGCCTCCTGAACCTGATCCATTTCTGCCTGCATCGGTGACTTCAGCGTCACGGCATCTTATGCCTGCCCGACCGCGCGGCGAAGGCGCCAGGCGCCAGCCGAGGCCCGGTTACAGTTCTTATCAAACATCAACGACTGCCAATTGTGCCGGCGTTCCGGGCGAACCGAACACGGTTCTGATGATGATGATGCGGCGGGAAATCTACCAATCTATTTACCGATAATGCGGGGAGGTGATCCTCTGCGCGCCTATCCGGCCTGGGATAAGGGCGTGGCATCGGATCTCTTCAAGAATAAAACTGACCATGCCCCGTATTTGGCACCCATGTTGCGGCCGAGAACCCCATTGGGGTGATCCCCATGATCAGATGCGCGCGATTGGGCCGGCCGATGGCCGAGCGATGAATTGTCGGGCAGCGATGACGAGGCTGCCGGTGGGCGGCGTGCCAGGCGGCAGCGCGGCGGCACGGGATTGGATGCGGCACGATGTCGTCGCGCTTGGTGCTGCCGATTGGGGACGGCCTGTTGCGTTTCGCTGCCCGCAATCGTGTGTCCGGCGCAAGGCACCAGACCTGCGGCAGGTCTGCGCGCGCTGGCGCTCGCTGGCCTGACAGCAAGCACAGTTGCTGTTGCCGCGACTATTGGTCGGGACAGGACCCGTCAACACGCGGCGCCGAAGGTCATTGGTGAGGCCTTCGGTATGACAACCGCAGTTCTTGGCCGGCCGGACCATGTGCGTTGCATTGCTGCACCTATTCTTCGGTTTGCTGCCGAAATGCCTGGCGCGAGTTCCTGATGAACAAGCGGGACCGTGACTACTCGTGGTTCCCTTACGAATATTAAACCGAGGATATTGTGCATCTGTGCAGTCGATTGGCATCGAGGTCGATATTGCATTGGTGCTTGTCATTGATCCAATAAATAAGACACATGATATAATTTTAGTTACTGTGTTGTGATGCCGTTCTCCGGCGTTTTAGCTTGCAAGTAAACATTCCGTGATATATACAATCCGCAGATCACGAAACCGTGATGAGAAGGATTACCCAGGTGGCCAAAGCAAGGATCCGTTCCCAGGGCAGAAATGCCGACCCGCCACTGACCCACTATCTCACTGGAGGCCATGGCCACTTCGTTCTGAGCACTCGGTTGTGCACAACACGTTCCGGATACGCATGAATACTGCCAACACCGCGGCAAAGCGGCGAAGTATCGGCGATAGCCAATAATAAAAAGTAATCAACCGCGGATCACGCGCGGACATCCACGCTCAGCATCTAGGAATTTTATCTTATGACCAAGCTCACCTTCCGCGACGAATTCAACACCCTCAGTCTTTGGAACGGCTCCAGCGGAACCTGGCAGCCCTCGTACGACTGGGCGGCCAACGGCCTCAATGTCGGCACCTCATGGTTTGTCAATCCGATGTACGGCCCGACCTCGGCCGCGGATGACAACGTCTACTCGGTGAGCAACGGCGCTCTGTCGATCGCCATCAAGCCGACACCGTCCGACGCCGCAGCCGCAACCGGCAACACGCCGTTCCTGTCCGGCCAGCTCGAGACCAAGCCGACCTTCTCGCAGCTCTACGGCTACTTCGAGATCAACGCCGTGCTGCCCTCCGGCGGCACTGGGATCAGCAGTGCGTTCTGGCTGCTGCCCGAGAACGGCTCATGGCCGCCGGAACTCGATGTGTTCGAGCAGGACACCTCGCAGGGATTGAACGCGGTCGAGACCGGCGTCTTCACCAACCAGTCGGGCAGCACCCAGCAGATCTACAGCTGGGACTACAATCTCCCGAACCTCGCGGCGGCTCCGCATACCTACGCAGTCGACTGGGAGGTGAACACCATCACCTGGTACATCGACGGCCAGCAGGTGTTCCAGACGGCGACGCCGGCCGACATGCACCAGCCGATGTACATGCTGATCGACGACCTGACCACCGCGGTCGGCTCGTGGAACGGCTCACCGGCGGCCGGCCTCAACACATCGATGCAGGTCAACTGGGTCCACGCATACGACTCCAACCCGTACGTCAACGGCGTCAACTCCGTCCTCGGTGGCACCGCGACCAACCCCGGCACCGGCACGACGGGTGGCAGCACCGGCACCACGACAGGCGGCACGACTGGCGGCACGACAGGTACCACAACGGGCGGCACCACCAGCGGCCAGCCTGTCCTGATCACGCCGGGTGTCGGCACGTTCAAGGACGCTGCCGGCAACGCCTACACCCTGTCAGCCGCCGGCGATGCCCTTGAGAACGGCGTTCTGATGAACGGCGGCACCGGAACCGGCGCGATGGAGCTGGCCAACGGTGTGATCTACGCCCAGGACGCAGCCAGCAAGACCTGGTACACCTGGAACCAGACCACTTGGACCCAGGCGAGCGCTGCTCCCCCTGCCGTCACGACGGGCGGCGGCACCACGGTACCACCGCCTCCTCCGCCGCCCACGAGCACATCGCATTTCACCGTGTCGGCCACTGGCGGGTTCGTTGATGCGAATGGCCATACCTGGACCATGCGCGGCCTGAATGCGGGCGTGCAGGATGCGCTCCAAGGCTTCGCCAATGTCCTGACCGACTATCCCGGCCTCACCGCCATCCGGCTGAACACCGGCGGCAACGACAGCGCCGCGGACATCGACAAGGTGGTGCAGGAATACACCGCACGCGGCGTCGTGGTGATGATCGAGGACCACAGCGGAACCGCCAACAACGTCGCCTGGTATCAGCAGATGGCGACGACCTACAAAGGCAACGCGCTCGTCTTCCTGGAAATGCCCAACGAGCCGAACGCCACCAACCTGTCGCAGATCCAGATCGGCCTCGTCAACGCGATCCGCGCCGCCGGCTTCACCAATCCGATCGCCCTGCAGCCGGCCGGCGGTTACGACTTCTCCAATATCGCCGCGGTCACTGCCGCGGTCGGCACCAACAATATCTTCATCACACCGCATATCTACTACAGCGGCACCGACCCGAACGGCGCGGCGCAGTACGTCGCGAACGATATCAGCACCTCACTGAGCCTTGGCCTGTTTCCATCGATCGACGAGTTCGGCGACGCGATGGATGGCTATACCAGAGACCCGTACGGCGCCCAGGTCATCTCGTCCGTCATCGCCGCCAACGAAGCCGGCAAGGCCGGGGCGGTCTTCTGGGCCATGGACAACGGCAACCACCCGAACGGCGCAGACTCCGCCTTCCTGAACACCAGCGGCACTCAGTTGACCCCGGTGGGAGTGACCATTCAGCCGTGGCTTTCGCAGCCCACGACCCGCGGGCGGCGGCGGCGGTATCACTCCACCGGCCCGGTCGTGACCGGCACAGGGCCCGACTCGCTGGTGCTCGCGATATGCGAGGATTACTACCAGGGCGATGCACAGTTCACCGTCACCATCGACGGCAAGCAGGTGGGCGGCACGTTCACTGCCGGCGCGTGGCACTCAGCCGGCCAGGAGCAGCTGTTCACCTTCAATGGCACGTTCGCCCCTGGCACCCACACCCTGAGCGTCGCGTTCCTCAATGACGCATGGGGTGGGTCGGCGCTGACCGACCGCAACCTGTATGTCGAACTCGATCAAGTTCGACGGCACCGACACGAAGCAGTCGATGGAACTGGGCGGCACGGGTGCGCAGAACTTCACCTTCGTTGGACGTAACGCCACCGCCCGTGGTCAATCCGTTGCCGGTGACGGTCGGCACAGGTTCGGACTCGCTGGTCCTGAAGTTCTCGGAGGCCGCCTTCCAGGGGGATGCGCAATTCACCGTCTCGGTCGACGGCAAGCAACTCGGCGGGACGTTCACTGAAACCGCATCGCATGCCCTTGGTGCCGACCAGACGTTCACCTTCAACGGCGATTGGGCTGTCGGCAGCCATACCGTCTCGGTGAACTTCCTCAACGATCTGCAGGTGGCGAACACGGGAGACCGCAACCTCTACATGGACAGCGCGGTCTACGACGGCGTGAACACCGGCAAGACGCTCGCGCTGCTGGGCACCGGGCCGATGACCTTCAGCGTGACCGACACGACGGCAGTGCCGGGTCGTCGATCATTCCGTCTGCGAACGATAGCCTTGTGCTGGCCGGAAGTGCCGCGGCAATCACCGATGCTGCCGGGCATCGCTGGACGATCTCCACCACGAACACCGTGCTCGAGGATGGCAAGGCGGCGAACTTCACTGCCAACGTCGCCGCGATCGCCTACGTCAACAACGCGATGTGGCACGAGAACACCAGCAGCCAGTGGTACGACTGGACCTCGTCCGGATGGGTGTCGGGCAGCAATCCGCTGCCGGTTCCAAAGCCTGCGCCGGTTCCCGCCTTCGACTTTACCACCGGAGCAGGCTCGGACACGCTGGTGCTGAAGATCTCCGAGGATGCCTACCAGGGCAACGCACAGTTCACCGTCTCGGTTGACGGCAAGCAGCTCGGCGGAACGTTCACGGCCACCGCTCTGCATGCGGCTGCCGCCGACAAGACCTTCGCCTTCAACGGCGACTTCGGCACCGGCGCGCACGCGGTCGCCGTCAACTTCCTGAACGACGCGTGGGGCGGCTCCAGCGCCCTGGACCGCAACCTCTACGTGGACGCGATCACCTACAAGGGGGCCGACACGAAGCAGGCGGCGGAACTCGCCGGCACCGGCGTCCAGAACTTCACCGTCTCGGGCGGCACTGTGCCAGCGGTGACCGAAACGGGCGACCATGGCTCACTGAGCAAGACCCTGTCGCAGACCGGCAGCTACACGGTCGGCAGCGACACGTTCGTTCTCACCGCCGGAAACGCTGCGACGGTGACGCTCGGGACCGGCACGAGCCAGATCAAGTTCCTCGGTGACAGCGCGCTCACGCTGACGGGCGGCTCCGGCACCGCGACGGTGACGGCAGACGGCGGAACCAACAAGTTCGTCGCCGGCACGGGCACCCTGGACGTGACGGGCGGCGGCGGCAAGGACGCCTACGTCTTCCATGCCAACGGCGGTCTCCTCAAGATCGAGGACTTCGCCAGCGCCAAGGGCGATACGCTGACCGTGGACAAGGCGCTGCAGGGCTCGATGCTGCAGGCATCCGACGGCGCAGGCGGCACACTGCTCACCTTCGGCGCCGGCGCGGCCCACGGTGTCGACTTCCGCGGAGTGGTGGCAATTCCGGCCAACGTCCTCTGGGCGTGACACTGTCCTGACTGCTCCGCCGGCATGCACTGCCGGCGGTGACCAGGTAAGAGAGCATGCGGGGCGCGCCCCGCATGCTCTCTTTCGTCGTCGGTGTTCCGCGCGCGCGTCCTGGTCGCCAATGGCTACGATGCCAGAAACTCCGCGAAGTATTCCTCCGCGCTGATGCGCCGGCCGACGATGCCGGCGAGATGCGCCTGGTCGTTGAATATCTCGATGGTGGCGCGGTTCTTTTCAAAACCGTAGGGATGGAAGTCGGCACCCATCAGCCCCTCGGTCTCCTCCAGTTCCGCATCGAGCCACGGCGAGGCGTAGGGGAACGAACGCTGCGCCTTGGCGAATGTTTCGTTGCAGCGGATGAACGCCTCGGTCAGCGCGCGGGCGATCCACCTGTTCCGTTCCCACGCCTCACGCCGCAGCACGACAAGATGCTGCGGTGGGAACACGCCTGTGCTGCGAAAATAATCGCGCTCGATTTTCCGGACTTCAGGGAACAGTCGCACGATCGGACCATCGGCCGGATGATAGCGGCGCGGCCGTGGCGGGCTGTACAGTCGCGTCCAGCTCGCCGGCGATCAGCATCTCCGACAGCGCGCGCCCCTGCGGCGCGGCCTGCACGCCATCGGGCAGCGTATAGACATGGCTGGTGATCTTCGGCTCATCGACATCGCCGATCCACCACCGCAACTGCTCCGGCGGCACGCCGATGAAGCGCAGGAAGTGGCGGTACCAGATCGAGCCGCTCGCCACCCAGTCGTACATCCCGACGCGCTTGCCGGGCAGGTCGGCCGGCGTCGTCACCGGCCCGCCCTTGCGCACGTACAGATCGCGCGCGGTGAAGTTGCGCAGCGGGAACACCGGCAGCGCGACAAGGCTGCGGTCTCCCTGGTCGATCCGCCGCAGATGCCCGGCCATCGATGACTCGCCGCCATGCACCGTCGGATCATTCGCGGCGCGGCGCAGCATCTCGGCGCGCATCGGCCAGGATCCCTCGCGGCCGAGCACCATCGTCAGGTCGATGCCGTCGGGCTTCACATCGCCGACCGCCAGCGGCATCACGCGCGCATAGTCGGCGCAGGTCAGGCTGATCGCGAGATTGGCCATGCAAAGCCTCCTGGCTGCCGTGGCGATGGACCCGCCGGGCCGAAACTACTCAGCCAGCGCAGTGGCGGCCGGAATCGCCGACTGGATCAGCTGCATCGTCTGTGCACGGTCACCGGCGGACAGCGCCCTCAGCGCCTGCGAAATCTGTGACACCGCGGGGTGGTCGCTGGGATTGTTCGTCTGTCCCATCGGCACCGAGCGGCTGAGCAGGCGCGTCTGCGCCATTTCCAGCGACTGCTGCGCCTCGCCGGTGCGGCCTGCCTGCAGGGCGGACTGCGCGGCGTGCAGAAGGTCCACCGCATTGGCGTTCGGGCCGACCTGCGGCGACGGCAGGTTCGGCGCGATCAGGGAGTGGGTGTTGTTGTGGTCGATGTTGCTGGCCCGGTACCCCATCGGCATCGACATGCCGGTGCCGACTTCATTGCCGGGCCGTGCGCCGGTCTCGGGATTTGCGCCAGGCGGCACACCTTGCGCCGTGATCGTGCTCTGCGCGAGCACGGGCGTTGCGGCCAGGGCGGCCAGCACTGCGACGGACATGGTCAGGGAGCGCATCGGCAGTCTCCTTCCCGCTTATGACATCCAAAGCTTGGCTATGCCGAAGCCGCGCCGCAATTGTGGCGCAGCCCTGCACAAGGCGAATGAATAAAAATTGAACGCCGGGAATGTTTCACCGCCAGCGGCGATGAAACCAGAGCCATTGCTCGGGATTTTCGCGGATCCAGCGCTCCACCACCGAGGCGATCAACTGCGTCGCGCCCGGCACGTCGATGCGGCCATCGGCATCGCGGGGCAGTGCGAACGGCCCTTCGGCGGCGATGCGGAAGCGGCGGTCGGGCAGGCGGATCACGCGCACGCCCACCACGGGGCAATCGAACTGGCGGGCAAGCCGGGCGATGCTCGGATTGGCCTTGCAGCGTCGGCCGAAGAACGTCACGTCGACGCCGCGCGAGAAATGCTGGTCCACCAGCATGCCGAGATGCTCGCCGCGATCGAGCGCGCCCGCCATTTCCAGCGGCGCCTGCGCCCGGCTGCGGATCAACCGCCCCATCAGCGGCGCGCGGATGCGGGTTATTTCCCCCGCCACCGCCTTGTTGTTCGGCATCCGGTACAGCACCGCCGAGGGCAGCCCGTGCGCGGCGGCCATCACGGCGGGCAATTCCCAGTTCGCCAGATGCGCCGCGAAGCAGAGTGCCGGCTTGCCGTCGTTCTGCAGCGCGATGAACATCTGTGCATCGTCGGTAATGATGCGGCCGGCGTTCGGATGCTCCGTGTCGTAATCCCACAGCCGGCCGAGATGGACATATTCGCCGGCCACGCGCCCGAGATTGTCCCAGGCCGCGCGGAGCGTTGCCTCGATCCAGGCCGGGTCCTTGTCGGGGAAGGCGGCGCGAAGGTTGGCGCGCCCGATGCGATGCGACGGCAGCAGCGGTCCGAAGCGGCGTGCAATCGCACCGCACAGGTCGGACGCGCGGTCGGGGTTGGTTCGACGCAATGCCGCCAGCAGGTATTTCACCATGCGCCCGAGCAGCCGGTCGCCGTAAATGGAAAGGTAGCGGAACACGCCGGCTCGGTTCGTCATCCCCGCGAAAGCGGGGACCCGGGCGCGCGACACGATGCTATCGTGCCTGGGCCCCGCTTTCGCGGGGATGACGGATTGTCAGAGTTCGACAAGGATCTTCCCGAACACGTCGCGCTGTTCCAGCCGCGCAAGACCGGCGCGAAAATCCTCCAGCCCGTAAACGGTATCGATCACCGGCCGCACCCCCGACGCAATGCGTCCCAGCGCGCGCCCGAGCGCGTCGAGCGGCGAGCCGAACGAACCGATGATGCGGTACTGCTGCTGGAAAAGCTGCATCAGGTTGATGCTGCCGGCAGGCCCGGATGTCGCACCGCACGTCACCAGGCGGCCGCCGCGCTTCAGCGACAGCAGCGAGCCGTTCCACGTATCGGCGCCGACATGCTCGAACACCACGTCCACGCCCTTCTTGCCGGTGAGCTTGCGCACCACGCCCTCGAACCGGTCGGTGCGGTAGTTGATCACGTGGTCGGCGCCGAGCGCGCGCGCCTTTGTCGCCTTGTCGTCGCTGCCGACGGTGGTGATCACGGTACAGCCGAGCGATTTCGCGACGCGTATGGCGATGCTGCCAATGCCGGAACCGCCGGCGTGGACCAGAACCCACTCGCCCGCTTCCAATCGCGCGTTGTCGAACAGCATGTGCTCGACCGTGCCGTACGCGACCGGCACGCATGCAGCGTCGCGTAGATCAACTGCATCCGGGACCTTCACCACCAGGCGCGCGGGATGGTTGGTCAGTTCCTGCGCAAAGCCGTCGACATGGAATCCGCGCACGCCGGCGACGTTCTCGCACAGGTTCTCGCGGCCGCCGATGCAGGCGCGACAGGTGCCGCAGACCAGCGCGGCGAACGGCACCACGCGATCGCCGGGAACAATCGAGCCCACACCCTCGCCCACCGCGACGACGTCGCACGACGCTTCGGCGCCGACGGTCAACGGGAACCGACGCTTGGCGAACGCCATGCCGCGGAAGCCCCACAGGTCGATATGGTTCAGCCCGACGGCGCGCACCCGCAGCTGCACCTCGCCGGCGGCCGGCGGCGGCGGCGCATCGCGCTCCACCAGCGCGAGTTCGCGATCGGCCAGCAGTTGCAGGGCGCGGATCTTCGGCATGAGCCGTTTGTGCCAGCTAGGAGCGCGGAATGCCAATCGCGGCGGTCAGTCCGCCATCGACCGGAATGACGGCGCCGTTGATGTAACCGGCCTCGGGCGAGACCAGGAACGCCACAACTGAGGCAATCTCCTCCGGTCTGGCGAAGCGGCCGGCGGGGATGCGCGATTCGGTCGCCTCCCGGTAGGCGGCGAACGGCGCCAGCATGTCGGTGTCCACGAAGCCGGGTGCGACGTAGTTCACCGTGACGCCGCGCCGGGCGCTCTCGATCGCCAGCGTGCGGACATAGGCGAGCAACGCGGCCTTGGTCGCGCCGTAGGCGGCATTGCCCTGGCTCGCGACCTGGCCGATCACTGAGCCGATGGCGACAATCCGCCCGGATCGCGCGCGGATCATCGGCCGTACGACGGCGCGGGCGATGCGGGCAAACGCGAAGAAATTCACCTGCATGGCATGCTCTGCGGCGTCCTGATCCATCATCGCCGCCAGTGCGTCGTAGGTGGTGCCGCCGACCTGCACCATTGCGTCCCAGGGCGGCGCATCCTCCAGTTCCCGGGCGAACGCGTCGACTGCGGCACGATCGGCGAGATCGAGTTGCCGGGCGGCGGCCCCGGATTCACCTGGCGCGGTGCGATAGGTGTAGGTGACGTCCATGCCTTTGGCTGTGAGGGCCTGCACCACGGCGGCGCCGATGCCGCGCCGTCCGCCGATCACCAGGGCGCGCGGCATTCGGCCCGACGTCATGCCCGGGCCTGTCCCGGCCATCCGTGCGCCATCGGTGGCACACGGATGGCCGGGTCAAGCCCCATACGCGTCAGGATAACCGCGCGCCGGAGTGTGATTCTCCCCCTCCCCTTGCGGGAGGGGGCTGGGCAATCGGGTGAAGGCTGAAGCGCTCAGGGCTCTGCCCTGAAACCCGCCCGAGGGCTTTGCCCCCGGGACCCCCACCAAAGGCGAAGCCTTTGGAATCCGATACTGAAGTGAACGGGTTCCAAGGGCTCGGCCCTTGGCGGAGTCCAGAGGCGGAGCCTCTGGTGGGGTTCGGGGTGAAACCCCGAGCGCATCTGCTTCGCCCGATTGCCTTGCCCCAACCCCCTCCCGCCACGCGAGGGGGAGCACTTTTCAACAGCCTGGCCATGACAAATTCAAACGCAACGGTCACGGTGTTCCCACCACCACACACACATTCTGCCCGCCGAAGCCGAACGAGTTCGACATCGCATGCGCCACCTGCGCGTCGCGCGCGACGTTCGGCACGCAATCCACCGGCAGCGTCGGATCGGGCGTCTCGTAATTGATGGTCGGCGGCAGCCGGCCATGCCGCAACGCCAGCAGGGTGAAGATCGCCTCCACCGTGCCGGCCGCGGTCAAAGTGTGGCCGATCATCGACTTGTTCGACGAGATCGGGATCGAGGCCGCGCGCTCGCCGAACACGGCGGACGCGCCGACCCACTCCATCTTGTCGTTCTCCGGCGTGCCGGTGCCGTGCGCGTTGATATAGCCGATCGCGTCCGGCGCCAGCCCGGCATCGTCCAGCGCCTGCTGCATGCAGGCGATGATCGGCTTGCCGTCCGGCGACGAACGCGTGCGATGGAAGCCGTCGGCCATCTCGCCGCAGCCTTCGACCACGCCGAGGACCTTCGCGCCCCGCGCCCGCGCATGCGCTCGGCTCTCGAGCACCAGCGCGCCGGCGCCCTCGGCCATGACGAATCCGTCGCGATCCTTGCTGAACGGGCGCGCCGCGGCCGCCGGCGGATCGTTGCGCGTGGACAGCGCCGAGAGCAGGGAAAAGCGGATCAGACTTTCCGGGTTGACCGACGCATCGGTGCCGATGACGAGGGCCGCTTCGGCCTCGCCGCGCCGGATCGCCTCGACGCCAAGCTGGATGGCCGTCGCACCCGATGCGCAGGCGGTGGAGGTGGCCACCGGCGACCCCTTGGTGCCGAAGCGGACCGCGAGCGCTTCGGCCACCGAGCCGAACAGGAAGCGCTGGTAAAATCGGCTGAACTGCCCCGATCCGGCGGCACGCAGCAGGTCGTCGTAGGTGACCGCGTCGTTCGCCCCGGAGGCGGCGGCGATCGCGATGCGCTGTGGCCACTCCAGTTCCACCGGCGGCAGCGCCAGGAACATCGGCCCGGGAAAGTCGCCCAGCTTGCCGATGGCCGCCTCGGCGATGGCCTCCTCGATGGCGAACTCGGCGAGGCGTTCCGACAGCGCGGGCGCCGAGACTTCATCGACCGGCACGAAATCCACCGTGCCGGCGATGGTGGTGCGCAACCCGTCTACCGGGAAGCGGCTGATGCGGCGGATGCCGGAGTGCCCGGCGGTCAGTTCGCGCCAGTTGTCCTGCTTGCCGTTGCCCAGCGCGGTCAGCACGCCGGCGCCGGTGACCACGACGACGGGTCTGCCGTGACTGTCGATATCGGAACGCGCCATACCGGCCTCCTAGGGTGCCTCGACCACGGCCAATGCCTCGCCGCGCCAGTGGCCCCAGGACGTCACCAGCACCTGGCGCAGGTCCCCCGCCATCGGCGCTTCCAGATCAGCCGTCTCGAGCGGGGCGAACAGCCGGTGCCGCGACAGCGCCATCGCCGCCAGGGCCAGATTGGCGGGGAACGACGGCTCGAGCGAGTGACCGAACGCCGTCGCGGTGGCGCGCACCGGCATGCCGAGGCCGCGCAGGAACTCCGCCTCCTCGGCCGTTGTCGCGGGAATGCCGGCCGCGCCGGAGATCACCGCCGCATGCGCGGGATCGATGTGCCGGCGCATCGCATCGAACTGCCGCGTCGCATTGGCCGTCGCCTCGCCGGGACGCCGGCGGCTGCGGTCGGTGGCGATCGCCGAGATATGCGCCAGGGCAGTCGCGCCGCGCGATGCGGCGTGCTCGCGGCTTTCGATCACCAGGAAGCAGCCGACCGAGCCAAGTACCATGCCGCCGCCGTCCGCCTGGCGTGCCCAGACGCCGGCGAATGCTTTCTTCCAGAGGAACTGCCCCATCTCGTAGTGCAGCAGCACGTCGGGCCGTTGTGCGTTGTACGAGCCGCCGACCAGGAACAGATCGCCCTGAGCCGCGGCGATCCGGGCACAGGCAATGCGCACCGCGTCGGTGCCGGACGCCTCCTCGCCCATGAAGGTGCGCGACGAGCCGACGACCCCGTGCACGATCGAAATGTTGCCGGCCAGCAGGTTGGAAAGCTGGGCGAGGAACAGCGTGGGCCGAATGTCGGACAGCAGGTGCTCGTTCAGGAAGGCTCCCGGATCGGCGGACGATGGCAGGGCCGACAGGATGGCAGCGTCCACGGCGTAGTCGCGCTCGCCGCCGCCGGCGGCCACGATCATGTCCATGCGGGACAGAAATTCGGAATTGCCTTTGACGCCGGCGGATTCCAGCGCCAGCCCCGCGGCATAGGTGCCGATGCGCTGCCACGGTTCCATCTGGCGCTGGTCGCCGCGCTTGGGGATCTGCCGGTCGAGTTCTATCGGCGCCATCGGATGCAACGGCCACGGCGCGAAGCTCGTCGCATCGACCACCGGCTGGAAGCCGCCGTCGCGGTTCAGCGCCGCCCAGTGCGCCTCGATGCCTTCGCCGAGACAGGATATCAGGCCGATGCCGGTGATCACTGCGTCGCGCGGACTACTCATGCAGGAACGCCTCCGGCACAGCGATGCGCCGTGCGGTCTCCAGCATCTGGGCGTGCAGCGTCGCGTTGGGGAAGGGCACCACGCGGTAGGTGATCTCGGCGTCGGCGACCTTCTTGCCGCCGGACGAGATGCTGCCCGCCGCCATCGCGTAGCCGGACCCGTCGTGCAGCAGGCGCGCCTCGACCTCAAGCGCCTGGCCGGGCACCACGAAGGCGCGCAGCTTCGCCTCCTTGACCTGCGCCAGGAACGGCATCCGCTGGAACCGCAGCACTGCCAGCACAAGCCAGCCGCCGGTCTGGGCGATCGCCTCGATCATCAGCGCGCCCGGCAGCAGGGGATGGCCCGGGAAGTGGCCCTCGAACACCGGGCTCGCCTCGGGTACCAGGCATTCCGCGCGCACGGTCCGAGCCGCCGGATCGAGCTCCGCGATCCGGTCCACCATCTGGAAGTATTCGAGGCGCATTCCGGCTCAGGCTACCTTCGCCGCCACCAGCTGGTCGATGTTGGCGCAGAGGTCCTTCAGGACGAAGTACTGATCGGACGAGACCTTCCCCTCGTTGACCTCCTGCGTCCACTGCTCCAGCGGCATCTTGATGCCGAACGCCTTGTCGATGGCGAAGGCGACGTCCAGGAAGTCCAGGCTGTCGATGCCGAGGTCATTGATCGCGTGGCTGTCCGGCGTGATCTTCTCGCGCGGAATGTCACACGTCTCGGCAATGATTCCAGCGACGGTTTCGAAAGTCGACGGCATCGGTCAGCCCCTGCAACAGCGGGCCGGCACTAACACCGCAGCAAGTGAGCCGCAAGGTCTGCCACTTGGCGGCGAGGACGGGCGAGGACGGCTGCTACACCCAGTGGGCGGGACGCCAGAGCCAGCCGGACGGCGTTCTGTCCCAGAATCCGGGCATCCAGAGCTCGCCATGGCCTTCGCGTGGCACGAATTGGCCCGGCGTCCAGACGTAGGAGCTTCCCGTCCAGTCCCAGTGCCCGGGCTGCCAGACCAGCGGTATCGCGCTCACCGGCGGCAAGGGCATCGTCTCGACCATCGGCGCCGGTGGCGCGGGAGGGGGATTGTCCTGCACGCAGCCGGCCAGGATCCAGGCGGCGCCGAGCAGTGCGGCGGCGATGGCGGGGTGCTTCATTGGGCGCGGAGCCTCCCTGGCGTAATGGCGCGAACATACACTTGTGCACACTCGCCATGGATTTGCATCGCAAAATCCGTCGATCAGGCGGGCAGCAGGATGGTGGCGACCGCCTGCGCGGCGATCCCCTCGCCGCGGCCGGTGAAGCCGAGTTTCTCCGTCGTCGTCGCCTTCACCGAAATGCGCGAGGGCTCGACGCCGAGGATCCCGGCCAGGCGCGCTGCCATGGCGGCGGCGTGGGGGGCGATCTTCGGGCGCTCGCAGATCAGGGTGACATCGGCGTTGGCGAGCACCCCGCCCCGGGCGGCGATGCGGCCGGCGGCGTGGGCGAGGAAGCGCGCGCTGTCGGCATCCTTCCAGGCCAATTCGCTCGGTGGAAAATGCCGGCCGATATCGCCCTCGGCCAGCGCGCCGTAGATCGCATCGCACAGCGCATGAATGCCGACATCGGCATCCGAATGGCCGGCCAAACCCCTGTCGTGCTCGATCGGGACCCCGCAGAGCACGAGCCGCCGCCCCGCCTCCAGAACATGGACGTCGAAGCCCGTGCCGACGCGGGGGATCAGGGTGGTGGTCATGGCGCGCTCCAGACGGCGCAGATCTTCGGGATAGGTCAGCTTGATGTTGTCCTCGGAGCCGGGGACGATCGCCACCGCCAGGTCCGCGGCTTCCAGCAGCGACGCATCGTCGGTGGCCGCGGCGGCCGCACCGGCCCGATGCGCGGCGAGCAGGACCGGGAAACGGAAGGCCTGCGGCGTCTGCGCGCGGAACAGGCCATCGCGCGGGGCGGTGGCGGTGATCAGCCCATCGACCACCCGCTTCAGCGTGTCGGCGACCGGAATGGCGGGGATTGCTCCGGGCGCATGTTCCAGGGCGGCGAGCAGCGCAGGGATGGTGCCCGCGGGGATCAGCGGCCGGGCGGCGTCGTGCACCAGCACGACATCGGGTGCCTGAGCGGCCAATGCCTCGAGGCCGGCGCGGACGCTTTCCTGGCGCGTTGCACCGCCTGGCACGGGCGGCAGGTGCGGTAGACGCTCGAGAGCGGCCTCGATCGGGCCCGAGTCGCCGACCGGTTGCAGAATGGTGGCGTATTCCGCCAACGCCTCGGCGGCGTGGCGGATCACCGGCCTTGCCGGCGATCGACAGGAACTGCTTCGGCGTCTCGGCGCCGAACCGGCTGCCCGAGCCGGCCGCGACCAGTATGGCTGCGATTCGCATGCCGGCACCGTCGCCGCGTGCGGGTGGGCGCGTCAACTGCGATGCGGGCAACGCGGAGAACCTCCGGGTTGAACCTGCCTTGCCTACAGTTTTCGCATTGCGCATCGGCATGCGTGTCGCTAATTTGCCCAAATGATGAGCAAGTGTCATTCCGACACCACAGTATTACGCCGCGACCTCGGGCCGATCGACCTGGGCGGTGGCGTCAGAATCGCCATGCCGGTGATCCTGGCGCCGATGTCGGGCGTCTCGGACCTGCCGTTCCGTCGGCTCGCCAAGCAGCTTGGCGCGGGCATGGTGGTCTCGGAGATGATCGCCTCGTGGGCAATGATCCGGGAGAACCAGAAGACGCTGGCAATGGCCGAGATGGACGGCAGCGGCGGCATCAGCGCGCTGCAGCTTGCCGGATGCGAGCCCGCGGCCATGGCAGAGGCGGCGCGTCTCGCGGTGGACCGCGGCGCCGACCTGATCGACATCAATTTCGGGTGCCCGGTCAAGAAGGTCGCGGTCGGACAACTGGCCGGTTCGGCGCTGATGCGCGACGAGGGCTCGGCTGTCGCCATTCTCGAAGCGACGGTCAGGGCGGTGGATGTGCCCGTAACCCTGAAAATGCGCATGGGCTGGGACCATGCCAGCCTGAACGCGCCGCGGCTGGCACGAATCGCCCAGGACTGCGGCATTCGCATGGTCACGGTGCACGGGCGAACCCGCCAGCAGTTCTACACCGGCACGGCGGATTGGGACTTCATCGGTGAGGTGAAGAACGCCGTCGATATACCTGTTATCGCAAATGGCGACATCCTGACCGAAGGCGATGCGGTCGAAGCGCTGCGCCGCTCGGGAGCGGACGGCGTGATGATCGGCCGCGGCTGTTATGGCCGCCCCTGGTTCCTCGCGCAGGTGGCACATTTCCTGCGCACCGGCCGCCATCTGCCGGAACCGCCGCTGTCGGCGCAGAAAGACATATTGACAAGCCACTACCATGCGATCCTGCGGCATTTCGGCGACCGCGCCGGGGTCCGTCTGGCCCGTAAGCACGTATCCTGGTACTCGCGTGGCCTCCCCGGATCGGCGGAGTTCCGCGCGGCAATGAACCGGCTGCCCGATGCCGCATCGGTGCTGCAGCTGATCGATGCCTTCTACGACCGTCTGATCGCCCGCGGCGTGACCCGAGCGCCGCCCGCACGCGACGACCTCCTGGCGGAAGCGGCATAATGGCCAACCCGGTCACCCGCGCAGCGCTGGCCCTGCTGGAGCGGAAACGGGCAGCCGACACGGCGCACATACTCAGCGCGCTGCCGGTGCCCGTTGTGCTGCTCGATCCGGAGGACCGGTTCCGCTACGTCAATCATGCCGCGGAGCAGTTCCTCGGCATTTCGACGGCGGGCCTGGCACAGCTTCGCCTGCGCGATCTGGTTCCCGAGGACAACCCCTTGTTCCTGCTGGTTCAGCAGGTTCGCCAGAGCGATGCCACCGTGTCGGATCACGACCTGAACCTGGAGAGCCCGCGGATCAACAAGCGGGGCATCACCGTGCAGGGCTCGTCGCTTCCCGAGGAACCCGGCTCCGTGCTGCTGGTCCTCCAGGACGCCTCGGCGGCGCGTTCACTCGACCGGCAGCTTGCGTTCCGTGGCGCCGCGCGCAGCGTCACCGGGATGGCGGCCATCCTCGCGCACGAGGTGAAGAACCCGCTCTCGGGCATTCGTGGTGCAGCACAATTGCTGGAAACCAGCGTGGATCCCCAGGATCGCGAGCTTGCCGTGCTGATCCGCGACGAGGCCGACCGGATTCGCGAACTGGTCGATCGCATGGAGATCTTCGGCGAAAAGCCGATCGCCCGCACCGCCGTGAACATCCATCGCGTGCTCGAACATGTGCGGAAGCTCGCGCAGTCGGGTTTCGCCCCCCACGTCCGGTTCCATGAGGTATATGATCCGTCGCTGCCACCGGTGTGGGGCAATCGCGACCAACTCGTGCAGGTCATGCTGAACCTTGTGAAGAATGCCGCCGAGGCGGCGACCCAGGAGCACCAATCCAATCCCGAGATCACCTTGATGACCGGCTTCCAGCACGGCATGCGCCTCGCCGTTCCAGGCTCCACGACGCGACTCGATCTGCCGCTCCTGGTGACCGTGCGCGACAACGGTCCGGGCATTCCCGGACGACATCCGGCCGCATCTGTTCGAGCCCTTCGTCTCGTCGAAGGCTGCCGGCAGCGGGCTCGGGCTTGCACTGGTCGCCAAGATCATGGGCGATCATGGCGGACTGATCGAGGTGAACAGCCGGCCGGGGCGCACGGATTTCCGCCTGCATCTCCCGGTGGTGACCGACGAGGAGGCCGATATCGGCGCCTGACCGATGGCGAAGGACATGCAATGACCCCACCCACCGTGCTGGTCGCCGACGACGACCGTTCCATCCGTACCGTGCTGACCCAGGCGCTGGGTCGCTCGGGCTACCAGGTGCGCAGTACCGGCAACGCCGCCACGCTGTGGCGGTGGGTCGAGGACGGCGAGGGCGATCTGGTCATCACCGACGTCGTGATGCCCGACGAGAACGGTCTCGACCTGATCCCGCGCATCCGCAAGATCCGCCCGGAGCTGCGCGTGGTGGTCATGAGCGCGCAGTCCACGCTGCTGACCGCGGTGAAGGCCACCCAGCGCGGCGCTTTCGAATATCTGCCCAAACCGTTCGATCTGCAGGAACTTTTGTCCGTTGTCGGGCGTGCCCTGGCGGTGCCGGCAGCGCCATTCGTCAGCACCTCCGAGCCACGCGACGCGGACGAACGGCTGCCGCTGATCGGCCGCAGCCCGGCCATGCAGGAGATCTACCGGACCATTGCGCGGCTCACCACGACCGACCTGACGGTGATGATCAACGGCGAATCGGGCACCGGCAAGGAACTGGTCGCGCGCGCCCTGCACGATTACGGGAAACGCCGGGCCGGTCCGTTCGTTGCCATCAACATGGCGGCCATCCCGCGCGAACTGATCGAGAGCGAACTGTTCGGCCACGAGCGCGGCGCGTTCACCGGTGCCACCACGCGCTCGCAGGGCCGCTTCGAGCAGGCGAACGGCGGCACGCTGTTCCTCGACGAGATCGGCGACATGCCGCCGGAGGCGCAGACCCGGCTGCTGCGCGTGCTGCAGGAGGGCGAGTTCACCTCGGTCGGCGGGCGCCAGCCGATCAAGGCCAATGTGCGCATCATCGCCGCCACCCACCGCGACCTGCGGAATGCGATCCGCCAGGGCCTGTTTCGCGAGGATCTGTTCTATCGGCTCAATGTCGTGCCGATTCGCCTGCCGCCCTTGCGCGAACGGGTGGAGGACATTCAGGTTCTGGCGCGGCATTTCCTGGAGCGTGCCCGCGACGACGGCCTGCCCGGCAAGACGCTCGATCAGGGCGCCGTGGAGCGGCTGAACCGCTACAGCTGGCCGGGCAATGTGCGCGAACTCGAGAACCTGATGCGCCGCCTGGCCGCGCTCTGTCCGCACGAGACGATCGGCGCGGACCAGATCGAGGTTGAACTCGTCGAGACCGCCGCGCCGCCGGCCGAAGCGCCGGTCGCCGTCGGTCCGGAGCCGCTGGTGCGCGCGGTCGAGCGGCACATCCGCGAGTTCCTGGCGAGCCACGACGGCGGGGCGGCGCCGTCGGACATCTACGACCGGGTGATCGCCGAGGTGGAGCGGCCATTGATCCGCCTCACGCTTGCGGCGACTCGCGGCAACCAGATCAAGGCTGCGGCGATGCTCGGGCTCAACCGCAATACACTGCGCAAGAAGATCCGCGACCTGGATATTCCGGTGGTGCGGGGGCTGATGTGAACATCGCCCCGCCACCCGGCTCGCTGCGTCCCGAGCAGCACGCCCCGCCGCCTCGCTCCGCCGGAAACCGAGGTGGAGAGCCCGGGGCGCACGCTGCTGGCTCGGATCGCCAACGTGCTGCTGGGCAAGGCGCTGACCCTGGTGCTGGCCGCGCTGGCGTTCGGCATCGGGCTCGCCACGTTCGTCTTCCTCGCGCGCGGCTCGCCGTTCGGCCTGAACCCGGGCGTGGGCGTTGGCCTTCTGCTCGGCAATCTGTCGGCGGTGCTGCTGCTCGGCGCGGTGCTGGCGGCGCGGCTGACGCGCGTCTGGGTCGAGCGCCGCCGCGGTTCCGCCGGCTCGCGCCTGCATGTCCGGCTGGTCCTGCTGCTGGGCGGCGTCGCCGTGGCGCCGACCATCATGGTGGCCTGCTTCGCCGTCGCGTTCTTCCATTTCGGCATCCAGGCCTGGTTCAACGATCCGGTGCGCCAGGCGGTCAACGAGTCGCTGCAGGTCTCGCGCGGCTATCTGGAAGAGCACCGCAACAACATCCGTTCGGTCGCGCTGGAGATGGCGAACGACCTGACGCGCGCTGGGCAGTACCTGTTGGCGGATCCCTCGGTGTTCGTCGAAGTGCTGAGCGTGCAGACCACGCTGCGCGGCCTGACCGAGGCGATCATCTACGATCCGCTCACCGGGCAGGTGCTCGCCGCAGCCGGATTGTTCGCCGGCATGGGCGTGGAACTGCCGCCCGCGTCCATGACGCAGCAGGCGCAGGGTGGCGACGTCGCGATACTGGCCGCGGGCGACGGCACGCGCGTGCAGGCGGTGGTGCGTCTCGATTCGACGCCGCCGCTGATGCTGATGATCGGACGGCCGGTCGATCCGCAGATCCTCGAGCACATGCAGCGCACCGAGCAGGCGGTCGCCGAGTATCAGCGGCTCGATCAGAATCGCTCCTGGCTGCAGATCGCGTTCGCCTGGATCTTTGCGATCGTCGCCTTGCTGGTGCTGATGGCCGCGGTGCTGATCGGCCTGGTGCTCGCCAATCAGATCGCGCGGCCGATCGGGCGTCTGATCCACGCGGCCGAGCGGGTCCGCGGCGGCGACCTGCACGTCCGTGTGGCGGAGGCGCAGACCGGCGACGAGGTTGCCGGCCTGTCGCGCGCGTTCAACCGCATGACCGGGCAGCTTGCCGCGCAGCGCAGCGAACTCATGGATGCCTACAGCCAGATCGATGAGCGCCGGCGGTTTACCGAGACGGTGCTGTCGGGCGTCTCCGCCGGGGTGATCGGGCTCGATGCGTCGGGTCGCATCGAGCTGCCGAACCGTGCGGCGGACGAGTTGCTCGGCATCGATCTGCTGTCGGCGATCGGCCGCGAGTTGGCCGAGGTGGTGCCGGAATTCGCCGAACTGCTGCATGAGGCGGCGGCATCGCCGGAACGCGCGCGGACCGCGGAAATCCAGCACGGGCCGGCGACGCGCAGGCGTACCCTTCTGGTGCGGATCGGCGCCGATCTGTCGGGCGGTCGAACCGATGGCTTCGTCGTGACGTTCGACGACATCACCGAACTGCAGTCGGCGCAGCGCAAGGCCGCATGGGCCGACGTCGCGCGCCGCATCGCACACGAGATCAAGAACCCGCTGACGCCGATCCAGCTCGCCGCCGAACGGCTGAAGCGCCGCTTCGCGCGCGAGATAACCTCCGATCCCGAGACATTCACGCAGTGTGCCGACACCATCGTGCGCCATGTCGGCGACATCGGGCGCATGGTGGACGAGTTCTCCGCATTCGCCCGAATGCCGCAGCCGGTGATCAAGCCGGAGGATGTCGGCCGCATCGCGCGCGAGGCCCTGGTGCTGCAGAAGGCCGCACGGCCGCAGATCGCCTGGCTCACCGATATCCCGGAACAGGGGCCGGTGGCGCCATGCGATCGCACCATGCTGCGTCACGCGCTGACCAATCTGCTGCAGAATGCCGCGGATGCCGTGAGCATGCGGCAGGGCCCGCCGGACCGGCAAGGTGGCAGCATCGGCCTCGCCGTGCAGGCATACGAGAACGATGTTCGCATCATCGTGACCGATGACGGTGTCGGATTGCCGCAGGAGGATCGTGCGCGGCTGACGGAACCCTATGTAACACACAAGCCGAAGGGCACCGGGCTCGGTCTCGCGATCGTCAAGAAGATCATGGAGGACCATGGCGGACGCCTGACGCTCGACGACAGGCCCGATGGTCCGGGAGCGGTGGCCGCGCTCGTTCTGCCCACGAAGGTGTCGGATGGCGTATGACATCCTGATTGTTGATGACGAACCGGATATCTGCCTGCTGATCGACGGCGTGCTGCGCGACGAAGGCTATGACACGCGCTCCGCCGGCGGCTCGGATGCCGCGATTGCCGCGTTCCGGGTTCGCCGCCCGTCGCTGGTCATCCTCGATGTCTGGCTGCAGGGCTCGCGGCTCGACGGGCTGGGTCTGCTGCAGGCATTCCACAGCGAGGAGCCGCATGTACCGGTGGTGATGATCTCCGGTCACGGGACGATCGAAACCGCGGTCGCGGCAATCCTGCAGGGCGCCTACGACTTCATCGAGAAGCCATTCCAGTCGGACCGTCTGCTGCTGGTGGTGCGCCGCGCGCTGGAGGCGGCCGGACTGGCGCGCGAGAATGCGGAACTGCGCCTGCGCGCCGGACCGGAGACCATCCTGACAGGTGAAAGCCCGGCCATCAGCTTGCTGCGTGCCGGCGTCGAGCGGGTCGCGCCGACCGGCTCGCGCGTGCTGATCAGTGGTCCGGCCGGTTCCGGCAAGGAGGTGGTGGCACGGATGATCCATGCGCGTTCGCGCCGCGCGGATGGCCCGTTCATCGTGCTCAACTGCGCCACGCTCAATCCGTCGCGCTTCGAGGAGGAACTGTTCGGCCTGGAGGCCGGCAGCGATCCGACGACCCATCCGCGTCGCGCCGGTGTGCTCGAGCGCGCGCATGGCGGCACGCTGTTGCTGGACGAGGTCTCCGACATGCCGCTGGAGACGCAGGGCAAGATCGTGCGTGCGTTGCAGGATTCGACGTTCGAACGGCTCGGCGGGTCGGCGCGCGTGAAGGTGGACGTGCGCGTGCTGTCGACCACGAACAAGGACCTGCAGACCGAGATCAGTGCCGGGCGGTTCCGCGAGGACCTGTATTACCGGCTGTCGGTGGTGCCGCTGAAGGTCGTCGCGTTGAAGGACCGGCGGGAGGACGTGCCGCCGCTCGCGCTGCACTTCATCGAGCGGTCGGCCGAGAATGCCGGCATGCAGGTGCGCGAACTTTCGGCCGACACGCTGACCGCGCTGCAGGCGTATGACTGGCCGGGCAACGTGCGGCAGTTGCGCAACCTGATGGACTGGCTGCTGATCATGGCGCCGGGCGGTGCCCACGATCCGATCCGTGCCGAGATGCTGCCGCCGGAGATCGGGTCGAATGCGCCCGCGCTGCTCAACATCGATCCGACCGCCGACATCATGGGTCTGCCGCTGCGCGAGGCGCGCGATCTGTTCGAGACGCAGTATCTGCAGGCGCAGTTGCTGCGCTTCGGCGGCAACATTTCCCGGACGGCGCAGTTCGTCGGCATGGAGCGCAGCGCGCTGCATCGCAAGCTGAAGCAGCTTGGGGTGAATTCCGACGAGAAGGTCGGCGGGTAGGGCGCACGCGCTCGGGGTTTCACCCCGAACCCCACCAGAGGCGCTGCCTCTGGACTCCGCCAAGGGCGGAGCCCTTGGAACCCATTACTTTAGTAATTGGATTCCAAAGGCTACGCCTTTGGTGGGGGTCCCGGGGGCAACGCCCTCGGGCGGGTTTCAGGGCAGAGCCCTGAGCGCTTCAGCTTCACCCGGTTGCGACGCCGTTGCAGGACGGTATGCTCGCCTACGCAACAGAATCCTCGCCAGGACGCACCGCATGAGCCGCATCGCCTACGTCAATGGCCGTTACCTGCCGCAGCGTGAAGCCTCGGTGAACATCGAGGATCGCGGCTATCAGTTCGCCGACGGCATCTACGAGGTGGTGCACCTCTACGACGGACGCTTCATCGACGAGAACCTGCATCTCGACCGGCTGGCCCGCTCGCTGCAGGCGATCAACCTGGCCGCACCGATGAGCCGCGCGGCGCTGCGACACGTGCTTTACGAGGTCGCGCGGCGCAACCGGGTGCGCGAGGGCCTGTTGTATATGCAGGTCACCCGCGGCGTGGCGCGGCGCGACCATCCGTTTCCGTCAAATCCGGTGCCGCCGTCGGTGGTGGTGACGATCCGCCGCATTCCGCCCTATCCGACCGATGTCGCGGCGTGGACGGCGAGCGCGGTCACCTATCCGGACCAGCGCTGGGCGCGCTGCGACATCAAGACCATCGCGCTGCTGCCCAACGTGCTGGCGCGCCAGGCCGCCAAGGAGAAGGGCGCGCTGGAGGCGATCCTGGTCGATGCCAACGGCATGGTGACGGAAGGCGCCGCCACGAGCTTTTGGATTGTCGACAAGGATGGCGTGCTGCGCACGCGGCATCTGGATCACGCGATACTGCCCGGTTGCACGCGCGGCGCGCTGCTGGCGCTGATCGGAGATGAGCACGTCGCGTTTTCGGAAACGCAGTTCAGCGAACAGGACATGCGCGAGGCGCGCGAGGCATTCATCACGAGCGCGACCAGTTTTGTGAAGCCGATCGTGCGCATCGACGACAGGCCGGTCGGCGATGGCGATGTCGGCCCGGTGACACGGCGTCTGTTCGATGCGTTCGCCCGCCACGTGAAGGGTGGATTGCGGAACGCTTCATAGCGATCCCTCGTGCCACCCGATTGTCATCCCGCTTTCGCGGAACGAGAGCGGACGAATGCAGAGCGGCAGGACTGTGCCAGCCTTCAGAACAGTCGCTGCGTCGCGATCCGGGCGCCCTCTGCCATCGCCGCCAGCTTCGCCCACACCACGTCATCTGCGACGCGTCCGCGCCCGGCCGACGTGTCGAAGCCGCAGTCGGTGCCGGCCAGCACGCGCCGAGGATCGCCGACCGCGCGCGCCACCTGCTCGATGCGGTCCGCCACCACTTCGGGGTGCTCGACGAAATTGGTCAGCGGATCGATCACGCCGGCGACGATGACCTGATCATCGTCCAGCTTCAGTTCCGTCAGGCAGCGGTATTCGTGCGCATGCCGCGGATTGGCAAACGGCAATACGAAGCCACCCGCCTTCGCCTGCCTGATCGCCGGCAGGATCTCGGGCAGCGCGACATCGCAGTCGTGCGGACCCTCGTAGTTACCCCAGCACGCATGCAGCCGCACCCGATCGCGCGGAATGTTGGCAAGCGCACGGTTGATCGTCGCCACCACGCGCTCGACGAAATCGACGAACTCGGACAGCGGCCGATCCTGGTAGGAAAGATGGCGTTCCATCGCCAGGTCCGGCGCGTCGATCTGCAGCAGGAAGCCGTGCGCGACGATCGTCTCGTACTCCACCTGCAGCGCGCGGCCGAGCGCATCGAGGTAGGCATCCTCGGTGTCGTACCAGGCATTGCGCATCGCCGCGGCGATGATGCCCGGCGAGGGCGCCGTCATGAACGGTTCGGCGAAACCGCCCTGTGCGGCATCCAGCGCGGCGCGAAAATCCTTGCATTCCGCTTCCACCATCGCGCGGTCCAGATAGCGCACCTCGCCGACCGCCTCGGGCACGCCGCCGGTGTTGCTGACCAACTCGTTGACCGCGTCGTGCGCCGCCTTCCAGGCGCTGAATGCCGGGTAGTGCGCGACATCCGCGAACACCCGGCGCGCCCAGCCGCCGCCGAACCCGCTCATGCGATGGCGGACATAGAGGAAGAACGCCTCGCGCTGCTGCTCGCCGTTGTTACCGACATCCACCCCGGCGGCGATCTGTTTTGCTACCACATCGTGCACGGACGTGCGGCCGACGGCGTCCAGCACCGCGGGATCGACCGCCTCGCCGCGCGCGCGCCGGACATAGAGCGCGGTCAGTTCGGCAGGCCGCGGCAGGCTGCCGGTGTGCGTGGTCAGGATGCGGTCCTGGCTGGCGAGCATCGTCGTCCCCTCCGTTTGTGCGATGCTCGGATGCGGTCCCCCGTGGTGTCAAATGCCGGCGACAGCTCAGGGATCGATCAGCACGCCGGGATTCATCATGCCCTTTGGATCGAGTTCGCGCTTGGCGCCGCGGAGCGCACGGGCGAACAGTTCGGGCCGCTGTTTGTCGTAGAACGGCCGGTGGAAACGGCCGACCGAATGATGGTGGGTCGTCGTGCCGCCGTGCTCCACGGTGGCGGCCGAGCAGGTCGTCAGGATCTCCATGAACTGCTCGAGCATGATCCGCGGGTCGAGAATGCCGCCGAGTGTGAAGTAAAGGCATGGTCCATCGGGGTAGACATGCGTGAAGCGGCAGGTGACGGTGCCCTCGCGGCCGGTGACGCGCCTGATGGTGTCGTGTGCGATCTGCGTGATCCGCGCAAGGAAGTCGCCGACGCGCTCCCAGGTCATCGCGGTTTCGAAGGTCGTGGACAGCAGCCCGCGCGCGACCGCGTGTTCCATGTAGTGCGGCGCGCGGATAAATCGGTTGCGCCAGGCGCCGGCGGCCCCGGAGCGATGTGACGGTTCGTCGTCCGCCGCTGTGATCCGGCACGCCGCCGCAGTCCCGGCAGATCTCCAGCGCGCGCGCCATCCAGGCCTCGAGCGGATGGTCGGCCGATTCGAACCCAAGCACCAGCACGGCCTGCTCGTTGTCCCACGGGATGTCCGGCAGTGCCTCGCGCGCTTCGAGCAGCCGGCAGTTGGCGGGATAAAGGCCAGCCTGGGTAATGCCGCGTACCGCATCGGCGCCGGCATGGAAGTTCTTGAAACGCACGCTGGTTGCCGCGCGGAACGTCGGCTTCCGGCGCAGCCGCACCCACGCCTCGGTGATGATGCCGAGGATGCCCTCGGAACCGATGAACATGCGGTCCGGACTGGGCCCCGCACCGGAGCCTGGCAGGCGGCGCGTCTCGAGTGTGCCGACCGGCGTCACGACCCGCGTGCTCTCCACGAAATCGTCTATATGGGTGTATAGCGTCGCGTAGTGACCGCCCGACCGTGTCGCGATCCAGCCGCCGAGCGTGGAGCAACGGTAGGCCTGCATGTAGTGGCGCATGGTGAACGGCGTGTCGCGCAACTGGTCCTCGATGTGCGGTCCGTAGACGCCGCCCTGGATGCGCGCGGCCAGGCTCACCGCATCGACCTCCAGCACTTTGTCCATGTCGCGCAGTCGAGATCGTCACGACCTTGTCGAATGCCTCCGATGGTTCGATTCCCTTCACCACCGACGAGCCGCCGCCGTAGGGAATCGCCTTGGCGCCGATCCGGTCGCACCAGTCGAGCACACGCACGATGTCCTGCTCGGTTTCCGGGAACGCCACGGCGTCGGGCGGATTGGGCACCGAGCGCATGAACATGCGGCACGCGTCGAACCACGCCTTGCCGTAGCTGTGTTCGAGGCGCGCGAGATGATCGGTGCGAATGATCGATTGCAACGCCGCAGGCACGGTGACCCGGGGCGCGCGAAGCGCAATCTCGTCGGCCTTGGGCGGCGGCAGGACGTCGAAACCGGAAAGCCCGTAGCGCTGGGCGATGTCGGTTTCCCACGACACGATTTCTTCCGGCGTCAGATCCTCGTCCGCGTAGCCCCAGGCATAGAACTTCTTCTGCCGTCGCATGGTCCCCTCCGATTCCGACGGTCGACGGCATCGCGGTGCCCTCGATCTGCGTGCGCATGATACGACATTCCGGCCACAGGGATCATAGCGCCCGAGCGGGCCTTGAGGGCGGCGCCTCCGCCGGGCAAACTCGTCAGCCAATGCTGTCGGGTCCCTGCATGAGAAGTCACATCAGACCGCGCTCGTCCTTTGCGCGCATCCGGTTGCGGCAGGCGCTGATCATATGGGCCATCATCATGTCCGTCTGCTGCGTTGCCCAGGCGGCGGAGTTCGACGGCATCCAACTGCCGGACACGGTCGAGGCCGGCGGGAAGACATTGCAGCTGAATGGTTACGGGCGGCGTACCTATTCGTTTCTGGGCATCCATGTCTATGTCGCGAGCCTCTATCTGGAGCACCCGAGCAGCAGCGCCGAGCAGATCCTGCGCTCGCCGGAGACCAAGCTGCTGACGGTCAAATTCGAACGCAATGTCAGTGCGGAGGATGCCCGCAAGGCGTGGCGCGAGGGTTTCGCCAACAATTGCCAGCCTCCCTGCCAGATCGATCCCGCGGATCTCGCAACGTTTCTCGCCGCGGTTCCCGCCATGCAGGAGGGCGATGTGTTCTCGCTGCTGTTCACGCCGCGCGGTGCCACCGTAACCGTCGGCGGGCAGCCGCTTGGGCCCGTCATCAAACCGCAATTCGCCGAGGCGATGCTGGCCACGTTCCTCGGCCCCAAGCCGGCATCGCCGAGCTTGAAGCAGGCGCTGCTCCGAGGCCATGCATAAGTCTCCGTATGGCCGTTAACCATTTCATTACCAATTTCCGCGGAGTATGCGTGCGAAAACCAGCCGCGAGCGCAAAATGCGCATAGAGCTGGATTGGGGCCTGTGCGAACGATCCATGGCCTTGTATGGTCGATGTGCTGGCGGTGCCGGCGCAGCCGAAGAAGGCTATGACCGATGCATGAACATGAGCAGGCCATCATAACGCCCGCCGGTCTCGGTAGCCTGATCGGCAAGCTGCGCGACCAGGGTTTCCAGGTGATCGGCCCAACGCGTCGCGACGATGCCATCGTCTATGACGAAATCGAGGGCATCGCCGACCTGCCCGCCGGCTGGACCGACGAGCAGGACGGCGGCCATTACCGCCTGAAGCGGCGCGACGACGGCGCGATGTTCGGCTATGCCGTCGGGCCGCATTCGTGGAAACGCTATCTGCACCCGCCGATGCTGCGGCTCATGCGCGCCGAGCGGACGGCGGATGGAATGAGCATCACCTCCGCGTCCGACCCGGTTCCGCGCTACGCTTTTATCGCCGTGCGGTCCTGCGAGCTGCACGCGATTGCCATTCAGGACCGTGTGTTCCTGGAAGGACCCTACGTCGATCAGCACTACCAGGCGCGGCGCGAGGGCGCGTTCATCGTCGCGGTCAACTGCGGCCAGGCCGGCGGTACCTGCTTCTGCGTTTCCATGAAGACCGGCCCGAAGGCGGATGCCGGGTACGACATCGCGCTCACCGAGTTGCTCGATGGCGAGCACCGCTTCCTCGCCGAGCCGGGCAGCGAACGGGGGGCCGAACTGCTCGCCGAACTGGACCAGAAGCGCCCCGCCGGCGAGCCGGACCGCGCCGGCGCCGACGCCGTGGTGGCGCGGACCGCGGCGAGCATGGGCCGCCAGATGAATACCGCGGGGCTGCGCGACCTGCTGATGGCCAACCTCGAGCATGCGCGCTGGGACGATGTCGCCGAGCGCTGCCTCACCTGCGGCAACTGCACGATGGTGTGCCCGACCTGCTTCTGCACCAGCGTCACCGACTCCACCGACCTGAACGGCGGCGCGGAACGCAACCGACGCTGGGATTCGTGCTTCACGATGGATTTCTCCTACATCCACGGCGGCAGCATCCGGGCGAGCAACCGCTCGCGCTATCGGCAATGGATGACGCACAAGCTGGCGAGCTGGGTCGATCAGTTCGGCACCTCGGGCTGCGTCGGCTGCGGCCGCTGCATCACCTGGTGTCCGGTCGGCATCGACATCACCGAGGAGGCACGCGCAATCCGCGGCGAAGGAGACAGCGATGGAAGGGCTTGAGCGTATCGTCTCCGAGCACAGGCTGTTCGAGGGACTGGGCGACGGGTTCGTCAAACTGGCGGCGGGCTGCGCGAAGAACGTGCGGTTCAACGACGACCAGTATCTGTTTCACGCCGACGATCCCGCCGACTGGATCTATCTGGTCCGTCACGGGCGCGTCGCACTGGAGATGGTCACGCCGGGCCGCGGCGCCGTTCGCTTCGAGACAGTGGGCGAGGGCGAGGTCGTCGGACTGACCTGGCTGCTGCCGCCGTATCGCTGGGGATACGACGCGCGCGCGATCGAACTGACGCGCGCGATCGCGCTCGATGCCAAGTGCCTGCGCGACAAGTGCGAGGCCGACCACGACCTTGGCTATGCGCTGCTGAAGCGCTTCCTGCCGGTGCTGGTGCAGCGGCTGCAGGCCACACGTTTGCAGAGTTTGGACGTCTATGGATCGCCTCGCTGAGCGCGCGCCGGTGACGGCGCCGGACGCGATGCTGCCGCGCGTCGTGCGCGTCGCGCGTCGCACACGCGATCTTCCCGACACCTGGACGCTGGATCTGGTCGCAGCGGACGGCGCGCCGTTGCCGTCCTATGCGCCCGGGCAGTTCACCATGCTGTACTTCTTCGGCGTCGGCGAAGTACCGGTGAGCATCAGCGGCGACGCAACGGATCGCTCGCGTCTGGTGCAGACGATCCGCGCGGTGGGCAAGGTGAGCGAGGCGCTCACACGGCTCTCGGCCGGCGACAGCCTGGGCCTGCGCGGTCCGTTCGGCACGGCGTGGCCGGTTGCGGATGGCTATGGCCGTGACGTGGTCGTGGCAGCCGGCGGGCTGGGTCTGGCACCGCTGCGGCCGGCGCTCTACCAGCTTCAGGCCGAGCGCAAACGGTTCGGCAAGCTGGTGCTGCTGTATGGCACGCGCCGGCCGGAGGACATCCTGTTCCGCCGCCAGCTCGCCGCATGGCGGCAGCAGCTCGACATGGAGATCGAGGTCACCGTCGATCATGCCGGCACCGACTGGCGCGGCCATGTCGGTGTGGTGACCAAGCTGATCCCGCGCCTCGGTGTGGACGCCGAGAGTGCGATGGCGCTGGTGTGCGGGCCGGAAGTGATGATGCGCTTCGCCGCGAGTGCGCTGCACGATGTCGGCCTGCCCGAACAGTCGATCCATCTCTCGCTGGAGCGCAACATGAAATGCGCGGTCGGCCTGTGCGGCCACTGCCAGTTTGCCGGCAGTTTCATGTGCAAGGACGGCGCAGTGATGCCCTATGACAAAGTGCGCCGGCTGCTGGCGCTGAGGGAAATATGATGCCGATGGCACGATCATTCGCCCACCGTGACGGTGGTGTCGGGCGTCGCACGTGACGCCCGCCGCGCAAACCGAAGCTTGCCGTGTGGAAATTCGCCTCGTGCGATGGCTGCCAGCTGACCTTGCTCGACTGCGAGGACGAACTCCTGGCGGTCGCCGGCGCGATCGAGATCGCCTATTTCCCCGAGGCGACACGCGGCGTCGTGCGCGGCCCGTACGACGTGTCGCTGGTCGAGGGCTCGGTCACCACGCCGCACGACGCCGAACGGCTGCACGCGGTGCGGCGGCAGTCGCGCACGCTGATCACCATCGGCGCCTGCGCCACCGCCGGCGGCATCCAGGCGCTGCGCAACTTCAAGGACGTGCGCGAATTCACCCAGGCGGTCTATGCGCACCCCGAGTTCATCGACACGCTGGCGACCTCCACGCCGATCAAGGCGCACGTCAACGTCGACTACGAGCTGCACGGGTGCCCGATCAACAAGCACCAGTTGCTGGAGGTGCTCACGGCCTTTCTTGCTGCGCGCAAGCCCAACGTCCCGCCGCACAGCGTGTGCGTCGAGTGCAAGCTGCGCGGCACCGCCTGCGTGCTGGTGCGCGGCATCCCGTGTCTCGGCCCGGTGACGCACGCCGGCTGCGGCGCAATCTGCCCCGCCTATAATCGCGGCTGCTATGGCTGCTTCGGTCCGATGGAGACGCCGAACACCGTATCGCTGGGCCGCAAGCTCGCCGAGTGCGGCATGAACGAGCGCGACCTGCAGCGTGTCTACAGCACGTTCAATGTCGGCGAGCTGCCGTTCCGCGAGGAAAGCGCGCGCCATGGCTCGTAAGACGATCAAGGTCGACTACCTTGCCCGCGTAGAGGGCGAGGGCGGCGTGCGCATCACCTTCGAGGATCGCGCGGTGCGCAACGTCGAATTGCGCATATTCGAGCCACCGCGTTTCTTCGAGGCCTTCCTGCGCGGACGCGCCTACACCGAGGCGCCCGACATCACCGCGCGCATCTGCGGCATCTGTCCGGTCGCCTACCAGATGAGCGCGGTGCACGCGATGGAGGACGCGCTCGGCGTGACGGTGAGCGAGCCCGGTGCGCGAACTGCGCCGCCTGCTGTACTGCGGCGAGTGGATCGAGAGCCACACGCTGCACATCTACATGCTGCACGCCCCTGATTTCCTGGGCTACCAGGGCGCGGTCGAGATGGCGAAGGACCATGGCGACGTCGTGCGCAAGGGCCTGGAACTGAAGAAGGTCGGCAACGAGATACTGGAACTGCTCGGCGGGCGCGCGATCCATCCGGTCAACGTGCGTGTCGGCGGGTTCTATCGTGCGCCGTCACGGCGAGAACTGCGCACGCTGGTCGAGCCGTTGCAGCGCGCGCGCGACATCGCGCAAGCGGCGGTGCGCTTTGTGTCCGGCTTCGAATTCCCCGACTGCGAGCGTGACTACGAGTTCGTCGCACTCGGTGCGGCCGGCGAGTACCCGTTCAACGCCGGCCACGTCGTGTCGAACAAGGGGCTGGACATCACGCCGCAGGAGTACGACGCGCATTTCGAGGAGTCGCATGTCAAACGCTCGAACGCACTGCACTCGCATCTGCGCGGGCGGCCCTATCTGACCGGCCCGATCGCGCGCTACAGCCTGAACTCCGATCAGCTCTCGCCGCTGGCGCGCGAGGCGGCGAAGGAGGCCGGGCTCGGCCCGACGTGCAACAATCCGTTCCGCAGCATCGTGGTTCGCGCCGTAGAGGTGCTGTACGCCTGCGACGAGGCGCTGCGCATCATCGATGCGTACGAGCAGCCGGACCATCCGCATCTGGATTTGTCGCCACGCGCCGGCGTTGGCTATGCCTGCACCGAGGCGCCGCGCGGCATGCTGTATCACCGCTACCGGCTGGATGCGGACGGAACCATCCTGGATGCCAAGATCGTGCCGCCGACCTCGCAGAACCAGCCGAGCATCGAGGACGATCTGAAGTACTTTGCCGCCGACTGGCTGGACATGCCGGATGAAGCGTTGCGGATACGCTGCGAACAGGCGGTGCGGAATCATGATCCGTGCATCTCGTGCGCGACGCACTTTCTGAAGTTGGAAGTCGTGCGTGCCTGAACGGCTGGTGCTCGGCATCGGCAATCCCGATCGAGGCGACGATGCGGCGGGCCGGCTGGTTGCGCGATCGCTGCGCACGCGCGTGCCGACGGATGTGCGCGTTGCCGAACATGGCGGCGAGGCGACGTCGCTGATTGCCGAACTTCAGTCCGCGCGGCGTGTGTGGCTGATCGATGCCGCACAGTCCGGCGCTCCCCCCGGAACGATCCGGCGCATCGACTGTTCCAAAACGGACCTTGGCATCCCGCTCGGCAGTGTATCGTCGCATGGCTTCGGGGTGACCGAGGCGATCGCGCTCGCGCGTGCGCTCGATGTGCTGCCGCCGCAGTGCATCGTCTATGCCATCGAGGCGGCGGACTTCACCGGCGGTGCCGAGCCGTCACCCGAAGTGACGGACGCGATCGATGAAGTCGCGACCCTGATTCTGACGGAACTTTAGCCCGACTTCGCGGGTTCGCCGACGGGGTTCATGAGTTCCCACACCCGCGAGGGCGACATCGGCAGTGACTTCGGCTGCACGCCGAGCGCCGATGCGATCGCGTTGGCGATGACGCCGCCGACCGGGATGATGCCGCCCTCGCCTGCCCCTTTGGCACCGAGCGGATTGTTCGGCGAGGGGTATTCCTCCTGATCGAAGACACGGATGTTGGGGTAGTCGGTTGCGGTCGGCACCAGGTAGTCGGCCAGTGATCCGGTGAGCAGCTGGCCGTCCTCGTCATAGACGAGATGTTCGAGGAATGTGCTGCCGAGGCCTTGCACGATGGCGCCGACGATCTGCCCATGCAATGCCATTGGATTGACGATGCGACCGACATCGCCCACCGCGACGTAGTCGACCACCTCGACGTGTCCTGTCCGCGGGTCGACGGCGACGTGGGCGGCGTGCGCACCGTAGCCATAGGTACGCCGATCGCAGAAGAATGTGCCGTCGGATTGCAGATTTTCCGGCGCAAGGTCGGTCCAGCGGACCACGTTGCCGTCAGGCGATATCGCCATCCCGGCTTCAAGGACGATGTCGTCCGCGGCGCAATTCAGCCGCAGGGCGGCGGCGGTGCGGATGGTTTCCTTCAGGTTCTCCGCGGCGTCGATGATGGCGGAGCCGCCCATGACCGTGGAGCGCGAACCAAACGAGCCGAAGCCTTCGTGCAGGTACGTCGTCGAGCCGTGAAAGATCCTGATCCGTTCCATCGGCACTTCCAGCGCATCGGCGGCGATCTGCATGCAGACGGTTTCCAGCCCCTGGCCGACGATCGCCGAGCCGACATAGACGGAGATCGATCCGTCGCCTTCGACCACCATGCGGGCATTCTCCCGCGGACCGACGCCGCCGCCTTCGATGAAGCAGGCGATGCCGACACCGTGATACCGGCCGTCGATCAGCTTGCCTTTGAGTTTCGCCTTCGTCCACCCAGCCGAATTCCGCGAGACAGCGATCGAGCGTCTGCAGATAATCGCCGCAGTCGAGCTCTTCCTGTTGCCGGACCGGCGTGATGACAGCCAGTTTGGCGGGCATTTCATCCTTGGTGATCAGGTTGCGGCGACGGAACGCCACGGGGTCGATACCAAGATCGTCGGCGACGATGTCGAACAGGCGTTCGCGAAAGAAGTCGCCCTCGAAGCGGCCGGGACCGCGGTAGGTGCCGGTGGGGGTCTTGTTGGTGACCAGCATGGACGATTCGATGTGGATGTTCGGAATGCGATAGGGGCCGGAGAAGAACTGTGCGACGTTGCGCGGCGCGATCGTGGCGTTGGAGCGGATGTAGGCGCCGATGTTGCCGTTGATGCGACCACGAACGGCCAGGATGGTGCCGTCGCGCCGGCAGAGCAGTTCCAGATCGCAGTCGAATTCGCGGGCGTGGTTGCAGGTGAGCAGATGTTCGCGGCGATCCTCGATCCATTTGACCGGACGATCGACGAGGCGGGCGGCGAACGGGATCAGGAAATCTTCCGGGTAGAACTCGCCGCGCATGCCGAAGCCACCGCCGACATCGCCTTCGATCAGGTCGATGGCGGATTCAGGCAGACCGATCTGCCGGGCCAGCATGCCGCGCGAGGCGAACGGAACCTTCGCGGCGCCGTAGACGGTCAAATGCTGTTTCTCGCTGTCCCACGCGCCGATCAGGCCGCGCGTTTCCATGGTCGTCGCGGTGTGGCGCTGGGTGTCGAAGCGCTCGCGGCGGATATAGAATTCATCGGTTGTTGCGGCGGCGAAGGCGGCATCGGCGTCGCCAAGGACGGCCGTGTAGGTCAAGGCAAGGTTGGTGCCCGTCTCCTCGAACAGCAGCGAATGGTCGGCGGCCGCGGTCCGCGTATCGACGCAGGGCGGCAGGGTCTCGATCTCGACGGCGATCAACTCCAGCGCATCCTCGGCGATCGCGGCTGACTCGGCGACCACAACGGCGATGGGTTCGCCGACATAGCGCACCTTGCCGTTGGCGATCACCGGCTGTTCATACGGCACGAGATCGGTCAGCGGGAGCGAGGCGCAGCGGGATGGTGGGAACCGGATCGCCGATCTCGGCAGCGGTGATGACAGCGACGACACCCGGCAGCGTCAGCGCCGCCGTCGTGTTCAAGTTCAGGATCCGGCCGTGCGGGATGGAACTGCGCAGGATCGCGGCGTGGAGCATGCCATCGAAGTGCAGATCATCGACGAACTGGCCGCGGCCACGCAGCAGGCGCAGATCCTCGATGCGCTCGATCGGCTGGCCGACATAGGAATTGACTACGTTCATGGCGCGGCACTCCGCGCCTGCGCCTGGTAGGCGGCCCGCGCCTCCAATACCGCCTGCGACGATGGGGATGTAGCCGGTGCAGCGGCAGAGGTTGCCGGAGAGCACGTCGCGGATGCGGTCCTCGGAGGCGTCGGGTTCCTCGGTCAGCAGCGCATGGGCCGTCATCAGGATGCCCGGCGTGCAGAAGCCGCATTGCAATGCGAAGTGCTTGCGGAAGGCGGCTTGCAGAGGCGTCAGCGCGTCGTCGTTCGAAATGCCCTCGACGGTGACGATCTTCGCATCCTGCATCTGGACCGCCAGGATCAGGCACGACCGCACCGCGGCGCCATCCACCATGACGGTGCACGCGCCGCAGATGCCGTGGGCGCAGCCGACATGCGTGCCGGTGAGACGCAGATCGTGACGCAGGCAATCAGCCAGCGTGGTGCGTGGCTTCGACCTGCACCTCGACCTGCCTGCCATTGACCTCGAACGCAACTGTTCATGACGGGTGCTCAGTCTTCGGTCGGAGGCGCTGGTCAGGGCGCGCTCCACAAGGGTGGCGAGCAGCGCGCGGCGGTAGCGGCTGGTGCCGTGAATGTCGTCGGGTGGATCGACGACCTGCGCTGCCATCTCTGCGGTCGCCGTTATGGTGTTCGCATCGACAGCACGGCCATTCAGCACGGCCTCCGCCGCGGCCAGACGCCTGGGTCGGTCATCGACGCCGATGACGCCGATATGGCTGTTCGTCGCATGACCGGCGGCTGTCGAGGTCGTAGAAGGCCGCGACACCGGCAAGCGCGAAGTCGCCGCGACGACGGGCGAATTCCTGAAATCCCCAGCGGCGCGCTGACGGCCAGGGCGGCAGGCGGATTTGCGTGATCAGCTCGTCAGGCGCCAGCGCGGTGGTGAGCGGCCCGAGGAAGAATGACGCTGCCGGAACCGACCGGCTGCCGGATGGACCGACAAGCGTGAGTTCGGCATCGCAGGCGACGGCGATGCCGGGCATTTCGGCGGCCGGATCGGCATGCGCCAGGCTGCCGCCGACAGTGCCGCGTTTGCGGATCGCGTAATGCGCCACATGGGTGATGGCAGCGGCAAGCAGCGGATGCGCAGTCGCGAGTCGCGCATCCGCCTCGATGTCGCACCAGCGCACCCGTGCGCCGAGGTGAACGCCGGCATCGTCGATCTCAATCGTGTCGAGACCCGCGATGCGGCCGAGATCGACCAGCAGTGCTCGGGTGCCGCCAGGCGAAACGCCAGAATGGGCACCAGGCTCTGGCCGCCGGCGAGCAGCTTCGCCGTGCCGTTGCCGGCCGCCAGGAGTGCCACTGCCTCTTGCACGGTTGTGGGGCTGGCATAGTCGAATTTGGGAAGCTTCATGACGATCCACCTTCCTGCCCGACGCTCGGCTGTCAGGGTCCTTATCCCATCATGGTGCTCATCCCACCATGCTGTTCGCGGGGGCGCCGAACAGCGGCAGCGCATCGGCGGCATTGGCCGGCGCGTGGTCGAAATTCGATACGGTGACACCGAGCAGCCGAATGCCCTTGGCGGCGGGCAACAGCGTGCGCACGAGTTCGACGCTCGCCCGGCGCAAGAGATCGTGGCTGGCGATCGCTGTCGTGAAGCTGCGGCTTCGGGTGACCTGGCGGAAGTCGGCGAACTTCACCTTCACCGTCACGGTCCGGCCGAAGGCGCTCGCCTTCTCGCACCAGGCCCAGACATCATCGGCCATGGCCTCGACACCCGCTTCGATTTCGGCAGGTGCGGTCAGGTCGCGCTCGAAGGTGGTCTCGGAGCCGGACGATTTGCGCTGACGGTCGGCAACGACCGGCCGGTCGTCTTCGCCATTCGCGATGCCGAGATACCAGGCGGCCGATTTGCCGAAATGCTGCTGCAGAAAGTCGAGCGACTTCGCTCTCAAATCTGCGCCCGTCTCGATCCCGAGCCGTTGCATCTTTGCCGCGGTGACCGGTCCGACTCCATGGAACCTGGCGATCGGCAGCGTTGCGATGAAGTCCGGACCCATCTCGGGTGTGATGACGAACTGACCGTTCGGCTTGCGCTGGCCGGACGCGAGCTTGGCGAGGAACTTGTTGTAGGAAACGCCCGCCGATGCTGTCAGACCGGTCGCTGCAAGAATGCGCGCGCGGATCTCCTTTGCGGTCGCCGAGGCGGTCGGCAGGCCCCGCCGGTTTTCCGTCACATCGAGATAGGCCTCATCGAGCGCCAGCGGTTCGATGAGCAGCGGTGTATTCAGCGAAGATCACATGGATCTGGCGCGAGACGGCACGGTAGACATCGAACCGCGGCGGCACGAACACCAGTTCCGCGCACTGCCGCATGGCCGTCGTGGACGGCATGGCCGAGCGGACGCCGAAGGCGCGCGCCTCGTAGCTCGCCGCGGCCACCACACCTCGCTTGGCGCCGTGGCCGACTGCGACGGGGCGGCCGCGAAGCTCGGGATTGTCGCGCTGCTCGACCGACGCATAGAAGGCGTCCATGTCGACGTGGATGATCTTGCGCGGCGGCATGGCGGGACCATATCAGGGAAGGAACAGAAAGGGAACTCCAGCGGGTCCGCGTGCGTCGCTGATTGGACCGCATTTGGATTTGGAATCTCATGGCGAGGACAATGCTGTCTGCGGCGCAATCCGATCTGTTCGGACGGCCCGGTCTTCCGGGCCTGACGCAGGCGGAGGCCATCATCTCGCCGAGCGAGGAACAGGCGCTGATCGCGCACATCGACGGGGTCGAATTATCGCCATTCCGCTTCCAGGGGTGGCTCGGAAAACGCCTGACCGCAAGCTATGGCTGGCGCTATGACTACGACAATGCAAGCTTCGGCCCGACTGATCCGATCCCTGAATGGCTGTTGCCGCTGCGCGAGAAGGCAGCACGGTTTGCCGACCTGAAGCCGCATGACCTCGTTCAGGCCCTGTTGATCCGTTACGATCCGGGCGCCGCAATCGGCTGGCACCGCGACCGCCCGGTGTTCGAGCATGTCGTCGGCATCTCGCTCGGGGCTCCGGCGACGATGCGGTTCCGGCGAAGCAGGCCCGGCGGCTTCGATCGCGCATCGGCGTTGCTGGCACCGCGGTCGATCTACCATCTGGCGGGTGAGGTGCGGCATGAATGGGAGCACAGCATCGCCGCGATGGACGTGACACGCTGGTCGATCACCTTTCGCAGCCTGTCAGCCAAAGGCCTTTAGTGTGGTTCCAACTCGCAGCGCGGGCGCTGTTCACCAATCGGCGCCGCGCGTAGGTTTCGTTCGGTTCGAGGGGAGATTGCGCAATGGCGACACCAATATGGCAGTGGTCGGCGGTCGAGACGGCGGACGCGATCGGAAACGGCCGCGTCACCGCGGAAGAGGTCGTCCGGACCCATGTCGAGCGGATGCACGCGGCGAACCCCGCGCTCAACGCCGTCGTCGTCGATCTGAGCGCGCAGGCGATCGAGGCCGCGCGCGCTGCCGACCGGGCGAAGGCGAACGGTGCCGCGCTCGGCAGGCTGCACGGCGTGCCGGTGACGATCAAGATCAACATCGACGTCGAAGGGCAGGCGAACTCCAACGGCGTCGTCGCCTTCAAGGACAACATCGCACCGGGCGATTCCCCCGTGACAGCCAACCTGAAGCAGGCCGGCGCGATCATCATCGGCCTGACCAACACGCCCGAGTTCTCGATGCGCGGCTTCACCGACAACCCGCTGCACGGACCGACCAACAACCCGTGGGACAATGCGATCACCTGCGGCGGTTCCTCGGGCGGCGCGGGCGCCTCGATCGCCGCCGGCATCGGCACGATTGCGCACGGCAACGACATCGGCGGTTCGCTGCGCTGGCCGGCGTTCTGCAACGGCATCGCGACGATCAAGCCGACGCAGGGCCGCATCCCGGCGTTCAACCCGAGCGCGCCGGCCGAGCGTCCGCTGATGGCGCAGTTCATGTCCGCCCAAGGCCCGCTCGCCCGCGAGGTGCGCGACGTGCGGCTTGGCCTCGAGGTCATGAGCCGGCGCGATATGCGCGACCCCTGGTGGGTGCCTGCGCCGCTCGAAGGACCGCCACTGGCGAAGCCGATCAAGGTCGCGCTCGCCCGCATCCCCGACGACATGGATACCGACGCCGACGTCATCGCGCTGGTCCGCACCGCCGCCGACCATCTCGCGTCCGCCGGCTACGATGTCACCGAGGCCGAGGTGCCGGACCTGACTGGCACGTGGCGGCTCTGGTGCGACCTGATCATGACCGAGCTGTCGGTGCTGCAGGAGGCGCAGATGCGCGAGCACGGCAGCGCCGATTTCCGCCAGACGCTCGACGGCTTCCTGAAGATGGCGACCATCCTCGACGGCCGCGCATACATGGAGGCGATCGCCCGCCGCTCGCGCGTGCTGCGCAACTGGCTGGCGTTCCTCGAGACCTATCCGGTCGTGCTGACGCCGCTCTGCGTCAAACGGACGCCGGCGGCGCGCGCCGATCTCGACGGCGACGCGCGCGTCCGTTCGCTGTTCTGGAACGATCTCCGCTTCATGTCGTCGATCAACGTGCTCGGCCTGCCGGCGGCGGTCGTTCCGGTGGGCCTCGCGGGTGGCAACCCGGTCGGCGTGCAGCTCATCGGGTCGCGCTACCGCGAAGACGTCTGCCTGGACGCGGCCGCCGCGATCGAGGCCAAGGTGGGGATCATGGCGAAGCGGCTATGGGAACGACGCTGATCCGCTGGCGCTCAGCCCCAGCGCCTCAGCCCCAGTGGCCCGGCACCCAATAGCCACCCTCCCAGTGCGGCGGTATCCACGGCCGTTGTGGCGGAGCGTATGCCAGCGGAGGCGGATAGTAGACCGGTGGTGGGGCATAGATCGGCGGCGCCACCACGACGGGTGGGGCGATGATGCCGATGCCGACAGCGCAGCAGCCGCCGCGCCACCAGGCCTGCGCGTGGCCCGGCAGCGCCATTAGACCGACGGCGACCAGGGCAGCGGCTGCCGCTAACGAACCGAGACGTTTG
>CAVUBS010000029.1:0-211916 GCA_963739725.1 uncultured Alphaproteobacteria bacterium | reverse complement strand
CGGGCCGATCTGATAAACGAGGGGAGTTGTGAGACCTGCGACGGGTCCGCCCGGATCGGCCAGAGGTTCTCGGCGAACTTTGGCGTGATCTGGATCGCCTCGCCGAGCACCCGACGCAGGATGGCGACGTGGTTCGGCAGGTAGGCGTTCAGGTCGATCCGCCGTGGCTGCAAGGTCTGCCGCCGCGCAAAGGCGAGCAGTCGGCGGGTCAGATCGGCTCCGCTCAGCGCACTGTTCAGGATCTCCGCTGGCCAGGTCGGCCTCGTCGGGTCGCTGCTTCAGCGCGTCGATCAGGAACTCGACATTGCCGATGATGACCCCGAGCAGATTGTTGAAATCGTGGGCAATCCCGCCGGTGAGCTGGCCGATCGCCTCCATCTTCTGCGACTGGCGCAGTTCGGCTTCCACCTGCTTTTCGCGCGTGATGTCCTCGGCAAGCGCAAGCAGGAGCGCCTGGCGTCCGTCCGAAGCGCTGAGCTGGGTCAGCCGGATGCGAACCCATACAACCGGCCCGGAATGGGTGAGAAAGCGCGCCTCGATGACGTGGTCTCGGGTTGGTCGCTCGTCCGATCGCATCATCGAGCAGGTCGTGGTCGTCGGCGTGCGTGATGTCCGGGATGCCCTTGCCGACCATTTCGTCAGCGTCATAGCCCAGCATCCGCAGAATGCCGGATTGACCTGCGACGATCTGCTGACCGTCCTGCCGCGCCAGCAGCATGCCGAGCGGGCTCTCGTCGAAGACGCGGCGGAACCGCTGCTCGCTCTCCTGCAGCGCCCCGGATCGCGCCTTCGGCCAGTTCCTCGTTTCTGTGGGATTTGCCGATATGATCAGATGATCGTGGAGAAAACCAGCACGATGGCGCCTGGTCCTGATCAGCATGCCCACGGTGATCTTGACGGTGTCGCCCGACTCGATCGCGTCGAGATGGTCGCGCAGCCGATCCTGTTCGATCTGCCTGCATGGTTTTGATCACGTCTTCGATCGCATTCGAACCGGCCATGTCCGCAACCATTTGCTGCGCCATGTGACCGTCGCCGGCGCGCGCCCCGACGGGCGAGCTCCGTCGCCAGCGCTTTGCTGTCCTGTTCGATCAGGGTCGTCAGGCGGAGAAACCGCGCAAGCTGGTCGTCGCCGTCAACGAGCAGCGCATGCAACCGTCGAAGCTGCATCGGCAGTTGGCTCTGCGTCGCGCGGACGGTGTCCAGACGATTCGCATCGCCGTACAGACGGTAGATCCATCGATCCTGGTCGCTCGCTTCGCCAGGTCGTCAATCTCCTTCAGCACACGCGCAACCTGGAGCGAGCGGTTGGCCTGTGTCGACCGCCTCGTGCATTTCGCGCAGGTAGGTGAAGCCACCAGACCGTTGATGACGATCAAGGCAAACGGCCAGCACGCAGAGGATCAGCCGGCCACCGCGGCCTCCCAGATCGAGCGTGGCCTTCATGCGTGGCTCATGTCTCAATCGGCCTTTGGTCGCGCAAGCGCGCGCCGGCAGATTCTTAACGATATCGTCCCAATTGGCGCAACGCAATCGGACCGCTCAGCCGGCGGGAATCAGCCTCACCCGCTTGCCGTCCACTGCAACGGCGACACGACCCTGCTTCAGCGCCAGGGCGTCCTCGCCGAACACCTCGCGCCGCCAGCCGTGCAGCGCGGCGATATCCGGCGCCGCCTCGCCCGCCAGGCGGTCGATGTCATCCGCGCTGGCGACCAGCTTGGCCGCCACGTGATGGTGCTCGCACTTTGCCGCCAGCAGCACCTTCAGCAGCGACACCAGCGCGGGCGACGGTCGGGCGCCGTCGCGCCCCATCGGCGCCTCGGGGAGCGCCGCGTCCGGCACCGCCTTCGCCGCCGCGATGGCGGCCAGCAGCGACGCGCCGGTCCGCCCCTCGGCAAACCCCCGGCTGATGCCGCGGCCACGTGCCAGCGCCTCGGGCGTTTCCGGCGCCGTGGCGGCGATCTCCAGCAAGGCCTCGTCGCGCAACAGGCGCTGGCGCGGGATGTTCACCCGCTGCGCCTCGATCTCGCGCCACGCGGCGACGGCCCGCAGCAGACCGAGGAAGCGGCGGTTGCTGCTGCGCGGGCGCAGCCGCTCCCACATCGTCTCGGGATCGGTGCGGTAGGTGCCGGGATCGGCCAGCTGCTGCCATCTCCTCGGCCACCCACTCCAGCCGCCCGTCCTTTTCCAACCGTTCGCACAGCCTGGTGTAAACCTCGCGCAGATAGGTGACATCGGCTGCGGCATAGGTGATCTGCGCGGCGGACAGCGGCCGCGACGGACCAGTCGCTGAACCGGTGCGCCTTGTCGATCGATCCGCCGGTCAGCGACGCGACGATCGCATCGTAGCCCACCTGGTCGCCGAACCCCGCGACCATGGCGGCGATCTGGGTGTCGAACAGCGGCTTCGGCACATCGCCGAAACGCAGCACGAAGATCTCGATGTCCTGGCGCGAGGCATGGAACACCTTCATCACCGCCTGGTTGGCGAGCAGTTCGCCGAGCGGGGCAAGGTCGATGTCGGGCGCCTGCGCGTCGACCACCGCGACCTCATGCGCGCCGGCCAACTGCACGACGCAGAGTTCCGGCCAGTAGGTGCGCTCGCGCATGAATTCGGTATCGACGGTGACGAATTCCTCCGCAGCGAGGCGCCCACAGAGTGACTGCAGGGCATCGGTGGTGGTGATCAGGGATGGCGGGGGAAATCCGCCGCGGGGCGGTCGAGGCATCCGCCGCTTGTACACGGCGGACGCCAGGAATGCCAAAGACCGGAAACAGCGAAGGTTATGCCGCGATGGCGGCGGCCATGCGGCTCGGCTGCCGGCCTGTCCAGATAGTCCGCCAGATTTCCCGGCGCATAGGCGGGGTTGAGCGGGCAGCCGAACGGCGGTCGATCACGCACTGCGACAGGCACATCCCGGGTGGGAACGTCCTGGCGCCGGTGCGGCAGGAACGTCCAGGGCGCCTCAAGCCAGGGTTCGCCAGATGCGCCGACTGCCAGCGGCCTGGCCACGTAGCTGGGCGACGGGGAGAACAGCAGCCCGAGCTTCGTCGAGTTCGCTTCGTCATCCACACCAGTGCGCAATCCGACAGCCCGCCTTCCTGTGGCGATCGGATACCCGCCGCCGACATCGGAGTGAGAACCGGGGAACAGCATCTGGGTGATGCGGGGATCGGCGTCCCACAACGTCGGCGTGAAGTCGTCGCGCTGCTCGTCGACGGCAATGGCGTGGCGGCCATGGTGCACCTTCGTCGCTCAGGTCCTGATCGGCGAACTGGAAGCGCGTCGACGCGCGCCCTCCTGCAGGTGAATTGCGGAATGCCGAGCGAACCGACGGTATCCCAGACGGCGACTGCCTCGATGTCGGCGTCGATCAGCTTTTCCTCATCCGGCGGCGTCGAAGATGAAGTGCGGCAGGTCGAACAGCGTCTCCTGCGAGCCGGTCGAACGATCGCCGTTCGCCGCCAGTGCCGCCTTGCGATACGCGTACCAGACCGCGAGCGCCGCGCGGTACGCGGCCTTCCTGTCGTCCAGGTCGTATCTGGCGCGCATCGAGCAGTCCCTTGGTGGCGATCAGCCCGGCCAGCGCCCGCGCCGTGTAGGCTCCGCGGCTGAACCCGATGATGTAGATCCTGTCGCCCGGCTCATAGTTGCGCGAAATGTAAGGTGTAGCCCCGCACGATCCGCGCGATCAGTCCGGCGCCCACCGTGCCGCCGAGCATCTTTGCCAGAAATTGCCGGAATCCCCGACCCCGTGCAGATATTTCGCGCATTGCCGCGTCGTGCCATCGACGTCTCAGGTGCGCTCCTGCTCGTTGGCGAGCAGCGCGCTGTCACGGCGTCATCGTGGCCGTCGAGATTGACGAACAGCTTGAAGACGTTCGTCGATCCTGCCCGACGTGTCGTCGCTGTCCGTCTCGCCGGGGCCGTTCCATGTCCCGTCCGCGCAGAAAACGATGTTCTTCGGCATTGCTTTCCCCCTGTTGGCTGCAGCGCCGCCAACTATGGCCGGCGCCGACAGAACTGGGTGCGAACTGGTTCACAGGTCGCGCGCATTACGCTTGACACGCCTGTGCACCGCCGGTTGTCTGCCGGCCCTTGACCTACGGGACAGGCCACCATGCACGCCTATCGCACCCATACCTGCGGCGCCCTGCGCGCCGCCGATGCCGGGCGCCCCGCCCGCCTGTCCGGCTGGGTGCACGCCAAGCGCGACCACGGCGGGCTGCTGTTCATCGACCTGCGGGACCACTACGGCATCACGCAATGCGTGTTCCCCGCCGGCTCGCCGGCCTTCGCCGCGGCCGATGCCGTGCGGCCGGAGAGCGTGATCACGGTCACCGGCGAGGTCGTCGAGCGCGCGCCCGGCACGGTGAACCCGCGCCTGCCGACCGGCGAGATCGAGCTGCGGGTCAGCGATCTGGTGGTGCAGTCCGCGGCCGAGGTGCTGCCGATGCAGGTGGCCGGCGACGAACGATTCCCCGAGGACATCCGCCTGAAATACCGCTTCATCGACCTGCGCCGCGAGAAGCTGCACCGCAACATCATGCTGCGCGCCGGGGTGATCGCCTCGATCCGCCGGCGCATGATCGAGGCCGGTTTCACCGAATTCCAGACGCCGATCCTGACCGCGTCCTCGCCCGAGGGCGCGCGCGACTTCCTGGTGCCGTCGCGGATGCATCCCGGCAAGTTCTACGCGCTGCCGCAGGCGCCGCAGCAGTTCAAGCAGCTGGCCATGGTGGCGGGCTTCGACCGCTACTTCCAGATCGCGCCCTGCTTCCGCGACGAGGCGGCGCGCGCCGACCGCTCGCCGGGCGAGTTCTACCAGCTCGATTTCGAGATGAGCTACGTCACCCAGGAGGACGTGTTCAACACGATCGAGCCGGTGATCGCCGGCGTGTTCGAGGAATTCGCCGAGGGCCGCGGGGTGACGCCGCTGCCGTTCCCGCGCATCCCGTACGACACGGCGATGCTGGAGTTCGGCTCGGACAAGCCCGATCTGCGCAACCCGCTGCGCATCAGCGATGTCACGCGGCACTTTGCCGGCTCGGGCTTCGGGCTGTTCGCGCGCATCGCCGCATCGGGCGGCGTGGTGCGGGCGATTCCCGCGCCGGGGGCGGCCACGCAGCCGCGCAGCTTCTTCGACAAGCTGAACGAATGGGCGCGGGCCGAGGGGGCCGGCGGGCTCGGCTACATCGTCTACGAGGCGGACGGACCGAAGGGGCCGATCGCGCGCAACCTGGAGGCCGACCGCGCCGAGGCGATCCGCGCGGGCTGCGGCCTGGCGGCGGGCGACGCGGTGTTCTTCGTCGCCGGCAAGCCGGACACGGCGGCGAAATTCGCCGGCGCGGTGCGCACGCGGCTGGCCGACGAACTCGGTCTGAACGAGAAGGGCGCGTTCCGCTTCTGCTGGATCACCGACTTCCCGATGTACGAGCTGAACGAGGAAACCAAGCAGATCGACTTCAGCCACAACCCGTTCAGCATGCCGCAGGGCGGGCTGGAGGCGCTGAACACGCAGGACCCGCTGACCATCAAGGCGTTCCAGTACGACATCGTGTGCAACGGGGTGGAGCTGTCCTCGGGCGCGATCCGCAACCACCGGCCGGACATCATGATCCGCGCCTTCGAGATCGCCGGCTACAAGGCCGAGGAGGTGGAGGCGCGCTTCGGCGGCATGCTGAACGCGTTCCGCTACGGCGCGCCCGCCGCATGGCGGTTCGGCGCCGGGCATCGACCGCATCGTCATGCTGCTGGCCGATGAGCCGAACATCCGCGAGGTGATCCTGTTCCCGCTCAACCAGCAGGGCGAGGACCTGATGATGGGCGCCCCGGCCGAGATTCCGCCGGCGCGGCTGAAGGAGCTGCATCTCCGGATCGATCTGCCGCCGAAGCCGCGAGGCTGACCGAGCGGCAAGCGACCCCGCCCCCCAACCCCCTCCCGCAAGGGGAGGGGGAGTATTTGCGTTGGACGTTAACTCCCCCTCCCCTTGCGGGAGGGGGCTGCGGGGAGGGGTCGCTCACCAACGCCTCCTCGCTGGCGCATCGCCGCCGGTCTCCCTATGTTCGGCGCTGACTCGCAAGCGGAGATCCCTCATGCGCTTTCCTGCCGCACTGGCAGCCGCCGCCTTCGCCCTTTGCACTTCCTCGATCGCGTCGTCTGGCGCGTCGGCCGCTCCCGCGCAGGCGGCCGGCCTGAACACCGCATCGGCTGCCCACCGGGCGATCTACACGCTGACCCTCAGCAGCAGCCGCGGCGGCGATGTCGTCGCCGCCACCGGCACGATGGGCTACGAGGTCATCGATGCCTGCGACGGCTGGGCGGTCCGCCAGCGGCTGTCGATGACGCTGACCAACAGCGACGGCCAGGACATCAAGATGGTGTCCGACTACGCCACCTGGGAAGCGAAGGACGGGCTCAAGTTCCGCTTCCACATGAAGCAGACGACCGACACCGCGGTCACCAGCCAGACCGACGGCGACGCGAAGCTGGAACGCGCCGGCGGCCCGGGCGAGGCGCACTACACCGTTCCCGAGGACACCATCAAGCCGCTGCCGCCCGGCACGCTGTTCCCGATGGCGCACACCTCGGCGATCCTCGCCGGCGCCCAGTCCGGCAAGAAGTTTCTCGCCCTGCCGCTGTTCGACGGCACCGACGATTCGGGCGCGGAGGACAGCTCGGTTGTCGTGCTCGACTGGAAGAAGCCGGAGCCCAGCGCGTTCCCGCTGCTGTCCGAACCTGCCCAGCACGCGGGTCCGCCTGGCGTTCTTCGATCGCGGCTCCAAGAGCGAGGTGCCGAGCTACCAGGTGGGCATGCGCTACTGGGAAAACGGCGTGGCCGACGACCTGCAGATGGACTTCGGCGACTTCGTGATGAACGCGAAGATGACGGAGCTGACGCCGCAGCCGCACAAGTGCTGATCCGAGACCGCGGGCGCCGTGATCGTGTCCGCGGTCATGAACCGCCTTAACGCGAACTCGAGCGATGCGGCATGCGCAGCCGCGTCCATCCACATGATCTCCCAGACATAGCCGTCCGGATCCTCGACACTGCGGCTGAACATGAAGCCGTGATCCTGCACCGGGTTGGGATCGGCGCGACCGCCGGCGGCAGCGGCCCGGGTCAGCGTCGCGTTGACCGCATCGCGCCCCTCGACGCTGAGCGCCAGCAGCGTCTGGCTCTCACGCCGCGGATCGCCGATCGGGCGCTGCGTGAACATGCGATAGTGGTCGTGCGTGAGCAGCATCACACCGATCGCGTCGGAAAACATGAGCGACGACGACTGCTCGCCCGAAAACTGCGGATTCAGTTCGCCGCCGAGCGCGACGTAGAACGCGGTCGAGGCCGCCAGATCGCGTACCGGCAGATTGACGAAGATCATCTTTGGCATTGTGTCCCTCCTTCTCCAATGCAGCGAGACGTGTTACCCGCTCGCTGGCATGTCAGTAAACCCAATGTAGCTTGATGTCAAGTTACTTTGTATCGAGATATTTGCCGTGGATCGCGCCGACGTCGCCATCGCTCAGTGGGCGCGCGAACGCCCCGATCTGCCGTCGCTGCCGATGGCCCTGTTCGGTCGCCTGGCCGAGGCCGCCGAGCGCGTGATGCGCGATCACCTGAACCCCGTGTTCGCCGGCGCGGGTCTGCAGCCCGGCGAATTCGACGTGCTCGCCACGCTGCGACGCTCCGGCGAGCCCTATATGCTGTCGCCGACCCGGCTCTACGAGGCGGCGATGATCTCGTCGGGCGGGATGACCAATCGCCTGGATCGGCTCGAACGCGCCGGCTTCATCGAGCGCCGTCCCGACCCGCACGACCGCCGCGGCAAGCTGATCGCGCTCACCGAGGCCGGCCGGGACGTGATCGACGCGACCATCGGCCGCCATGTGGCCAATGAGGAACGGCTGCTGGCGGCCCTGACGCCGGCCGAACAGGAGACGCTCAACGCCCTGCTCAAAAAGCTGATGTCCGGCCTTCAGCGCGCAGTTCCGAGCACAACTCCCGGGCTTCCTGGCCGACAATCAGGCCCTCGCGCAGGAACAGGTCGATCAGCACAAGATTGACGTTGAACTTGAACAGGTCCGTGTCACGGACGGTCTGCATGACCCGAGCCATTGGCCATAGCTCGAACGCCTCCACCTCGCCGTCCGTCGCGTGCGGGGTGAAATCCGCCGGCAGATCGAGATCGTAGCAGTGCAGGCGGTCGCGCCGGAGGCCCTCGGGGCGCTCCATGGCGTAGGCGATGCGCGCGACCGGAACGGCCCGGCGCGCCAGTGAGGCGGGGATTGCGGCTTCCTCGTCGGCCTCCTTCACCAGCGTCTCTGCCGGGCTCAGACCGGCCGGCACGCCGCCCGCGACGATATGGTCGAGCTTGCCGGGATCGAGCTGCTTGTCGGCGGCCCGCCGGGCGACCCAGACATGGACGCCATCGGAGCGGCGGACCAGGCCGTTGACGTGCACGCCCTCCGCCAGGACGCCGAAACTGGGCAGCGCACCGCGATCGAGCCGGGCCAGCACCGCACCGTCCGGTTCCGCGCGGATGTCGAAATCCTCCCGTCGGAAGCGAAAATGGCCATCCTCCACCAATTGGCGGGCGATCGCGGGCAGTCGCGCGCCGTCCGCCAGCGTGACGCCGGAGGCGTCGGCGCTGATCCCCGGGAATTTCGCCAGCACCGCCGCCAGCGCCGGCTTCACCCAGCCGACCTGGGCCGAGCCGATGCGGAACGGCAGACGGTCGCCGGGCAGGCGGGCATTGTTGCAGGTGCGAAGGTGGTGGAGGAAGCCGGTCGCGCTCGCCTCGGTTGCCATGGCCTCGCCTTTCAAACGTCGCCCCTGCATGCCACATGACCGGGAATGAGACGAACCCGACAGGGAGAAACGACCACAGTCAAGCTGCCCGATTGCAGCGCTCCAGTCTGGCGACGGTTCGCTCGATGCTGCCCTTCCTGTGGCCGGAACACGATATCGGCGCCAGGGTCAGGGTCGTCATGGCGATGGGCCTCCTGCTGCTCGCCAAGGTGGCGACGGTCTACGTGCCGATCGTCTACGGCCGCATCGTCGATGCGCTGGCGCCGAAGGATGCCACCGCGATGCTGGCGATCCCGATGGCGCTGGTGATCGCCTATGGACTGCTGCGCGTGGGCTCGGCCGCGTCCGGCGAACTGCGTGACGCACTGTTCGCCAAGGTGCAGCAGCGCGCGGTGCGGGTGGCCGCGCTGCGCACCTTCCGCCATCTGCATGCGTTGAGTCTGCGCTTCCATCTCGACCGCCAGACCGGCGGGCTGGCCCGTGCGCTCGATCGCGGCATGGTGGGCATCCAGTCGGTGCTGCGGCTCGCGGTGTTCAACGTCGTGCCGACGGTGATCGAGCTGCTGCTGGTCACCGGCATCATCTGGCACCTGTTCGACTGGCGGTTCGCCGCGATCACCTTCGGCGCGGTGGCGAGCTATGCGCTGTTCACCATGACCTTCGCCGGCTGGCGCGCCCGCATCCGCCGCACCATGAACGACACCGACAACGACGCGAGCACGAAGGCGCTGGACAGCCTGCTCAACTTCGAGACGGTGAAGTATTTCGGCAACGAGCCGCACGAGGCGGCACGCTACGATGCCGCACTGGCGCGGTATGAGCGCGCGGCGGTGCGCGTGCAGGTCTCGTTGAATTATCTCAACATCGGTCAGGCGTTCATCATCGCTCTGGGCCTGACGCTGATCATGCTGCTCGCGGCGCGCGAGGTCGGCGCGGGCGCAATGACAGTGGGTCAGTTCGTGCTGGTGAACACCTATCTGATGCAGCTTTATCAGCCGCTCGGGTTCCTCGGCATGGTCTACATGACGATCCGACAGGGCATCGTCGACATGGAGCAGATGTTCCGTCTGCTCGACGAACCGCAGGAGATCGCCGACCGACCGGGTGCGACAGCGCTGGCCGCGCACCTGTCCGACGGGCCGGCGGGCGAGGTGCGGTTCGAGGACGTGCGGTTCGGCTATCGGCCGGATCGGGAAATCCTCAAGGGCGTCGATTTCACCGTGCCCGCGGGCGGGCGGCTTGCCATCGTCGGTGCGACGGGGGCGGGAAAGTCCACCATCAGCCGGCTGCTGTTCCGCTTCTACGACGTGACCGGCGGCCGCATCCTGATCGATGGCCAGGACATTCGCGACGTGCGCCAGGAGAGCCTGCGCGCGGCGATCGGCGTGGTGCCGCAGGACACCGTCCTGTTCAACGACACGATCCGCTACAACATCGCCTACGGCCGGCCAGGTGCTGCGCAGCACGAGATCGAGCATGCCGCGCGTCTGGCGCAGGTGCACGACTTCGTGGTGAGCCTGCCGGAGGGATACGACACGCGGGTGGGCGAGCGCGGGCTGAAGCTGTCGGGCGGCGAGAAGCAGCGCGTGGCGATCGCGCGCACCATCCTGAAGGACCCGCGCATTCTGATCCTGGACGAGGCGACGAGCGCGCTGGATACCGGGACGGAGCAGGACATCCAGGCGGCGCTGCGTGCGGTGGCGCGGGATCGCACCACGGTGGTGATCGCGCATCGGCTGTCCACCGTGGTGGATGCGGACGAGATCATCGTGCTGCGCGACGGCCGCGTGGCGGAGCGCGGCCGGCATGCGGCGTTGCTGGCGCGCGACGGGCTGTATGCCCGGATGTGGGCACTGCAGGCCGAGCAGGAGGAGTCGGAGCCCGAGATCGCGGATTGATACGGCCGAGGCAGGCTGCCCCCGAATCTTTCCCTCTCCGCCCCTGGGGGCGGAGAGGGTCAGGGTGAGGTAGGGGCCTGTCCCGGGCACCGCGGTGCAACTGGCAGGCGCGCTGGCGGTGGACCTTCCTGACGCGCGGCACCCCGCCTCACCCCGGCCCTCTCCGCCCCGGGGCGGAGAGGGAGTTTCTGCGGCGGGCTCGGGCGCTCCGGGCCGAGCAGAAGGAGTCGCAGCCCGGGATCGCGGGCTGATACGCCGAGGCAGGCTACCCCTGCATCTTTCCCTCTCCGCCCCAGGGCGGAGAGGGAGCTTGATACCGGTCCCCCTCGCGGGATGCCCCGCGTCTGCTGTAGGATCATCGCCATGAACAAGTTGTCCGCTCGTCCGTCGGCGGCGCGTGGTGATGGCGCCGTCGGCCTGCTTGCCCGGTCGCCCGCCACCCAGGCCCCCGACGCGCCGCCAACAGACCCGCACGCGATCGCGCCGGACAGCCCCGACCGCTTCATCAACCGGGAGCTGTCCTGGCTCGATTTCAATCACCGCGTGATCGAGGAGGCCGAAAACACCCGGCACCCCCTGCTGGAGCGCCTGCGCTTCGTCTCGATCAGCGCGTCCAACCTCGACGAGTTCTACTCGGTCCGCGTCGCCGGCCTGATCGGCCAGGCGAAGGCCGGCCTGACCGCGGTCTCGCCCGACGGGCGGACGCCGGCGCAGCAGCTTGCCGAGATCAAGCTTCGCGCCGAGGCCCTGCTCGCCGAACAGCAGCGTGTCTGGCGCGAACTGCGCGGCCTGCTGCACGAGGCCGGCATCGAGGTCTGCGAGCCCGAGGCGCTGTCGGCCGATGACGTGAAGTGGCTCGACGCCTGGTTCATGGAGCGGGTGTTCCCGGTGCTCACGCCGCTCGCGGTGGACCCGGCGCATCCGTTCCCGTTCATCCCCAACATGGGCCTGGTGATGGCGCTGCTGCTGCTCCGCGAGGAGGACGGCCAGGGCATGCGCGCCCTGCTGCCGCTGCCGAGCCAGGTCGGGCGGTTCATCCGGCTGCCGGGCGCGATCGGCGAGCCGATCCGGTTCGTGATGCTGGAGGACCTGCTCGGCCTGTTCCTGGGCCGGCTCTTCCCGGGCTTTCGCGTCACCGGGCAGGGCTGATTCCGACTGATCCGCGACACCGACGTGGAGTTCGAGGAAGAGGCCGAGGACCTCGTCCGCTCGTACGAAAGTGCGCTGAAGCGTCGCCGGCGCGGCGTGGTCATCCATCTCGGCATGGACGCCTCCATGCCGGAGGAACTGCGCGCCCTGGTCGCGGCCGAGCTTGGCGCCAATCCCGACGAGACACATATCGCCAACGGCATCCTCGGCGTCGCGGACCTGCGCCAGCTCATCGTGGACGATCGGCCGGACCTGCTGTTCCCGCCCTATACGCCGCGCTTCCCCGAGCGCATCCGCGACTTCGGCGGCGACTGCTTCGCCGCGATCCGCGCCAAGGACATCATCGTCCACCATCCGTTCGAAAGCTTCGATGTCGTGGTGCAGTTCCTGCGCCAGGCCGCGCAGGACCCGAGCGTCATCGCGGTGAAGCAGACGCTGTATCGCACCAGCCGCGACAGCCCGATCGTCAAGGCGCTGATCGAAGCAGCGGAGGCGGGAAAATTCGTCACCGCGGTGGTCGAACTGCGGGCGCGCTTCGACGAGGAGATGAACATCCGGCTGGCGCGAACGCTGGAGGCCGCCGGCGTGCAGGTGGTCTATGGCTTCGCCGAGCTGAAGACGCATGCCAAGCTGTCGCTGGTGGTGCGGCGCGAGGGTTCCGGCGTGCGCTCCTACGCGCATTTCGGCACCGGCAACTACCATCCGATCACCGCGCGCATCTACACCGACCTGTCGTTCTTCACCACCGATCCCGATCTGACGCGCGACGCCGCACGGCTGTTCAACTACATGACCGGCTATGCGCGACCCGAGCTGATGGACGCGCTGGCGTTCAGCCCGCTGACGATGCGCACCGTCCTGGCCGACCTGATCAAGCGCGAGATCGCGTTCGCCCATGCCGGCAAGCCGGCCGGCATCTGGTTGAAGCTGAACTCCCTGGTCGACGAGACGCTGATCGATCTGCTGTACGATGCGTCGCGCGCCGGCGTGAAGATCATGGGCGTGGTGCGCGGCATCTGCTGCCTGCGGCCAGGCGTTCCGGGACTGTCGGACAACATCCGCATCAAATCGATCGTCGGCCGCTTCCTGGAGCACAGCCGCATCTGCGTGTTCGGCAACGGCCATCCGCTGCCGAGCCGGCATGCGCGCATCTACATCAGTTCGGCCGACTGGATGGTGCGCAACATGGACTGGCGCGTGGAGACCCTGGTGCCGATCCACAATCGCGACCGTGCATGCCCAGGTGCTGGACCAGATCATGGTGGTCAATCTCAAGGACTCGATGCAGTCCTGGGAACTGCGCGGCGACGGCGACCTGGCAGCGCGTGGCGCCCGGCAAGAAACCGGTGTCCGCGCACGATTACTTCATGACCAACCCGTCGCTCTCGGGCCGCGGCTCGGCGCTGCACGGACCGACGTTTCCCTCGCCGATGTCGAACCACCGGCGACAGGACCGGGTGAACCAGGACTGACCGCATGCCCTACAGGCCGCCCGTCGATACGCCACGCTGCGCGGTGGTCGATCTTGGATCGAACTCGGTTCGTCTGGTGGTCTATGAAGGGCGCTGCCGCAATCCGGTGGCGATCTTCAACGAGAAGGCCGTTCTGCGGCTGGGCCGCGGGCTGCAGGCCACCGAACGGCTGAACGAGGAAGGGATGGATCAGGCGTTCACCGTGATGCACCGCTATCACGCGGTGGCCCGCGCGATGGGCGCGCATCCGTTCGAGGTGCTGGCCACCGCGGCGGTGCGCGACGCCACGAACGGGCCGGAGTTCGTCGCCCGGCTGCAATCGCGGATGCCCGACGTGCCGATCCGCGTGCTGTCGGGCCTGCAGGAGGCGGAATATTCCGCCATGGGCGTGCTGTGCGGCATCCCGTCCGCGGATGGCATCCTGGCCGATATCGGCGGCGGATCGCTCGAACTCGTGCGGCTCGACAACGGCACGCGCGGCGCGTCGCACACGCTGAGCCTCGGCGCGATCCGGCTGGCGGAGCGTGCCGGCGGCGACCCGGTGCGCGCGCGGGCCATCGCGGATGCCGATCTTGCCACCGTGCCGTGGCTGGCAGAGGGGGCGAACCGCGATCTCTATCTGGTGGGCGGCGCATGGCGGGCCCTGGCGCGGATCCACATGGCGCAGACCGGCTATCCGCTGCAGATGGTGCACCACTACACGATCGGCCGCGAGGAGGCGCGCGACCTGACCGGCGTGATCGCGGGTGCCGGGCGCCGCGCGCTCGAGCGGCTGCCGGGGCTGTCGCGCCGCCGCATCGACGATCTGCCGTTCGCCGCCGTGTCGCTGCGCCGCGTGCTGCGCGCCACCGGCGTGCGGCGCGTCGTGTTCAGCGCCAGCGGCCTGCGCGAGGGCTGGTTCATGCAGCGCATGCCGGAGGATATCGTCGCGCAGGATCCGCTGCTGGCTGCGGGGCGCGACTACGCCCAGCGGCTGGGGCGTGATCCGGCTTTGCCGCCTGCCCTGCTCGCCTGGACCGATCCGCTGTTTCCGCAGGAGACGGCGGAGGCGCGCCGCCTGCGCGAGGCGGCATGCTGGATGTCGGATATCGGCAGCCACGACCACCCCGAGTTCCGCGCCGAACAGACCTTCCTCCGCGTGCTGCGCCAGCCCGGCATCGGGCTGGATCATCACGCACGTGCGTTCCTCGCGCTGGCGATCGCCATGCGGTACGAGGTGGAGGCGGACGCGATGTTCCTGCGCACGGCACGGCTGCTGCTGGATATGTCGAGCACCCATCGGGCGGAGATGCTCGGTGTCGCGCTGCGCCTTGCCTACACGCTGTCGGCCGGCACGCCGGACCTGCTGGCCGGCACGGGTCTGCGTGTTTCGGGCAGCCGCCTGATCCTGCGTCTGGAGGAGGACAGCGGCGTGTTCGCCGGCGAAAGCGTGATGCGCCGGCTCGATCGTCTCGCGCAGGCGGTCGGCCTGGAAGCAGCGACCGAAACGGCGCGGGAACACGCAGCATGAAGTGGCCCCGATGATCCGCGCTGCGACCGGCGCCGATGTCGAACCGGTGCGGCGCGTCGTCGATGCGGCGTACGGTCATTACATCGCGCGCATCGGCAAGCCGCCGGGGCCGATGCTGGACGATTACGCGCAGCGCATTGCCGATCGCGCAGACCTGGGTGCTGGAGGATGCCGGCCGGATCGTCGGCATCCTGGTGCTCGAGCAAGGACCGTCGGGATTGCTGCTCGACAATATCGCCGTGCTGCCCGACAGCCAGGGAAAGGGGTTCGGCCGTGCGCTGATCGCCTTCGCCGAGGCCGAGGCGCGCCGACGCGGGTTCGGCGAAATCCATCTGTACACGCACGCGCTGATGAGCGAGAACATCGCGCTCTATCGGCGCATCGGCTTCGTCGAGACGCGTCGGGCCAACGAAAAGGGCTACGACCGCATCTACATGACCAAGCGACTATGAGCAGTTGTCGGTCCGTGGTGGCCTGCCGGCGTGGCCCTTGGCGTTTGCTCCGGGATCGGCTATCGGCGGAGCGCTCATGAACCATGTCATGCAAACGCGCCTGAACCCCCTGGAACGGGCGACCATACTCGACCTCAAAGGTGACATGTCGCTGGCAGCCGGAAGCCGGCTGGCGGCGCGTGACATCGCCGATGGGCTGCGCCTCTGGCGCCTGGCCTGCACGCTTGGCTGGCTGGATATCCGCCTGCGCTATCGCGGCTCGATCCTCGGGCCGTTCTGGCTCACCCTGTCGACCGCGATCATGGTGGGTTCGCTCGGCGTCCTCTACTCCACGCTGTTCCATATCGACGTGCACGAATATCTGCCGTTCCTGGCGTTGTCGCAGGTGCTGTGGACGTTTCTCAGCACATTGGTCATCGAGGCGAGCACCTGCTTCACCCAGGCGGAGGGCATGATCCGCGCGGTCCGCATGCCGCTGACGTTGCACGCGGTGCGTCTGCTGGTCCGCAACGTTCTGGTGTTCGCCCACAATATCGTCGTGATCGTGGGGGTGTTCATCATCTTCTCGATCTGGCCGGGGTGGCATGCGTTGCTGGCGCTGCCGGGTCTCGCGATCTGGGGCGTCGATGGGCTGGCGGTGGCTCTGCTGCTTGGCGCGTTCTGCGCGCGCTTCCGCGATATCGGCCCGATCATCGGCAGCATCATGATGATCGCCTTCTTCATGACGCCGGTGATCTGGCAGCCGGAACAGCTTGGGACCCGCGCGGCGATGCTGCCTTACAATCCGTTCTTTGCGCTGCTCGAGGTCGTGCGCGCGCCTTTGCTGGGCCACATTCCAACGCCTGCCACCTGGATCGCGGCCGTGCTCTACAGCGTTGTCCTGTGCGGCGCGTCCTGGGCACTGTTCGTGCGGGCACGCGGCCGCGTGGCCTTTTGGATTTAGCCATGGTTTGCGATGCGCGTATCGACATCACCGGCGTATCGGTGTTCTTCCCGCTGTATCACGGCAACAGCCGCAGCCTGAAAAAAACCGTGATGGCGGCTGCATCCGGTCGGCTCGGGCAGGACAAGCAGTCGCGCGTCGTGGTGGAGGCGCTGCGGGATATCTCCTTCACGCTCACCAGCGGCGACAGGCTGGGGCTGATCGGCGGCAACGGCGCAGGCAAGACCACGCTGCTGCGAACGCTCGCGGGCATCTATGAGCCGGTGATGGGACGGGTGCGCGTGCAAGGCAGCCTGAGCGCCTTGCTCGACACCAGCCTTGGGATGAACATCGAAGGCACCGGCCGCGAGAACATCATGCTGCGCGGCCTCTACGACGGCCTGTCCCGCGCCGATCTGTCGCGCCTCGAGGACGATGTCGCCGAGTTTGCCGGGCTAGGCGATTTCCTCGACCTGCCGTTGCGGACCTATTCGTCCGGCATGCTGGTGCGGCTGGGGTTTGCCATGGCCACCGCAATCCGGCCGCAGATACTGCTGATGGACGAATGGTTCCTCGCCGGCGACTCCGAGTTCATGGAGCGAGCGCGGACACGGTTGGAGGACATGGTGCGCGGCGCCGAAATCCTGGTGCTGTCGACGCATGCGACGGTCATCGTGCAGAATTGGTGCACACGCGTGCTGTGGCTCGATCAGGGTCGCATCCGCGAGGACGGCACGCCCGATGCAGTGCTGGAGAGCTATCTGGGGCATCCGGTATTGCCAATTGCGGCGGTGCAGGGCTGACGGCGCGAAGCTTGGGAAACGGTCACACCGACATCCTAATGGCGCGGCCCGGCCCCCGCCATTACGATGCCTGCCATTACGATGAATGACCGGACGCTGCAGAAGTCGATTCACTCTGATTCTCGGCAGGTTCAAAGGATCGAGTACCGGTCGCGTGATCACCTCGGCGTGATATTCGGCATGTCGTTTGGGCAATTTGGGCACTTACGAGAAACCGAAAGAAGCATTGCGTTACGTTGTGAAACTTCCAGTTCACATATGCATCGTTTGCATGGCTGGACTGGTCTCAGCGTGTCTGTCGTGTGGTCGATCGTGCGCCATATGGCTCCTAGGTGGCGATCGAGCGTGGACACCGAGCATCAGCCGTCGAACCGGGAGGAAACAAGAGTACGATCCGCCATCGCAATGATGGCGACAATGAACAGGAGCCTCGTTATGAAAAGCATCTTACTTGCCGGCGCAGCAGCGCTGGCCCTATCCGCCGGTTCCGCCTTTGCGGCCGGTCCCAACACGACGACAGACCCCTCGGCGGCATTTGGACAGGCACCGACCGCGACATACGGCACAGGCGGCTATGTCTTTCCCGACGATGGTGCGCCGTCCGGCGATCTTGCGAGCCCGCTGACGGAACCGCAGCAGCAGCCGGCGCAAACCGGCCGCTTCTCGCGCGTCTATCTGTATCCGCCGGCCCAGGACGGCGGCTCCGACTGATCTGCCTCGCGACCAAGGGGGCCGGTGTTTCGCCGGCCCCTTTTGCTGTACGCATTCGTTCCGTCTCGCAATCACAACTTCGTTATCTCCTGGAACATAAAGCATCGGCCATTGCCGGCGCGAACGCGGCTGTCCGGGACGCTCCTCCGCCGCCATGAAGGACAGGGTTCCGTTGCGCCCGTTATGGCCAACGAACCCGAACCTGATACGCTCCATCGTTCGTAGCCCCGAAGCAGTGGCAACCACGACAGGAGCGCGTCACATGAACGATCAGACCAGGCATCCCGAAGGCGAGCCCTGGCAGTGGTCCGAAGCCACCTGGCGACACATCGTCGGCCGCGCCCGGGCGGGCCGCAGCCTGAAGCCGAAAGTCCTGGCCGGACGGTGCGCGCTGCGCGGTGGCGATCTCGTTCGACGCCGACCACGAGACAATCCCGCTGCGCGACGCCGACGAAAGCCCGATGCGGATCAGCCAGGGCCAGTATGGCAACCGCCAGGCGATGCCGCGTATCCGCTCGCTGCTGCAAAAGGAGGCCATCCCTGCAAGCTTCTTCTATCCGGCCGTGTCGGCGCTGCTGCATCCGGAGGAAGTGCGCGCAGTCGCCGATGACGGCCACGAGATCGGCATTCATTCGTGGATCCACGAAGCCAACACGACCCTGACGCGCGAGGCCGAGCGCGATTTGACATTCCGCGCGGCGGACACCTTGGCGAGGACTCTCCGGCCGCGATCCGGTCGGCATGCGCACCGCGAGCTGGGACTTCTCGGTCAACACGCTCGACATCGTGCGCGAGCTGGGGCTGCTCTACGACAGCTCGCTGATGGCCGACGACGATCCTTACGAACTGATGGACGCGGGAGAGCCAACCGGCATCGTCGAGCTGCCGCCGGAATGGATCCGCGACGATGCGGTGTATTTCAACTTCGTCCGCTTCTCCGCGCTGCGACCCTACACGCCGCCTTCCGCGGTGGAGGAGATCTTCACCGCCGAATTTGACGGCGCATGGGACGAGGGCGGGCTGTTCCTGCTGACGATGCATCCGCACATCACCGGCCATCGCTCGCGCCTGCCGCTGCTGGCGCGGCTGATCAGGCACATGAAGGCGCGCGGCAAGTGTTGGTTCGCCACTCATGCGCAGGTGGCGCAATGGTGCAAGGAGAATGCGTGACATATAACACCGTCGCAAAAATCCGGTTCGCGCGAGCGCGCAGCTTGACGGACGATCTTCCGGCGATGGTTCGCAGGTCGATCGACGCCATTTGGAACGCTTGTTCCGCCGCGGGCATCAAACCAACCACCGGGCGGTGATCGAAGGTCATCGGTTTGGCGCCTGGCATGATACTCGGCCGGCGGTGGACAAACCGCAATATCAGTTGTCCGCGGCAGCATTCCGGGCGCGCGGGAGGCTCAATGCGCCACTGCGGCAAGTTACAGACCACTTGTGCCGGACCCACGGCATACACATATCTTCTCAATCCCCAATGCCATCGGGGATCTCATCCCAATTCCGACCAGCCGCACGGACTGCCTTCAGGGGGCTTCCCCTGGCCCGAAAGGATTTTGATGACTCCCCAGTTTCTTCGCTCAGAGGCGGCACGTTTCCGAGAGATGGCTGAAGGCGGTCACCGACCGTGAAGCCTCGAGGCAGAGACTGCTCAACATGGCGAGCGATTATGAGGCGCGGGCCAACGCCGCCGGCGAGGTCCAATCGCCGGAGCCGATAGCCGATCCCGGTCCCAGACCCGGTCACCGAGCCAGAACCCGCGACGGATGTCGTGGTCAAAACCAGGGTCGGCAGGAAGACCACACTGCGCCTCTGAAAGCTGCCGGCGCGCGACCCCACGACCGCGCACAGTCATCGCCCGTGGCAGGCCGCATGACGCACCACTACGCTCCCGAAGTCGCGGCACGTGACGATCCGGCTCGGTTTCGCTGCGGAGCGCACGACGAGGTTTGATCTAAATCAATGCAAAAATCGCCGTACCGCGTAGGCTTGCCTCGGCGCGAGGGAGTGCCGATGACACCGAGGACCAAATAGAATGCCGGAGAGCGGTCTGCATCAGGCAGAGGTACCCACCCGGCGATCGCGCCGGCGGTCCCTGCCGTCGGGCAGCCGCGGCGACTTCCCGATTGTTGCTATAGGCGCCTCGGCGGGCGGTCTCGATGCCTTCAGGAAGCTGGTGGCGGCGCTGCCCGCCGGCAGCGGCATGGCCTGCATCCTGGTCCAGCACCTCGATCCGACCCACGAAAGCATGATGGTCGACCTGCTGGCCGGCCACACATCGATGACAGTGCGCCAGGCAACGGATGGCATGCTGGTCGAGCCGAGCAACTCTATCTCAATCCGCCCGGATCCTATCTGTCGGTCGGCAACGGCGCCCTGCACCTCTCGCAGCCGCAGGCCCGTCATGGTGCGCGCCTGCCGTTCGACTTCCTGCTGCACTCGCTGGCGGAGGAATACGGCGAGCGTGCGATCTGCGTGATACTTTCGGGGACCGGAGCGGACGGCAGCCTCGGGCTGAAAGCCGTGAAGGAAAAATGCGGACTGGTCATCGCGCAGAACCCCGAAGAAGCCGGCTATGACGGCATGCCGCGGAGCGCGATCGCAACCGGCGCGGTAGACCTTGTGCTTCCGGTGGCGGAAATTCCGGAAGCGCTCGTCCGGTATGGCCGCCGGATAACCGCTCGCCCGCGCACATGACGGTGCCGCAGCCGCACGATGCGGAACCGGGTTGGCTGCCGGACATCATCGAGCTTCTGCGCACCAAGACCAACCATGATTTCAGGCTCTACAAGACGGGCACGCTGCAGCGTCGGATCGAGCGTCGCATGGCGCTGGCGGCGATCGAGACCGACGACATGGAGCGGTATCTCGAAATGCTGCGGAGCGACTGCGGCCGAGCTGGACCTGCTTGCCAAAGACCTGCTGATCAACGTCACCAGCTTCTTTCGCAATCCGAAGGTGTTCGAACTTCTGTCAAAGGAGATCGTCCCCGACCTGGTCCGCAGCCACGCGCCCGATCAGCCTCTGCGGATCTGGATTGCCGGTTGCAGCACGGGCGAGGAAACCTACTCCCTGGCAATGCTCTTCCAGGAGGCGATCACCGCGGCGAAGCGCAAAATCAAACTCCAGGTGTTCGCCTCCGACGTTGACCCGGAGTCCGTGGCCAGTGCCCGGGACGGTCTTTACCCGGAAGCGATCGAGGCGGACGTGTCGGCGGCACGGCTGGCGCGTTTCTTCACGAAAGAGGGCGACTGCTACAGGGTTTTGCCTGAGTTGCGCGCGGCGGTGGTCTTCGCGGTGCAGGATGTGCTGGCCGATCCGCCGTTCTCGCGCCTCGACCTCGTGTCATGTCGAAACCTGCTGATCTATTTGCGACCGGAGGCGCAGGCAAAGGTCATCTCGCTGTTCCATTTCTCGCTGCGCGAGCGCGGCATTCTCCTGCTCGGCAACTCGGAGACGGCCGGACGACATCGATGGCCGCTTCGAGGAGGTCTCCAAGTCGGAGCGGCTGTATCGGCATATCGGTCACCGGCGGCCGGGCGAATTTGGTTTTGCGACGAGCGCCGGTGACGACGTGCGCGCCCTCGCGCGAACGGGACAAGGCCAGACGACATCGCGCCAGACCGCGCTCGCCGAGCTTTGTCGACGTCTGGTGATCGAGACGTATGCGCCGGCAGCGGTACTGATCAACCGCAAGTACGAATGCCTCTATTCCCTCGGACCGACCGACCGCTATCTGCGCGTGGCGTCCGGCTATCCGACCCACGATCTGCTCGCCATGGCGCGACACGACGTGCGTACCAGGCTCCGCTCGGCGATCCAGCAGGCCAGCCTCGAGAACGTGCGCATCATCATCGCCGGGGGCCGGGTCAACCACAATGGCTACACGGTCTCGTTCAACATCGACGTACAACCGGTACTGAGCGGGGACGAAGACCTGCTGCTGATCTGCTTCGTTGACGAGCCGAAGCACGAGCGGAGGCGCGGTGGCCCCATCAAGCCGGGGGACGTCCCGCGGGTCACCTCGCTGGAGCAGGAACTGGAAGCCACCAAATCGGAGCTGCAGAGTGCCATCCGCAGCCTCGAGGTCTCCATCGAGGAGCACCGGGCGATCAACGAAGAGGCGTTGTCGGTCCAGGAGGAATATCAATCGACGAACGAGGAACTGGTAACCTCGAAGGAGGAATTGCAGTCGCTCAACGAGGAGCTGACCGCTCTCAACAACCAACTTCAGGAAACCTTGGAGCGGCAGCGCACGACTTCCAACGACCTGCAGAACGTTCTTTACAGCACCGATGTCGCGACGCTCTTCCTGGACACCGAGCTTAACATTCGCTTCTTTACGCCTGCCACCAAAGCGCTGTTCAGCGTGATTGCAAGCGATGTCGGGCGGCCTCTCGCGGACCTGACCTCGCTCGCTGCCGATAGCGCGCTGCTGAGCGATGCCAGAACGGTGCTGCGGACCGGCGCGCCGATCGAGCGCGAGATCGAAGCGCGGACCGGCGCCTGGTATATCCGCCGCGTATTGCCGTACCGCAGCAAGGACGACGGGGTCGAGGGTGTCGTCATCACCTTTGCCGACATCACCGAACGCAAGCGCACGGCGGACGAGCTGGAAGCGGCCAAGCGGCAGGCGGAACTGGCCAATGGCGCGAAATCGCGCTTCCTCGCCGCGGCGAGCCATGACCTGCGCCAGCCGCTGCAGACGCTTGTCCTGATCCAGGAGCTGTTGACGAAATCCGTCGAGGGCGACCGGGCGCAAAAACTGGTCGCACGGTTCAGCGAGACGCTGGGCGCAATGTCGGGCATGCTGAACACGCTGCTCGATATAAATCAGATCGAGGCCGGCACCATCCACCCTGAAACAGTCGACTTCCGGATCAACGATCTGCTCGAGCAGTTGCGGAACGAGTTCACCTATCACGCGCGTGCCAAGGGGCTTGCGCTGCGCGTGGTCCCGTGCGGCCTTGCGATCCGCAGCGACCCGCGGCTGCTCGAGCAGATGATCCGCAACCTGCTGTCCAACGCAATGAAATACACCAGGCGCGGCAAGGTGCTGCTCGGCTGCCGCCGGCGCGCCGGCATGCTGAGCATCGAGGTCTGGGACACCGGGATCGGCATCCCGGACGCGGAACTTCAAACGATCTTCGAGGAGTACCGGCAGCTCGACAATCCCGCACGCCAGCGAGGCCGCGGGCTGGGCCTGGGTCTTTCCATTGTCAAACGCCTGGGAAATCTGCTGGGCCATCGGGTCCATGTCCGCTCGCAACTGGGCAAGGGTTCGGTGTTTGCCATCGAGGCCATGCTCCCGCTGAGCGAGACTACGCTGGACGTGACACTCGAGCGACACGGCACTGCTGATGGGCCCGGCGCGGATGACCGCCGCACAGGGGCGATCCTGGTTGTCGAGGACGATCCTGAAGTGTGCGAGCTTCTCGAACTTGTCCTCAAGGAAGAGGGGCATGGCGCGGTGACAGCGCCGGACGGCGTCGCGGCGCTGGAATTGGCGGAGCGAGGAATGGTCACACCGGACATCATCCTGGCGGACTACAATCTGCCACGCGGCATGAACGGGCTCCAGGTCGTGGACAAGCTGCGGGAAGCGCTGCGTCGCGAGATCCCGTTCATCATTCTGACCGGTGACATATCGACGGACACCTTGCGCGATATCGCGCGCCAGCACTGCGTGCAGCTCAACAAGCCGGTGAAGTTCAAGGACCTGGCGCAAGCCATCCAGCGTCTGCTCCCGGCATCGTAGGAATCTGCTGATTCATTGTCATGGCCGGGCTTGTCCGGTCCACCACTGAGTAAAGGGCTCAGGGCTCTGCCCTGAAACCCGCCCAGGGGCGTTGCCCCCGGGACCCCCACCAAAGGCATAGCCTTTGGAATCCGATTCTAAAATGACGGGTTCCAAGGGCTATGCCCTTGGCGGAGTCCAGAGGCGGAGCCTCTGGTCGGGGTCCGGGGTGAAACCCCGAGCGATTGACGTTTTGCGTTCGGCGATCACAGATCAGCGCATGCGTCTTATCCGCCTGGCACTGACCGACTTTCGCAACTACCCGGCACTTACCTGGCGTCCGGCCGCCCGCATCAGTGTGCTGTTCGGACCGAACGGCAGCGGCAAGACCAACCTGCTCGAGGCGGTGTCGCTGCTGATGCCCGGACGCGGCATGCGCGGACCGCGGAACGCCGATCTGCCTCGGCACGGCGGCTCCGGGGGCTGGGCCGTCGCGGGACGGTTCGCCACGGCGGACGGTGAGACCGACATCGGCACCGGAACTCTCGCCGATGGCCCGTCTGACCGGCGGGTATTCCGTCTGGACGGCGTCACCCCGCGCAGCCAGGCGGAGATCGCCGCCCATGTCGCAGCGGTGTGGCTGACGCCGCAGATGGACCGGCTGTTCCAGGAGGGCCTGTCCGGCCGGCGCCGCTTCCTCGACCGCCTGGTCTGGGCGCTGGAGCCCGGCCACGCGCGCGAGGTCGCCGCCCACGATGCCGCCATGGCACAGCGCAACCGGCTGCTGTCCGGGGGCCGTGCCGACCCCGGCTGGCTCGCCGGACTGGAAGACTCCATGGCACGCCACGCCGTCGCCGCATCGGCTGCCCGCATGACGCTGGTGGCCCGGATGAACGCGGTGCCGGCCTCGCGCGGCTTTCCCGCCGCCCATATGGCGCTGGTCTGCCCGATCGCCGCACGGCTGGAGACGATGCCGGCGCTGGCGGTGGAGGACTGGCTGCGCCAGGGCCTGGCCGTTGGGCGCACGCGCGACGCCGAGACAGGTTCCGCCGGGCTGGGTGCCCACCGCACGGACATGGCGCTCAGCGATGCGGCCAGCGGGACGCCGGCTGGGGTTGCCAGCACCGGGGAGCAGAAGGCGCTGCTGGTCGGGGTAATCCTGGCGCATGCCGCGCTGATCGCCGATGCGCGCGGCTTCGCGCCGATGCTGCTGCTCGATGAACCGGCGGTGCATCTCGATCCCGACCGGCGCCGCGCCCTGTTCGAGGCGTTGGCCCAGCTTCGGGCGCAGACGCTGATCACCGGCACCGACGCCGAGACATTCCTGCCGCTGGCCGGCGTGGCCGAGGGCCTGCGCGTCATTGCCGGCGAATTACTGCCGGACCGGCGTTTTCTGCACCCGGAATTGGCCAGCACCCCTGTCCCGGGAGCGCTGTAGCAGCTATATAGCTAGAGTACCCGCACAGCCTTCTGGAGTCGTCCGCCGGCATGTCCGAAGACACCGCGCCGCAGCCTGATTCTGACGCCTATGACGCCGCCTCCATCTCGGTCCTGAGGGGCCTCGATGCGGTGCGCCGGCGCCCCGGCATGTATATCGGCGACACCGATGACGGGTCCGGCCTGCACCACATGGCGTTCGAGATCATCGACAACGCGATGGACGAGGCGCAGGCGGGTTTCGCCACGAAGGTCGAGTTGGTGCTGAACGGCGACGGCAGCGTCACCGTGCGCGACGACGGGCGGGGGATCCCGGTCGATATCCACCCGGAGGAGGGCATCTCGGCCGCCGAGGTGGTGCTGACCCGGCTGCATGCCGGCGGCAAATTCAACCAGAATTCCTACAAGGTCTCCGGCGGCCTGCACGGCGTCGGCGCTGCGGTGGTGAACGCGCTCTCGGAATGGATGGAGGTGCACGTCTGGCGCCACGGCGTCGAGCATATGATCCGGTTCCGCCATGGCGATGCCGATGCGCCGCTGGCGGTGGTCGGGTCCGGAGAGCACCGCAACGGCACCGAGGTGACGTTCAAGCCGAGCCCCGGAACCTTCACCCACACCGAGTTCGACTTCACGCTGCTGGAACGGCGGCTGCGCGAGCTGGCGTTCCTGAATTCCGGGGTGACCATCGTGCTGCGCGACGAACGCCACGCGCCGGCGGTCGAGACCGTGCTGCGCTACGACGGCGGGCTGGTTGCCTTCGTCGAGTGGCTGGACCGCGGCAAGACCGCGGTATTCACCCCGCCGATCAGCCTGCGCGCCGCCGATGACGCGCTGGGCATCCGCGTGGAGTTCGCGCTGTCGTGGAACGACAGCTTCCACGAGACGATGCTGTGCTTCACCAACAACATCTCGCAGCGCGACGGCGGCACGCATCTGGCGGGCTTCCGCCAGGCGCTGACCCGTGCGGTGACGAAATACGCCGAGGGCATGGGCAAGAAGGACCAGCTCCAGCTGGTCGGCGAGGACATGCGCGAGGGCATGACCGCGGTGCTGTCGGTGAAGGTGCCGGACCCGAAATTCTCCTCGCAGACCAAGGACAAGCTGGTCAGCTCCGAGGTGCAGCCGGTGGTGCAGGCCGCCACGGCGGACGCCATCGCGCACTGGTTCGAGACGCATCCGAAGGAGGCGAAATCCATCATCCAGAAGGTGATGGATGCCGCCGCCGCGCGCGAGGCCGCCCGCAAGGCGCGCGAGCTGACCCGGCGCAAGGGCGTGCTGGATGTGTCCACCCTGCCCGGCAAGCTGGCCGACTGCCAGGAGCGCGACCCGGCGAAGTCGGAGATCTTCATCGTCGAGGGCGACAGCGCCGGCGGGTCGGCCAAGCAGGGGCGCCACCGGAAGAACCAGGCGATTCTGCCGCTGAAGGGCAAGATCCTGAACGTCGAGCGTGCGCGGTTCGACCGCATGCTGGGCAGTGCCGAGATCGGCACGCTGATCACCGCACTCGGCACCGGCATCGGCCGCGGCGATCCCGATCAGGGCGGCTTCGACATTGCGAAGCTGCGCTACCATCGCATCGTGATCATGACCGACGCCGATGTGGACGGCTCGCATATCCGCACGCTGCTGCTGACGTTCTTCTTCCGCCAGATGCCGGACCTGATCGACCGCGGCCATCTGTTCATCGCCCAGCCGCCGCTGTATCGCGCCAAGCGCGGCAACGACGAGCGCTATCTGAAGGACGACGATGCGCTGGAGAGCTTCCTGCTGGACAAGGCGCTGGCCGATGCGCGGCTGAGCTACGCCGACGGCAGGGTGTTCGAGCGCGACGAACTGCGGATCGAGGTACGCCTGCTGCGTGAGGCGACATTGCAGTTGCGCAGGCTCGCCGGCACGACGCCGATTGCGCTGCTCGAACAGGCGGCGATCGCCGGAGCGCTCACGCCTGATGCGGCGCGCGCGATGGCCGCCGCGCCGACGCTGGCCGCACGGCTGAACGCCGTGTCGCTGCCGAACGAGCAGGGCTGGGTGGTCAGTGCCGATGGCGGGCTGACCATCTCGCGCACCGTGCGTGGCGTGGCGGAACGGCACACGCTGGACGGCGCATCGCTGCGCAGTTCCGAGGCGCGCTGGCTGGATGAGCGGGCCGAGGTGCTTGCTACCAAATTCCGCGAGCCGGCGAAGCTGAAGCTGGATGCGCAGGAGGTGGCGGTAGCCGGTCCGGCGGCCGCGTTCGACCGGATCATCGCGCATGGGCGCCGCGGACTGACGGTGCAGCGCTTCAAAGGGTTGGGCGAGATGAACCCGGATCAGTTGTGGAAGACCACGCTCGACCCCGCCGTGCGGACGCTGCTGCAGGTGAAGGTCGGCGACAGCGAGGACGCCGCACAGGTGTTCAGCACGCTGATGGGCGACGTGGTCGAGCCGCGGCGGGACTTCATCGTCGGGAATGCGCTGAAGGTGGCGAATTTGGACGTGTGATGCCAGCGGCCCGATCCAATGACCCTTCATCGCCACGCGTTTCTGCCGTCATGGCCGGGACACGCCCGTCCATGACGGACTGAGGACAGCGGGAAGCCCCAACAGAAGCGTCACCACGCACGCACCCGATCAGGCATGTTATTCAGCCGGCGTTTCCGGCGCCACGCAATGGCGGTGTCCGTAGCCGAAGTAGATCACCAGGCCGATGGCGAGCCACACCGCCAGCCGCAGCCACGTGGCCAGCGGCAGGCCGAGCATCAACAGCAGAGAAAATGCTATGCCGAGCACTGGCACCCCAGGCACCCCGGGCGTGCGGAATGGCCGTAGCGTCAATGGCGAGCTTCGCCGGAGATGCATCACCGCGATGCACACCAACAGGAACGCGAACAGCGTGCCGATGCTGACCATCTCGCCCAGCAGCCCGATCGGGAAACACGCCGCGATCAGCGCTACCACGGCGCCGATCAGCGCCTGACTGGCGAACGGCGTGCGGAACCGCGGATGCACCGTGCTGAAGAACGTCGGCAGCAGTCGGTCCTGTGCCATCGCGAACAGGATGCGCGCCTGGCCGAACAGCAGCACGAATATGACCGTCGTCAATCCGGCAAGGGCGGCGAATTTCACCAGCACGGACAGCCACGCGACGCCGGTCACATCGATCGCCACCGCCACCGGATCGGAAACGCCGAGCCTTTGGTACGGCACCATGCCGGTCATCACCAACGCCATGAGTACGTAAAGGATCGTGCAGATGATCAGCGACCCCAGGATGCCGATCGGCATGTCCTTTTGCGGCAGTCTTGCCTCCTGCGCGGCGGTGGAGACCGCATCGAATCCGATATAGGCGAAGAACACCACCGACGAGCCGCGCAGAATGCCGCTCCAGCCGAAACTGCCGAAGCTGCCGGTGTTTTCGGGAATGAACGGAACCCAGTTCGCCCGATTGACGTAGAACGCACCGACAACAATGACGACACCGACGACAAACAGCTTGAACGCGACCATGATGTTGTTGACGACCGTCGATTCCCGCGTGCCGAGCATCAGCAGGGCCGTCAGGACCAGGACGATCGCCACCGCCGGCAAATTGACGATGCCGGTTGCCGAAGTTCCATCGGCCAGCGTCACCATCTCACCGGTCGCCTCGGCCCATTGTGCCGGGATGTGGACGCCGAAACTGCCGAGAAGACTGACGAAGTAGCCGGACCAGCCGACCGCGACGGTCGCGGCGCCCATCCCGTATTCGAGTATCAGATCCCAGCCGATGACCCAGGCAAATATCTCGCCGACGGTCGCATAGGCATATGTATAGGCGCTCCCCGCAGCCGGGATCATCGACGCAAGTTCGGCATAGCAGAGGCCGACGAAGGCGCAGGCGACGCCGGACAGCACGAACGACAGGGCGATCGCCGGGCCGGCATAGCTGGCGGCCGCCTTGCCCGTGAGCACGAAGATGCCGGCGCCGATGATGCATCCGATGCCCAGGCCGATGAGCGAGAACGGGCCGAGCGTCTTTGCCAGGCCCTTGCCGTGGCCTTCGGCGGTCGCCGCGATGTCTGCAAGTGATTTGCGGCCGGTGTATTGTGCGATTGCCATGCGCCTGCCTCCTTTGCGTCCGTCGGTCTCGACGATGTCGCCATGCCGCAAAGTTCTTCGGTATTCGCTCGAACTCTGCTGCGGCGCGATCGGCGGCTGTAGACTTTTCGCCCGCGACACGCTTTGCGGCCGCGGCCCGGCGACTCGTGATTCGGGGCCGGACTCTATCTAAAGAGACCCGTAATCGAACTATAACACGCCTGCAAGAACTCCGGAAACGCCGCGCGGTTTCGGACGCGCATCGATTGCACCTACGCGCGGAATTCTCGTCAAAAAGCCGTCAAATTATTGTGGATCGAAGCGTGGTTGGGGTGCATGGTAACGGTCCCGCGCTCTGACGGAGGTAATGCACATGGCTCCCGTTCGCAGGTTCTCCATGATTGCCGCCGCTGCCTCGATCGCGTTGCTGGCGCCGACCGCATTCGCCGACGAGACGGATCAACACGCCCATCACGCGATGCCAGGCGCCAAGGCAGGCGAGGTCAAGTTCCCGATCTCCTGCAGCGAGGCGGCCCAGAAATCGTTCGGCGAGGCGGTCTGGACCCTGCACTCGTTCTGGTATGAGGAAGCCACCAAGGCGTTCGGCGCGATCACCCAGCGCGAGCCGGATTGCGCGATGGGCTATTGGGGCATCGCGATGAGCCAGTGGTATCCGCTCTGGTATCCACCCAGCCCGACCGCGCTCAAAACCGGCGCGGATGCCGTGGCGAAGGGCCTTGCCGTGCCGCCCAGGACCGAGCGCGAGCAGGCGTATCTCGCAGCGATCGGCCGGTTCTATCAGGACAGCGACAAGCTCGACCATCGCACGCGCGCGGTCGCCTATCAAAAGGCGATGGAGCAGGTCCACGCGCGTTACCCGGACGACTTCGAGGCCGCGGTGTTCTACGCGCTGTCGCTCGATGCGACCGCCCTGCCGACCGACAAGACGTATGCCAACCAGAAGGCGGCCGCCGCGATCCTCGAGACCGTGTTGGTCGAACAGCCCGACCATCCCGGCGTGCTGCATTACCTGATCCACAGCTACGATTCGCCGCCGCTCGCCGAGGCCGGACTGAACGCGGCGCGGCGCTATGCATCCGTCGCGCCCGAAGTGCCGCACGCGCAGCATATGCCGTCGCACATCTTCACGCGGCTGGGACTTTGGCAGGAGTTGATCGCGTCGAACCTGGTTGGGAATCGCGTCGCGCTCGCCTACGCACAGGAGACCTTGGGCGCGGGTTCCTACGATCAGGAAACCCTCCACACGATGGACTACCTCGTCTACGCCTATCTGCAGACCGCGCAGGATGAAGCGGCCAAGCACGTGATCGATGAGCTCGGCACATTCCGCAAGGGCACGCCGCCGAATTTGCCGATCGCCTATGCCGGCGCGGCGATGCCGGCGCGCTATGCGCTGGAGCGCCGCAATTGGTCCGACGCTGCCAGCGTGACGCTCCCGGCTTTGGACTTGCCGTGGGACCGGTTCCCGTGGGCCGAGGCGATGATTGCATTCACGCGTGCGCTCGGTGCGGCGCAGACCGGCAACCTCGACGCTGCCAGGCTCGAACTCGCGAAGCTTCAGGCGCAGAAGGACAGGCTCGTGGCGGACAAGAACGATTATTGGGCCAACCAGGTCGAGGTGCAGCGGCTCGGCGCCACCGCCGTCGTTGCACGCGTCGAGGGCCGGAACGCGGATACGATCGAACTGACGCGCACGGCGGCCGCGCTCGAGGCCTCGATGGACAAGCATCCGGCGACGCCGGGCGCCGTGCTGCCGGCGCGCGAACTGCGTGCCGACCTGCTGCTCGAGATCAACGCACCGGCGGACGCGCTGGGCGAATACGAGCAGACCCTGCGCACCGATCCGAATAGGTTCCGCAGCATCCTGGGTGTCGCGCGCGCCGCCAGGCTCACGGGCGACGGCGCGAAATCGAGAGCCGCCTACCAGCAATTGATCGTGCTGTGCGACAAGTCGGATACCGCGCGTCCGGAACTGGTCGAAGCGCGGAGCTTCCTGGCAAACTGAAGCACCGGCCTTCCTGACCGCACGGGATGCGGTTAGGCTGGCGGCCAACTGGCCTGTCGGGCCTTCCAGGAAAGCACAAGGGGCCGGACAGTCGCCGGACAGTCAATGAACCACGGCGGCTCGCGGTGGCGCACCGGTTCGGTGCGGCGATTGTCGCTGTTCGCGCCGTTCCAGGTGCGCAGCTTCCGCTTCCAGTACCCGGCGGACCTGCTGACCTCCTGGGGCACCGAGATGGAGAACCTGATCCTCGGCTGGTACATCCTGGTCGAGACCGGATCGGTGCTGCTGCTCACCCTGTTCGGCTCGCTGCAGTATTTCGGCACGCTGGTCGCACCGGTGTTCGGCATGGCAGGCGACCGGCTCGGCCACCGCAACGTGCTCTGCGCCATGCGGGTCGGCTACGCAACGCTGGCCGGCGTGCTGATGGCCTTTGCGTTCACCGGAACGCTGCGCCCGCTGCACGTCTTCGTCATCGCGGGAATCGCCGGACTGGTGCGCCCATCGGACCTTGCGATGCGCAGTGCACTCGTCGCCGAGACCATGCCCATCGATCGCTTCGTCAGCGCCATGGGCGCGGCACGCACGACCTCCGATTCGGCCCGAACGGTCGGCGCGCTCGCCGGGGCCGGGCTGTTCGCCGCGCTCGGGATGGGACCGGCCTATGTGGCGATCGCCTGCTTCTACGTGGCGGGGTTTCTGCTGACGCTCGGCGTCGGGGTCCCGCCTCCGGGCCGGGGAGCAATCGCGCTGTCCGTCCGACCATCGCTGTGGCGCGACCTGAGGGACGGACTGGCCTACCTGTGGGACACGCCGTCCTCGCTGGCGGCATTGTGGCTTGCCTTCCTGGTCAACCTGACGGCCTATCCGCTGACCAGCGGCCTGCTCCCCTACGTTGCCATGGATGTCTACCACGTCGACCAGACCGGCCTCGGCTATCTGATCGCGAGCTTCGCATTCGGCGGATTGCTGGGCTCCGTTGCCATCGGCCTGGCCGGTCGAGCGGTCCGGCCGGCGCGCATGATGATCGTGTTCGCGCTGGCCTGGTACGCAATGCTTCTGGTGTTCGTGCACACGCGGAGCCCCGGGAGCGGCAGCGCGGCGCTCATTCTTGCCGGCCTCGCGCAAAGCCTCAGCCTGGTGCCGATGTCGGCCATGCTGCTGCACGGCGCCGGAGCGTTCCGCGGCCGGGTGATGGGAATGCGCATGCTGGCGATCTACGGGCTGCCGATCGGCCTGACCGCGGCCGGCGCGCTGATCGATCGGATCGGCTTTGTGCCGACCGCGACGCTGTACTGCGGCGTGGGCCTTGCGCTGACCCTGCTGATAGCCTTGCGCTGGCGAGCCGTGCTATGGCCGCTGGCGGCGCAGGCGAACGCGCGGTGAGACATCGCATGCCTGCGGATAGATAATTCCGAACGGGACTTGGCATAACGACAAGACCACGGTTGCGGGTGGCAGCCTTGATGTGTCATTCCCATTGGGAATTAGCGGTCAGAGAACATGTTCGGAACGATCAATCCGCTATTCGCGCTATCCGGATTTTTCATCGGGCTGCTGATAGGGCAGACCGGCATGGGCGGCGGCGCGTTGATGACACCGCTGCTGATTCTGCTGTTCGGCGTGCATCCGGCCACCGCGGTCGGCACCGATCTGCTCTATGCCTCTGCCACCAAGTCCGTGGGCACGCTGGTTCATGGCTTCAACCGCACCGTGGACTGGCGTATCGTCGGCCGGCTTGCCGTTGGCAGCGTACCCTCGACGGCGCTGACCCTGCTGATGATCTCCCACTTCGACATCACCGGCAGCGCCGCGTCCAGGATAATCTCCAGCGTGCTCGGCGTGATGCTGCTGCTCACCGCGCTGTCGCTGGTCTTCCGCAAGCAGTTCCTGGCATTCGCCGGCGACCGATTGCTGACCGTCGCACCACACCGTACCACTCTGCTGACAACCCTCATGGGAATCATGCTGGGTGTGCTCGTGACGATAACCTCGGTTGGCGCCGGGGCGCTCGGCGTGACCGCACTGCTGATGCTCTACCCGCGACTGCCGATGGTGGTCATCGTCGGATCCGACATCGCCCACGCCGTACCGCTGACGCTGGTGGCTGGCGCTGGCCACTGGTTTCTCGGCTCTGTCGATTGGCCGCTGCTGACATCCCTGCTCACCGGCTCGGTGCCGGGCATCATCATTGGCAGCTACGTTTCCGCACGTGTGCCCGACGCGGTGTTGCGGCCGATCCTGGCAGCAACCCTGGTTGTGGTCGGCGGCCGGCTGGTATTTTAGCGCAATTGGCGAAGCAGCCGTACCGGACGAGCGGGGCCTAGGAATTTACCGGGAAACGACCGACCGCCAATTGCAGCACTTGTTTCTCGGCGGATCCTAACTCACGCCTGCGGCTGCCACCCCTTCCGGCAGGTCGCTCTCCGTCACTCCGCGTCCGCCCAGCTTCTGCACCAGCTTCACCGCGACGGTGTTGCCGAACACGTTCACCGCGGTGCGGCCCATGTCCATGAACGCATCGACACCGGCGATGATGGCGATCGCCTCGACCGGCAGGCCGATTGCGGTCACCACCGTCGCCAGTGCGACCAGTCCGCCGGAAGGAACGTTGGCGATGCCTTTGCTCGCGATCAGCGCCGTGACGAGGATCGTCAGTTCGGCCGACCAGGTCAGGTCGATGTGGTAGGCCTCGGCAAGGAATGTCACCGCCAGAGCGATGTAGAGTGTGCTGCCGTCCAGGTTGAAGCTGTAGCCGAGCGGCAGCACCAGCGCGACCACCTTGTTCGGCACGCCCATCCGCTCCAGCGTCTCCATGTGCACCGGCAGCGTGACCTCGGATGAGCGCGTGGTGAAGCCGAGCAGAACCGGCCCGATGACAGCCCGCGTGATGGTGAACGGGTTTTCCCGCAGCAGCGCCAGCACCAGCCAGCAGCACAGCACCATGATCAGCAGGCCGACATACATCAGCCCGATCAGCCGGGCGAGTGCGGCGATGGTCGCCAGGCCCTGTGTGGCGATCAGCCAGGCCATGATGGCGAAGATCGCGATGGGCGCGAGCGCGATGATCCAGCCGGTGACGCGGAACATTGTCGCCAGGACCGCCTCGAACAGCGCGACGACCGGCCGCGCCGTTGCCTCGCCGATGCGGGCCAGACCGAGACCGAACAGGACCGCGAAGACCAATGTGGGCAACACGCGCTGCGCGGCCATCGCGGCGACGATGTTGGTGGGGATGAGGTCGAGCAGGTACTTCGTCCAGTCGACCGAAAGGGCGAGATTGGCCGGCACCTTGCCGGTGGGAACCAGGTTGGCGCCGATACCGGGGTGGAACAGGCCGTTCAACCCGAGCGCGACCAGGACGGCGAACAGCGTGGCGACGTAGAACCAGACGAAGGCGATCACGGCGACGCGGCCAAGCTGGCGCGCGTTTTCACCCATGCGGTACACACCGAGCGTCACCGCGGAGAAGATCAGCGGGATGACGATCATCTGGATCGCCTGGATGAACGCGGTGCCGATCGGCTGCAACGTCTGGCCGAGCGACGGCCATGCGATCCCGACAATCAGCCCCAGCACCAGTCCCGCCAGCATTTGCAACGGCAGGGTCGAACGACGCCGCATGTGTGTCCCGGTGGCGTGGTGGCTCACGATGTTTATCCGTTCCAGATACAGTTCCGCCTGGTTCGGCGGGCGTGATCGGTGTCCGGCTCTACTCGCGGGATCGAGCGGCGTTAACCGCTCTCTCACCGTCATGGCCGGGCGTGTCCCGGCCATCTTTACCGGCACACGTACCGTCACCGATGGCCGGGACTGATCCCCGGATCAAGTCCGAGGACGGCCATGACGTGAGAGACTGGCGGTGACCAAAGGTCATCGGTCAAGGCCGTTGCTATTACGCCCAGAGCTGCGGCCAGCTCAATCAAAATAATTCGGGGTTCAACACGGCCGATCGCACCGGCCTTGCTTCGGCCCGCCGATAATTTGCCTGGCTGAGGACCGACAATGCCTTCGGCTGTTCCCGGGCCATACCGCTTTCCGCGTCGGATTATCGTGCGACGCCCATGTTCCTCGTGTCCGCCGGGTTGTTGTCCTGCCTTGTTAGCCGCGTCCGCGAAACCGTCTGAACCCTGTTCCAGTATAGCTGCCGCAGACAGCATGAGCCCGTGGTCACCAGCACCACGTTCAGCTCCGCGAACACCCTCCCGATCAGCCGATCCAACGCAGCGCGCGCCAGCAGGCTGCTTTACAGCAACGGACTCATGGGAAGGCCGTTCTCGACGCGGGGTTGGCATCGCGAGACTGCGCGAAGGCTACGTCGCTGACCAGTTCCGCTGAAGTAGGTCATCAAGGAACGCGTCGCGGCTCGCTGATGCCGCGTCTGAAATTGCCGCGCTGATCAGTGCGCAAACGCATTGCCTCGCAAGCCGACGGGCGTCCAAACGTGACACGCTTGGGATATCGGTCATGGCCCGGCGTAACAAATTCTTCGCTCCGTCGAGTGTAAGTGTAACATGTGCTGCTGACTTTCCAAGGCGTAGCCGTTTTTCTTGTCGCCGTCGTGCGAAATCAATTGCGCCGCGCGTGGAAATGCGCAGTTTGTCCCTATAAGCCTTATCAACAATCGGATCTCCAGGTACGTCACTCATCCCGCGCCTCAGAGTTGTGCGTGCAACGTATTGCTCTATAGTCGAAATGTTGGATTCGCGTGCCTGTCCAAGATATCTGCATTTCGCGAACGATCATCCAGTTCGGCCGTCGCCATTACATCCACTTCTCGACCCGTAAGCCAGGCATCTGCCGTGCTCGACGTATTCCTTGATCGCGCCGGTGCCCAAGTTTGACGATTTCGACCTGATGCACATCATCCGGGAAGGCAATGGACTTTGGCAGCCGGACGGCGTGGCCGCGATTCGTCTGGAACACGGCAGAGCGGGTCATTCGCGGACATTCCCCAGATCTATCCAAAAGGAATATGCATTTGGCCGCACCGTTCGAAGTTCACTCGGAGGGTTGGCGCCCCTGCTTCGTCAGATGCGTCGTCCAAACCGTCTGAACCACGCGCCGGACGCGATCGCCGCCGACAGCGTGAGCCCGTAGATCACCAGCGCCGCGCTCAGCGCCGCGAACACCCACCCGAGCGAACCGGTCCAGCGCAGCGCAAGCCAGCCGCCGCCGATCGCGATCACCAGCCGCAACAGCCCCGCGAACAGCGGCCAGAACAGCCGCCCCGCGCCCTGCGAGGCGAAATACAGCGACAGCCCGAGGCCGAAGAACCCGTAGGCCGGCCCGACCGATCGCAGATACGCCGCGCCGGTCTCCAGCATGCGCGGGTCGTGGCCGAACAGTCCCAGCCAGGCGTGCGGCCAGATCGCGGCTGCCAGGCCCACCGCCTCGGTCAGTGCGAACGCCAGGGCGCCGCCGGTGAGTGCGATGCGCAGCGCCCTCGCCCGCTGGCCGGCGCCGATATTGGTGCCGACCAGCGCCACCAGCGGCGCGCCGAGGCCGAACACCAGCGGCACCAGCAGGTATTCCAGCCGGCTCCCGGTGCCGTAGCCGGCGATCGCATCGGGCCCGGCGGCGGCGCCCACCAACGCCGTGGTCAGCGCCACGGTCAGCGTGGTCTGCAGCGTGCTGACCGAGCCGACGGCGCCGACCCGCAGGATGTCGAAGAACAGCGCCCGGCGCAGCGACGTGAGACGCAGGCGAACCTGGCTCCGCCCGGACAGGATGTACCAGCCCAGCACCGATGCGGTCAGCACCGTGGTGGCCACCACGGCCACGCCGCCGCCGGCGATGCCCAGCGCCGGGAACGGGCCGAGGCCGAAGATCAGGCAGGGCGACAGCGGCACCAGCAGCACGACGCCGACGCAGATCGCCGCTGCCGGGAAGAACATGTTGCCGGTGCCGCGGATCACGCTCGCCAGCGCGTTCATCAGCCATACCAGCGCGGTGCCGGCGAACACCACGTTGGAGTAGCGCAGCGCCGCCTCCAGCGAGGCGCCCTCGCCGCCCAGCGCGCGATACAGCGGCCGGCCGAAGACCAGGACCAACGCGGAAAACAGCAGTCCCAGCACCACATTGATGATGATCGCATGCAGCACCAGGGCGTCCGCATCGTCGCGCCGCCGCCCGCCGAGCGCGCGCGCGATCGCCGACGAGATGCCGCCGCCCATCGCGCCGCCCGACAGCATCTGCATCATCATGAAGCCGGGAAACACCAGCGCCATGCCGGCCAGTGCGCCGGTGCCGAGGCGCGAGACGAACCAGGTCTCGATCAGACCGGTCGAGGCCTGCGCCAGCATCACCAGGACATTCGGCCACGCCAGGCGCAGCAGGGTCGAAACGATGGGTCCGTGCAGCAGCAACTGCGTGCGCGGGCTGTGCGCGGCGGCCAGTTGCGGCCGCGCGCCGATCGCGACGCTCATGCCGCGTTTTCCGGGCCTGGCGGGTCTTCTCCCGCGCTGCTGCCGAGCCGCCGGCGCAGTGCCTCGCTCGCGGCCGGGCCGGGCGCCAGCACGTAGTCGGGACTGTCGACCGGGCGTCCGGTTGCCCGGTCCACCAGCACCGGATCGGCGGCGGCGCCGGTCGCAGCATCGACGATGAGCACGGTTGCGCCCTCGGGAGCGAAGTGCCGGTTGCCCCAGGCCATCATCGCCAGCAGGACCGGACGGAAATCCCGGCCCCGCGCGGTCAGCAGATACTCGTCACGCGGCGGGTGCTCGCTGTAGCGGCGCCGCTCCAGCAGCCCCGACTCGACCAGCGCGGTCAGCCGCCGGGTCAGCATGTTGGGCGCGATGCCGAGGCTCTTCTGGAACTCGTCGAACCGGGTCATCCCGGCGAACGCGTCCCGCAGGATCAGGATACTCCACCACTCGCCGACCCGTTCCAGGCTGCGAGCGATCGGGCACGGCATGGCGCCAAAGCTTGTGCGTTGCATCCCGCGAATATACGCACGTCACTAGCATGATGCAAGTCCTGGCAGGCTGCCTACTTCGCGCCCCGCGCCGTCGCCACCACCTTCTGCAGTTCGGGCAGATCGACCGCGCCGGGGATCAGTTCGCCGCCGACCACCAGTGCCGGGGTCCCCGCAATCCCGAGCGACTGGGCGAGCTTCAGGTTGGCGTCGATGCGCGCCTGGACCGCCGGACTGTCCATGTCGTGCTCCAGCATCTTCCAGTCCAGCCCGAGCCGGACCGCCGCCGCCTGGATCATCGGCTTGGTGGTCTGCGGTGGATCGTCCATGATCGCAGTGCGCAATTTTTCGTAGCCGTTCTGCCGTTCCGCGGCGAGCAGGGCCTTCGATCCCAGCACGCTCGGCGGCCCCAGGATCGGCAGGTCCTTGTAGACCAGCCGCACGCCATGATCGCGTGCCAACAGATCGGCCATCGCCGGCTCCAGCTTCCGGCAATACGGGCAGCGCGTGTCGAAGAACTCGACGATCGTGACGTCGCCCTTGGGATTGCCGCCGATCGGATCCGCGGCATTCACCAGCGTGTCCTTGGCGGCGGCGATCGCGGCGCGCGACGACGCCTGCTGCCGGTCGCCGTCCTCGGCCTGAAGCGCGGTGACCGCGTCCCGCAGGATCGACGGGTCCTGCTTCAGCGCATCGCGCACGATCTGGACGATTTCCGCGCGCTGCGTCGGGGTGAATTCGCCGGCCCACACCGGCAGGGCGAACAGGCAGACGGCAACGCAGTGCAGGGCGATGCGAAGAATACGGGTCATGGCCGCTCTCTTGCGCCAGTGTCGCATCGATGTCGAGCGGCAGCGGTTGCCGGTCCGGCGCAACGCGTCTATGGCACCGTCCCTCAACCGAAGGACGCGGATCGGCCGCGAATCGAGGCCGCCCGCCCAGGCAAGGGATTGGCGAACGTGCGGAGCGGCATGGCGGGCAGATCAGCGTGGCTCCGCCCCAGTGTTGTGCTGGCGCTCGCGCTGGCCTGTTCGGCATGCGACACGGTCAACAGCGTGACCGACAAGATGCTCGGAACCAGCGGCCCGACCGAGGGCCAGCCCGGCTATGTGCAGGGCTTCCTCGGCGGCGCGGTATCCGACGAGCCGCGCGCGACCCTGGTGGCGCGCGAGGTCCTGTCGGCCGGCGGGTCGGCGGCGGACGCGGCGGTGGCGCTCGGCTTTGCCCTTTCGGTCACGCTGCCGTCGCGGGCCGGGCTGGGCGGCGGCGGCGCATGCCTCGCCTATTCGGCCGACAAGAAATCGGTGAACGGCGGGGTGCCCGAGGCGGTGATCTTCACGCCGGTCGCCCCCAACGGGTTCGCCGCGGGTGCTGACCGGCCGGCCGCCGTGCCGATGCTGCCGCGGGGTCTCTATCTGCTGCACGCCCGCTATGGCCGCCGACCGTTCGAGAGCCTGATCGTTCCGGCCGAACAGCTTGCGCGCTTCGGCACACCGGCGTCGCGCGCACTGGTGCGCGATCTTACGCTGGTCGCGGGTCCGCTGTTCGCCGATCCGAACACGCGGGCGGTATTTGCCAGGAACGGCGGCGCCGATCGCCGAGGGGCAGCCGCTGCTGCAGCCCGACCTGGCCGCCACCCTGTCGACAATCCGCGTCGCCGGCGTGGGGGATTTCTACAACGGCGCCCTCGCGCGGCGGATCGAGCAGGCCTCGCCGCTCGCCGGCGGCCCGATCGCCCTGGCCGATCTGCGCGGCGCATTGCCGCGCATGGTGCCGGCCGTCGTTCTGCCGGACCGGAACGACAAGGTCGCGTTCCTGCCGCCGCCCGCCGATGGTGGCCTCGCCGCCGCCGCCGGGTTCATGACCCTGCAGCGCAACGCATCGGCTTACGGCGCCGCCGCGGCGCGTGCGCTGGCGGTGTCGGCACGCTGGCGGGCCGGTGGCGTCGATGCGCAGGGCCTGCTGGCGGCCTCGGACCTGCAGGAGGCGCCGCTGCCGGGACTGCCGGCCTCCACCGCGTTCGCCACCTTGGACAAGGACGGCAACGCGGTGGCCTGCGCGCTGAGCATGGACAATCTGTTCGGCACCGGGCGCGTGCTGCCCGGGCTCGGCTTCCTGCTCGCCGCCTCGCCCAAGGTCGGTGCCGCCGCCGCTCTATGCCGCGGCCATCGCCTGGAACGAGAACACCCACGCCTTCCGCGCCGCCGCCGCCGGCTCCGGCCAGGAGGGCGCGGCGGTCGCGGTGGCCGCCGGGATGCTGAACGCGCTGCACACCGATCGGCCGATGGCGGTGACCGTGCCGGAGCCCGGCCGGGTCAACGTGATCGAGTGCAGCCGCTATCTGCCGGGCGAGAACGGCAGCTGCGCCTGGGCGAGCGATCCCCGCGATGCCGGCCTCGCGGTCGGCGGCACGTGATCATTCCCTCACCGGAAGAAGGAAAACGCCGATGCGCGGGTTTTGGGTGGTGCGACGATGCTGGATGCTGGCCGGCGTCGCTGCCCTGTGGGTGACCGGCGCCTCGGCGCAGGGTCAGCCCGCACCGACCAGCGCCGGCCCCGGCCGGATCATCTGCCGCACCATCACCAGCTGCGAACTGGGCGTCGGCATTCCGCCCAGCATCCGCTACGACGTCGACGCCTCTGCCGTGCCGGATGCGGACAGGGACCGGCTGCTGAAGCAATGCACGGCGGACGCTGCGCCCTGCGTCGCGACGGTCACCGGGGCCGAGACCGACACCGGGATCAAGGCCGCGAGCATCAAGTTCTACAACTGAAGGCCGGTCGATGCTGAAGATGGCACGATGCTGAAGGTCGGGCGCGGGGCGACGGCACCGCCGTTCATCGTGATGGATGTGATCGCCGCGGCCAACGCGCGCCAGGCGGGGCTGCCGGCCGGCGCCCCGCCGGTCATCCGCATGGAGGTCGGGCAGCCGGGAACCGGTGCGCCCGCGGGTGCCGCCGCAGCCGCCGTCGCGGCCCTGCGGTCCGGCGATGCGCTCGGCTACACCGAGGCGTTCGGCCGGCGCGCACTGCGCGAGCGGATCGTGGCGCATTACCGCGACTGGTACGGGCTGGAGGTGCCGCTCGAGCGGGTGGCGGTCACGGTGGGCGCATCCGGCGCGTTCCCGCTAGCCTTCCTGGCCGCATTCGATCCGGGCGATCGGGTGGCGCTGACCTCGCCGTTCTATCCGCCCTACGTCAACATCCTGACCGCGCTCGGGATGCGGCCGGTGATCCTGGAGGCGGGGCCGGAGACGCGCTTCCAGCCGAGCGTCGCGATGCTGCAGCAGATGGATCCGCCGCCGGACGGGCTGATCGTGGCGAGCCCATGCAATCCGGCCGGCACGATGCTGCACCGCGACGAACTGGCGGCGATCGCCGCGTGGTGCGACGGCGCGGGCGTGCGGCTGATCAGCGACGAGATCTATCACGGGCTGAACTACGACAGTCCGATCGCGACGGCCGCCGGCCTCAGTCCGCATGCGGTGGTGGTGAACAGCTTCTCCAAGTATTTCTCGATGACCGGCTGGCGGATCGGCTGGCTGATCCTGCCCGAGGACCTGGTGCGCCCGGTCGAATGCCTGGCGCAGAACCTGTTCATCAGCGCGCCGCATATCTCGCAGGTCGCGGCGGAGGCGGCGTTCGACTGCCACGATGAACTGGCCGCGAACGTCGCGCGCTATCGCCGCTCGCGCGACCATCTGCTGCGCACGCTGCCGCAGGCGGGGTTTTCGCGGCTATCGCCGGCGGAAGGCGCGTTCTATCTGTTCGCCGACATCGCCGACCGGTCGAACGACAGCACCGCGTTCTGCGCGCGCATGCTGGCGGAGGTCGGCGTGGCAGTAACGCCGGGCGTGGATTTCGACCATGCGCGCGGCAATCGTTTCCTGCGATTCAGCTATTGCGGGCCGGAAGAGGACATGCGCGAGGCTGCGACGCGGCTGAAGAACTGGCGGTAACGCAACGCCCCACCCTGTTGTCATCCCCGCAAGAATGGCGATCCCGCTGCCGGCCTCGGCCGTCGCGTCGTCACAGTCCGAGCGCGTCGCCAGCCAGCATTGCCGGCTGGCCCTGACCCTCTTTCTGTCCGCCGGGAACAGAGACGGTAGTTTAGCATGGCTGCCCATCAGTAATAGATTGTTAACGAGTAGTGCGCCAGCCGATGGTTAAGCCTAGGGTCCTTGGCGGCGGTCGTAGCCGATCCTCGGCTCACCGCAATTTTGGGCGGATAATGCAATGTTCGCAATCGATTGCACTGAGACCGAGCTTGCTGAGACGCGCGAATGGATCGTCCAGGTCTGCATGGAACGGCACATAGCGGCGGGCCTGTCGGCAGCGGATGCCCGCGCGATTGTCGAAGCAGCAATGATTGTACCCTTCCGGCTTCACGTCCGCACACTTGACGGATCGGAGACGGCCGTCGGCATGTAGGTAAAGGGGCGGCCCCGTATTGTTGCCGGACCGCCCCTGCCAGACCGCCCGCCGTCCCGAGGATGCCAGCAGCATCGAGAAATGTGTGGTCCCGCGAAAATGCGCGGGGAGGTCAATCATGCAAGATTTCCGTTGTTATATGTTCAATGTCGAGGGTGAAATCCTCTTCGGCGTCAATATCGTTGCCGAGACCCCGGACGCCGCCTGGCGACGCGCCTTCGAACTCCTGCGCACGAAAAATCTGAGCCGGCCGTCATCACGAATGATCTGCGCATTCGAGGTCTGGTTGGGGTTGAACCGGCTACTGACCCAGCGGTTGGATGCGATGCCGATGGTTGGGCAGATCGCCGAGCCATTCGTCGCTGCCACGCGCCAGCATGCCTTTGCCGAGTGACTCGGCGCCGGGCCCGGTGCGGATAATCGCTGCTCCGGCCCGGGTCCTCAACGACCGGATGCAGGCAGCGACCCGCTCGGTGATTCACGCCGCAGCATGACCCATTGCCCGACGCGAAACACCTCGGACCCGCAGCTTTCAGCAAGCCGAGTCGCGCGCTCCGGTGTGGTCAGCAGGAAGCGAATATCCGCACCGTGTGTATCGGTGCCGCAGCCCTGCTCGAACACGGCCTGACGAAGTTTCACACGGCGATACCACGCGATGAGATCCGCATCGTTGGTGGGTGCGAACTTCCACGTCACCAGTGTGGGCCGCCCGGTGCGCCGCTCGAAGTCGAGCAATTGCATCTCCACGTCCGGGTCGATCAGGACGATGTCGCCCGGGGCCGTTGCACGCGTCACGGCCGCCACGAGCAGTTGCTTCTGAGCCTCCAGCGCCGCGCTCGCGACGATGTCGCGCGTTATCTGCAATCCCTCGACATACAGGAACGCCGGACCGATCAGCGCGAGAAGTCCCGCGCGCAGAATCCAAGCCCGGCGTCCGGATATCCACGCTGCGACCGCCAGTGCCAGCATCAGCCACAGCAGCAGGATCAGGGACGACGGCCGGAACAGATAGAATTTGCCGAGCACGCCGCTGTCCCGATCGAGAAATTTTGGTCCAAGCACCAAGAAACAGATAAGCCAAAAGGCCGCCAATCCACATCGCCAGCACACGCAACTGCGTCGTCGGACCGCGCCAGGCGACCGCGAGGCAGGCCAGCAGCAGCACCGCGCCCATGCGGTAGCCGGGCAGCCAGTTGTCGCGAAAATACTCCCATGACAGGAACGGCGACTGGTGGTGCGGCTCGCGGATGATCGAATAGATCACGTCGGGCGACGGTACGTCGGTGGCGTGCGCGGCGGCGGTGTCTCCAACGCGGGACCAGGCGATCACGCCGACCAGCGGCACAACCAAAAGCACAAACAGCACCGTCGCGGCACCGACACGCCGCAGGTTCCGCGGCGTGTCCAGCAGCCGCAGCACCATTGCAGCAACAAACCAAAAACCGCCGACCAGAAAATGAACATAGGTCGCGATCGCGAACAGCAGCGTGGCGACGGTCAGTCGTTCCGCTACCAGCACAAGCCGCAGCGCGGCCAGCACCAGGACGTAAGCGGCCACCTTGGCCTCGTAGCCGCCGAACATCCATTCGCCGCCGATGATGCCCTCGCCGAGCAGCGCCATGATCATGACCGCCAGTGCCGCGTCCAGCGCTGTCAGTTCGACGACCGCGAACAAAGGCGGCAGCACAAGCGCATAGGCCGTCACCGTCAGCAGCCGGGTGACGATCTGGGCCGGTCCGTAGCCGATCGCCGACACCAGCGCGCCGAGTGTCGCATCGCTCAGCATCCGGTGCGGCGACGCATCGAATATCGCGGTCTTTTGCGGCCAGGCGCTGCCGTCGAATGAACCGCGCGGCAAGCGCGAAGTAATTTTCCTCGTTTTCCGACAGGATGCCGTGCGGCGGGATCAGCAACAGCAGGGCGATGATCAGGACGACGGTCCCGGTCGCGCGCCACCGGCTGCGCAATGCCGCACCGGCTGTCGCGGCACGGTGCCACCAATTGTCTGACCATCCCCGGGTCTATACGCATTCCTCGGGCCCAACCATTGCGGACGTTCAAACGCCTGGGCGACATGATGACTTGCGATCCTGCCACGTGCGAGTCGCGCACCGACCCGCTGTGCAACAATTCACCCGTCCACTGAACAATGCGCGGCAGCTCCCTGGCAATCCTGGTTGCGTTGCTGACGCTGTCTCCGGTTCGCGCGCAGGCCGATCCCGGCGTCAGCGACGAGTGGATCATGACGATGGTCCACCGGCATTGTGCGATGTGTCATTCCGAGAATCCGTCGCACACGATGCTGCTGGGTCAGCAGCCGCCGAAAGGCGTCGTGCTCGAATCCATCGAGGACGTGCGACGCTTTGCCCCACGCATCATGGAGATGGTCGTGCGCAGGAAGTTCATGCCGTTCGGCAACGAAACCGGAATGGCCGATGCGGACCGCGACCGAATTCGGCGATTGGATCGCTGCTCAATAAACCGGCCGTGGCGGTGTGCTTGTGTCGATGTCTGCACTGTGCAAATCTCACAACGACTGAAGGAAATCGATCCGTCCGCTGGTCGCGCCAACGGCCCGATGGTGGGACGGATTGCGGTAATCGCCGGCAGCTGGGGAGAAACAATCCATGGCCCAGAGCACATCCGGTCCGTATCGCGACGCCGAGCGCGGCGGGACGACGGGCGCGGGGACCGCTACCTCGACCACTCCGATGGTGCAACGCAGCGCACCATCGCGACGCGCCTTCATCAAGGGCGTGATCGCCTCGGGCGCTGCGGCATCGGCTGCGGGCTATCTGTTCCGCGGTCCCGGCGCGCCATCGGCGTATGCGCAGGCCGCCGGCACGGTGGAGCGACTGGTGACACTGAACGTCAACGGCGTGAGCCGCCGCGTCGACGTACTGCCGCAGGAGACGCTGTCGCACACGATCCGCTACAAGCTCGGCCTGACCGGCACCAAGCTCGGCTGCGACCACGGCGAATGCGGCGCATGCACGGTGATCATGGACGGCATCACGGTGTATTCGTGCTCGACGCTGACGCACAGCGTGCGCGACCGCAAGATCACCACGATCGAGGGCATCGAGGGACCCGACGGCAAGCTGCACAAGGTGCAGGCGGCGTTCGTCGCGGAACTCGGACCGCAATGCGGCTTCTGTACCAGCGGCCAGGTGATGGCCGCGGTCGCACTCCTCGATCACACCCCGCACCCGACAGTGGAAGAAGCGCGCCTGGCGATGTCCGGCAATCTGTGCCGGTGCGGCGCGTACGACCACTACCTGAAAGGCGTGATGCGGGCGGCGGGGGAGGCATAAGATGGCATACAAGCTGATCGGCCAGAACTTCGAACCGCATGACGTGGTGGCGAAGGTGACGGGGCGTGCCAAATACGCCGAGGACTTTCGTGCCGAAGGGATGGTGTTCTGCAAGCTGCTGACCAGCCCGATGCCGCATGCGAAGATCCGCGGCATCGATGCATCGGACGCGCTGAAGATGCCAGGCGTGCTGGGCATTCTCACCGCCGACGATGTGCCGCAGTTTCCGCCGCCGCAGACGCCGATCCTGGCAAAGGACGAGGTGTTCTATGTCGGCGAACCGATCCTGGCGCTGGCGGCGATTGATGAAACGACCGCCGCGGATGCGCTGGAGAAGGTGAAGATCGAATTTGAACAATTGCCGCATGTGCTGGACCCGCTCGACAGTCTGTATCCGGGCGGCCCCAATGCGCGGTCGAACGGCAACGTCGCCGCCGCGCAGATCAACCTGCAGACGGTGAAGTGGCAGGCCGGCGACTTCGGCGACGACACCAGGCTGCCGATGGGCAAGCCCGCCGAGAGCTGGAGCTACGGCGATCTCGATGCCGGGTTCAAGGCGTCGAAGCTGGTGCTCGAGGAAAGCTTCGTCACCGCGGGCTACTCGCATCACAGCATGGAACCGCGCACTGCCATGGCGTACTGGCAGGGCGGCAAGTGTTTTCTCTATGGCTCGAACCAGAGCCACACCGCGGCGGTGCCGAACATTGCCCGCTACATCGGCATCGAACCCAAGGACCTTGTGTTCATCGCCGAGTATTGCGGCGGCGGATTCGGCAGCAAGATCCCCGGCTATCCGATCATGGCGGTGCCGGCGCTGCTGTCGAAGAAGCTCAGCCGGCCGGTGATGATGCGCATCACGCGGATCGAGGAATACTCGATCGGCACGGCGCGGCCGACCTTCCAGGGCCATGCCAAATTGGGCTTCCGCGAGGACGGCAAGCTGCTGGCGGCGGATCTGTACATCGTGCAGGAGAATGGCCCGCATATCGGCGCCGGCGATTTCCGCTCGGCCGGCAATGCGCTGTCGTTCGTCTACCAGCCGGAGGCGATGCGGTTCCAGGCAATCCCGGTTTTGACCAACACGCCGCTGCGCGGACCGCAGCGCGGGCCTGGCGAAAACCAGTTGGTGCCGGCGATCGAGCCGATGATCGACAAGGCTGCGCGCGAATTGAAGATCGACCGGGTGCAGATCCGCAAGATCAACGCACCTGACAGCAACGGCAAGATCGGCGCCGACCGCGGCCCGGTGACCAGCGCGTTCCTGAAGGAGGCGCTCGACAAGGGCGCCGCGATGTTCGACTGGGAGACCAAGAAGCAGCGCTCCGGCCAGAAGACCGGCTCCAAGGTGATCGGCATCGGCATCGGCCAGGGCTACCACTCGGCGGGCAGCAATGGCTTCGACGGTCTGGTGCGAATCACGCCCGACGGCAAGCTGCATGTTCACACCGGCGTCGGCAACCTGGGCACCTACTCGCATTCGGCAACCGCGCGGGTTCCGGCGGAGCTTTTGAATGTCGCGTGGGAGAACGTGGTGATCGAGCGCGGCGACAGCCGGCTCGGGCTGCCGTGGAACAGCCCGCAGGCTGGCAGCCTCACGGCGTCGACCGAATCGCGCACCAACTATGTCGCTTCGATGGATCTGAAGGACAAGCTGCTGGACATCGCCGCACAGATGCTGGGCGGCGCGCCGGGCGACTACGAACTCGGCAACGAGCGCGTGGTGTCGAAGGCCGATGCGGCGAAGTCGATCAGCTATGCACAGGCGGCGCAGAAGGCGATCGAGTTGGGAGGCAAATACAGCGCCAAGGAGGTGCCGGCGGACATCAATCCGGTCACCAAGGACGGCGTTGCGATGATCGCCGGGACCGGTCTGATCGGCGTTGCCAAGGACAACATGCCGCGGGTCGGCGTGACGCCGGGCCTGACCGTGACGTTCACGCAGATCGAGCTCGACACCGAGACCGGCAAATTCAAGATCCTCGACATGCTGACGGTGGCGGATTGCGGCACCGTGCTGCATCCGCAGGGCCTGGCGCACCAGATCCGCGGCGGCAACGTGATGGGCATCGGCATGGCGCGGCTGGAACGCCACGTCTACGATCCGAAGCTCGGCATTCCGACGACGGTGCTGCTGTATCAGGCGAAGCTGCCGAGCTACCTCGACGTGCCGGCGGAGATCGGCTGGGGTGCGGTGGAACTGCCTGATCCGCAAAATCCGATGGGCGTGAAAGGGGTCGGCGAGCCGCCGCTTGGTTCGGGGGCCGCCGCGATCTCCACGGCGATCTCGGACGCCATGGGCGGTCACCTGTTCAATCGCACACCGGTTTCGACCGATATGATCCTGAACGCGCTGTCCGGGCGCCCAGCGGCGCACAAGCCGCTGCAGGTCAACTCGGTCTGAGGGAGCATCGCCATGATCGTCAAGGACATGATGCCTGCCTTCGAGCTGTATCAGCCGACGCAGCTCGCCGATGCTTTGGCATTGCTGGATCGCCATCGCGCCGATGGCTGGAAGCTGGCCGGCGGCAACGACAGCCTGAGCTGGTTCAAGGAGCGCGCCAAACGGCCGAAGGCGGTGATCGACATCACCGGCATCGCCGAGCTGCGGGGAATTCGTGAAACCCCAGACGGCATCGAGATCGGTGCGCTGACCACGCTGACCGAAATCGAGCGCAATCCGATGATCCGCGCCAACTACCGGGTGCTGGCCGATGCCGCGCGCCGCGTGGCAAGCCCGCAGATCCGCAACACCGGCACGATGGGCGGCAACGTCTCGCAGGACGCGCGGTGCCTCTATTATCGCTACGGCCTGCCGTGCTACCGCGCCGGGGGAAACACGTGCTTCGCCGACACGCCGGAGGGCGTGAACCGCGAGCACGCGCTGTTTGACAGCGACCGCTGCATTGCGGTCAGCCCGTCGGACACCGCGCCCGCGCTGGTCGCGCTGGACGCAAAGTTCGTCATCCGCAGCACGAAGGGCGAGCGGGTCATCGGCACCGAGGAATTCTTCATCGGGCCGAAGATCGACATCACGCATCTGACCTCGGTGCAGCCGCAGGAACTGCTCACCGCGATCCGCATTCCAAAGACCTGGGCCGGCGCGCGATTCTACTTCGAGAAGGTGGCCGATCGCGATGCGTGGGACTTCGCGCTGGTCAACGTGGCCGCCGCGATCGTCGTCACCAACGGCACGATCGAGCGTTCCCGCGTCGCGTGCGGTGGCGTCAGCGCAGTGCCTCGGCGGCTGACCGTGGTCGAGGAAGTGATCAAGGGCAAGTCGCAGGACGCCGACATCGCCAAGCTCGCCGGGCAGTCGGCGGTGCGCGGCGCGCGGCCGGTGAACTACAACCAGTTCAAGGTGCCGCTGATGGCGAATCTTGTCACGCGGGCGGTGCGCGACGCCACGGCCTGATGCCGCTGTTCCGCTACGCCACCAGCGTGTATGGACAGAACGTGCTGGTGGGGGCCTCGTGGGACCTGATCTGGTGGTTCGTGGGTGCGGGTGCGGCATTCATCGCGGTGCACGCTGTGGTGAAGGCGCTTGCTGGGTTCGCACGGCGATGCGTCGGAGCGCTGACGCGTGAGCCGTGAGCCTGTACCTGCGGCATCAGTTGGCCGATCGGCTGTATCACTGGACGATGGCTGCGGCGTTGCTGACGTGCCTGTTCACCGCGTTCCTGCCGATCCTGGGCTGGAAGTTCGCGTGGGTGACGGCACACTGGATCGCCGGGATCGTGCTGACCGCAGCGGTACTGTTCCACATCGTGCGCGCGGTGGTCTGGCAGGATTTTTTCGCCATGGTGCTCGGGCCGCGCGATCTGCGCGCGTCGTGGCGCTTCGTGGCGCGTGCGCTGGGGCGTGGCGGCCCGCCGCCACAGCGCGATGCGAAGTATTCGCCGCTGCAGAAGCTGTTCCACATGCTGGTCGCGGCCGTGGTGCTGGCCATCGTGGCGAGCGGGCTTCTGATGCTGGCCAAGATCGACACACCGTTCTGGCGGCGCAATCCGTATTGGCTGGCCGATGCGCAGTGGGGGATGGTCTACGCGATCCATGGCCTCTGCGCGATGGCGACGATCACGCTGATCATGGCGCATGTGTATTTCGCGGTGCGGCCGGAGAAACTGTGGATGACGCGCTCGATGTTCCACGGCTGGATATCGCGCGAGGACTATCTGCGGCATCATGATCCGCAGCGCTGGCCGGTGCCGGATGCCAGGCTGAAAGGAAGCCGATGAGCGAGCCAGGCGCTGCAGCGCCGCTGTCGCTGGCGGAGCGGATCGAGGTCATCGAGCAATGCTACGAGCTGATGCTGGCCTATGCCGCGCAGGGGCGGCAGAACGACACCGACGACAGCGGCTCGATCCGGCGGTTCCTGCTGCGCGCCGATGCCGCGCTGGACGGGATGGCCGCGTGCCTGCGCGCGAGTGTCGCGGATCGGGCGGATGCGTATGCCGACTTCATCGATGTGCTCGAACAGGATGCGCGCCGCACGCGCGCCGCGTTCCGCCTGGTGCTGGCGCAGCGCGCGCTGAGTTCGCAGCTGATCGACAATCTGAACGCCTCGATCCACATCCGCGCGCTGCTCACCGACATCTTCCTGATCGACGAGACGTTGAAGGGCGCCGCGGGCGATGGATGATGCGGCGCAGCCTCGGCTGGGCCTGATCGGTCTGGGCGCGATGGGCGCGCGGATCGCCACGCGCCTGGTATGGGAAAAGTTCAACCCGCAGGTCTACGACATGGTGGACATCGCGGTGCGGATGTTCACCAATGACGTCGGCGGCATGATGAGCGGGTCGCCGAAGATGATGGCGCAGACGTGCGACGTCATCATCACGGTTCTGCCGTCAGCCGATGCCTTGCGCGACGTGCTGTACGGCTGGGAGGGCGTGGCCGGCGGGTTCAAGCCGGGCGGCATAGTCATCGACATGGGCACGTCCGATCCGTTGGCGACCGTCGATCTGGCGAAGCAACTGGCGGAGCGCAGCATCGATCTGATCGATGCGCCAGCGCTCGGCACGCCGGCCGACGCGCGGGCGGGCAAGCTCACGCTCGTCATTGGCGGCGATGATGTCGTCGGTCGAGCGCTGCCGGCCGATCTTCGCCGTGCTGGCGACACGCACGTTGCATGCGGGGCCCGTGGGATCGGGACAGGCAGGTGCGGCACTCGGCGACTATCTGCGCGGTGCCGAGATCCTTGCCGCCAGCGAGGCGCTGCACATCGCACAGCGCTTTGGTCTGGATGCCAAATCGGTGATCGAGATCGGCGAAACGCTGAGCGGACTTGGCCCGGCGATGGGTGCACTGCTGCGCGCACACGTGCTGACGCGCAAGTTCGATACGGGGCTGGCGCTCGGGCATGTCCTGAAGGGCCTCGCGATAACCGCGAGCATTGCGGAATCCACCGGCGTGTATGCGCCGTTGCTTGCAGCAAGCCGCGCCGCCTGGGCGGCGGCCGAATCAGCGATCGGGTCGGGTGCGGATCAGAGCGAAATGATCCGTTGGCTGGAATCGGTGGTGGTGCAAGAGCCAAAGAACCAAGCCTGACCGAGGGGAAAACGAATGCGCAGCAAGAACCGGCGCACAATACAGGATGATCCGCAGCCCGCCGCCGGCAACGGCCTGCTGGATCGGCGCGCGCTGTTTCGTGCCGGCGCGGCCGCGGCAGCGAGTGCGGGTTTCGTCGGTTCGGCGAATGCCACGGGACCGCTGCAGGTCGAGCCCTGGATGCGCGCAGTGGGCGCACCGTTTACACCGTATGGCCAACCCTCGCATTTCGAAGACAAGGTCGTGCGGACCTACGCCTCGCTGCCGGGAACCACCGGGACCGGTTCGGCACGCACGCCGCTGCAGGCGCTCGATGGCATGATCACGCCCAACGGCCTGCATTTCGAACGCTCGCACAACGGCATTCCCGACATCGATCCCGATGCGCATCAACTGCTCATCCATGGGCTGGTTCGCCGTCCGCTGAGTTTCACCCTGGAGGCGCTGTCGCGTTATCCGATGGTATCGCGCATCGCCTTCCTCGAGTGTGGCGGCAATGGCGGCGCGCTCTATCAGAAGAACGCCGGTGCAGCTTGGCGTTCAGGGCCTGCAAGGCCTGCTGTCCTGCGCCGAATGGACGGGCGTGTCGCTTGCCGTCCTGCTCGACGAAGCCGGCGTCGATCCAAAGGCAAAGTGGATTTTGGCGGAAGGCGCCGATTCCGCCAGCATGAGCCGCAGCGTGCCGCTCGCGAAAGCGATGGATGACGCCATCGTCGCGCTCTACCAGAATGGTGAACGGGTGCGGCCGAGCAACGGATATCCGATGCGCCTGTTGCTGCCGGGGTTCGAAGGCAACACCAATGTCAAATGGCTTCGCCGCATCAAGCTGACCGACGGGCCAATGATGACCAAGGACGAGACGTCCAAATACACCATCTCGCTGCCGAGCGGCAAAGCGCTGCAGTTCGTTTTTCCGATCGAGGCAAAGTCGGTGATCACGCGTCCGTCTCCCGGATTGCGGCTCGACGGCGCCGGGATCTACGAGATTTCCGGATTGGCCTGGTCGGGATATGGGAAGATCGCCAAGGTCGATGTCTCCGCTGACGGCGGCAAGAGTTGGGCGCCGGCGATGCTGCAGGAGCCGGTACTGCCGAAGGCACTGACGCGGTTCCGCATTCCGTGGCAGTGGAACGGCGGCCCTGCCGTGCTGCAGAGCCGCACCGTGGACGAGTCCGGCTACGTTCAGCCAGGCCGTGAGCAGGTCATCGCCGAGCGCGGCAACAACACGATCTTCCATTACAATGGCATCACCAGTTGGGGTGTGGCCGCAAGCGGCGAGCTGACGCATGTCTATGCATAGGCTGTTGATCGGCGTCGCGCTGTTGCTGTCCGCTGCGTCCGGGGCTCAGGCGGACAGTCCGAATCTCGGGCGCGCCGTGTCGCCCGAGGAAGCCGCCGCCTGGGACATCAGCATCGCGCCCGACGGCGCAAACCTGCCGCGTGGCAGTGGCACACCGGCGCAGGGTGAAGCGGTGTACCGTGCGACATGTCAGACGTGTCATGGTGAGCGCGGCGCGGGAAAGCCGAACGAGCAGTTGGTCGGCGGTCAGGGAACGCTCGCCGGCGGCGGAGCGCCGATCAAAACCGTCGGCAGCTACTGGCCCTATGCGACGACGCTGTTCGATTATGTGCGTCGCGCCATGCCGATCACGGCGCCGAAGTCGCTGACCGATGATCAGGTTTATGCAGTCTGCGCCTACATCCTTTCGCTGAACGGCATCATCGGCGAGAACGACACGATGAATGCCGAAACGCTGCCTGCCGTGCGCATGCCCAACCGCGACGGCTTCATCGTGTTCTCGCGGTCTCGGTAGCATGCCGGAAGGTTGCGATTGACAACCGGCATCGGCGGGGCTTGGCTGACGGACAAGGGGAACACCCCGATCGGATCGGCCAACGCGGCCGGCGGCGCTGGAGGAAACGACAGAATATGACACCCCAAGACAAATCGCAGGTCGGCATCAGGCGCTCGGGCATCGGGTTCGCGACCGCACTGACATGCGCGCTGGCCACTGCGGTTGCTGCGTTCCCGGCGCGCGCGGCGGACATGACGTTCGATCGGGCGGTCGCCTCCGACAGCGAAGCGAGCAACTGGCTGCTGCACCACAAGGACTATGCGGGACATCGCTATTCCAGGCTCGACCAGATCAACGCGTCGAACGTGCAGAACCTGCGCATGATGTTCGCAGTCGGGCTCAGCGGAATGCAGAGCGGCGGGAAATATGCCTTTGGCAATCTCGAAGGCACGCCGATCGTCGAGGACGGCATGATCTATGTCACCGACGGTTGGGGCTCGGTTTACAAGATCGACGCGACGAGCGGGCGGAAGGGCACCGTCCTCTGGAAGATGGACCCCGGCACCGACCGGGCATGGGCCGGCGACGTGGCGTGCTGCGGCGTCAACAATCGCGGTGTCGCGCTGTGGAAGGACAAGGTGATCTCGGTCACGCTCGATGGCCGCCTGATCGCCATGAAGAAGGACACGGGTGAGACCGTGTGGGATCGCCAGGTCGCCAATCCGGCAGTCGGCGAGACAATGACACTGGCGCCGCTGGTCATTCGCGATGTCGCCATCGTCGGCGCGGCGGGCGCGGAGTACGGCATTCGCGGCTGGATCGATGCCACCGATCTCAACACCGGCAAGCAGGTGTGGCGCACCTACACCATTCCGGCCAAGGGCGAGAAGGGCAGCGAAACCTGGAAGGGCACGCACAACGCAGCCGAACATGGCGGCGGCTCGGTGTGGCAGACCGGCACGTATGATACGGCGACCGACACGATGTACTGGGGAACCGGCAATCCGGGCCCCGACTGGGACGCGGAATATCGGCCCGGCGACAATCTCTGGACCGACAGCGTGATGGCGATGGATCCCGCGACCGGCAATGTCAAATGGGCGTACCAGTACACGCCGAACGACCCGTTCGACTATGACGAGATCGGCGAGCACCCGTTGGTCGACGTGATCATCAACGGACAGCCGCGCAAGTTGGTGGTGCACGCTGCCCGCAACGGCTTCTTCTATGAGTTCGATCGCACCAACGGCCAGTTCATCAATGGCAAGCAATACAGCGACAAGCTGAACTGGACGGCCGGGCTCGATCCGGAAACCGGCAAGCCGGCCAGCTACGATCCCAAGAAGGACGTGCAGGACTACGCCGAGGCGGCACGGCACAATCGCGCCAAGGCGAGCGGTCTGCTGTGTCCTTCGCATTACGGTGCGAAGAACTGGGAGCCGACCGCCTATAATCCGGACCTTCACCTGCTTTATGTCGGATCATTCGAGGGCTGCGACGAGAACACCACCAAGGTGCAACCGGACTTCGTTGCCGATGGCGGCACCGTCAAGCCGCGCGAGTTGTTCACCGGCGGCGGCGTGCGCTTCCTTGAACCGCCGACCGGCAGCCTGAAGGCGATCGACGTGACGACGGGCAATGTGGTGGCAAAATTCCCGCTGCCGTATCCGAACCTGAGCGGGACGCTGGCAACGGGCGGCGGCCTTGTGTTCGCCGGCGAACTCGATGGCACGTTCGGCGCCTATGATGCAAAGACGCTGAAGGAGCTGTGGAGCTTCAATATCGGCACCGGCATCAATGCGCCGGCGGTCACCTATGCGGTGAACGGCAAGCAGTTCGTCGCCGTGCTGGTCGGATCGAGACAGCCGGCATCCGTCATCGGACAGCATCCGGAACTGAAGAACACGGCGACGGCATCGATGCTGGCGGTGTTCGGTCTGCCATAGGCTTGCAGGCAGTAAGACGGGGGAAATCCAGAATGATCACACGTGATGGCGGTCGGCGTGCCGGAAATGGCCTCACCCGGACGATCGCCGGTCTGTTGCTGACCGCTGCGGCGGTGCTGCCGGCATCGGCGGCGGACATGACGTACGACCGCGCGGTCAATGTCGACAAAGAGCCCGGCAACTGGCTGCTGCATCACAAGGACTACGCAGCGCACCGCTTCTCGTCGCTCGATCAGATCAATGCGTCGAACGTGCGGAACCTTCATCTGGCGTTCATCGTCGGGCTCGGCGGCTTCGAAAGCGGCGGCCGCTATGCCTTCGGCAATCTGGAAGGCACGCCGATCGTCGAGGACGGCATGATGTACGTCACCGACGGCTGGGGCCGCGTCTACAAGATCGATGTCACCAGCGGCACGCACGGCAAGATCATCTGGAAGATGGACCCCGGCGTCGATCGCGCCTGGGCTGGCGACGTGGCCTGCTGCGGCATCAACAACCGCGGCGTCGCCCTGTGGAAGGACAAAGTGATCTCGGTGACATTGGACGGCCGGTTGATCGCCATGAAGAAGGATACCGGCGAGACCGTGTGGGATCGCCAGGTCGCGGATCCCGCGATCGGCGAGACGATGACGCTGGCGCCGCTGGTGATTCGCGACACAGCGATCGTCGGCGCGTCCGGTGCCGAATACGGCGTGCGCGGCTGGATCGACGCCACCGATCTGAATACCGGCAAGCAGACCTGGCGCACTTATACGATCCCAGCGAAGGGCGAGCCCGGCAGCGAGACGTGGAAGGACGGTCGCAATGCGGCGTCACATGGCGGCGGCTCGGTGTGGGAGACCGGCACCTACGATCCCGCGACCGACACGATGTACTGGGGAACCGGCAACCCCGGCCCGGACTACGATGCGGAATATCGGCCCGGCGACAATCTGTGGACCGACAGCGTGCTGGCGATGGATCCCAATACCGGCAAGGTGAAGTGGGCCTTCCAGTACACGCCGAACGACCCGTTCGACTATGACGAGATCAGCGAACACCCGCTGGTGGACGCGATCATCAACGGTCAGCCGCGCAAGCTGGTGATCCACGCCGGCCGCAACGGCTATTTCTATGAGTTCGACCGGATCACCGGCCAGTTCGTCAACGGCAAGCAGTATGCCGATAACAACAACTGGACTCCGGGACTCGATCCCGAGACCGGCAAGCCAGCGAACTACGATCCCAAGAAAGATGTGCAGCCCTACTCTGCAACGGCCGGGCGCACGCGCGCCAAGCCGGTCGGCCTGGTCTGCACGGCGCACGTCGGCGCCAAGAACTGGGAGCCGAGTTCGTATAATCCAAATCTGCATCTGCTCTATGTCGGTTCGATCGAGGGCTGCGACGAGATCACCACCAAGGAGCAGCCCGACTTCGTTGCCGATGGCGGCACCGTGAAGCCGCGCGAGCAGTTCACCGGTGGCGGCTCGCGCTACGTGGAGAAGCCCGTTGGCAGCCTGAAGGCGATCGACGTGCTGACCGGCGACGTGGTGGCGAAGTTGGCGCAGCAGTATCCGAACTATGCCGGCACGTTGGCGACCGGCGGCGGGCTGGTTTTCACCGGCGCGATCGATGGGCGATTCTCCGCGCATGACGCGAAGACCTTGCAGGAACTGTGGAACTTCAATGCGGGCACCGGGATCAACGCACCGCCGATCAGCTACTCGGTGAACGGCAAGCAATATGTCGCCGTGCTGGTCGGTTCGCGTCAGTCGCCGGCCATCTTCGGCATGCACCCGGAACTGAAGAACACCGCGACCGCATCGATGCTGTTCGTGTTTGGCCTGTAGCCGCAGAATATTGGTTGAATGACGCGGCAGGCCGGAAACGCCGGTCTGCCGCCGACCTTCGTGCCGTGTCGAGGAAAGACGAATGACGAGCAGATATCGGATGATCGGCTGCAGGCGCGGCGGCGGCCTGATCGTCATGCTGATGATGCTGCCTCTGTTCGCCGGCGCTGCCGGTGCGCAGACCGCCGAACAGCGACAGGTCGACTTCGGCAAGGAAATCTACAAGTCAAAGGCGACATGCCTGTTCTGCCATCGCTGGGACGGCAACGGCGATCAGGGCTATGGCGGCATCGCCCTGTCGCTGCGCAAGACGCAACTGACGCACGACCAGCTCATCGAAACCATACGTTGCGGCAGACCTGGAACCGGCATGCCGTACCACGATCAGTTCGCCTACACCGACAAGCGCTGCTACGACGTCACCCGCGCGGACCTCGGCGACAAGGCGCCACCGCAGGCAGTCAGCTTTCTCGCGCCGCGCGAGGTTCAGGCGGTGGTTGCCTTCCTCGATGCGAAGATCATAGGACGCGGGCCCGCCACGCTGGAGGAGTGCGTCTATTTCTGGGGCGCCGAGACGAAGGAATGCGACACCTACAAGAATTAGCGCGTCGACCGTGATGGCTGCTCGCGCGATGTCGATGCGAGACTGCGTTCTGGCACTGGCCTTCGTGCTCGCCGCGCCCGTCGCAACCGTGTGGGCCGACGACGACTCCGGCGAGTTGCGCGGGCTCAGGCTGGGCATGCAGGCCGCCACGATGTCCACCGACGGCTTCGACGACTTCGCCTGCGGCAGCAACGGCGGACCGCCGCGCGCGCCACTGTCCGGCTGGGCGGATTTTCGCACATGCCGACCGGAGGCAAGCGGCCTGCACGAAGTCTATGTCCGCTTCGACGAACAGCAGGCGTATCAGGCGAAGGCGTTCGGCGACCCCACGCTGCCCAGTGAGGCGAACGGCACGCGCGTCGCCGGCCATCCCGTGATCCTGTCGGTGCTGTTCAACGATTCCGGGATTGCACAGGAAATCCGTATCGTCACCGATCCGCGTGCGCCATTGTCGCTGCGACGCATGGCGCAGCTGCTCCGCCTGCGCGTCATCGCGCACTATGGCGACGAAGGTTGGACCTGCGTCGATTTGCCGGCAGAGCCCGGCGAGACGCCTGTGGGCAAGATCTTCATCAAGCAGCGCTGCGAAAAGACCACGCCCGAGCACCATCTGACCATGCAGGCGCGGCTGCTGCGGAAGCCAGGCCAGACGGACTACGACCCGACCACGCAAGAGTTCCGGCCAGGCCAGTTCGAGAGCTCGACGCGCCTGGAAATATTGGATCCGTCGCTCAAGCCGGAGTGACGCGCCGGTTGCCGCGCCCGGGCCGGCTGTGACGGCGGACGAGTGATGGTTTCATTCGCTGCGATGACCGTCGGGCATGATCGCGCCGGTGAACCTGGCGCCGCTGAGCTGCGCATCGGTCAGAATGGTGGTCAAAAGGTTCGCGCCTTCGACGTTGGCACCGGTAAGATCGGCCCCGTGCAGGTTGGCGCCACGCAGATTGACGCCCGTCAGATTTGCATCGCGCAGGTTGGCGCCGCGCAGGTCCGCCTCGATCATATCCGACATCGCGAAGTTGGCGCCGTGCAGATCCAGATCCCGCAGGTTCTGCCCGTTCAGCCGCACACCACGCAGATCGACCCCGGCGAGTTTTGCGCCCGCCAGCCGCGCGTCGGTCAAATCAGCCCCAGCCAAATTGGCACCTTCGAGATTCGCCTGGACGAGCTTTGCCCGTCCCATGTGCGCTTCCGTCAGGTTTGCCTTGACCAGGTTGGCGCCGGAAAGGTCAGCCTCGAACAGCAGCGCGCCGGTCATATCGGCGCCGGCGAGATTTGCCCATTTGAGGTCGGCGCGATCCAGATCGACCTCCCGCAGATTGGCGCCGCTGAGATCGGCGTGCTGCAGCGAGCTGCGGAACAGTTCGGAACCCTCGAAGTTGCTGCCGCTCAGCCTGGCGCCGTTCAGTTTGGACCGGTTGAGCTTCAAACCCGACAGTTCGCAGTTCATGCAGTCCTGTGTCTGTTTGGCCAGAAACGCGTCCCGATCATCGGCATGCGCGGTCGCAACACCGCTCGCCAACGCACCAGCCAGCAGCCATTGCGCCCTCGTCACGCGGCCGCCTCCGCTGCCGGTTTGCCAATCAGGCGAATGAACGCCTCCTCCAATTCGGTGACCTCCATCTCTGCAAGCATCGCCCCCGGTGTCGTGTCGCGCAGCACCTTGCCCTGGTGCAGCACGACGACGCGGTCGGCGCTGGCGGCCTCCTCGCACAGATGCGTCGCCCATAGAATGGCGATGGCCTGCTCGTCACGCACCTTGCGCACAAGGCGGATGAGATCGCGCCGGCTGGCGGGATCCAGACCAACGGTCGGTTCATCCATCAACAAAATCCGCGGCGCGTGCAGCAACGCACGGGCCAGTTCGACGCGACGCCGATTGCCGCCGCTGAGTGTTCGCACGCGGTCCCTGGCACGGTCGGCGAGACCGATGCGCTGCAGTTCGACGCCGATCCGGGCCTTGGCAACGCCGTGCGGCATACCGTGCAGGCCGGCGTGGAACAGCAGGTTCGCGGCTACCGACAATTCGGGGTCCAATGTCGGCTGCTGGAACACGATGCCAAGGCCGGCCAGGGCGGGAATCGGGTTTCGCCGCATGTCGTGACCCATGACCTCGACGTGTCCCGAATCCGGCAAGAACAATCCGGACAGGAGCTGGAACAGCGTCGTCTTGCCGGCGCCGTTCGGCCCAAGCAGTGCGACGAACTCGCCGGAGCGCACCGCCAGCGTCACACCGTTGAGCGCCTGTCTGCGGCCGTAGCTCTTGACAATATTGCGGACCAGCAATGCAGGCAGGACGGTGTCCGTCGTCGGCGTTTGGGTCATACAGCGTTCAGTTCCATCGCGGTGTGCTTGCCGCCGATCGTTGCACCGCCTAAGCTTGTGCGAGCGACACACGCGACACAAGACGAGCATGCACATCATCTTACCACGAGCACGGTCCTGATAGTCGCATGCTCCCTGCCAGACTCATATTTGCGATTGCTGCCATTGCGGCATTTGTTGCGGCAATGCCGACGCCGCTGCGCGCGAAGGACACCGGACTGATCTTCGTCAGCAACGAGCGTAGCAACAACATCATCGTGCTCGATCCCCGGACGTTGAAGGTGGTGAAGGATCTGCAGACGGCGGGACGGCCGCGCGATATGCATTTCAACGCCGCTCACACGCTGCTCTATGCGGCCTGCGGCGACGACGACGTGATTGATGTGATCGATGTCGCGAAGCTCGCGGTGGTTGGCAACATCGCGACGGGCCGCAGCCCGGAGGCATTTGCGATCGATGAGGCGCGCCAGCGGCTGTACGTGTCGAACGAGGAGAATTCCTCACTGTCCATCATCGACATGGCACAGAACATCACCATCAAGGAGGTTCCGACCGGTGCCGAACCCGAGGGCGTGTTGCTGAGTGCCGACAAGACAATGCTTTATGTCACGTCCGAAGTGGCCGATCTGGTGCATGTTATCAAGGCCGAGGATGGTTTTGTCAGCGACACTATTGTAACCGGAACGCGGCCGCGCCGGTTTGCGGCAACGCCCGATGGCAAGGAACTTTGGGTATCCACCGAGTTGTCCGGCGAAGTCTGGATCATCGACCGGGCGACCGATGCGGCGACGGACCATATCTCCTTTCTGCCGCCCGGAATGCGCAAGACCGACGTGACGCCCGTCGGCCTGATTATGACGGCAGACGGCAAGAGCGCCTACGTTACGCTGGGCCATGCGAACCATATCGCGTTTGTCGATGTCGCAAGCCGCAAGGTGACCGGCTATGCACTGGTCGGCGATCGGCCCTGGGGCATTGCACTGAGCCGCGATGAGAAGACGCTCTATGTGGCCAACGGACTTGGCGACGACATCACGGTGGTGGACGTGGCGAGCAGAAAGGCGACTGCATCGGTGCCCGTGGGACGCACGCCGTACACGATCGTGATCGATGACTGACCGCCCGCGGCGGATTGGCCGGTTATCCTGCACGGCCGCGTGGATTGCGCTGCTGGTCCTGTGTCACGTTGTGGGCGCACGCGAGTCGATCGCGCAGACGACGGACACTCTGGTCATCGGCTACGTCGAGATCGCCGGCGACGGACGTTATGCGCCGGTTCGCGGCGCCGAACGCATGATACTTGCCTCCCGCGATCGGCCATTTCCGGCGGTCGAGGTGGCGCTCGATGAAGCAAAGCCGCTCAGCGCGGTGATCCATCGGGACTTCGCTGTCGTGCGGATAACGGCGAAGACCGCGGACGATGTCGCGCCGGCGGTGCTGACGGCGCTTCAGGAGAAAAACGTCCATTTCTTCGTGCTCGACCTTCCAGGCGAGGCGGTGAAGCTGTTGGCGCAGGCAGTGCACGGCAAGGATGTGCTGTTGTTCAATGCGACCGCACCGGACGACTGGCTGCGGCGGGAGACATGTTCGGCTGCAATCGTGCACACGGTCCCAAGTCTGGCGATGACAACCGACGCGCTGGCTCAATACCTGGTGTTTCGGAAATGGCGCGATGTGCTGGTGCTGCAAGGACCGCGGCCGGGCGATGCTGTGCTGGCCGATGCGTTTGTGGGATCGGCAAAGAAGTTCGGCGGGCGCATCACCGACCGCGTGCCGTTCAAGCTGGGCAACGATCCGCGCGAGCGCGAACAGAATGATCTCGGCCTGCTGACCACCACAAATCGGGACTACGACGTGGTGTTCGTCGCCGATACCGATCCGGATCTGGAGTTCGCACGCGCGGTCCCGTATCGCACGACGCGTGCACGGCCGGTGATCGGCTCGGCTGGCCTGACAGCCGATGCCTGGCACTGGACCTGGGACCGCTATGGTGCGCCGCAACTGCTCAGCCGCTTCCTGGCGAAGACCGGACGACACATGACCGGGCTCGACTGGTCGGCGTGGATCGCAACGAAACTGGTGGTCACGGCGGCACTGCGCACGCGCAGCGGCGATTTCGACAAGCTGATGTCGCAGATCCTGAGCGATGCGTCCTACGACGGCGTCAAGGGGCTGGCTGTCAGCGTGCGGCCGTGGGATCACCAGCTTCGCCAGGCGATCCTGCTCTCGACCAGCGATGCCGTGGTCGCATCGGCGCCCCTGCCGGGATTTCTGCATGCGACGAACGAACTCGACACGCTCGGCGACGACGCGCCGGAAACACCGTGCCATCTCGGCGGCGGCTGACGCGCGATGGCCCCGGCGCACATGGTCCGCGCGCTCGCCGCCATGACCAGCCGCGAGGTCGTGAAATTCGTGCATCAGCGCGGACGGCTGCTGTCGGCGCTGGTCCGACCGACGCTGTGGCTTGTCGTGTTCGCCGCCGGATTTCAGAACGTGTTCGGCGTATCGATCATCCCGCCCTATCGGACCTACATCCTTTATCAGGACTACATCGTGCCGGGGCTGCTGGGCATCGTCCTTTTGTTCCACGGCATGCAGTCGTCGCTGTCGATGGTCTACGATCGCGAAATGGGAATCATGCGCCTGCTGCTGACGGCGCCGCTGCCGCGATGGTACCTGTTGCTGTGCAAGCTCGCGGCGGGCACCGCGCTTGCGGTGATCCAGGCATACATCTTTCTGGCGATCAGCCGGCTATTCGATGTCGATGTTCCGCTGACGGGCTGGCTGTATGTGCTGCCGGCGTTCATCGCATCGGGATTGATGCTCGGCGCACTCGGGCTGCTGCTGTCGGTCTACATCCGCCAGATGGAGAATTTTGCCGGCACGATGAATTTTGTCATCTTCCCGATGTTCTTCTTTTCCTCGGCACTCTATCCGTTGTGGAAGCTGCGCGAGAGCGGCGCGGTCGCGGTCTATTGGCTGTCTGTGGTCAACCCGTTCACCTGGTGCGTCGAGCTGATCCGGTTCGCGCTGTACGGCATGCTGAACGCCCCCGCCGCCGCGGTGGTCGTCGGTTGCGGACTGGCATTCTTCCTGTTCGCCGCGATCGGCTACGATCCACAGCGCGGCCTGATCCGGCGCGCGCCAGGACCCGCCTGAGCGCGCGAAGGTCGCCATCCCGGCCACGCGATTGCCGCGATTCGGCCGGGATGGTGCGTCGCCGGTCGCGCCGGCTACATCTTTACTTCGCTGATCTGGATCACCGGCTGCACGTTGGTGTAGTTCGGAACGTCCGCCATGATCGCTGCCGCGTGCGGCGCGAAGGCGGCCTGAAAGTCCGCAACCGAGTCAAAATAGAGATGGCCCATTGCGGCATAGGTCGGTGGAGCGCCCGGAGCGCCACCTCCCATACCCAGTTCCACCGCCATGCTCTTGCAGGCCGCGCCGAGCTTCTGCCCGACCATCGGCATGTGGCTCTTGCAATAGTAGTCCATATCGAACTTTGTGCTCTCGCCGGCCGGATAGAACACGCTCACCTTGATCATGCGATGTACCCCTTGGTTATGGAAAACGCACATTAGCCGACAATGCATCAGCGGCGGAACCCACAGCGACCTCGGCTGCGACTATCGCGCCGGGCGCACGTCCTGCAAGCGCAGCAGCCCGTCCGCCAGGAATGTGAACCCGGCGATTTTGCCGGACAGGCCGACGATGTTGCGCGGCGTCCAGAGATAGATGATCGGCAGGTCCTTGCTCACCTGCTGCCACACCCCTTCGTAAGCCTCGCGACGCTGCGGGGTTTCGCTGACCGCGCGTGCGCGATCCAGCAGCGCATCGACCGTCGCGTTGGCGTAGCGCGCCATGTTCAGCGCGCCGCCGGTGTGCAGGAAGCTCCAGGCATTGCTGTCGGTATCGAGCAGGCCGGACCAACCGCCGAGCGCCACCGCGAAATCGCCGCGCTGCACGGACGCGATCGCCGTGCCGAACTCCATCGCGTTGACCTGCACCGTGAACCCCGCCTCCGCTGCCATCGACTGGATGACCTCGCCGGCCTGCACATTCTGCGGCGTGTTGTAAACGATCAGCGGCACGGTCAGCGGCGTGCTCACGCCGGCTTCCTTCAGCAGGGCGCGCGCCTTGGCCACGTCGCGCTTCGGCGGCGCAACCTCCTCGACGTAGAGCGGGCTCACCGCCGATGTCGCCTGGGCGTTCGGCTGATACATGCCGCCATAGACCACCTGGCTCAGCGCCTCGCGGTCCAGCGCCAGTTCGAAGGCATGACGCACGCGCGCATCGCGGCCGAGCGGCGTCTCGGCCTTTGGATATTGCCCGGTGTTGATCGTCAGCGCGCCGTAGCCAAGGCTGGGGACGGACACCAGCGACAGTTTCGGGTCGCGCTTCACCGTGTCGGCGTCGAGCGGCGCGATCTCCGTCAGGTCGAGCGTGCCGGCCTGCAGGTTGGCCAGGCGGATGCTGCTGTCGGGAATGATGCGGTAGGTGACACGGTCGTAGTGGATGCGCGCCGCGTCCCAATAGCCGGGAAAGCGTTCCAGCGCGATGTGGTCCTGCGCCACGCGTTCGACGAAGCGGAACGGGCCGGCACACACCGGATGCAAGCCGAAGTCCTTGCCGCCGGCCTCGGCTGCCCTGGGTGGCAGCATCATGCCGGCACGGTCGGTCAGAATGGCGACGAACGGCGAGAACGCCTGCTTCATCACAACCCGAACGGTCAGCGGATCGACCACCTCGACATGGTCCATCGCGCCGATCTCGCTGCGGCGGAAGCTGCCATTGGTGTTGAGGTGGCGCTCCAGCGTGTACTTCACAGCGTCTGCGTCAAATTTCTCGCCGTTCTGAAACTGCACGTCGGGCCGCAGCCGGATCAGCAGGGTCCTGCTGTCGGTCCATTCGTAACCGGTGGCGAGCATCGGGACGATGTTCAGCTTCGCGTCGAAATCGAACAGCTTGTCGCACAGTGCCGTCATCACCACGGTGCCGACATAGGTCCGCGAGAACGTCGGATCGAGGATGTCTGGATCGTCACGCATACCGACCCGCAGCAGCTCGCCTTGCTGGGCCTGTGCGCACGGCGCAAATGCGAAGACCACGGCAAGACTTGCGACGATCGGCAGAAGGCGCATCGGAACCACCTCGATTGCGGGCTTGTGGAGCGATTCAGGCAGATCGCGTGACGATCGGCAATACGACAGCCCGACATCATGGTGATGGACGAACGACCTGCAAAAGTCCTACCATCGCGCACCGAGAGCCAGCGCCGCCACGCGAGGCTATGACCATGGTCGAGAGCAGTTCGCCGGATGTGGTCCTGAGGCTGACCGTCCAGATCGTTGCCGCGCACGTCGCGAACAATCAGGTGGCGATCGACGCACTGCCCGGCCTGATCGAGCAGGTTTACCGGACGTTGCACGAGACGACCCAGGCGCCGATCGAAGCGGAAAAGCCGGTGCCGGCGGTGCCGGTCAAACAGTCCGTCAAGTCCGACTTCATCGTCTGCCTCGAGGATGGCAAAAAGCTCAAAACGCTCCGGCGACACCTCATGACGTCATACAACCTGTCGCCCGCACAGTACCGCGCTCGCTGGGATCTGCCCGCGGATTACCCAATGGTGGCGCCCAATTATGCAAAGCTGCGGTCGTCGCTGGCCAAGAAGATCGGCCTCGGACGCAAAACCGAGGCGCCGGCACGAGCGAAGGCGCCTGGACGGACCGCGGTCCGGAAGGGCACGCGGAAGGCCGGCCCGCCGCGCCGGCGAACAGGGGAAGGTTAGCCGTTCGCCACCCATCCGGCGGCGCGGCGCCAGGCTCCTCTGGAGCGCCTGCGTCAGCCGCTCTCACATGACTGTTGAAGCGGTCCGAAAATTGCGTAAGATTTTCCGCGGCGGAACTCATGTGCTGGGCAAAATCCGCACAGGTCGCGATCCCGCCGCGGTGATTTGGCCGGCTGGGCCACTGCGGCAGGTTCGTCGTTGCAGTGCAGCAAAGCCGAGGCTAGATTAGGGTAGTGACCCTGTCCGGTCGGGCATCGGCGCTTGCCTGAACGACGGCTAAATACTTGTCCAGCAATAAACTTGTCCAGCAACGTTCAAACGGAGGCGATCGAAAGAACCATGATGGGCTCCCCGCCGGGACCAGGGCTTTACGATCCTCGCAACGAACACGACTCCTGCGGCGTAGGGTTCGTTGTCAACATCAAGGGTCAGAAATCCCACGATATTATCCGACGCGGGCTGCAGATTTTGGTGAACCTCGACCATCGCGGCGCGGTCGGCGCCGACCCGCTGGTGGGGGACGGCGCCGGCTGCCTGATCCAGATGCCGGATGCGCTGCTGCGGCAATGGGCGGACGAGCATGACCTGAAGCTGCCGCCGCCTGGCCGATATGCCGTTGCGATGTGCTTCCTGCCGCAGGACGCCAACGCTCGCGATTTCGCGATCCGGCTGCTGGAGCACTATGTCGTGGCCGAAGGGCAATCCCTGCTCGGCTGGCGCGACGTGCCCACCGACACCACCGGCCTCGGCGAGCGCGTCATCGAGACGATGCCGGTGATCCGCCAGGCGATCGTGGTCGCCAATCCGAAGCTCAAGGACCAGGACGCGTTCGAGCGGAAGATCCTGACGATCCGCAAACAGACGCTGAACAACGTGCGCGGCCTGGCCGACCAGCGGCACCTGCCGGGTCTGGGCGAGCTCTACATGCCGTCCTTCTCCACCCGCACGGTGGTCTACAAGGGTCTGCTCCTGGCACCCCAGGTCGGCACCTTCTATACCGACCTGCAGAACCCGCTGACCCAGTCGGCGCTGGCGCTGGTGCATCAGCGCTTCTCCACCAACACGTTCCCGTCCTGGCGGCTCGCGCATCCGTACCGCTTCCTGGCGCACAACGGTGAGATCAACACCGTCCGCGGCAACGTCAACTGGATGTATGCGCGGCGCCACTCGATGGCCTCCCAGCTGATCGGGCCCGATCTCGACAAGATGTGGCCGCTCATCCCGCACGGCCAGTCGGACACCGCGTGCATCGACAACGCGCTGGAGATCCTGGTCGCCGGCGGATATCCGCTGGCGCATGCGATGATGATGCTGATCCCGGAGGCGTGGTCGGAAAACCGCCTGATGGATCCGGACCGGCGCGCGTTCTACGAATACTACGCGGCACTGATGGAGCCGTGGGACGGCCCCGCGGCGATCGCCTTCACCGACGGACGGCAGATCGGCGCCACGCTGGATCGCAACGGCTTGCGCCCCGCGCGCTACATCGTCACCGACGACGATCATGTGATCATGGCCTCCGAGTTCGGCGTGCTGCCCGTGCCGGAGGAGCGCATCGTCCGCAAATGGCGGCTGCAGCCTGGCAAGATGCTGCTGATCGACCTGGATGAAGGCCGCATTATCGACGACGCCGAGATCAAGCAGAAGCTTGCCGGGCATAATCCGTACGCGGAATGGCTGAAGGCGACGCAGATCCACCTCGAGGAGCTGCCGGAACCGTCCGAATCTCCGGCGCCTCTGCCGGAGATGCCGCCACCGCGGCCGAACGACATGACGACGCTGCTGCACCACCAGCAGGCATTCGGCTACACGCAGGAGGACATCCAGTTCTTCCTCGAGCCGATGGCGCAGGACGGCGACGATCCCGTCGGTTCGATGGGCACGGACACGCCGATCGCGGTGCTGTCGAACAAGCCCAAGCTGCTGTACAACTATTTCAAACAGAATTTCGCGCAGGTCACCAATCCGCCGATCGATTCGATCCGCGAGGCGCTGGTGATGTCGCTGGTCTCGATGATCGGGCCGCGGCCCAATCTGCTGGGGCACCACGCCGGGTCGCATTATCGGCTCGAGGTCGCGCAACCCATCCTCACCAATGCCGAACTGGAGAAAGTGCGTGCGATCTCGTCGCTGGTGGGCGATGCGTTCCGCACCAAGACGATCGACGTGACCTGGCCGGCGAGCGAAGGTGCGGCGGGCATGGCGCGCGCGGTCGACCGCATCTGCAGCGAGGCGACGGATGTCGTGCTGGACGGCTACAACATCCTGATCCTGTCCGATCGGGCCGTGTCGCCGACGCGCATCCCGATGCCGGCGCTGCTCGCGACCGCTGCCGTGCACCACCATCTGATCCGTCGCGGTCTGCGCACCAGCACCGGTCTCGTCGTGGAGACCGGCGAGGCGCGCGAGGTGCACCATTTCTGCGTGCTGGCCGGCTATGGCGCCGAAGCGATCAATCCATATCTCGCGTTCGAGACCCTCGAGCAGATGCGCGAGCAGAACGGGATGAAACTGAAGCCGTACGAGGTGCAGAAGAACTATTTGAAGGCGGTCGGCAAGGGCATCATGAAGGTGATGTCCAAGATGGGCATCTCGACCTATCAGTCCTATTGCGGCGCGCAGATCTTTGACGCGGTCGGGCTGTCCAGCGACTTTGTGGAGAAATGCTTCACCGGTACCGCCAGCACGATCGAGGGCGCCGGCTTCGAGGCGATCGCCCGCGAGGCGGTACAGCGGCACAGCAACGCGTTTGGCGACAATCCGCTGTACGACGGGATGCTGGACGCCGGCGGCGACTATGCATTCAGGCTGCGCGGCGAGGACCATGCGTGGACGCCCGACACGGTTGCCTTGCTGCAGCACGCGACCCGCGGCAATTCGCTGGAGAATTTCCGCGCGTTCAGCAAGACGATCAATGACCAGAGCACGCGGTTCCTGACCCTGCGCGGCTTGATGGAGATGAAGTTCGCCGACGTGCCGGTGCCGTTGGATGAGGTGGAACCGGCGGCCGACATCGTGCGGCGGTTCGCCACGGGCGCGATGAGCTTCGGCTCGATCTCGCGCGAGGCGCATACCACGCTGGCGATCGCGATGAACCGCATCGGGGGAAAATCGAACACCGGCGAGGGCGGCGAGGAATCCGATCGCTACAAGCAACTGCCCAACGGCGATTCGATGCGGTCCGCCATCAAGCAGGTGGCGTCAGGCCGGTTCGGCGTCACCATCGAGTATCTGGTGAATGCCGACGATCTTCAGATCAAAATGGCGCAGGGTGCGAAGCCCGGCGAGGGCGGTCAGTTGCCTGGCCGCAAGGTCGACAAGAACATCGCCCGCGTGCGGTACTCGACGCCGGGCGTCGGGCTGATCTCGCCGCCGCCACATCACGACATCTATTCGATCGAGGATCTCGCGCAGCTCATCGCCGATTTGAAGAACGCCAATCCGCAGGCGCGGATTTCGGTGAAGCTGGTGTCCGAGGTCGGCGTCGGCACGGTCGCTGCCGGCGTTGCCAAGGCGCGGTCCGATCATGTCACCATCTCGGGCTTCGAGGGTGGCACGGGTGCAAGCCCCCTCACCTCCCTGACGCATGCCGGCTCGCCCTGGGAGATCGGCCTGGCGGAGACGCAGCAGACGCTGGTGCTGAACGGGCTGCGCGGCCGCATCGCGGTGCAGGTGGATGGCGGCCTGCGCACCGGACGCGACGTGGTGATCGGCGCTTTGCTCGGCGCGGACGAATTTGGCTTTTCTACCGCGCCGCTGATTGCCGCCGGCTGCATCATGATGCGCAAGTGCCATCTGAACACCTGCCCGGTCGGCATCGCCACACAGGATCCCGTGCTGCGCAAGCGCTTCACCGGCCAGCCGGAGCACGTGATCAACTACTTCTTCTTCATCGCCGAAGAGGTGCGCGAGCTGATGGCGAAGCTCGGCTTCCGCACGTTCAACGAAATGGTCGGCAACGTCGCGAAACTCGACATGCGGCGCGCCGTCGATCACTGGAAGGCAAAGGGCGTCGACCTCAGCCGCATCCTCTACCTGGCGCCGCCGCGGCCGGGCGTGGCGATCTACAATTGCGAGAAGCAGAACCATCACCTCGACCGGGCGATGGACAACGAATTGATCGAGGCAGCGCTGCCGGCGATCGAACGGGGCGAGCCGGTGCGCATCTCCCGCGATATCCGCAACGTGCACCGCACGGTGGGCGCGATGCTGTCGGGCGAGGTGGCGAAGCGCCACGGGCATGCCGGCATTCCGGAGGACACGATCTGGATCAGCCTGCGCGGCACCGCCGGCGGCAGCTTCGGCGCATTCCTCGCGCGCGGCGTGACGCTCGAGCTGACCGGCGATGCCAACGACTATGTCGGCAAGGGCCTGTCGGGCGGCCGGGTGGTCGTGCGCCAGCCGGCCGAAGCAACGCGCGAACCGACCGAGAACATCATCATCGGCAACACCGTGCTGTACGGCGCAATCGCCGGCGAGGCGTATTTCCAGGGCGTCGCGGGCGAACGCTTCGCCGTGCGCAACTCCGGTGCATCGGCGGTCGTGGAAGGCTGCGGCGACCACGGCTGCGAGTACATGACCGGCGGTGTTGTCGTTGTGCTGGGCGAGACCGGACGCAACTTCGCTGCCGGCATGTCCGGCGGCGTCGCCTACGTCTATGACCCGAAGCGCGTGTTCGAGAGCATGTGCAATTTCGCGGGTGTGGAGCTGGAACCGATCGCGGCGGCCGATCCCGATGCCGCCGATGATCCGGAACGTCCGCGCCAGCGTGCGGTCTCGGTCGAGGACAGCGGCATGGGCGATCTGCTGCGCTTCGACGCCGAACGGCTGCGCGTGCTGGTGGAGAAGCACCTGCTGTTCACCGGCAGCGAGCGGGCGCGGGAACTGCTGGACGATTGGGACAACGCGTTGTCGTGCTTCGTGAAGGTGATGCCGCTGGATTATCGGCGCGCTCTGCTCGAACTGCGCGCTGAGCGGCAGGCGGCGAAAGCCGCTGCTGCCGACTAGGAACTTTCATGGGCAAGCCAACCGGATTTCTCGAGATCGAGCGGCACGACCGCGGCTACGAAAAGCCCGAATTGCGTCGCAGGTCGTGGAAGGAATTCCTCAAACCGCTGCCGGAGCCGGAGCTTGCGGAGCAGGCTGCGCGCTGCATGGATTGCGGCATCCCGTTCTGCCACAACGGCTGTCCGGTCAACAACCTGATCCCGGACTGGAACAACCTGGTCTATCGCCACCAGTGGGAAGCCGCGTTGCGCACGCTGCACTCCACCAACAATTTCCCCGAGTTCACCGGGCGCGTCTGCCCCGCGCCGTGCGAGGCATCCTGCACGCTGAACATCGACGACAACCCGGTCACCATCAAGACGATCGAGTGCGCCATCATCGATCGCGGTTGGCAGGAAGGCTGGATCAAGCCGCATCCGCCGTCGCATCGGACCGGCAAGCGTGTTGCAGTGGTGGGATCCGGGCCTGCCGGCCTCGCCTGCACGCAGCAACTGGCGCGCGCCGGACACACCGTGACGCTGTTCGAGAAGAACGACCGCATCGGCGGCCTGCTGCGCTACGGCATTCCCGACTTCAAAATGGAAAAGCACCTGATCGACTGGCGCATCGATCAGATGACGGGCGAGGGTGTGGCATTCCGCACCGGGATCGAGATCGGCGTTACGCTGCCGATGGCCTCGCTGCTGCGCGACTTCGATGCGGTGGTGCTGTCCGGCGGCGCCGAATGGCCGCGCGATCTGGACGTGCAGGGCCGCGGTTTGGATGGCATCCACTTCGCGATGGATTTTCTCACGCAGCAGAACAAGCGCATTGCCGGCGACGACGAGCAGCGGGCCACGACCGGGCGCGGCACGATCACCGCCAAGGGCAAGCATGTCGTGGTGATCGGCGGCGGCGACACCGGCTCCGACTGCATCGGCACATCGGCGCGGCAGGGTGCGGCTTCAATCATCCAGCTCGAAATTCTGGCGAAGCCGCCGGAGCGGGAGAACAAGGCGCTGACCTGGCCGGACTGGCCACTGAAGCTGCGTTCCTCGCACGCGCACGACGAAGGCTGCGACCGTGACTGGGCCGTGCTGACCAAGCGCGCCGTCGGGTTGAGCGGACGGGTCGAGGCGCTGGAGTGCGTGCGCGTCGAATTTGCCAAGGGCGCCGATGGCCGCATGGCGATGCAGGAAGTGGCGGGCAGTCAGTTCCAGCTCAAGGCCGATCTCGTGCTGCTTGCCATGGGATTTCTGGGGCCGCGCAAGCCGGGAATGGTCGAGCAGGCGCGTGTCGCGCTCGATCCGCGCGGCAATGTGCTGGCGAATACGACGGACTACCGCACGTCGGTGGCAAAGGTGTTCGCCGCCGGCGACATGCGGCGCGGCCAGTCGCTGGTGGTATGGGCAATCCGCGAAGGCCGCCAATGCGCCCGCGCGGTGGACGAGTTCCTGATGGGCAGCACCACGCTGCCCAGGTGACTCCCTTTGCAGGGGGTTGGGGCAAGCCAATCGGGTGAAGCATAAGCGCTCGGGGTTTCACCCCGAACCCCACCAGAGGCTCCGCCTCTGGACTCCGCCAAGGGCGAAGCCCTTGGAACCCCTCACTTCAGTAATGGATCCCAAAGGCTATGCCTTTGGTGGGGGTCCCGGGGGCAACGCCACCGGGCGGGTTTCAGGGCGGAGCCCTGAGCGCTTCAGCTTCGCGACTGTTGGCCGGCACAAGCCCGCTCCGTCAGTGCCCCAGCGCCTGGACGATCTCCTCGGTCATCTTCTTGGCGTCGCCGAACAGCATCATCGTGTTGGGCCGGAAGAACAGCTCGTTGTCCACGCCGGCATAGCCCGACGCCATCGAGCGTTTGACGAACAGCACCGTCGCCGCCTTCTCCACGTCGAGGATCGGCATGCCATAGATCGTCGACTGCGGATCGGTCTTGGCCGCCGGATTGGTCACATCGTTGGCGCCGATCACATAGGCCACATCGGCGGTGGAGAATTCGTTGTTGATCTCCTCGAGCTCGAACACCTCGTCGTACGGCACGTTCGCTTCGGCCAGCAGCACATTCATATGGCCGGGCATGCGGCCGGCGACCGGGTGGATGGCGTATTTCACCGTCACGCCTTCCTTCTTCAGCGTGTCCGCCATCTCGCGGACGGCGTGCTGTGCCTGCGCCACCGCCATGCCGTAGCCGGGCACCACGATCACCTTCGACGCATTCTTCATGATGAACGCGGCATCCTCGGCATTGCCGCTCTTGACCGTGCGATCGGTGGCACCCGCCGCCGCACTGATGGTGCCGCCCGCGGCGCCGAAGCCACCCAGCAGCACGTTGAAGATGCTGCGGTTCATGCCCTTGCACATGATGTAGGACAGGATCGCGCCCGACGCGCCGACCAGCGAGCCGGTGATGATCAGCGCCAGGTTCTGGATGGTGAAGCCGATGCCCGCCGCTGCCCAGCCGGAATAGGAATTCAGCATCGACACGACCACCGGCATGTCCGCGCCGCCGATCGGGATGATGATCAGGAACCCCAGGCCGAACGCCAGCAGTGCGATCAGCCAGAACAGCACCTGGCTGCCGGACGCGATGAACCCCACGATCAGCACCACCAGCACGATGGCGAGCCCGAGATTGAGCTTGTGCTGGCCGGGAAACGTGATCGGCGTGCCGCTCATCAGCGCCTGCAGCTTGGCGAATGCGATCAGCGAGCCGGTAAAGGTGATGGCGCCGATCGCCAGCCCCACCGACATCTCGACCAGGCTCTCGGTGTGGACGTTGCCCAGCGTGCCGATGCCGAACGCCTCGGGCGCATTCAGTGCCGCAGCAGCGACGAACACCGCGGCAAGCCCGACCAGCGAGTGGAATGCCGCGACAAGCTGCGGCAGCGCCGTCATCTGGATGCGCAGCGCGACAAACGTGCCGATCGAGCCGCCGATGATGATGCCGAGGAAGATCAGACCGTAGCCGAGGCCGCCCATGCCGTGATGGGCCAGCGTGGCGACCACCGCCACCGCCATGCCGATCATGCCGAAGCGGTTGCCCTGGCGCGACGTGACGGGACTGGACAGCCCGCGCAGCGCCAGGATGAACAGGACGGCGGCGATCAGATAGGCGAGCGCGGTCAGGTTGGCTGACATCGGCGGGAGCCTCTATTGGCGCTTGCGGAACATCGACAGCATGCGCTGCGTCACCACGAAGCCGCCGAAGATGTTCACCGACGCCAGCGTGACGGCAATGAAGCCGAAGCCCATCGCCCAGCCGTTGGTGCCGAGCCCGGTGGCCAGCATCGCGCCGACCACGATCACCGACGAAATGGCGTTGGTCACCGACATCAGCGGCGAATGCAGCGCCGGGGTGACGTTCCAGACCACGTAGTAGCCGACGAAGCAGGCCATCAGGAAGGTCGACAGCAGGTAGATGAACGGCTCCACCTCGGAGACGACGACGCCGGTGCCGATCATCAGCGAGTGCGCGTGGGAGGCGAGTTCGGCGGCCCGCTGTGCGAGCCGATCGGCTTCGTCGGCCAACTGGGTCGGGTTCATCGTCGCATTCTCCGGGCTCAGGCGGCTTGCGAGGGAAGGAACTGCGGATGCACGACGGCGCCGCCTCGGGTCAGCAGCACGCCTTTCACGATGTCGTCGCCTTCCGGCAGCTTCGGCGCATTCGCCTCCTTGTCCCAGAACGTGGTCAGGAAGGTCAGCAGGTTGCGCGCATAGAGCGACGAGGCGGCGACGGGGATGCGGCCGGGCCAGTTGTAGTAGCCCAGAATGGTGACGCCGTTCGCGGTGGTGACGCGCTCGCCGGGGACGGTGGCGGCGCAATTGCCGCCCGCGTCGGCCGCGAGATCGACGATGACGCTGCCGGGGCGCATCGACTGCACCATCGCCTCGGTGACGATCACCGGCGCCTTGCGTCCCATGACGAGTGCGGTGCAGACCACGATGTCGTTCTTGGCGATCGTCGTGGCCATCAGCTCCGCCTGCTTCTGGCGGAACGCAGCACTCATCTCGCGCGCGTAGGCGCCGGTCTGGCCCGCCGTCTCCTCGTCCTCGACGCCGACGAAGGTCGCGCCGAGCGACTTGATCTCCTCCTTCGCGGCGGGCCGGACGTCGGTGGCGGAAACGATGCCGCCCAGCCGCCGTGCGGTGGCGATCGCCTGCAGTCCGGCGACGCCGGCGCCGATCACGAACAGCCGGGCGGGCGGCACCGTGCCGGCGGCCGTCATCATCATGGGAAAGCCGCGCGAGAACGCATTGGCAGCCTCGATCACCGCACGGTAGCCGGCCTGGTTGGCCTGGCTCGACAGCACGTCCATCGCCTGGGCGCGGGTAATCCGGGGCAGCAACTCCATCGCCACGCAGTCGACCCCCGCCTCGGCGAGGGACGTGACCACCGCCGGGTCGCCCAGCGCATTGGCGATGCAGATCAGGAGGGCGCCGCGCGGGATGAGCGAAAGCTGTTCGGGCAATGGCACCTGAACCGTGAAGACGATCCCGGCGCCGGCGAGGGCTGCGGCCGCGTCCGGCACGATTTCGGCGCCGGCGCCGGCGAACTCGGCATCCGGAATGGCGGCGTCCGAACCGGCCCCGGCCTCGATCGCCACCGTAAGCCCGAGGCCGATCAGCCGCTTGACCGTCTCGGGGGTCGCCGCCACGCGCGTTTCGAACGCCCGGCGTTCCTTCAGCACCGCAAGGCGCATCCGATCAATCCTTTACGATCAATAGCCCAGACGCAGAGAACGGGCTCGTTTGGATGTGCGGCCACTGTTCAAGTCCAGCCGCTGCACCATGCGCGAAGGGGGTTGGCGGTGCAAGAGGGCAGGTCAAGGGGCACTTGAGACCCGCCCCGGCGCACCGCCTCGCCCTTCGCGTGGCTGAAAAGAGGCCACAAAAGTGAACAGGATCACAACGATCCGGACGAAATCATGCGTTCATCGCGATTGGCCGGCGCTGCAGCCCGTCGCTTGAGTTGGCAGCGCTGCGGCCGCCTGACCAACGGCCTCGAGCAAACAACAAAAGGACAATCCGCGTGATCCGTTTTGCAAAAGCTCCAATCGCGCTCTCCATCGGCCTGGCAGCACTGACGGCAGCCTGTTCGCCAACGGCGCAGTCAGACAAGCTCGGCCAACTGGTCACGAGTCCAACCGGACAACTGTTCTGCCAGATCCAGCTCAACGGCGGCGGCACGGTGATCACTGGTGTGGTCGATGCGGCCGCAACCGCCGCGGCGCCGGGCGCCGGCCCGCTCGTTGTCCTGGCAACCGGCCAGACGAAGGCCTTCGTCGACGACGTGTGTGCCAAGGCGGCACTGCAGGTGGCGGGCGGCGTTGGCGGCGTGCCCGTGCCACCGCCGACGGTGCAGCAGGTTCAGGTCACGCCGCCGCCCAGTCAGATCACCGCGCCGGTTCCGGTGGCGTCCGCGATGCCGCACGCATGACCCAAGGCTGACAGCCGGCGTTCGTTGGCAACGGCACAGCGGCCGCCCTTTCTGCGGGCGGCCGCTGTTCCCCAAGCGTCGGGTAAACACGCGCGGACCGCTTCTCGTTGCAAGTCTCTGCCCGGCCGCTCATCCTGGCGGCAAAGGCGCCGGGAGGCAGACGCTGATGGACGAGGACTTCCGCAAGGCGGCACTGGACTATCATCGGCTGCCGCAGCCGGGGAAACTGGCGATCGAGCCGACCAAGCGCATGGCCACCCAGCGCGATCTGTCGCTCGCCTACTCCCCCGGTGTCGCCGCCGCCTGCGAGGCCATCGTCGCCGACCCGCACGCCGCCTACGACTACACCACGCGCGGCAACCTGGTCGGGCGTGATCTCCAACGGCACCGCCGTCCTCGGCCTCGGCAATATCGGCGCGCTCGCCGGCAAGCCGGTGATGGAGGGCAAGGCCGTCCTGTTCAAGAAGTTCGCCGGCATCGACGTGTTCGACATCGAGGTCGACGCCGAGGACCCTGCCCGCTTCTGCGACGTGGTGGCCGCGCTGGAGCCGACCTTCGGCGCCATCAACCTGGAGGACATCAAGGCGCCGGAGTGCTTCGCCATCGAGGCCGATCTGCGCGAGCGCATGCACATCCCGGTGTTCCACGACGATCAGCACGGCACCGCCATCACCGTGGCCGCCGCGGTGCGCAACGGGCTCGTGCTGCAGGGCAAGTCGCTGCCCGACGTGAAACTGGTGACCTCCGGCGCCGGGGCCGCCGCGCTCGCCTGCGTCGATCTGCTGGTCCTGATGGGCCTGCGGCCGGAGAACGTCACGCTGACCGACATCCAGGGCGTCGTGCGTGCCAACCGCGCCGGAATGCTGCCGAACATGGCGCGCTATGCACGCCACACCGATGCGCGGACGCTCAAGGACGCGCTGCCCGGCGCCGACATATTCCTGGGCCTTTCGGCGCCGCGCGTGCTGCAGCCGGAATGGCTGGAGCTGCATGGCGCCGAAGCCGTTGATCCTGGCGCTGGCCAACCCGGACCCGGAGATCCTGCCGGCACTCGTCGCCGCCGCGCGGCCCGACGCGATCGTCGCCACCGGGCGCAGCGATTTTCCCAACCAGGTCAACAACGTGCTGTGCTTTCCGTTCATCTTCCGCGGCGCGCTGGACGTCTCGGCCACCACCATCAACGAGCCGATGAAGATCGCCGCGGTCGAGGCCATCGCCGGCCTCGCGCGGATGGAGGCCTCCGAGGTGGTGGCCGCCGCCTATGGCGGATCGGCGCCGGTGTTCGGCCCCGACTACATCATCCCGAAGCCGTTCGATCCGCGGCTCATTCTCGAGATCGCGCCGGCGGTGGCGCGTGCGGCCATGGAAAGCGGCGTCGCGCGCCGGCCGATCAGCGATTTTGCCGCCTATCATCGCGACCTGGAACGCTTCGTGTTCCGCTCCGGCCAGCTCATGCGTCCCGTGTTCGAGGCCGCGAAACAGACGCCGCGGCGCATCGTCTACGGCGAAGGCGAGGACGAGCGCGTGCTGCGGGCGGTGCAGACGCTGGTCGATGACGGGCTCGCGCGACCGATCCTGCTCGGCCGCCGCGCGGTGATCGAGCGCAGGATCCGCGAGATGGGGCTGCGCATCGACCTCGCCGACGGCGTCCGCGTGCTCGATCCGGCGCTGGACGACGACGTGTTCGGACCCCTGCTGCCGGACTACCAGCTGCTGGCGGGACGGCGCGGCATCCCGCCGGGCGATGCCGCCAACGACCTGACCAGGCGCCACACGGTCGCGGCGGCGATGCTGCTGCATGCCGGCCTTGCCGATGCGGCGATCTGCGGCGGCTCGGCCAACTGGTGGCGCCAGGTGCAGTACGTGCTGCCGATCATTCCGCGCCGGCCGGGCGTCAGCCGCGTCTACGGGCTCGGCTGCCTGATCCTGCCGCAGGGCACGCTGTTCATCTGCGACACCCAGATGGTGGTCGATCCGACCGCGGAGCAGATCGCCGAGATGACGATGCTCGCCGCCGAGGCGGTGAGCGAGTTCGGCATCACGCCGAAGGCGGCGCTGCTGTCGCATTCCAGTTTCGGCGCCAGCGATTCGGACTCCGCCCGCAAGATGCGCCGCGCCCTGGCGCTGCTGCGCGAACAGGCGCCGGAGCTGGAGGTGGATGGCGAGATGAACGCCGATGCCGCCCTGGTCGAGGCGATCCGCGACCGCGCGGTGCCCGACAGCCGCCTGGGCGGCACCGCGAACCTGCTGGTGATGCCCACGCTGGACGCCGCCAACATCGCCTTCACCCTGCTGAAGGCGGCGGTTGACGGCCTTGCCGGTGGGGCCGATGCTGCTGGGCATGTCGAAGCCGATCCACGTCCTGGTGCCGAGCGTCACCGCCCGCGGCATCGTCAACCTGAGTGCCCTGGCCGCCCTGGAAGTGCAGGTTCTCAGCCAATGATGGCCGAGCCCCGTCGAAAGCTGCTACTGATCGCCGACCACTGATCACCGATCACTGCCCATGCTCTGGCTCGTCCTCGGCGGCCTGGCCTTGTTCCTGTTCCTCGGCGGGCTGCGGGCGTTCGAGCGCGCCTCCGTCCCCACGATCAAGTCGCTGTTCACCTGGATCGGCGCCCTGGCAGGGATCAGCCTGGTCCTGCTGCTGGTGCTGTCGGGTCGCGAGGGCATCGCGCTTGGCGCGCTGACCCTGTTCGGCCCGCTGATCTGGCAGCGCTGGCGGGCCAGCCATCCGGCCGCGGCCGCCGGTCGCCCGACGGCAGGCGCCGCCACCACCGCCCCGCCGCCAGGGCAACATGACCCCCGAGGAAGCCTATGAGGTGCTCGGCCTGCATCCGGGTGCCACCGAGGCGGAGATCCGGGCGGCTCACCATCGGTTGATGCGCACGGCCCATCCGGACAGCGGCGGTTCCGACTGGCTGGCTACACGGGTCAATCAGGCGCGCGACGTGCTGATCGGGCGCTCCGGATCCGGCGGCAGGCGGGCCGGTTAACGTTCCGCACGCCAACGTGATTGATGGTGCTCACCGTTTCGCTACCGTGGGTCGCCGCCAACGCCACATTTTCGCCTGCCGGCAATGTTCGCTTCCGCCGGCCCGTCACCGCGCTTCCTCGGAGAAACCATCGTGATCAAGCCTTTGCGCAAGGCCGTGCTGCCCGTTGCGGGCCTCGGCACGCGATTCCTGCCTGCCACCAAGGCCATCGCCAAGGAAATGCTGCCGGTGGTCGACAAGCCACTCATCCAGTACTCGATCGAGGAGGCGCGCGCGGCCGGGATCGAGCAGTTCTGCCTGGTGACCGGGCGCGGCAAGACCGCCCTGGTCGAGCATTTCGACATCGCCTTCGAGCTGGAGGCCACGTTGCGCGAGCGCGGCAAGTCCGATGCGCTGGAACTGCTGCGCGCGACCCAGGTCGAGCCCGGCTCCATGGTCACCGTGCGCCAGCAGGTGCCGCTGGGGCTTGGCCACGCCATCTGGTGCGCGCGCGCCTTCATCGGCGACGATCCGTTCGCCATCCTGTTGCCGGACGACCTTGTGCTGGCGGACACGCCGTGCCTGCGCCAGCTTGCCGACGTCTACCGCGACACCGGCGGCAACGTGGTCGCGGTGACCGAGGTGCCGCGCGATCAGACCAACCGCTACGGCATCCTGCGCACCGGCAAGGACGATGGACGGCTGGTCGAGGTGCTCGGCCTGGTGGAAAAGCCGGCGCCGAAGGACGCGCCGTCGAACCTGTCGATCATCGGCCGCTACGTGCTGATGCCCGAGGTGATCGCCCACCTCGCACGCATGGAGCGCGGCGCCGGCAACGAGGTCCAGCTCACCGACGGCATGGCGAAGCTGATCGGTCAGCAGCCGTTCCATGGGTTGCGCTACGAAGGTCAAAGGTTCGACTGCGGTGACAAGATCGGCTTCCTGGAGGCGCAGATCGCCTACGCGTTGAAGCGCCCCGACCTTGCGGAAGCGGTGCGCGGCTTCCTGCGGCATTATGTCGATCCGACCGATTTCATCGTAAGTGCGGTCTCTCGCGGACATACGGCGGTGACGTTTTCACATCGGTTCGATCCCGACCACGCTGCGCGAGTACGACATCCGCGGCACGGTCGGCCGCACGCTGTCCGAGGCCGACGCGTTCGCCATCGGCCGCTGCTTCGGCTCGCTGGTCGCGCGCGCCGGCGGCCGGACGGTTGCGGTCGGCTACGACGGCCGGCTGTCGAGCCCGTCGCTCGAGGCGGCTCTGGTCGAGGGCCTGAGTGCCAGCGGGATCGAAGCGGTCCGCATCGGCCGCGGCCCGACGCCGATGCTGTATTACGCCAACGCCAAACTGGCGACCGACGGCGCCGTGATGGTCACCGGCAGCCACAACCCGCCCGACTACAACGGCTTCAAGATGGTCCTGGGCGGCAAGCCGTTCTACGGCGAGCAGATCCGTGCGCTGGGCGGGCAGGCGGCGGCCGGCGACGTTGTGGACGAAACCGTGGCGCCGGAGCGCAACGTCGACGTCGCAGCCGACTATGTCGCGCGCGTGCTTGCCGACTGGGACGGCGGCGACCGCATGCTGAAGGTGGTGTGGGACAACGGCAACGGCGCGGCGGGCGACGTGCTTGACAAAACTTGTCGCCGGACTGCCCGGCGAGCACATCGTGCTGAACGGCACGATCGACGGCACGTTCCCGGCGCATCATCCGGATCCCGACGGTGCCGAAGAACCTCGAACAGCTGATAGCCGAGGTGGCGGCGCGGCGGGCCGATATCGGCATCGCGCTCGACGGCGACGCCGACCGCATCGGCCTGGTCGACGACAAGGGGCGTATCCTGTTCGGCGACCAGCTTCTGGTGATCCTCGCCCGCGACGTGCTGCGCGAGCATCCCGGCGCCACGATCATCGCCGACGTGAAGGCGAGCCAGGTGCTGTTCGACGAGGTCGCGCGCGCCGGCGGCAATCCGCTGATGTGGCGGACCGGGCACAGCCTGATCAAGGCGAAGATGGCGGAGACCGGTTCCCCGCTCGCCGGCGAGATGTCCGGCCACATCTTCTTTGCCGACCGCTGGTACGGTTTCGACGATGCGCTCTACGCCGCGGTGCGCATGCTCGGCATCCTGGCGCGCATGGATGTCAGGCTGTCCGACGTGCGCGATGCGCTGCCGCAGGTGATCAACACGCCCGAGGTCCGCTTCGACTGCGACGACACGCGCAAGTTCGCGGTGATCGAGGAGGTCGCCGCCCGGCTGCGCGCCGATGGTGCCAAGGTGTCGGAGACCGACGGCGTGCGCGTGCTGACCGACGACGGCTGGTGGCTGCTGCGCGCGTCGAACACGCAGGCCGTGCTGGTTGCGCGCGCCGAGGCCGCGACTGACGCGGGGCTGGAGCGGCTCAAGGGCGCGCTGGTGCGCCAGCTCGCGCTGTCGGGCCTGCCGTCGCCGGATTTTTCGGGGAGCCACGCGGGACACTGAGGCGCCTCAACGCCATTGTCATGACGGCGAAACGCGAGGGGTGCCCGCAACTGGATCGGTTGCCTCACCGCAGATCCTTCGCTTGGCAAGGTCCCTGAGCCCCGTCGCGCGCATTGGCGATCCCCGGTAGAGTGCGTCCAACGAATACCGGGGGAAAGCCATGAAGCTCAGCACGGACCGCATTCTGACAACCCACGTCGGCAGCCTGCCTCGGCCGCAGGCGCTGGTCGAACTGCTGGTCAAGAAGGACCACGGCGAGGCCTACGACCACGCGGAGTTCGCGCGCCGCACCCGGCAGGCCGTCGCCGACATCGTCGCGCATCAGGTCGCGGTCGGCATCGACGTTGTCAGCGACGGCGAGGCCAGCAAGGTCGGCTACGCGACCTACATCAAGGATCGCCTCACCGGTTTCGGCGGCGAGCACTTCGCGCCCAAGCCGCAGCGCGACCTGGCGGACTATCCGGACTTCCGCCAGCGCATGATCCAGTTCACCGGGCCGCAGGTGTTCCAGCGGCTGTGCTGCACCGGTCCGATCGAACTGAGCGACCACGACGCGGTGAAGCAGGATATTGCGAACCTGAAGGACGCGATGGCCGCCTCGAAGCCGGTGGATGCGTTCATGCCGGCCGCCTCGCCCGGCGTGGTTTCGGCGTTCCAGCCGAACCGCCACTATCCGACACACACCGCGTACATCGAAGCGGTCGGCAATGCGATGCGCGAGGAATACGAGGCGATCGCCAATGCCGGCATCGTGGTGCAGCTCGACAGCCCCGATCTCGCGATGGCGCGACACACCGGCTTCCAGGATTTGACCGAGGCGGAATTTCTCAAACAGGCCGAGCAGCAGATCGAGGCACTGAACCATGCGCTGGCCAATGTGCCGGCGAGTTCAGCGCGGCTGCATCTGTGCTGGGGCAACTACGAAGGACCGCACGACTTCGATATCCCGTTGCAGAAGGTTCTGCCGATCATCCTGCGGGGCAAGCCGCAGGCGATCTCGTTCGAGGCCGCAAATCCGCGACACGCGCATGAATGGGCGGTGTGGCGTGATGCCCGGATTCCGGACGACAAGGTGCTGATCCCCGGCGTGATCGACACCTGCACGAATTACATCGAGCATCCGGAACTGGTCGCGCAGCGCATCTGCCAGTTCGCCGACATCGTCGGTCGCGAGCGCGTGATTGCCGGCACCGATTGCGGCTTCGCGACGTTCGTCGGGCATGCCGGCCGCGTCGACCCGGAGATCGCATTTCGCAAGCTCGGTTCGCTGGTCGAGGGCGCGAAGCTGGCATCCGCAAGGCTCTGGCATTAGCCCCGGGATCGCTTCGCTCCTGGCCGAAGCGTTGCGTAATGCGCGGCTGCCGTCGTTTGCCTAACTTCGTCTGCGTGTTCCAGCACATCAGGAGGACAACATGCAGACACAGCAGATCACCGGCGGGCTCGCGGTAACCGCCACATGGGAAGCGCGCGACGGCGAGGCGGACACCGTGGCGGACATTCTCGCCCGCTTCGCCCCCAAAGCGCGGGAAGAGCCCGGCGTGAAGCTCTTTCTCGTGCACCGCGGCGTGGCGAATCCGACGCAGTTCCTGTTCTATGAGCTGTTCGAGGACGAAGCCGCATTCGCCGCACACCAGCAGACCGAGCACTTTCGCTCGCTGATCCTCGGCGAAGGCGTGCCGCGCCTGACGAAGCGCGAACGCATGCAGTATGCGATGCTCTGAGGTGGTGCGGCGCTGATCGAGGCGGATTGCCTCATCTTTCGTGACGTTGGATCGACCCTCGGATTTTGATCCGGGGGTCATCCATTTTGCCGTGCTGGCCCTGAATGCACCGTTACGGGCGTCGTCGCGCGCTGCGCCACAGGAACAGCGCCAGTGCTGCGGCGAACATCGCCGCGTACAGCACATTCATGGCGGCCATCGACACCGGCACAAACGGAATGAGGTAGGTGCCACGATCGCAAGGCTGCGGCGGCCGGCTCGACAATTGGAGCATGCGTTCCATCGCCGAGCCGCCGGTGAATTGCGGCGCGGCACACTCGCTGATCGGGTTCTGCCACAAATGCTGTTCGACACCGACATGGACAATGGCCAACCCGGCATTTGCCACCATGACCACCACGATCAGCCACAACAACGGTCGAATTGCAGGTCGCGGCGACAGCGTTGCAAGCGCACCAAGGACGATTGCGATGCGGTAGGGCCACCGTTCCAGCAGGCAGAGCGAGCAAGGCAGCAGGCCGCCCCAGTACTCCGAGACAAGCGCGAGGCCGAGCGCGAAGGCTGCGGCCAGCAATGCCAAAGCCCCAACGGCGCGCGGCGGCAAGCGATCGATGCGGGCAAGCATGCTTGTGATGCTGGCGCGCACTGTGGGCGCGGTGAACGATTGGGCCATGACTGTCCCTCAGCTGGGCAGGCGCAACTCCGGCGACGCGGGGATTAACGGCCGATGACGATGGGACTGCAAACTAAATTCGCGGCCGGAAACGTGTCGCATCGTCGTGTCGGCGACTGACCTGGTCGAGTGGTCCGCTGGGCATGGCCGATGCAACGCGTTTGCGGGAGCATCGTTCAGGTCCAGCGGGACCCCGGTGACCGCCTCACTGACCGCATACCTGCGCGACATAGGCTTTCGATGCCTCCGTGATTGGCGCCGCCTTGGCGCACCACGCTGGCCTCGATGCGGGCGGCGAGATGGGTCGCCGCGAGCGTGATCGGGGCTGGCGTTGCGGGCACGGTGGCGACCGCTGTCGCCGGAGCCGGTGCCTGCGCCACGGGGGTCGGCGGAAGGTCGGCGGTGCACGGTTTGCCACTGACCCTCATGGCAGCGCGCACGTTGTCGTCCTGGCACATCAGTTCGAGGGCAACCTTGTTCTCGCCCATGTTGAACAGCAGCGCCGACTGCTGACGACGTTCGCACGCCTTGTCTGCCCATGTGCCACCCAGTGAGACGCCGAAGCCAGGCAGGGAAACGCCGCCCGATGCGCCGACCGCACATGGATTGCCGCCCACCACGCTTGGCGCGATGACCTCCGGCGTGTTCCGCACGGTGTAGCTGCCGCCGTAGTCGAGGTAGCCGCCCGCGGTGCCCGCGGTGCCGGAGCTGCTGCCGGTGCTGCCGTGCGTGCTGCTGCCGTGCCGGCGCTGCTGCCGCCAGCGTTGCCGGAACCGTCAACACCCGCATAGCCGGAGACGGTGACGTTGGTCGTATTGCCGACCGCCGCCGATCTCGCTGCCGACCTCGTATTGGAAGTGGCTTTCGCACCCGAGTTGCTGGACGAGGCGCCGTTGCCGATCGGGTTGCCGATCACGTTCACCTTCGGGTTGGAAATTGATTGTGACTGCGATCCGGATGCGGTGTTCACGGTCGCATTGGACCCGGAGTTCGACTGCGAAGTCTGGGCGTAGGCCATACCGCTCAGCATCACCAATGCGGTGGCTGCCAGAAGGATATGTCTCATCGAAGCTCTCCTACGCATTGGGACGGATTTTGCCGCCCCAATGACGTTGTTGCACGAGCCGGGCTATTGCCGGCTCACATCGCTCGGATCAGCGACCGCCGTGGCCTCGATCCTGCTTCGGCTGCTGGACCTTGACGAACCCGCCGAGGTCCGCTGCACCCGCGACGGAACCGCCGGTCGCCGCGCTCTGCTGGGCGCCACCTGTCGTGCCGACGGCGGTGCCATGACGACCCTGGTCGGCGAGACCGCCGGAGATCGTTCCGCCGATATTCGTCTGGGTCGCAGTGGTTGAGGTCTTCGCATAGCCTTGCCCGGCCTTCGCCGCACCTTTGGTATCGACCGAGGTGTAGTTGCCCGACACGGTACCAACGACAACGGCGCCGTCACCCTTCACCATCGCACCGGCGATGGTGCCCTGGGTGCTCTCCACACCCGCCGTCGAAAGCGATCCGGTCGCCGCGAGATTGCCCGAAATCTGCGCAGCCTGCGGCTGTTCCGCAAAGGCAGCGAACGGAGCCAGCGCAAGATCACGCCAGCCAAGAGGAACTTACGCATAACAAGTCTCCAGTTGCTTGTGCACATTCCGTGCACAGGGAGCAACCATACGCACTGTGCGTAAGGTCACTCCCCGCTCTTCATTATCAAACCAGTCAGGAGTTTTTTCCGCTGGGGTAGACCCGGCGGCGAATACTGGGTCTTTGATACCCAGTCCTACCGACAGTCTTGAAGCAAGGCCTTTTGGCTTTGCATCCCGAGCTCGGTATCGTTAGTATTAACAAATAATTAGCAAAAAGTCAACGGAATTCACTAAAATTGATGCAGAACATGTAAATTGGTACGACCGTGGTATGCGGCAAGCTGCATACCGTCCCAGATCCGCGGCATGCCAAACCGCCGTCAGCGCGGCGCGGCCGGCGTTGGCGGCGTGACCGGCCGCCGCGGTGCGATCGCCGCGGCACGGATGGAACTCCAGGTCGATCTCGGGCATCGGCACGCCGATCTGCCGCAGCACCGCGTTGGCGAGTTCGCTGTAGCGATCGAAGCTGCGGCGGATGCGGCTGCGCCAGACCGGCATGCCGCCATTGGCGTGCAGCTCGAACGTCGACTCGCGCGCATCCAGCGCCGAGGACACGTGATCCCACGCCATCTGCAGCAGCGCGGCGCGCTGCAGCGCCGTGTAGCCGCCGCCGCCGAATGATTCTTCCAGCCCCGCCGCCACCTCGGGTGCGGCAAGATCGCGATCGCTCGGCGCCACGACCAGCGACGAGCCGGGCACGATCCGGAGAATTTCGCTGATCCGCTGCCGGGATTTCAGCATGGCGATGCTGCCGGCGGCGAGATGGGCGTGATTGGGATAGCAATAGCCTTCCGGCGTGAACCGCGGATCACGCTCCGCCGCGGTCAGACAGCTCCGCACCGTCTGCACGTCGATGACCAGGTCGATCACATAGTCGATCGTCTGCTCGTGCTCCGCGAGCCCCATCGCGTGGGTGCACGCCAGCGCCAGGCCCAGGGTGAATTCCGCCTTCGACAGCCAGCAATACAGCTGATGCCAGACCAGCCAGCGCGCGATCGGCTCGGGCGAGACATCGAGCAGGAAGATCCGCTCCCAGGGAACGAACACGTCATCGAGCCACATCTGGCCGTCGAGTTCGTCGTAGCGGCTGGAGAGCGGCGCCATGAACGGGTTGGCATCGCGCACCGCGATCTTGCGGCACACGGTCGTGACGCCGGGCGCGCCGACCGGCACGACGAACGTGGCGCGGTGCGGGCCGATCTCGATGCCGGTCTGGCCGCCGATGAACACGTCCTCGGCGTAGGCCGGGCTGGTATGCATGCCGATCCTGCCGCTGATCACCAGGCCGGCGTCGGTCTCGCGGACCACCTTGAACGCGGCGCGTTCGCGCGGGTCCTCGCGCAGGCGATAGCCGATCGTGGCACCGCCGCCGGAGAAGGTCAGGAACCGCTCGGTGCGCGCGATCATGTCGCGGTATGCGGTGGCATCGGCGATCTGCCTGGCCGATGCGTTGCGTTCCTGCACCGCGGCGAGGATGCCGAGCGAGATCAGGTGCCCGTAGGCAGGCGTGTGGGTGATGTTCCCCGCGCTGAGGAATGTCGTCGCCGCAAAGCACTGTCCCATGCGCACCAGGTCGTCGGCGCTCCTCGGCAGCAGACAGGCGAGCGGCATGCGCTCGCCGGCATCGGGCGGGGTGAGCACCGTGTCGGCCCACGCGGGATCGGCATGGCGGTCGTACCAGGCGACATACTCGTCGACCATGGCGCGCGTGGCGGGGTGCGTCGTGACATCGTCGATCAGGCCTTCGCCCATGACCCAGACCCGTCGTCCGTCGCGCAGAGCCTCGCGATATTCGCCGCCGCTTCGCATAGCGTTTCTGTCCTCCCTCAGAATTCATGGCAGGATACCATGAACCTCCCTGGAGTGCCGACGTGCAGCAGCAATGGATCCGGCCGAGCACTCACGAACGGTCCAATGACGTCATCGGGTGGAAAACAGCCGTTCATGCCTCGGCGCAGTCGAGCAGGTTCGCGTGATCGCCGCCTACGCGGCTTTGACAAGCGTACTTCGATAGGCAAGGTTTTTCACGGAACGACGGACCCTTCGGTCATCTGCGAATCCATTACCGGGGTGCGGAACGATGGCATTGCGCTTTCGGGACTATTTGGCGATCTTGATGCTCGTTGGGCTGGCATTTTCCGCCGTCATGAGCGCCCCGGCGTGGGCACAGGTGCAAAAACCCGATATCCTCGTCATCATGGGCGATGACATCGGCCAGACGAACATCAGCGCCTATTCGTTCGGCCTCGTCGGCTACAAGACGCCGAATATCGACCGCCTTGCCCGCGAGGGCATGATGTTCACCGACTACTACGCCGAGAACAGTTGCACAGCGGGCCGCTCGTCGTTCATCACCGGACAAACGCCGAAACGCACGGGGCTGTCGAAGGTGGGCATCCCTGGGGCGCCGATCGGCCTTCAGGCCCGTGACGTCACGATCGCCCAGGCGCTGAAGCCTTTGGGCTACGCAACAGGCCAATTCGGCAAGAACCACCTCGGCGACCGCAACGAATTCCTTCCCACGGTCCACGGCTTCGATGAGTTCTTTGGCAACCTGTATCATTTGAACGCTGAAGAGGAGCCCGAGCGCCCCTACTGGCCAGCCGATGATAAGCCGTATATCGACAACAACTCGCCACGCGGCGTGCTGCGGACGAAAGCTGCCGAGGTGGATGATCCGACGGTGCAGCCGCACTGGGGACGCGTAGGCAGGCAGACGATCGAGGACACCGGCCCGCTCACCCGCAAGCGGATGGAAACAATCGACGATGAAACGACTGCCGCCGCGATCGACTATATGGGACGCCAGGTTCACGCCAACAAGCCGTTCTTCGTTTGGATGAACACCACGCGCATGCATGTCTTTACCCATGTGCGCGAGTCGATGCGTGGTCAAAGCGGTATGCCAGGCAACGAATATGCCGACGGCATGATCGAGCACGACGGCGATGTGGGTAAGTTGCTCAAGGCGCTTGACGACCTCGGTATCGCCGACAACACGATCGTCATTTACACCACCGACAATGGGCCCAATCAGTTTTCCTGGCCGGACGCGGCGACCACACCGTTCCGCAGCGAGAAGGACACCAATTGGGAAGGGGCGTTCCGCGTGCCCGCGATGGTGCGCTGGCCGGGCCATATCAAGGCGGGTGAGATTTCGACCCAGATGTTCTCCGGTCTCGATTGGTTCCCGACACTGCTGGCAGCGGCCGGCGACAGTACGATCAAAGATCGACTTCTCAAAGGAACGGAGCTTGGCAGCGCGCCGTTCAGAGTGCACCTCGACGGCTATAACCAGCTTGATTACCTGACCGGCACGAACAAGGCCGGGGCACGAACCGATTTTGCCTATTTCGATGACGACGGCGATCTCGTGGCCTTCCGTCACGGCGACTGGAAGGCGATATTCATGGAGCAGAAAAAGCCCGGCGGCTTTCCAGTTTGGTATGAGCCGCTCACCGCCTATCGCATACCGAAGGTATTCAACCTCCGAATGGACCCCTACGAGCGCGCGGATGTTGTTTCCGACCAATACGATGACTGGCGGGTAAGGAATGCCTACCTGATGGGATGGCTGAACCTCAAAGCGGCAGCCTTTCTGCAGACCTTTAAGGAATACCCGCCGAGCCAGGCGCCGGCCAGCTTCACGATCGATCAAGTCCAAAAAGATATCGATCGCCAGATCGAACAGCTGAACACAAAGGCGACAACGACAGACTGAGCAGCAACCGACGGGCCTCTGTTTGTAGGTAGAGCAAGTTCATCCGCGCAATAGAGATCGCTTCCGGAGGCCGCGTGCTTACCCACCGTTTCGCGGCGCCGCCAGCAGCAGGCGGTTGACCCGCTCCAGCGTGGTGAACGTCGCGCGCCACGCGCGGGCGAACGCCTCGGCGCCGGTGCCGTGCGCCGCGAGCATCGCCGCGATTTCGCCAACCGTGCGTTGGCCGTCGATGAGCCGCAGGATGCCGGGCGCCAACGCCGGCAACGCAAGCGGCAGGCGCAATCCGTCCAGCACCAACGTGATCGTGCCATCCGGCTGGATGCCGCCGGCGATCGCCTCCCCCGACAGCTCCCGCGTCACCGGCACTGCCTCGTCTGCCATGAAGTCTGCCCGCTCGATCATTTCGTCCTGGCGCATGCAGTAGACGATATGCGCGCTGACATTGCCGGCCAGCGCCTCGGCCAGAGCGGCGCGATCGATCGGATCGAGCGCCGCGACCCGTGCGCGGAGCTTCGGATCGGGCAGCAACGGATCGGGATCGTAGCGGATCGGTTCCACCCAGCAGGTCACCGCCAGCCCCTCGCCCGCCAGCAGCGCATGCAGGTCGCGCACGCTGAAGGCGCGGTCACGCGGGTTCAGCAGCAGGTCGTACAGTCCGGCGTCGCCGCCGTTGACGTGATCGTCCAGGAAGCCGTTCCGCCGCAGCCACGCGGTCTCCGGCAGATGGCGCATCACGCGCTTCGCCACATCCAGCCGCGACGCCGGCGCCTCGTCGGCCGGCGCCAGCAGTCGCAGCGCGTCCTGCAGCATGTAGACCCCGGTGCGTCCGTGCGGCGCATACACCATCAGGCCAAGCCCGCCGCCCGGCGCCAGCACCGACAGCAGCGCGCGCAGCCCGGCGGCGGGATCGGGCAGATGGTGCAGCACCCCGCAGCAGTCGACGTAGTCGAACGGTCCCAGCCCCGATCCCGGCAGATCCAGCAGCGAACGCTGCTCCCAGACGATGTTGCCAAGCCCCCGCGCCGCAGCCCGCGCCTGGGCGATCTTCAGCGCCGCAGCGGAACGGTCCAGCCAGGTGACCGTGCCCGGCCGGCCCTCGCGCGCCATCTGCTGCGCCAGCATGATCGTGGCATCGCCGGTGCCGCCGCCGGCGATCAGCGCATTGAGCGGCCGCGACGCCGGCCGACGCGCGCCGAACACCCAGTAATCGACCTCGCGCAGATGGCCCGGACTGCCGACGATCAGCCGCTTCGCCTCGTCGCGCGGTTCGCGCCGCGGATACGGATAGGCCTCGTACTGCGCCGCGAGGCGTGCATCGGTTGCGTCGGTCATGCGCCCGGCATAGACCGCCGCCATGGCTGAAGCCAGATCACGCGGCTATTTCGGCATCGGCGTCGAGGGGGTGTCGAAATCGGCCAATGTCGGCGCCCTGCTGCGCACCGCGCACGCCTTCGGCGCCGCGTTCTGCTTCATCGTCGGCCCCGGCTGGGACGCGCGCGCAGGCCGCCTGGCGGATACCCCCGACACGCCGGACCACGTGCCGCTCTGGCGCTTCCCCGACATCGCTGAGCTGCAACTGCCGCAGCACTGCGTGCTGGTCGGCGTCGAACTGCTGGACACGGCCACGGACCTGCCGTCGTTCCGCCATCCGATGAACGCCGCCTATGTGCTGGGACCGGAGCGGTCCGGCCTGTCGCCCGCCATGCTGCAGCGCTGCCGCCACGTCGTGCGCATTCCGACGCGGTTTGCGCTCAATCTCGCGGTGGTCGGGGCGCTGGTGCTGTACGATCGCCTGCTGCAGCACGGCCGCTTCGCTGAGCGCCCGGTCGGCAGCCAGGGGCCGGTCGGCGCCGAACCGGCATCGGACGGACATGGCGCGCCACGGTTCCGTCGCAACGTCCCCGACTGGGTGCCGGACAAGCGGAAACTTTGACCCTTCCGCGCTTGCCGCCCCCTCCCCTACGCCGTATCTCCTCCCGTATGCGCGTCATCGTTGCCCTGCTTGCCCTGGTTATTGTCGTGCCAGCGGCCGCCCAACCCAAGAAGCCCGCGGCTCCGAAGCATCCGGAGCCAGCATCCGGCGCGGCCAAGAAACTGGGGAGCTTCGAGGATTGGGTTGCCGCGATCCATCAGGAGAACGGACAGACCGTCTGCTACGCCTTCACCTATGCGAAGCACTCGGCGCCCGCTGTTCCGGGCCGCGAACCGGTCATTCTGACCGTCACCCAGCGGCCAGGTGGCCGTGATGCGGTCGCGATCAGCGCCGGATTTGACTATGGCAAGGATGCCGCGGTGAGCATGCAGGTCGAGACCACCGGGCTGGACTTCTACACGGCGCAGCGCAACGCGTTCGCGCGCGACGGCAAGGCCGCGGTCGCCGCATTCGGCAAGGGCGCGCAGGCGCAGTCGCGCTCGCCGGGTCCGCGCGATGGCCAGGTGGTGGTCGACACGTTCAGCCTGCGCGGCTTTTCCGCGGCCTATGCGGCGATCAACAAGGCCTGCCCGGCACGCTGATGAACCGGATACGCCGATGAGCACGGGCACGCTCGAGCTGACCGACAGCGAGCGCGAGCGCATCCTCGCCAAGTCGGCATTGTTCGATCCGCCGCCGGTGCAATTGCCCGATGGACGGCGCGACCTGGTCGGCCTGTCGCGCGCCGAACTCGCCGCCGAGATGGCCGCGATCGGCGAACAGGCATTCCGCGCGAAGCAGCTCTGGCACTGGATCTACCACCGCGGCGCGACCGATTTTTCGCGGATGTCCTCGATCGCGCGACCGCTGCAGCAGAAGCTGGCCGAGCGCTTCGTCATCGCCCGCCCCGAAGCGGCGATGGTGCAGACCAGCACGGATGACACACGGAAATTCCTGTTCCGCTTCCGCGACGGGCAGGAGGCCGAGACGGTCTACATCCCCGATCGTCAGGAGGATCGCGGCGCGGTCTGCATTTCCTCGCAGGTCGGCTGCACGCTGTCCTGCCGCTTCTGCCACACCGGCACGCAGCGGCTGACCCGCAACCTGGGAGCGGCGGAAATCGTCGGCCAGTTCATGGCCGCGCGCGATGCGTACGGCGAATGGCCAAGCCCTGCCGGCGAGACGCCGCGGCTCCTGTCCACCATCGTGCTGATGGGCATGGGCGAGCCGCTGTACAACTATGCCAATGTCGCCAAGGCGATGACGATTGCGATGGACAACGAAGGCATCGCGCTGTCGCGGCGGCGGATCACGCTGTCCACCTCGGGCGTGGTGCCGATGATGGATCGCGCGGGCGAAGAGCTCGGCGTGAACCTCGCGGTGTCGCTGCACGCCGTGCGCGACGATCTGCGCGACGATCTGGTGCCGCTCAATCGCAAATACCCGATCGCCGAGCTGATCGCGGCGTGCCGGCGCTATCCCGGTTCCTCCAACGCGCGGCGCATCACCTTCGAATACGTCATGCTGAAGGGCGTGAACGACAGCCAGGCCGATGCGCGCGAACTGGTGCGGCTGATCGCCGGCATCCCCGCCAAGGTGAACCTGATCCCGTTCAATCCCTGGCCGGGCAGCCCGTTCGAAACCAGCAGCAACAGCGCGATCGACCGGTTCGCCAAGATCGTCATGGACGCGGGGTTTTCCTCACCGGTGCGGTCCCCGCGCGGACGCGACATTCTGGCGGCGTGCGGGCAGTTGCGGACCGAGAGCCACGCTCGGGGTTGACCGGATTAGTTATATCGATACAGGACCATTACGCCATTTAACCGGCATTTAACCGGGTTCTGCGCACATCTCGGACCCGGAAGCCAGCTGAGCTTCCGCACGTCGTGGAAGCGCAGTGATGACAGTCAGCAGAATAGCATCAATCGCCGGCCTCGCGGTCGCCGGATATCGTGCATGGGCGGTCGGCTGTTCGCGCACAATCCCGCGTCCCCTGCTCTGGGCCTGTCTGTGCACCATTTGGGCTGCGTCCGCATGGGCCGGTGTGCCATTCGTGACCGATGACGCGGATACCCCCGACGCGAAACACTTCGAGATCAACATCGCAGGCCAGTACACACGTTTTCAGGGCGGTTCGGTCGGCACCATTCCAAGCGTCGAAGTCAATTACGGTGTGACCGACAAGTTGCAGGTTTCGGTCCTGATGCCGATCGGCTTTTCACAGGTCCAGGGCGTAGGCACCAACGTAGGCCTCGGCGACACTGAATTGGGGGTCAAGTACCGCTTCATGGATGCGGACGACTGGGGCTGGAAGCCCGGCATCGCCTTTGCCCCAACGGTCACCTTGCCGAGCGGCATCGAGGAACGCGGACTCGGCGCCGGGCATTTCCAGGTGTCGCTGCCGATCTGGCTGTCCAAGGATTTCAATAAATGGACCGCGTTCGGCGGGCACCAGCTACAACGTCAATCCGGGTCAGGATCAGCATAACTGGTGGTTCGTCGGAGCGGGCGTGACGTACGAGATCAACGCGAGCTGGACCGTGGGCGCCGAACTCTATTACGCAGGAGCAACCGAAAGCGGCCTGAAGAGCAACACGGCGTTCAATATCGGCGTGATCTACAATATCAGCGACGAGCACCATCTGATGATGTCGGTCGGGCGGAACCTGACCAATGCGCTCGAAAACAACCAATTCTCAACTTATGTCGGTTACCAGCTCACGTTCTGAGCCTTCACACTCATTCACTGGGCGGCCCCGTGGAACCCGATTGTGCTGCCCGCAAACCATGCCGTGATGACCCTCGCATTCAGGAGATAAGGCCATGCAGACAGCATCGGCGTCGCGTTGCGCGCTCTGGATCCGTGCACCTCTGCTGACAATCGGGCTCGCGCTTGCCGTGGCGGTCGGCGTCTCGCATGCCTGGGCCTTCGACAAGGCTGGCTTCACGAGCCGGCTCGAGACCACCAAAGCGGAGGTCGCCGCCAAATCGCTCGCCAACAGCGCGGCAACCCTGGCCCGCCTCAACGAGATGGTGCAGCTCGGTATTGTCGGCGCCAGGGAGTATGGCGAGCGGCAACCGAAATTCGCCAAACTGATGGCCGTCGTCATCGCGGATGCCGACGCCATGAAAGCGCTTACCGACCCCGAGATCGAAAGCAAATGGGGCGAACAGGGCACCGCCGGCGACGCGGCAGGCATTCCCCTGAAGTCGCTGGGGCAGTTCGACGACACCAGGGCTGCGATAGAGCTGGTGGTAGGCCCGTCACACACATACATACTGGTCAAAAAATGGGAGACCGCGCAGAAGGCGCGCTGGCTGGACCAGGCCAAGGACGAACTCACCGAGCTCTCCGAACATCTCAAGCAGGTCCATTAGCGCCAGATCCGCACTCCTGTGTCCATTGGGGCGCCCATTGGGGCGCCCATTCGGGGATAGCAACGTGAATATCATCGCGCATCTCTTCCGCGGCTTCAGGAATGTTTCCATCCGATGGAAGTCGATAGCGGTATTCGCGAGCCTTCTGTTCGTCGTGCTTGCATTGGGCACTCTGTCCATCGTCCGGCTCGGGATGGTGAAGGAGGCTGGCGAGACGATCAGCGCGAGCTGGATGCCCGGTGTACAGCGTGCCGGAGAAATCGCCGAGGCGATGAACGGTTATCGCCACGCTGAATCGGCGCTCGTGATGTCGCCTGACGACGACACGATGGCCGAGACGACAAAAAATCTGGCACTTGCGCTCAGTCAGATCCAGGCGGCGCGGGACAAGCTCGCCAAGCTGCCTACGGCGCCGGAGGAAGCGGATTACATCACGAAATTCGTCAGCGCCTGGGAGTCCTATCTCGATCTGAGCAAACGGATCGTCGGCCTTGTCGGCAACAAGAAGGTGGCCGATGCCGCGGATCTGCTGACCGGCGATTCGGCCTATCAGTTCAGCAAGGCGAAGGCGTTCATCGCTCGCCTGTTGATCGCCAAGGTGCGTGGCGGCGACGAGGCGGTCGCAAGATCGAACGTTGTCTATCGCGCGACGATCCCGATCATGCTCAGCGCGATCGTCGTTGTGGTTGTTCTGTGTCTGAGCGCTGCGGCGTTCGTGGTGCTCGGCGTGGCGCGACCGCTCAATCGCATGACGGCGGTGGTCGGACAAATGGCCGGCGGCCAGCTTGACATTGTCGATGACGACATGCCGGGGCTCGGCCGCGGCGACGAATTCGGCGCGCTCGCAAAGGCGCTTGCCGTGTTGCGTGATTCGGCGCGCGAGCGTGTGCGGCTCGAACGCGAGGCTGCCGAGACGCGGGCGGCCGCCGACCTCAGGCAGGCCGAGATGGAGCGCCATACGCAGGATTTCGGCATGTCGGTCTCCGGCGTCATGGTGATGCTCAGCGACGCGGCGGATGGCATTCGCAGGTCGGCCGAGACCATGACAGGCACCGCGGAGAGCACCCGCACGCAGGCCGACACGACAACGTCCGGGTCGATCGAGGCCGCCCAGGGCCTGGCCTCGGTTGCCGCCGCGGCCGAGGAGATGGCGGTGACGGCGACCGAGATCGGGCGCCGGATCAGCGATGTCGCCGCATCGACAAATGCCGCGGTGGAAGCAGCCGGACGGTCCGAGCAGATCGTGGCGGCGCTGGTCGGCGCCGTCGCCGAGATCGGCTCCGTGGTGCAACTGATCAGCGACATCGCCGGTCAGACCAACCTTCTGGCGCTGAATGCCACGATCGAGGCCGCGCGCGCAGGCGAGGCAGGCAAGGGCTTCGCCGTGGTCGCAGGCGAAGTGAAAAGCCTCGCCATGAACACTCGGAAGGCAACCGAGGAGGTGAATGCGCGGATCGTGACCGTGCGCGCGTCGACCGATGAGGCCAGGCAGGCAATCGCCGCTGTGACCGTCGCGGTCGGGCGAGCCTATGATGCAGCCGGCGAGATTGTCACGTCGATCGAACAGCAGGGCGCCGCCACACGCGAGATCGCATCGGCTGTCCAGGGCGTGTCAGGCCTTACCGACAACACGACACACGCAATGGCCGCGCTGTCGGCGGTTGCCGATGAGACCAGCACGGCAAGTAAGACTGTTCTGACGGCTGCCGACAACGTGAGGGAGCAGACCGTGACCTTGCGGCAGGAGGTTGACAGCTTCCTCGCTGCGGCACGTGCCGCGAGTGGCGACCGCCGGTCCTATCGGCGCATACTTGGCAATGGGCTGGCGATATCGCTGCGATGGGTTGGACAAGCCACCGGTCCCCAGCGCTTTGACGTTGTCGATGTCTCGCGTGGAGGGATGGCACTGAGCGGACAGGTGCCACTCGCTGCGGGGAACGAAGTGACGGTCGAACTTCCCGGCGTGGATCGTGCGATCCCGGGGCGCATTGCGCGCGTCACCGAGTTGGAAATCGGGCTGGCGTTCCGCCAGGACCCGGAGACGTTGTTGCTGATCGACCAGGCCCTCGCGATTGCCGAGACGCGTGGCCGCGCAACGGCAGCCTGACGGGCCACCGATCCGCTCCGGATGAGCGGCGTCAGTTGCGACCAGACGGGTCGCTCCCGTTGTCATCCCCTCCGGTTGTCAACTCCTCCTGCTGTCATCAAACGATACCAGCGGCTGATCCGGTCAGCTCCCGGCAGATCCTGACGCATCAACGCTTGCAGGATTCGGCGGATACCGGCGACGCGACGGTGCCGCCGTCCGCGACCGGCGCTTCGCCAGCCCGGCTGGTTGCGCACGGATCGCTCCGCTGGCTTCTGAGGTTCGAGCCGATGCCGTGCATGCTGAGTGCGTGCATGCTGCCGTGACCTGTCATACCGCGCGCCAAGGCAGGTGCGACCAACAGGACCATCGATGCGCCCATCATCGACGCGACAAGCAGTGCGGGGAGAAGCGGAATACGGAGGATACGGGGTGCGATCGTCATCCGAGTTGCCTAACAAAATATGAATGACTAGGCAACGCCCAACCACACAACTTCTTTTGCATTCAAAGGTATGCACCCGTATGCGAACACCGAACTCGCGCCTGCCGACCGATCAGGTGGCGGCAACGGCGATCGGTTTGCGAAGATCGTCATGGACGCGGGGTTTTCCTCGCCGGTGCGGTCCCCGCGCGGACGCGACATTCTGGCGGCGTGCGGGCAGTTGCGGACCGAGAGCCGATCGGCTCGTCCGGCTGCCTGATCCGCTAGGGCCCGCGTGCGGGTGCGCAATCCGCTGGGGGAACCGGATCGATGACGAAGCGCAGCAGGCACGGCCCGAATTTGCGTGCAAAGTTGCTGCTGTTGCCGCCGCCATGGCCGGTGATGTGCTCGGGCTGATCGATCACCAGCACCGCGGAGGCGCGTGACGGCAGCAGTTCGCGCAGCATGGCAAGCCGCCCAGGCATATCGCGCACGTAGTTGTCGCCGTTGAACTGTGCCACCGCGACGCGTGCGGTCGGCGAGCGATCTGCGTGCAGGATATGATAGAGATCCGCCTCCTGCGTTGCCTGGCCGCTGAAACTGGCCGGGGAGATTGCGATCACGGCGTCCGCGAGGCCCGGCGTGTCGAGGACCTGCAGGCTGTTCCATGCGCCGCGCGACTGGCCGCTGGCGACGACCATCCGCCAGCCTTTCTGGCGCAGCGCGGCGAGACCCTTGCGCAGCCAGTCGGCTGCTTCGTCGACGTAGTCCACCGACGGATTGCGGCCGAAGCGAACGATATCGAAACCGGCATTGTTGAATGCGCGCACAAAGGCTGGCGGCTGCGCATTGCGGCTGTCCTGCCCCCACCCCTGCCGTGGCTCCAGACGAACAGGCCTCTTGCTGCCTGAGGTCCGTACCAGATGAAACGAGGGTCGGGCGAAAAGGCGTAGTCGCGGGCTTCGACCAGCGGCCCTGGCACCGCCGGCAGCGTGGTCAGCGCTCGGCCGGGCCAGATCACCGCGAGGTCCTCCGCATAGATCGCGCAATCCGTGCCGCCCTTGTCGCCGCACGACTTCAGCGCCTTGCCTCGCACATCATCGATCGTGGCCGCCCCGGCCGACCAGCCGGATGCGCCGTTCGATGCCACGGCGAACGCACGTGGCACGTTCATCAACAGGAATTCGGCGTAGCTGGCGCGCCCCTGCAGGGCCAGGAAGGGCACCGCGGCGACATCCAAAACGGGAATTGCCGGTTCCACTGCGCCGGCGGCCGTGCCGCCAAGCCAGGCCAGCGCAATCAGCATCGCTGCCGTGACCCGCATGCAAGGCCACTCCTGTTCATAGCCGAACCGACAAGACGCTCGCCCCAAGCTTGCGCGATTGCCTGACGGGGGGCTAATCCGGCGGGTCTGACGATGCCACCCCGAGGAAGGCCCGTCCATGCGCGTGAAGGATGTGAAGAAGGTCGTGCTCGCCTATTCGGGCGGGCTCGACACCAGCGTGATCCTGCGCTGGCTGCAGGCGACGTATCGCTGCGAGGTGGTCACCTTCACCGCCGACCTCGGCCAGGGCGAGGAACTCGGCCCGGCGCGCCAAAAGGCGGAAATGTTCGGCGTCAAGGAAATCTTCGTCGACGACCTGCGGGAAACCTTCGTGCGCGACTTCGTCTTCCCGATGTTCCGCGCCAACGCCGTGTATGAGGGGCAGTACCTGCTCGGCACCTCGATCGCGCGCCCGCTGATCGCACAGCGCCAGATCGAGATCGCCGAACAGGTCGGCGCAGATGCAGTGGCGCACGGCGCGACCGGCAAGGGCAACGACCAGGTGCGGTTCGAGCTCAGCTATTACGCGCTGAAGCCGGACATCAAGATCATCGCCCCGTGGCGCGAATGGGAGCTGACCAGCCGCACGAAGCTGCTGGAATTCGCCGAGGCCAATCAGATCCCGATCGCCAAGGACAAGCGCGGCGAGGCGCCGTTCTCCGTCGATGCCAACCTGCTGCACTCGTCATCGGAAGGAAAAATCCTGGAAGACCCGGCGGTCGAGGCGGACGAGATCGTCTACCAGCGCACCATCCGGCCGGAAGATGCACCGGACAAGGCGACCGTCATCGCGATCGATTTCGAGCACGGCGATCCGGTCGGCATCGACGGCGTGCGCCTGTCGCCGGCCGCGCTGCTGACGCGGCTGAACGAACTCGGCCGCGCCAACGGCATCGGCCGGCTGGACCTGGTGGAGAACCGCTTCGTCGGCATGAAGTCGCGCGGCGTGTATGAAACGCCCGGCGGCACCATCCTGCTGGCCGCGCACCGCGGCATCGAAAGCATCACGCTGGACCGCGAGGCGGCGCACCTGAAGGACAGCCTGATGCCGCGCTACGCCGAACTGATCTACAACGGCTTCTGGTTCAGCCCGGAGCGTCGCATGCTGCAGGCGCTGATCGACGAAAGCCAGAACAGCGTGTCGGGCCGGGTGCGGCTGAAGCTCTACAAGGGCAATGTCGCGGTGATCGGCCGCGAATCGCCCAACAGCCTGTATTCGCAGAACGTCGTCACCTTCGAGGAGGACCAGGGCGCCTACGATCAGTTCGACGCCCAGGGCTTCATCAAGCTGAACGCGCTGCGGCTGCGGCTGGGCGCGATGGCGGGCCGGCGAGGCGGGAGTCTATAGCGGGCGGAGGCTCGACCCGGAGCATCGCGAGCATGGGCGGGGCCGGCGAGAACGACGGCGAGCGCCTCCACGAATTCCGCATCGTGCGCGAGGTCGAGACGCTCGGCGAATGGGATGGCAGCGCACGCCGCGCCTGCAAGGCGCCCGGCCTGCGGCAGGGTCAGATCCGGTGCAGTCGGCAGCCTCCGGGTCGTCGGGGCGGTCGATCAGCCGCCCGGTCGATCAGCCGCCCGGCAGATCAGGGCAAAGCCGCCATCGTGCTGTCGATCAGTTGCGGCAGCTGGTTCCAATTGCCGATGATGAACCAGCACGCCAGCAGAAGGACGATCGACAGCACCGGCCCATAGTACACATGGCTCGAACCCGAGCCGCGCGGACTGTTCGTACTCTTCATGCCAGATCTGCTCATCGTCGCCACCAGTCACGCTGCCCTTCCGGTTACCGCTAATAAACTGGAGAATGCGGCAGATTTTTGCACGCGCTAAATCACGATTAGGCGGCCGCGCGACCCAGCACTGACGACCGTGCATGGATGGACGGGCGCCAACCGCGCATACTGTTATTCAACCCGGTCACGGCAGGAACCGACTTGAGCGAAAACACCCTTGCGGCCCAACACAGCCCGGCGGCGGCCGGCAGCACCGAGACCACGACATTCGCGATCCTCGTCTCGCTGTCGGTCTGTCATCTGCTCAACGATCTGAACCAGTCGCTGGTGCCGGCGATCTATCCGATCTTGAAGGACTCCTACCATCTGGATTTCGGCCAGATCGGTCTGATTACGCTGGCATTCCAGCTCACCGCCTCGATGCTGCAACCGGTGGTCGGCATCGTCACGGACCGTCGCCCGCAGCCATTTTCGCTTCCCGTTGCGATGGGCTGCAGCCTTGTCGGCCTGCTGCTGCTGTCGGTGGCCAACACCTACCCGGCCATCCTGTTCTCCGCCGCACTTGTGGGCATCGGGTCCTCGGTGTTCCACCCGGAGGCGTCGCGTGTCGCGCGCATGGCATCCGGCGGACGCCACGGCTTCGCGCAATCGCTGTTCCAGGTAGGCGGCAGCACCGGTTCGGCCATCGGACCGCTGCTTGCGGCGTTCATCGTTGTGCCGCGCGGCCAGGGCAGCATCGCCTGGTTCTCCGTCGTCGCCCTGCTGGCGATCATGCTGCTGGCGAATGTCAGCCTGTGGTACAGCCGGCATCCCTCGATCCGAACACCGCGCGGTTCCAGCGCACGCAGCGCCGCCTATGCCGTGCTGTCGCGCCGGCGGGTGCTGTTCGCGATCGCGATCCTGGTGGCGCTGCTGTTCTCCAAGAACGTCTATACGTCGAGCCTTGGCTCCTATTACACGTTCTACCTGATCCATAAGTTCGGCGTGTCCGTGCAGAGCGCGCAGATCCATCTGTTCGTGTTCCTGGGCGCGGTGGCGGCCGGCACGTTCGCAGGCGGCCCGATCGGCGACCGGTTCGGGCGCAAGCCGGTGATCTGGTTCTCGATCCTCGGCGCGGCGCCATTCGCGCTGATGCTGCCGTATGCGAACCTGTTCTGGACCGGCATCCTGAGCGTGGCGATCGGCCTGATCCTGGCCTCGGCATTCTCCGCCATCCTGGTCTATGCGCAGGACCTGCTGCCCGGGCGGGTCGGCATGGTGGCGGGGATGTTCTTCGGCTTCTCCTTCGGCCTGGGCGGACTGGGCGCTGCGGCGCTGGGCCAGATCGCCGACTGGACCAGCATCGAAACGGTGTACCGGGTCTGCTCGTTCCTGCCGCTGATCGGGTTGCTCACGGCGTTCCTGCCGGACATCGAACGACCGAGGCTGAGCAAAGCGACCAGGTAGGGATGCGCAGCAATACCGACCGCCGCTGACTAGGACCCGACCATAGGCAGCATCGATCCGACCGCGCACAAACTCGGCGACGGACCGGTGTTCACGCTGCATGTCAGGGGTTCGCTCCAGCCCCACCGAGGTCACCGGCGGTGTCGCCGTCACGACAGTGACCATCGGCGATCCCTGGGATGTCGTGATCGACGATGGCGGATCGAAGACCGCAGCACGACCGTGGTCACTGAAGATCACGGCATGCGGGCGGGACCGGGCCGGAGCGATCACCTGGTCGGCCCGTAGAACATCACCCAGACACAAAAATCCTCCGATATGTCCTCGAACCCATGCGCGACATGCGCGGCGCAGAACAGAAGGTCGCCGGGGCCCACCTCGGTGACCTTGTCCTCCACCCGGTAACGACCGGTTCCGGCGGCGACCACATAGAATTCATCTCGCTGATGCGGAATCTGCGGCCCGTTCGTCGGTCGTGCGGCGAACCTGATTTCGAGATCGCCGTCGACGAAAACCTCGGCCGATCGCCCCGGCGTCCGCGGGAGGGCGAGTGCGGCGGCAAGCGACGTTGGCGGCGGTGTGTGTTCCATGTTTGGTATCCTCCCGGCTGCGGGACCATCGCTCCACCCGGCGGGCAGCGATGCACCCGCCGGAGTGTTGGTCCTGCCCCCATAATGGCCGGCCTTCGAGGCTGGAATCCAATCTCCTCCACCGCTCAGCGATGACCGTGCGTCCGCGGCGGCGCGCTCGGACCACACGGTGCGTTCGGAACTGCTCCGGTTTTTTCCCGGCAGTTACGAGCGCTTCGCGCCCCCGCCTGCACGGGCGTGACGACCTGTCATACCCGCGCACTCGGCTTTGTCGCCCCGCGAAAGCGAGGACCGGCGACCCTCAGACCACGCGCAGTGCGGGCCGCGCCTTGACCGCCAGCCGGTGATACAGCGACAGATAGTCCTCGGCCATGCGACGTGCGGTGAACCGGCGCTCGAAACGCTGGCGGATCAGCGACCGCGACAGGCGCCCCAGCTTGCCGACCGCCGCGACCGCCATCGCCTCGTCCTCGACGATGAAACCGGTGACGCCATGTTCGATGATCTCGGGCACCGAGCCCCGGTTAAATGCAATGACCGGCGTGCCGCAGGCCATCGCCTCGATCATCACCAGGCCGAACGGTTCGGGCCAGTCGATCGGCACCAGCAGCCCGATGGCGCCGCTGAGGAATTCCGGCTTCTCGGCATCGTTGATCTCGCCGATCAGTTCGACGTTGGTGCCATCGACCATCGGACGGATCGTGTTGCGGAAATAGGCTTCATCGACGCGGTCCACCTTGGCCGCAATCTTCAATGGAATGCCGGCCTGACGCGCAATGTGGATCGCCCGATCCGGCCGCTTCTCCGGGCAGATCCGCCCCAGGAATGCCAGATACCGCGGCGTGGTCGGCTGCGGCGTCAGCAACTGTGCGGGCAGCCCGTGATACACCGTCTCGACGAAACTCGCCCCGGGCAGGGGAATGCGCTGCGCATTGGAGATCGACACCAGCGGCACATTGGGAAAGCTGTCGAACATCGGCACCAGCTCCGGCAGATCGAGCCGCCCGTGCAATGTGGTCAGGAACGGTGTCGCCTGACGGCCGAACAGCGAGAACGGCCAATAGTCGAGATGAAAGTGCAGCACGTCGAACTCCGAGGCGCGACGGCAGACCTGCTCCATCATCAGCATGTGCGGCGCCATGGCGTCGCGGATCGACGGATCGAAGCGCAGGGCACACGGCCATGCCGCGACCAGATCGGCGCTGGTCACGGAATCACCGCTGGCGAACAGGGTCACGTCGTGACCCATGGCCACGAGTTCCTCGGTAAGAAACGAGACAACTCGCTCGGTCCCGCCATAAAGGCGCGGCGGTACAGATTCAGTCAGGGGCGCTATCTGAGCAACTCGCATGTTCGTGAAAGCCTCCGGTTTTCGAAATACCGTGGGTCGGTATGCTGGCGATCACACACCCGAGATCGGGTTTTTTTGGGGCGAGACCTGCCGCATTCTGTGCGATATGTGCTCTGGGCAGATCATATCACGCCGATGTGACGCGACGGCGCTGATCTGAGCGGTATCGTTGCACGTTAACGATAGGCGGCGCCCTGGCCGGTCTCGAATTCTCGAGCGCGGTCCCGACCTATGCTGCTTGCGTGCGATCGACGTCTGCGCCCGCAAGCGAGGAGGGGAATTTGCCGCGTCTGGTGATCGTGTCTAACCGAGTTCCTTTGCCGTCCGAACGCGGTCCGCAGGCTGGCGGCCTGACGGTCGCGCTTGCCGATGCCCTGCAGCCGGGCTCGCTGTGGTTTGGCTGGAGCGGCCGGCGTTCGGGCGCGACGACCATCGAGCCTCGGCTGCATCGCGCCGACGGCATCACATATGCGACGATCGATTTCTCCGAGGCGGACTACCGCGCATTCTATGTCGGCTTTGCCAATGGCGCCTTGTGGCCGCTGCTGCATTTCCGTCTCGGCCTGGTGAACTTCCGGCGCGAGGACTACGAAGGCTACCGTAGCGTCAACCGACAATTCGCTGAATCACTGACGCCGCTGCTGCGCAGCGACGATCTGGTCTGGGTGCACGACTATCACCTGTTCCCGCTGGCCGAGGAATTGCGCCGGCTCGGCGTGCGCAATCGCATCGGGTTCTTCCTGCACACGCCGTTCGTGCCGCCATCGCTGCTGCATGCGCTGCCGCGCTCGGCGGAACTGGTGCGTGCGATGTGCAGCTACGACGTCGTCGGGTTCCACACGCAAACCTACCGGCAGGCGTTCCTGGATTGCGTGCGCGACATCCTGGGCATCCACACCGCAGCCGACGGCAGCTTCACCCATGCGGGCCAGCGTGTTCGGGCGATCGTCGACCCGATCGGCATCGATGCGGACGGCTTTGCCGCGACCGCGGCGGCCGCCGAGCGCAGTCCGGAAGCGAGACGTCTGCGCGAAAGCCTTGGCGGCCGGGCGCTCGCCATCGGCGTCGACCGACTCGACTATTCGAAAGGACTGGTCAATCGCTTCGAGGCCTTCGCCAGATTGCTCGGCAAATACCCCGAGCATCGACGGCAGGTCAGCTTCCTGCAGATCGCGGCACGGTCGCGCGAGGATTCGGGCGCCTATCAGCGACTGCGGCGCGAACTCGATCAGCTTGTCGGCGACACCAACGGACGGTTCTCCGAATTCGACTGGGTGCCGCTCCGCTACATGACGCGCGCCGTCCGGCGGCAGACCCTGGCCGGATTCTACCGCATCGCGAGGCTGGCGCTGGTGACGCCGCTGCGCGACGGCATGAACCTCGTCGCGAAGGAGTTCGTTGCCGCGCACGACCCGCAGGACCCGGGCGTGCTGATCCTGTCGCGCTTCGCCGGCGCGGCCGAAGAACTGACCGACGCGCTGATCGTGAACCCGTTCGACGCCGATGAGATGGCCGACGCGATCCACGAGGGATTGTCCATGCCGCTCGCCGAGCGCATGCGCCGCTACCAGGGTCTGCGCGAACGCGTCTGGGACACCACCGCCAGCAAATACTGCGCGGTGTTCCTGACGCATCTGGAGCAGGGGCAGGCCCCCGCACCGCGCCGGGTTCTTCAGGCGGCGTCATAGCGCGGCTGCCGATCGCCATACCATTGCGTGTGGAGATCGCAGAATCGTGACCAATGCGCCTCAGTCATGACAACTGTGCGCCATGATCGCCGGTTCCAATTGGTCCTGCGTTGCGAGGCGGCGTATTGTTTGACATGAGGATCAAACGCGGTCGCAGGCAAGGCACACGACAGCGCTACACGACAAGGAGATCACGGGATCATGCAGCGTCTCATTCTACCCATGGCCGCAGCACTCGGCGTGGCGCTTGCCCTGTCGGCCTGCACTGATCCGTATGATCCAGGCCAGCGCGCCGTCGGTGGCGGGTCTGCTCGGCGCGGGCGCCGGAGCCGCGATCGGCGGATTGGCCGGCGGCGGACGCGGCGCTGCGGCGGGGGCGCTGATCGGCGGCGGCGTCGGAGCGGTCGGCGGTGCGGTCACCACCCCGCGACCACCGCCGCCGCCGGCGTACTACGCACCGCCGCCACCACCGCCGCCCGGCTATTACCAGCCATCGCCCGGCTATTACCCGCCGCCGCGCAGCGCCTATTGAACCCGGCGCCGGCACGCGCCGTTCAGGTATCGCCGAACACGCCGACCGGCGCGCCGAGCACCGGCGCATCGGCGCGGAACAGCCCGCCCATCGTGGGATAGCGCTCCAGCATCTCCGCCGGTCTGCCTTCGCGCAGCGACGTGACATAGAGATGGCGCTCGGCGAAGCAGGGCATGGTCGGGCCCGGCACCGGGAAGGCAAGCTTTTCCAACAGCTTGCCCTGCGGTGAGAAGCGGTTGATGCAGCCTGCCGATGGGCCGGCCGACCAGTAGTTGCCTTCCACATCGACGGCGGCGCCGTCCGGGCGGCCGTCCTCGCTGGTCAACGTCGCCAGCACACGGTGGTTGCTCATACCTCCGGTCGCGGCATCGAAGTCCCAGCACTCGATCGTGCCGGCAGTTGAATCCGAATGGTACATGGTGCGCGCATCGGGCGACCATGCGAGACCGTTCGACACGGCGTAGCCGTCCGCCTTGCGCTCGATGCGGCCAGCCGGCGTCACGCGATACAGCGCCGCGCGTTTCTCGCGCTGCGGCCGCTCGTCCATGCTGCCGACCCAGAAGCACCCATCGGGCCCGACCTTGCCATCGTTGAACCGATTGGTCGGTGGTTCCTCCACCGGGTCGGTCAGGTTGTCGATCGCGCCGGTGCGTGGATCGAACAGCACCACGCGATGCCGCAGGGCGACGACGAGGCGGCCCGAGCGGCACAGGCCGAAGCTGCCGACGACCTCGGGAAGGTCCCACGAGGTTCGTGCACCGTCATCCACCGACAGCGCGTTGATGCGCTTGCCGGGGATGTCGCAGAACAGCAGCCGCCGGGTCGATGCATCCCACACCGGCAATTCGGCAACGCCGCAGCGGGAGTCCCAGACGAGTTCGAAGCTGGCCATGATTGCGTCTCCTTCTCGCGTGCGGATCAAATATCCTCCCCCTCCCCTTGCGGGGGTTGGGGGAGGGGTGGGTCCCGCACCTGCCCCTCGCATTCACTGGTTGGACCCCTCCCCCCGACCCCTCCCGCAAGGGGACGGGGAGACCTTCACGTCCAACGCATGCCCAATTACGCCCTCCGGATGTTCCAGAACACCGGACTGCCCTTCAGCATGCCGGTCAGGTTCGCCTGGTAGGCAGTCGGCACGAAAGTCTGGCCGAGCGGGATGTACGGAACGTCCTCGAAGGCCTGCACCTGCAGCTTGACGGCCAGTGCTTGCTGCGCGGCAAGGTCAGGCGCCTTGAACCATGCATCGCGCAGCGCCTCGATCTTTGGGCTGCTCGGCCATCCCACGGTGGCTGCCTTGCCATTGCCGCGCAGGAACACGTGGCCGGCCGGATTGATCATGTCGAGACCGCTCCAGCCGGTGTGGAAGATGCTCCATCCTCCTTGGTCCACCGGCTCCGTCTTCGCGCGGCGCTGCACCAGCGTCGCCCAGTCCATCGCCGGCGCCTCCACATTGAGGCCGAGCCTGCGCAACATGTCCGATGTGATGTCCGCCACCGCCTTGGACCACGGTATGTCGGTCGGCGTCAGCACGACGATTTTCTCACCCCGGTAGCCGGCAGCCTCGATGTCGCGCTTGACCTTCGCCCGGATCGCGCTTGCCGGTGAGCACCTCCATTCCGGCCTTGCTTGCCAAGGGCGTGTCGGGACAGAAGATCCCGACCTGGTCGCGCCACAGGTTCTCGTCGGTACCGACGGTGCCGATCATGTAGTCGGACTGTTCGACCGCACCCAGCATCGCTCGCCGCAGCGCCGGATTGTCGAATGGCGGGTTGAGGTGATTGAACCGCATCGTGGCGATCGTGCCGGTGGGATTGACTGTCTCAACCTTGAGGCGCGCCTGCCTCTGCATCAGCGGCAGGAGATCGGCGTTCGGTGTCAGCCACCAGTCGATCTCGCCGTTCTGCATGGCGGCGGCGACGGTACCGGCGTCAGGGATGATCAGCCATTCGACGCGATCGAAATGTGCAACCTTCGGACCGGCCGTCGCGTCCGGCGTGCCATTCGGCCGCGGCACATATTTCGTGTTGCGCTCATAGACCACGCGCGATCCGGCGATGCGCTCATCGGGCTTGAAGCGGTACGGCCCGCTGCCGACCATTTCGCTGACCTGTTTGTACGGATCGGTGGTCGCCAGCCGCTCCGGCATGATCGGACATATGCTGGGTGGCGTCTTGGCCAGCGCATCGGGCAGCAGGGGAAACGGATATTTCAAGCGAAACACGATGGTCCTGTCGTCCGGCGCACTGATCTCGTCGGCGGCGGCGAGCAGCGCCTGACCAAAACCGTCGCGCGCACCCCAGCGGCGAATGCTGGCCACGCAGTCGCGCGCCAGCACCTTGGTGTCGTCGTGGAACATCAGGCCGGGGCGCAGCGTGATGCGCCAGATCCTGCCACCGTCGTCGCTGACCGCGCCCTCCGCCATCTGCGGCGAGGCGTTGAATGAACTGTCCAGCCCGAACAGCGTGTCGAACACCAGGAAGCCGTGGTCGCGTGTCTGATAGGTTGTGGTCCAGACCGGATCGAGCACCGCCAGATCGGCCTGTGGCACGAATTTCAGCACCTGGCTGGCTTCACCGCGGGCGATCGCGGGGGCGGCAAGCATTGCGGCGGCGGATGCGAGGAAGTTGCGACGTCGCACGAAGGGGCCTCCTGTCGAGCCGGGATTTCTCATGGGACGTGACATTGTACCGGTCTCGCGCGCCGGCCAACCTCACGCACGCCAGATGGTGGCCTCCGTCCATCCAAGCTGCTCGAACTCGGTCGCGCGCAGCGGGGCTTCGGCAACCGAAAAGAACTCATCGAGCTGCGGCGGCGCGACCCCAGTGCCGCTGAGCATCGCGTGCGCCTGGCCACGGTGGTGGATCTGATGCTGGAACAGATGCAGCAGCAGCCGGTCGGCGCGCTCCGTTTGAACGCGCGTGCCCCGGTGCACTTCGATGGTCCGGTCGAGCCCACTCTCGTCCAGCGCATCGCACCATGCGATCAGTCGGCGATCGACCGCGGCCTGAGCGGGGTGCAGCTCCGCAAGCGTTGGGCAGGGCAGCGGATTTGCCCACGCAGCCGGACCAAGAGTGCCGCCCTCGAGCGCATCGACATAGAACCGGTCGATCACCAGAACGTGGTTCAGTGTCGCCTGGATCGAGGGGAAGAAGCCCGTGCGTGGCGCCTCGAACTCCGACTGGGTCAGCCCGCTGCAGGTCGACAGCAGGCGATGATTCGACCATGCGTTGTTGTATGCCATGACACGAAAGGTCAGAAGCTGCGAAGCGGGCATCGATCGCTCCAGTGTTGCTGCTGCGTCGCGGGGTCACACCTGATCGTAATCGATCACCACAAGCTCGGTCACCGGATGCGACTGGCAGGTCAGGATGTAGCCAGCCTCGGTCTCCCACGGCTCCAGCGAGTAGTTCACCGTCATCGCCACCCTGCCCTCCAGCAGTCTGGCGCGGCATGTGCAGCACATGCCGCCCTTGCAGGAATACGGCAGGCTGCGTCCGGCACGAATGGCCGCGTCGATGATCGCCTCGCCATCGGCTACCGGGATGTCGTAGCGCACACCCTCGCTGATCACCGTCGCAATCGCTTTTGGCGCTTGCGTCGCTGCCACCACGACCGGACGCGGCCGGCCGCCGACCCCGGGCGTGAACCGCTCGACATGGATGCGATCGCGCGCCATCCCGAGATCGGCCAGCGCCTTTTCCAGCCCCTCGATCATCGGCTGCGGCCCGCAGACGAAGGCCTGGTCCACCTGCGCGACCGGCACGATGCCGCGCATCAGCAGTTGCAGCTTCTCCGCGTCGAGATGGCCGTTCAGCACTGCGATATCCTGCTGCTCGCGCGACAGCACGTGGAACACCGACAGGCGTGCCATGTGGCGATCCTTCAGGTCCTCGAGTTGTTCGCGGAAGATGATGCCGGCGCTGCTGCGATTGCCGTAGAACAGGAAGAAGCGCCCGGCCTCGCGCCGCAGCACGGTCTTGAGGATCGCCATCACCGGCGTGATGCCGGAGCCCGCGGCGAAGGCGACCAGCGTGCGCGCCGACCCCGGCTCGATCGGCACGCCGAAGCGCCCGCCCGGCGTCATCACCGACAGCGTGTCGCCGGCATGCAGCGCCTCGTTGGCCCAGCCGGAGAACGCGCCGCCTTCGACCCGCTTGATGACGACCCGCAGTTCGCCATCGTCGAGCCCGGAGCAGATCGAGTAGGACCGCCGGACATCCTCGCCGTCGATCGTGGCGCGCAGCGTGAGATACTGGCCGGGCGTGTAGCGATAGGCCGCGCGGAGCCGGTCCGGCACGGCGAAGGCCAGCGAGACGGCATCGGCGGTTTCGCGGCGGAGATCGCTGATCGTCAGGGTGTGGAAGCGCGGCGCCGCCATGCGGGCCGTCTTGCGCTATCGCCCCGTGGGGCACAAGTCTGCGGCCATGAAGCAGGCACTGCATCGGCTGATCGTAGCCACCGACGGCCAGGGGCTGGTCGCGATCACCGAACCCATCTGCCGCTGGGTCGCGGCGCAGGCAGATCGGCACCGGCCTGCTGACCATCTGGTGCCGCCACACCTCTGCGTCGCTGCTGGTCCAGGAGAATGCGGATCCCGATGTCCGCGCCGATCTGGAAGCCTTCTTTCATCGTCTGGTGCCGGAGAACGCCGGATATCGCCACCAGGACGAAGGGGCCGACGACATGCCGGCGCATATCAAGGCGGCGCTCACCCAGACGCAGCTCTCAATCCCGGTGGACAACGGCAGGCCGGTGCTCGGCACGTGGCAGGGCATCTACCTGTTCGAGCACCGCGCCGCGCCGCATCGGCGCGAATTGGTGCTGCATGTGTTTGGCACGCGTTGACGTGGCGGCCGGCGCGCTCGGTCAGACGGTTGGCGCCGTGCGTCCCAGTCCGTCGAACAGGTCCAGCATGCGTTCACGCCAGACGGCGATCGGATCGTCCGCGGCCAGCAACTCGAACCGGCTGACGCAGCGCGGCCATTGCAAAGTACCGAAGATGATGTGATCGGCATAGCTCGGCGCGCTGCCGCCGAGAAAGGCCTGCTTGCTCAGCACCAGCCGTACCGGCAGCAGCGAGGCGCGGAACTCCGCCACCCGCGTCTCGCGTCCCTCCTGCACCGCCTCCAGCGACATGCCGAAACGCGCCTCGCGACTTTCGCGGAAGTACGTCCGGTCCTTCGGGTCCACCACATCCAGCAGGTCGCGCACGATCAGCCGGGCAATGCCGCCCAACATCACCCCGTCCGCCCAGCCATTGATGAACCGTGCGTGTGCGCGGCCTGTCGGCCCGCCGAACAGGCTGGGGCGATCGGGGTAGGCGTCCTCGAGATACTCGGCGATCGCCCAGCTGTCGGACACCACGGTGCCGCCGTCGCGAATGACCGGCACCCTGCCCTGGCCGGAAAATGCCAGCGCCTCCTTCTCGGTGAAGCGCCAGGGGATCGTTTCCACCGGCAGCCCCTTGTGCGCCAGGGCCATCCGGATGCGCCAGCAATACGGGCTGAAGCGCAGTGCAGGGTCCGCCCCGGCCAGGTCATACATCACAATAGCCATGGAATTTCCCCCCGATGAGCATGCTGCGGCAGCCCTGCAGCGGGCTTATTATAATGCGGACCGGGAAGGAGCGCAGCATTGGGCGAACCGTCTGGCGTCAACGAGCAGGATATGTTCGATGAAGCCGCGTATCTGCGCCTTCACCCCGACGTCGCCAAGGCGGTCGCCGAGGGCTGCGAAGCAAGCGCGTGGCAACACTACGACCAACATGGCCGCAAGGAAGGCCGCAAGATCAACGATTTCGATGCCGGACACTATCTTCGCTCGTATCCAGCCGCGGCACAGGAGATCGCCGCCGGTCAGGCCGCCACACCGTTCGAGCACTACAGGAAATTCGGACGTGCACGCGGCTTCCTGAGCAACGCAACGGCGCTGCGCCCGGCCAATGCCGCCGCCATATCGTCGCCGTTTGGCGGATTATGGCCGGACCAGGCAAACGCCGCGGATCTTCTTCAGGGCAAGCTGGAGATCGGCCAGATCACCGAACGGCAGGCGGAGAAGCTGCGCTGCTGGATGGAGAAAGGCTACGTACTGCTGGAGACTGCGATTCCGCCCTCGCTTGTCGACAGGGCGGCGCTGGACCTCGAGCGCGCCTACGCCGGCGGCTTTCCGGATTTGAAATTCGCATGCCCGGCGGTCTCGCCCGACCCAATCCCGTGGCACCCGGAGATCAATGCCCTGCCGGCGGAAGCATTCGACATCCACCACTTCTCGCCGGCGATCCGCAATGTGATGTTCGCCGACGCCATAACGGAATTCCTTGGCCTGATCTTCGAGTCAAAGGCACTTGCGTCGCACACGTTCGGACGCTTGCGCAGTTCGGCGCAGGACGTGCGCCAGGATTCCGCCCACGTGGCCTACACCATCGCGCGCCAGTTCGCCACGAGTTGGGTCGCCTTGGAGGATGTCACCGCTCGGAACCGGCGAGCTGTTCCATTACCCCGCCAGCCATCGCTTCGAAGATTTCCGCTACAACGATCACTACAAGAGTATCCATGAGGCGCAGCGAATGACGGACGATGCAGCCGTACGCGGTCAGGTCGAACGCCATGCCCAGACGTTGGAGGAGCGCGCGCAGCAAAGGGGTATCGCGAAGACGCCATTCACTGCCCGCACAGGCGACGTGCTGGTGTGGCATGCCGATCTGGCGCATGGCAGCGACAAGCTGTCGCGCGAGACCACGCGCAAGACCATCGTGACCCATTACTGCCCCAGGCATCTGTCGCCGCTGTTCTCCGAGAACGTTCCGACCAGGCTTTGGAACCACGGCGGTCATCGCTACACGACCAGCCACTACGGCGGTGAACCGCTCGGTTGAGCGGGCGATGATATTCGCGTGACAGAGCGCGGATTGCGCGTCAGAATCATGCCGTGAACGTCCTGGCACCCCCGAAGGCCCGCCTCGGCATCGAGATCGTCCACGATCTCGTCTGCCCCTGGTGCTTCCTCGGCGTCCGCCGCCTGATGCGCACGCTGCGCCGCCGGCCGGACCTGCTGTTCGACCTGACCTGGCGGCCGTTCCTGCTCAATCCGGACATGCCGCGCCTGGGGATGTCGCGACCCGATTACGTGATCCGCAAGTTCGGCGGCGAGGATCGGGCACGACGGCTGTATGCCTCGATCTCCGAGATCGGCCGTGCCGAGGGCGTGCTGTTCCGGTTCGACCGGATCCGCCGGACGCCCTCCAGCGTCGATGCCCACCGGCTGGTGCGCTTCGCCGCCCGCTTCGGGCGCGCCGACACCGTTGTGGAGGCGCTGTTCTCGGCGCACTTCACCGATGGTCTCGATATCGGCAATCAAGCGCTGCTGGTGGCCATTGCCGGCGCCTGCGGGCTCGAGGGTCCGGCCGCGCGGCGGTTCCTCGCCGGCGACGACGAGGCGGATGCGGTGCACGCCGACAACCTGCGGGCCCATCGGCTGGGCATCAACGGTGTTCCGTGCTTCGTCATTTCCGGCCGCCACGCCATCGCCGGCGCGCAGGAGCCGGAGGTGATCGAACGCCTGCTCGACGTCGCGGCAGTGGAGGCGGCGGAGACATGAGCGGCGCCGCCTTGATCCGCGCCTTTGCGTTGCGATCCTGCAGCACGGCACGGCCGGGGGCCGAATAGCTTCTCGCGGCGGCGGCAGATCATGGCGTTGCCCCGTTGCCGACACCGGTTTCCCCGGCCATCGGCCGGATGTTCATGGCCCGCCCTCTACGACGGGCTTTGGCATTTCCAGGGTTCTGGATTCGGCAGCGCCTCAGGGCACGCTGCAAATCGTCGTGCAGCGTTAGGATCGGCTGGCGCGCGATCACCCGGCAGCGTGGTGTGGCTCGTCCCAAGTGTATGAACCGCTCCTGAGCGAGCACGTCCTGGATCCAGCCGAACGGGTTGAGCTGCGGGGCGCCATCGCCCGCGATCTGACGGCGGACCGAGTGCGGCCGAGGTCGAGTGCCGGCGAAAGGGTCCAATTCACGGCGTTTGCGGACCGAGAGACGCCGTCAGAGCGCGGGCAGGCAAAGCGGCGTCATGCCGCCCGCCGCATAGTGTGAAGCAAATCACACTCATGGCGGAAGACGACCACTACAATGCCGACTCGCCGCCGAGGCGCCCGGAGGGCCGGCACTGCAGGGTATATCGCCAACACGGAAAGGGCGGCCTCGGAGAAACGACTAGGCCTCCGGCGGAGACCAGCGATCGAGGTGACTTCCGCCCATCAGCCAACCCGGGTCCACCCGAGCGCTGACACGCGACTTTACGGGACGATCGAAGCGCCAGACCTCGACAATCCTGGCCGTCCGCCGGACCAGCCATCGCCCAGGCATCCATCAGGGAGGGAACAATGAAAAGCCTGTTCACAGCGTGCATGGCCGTGCTGCTTCCGACTGCAATTGCGCATGCCAATGTCGTCACGGACTGGGACGCGAAGGCCGTGGATGTCATCCAGGGCAATGCACCGATACCGCCGCCGCAGATCGGTCCGGCGGGAGGTCAGCGCATCGCGACAATCATGCACCTTGCGATGTTCGGGGCGGTCAACACGATCGATCCGCATTACCAGCCGTATCACGGCCAAACGCTTCCCAAGGTCGATGCGTCACAGGAAGCTGCGGCGACGTCGGCCGCTGCAACCGTGTTGATCAAAATGCTGCCCGAGCAAGCGGCGAAGATCGCGCAGGAACGGGATGCCTATCTCGCCCGCATACCGGACGGCGACGCCAAGGATCATGGTGTCAAGCTCGGTGAGGAAATGGCGATCAAGGCCATCGAGTCCCGAGCGAACGATGGCTATGGCGCGCCGAATGCGTTTCGACCGGCAACGCAGCCCGGCCAGTATACCGAGACCATGCTGACATATGGCTGGGACATTTCGACACTGCGGCCGTTCGCCCTGACCAGCCCGTCGCAGTTCCGGCCGCCGCCGCCGATAGCACTGAACAGCGAGGAATGGGCGGCGAACTACAACGAGATGAAGGAATTTGGGGAGAAGGACAGCACGAAGCGCACGCCGCGGCAGACGGAGGATGCCAGGTTCTGGTTGGCGGTCGCGCCCGGATCGAACCAGCCGCTCGCTCGCCAGATCGTCATCGAGAAAAATATGTCCATCGTGGACAGCGCCCGCTTCATGGCACTGGTGACCATGGCGCAGATGGATGCCTTTATCGCCGTCTTCGATGCCAAATACCACTACACCTTCTGGCGGCCGATCACCGCGATCCGCAACGGTGACATCGACGGCAACCCGGCGACGGATCGGGTCGATACGTGGCAACCGATCGCACTCACGCCGATGCATCCTGAATACCCATGCGCGCATTGCATCGGCAGCGGGGCGATGGCCGCTGCGATCACGGCGATCCTCGGCACCGACGAAATCCCGCAAGCCGAATTGGTTTCGCCGACGGCCCCAGGTGTAACCCACCGCTACACCAACCTTCACGCCTTCAACAACGAGGTGTCGGAAGCGCGCATCTGGGCCGGCTTCCACTGGCGGTTCTCGACCGAGGTGGGCAAGGACATGGGCTGGAAAATCGGTGCATACACCGTGCAGACCTGTATGCAGCCACTGAAGATTGCCGCGAAGTGAGGTAACGATTGGTGCCGGTGCGTCCGCGGACGCGCTGGCACCCCTCCCCCCGGCCCCCTCCCGTAAGGGGAGGGGGAGAGTTGTGCGCTACGCCGCCTTGGCCTGCTCGACGATGCCGGCCAGTGCCCCCAGCGTGTCGCGCGCGAAGCGCAGCCGCGTGGCCACGTCCATCTCGCGGGCGATCGCCAGCTTGTGGTCGGGGCGCAGCCGCACCAGCCCGCCCTTGCTGGCGAGCCAACCGACAAGACCGGCCGGATTGGAGAACGCGTTGCCGCGGAAGCTCAGCACCATGCCTTTCGGCCCGGCCTCCAGCTTTTCCACCCCGGCCTCGCGGCAGGCGCGCTTCAACGCCACGACCTGCAGCAGGTTCTCCACCTCCTGCGGCAGCGTGCCGAAACGATCGACCAGTTCGGCCGCCATCGCCTCGGTCTCGGCGTCCGAGGCCAGCCCGCCGATGCGGCGATACAGGCCAAGCCGCACCGGCAGGTCACGGACGTAATCCTCGGGGATCAGCACCGGCAGACCCAGGGAGATATTCGGCGTCCAGTCGCGCTCCTGTCCGCCGCGGCGGCCCTCGCCGGCACGCAGTTCCGCCACCGCGTCTTCCAGCATCTGCTGATACAGCTCGATGCCGACCTCGCGGATGTGGCCCGACTGCTCGTCGCCCAGCAGATTGCCGGCGCCGCGGATGTCGAGGTCGTGGCTGGCCAGCGTGAACCCCGCGCCCAGCGCGTCCAGCGTCTGCATCACCGTCAGCCGCTTCTCCGCCGCCACCGACAGCCGCAGGTTCGGCGGCCAGGTCAGATACGCGTAGCCGCGCTGCTTGCCGCGCCCGACGCGGCCGCGCAACTGATACAGCTGGCCCGAGGCCGAACATGTCGGCGCGATGGATCACCAGCGTGTTCACCGCCGGCATGTCGAGACCGCTCTCGACGATGTTGGTGGACAGCAGGATGTCGTAGCGGCCGTCGCCGAACTCGGTCATCACCCGTTCGAGCTCGGTCGGCGCCAGCCGGCCATGCGCGTGCGCGATGCGCGCCTCGGGCACGATCTCGGTCAGCCGCTCCGCCATGCGCGGCAGGTCCTCGATGCGCGGCACCACGCAGAACACCTGGCCGCCGCGGAACCGCTCGCGCTGCAGCGCCTCGCGGATCACCACGGCGTCGAACGGCATGATGAAGGTGCGCACCGCCAGCCGATCCACCGGCGGGGTGGCGATCACGCTCATCTCGCGCACGCCGGACAGCGCGAGCTGCAAGGTGCGCGGGATCGGCGTCGCGGTCAGCGTCAGCACGTGCACGTCGGCCTTGAGCTGCTTCAGCCGCTCCTTGTGCGCGACGCCGAAATGCTGCTCCTCGTCCACCACCAGCAGGCCGAGATCGGCGAACTCCACCGACTTCGCCAGCAGCGCATGGGTGCCGATGACGATGTTGACCGAGCCGTCGGTGATGCCGCGGCGCACCTCCGCCGCCTCCTTCGCCGGCACCATGCGCGAGAGCTGCGCGACCGTCACCGGCAGCCCGGCAAAGCGCTCGGAGAACGTGCGGAAATGCTGCCGCGCCAGCAGCGTGGTCGGCACCACCACGGCGACCTGCGCGCCCGACATCGCCGCGATGAACGCCGCGCGCAACGCGACCTCGGTCTTGCCGAAGCCGACGTCGCCGCAGATCAGCCGGTCCATCGGCCGGCCCGACGCCAGGTCCTCCAGCACATCGGCGATGGCGCGCGCCTGGTCCTCGGTCTCGGCGAACGGGAAGCGCGCGCAGAACTCGTCCCACGCGCCCTCGCCCGGCGCCATGATCGCGGCGTCGCGGATCTGACGTGCCGCGGCGATGCGGATGAGCTGATCCGCCATGTCGCGGATGCGCTGCTTCATCCGCGCCTTGCGCGACTGCCAGGCGACGCCGCCCAGCTTGTCCAGCGCGACGCCCTGCCCCTCGCTGCCGAAGCGCGACAGCACCTCGATGTTCTCGACCGGCAGGAACAGCTTTTCCCCGCCGTCGTAGATCAGCCGCAGGCAATCGTGCGGCGCGCTCGGTGACGGTCAGGGTTTCCAGGCCGTCATAGCGGCCGATGCCGTATTCCTGGTGCACCACCAGATCGCCCTCGGCGATCTCGGTCGCCTCGGCGATGAACTGGTCGGCGCGCTGGCGCCGGCGCGGCGGGCGGCTGATGCGTTCGCCCAGCAGGTCCTGCTCGCCGACCAGGGCAAGCTGGTCGGCGACGAAGCCGCGTTCCACGCCCAGCGTGACCAGCGACACCGAACCGACCGGCCTGCGGCGGACCGCCGCCCAGTCGTCCTGCTGCGCGGCGTCCTTGAAGCCATGCTCGCGCAGCAGGTTGGCGATCCGCTCGCGCGAGCCGCGGGTCCAGGCGGCGACGACGATCCGCTTGCCCTCGCCGTTCCAGCGTTCCGTCTGCGCGCGAAGCTGGTCGAACACGTTGGTGCCGGGTCCGCCGCCGCTCTGGAAGAACACCGGCCCGGGGCGGCCGCCGCCATCGACGCCGACCGCGCCGTCCGGCTTGGCGAACGGCGAGAAGGCGAACAGCGGGCCGCCGGCCAGCATCGCCTCCCAGCCGGCCTGATCGAGATACAGTCGGTCCGGCGGCAGCGGCCGGTACGGCACCTCGCCGTCGCGCGGCACCATGCGGCGCGCCGCGTAGTGGTCGGCGATCATCTCCAGCCGCGCCGCCAGCACCTCGTCGGCCTGATGGTCCAGGCTGACCGAGGCGCCGGGCAGGTAGTCGAGCAGCGTCTCCATGCGGTCGTGGAACAGCGGCACCCAGTGCTCCATGCCGGGATGCCGCCGGCCCTCCGAGATCGACAGATAGATCGGGTCCTCGGCCGCCGGCTGGCCGAAGCTCTCGCGCCATCCGGAGCGGAATCGCGAGATCGCATCGGGGTCGAGCGGCACTTCCGACACCGGGCGCAGGATCAGCCGCTGCCGGCGATCGGCGCTGCGCTGGGTTCCGGGGTCGAAGGTCCGGATCGACTCGATCGTGTCGCCGAACAGGTCGAGGCGGATCGGGTCGGCCTCGCCGGCCGGAAAGATGTCGATGATGCCGCCGCGCATGGCGTATTCGCCGGGCTCCATCACCGTCCCGGCGCGGCCGTAGCCGGTGGCTTCCAGGAATCGGGCCAGCTTCTCCGGCTGGACCGTGCCGTTGGTGCGCAGCTCCAGGCTGGCGCCGGCGAACGCGGCGCCGGGCGGCACGCGCTGCACCAGCGCGTTCACCGTGGTCAGCACGATGCGCGGCCGGGTCGGCTTCTCCAGCAGGCGCGCCAGCGTGGCGATGCGTTCGGAGACCAGCGCCGGATTGGGCGACACGCGGTCGTAGGGCAGGCAGTCCCAGGCCGGGAAGCGCAGCACCTCGGCCTCCGGCACGACGAAGGCCAGCGCCTCCGCCAGTCGCGCCATCCGCGAATCGTCGCGGGTCACGTGCAGCACCGGCCCGGCGAACTCGCCGCGCCGGCGGGCGAGCAGGAAGGCGTCCCAGCCCTCGGGCGCGCCGAATACCGGGGTGGCGGTCATGGCGCGCAAAGCCCTCCCCCTCCCCGTGCGGGAGGGGGCTGGGGGGAGGGGGTCCTGGGGGCCCGCCGACCCCTCCCCCCAGCCCCCTCCCGCAAGGGGAGGGGGCGGTTTCGTGCACGCGCGCACGCTGTTCTGACCAGCCATCATCGCCCGGCCGCGTCCCTGATACGCCGCAGCAGGGGCGTGTCGACCTCCGAGGGAATCGGGCTGCGGCCGGTGAGCCAGTCCGCCAGGTCGTTGTCCGGCAGCTCCAGTATCTCCTCCAGCGCGGCAATCTCCGACTCGTCGAACACTGCTAGATGTCGTTGCACGAAGCCACCGAGCAGGATGTCGTTCTCGTACGTCCCACGATGCGTGGCTCGGAACAGCAGTCGGCGGCGCCTCGCATCGAGGGAGGCATGTTCTGGTTCGGTCATCGGCCCGGTGTCATATAGCCGCCTCATCACCCCATGTCAGCCCGTGGACCACGACCTGCTCGCACCGCTGTTTTCGCCGCTGACCACGCTGAAAGGCGTCGGTCCGACGGTGGCCGCGCTGATCGCGAAGGTGGCCGATGGCGAGCGGGTGATCGACCTGCTGTTCCGACTGCCCGAGTCGTACCTGGATCGCCGCCATCGCCCGACGATCGCACAGGCCAAGCCGGGCGAGATCGCGACGCTGGCGGTCGAGGTGGTGCGGCATGAAGAACCGGGCAATCCGCGCCAGCCATGGCGCGTGGTGGTGACCGACGGCACCGGGTTCGCCGAACTGGTATTCTTCAAGTTCAACCGCGAACGGCAGATGCCGGTCGGCGCGAAGCTGCTCGTGTCGGGCAAGATCGACGTGTTCAACGGCCGGCGGAGGATGCCGCATCCGGACCACGTGGTGCCGGCCGACCGGCCCGAACTGTTGCCCGCGATCGAGCCGGTGTGGCCGCTGACCGGCGGGCTGTGGCCGCGCCAGGTGGCGAATGCCATGGCGCAGGCGCTGACGCGGGTGCCTGCGCTGCCGGAATGGCACGATGCGGCGCTGCTGCGGCGGGAGAAATGGCCGGGCTTCGTCGAGGCGTTGCGCGCGGTGCAGGCCCCGGCCGAGCTGCCCGGCGACGGGCAATCGGTCCCGCCTCGCCTACGACGAACTGCTGGCGGGCCAGGTGGCGCTGGGCTGTCGTGCGCGGGCGGGTGCGCGCCACGGCCGGGCCGCGGCCTGATCGGCGACGGCGCGCTGCGCGCCAAGGCGCTCGCCCGGTTCGGCCACACGCTGACCGTGTCGCAGCATCAGGCGATGGCGGAGATCGACGGCGATCTCGCGTCGGACCGGCGCATGCTGCGCCTGCTGCAGGGCGACGTCGGCTCGGGCAAGACGGTCGTGGCGCTGCTTGCCATGCTGCGTGCCGTGGAAGCCGGCGCCCAGGCGGCGATGATGGCGCCGACCGAGGTGCTGGCGAAGCAGCACCACCGCACGCTGTCCCGGCTTTCGCCGGCGCCGGTGGCGTTGCTGACCGGCGGGGTGAAGGGCCGCGCCCGCGCGCAACTGCTGCGCGGCCTGAAGGATGGCTCGGTCCCGCTTGTCGTCGGCACGCATGCGCTGTTCCAGGAGAGCGTCGATTACCACGACCTCGCGCTGGCGGTGATCGACGAGCAGCACCGGTTCGGCGTCGATCAGCGGCTGCTGCTCGGCGGCAAGGGCGAGCAGACCGACGTGCTGGTGATGACCGCGACGCCGATCCCGCGCACGCTGCTGGTGACGCAATGGGGCGAGATGGATGTCAGCCGTCTGACCGAGAAGCCGCCCGGCCGGCAGCCGGTGCGCACCTCGCTGCACTCGCTCGGGACGTTGCCCGAGCTTCTTGGATGCGGTGGCGCGCAAGCTGGACGAGGGCGCGCAGGTCTATTGGATCTGTCCGATGGTCGCGGAGAGCGAGGCGCTCGACATCGCCGCCGCCGAGGCCCGGTTCGCCGTGCTGCGCGAGCGGTTCGGCGAGACGGTGGGGCTGGCGCATGGCCAGCAGGACGCGGCGGTGCGCGACCGCACGCTGGCGGAGTTTGCCGCCGGGCAGTGCCGACTTGCTGGTGGCGACGACGGTGGTCGAGGTCGGCGTCGACGTGCCGGCTGCCAGCGTGATGGTGATCGAGCATGCCGAACGCTTCGGCCTGGCGCAGTTGCATCAGTTGCGCGGCCGCGTTGGGCGCGGTGCGGCGGCCAGCTTCTGCCTGCTGCTGCACGAGGAGTGGGTGAACGATGTGGCCAAGCGTCGCCTGACGCTGCTGCGCGATACGGAAGACGGGTTCCTGATCGCCGACGAGGATTTCCGCCTGCGTGGCGGCGGCGATATTCTGGGGACGAAACAGTCCGGGCTGCCGGGGTTCCGGCTGGCCGATCCGATCGAGCACGAGGGCCTGCTGCACATGGCGCATCGCGATGCGGCGGTGCTGCTGGGGAAGGATCCGAAGCTCGAGAGCGGAGCGGGGACGGGCGGTGCGCGTGCTGCTGCGGCTGTTCGAACGGACGGCGGCGATGCGGACGTTGGCGGCGGGGTGAAAGCGATGGCTCTCGCATCGGCAGGCTGCGGTCCAGGACTCTCCTTTGCAAGCCTGCCACCCTGCACGACAAGAAAGGCTTTAACGCAGATAAGAGCAGATGCACGCGAAACACGCAGATAGTTCAGTGTGGTTTAAAGGCCGTCGACCACGCGCCTGATCTCCAGGCGCGGCTTACCGAGAATAAACAACAGGCAGAGCCGCAGGGCCGGTCGCTTTGAGGTAATTGGTGCACGTCGTCCAATGCTTTGACGGTCTTCACCTCAACCAGGATCACGCCATCGACCAACAGGTCCGTGAAGCACTCGCCGACCACCACGTCATTGTAGTGCACCCCGACGCTGCGTTGCTGCACAACCGCGAAGCCCGCAGTTCGTATGCCAGAGCACTCTCTTTAGACCTTTTCCAGAAACGCAGCTCCGAGCGTGTTGACCACGGCGGAAGCGCAGCCGATCACATGCCGCGACAGATCATTCGGCCTGTCGCTACCTGCGTGTTCTGCGTGCATCTTTATTATATCTGCATTATATCTGCGCTTATAGCCTTCCTTTCCAACGGTGCCGACAGTTGGTTGCTGAAGCGTTGACGTAACTGCCACACGCCTTAAAGCGCTAACCCAACTGTTGCCTCGTGCTCGGAACCTGCCCGGCGACCGTCATGGTCTGCCGATGTCCCGGTCTCAAATTCCTTCGCCGAGGCATGCTTCGCCCACCCTGATGGCAAGGGCGAAGCTGTCAGTCCTTGTAGTCAGGCTCGCGCTTGTCGAGCATCCGCTTCAGCGCATCGAAGTGCCACTCGCACGGCGGCTTGTTGCCGTATTGATGCGACGACTGGCGATACGCCTTGACCGTCGCGTCGATCACCTCCTGCGGCAGGAACTTCAGCTGCCGGCCGCTCGACATCGCGTAAAGCTGCACCTGCGCCACACGCTCCACGTAGTACAGCCGGTCGTACGCCTCGGCCACCGTCTCGCCGACCACCGCGACACCGTGGTTCGCCATCATCAGCACCGTCTTGTCGCCGATCACGCCCGCCAGCCGCTCGCCCTCGGCCGGATCGAACGCCGGCCCGGCATAGCGTCGTCGTAGGCGGTATCCATCATCACGCCGAGTTCGGTCTGGCCGATCGGCAGGATGCGCTGATCCTCCAGCCGCGTCAGCGCGCTGGCGAACGGCATGTGCGTGTGCAGCACCGCCGCGGCACCCGGCAGCAGGCGGTGCATCGGCGCATGGATGCAGTAGCAGGACTGCTCGATCTTCCCCTCGCCGGCCAGCAGCGCGCCGTCGTAGCCCACCTCCATGAAGCAGCTCGCGGTGACCTCCGACCAGTGCAGGCCGAACGGGATCTGGTAGTAGCGGTCGTCGCGCCGGGCACGCGCAGGGTCAGGTGGTTGAAGATGCCCTCGTGGAAGCCGTGCATCACCGCGATTCGGTGTGCCGCCGCGAGGTCCACGCGCGCCTGCCACTGGGCATCCGCCAGCGCCAGATCCTTCGTCTCGAGCGATTCCAACGGCATGTGTCACAGTCTCCCGGTCCGGTTCGCCACCATGCTACAGGGTGCCGACCGACAGGTTAAGCCTTCTCCATCCGGGCAGCGGCGGCTTGCATTGCCCTGAAATTCCGCTATTCCCGCCGCCCGACGGGAACCGAGGGAGAGTCGCAGTGTGACCGCCGATGGCCAACCTGTGCTGATCGAGATCGCCGGGCTGACCAAGCGCTTCGGCAGCTTCACCGCGGTGGACAATGTCTCGTTCAGCGTGGCGCGCGGCGAGGTGCTGGGCTTCCTGGGCCCGAACGGCGCCGGCAAGTCCACCACGATGCGCATGCTGGCCGGGTTCATGATCCCGACCGCCGGCACCGCCCGCATCTGCGGCCACGACGTGCAGACCGACGGGGTCGCGGCGCGGCGCGTGCTGGGCTTCCTGCCGGAGGGCGCGCCGACCTATCCGGAAATGACCGTCACCGGCTTCCTGACGTTCTGCGCCAAGGTGCGCGGCTACGCCGGCCGGGACATCGGCGCTGCGGGTCGAGCATGCGGTGGAGCTGACGCGGCTCCAGGGCGTGCTGCTGCAGCCGGTGGAGACGCTGTCGAAGGGGTTCAAGCGCCGCGTCGGCCTGGCGCAGGCGCTGCTGCACGATCCGCCGGTGCTGGTGCTGGACGAGCCGACCGACGGGCTCGATCCCAACCAGAAGCACGAGGTGCGCGCGCTGATCGCGCAGATGGCGCCCGAGAAGGCGATCGTGATCTCGACGCATATCCTGGAGGAGGTCGATGCGGTGTGCTCGCGCGCGATCATCATCGCGGCCGGCCGCGTGGTGGCGGACGCGACGCCGGCGGACCTGCAGCGCCGGCATCCGTCGGGCAAGCTGGACGACGTGTTCCGGCAGCTGACGATGGAGGCGGCTTGAGCATGCGCAACATCCTCATCATCGCCGAGCGCGAACTCGCCGCCTATTTCGCCACACCCGTCGCATCCGTGTTCATCGTCATCTTCCTGGTGCTGCAGGGCGCGCTGACCTTCAACCTCGGCGACTTCTTCGACCGCGGCCAGGCCGACCTCAATCCGTTCTTCACCTTCATCCCCTGGGTCTTCCTGCTGCTGGTCCCCGCCATCACCATGCGGCTCTGGGCCGAGGAACGCCGGCTCGGCACCATCGAACTGCTGCTGACGCTGCCGATCACCCAGACCCAGGCGGTGCTGGGAAAATTCCTCGCCGCCTGGGTGTTCTGCGCCATCGCGCTGCTGCTGACGTTCCCGTTCGTCATCACCGTCAACATCCTCGGCCGGCCGGACAACGGCGTGATCGCCTCGGGCTATGTCGGCTCGCTGCTGGTCGCCGGCGCGTTCCTCTCGGTCGGATCGGCGCTGTCGGCGCTGACCAAGAACCAGGTGATCGCCTTCGTCCTCGCCGTCGCGGTGTGCTTCGTGTTCGCCGTCGCGTCCTATCCGGTGGTGACCGACTTCCTGTCGCGCAACACGCCGGTGCTGGCCGAGATCGCGCGGCGCATCGCGGTGATCGACCGGTTCCAGGACTTCACCCGCGGCGTGGTCAGCCTGCGCGACCTGATCTTCTTCGCCACCTTCATCGGATTCTGGCTGTTCCTCAACACCGTGATCGTCGAACAGCGGAAGGCGGACTGAAGCGATGCGCCGGCGGATCTGGTTCTCCATCATCGGCGTCATCGCGGTCGCCGCCATCGTCATCGGCATCAACATGTTCGCCGATGCGCGGCTGGCCAACCTGCGCGTCGACCTCACGCGCAGCCACATCTACACGCTGTCGCCCGGCACGCGGCAGATCCTCGCGAGCCTGAAGGAGCCGGTGACGCTGCGCCTGTTCTACTCCCGCCGCCTCGGCGCAACCGTGTCGGTCTACGGCACCTACGCCGACCACGTGCGGGAAATGCTCGGCGAATACGCCGCGGCGTCCGGCGGCAAGATCAGGCTCGAGTTCTACGATCCGGAGCCGTTCAGCGACACCGAGGACCGCGCGCTGGCCTACGGGCTGCAGGGCGTGCCGCTCGATCAGGGCGGCGTGCAGGTCTATTTCGGCCTCGCCGGCAACAACCTGGAGGACGACGAACGCACCATCGCCTTCTTCCAGCCGGAGCGCGAGCGCTTCCTGGAATACGACCTCACCAAGCTGATCTACGACCTGTCCAATCCGAAGCGCCCGGTGGTCGGCGTGATGTCGTCGCTGCCGCTCGATGGCGATCCGCGCGCGATGATGGCGGCGATGCGCGGCCAGCCGGCGGCCGGTGGCCAGCCCTATGCCTCGACGATGCTGCTGCGGCAGACCAACCAGGTGAAGACGGTTCCGACCGACGCGCAGGTGATCGACCCCGACATCCAGGTGCTGCTGGTGGCCGAGGCGCAGAACCTGTCGGACGCGACGCTGTATGCGATCGACCAGTTCGTCATGCGCGGCGGCCGGCTGATGGCGATGGTCGATCCGTGGAGCGAGGCGATGGCCGCCACGCCCTCGCCCACCGGCATGCCGCCGACCGATACCGGCGCCAACCTGAAGAAGCTGTTCGATGCCTGGGGCATCGTGTTCGACCCCAACAAGGTGGTCGGCGACCTCACCGGCGCCTGGCGCGTGCGGGCCAGTCCGGACGAACGCGTGCAGGCGGTGAACTACGTCGCCTGGTTCAACATCCGCGACGGCATCAACCACGACGACCCGGCGACCGCCGATCTGCAGCAGGTCACGGTCGCGTCCGCGGGCGCGCTCGGCAAGGCGCCGGACGCCGTCGATCGAGTTCACCCCGCTGCTGAGCAGCAGCGCGCGCTCGGGCGAGATCCCGGTGGACCTGGTGAAGATGCCGAACCCGGGCGAAGATACTGGCGGACTTCAAGCCGGAGGGTGGTCCGCGCGTCCTCGCGGCGCGGATCCGGGGCACGCTGAAGTCGGCGTTCACCGGCCCGCCGGAGCTGGCGAAGGACCAGAAGCGGCCGGAGAATTTTCCCGACCACAAGGCGCAGACCGACGGCGCGGCCAATCTCGTGGTGGTGTCCGACAGCGACATCCTGGCCGACCGCTTCTGGGTGCGCGTCTCGGATTTCTTCGGCCAGCAGACCGCCACGCCGTTCAGCGACAACGGTCCGTTCGTCGCCAATCTGGTCGGCACGCTCGCCGGCGGCGACGCGCTGATCGGGCTGCGCTCGCGCGGCGACACCAACCATCCGTTCGTCCTGGTGAACCAGATGCAGAGCGAGGCGGAGGCGAAATTCCGCCAGACCGAGCAGGCCCTGCAGAAGCACCTCGACGATACGGAGAAACAGCTCCGCACACTGCGCCAGGGGCCCGCCGGCAGCGGCGAGCAGGCCAACGCGCAGGCGGTGATCACGCCGGAGCAGCGGGCCGCGATCGACGCCGCGCGCACCGACATCGTCGAACACGCGCCAGCAGTTGCGGGCCGTGCAGTACGACCTGAACCGCGACATCTCCAGCCTGGAGACCTGGCTGCGCGTGCTCAACATCGTGCTGGTCCCGACACTGCTGGCCATCCTGGCGATCACCCTCGGCCTGGTGCGCCGCCGCCGTCGCGCGAGGGCACGCGCATGAACTCCAGCTCTGACGTGACCGGGCGCAAGCCGCAAAAATCCTCCCCCTCCCCTTGCGGGAGGGGGTTGGGGGAGGGGTCGGCATTCCACCGCCCCGCCACCCGCAGCCCCCTCCCCCCGCTCCCTCCCGCAAGGGGAGGGGGAGCGCATGAGACCGCGCACGCTGCTTGCACTCGTCGTCGTCGGCGTCATTGCGATCGCCGGCGGCTGGTATTTCGGCACGGCGGAAAAGCCCGGCGGGCAGCAGACCTACAGCGCCGGCAAGCTGATGTTCCCCGACCTGGCGCCGCGGCTGCAGGATGCCGCGCGCATCGAGATCACCCACCAGGACAAGACCACCGCGCATCGAGCAGACACGGCGATACCTGGGGCCTGGCGGATCGCGGCGGCTATCCGGTGCAGGGGACCAAGCTGCGCGGCATGCTGACCGCGCTGACCGAACTCCGCCTGGTGGAGCCGCGCACCACCGATCCCGCGCAGTTCGGCCGGCTTGGCCTGGAAGATCCGACCGGCAAGGAGGGAACCTCGAACCTGCTGCGCGTGCTCGACGCATCCGGCAAGCCGATCGTCGCGCTGATCGTCGGCCATCGCCGCGTCCGCACGCAGGGCAACGTGCCGGAGCAGGTCTACGTGCGGCGCCCGGACGACAACCAGACCTGGCTGGCCGAGGGCAGCCTGCAGGTGGATGCCGATCCGCAGCAATGGCTCGACCGCGACATCATGAACATCGACCACGCGCGCATCGCGACGGTGGCCGTGACGCATGATGACGCGACGCTGGAACTGGCGCGCGACGGCCAGAAGCTGGTGCTGAAATCGCCCGCCGATCATCCGCCGCTCGAGGACTACAAGCTGGACGATGTCGATCGTGGCCTGGAATTGCTGACGTTCCAGGACGTGCAGACCGACAAGGATCCGGTGGGCGACAAGCTCGGCCAGTCGGTGTACACCACCGCGGACGGGCTTGCGGTGACGGTGACGGTGTTCAAGGGCGAGAAGGACATCTGGGCGCGCTTCGCCGTCACGGGAAGCGACAAGGCCAAGGACGAGGCGGACAAGCTGAACGCACGGCTGGCCGGCTGGACCTATCAGCTCGGTTCCTGGAAGCAGAAGGCCCTGGTGCCGTCGCTCGACGATCTGAAGGCGCCGCCGCCGGCCGAACCGCCGCCCGCGCCGAACCGCCCCCCGGCCGAACCGCCCGCCGGCCGCCACTGAAGCCCCGAAACAGTGAGCGACCGCGAATATCCCGCTCGGCCCATCGTCGGGATCGGGATCGTGGTCATCAAGGGCGACACCGTCCTGCTGGTTCGCCGCGGCAAGCCGCCGAACATCGGCGCCTGGACGCTGCCGGGCGGCGCGCAGGAAGTCGGCGAGACCACCGAAGAGGCCGCGCGGCGCGAACTGCTCGAGGAAACCGGCATCGAAGTCGGCGAGCTGCATTTCGCCGCGACGGTGGACAACATCCGTCACGACGAAACCGGGCGGGTGCGCTTCCACTACACGATCATCGACTTCGCCGCGCGCTGGGTGTCGGGCGAGCCGGTTGCCGACACCGACGTGACCGAGGCGGTCTGGGCGCCGCTGGATGCGCTGGACGACTACGGCCTGTGGAGCGAGGCGCACCGGGTGATCGCGATCGCACAGCGACCTGGTCGGCGTGAGACGTCGCGCTAGCTCCGCCGGTGCGACCGGTGCGTCGATCTTCCGCGTGGACAGCGACAGCGACATGCCCGGCGCAGATCAGCCCCAAGCGCGGCCGGCACCAGCCAGGCCGGCCGCACCATCAGCGGCATGGCCAGATTTTCCCACAGCCACGCCGACAGATGCTGCTCGATGCTGCTGTGCAGGACGTTCATCAGGTCATGGTCGAGCATGAACAGCGCCTGGCCGAGCGGCACCGACGGCGGCCCGAGCATCGCCAGGGCGACGGCTCCGACCAGCAGCATGGCGGCCAGCACGGCAAGGACGCGTTGGGCAATCACATGAACAGCTTCTCGTTCGTCCGGTCGGTATACAATGACGCCACGAACTCGCCATAGCCGTTGTAAATCTGCGTTGGCACCATCTCGTTGCTGCCGAGCAGGCGCTCGCGTCGCCTGGCTCCAGCGCGGATGCGCCACCGCCGGGTTCACGTTGGCCCAGAAGCCATACTCCGACGACTGGATCGCCTGCCAGAAATTCACCGGCCGCTTGTCGGTGAAGCTGATCTTGGCCAGCGCCTTGGCCGACTTGAAGCCGTATTTCCAGGGCGTGTCAGCCGAATCGGACCGCCGTTCTGCGGCGGCAGCGGCTTGCCGTACAGCCCGGTGGAGATGAACGCCAGGTCATTGGCCGCCTCGTCGATCGCCAGCCCCTCGATGTAGGGCCAGGGATAGAACGGCGAGCGCAGCCCGGGCATCGTCTTGTCCTGCGCCGTCTCGAACACGACGTATTTCGCCGACCCCAGCGGCTCGGCGATCTTCAGCAGCTGGCTGAGCGGGAAGCCGGTCCACGGCACCGTCATCGCCCAGGCCTCGACGCAGCGATGGCGGTAGACCCGCTCCTCGAGCTGCACCTGCTTCAGCAGGTCGTCGATGCCGATGGTGCGCGGCTCCTTGAGCTGGCCCTCCAGGCTGATCGTCCACGGACGCTGCTTCAACGCCTGAGCGTCCTCCCACAGGTTCTTGCCATCGCTGAATTCATAGTAGTTGTTGTAGGTGGTCGCGTATTTCTCCGCCGTGATGTCGCGGCCCGGCGCGTACTTCGGGTTGCGCGTCGGTCGCGGCCGTCCTGCTGCGCCAGGGCCGGCGCGGCCAGCGCCAAGGAGCCGGCACCCGCCAGCGCCGTCCGGCGGCCCATCACCAGCGCCTCCGGTGTCACCAGCCGCTCCGGCAGTTCCCAGCCACGGCGTCGCAGGATGTGCATATGTCTCTCCACCAACTCGAAGTCACATCTGATCTGGGGCTGTCCGTGCCCTTTGTCACCGTGACTGAGACCCCGCTCGCATTGTCCGACGCGGCAGGATGCAGGACATTACAGCCAGCCCGCGCAGTTGGCAGGAGATTATCATGCATCTCGCCCGATTCCCCCGTGTCCGCCTGTTCCCGACCCCCACGCCGCTGGAGAAGCTGGAGAACCTGAGCCGCCACCTCGGCGGGCCGGACATCTGGATCAAGCGCGACGACTGCACGGTGGTCGCCACCGGCGGCAACAAGGTTCGCAAACTGGAGTTCCTGGTGGGCGAGGCGAAGGCGCAGGGCGCCGACCACCTGGTGACGCAGGGCGCGGTGCAGTCCAACCACGTGCGCCAGACCGCCGCCGTGGCGAAGCGCTTCGGCATGAAGTGCACCGCGCTGCTGGAGCACCGCATCGACACCAACGACCGCGACTACCTGAACAGCGGCAACGTGCTGCTCGACCGGCTGTTCGACACGGCGATCGAGTACCGGCCCGGCGGCACGGACATGAATGCCGCGGCCGAGGCCAAGGGCGCAGCACTGCGCGAGGCCGGCGAGAAGCCGTATGTCATTCCGGGCGGCGGCTCCAATCGCGGTCGGCGCGCTGGGCTACGTCTCCTGCGCGCAGGAACTGATGGCGCAGGTCGACGAGATGGGCCTGACGATCGACCGCGTGGTGACCGCCACGGGCAGCGCCGGGACGCAGGCCGGGCTGGTCGTCGGGCTGGAAGGCGCGAACGCCGGCGTTCCGGTGCTCGGGATCGGCGTCCGGCTGCCGAAGGACGCGCAGGAGGCCAACGTGCACCGCCTGGCGGAAGCGACCGCCGAGTTTGTCGGCATGCGCGGCGGGATTGCGCGTTCCGCGGTGATGGCGAATTGCGACTACGTCGGCCCCGGCTACGGCCAGCCGACGCCGGGCATGACCGAGGCGGTGCTGATGCTCGCGCGGCTGGAGGGCGTGCTGCTCGATCCGGTTTACTCCGGCAAGGCGATGGCGGGGCTGATCGACCTGATCCGCAAGGGCGACGATCCGCAAGGGCGAGACGGTGGTGTTCCTGCACACCGGCGGCGCGGTCGGCCTGTTCGGCTATGGCGGCGTTTTCGAACAGGCGATGGCGACCCAGGCGGAGAAATCCTGACGGCAAGACCCAAGGTTGAGGCCGCGCGGACGGAGGCGTAGTGTGGTCTGGTGTGCGGGACAGCTGCCAGGCTGCCCGTGGGGGGAAACCGGGCTCAAATCGCTGGCAATGGAATTGGCAAGTGCTGCGAGTCCAAGCCGAGGAGTCCAGAATGGTTAGCAAGACCGCGACAGCTCTGACTGCACTCCTGCTGGGTATCGGTATCAGCGGCGCCGCACAGGCGCAGGAGATAAAGCTCTACGCCTTCAGTTCCGGAGCGCTGACGCTCGGAAAGGGCTACCTGCAGAACGGCGCGCCGATGACGCCGCAGATCCAGGTGCCGGTGGGATTCTTCGTGGTGATGCATCCGCGGGGCAACGTGCTGTTCGATACCGGCAACAACGACAAGATCATCACCGATCCCTCGTACTGGGGCGCAGCCTTCCAGGCATTGAAGCCGGTCAACACGCCGGACGTCGCGATCGATGCCCAGCTGCAGAAGATCGGCCTCAAGCCGGACGACATCAGATACGTCGTGGTCAGCCACCTGCACCTCGATCATGCCGGCAACGTCGGGAAGTTCCCGAACTCCACGTTCGTGGTGCAGAAGACCGAGATCCAGAATGCGTTCTGGCCGGAGATCGGCACCGGTGCCAACTACATCATCGGCGACGTGATGCCGCTGCGCTCGCCCGTCACCGATCAGCCGAACGCGGTCAAGATGCTGCAGCTCAACGGCGATCAGGACCTGTTCGGCGACGGCACGCTCGTCGTGAAGCGTTGGGTCGGACACACGCCGGGCAGTCAGATGATGGTGGTCCGGCTGAAGAACAAAGGCCCCACCATCCTCACCGGCGACAACGTCTACTTCCGGGAGAATGTCGAGAAGAACCTGCCGCCGAGCATCGGACTGGCCTATTCGCCCAGCGGCATCCTCAGCGCCTACGAGTGGATCCGCTACGAGATGGCCACCGAGAAAGCCGACTTCTTCACCGCGCATGATCCGGACTCGTTCAAGGCGATGAAGAAGGCGCCGGAATTCTACGACTGAGACAGCCGACTTGAGCGACCACGCGGCCGCTGCACCGGCGGCGGCGCTTGACCATCTGTCGAAGCGCTACGGCGTGCATCTCGCGGTGGACGGCGTCTCGTTCGAAGTCGGTCGGCACGAGGTGGTGGGCCTGCTCGGGCCGAACGGTTCGGGCAAGACCACCATCCTGCGCGTGCTGACCGGCTACCTCCGTCCAAGCAGCGGGACGGCACAGGCAGGCGGCTTCGACCTCGTGCGGGAGGGACGCGCCGCGCGAGGGCGGGTCGGCTACGTGCCCGAGGACGCGCCGCTCTACCTGCACATGCGCGTCGACGAGTTTCTGTCCTTCATGGGCCGCCTGCGTGGGCTCCAAGGTCAAATCCTCCACGATCGCCTGGCCTTCGCGCGCGAGCGGCTGGCGCTGGACGATGTGCGCGCGCAGATCATCGGCCGGCTTTCGCGCGGCTATCGCCAGCGCGTGGCGATCGCCCAGGCCATTCTGCACGAGCCGGAACTATTGGTGCTCGATGAGCCGACCAATGGGCTGGACCCGCGCCAGATCATCGAGGTGCGCGGACTGATCCGCGGGCTCGCCGCACATTGCTCGGTCATCGTCACCTCGCACATCCTGAGCGAAATCGAGCGGGTGGCCGACCGTGTCGCGATCCTGCTGAACGGCCGGCTTCTGGCCGTGGTCCGGATGGCCGATATCGCGGCGGCCGGCTCCGATCTCGAACGAACCTTCCTGGAGCTGACCGCCGCAACGGACAACGCCTGATGGTGCTGCGCGCGCTCATGGCCAAGGAAATCCGGGCGCTGTTCGTCTCGCCGGTCGCCTACGCGGTCATCGCAGTGTTCCTGCTGCTCAGCGGCTACAGCTTCGCGATCACCCTGATCGTCGCCAAGCAGGCGAGCCTCGTGCATATCTTCTTCCAGGCGGCGATGCAGTTCGTGCTGCTCGTGCCGATCCTCACCATGCGCCTGTTCGCCGAGGAGCGCCGCATGGGCACGCTCGAGCTGCTGCTGACATCGCCGGCGCGCGAGATCGACATCGTTCTGGCCAAATTCTCCGCCGCGATGACCGTGCTGCTGGCGATGATCGGCGCCACCCTTGCCTATGCGCTGGTGATCGGCCGCTACGGCGAGCCGGACTGGGGGCCGATCTACAGCGGCTATCTCGGGCTGATCCTGCTGGCCGGCGCGCTGGTCGCCCTTGGCCTCGCGGTATCCGCGCTGACCGCCAACCAGATCGTGGCCGCCGTCGTCTCGCTGGGCATTTTCGGCCTGCTGTGGTCGATCGACTCGCTCGCATCCCTGCTGCCGCAGCCCATGGAAAACTGGTTCCTCGGCCTGTCGCTGCTCGCACGCTTCACACCGTTCGCGGTGGGCGCGATGTACACCTCCGATCTCGGCTTTTTCCTCGCCCTGATCCTGCTTGGCCTGTTCCTGACCGTGCGCGCACTGGCGCGGCGCTGAGCGATGGACGAGCATCAGATCGAACTCCAGCCGCTGCTCTGGGGCGTCGGCTGGCTGGCCGCTGTCCTGGTGCTGTTCTGGGCCGGGCTTCGATTGCCGCTGCAGACGCGTCTTGGGCGATGGCAGAACTGGCTCTACACGGGGGCGGTCGTTGTCACCGGCTTTGGCCTGTTCGCGCTCGCCAATGTGGCGCTTACGCTGCATGACGGACATATCGACCTCACGCGCGAGAAGATCTACACGCCCTCCGCGGCCGCGATGCGCGTCGTCGACGGGCTCGGCCGTGAGGTGCGGGTCACGTATTTCTATCACGCGCAGGATCCGGCGGGACGTCGCGCGCGCGACATCCTGGAACTGATGCAACGCCGCAATCCGCTGTTCCGGCTCACCGCGATCGATCCCGACAAGGAGCCGACCCTCGCGCGCACCAACGGCATCCGTATCTACAACGCCGCGATGATCGAAGCCGACGGCCGCCGCGTGCTCGTGCAGAGCACCGACGAGGCGGAGATCGCACTCGGTATCCAGCGCGTGCTGCGCGAACGTGCCATCACCGTCTGCTTCATCGAGGGCCACGGCGAACTGCCGATGGACAATTTCGAATTCCACACGCATCTCGAGGGCGCCACCGGCCACAGCCACGACGATGCGTCATCGAATTTGGTGCAGATGGCGGGCCACGGCGTCGGGCGCTTTCGTCGCGCACTCGAGGCGCAGGGCTACGAAGCGCGTCAGCTTATCCTCGCGACAAGCCACGAGGTTCCGGACGACTGCGCGCTCGTGGTGACCGCCAACCCGCGCACCACATTCCTGCCCGGCGAAAGTGCGGCGCTGCGCTTCTATCTTGCGCGCGGCGGGGCCGCCCTGTTTCTGTTCGACCTCGGCTTTGTGCTCGAGCCCGGGCTTGCGCGGCTGACCGAGGATCTCGGCGTCCGCCCCGAGCAGCAGGTCGTGGTCGATCCGCTCAGCCACTACATGACCGATGCCGAAATGGTCGCGGTCACCGGCTACGATCCGCATCCGATCACCGGCGCCGCCTCGCTGACGTTCTACCCGGGCGTCCGGCCGCTGAGCCTGACCAAGCCGTCGGGCGATGTCCGCGTGACACCGCTGCTGCTCGAGCAGCCGGGACAGCTACACGCGCGACGTCGAGCCGGTCGCGAGCCGCGCGCCCGGCGGCGCGCTCGCGCTGGCCAGCACGAGTGCCGGCGCCATTCCGCCGGTGGCCGGACCGCGTGTGCTCGGCGTCGCTGCCGACGGCATGCTCGCGGACGGCAGCCGGCCGATGCGCGCAGTGGTGATCGGCGATGCGGACTTCGCGAGCAACTCGTTCTTCCCCTACATGTCGAACAGCGACCTGCTGCTTTCCGCCGTCCGCTGGCTCGCGCGCGAGGAGCGCACCACCGCCGTTGCGACGCGCATTCCGGTCCCGTCGCTCGTGCTGCTGACGCAGAGCGAGGCGCGCCTGGTGTTCGTGTTCGTGGTCGGGCTGCTGCCGCTCGCGGTCATCGCGCTCGGCGGCCTTGTGTGGTGGCAGCGCCGATGAGGGATTGGCGGCGCGTTGCCGTGCCCGTGGCCGTTGCGCTCGTGGTTGGCTATCTCGCGGCGATGGTCGTGAGCGGCGCGCAGCCCGAGCAGCGCCAGTTTGTCAAATTCGAAGCCAAGGGCGTGCTGACGACACCGCCCGAGCAGATCCGTCGGGTCGAACTGATCAGCGCGGAGCAGCGCGTGTCCTTGCGCCGGCAGGGCGAGTACGGCTGGGTGACGTCCGCCGGCGCCGAGATCGACGACGCGGCGGCCAGGCGGATCAGCATGGCGGTGCAGATGATGCACAATTCCGGCCCGGCGCGGGAGATCCCGTCCGACGACATGGCAGGCGTCGATCCGGCCGCGTTCGGGCTCGATGCGCCGCGCATGACCGTCGCGTTCTACGCCACCGGCGCCGATCCGGTGCTCACCGTGCACTTCGGCGCCCGCAATCCCGACGACTTCCTGCAGTACATGCGGATCGAGCGCGACGACCGTCTCTACCTGATGTCGCGCTTCATCGGCGAGGCGTGGGCCGGCGCGCTCGACGGCAGCCTGCAGCGATGATGCGCGCGGTCGCTGCTTGCATTTTGTCACTGGCCGCGCTGATCGGAGCGGCACGCGCGCACACGACCGGCACGACCGCCTTCGCTGCGATCACCGTGCAGGGACAGACCGTCCGCTACGTCCTCACGCTCGCGGCCGATGCGATGCAGGCCGTGTGGACGCCGCCGGGCGGTGACGTCGTGTCGCTGGCGGGGATTGTTGCGCGGCATGTCGTGGTTGTCGCGAACGACACAGCCTGCGTCGCCGTGCCGGGCTCCGTGCAGCCGCCATCGCCAACGCGGCCAACGATCGTGGTGACGATCGACTATGCCTGCGCCGGGCGCATGCAGAAGCTGTCGCTGACCGACAACCTGTTCGACGTGCTCGGCCCGGACCACCACACCCTCGCCACCATCGAATGGCCGGGCGGCCGCGAACAGATTGTCTTCGAGCCGGATCGCAGGGAGGCACACCTGGCACTCGGCGCCGAGACGATCGCCACGCCCCAAAGCAGCACGGCGAATAGCAGTTCAGCGGAAAGCAGCCCGATCGCCTTCTTCCGCCTCGGCGTCGAGCACATTCTGACCGGATACGATCACATCCTGTTCCTGCTGGCGCTGATCCTGCGAGGCGGAACGTCTGCGTTCCCTGATCGGCATCGTCACCGCCTTTACCATCGCGCACAGCATCACGCTCGCGCTCGCGGTGCTCGGCGTGGTTGTCGTGCCGTCGTGGTTCGTCGAGCCGGTCATCGCTCTCTCCATCGCCTATGTCGCGCTGGAGAACATTTTCCGCAGTAACGCCCCCTCGCGTCGCTGGGCGGTGAGCTTCGTGTTCGGCCTGGTGCATGGCTTCGGTTTCGCGGGCGCACTACTGGAACTCGGCCTGCCGCCAAGCGGGCTCGTGGGTTCACTGCTGTTCTTCAACCTCGGCGTCGAAGCCGGCCAGGCGATGATCGTTGCGGTGCTGTTCCCGATACTCGTGTGGCTCTGCCGTTTTGCCTGGGAGCGCCGCGCAGTGACCGCGATCTCTGTCGTCGTGTTCGTCGCCGCAATGGCGCTGGTGATCGAGCGGGTGCTGTTCACCGAGGCATAGGATCCCGCTGCGGCATGCGTGCTCCGGGCGATCACCGCGACCGGACGGCCCGCACCAGTTGTTCGGGATTGACCGGCGTCGCATTCACCTCCACGTCGAATGGCGCCAGCGCATCGCTGACGGCATTGGCGATGGCCGCCGGCGGGGCGACCGCGCCGCCTTCGCCGACGCCCTTGACGCCGAGCGGATTGCGCGGCGACGGCGCGTGCTGGTGCAGGATCTGAAAGCACGGCATGTCGCCGGCGATCGGAAGCGCGTAGTCCATCAGCGAGCCGCTGAGCAATTGCCCGTTCGCGTCATACGCGATCGCCTCGCACAGGATGCCGCCGAGCCCTTGCACGGCGCCACCCATGATCTGGCCTTCGACCAGCATCGGATTGACCACGACGCCGCAATCGTGAGCGATCGCATAGTTCTCGATGCCGACGCGGCCGGTCTCGCGATCCACCTCGACGATTGCGACATGGACGGCATAGCTCCAGGTCACCGTCGGTGGCTGCCAATAGAAGGTTTCCTCGAGGCCGGCGTCGATACCGGGCGGGCGTTCATTCTCCCAGCCCGGGCGCGCCGCCTGGGCGATCCTGGCGAGGCTCACCATGGCACCAGGCGCGCCGACCACGCCGACACCGCCATCGCGCAGTTCGAGATCCGCCTCGGCACATTCCAGCAGATTGGCCGCGATGGCGAAGACCTTGTGCCGCAGCCGTTCGCTCGCGTGATGCATCGCCGCCGACACGGTGACCGTGCTGCGGCTCGCCATCGTGCCGAATCCGATTGCGATGGCGGCCGTATCGGCGAGCGCGATCACCACATCTTCGGGTGCGACCTTCCAGAGATCAGCCGCGACCTGAGCGAAGATCGTCTCCATGCCCTGGCCCTGCGGGCACGCGCCGGATGCGACATAGATCTTGCCGGACGGATCGATGCGGACGAACGCGCTTTCAAACGGTCCGACACCGGTTCCCTCGATATAGCAGCCGATGCCAAGCCCGAGCCAGCGGCCCGCCTGCCGCGCGTCGTGCTGGCGGCGACGGAACGCCGCAACGCCGCCGACCGCATCGAGCGCCTTTGCCAAGGCACCGGGATAATCGCCACCGTCGTAGACGATCGGTTCGCCGTCGCGATACGGCATGCCCACCCGATAAGGCATTTCATCGGCGCGGATCATGTTGCGGCGTCGCACCTCGGCGGGTTCCAGCCCAAGCGTCCGCGCCACGAGGTCGATGGTCCGCTCCATCGCGAAGGCGGCTTCCGGACGCCCGGCACCGCGATACGGGGCGTTTGGGACCTTGTTGGTGACGACGATCCGACCCGACGCGGCAAAATTCTCGATCTTGTACGGCCCGGTCAGGTGAACAGCCGTGTTGTAGGCAACACCCGATCCGATCGGATTCCAGGCGCCGCAATCGACGATATAGTCATCGTACAGCGCGACGATGCGGCCATCGTCGTCGAACCCGACCTCGACGTCGTGCACCTGGTCGCGCGAATGCGTCGCACTCATCATGTGCTCGCGCCGATCCTCGATCCAACGGACCGGTCGCCCGAGCCTGCGTGCCAGGAACGTGATCAGCAGGTCCTCGGGGTAGACGTGGCCCTTGCCGCCAAAGCCGCCGCCGACATCGAGTGCCACGCAGCGGACACGCGCCTCCGGCAAGCCCAGGAGCGCGGCAGCCTCCCGGCGCACCCAATGAACCACCTGGGTCGAGGACCAGATCGTCATCGAGTCGCTGCGAACATCATATGCGCCGACGACGCCGCGGCATTCCATCGGCATGGCGGCATAGCGGTGGTGATGGAAGCGGCGCCGCAGTCGGTGCGGCGCGTGCGCCAGTGCGGCGTCGACGTCGCCCCTGCCGACCGAGAAGCTGCCGATCAGGTTGGTCTGAAATCGATCATGGACAATGGAACTATCCGGGCGCAACGCCGCCTCGGTGTCCATGACCGCCGGTAATTCCTCGAGATCCGTCCGCACCAGCTCGGCCGCATCCTCGGCCAGGTCACGGCTTTCGGCGACAATGATCGCTATCGCCTCGCCGACATGGCGAACCTTGTCATGCGCCAGAAGTGGCTGCCGGGGACTGAGGAATTCATGTTGGACGGCCGCGGTCCATTTGCGCGGCACCGAGATTTGGCCCTCCGGCACGGACGGGAGCAATTGCAACAGATCCGCCCCGTTGAGCGCGAACACAACGCCTGGCGCGGCGGCGGCGCTCGACAGGTCGATCGAACGGATGCGGGCGTGCGCGAGTGGGCTGCGCACCACGACGGCATGCAGCATACGCGGCAGAACAAGATCGGCGATGAATTGTCCCTGGCCGGTCAGCAGCCGATGGTCTTCGCGCCGCAGCAGCGAGCGCCCGACATAGGGCGGTCCCACGTCGCTCGTAGCAATTGCCGGCGAAGGGCTGGCCGTACTCACGCCGCGGCGGTCCAGCGATGCGAGTGATGCAAATCAAGCGGACGCACCGCGGGCGTCGGCGGCCGCGCTCGCAGGCCGAAATGCGCGGACTCTCCTGCCATCTGTGTGCTCTCCCACAATGGTCGCGACAATCCAGGCCGGCGGCCACATCCCGCCGCCGGCAATATCCGCCGATGTTGGGCGCCACTCAACCGTATCCGCGAAGGTTCCGAGATCGATGCGGCTATTCCGATGGTTGGCGACGATGCGCCACGTCGGCCGCGCGCTCAGGCGCGCTCCGGGATCACCCGCTTCACGGTGCGGATCAGCGCCGCCGGGTCGACCAGCGCGGGGCTCATCGCCCAGCGGTGCATCGGCTCGTTGGCAATGCGCACGGTGCCGATGTGCTCCTCGGGGTCCGCGTCCTGCGCCGGATTGGAATCGACAAAACCCAGGCGATGGCGGAGGAGTTCAATGTCGGTCTTCTTGCCGGTGAGGAACAGCCAGCCTGGGCCGACGCCATAGGTCCTGGCATAGGCGGCCAGCGCCTGCGGCGTATCGTGTTCGGGCTGCAGCGAGATCGAAACCATGAAGATATCCGTGCCGACCCGCGGGCCAAGAAGTTCCTGCACGCGGACCAGGTTTTCGGTCATCAGCGGACAGATCGCGTCGCATTCGGTGAAGAAGAAGTTGATGAGCAGGATCTTCCCCTTCATCACGTCATCATAAAAGCGCAACGTCCGTCCATCATGTGTCTGCACCTCGACATTGGTGAACCACTCCGCGCCGGACTGATGGCTGCTTTGCGCGTTGCCTGACGAAGCACGCGCGAACGGCGCGAGTGCGGTCACCGCCGCCCCAACAAGCAATTTCCGCCGGTTCATATGGCCTGTTCCTTCATATCCGAGGGAAGTGGCGCTTTTCCGGCGCCACTCCATTGCCATCAGACAGGTGGCGGCGTCGTGCCGATGTCGAAGCGGATCATCATCGCATGATCCTCGTGCACGACATTGTGGCAGTGCATCACGTAACGCCCCTGCAAATCGCGCAAACGGAGGAACACCTTGGTCTCGCTGCTGTCTTCCAGCGGGATCACGTCCCGACGCGCGTAGAGGATGCCGCCGTTGATCTGCCCGGTGTTGCTTGTGATGGGCGCACCGTTGTGCGTTAGAGGACGCGCCTCTTCGAAGTGGGCATGGATCGGGTGGCTCCAGCCGCCGCCGCCATTCTGGAGAATCCAGACCTCTTCGCCATTCAGCGCAGGGTTGGCGTTGATAACGTCCTCGTCAAAGAACTTGCCATTGACCTGCCATGCGCCATTCCCTCGCTCAAACCGGAAGGTGCGGGTTTTTGCCTTGGCAACCGCCGCCGCAAGCTGGGCGTCGGTATCGGGCAGAGGACGAAGAGGGATGCCAAGTTGTGGTCCGGCGGTTATCGCCAGCCCCGGGTTGCTTGGATCACTGACGGTCTGCGGCTGAATGACGATCTTGATGATGGGTGTCCCCGGATTGAGAACCTTGCCGGTCGGCCCACGGCCGTTCACCTGTTCCAACTGGTTGACGAGATACAGTTGGGTCAGTGATCCGAACACCGGACTGCTGAAGTCCACGACGATATCGACCCGTTCCGCGACGGACATGCGCACGCTGGTGACCTTCACCGCGCTCGGCAACAGGTTGCCGTCCGACGAGATCTGCCAGAACGGGAAAAGAGTCTTGCCGGTGGGATCGGTCAGGGCGAACTGATACCAGCGCGACGGGCCGGGATTGTACAGCCTCAGTCGGTAGCGACGTTTTTGCGACCGTGAGCATCGGCTGAATTGCCCCGTTCGCGGCAGAATCGGTCGCCAAGAATCCCGTCAAGATTGAACAGGTCGAATACCAGCTTGTGGTCCTGGTTGAGCAGGAAGTCATTGAAGAATATCGGGATGTCGAATTCGCCACTCGGCAGGCGCAGACCAGTCGTCTCGTCGCCGGTGTCCAGTGGATCGAACAGGGTGTAGCACCCGAACATGCCTTTGTAGACGTTCTGTGCCGTAAAATCGAGATGATGGTCATGGTACCACAGCGAACCCAACGCTTCGTTCGGATCACCGGGCAGCGCGCTGTTCTGGTTTATTGTCGTAAAACCAGCATAGACGTTCGGATAGTGATTGTCCTTGAAGCCAAGCGGATTGAGCGGCGTCGGATCCTTGATCGAGTTGATGAAGTCGACCGGATTGCCGTCGCTCTCAAACGGGGTATGGGCGTTGTGCAGGTGGGTCGAGATCTCGGCAATACCAAAGCCGTCAACCGCCGGGATCTTGACCGACGGCAGATCATTATAATACCGCACCAGAGTCAACTCGCCGTAATTGGCACGAATGAGCGGGCCGGGAGCCTGGCCATTGAAACCCCAGATTGTGGTGGAGTTGGGCGGATAGTCGGGATGCAGTTGCACATCGGCCTGCTGCATGTGCAACTCATAGAACTTCTTCGGCGGAAACGTCGTGAACAGCTGCTGTGAATGTACCTTCGTTGCACCATCGATCACGGTGGTCGCCACGGGCGCACCGCCCCTGACGAACTTGTTGGGATCGGTAAAGCCTGGCAGGACCGGAAGGCGCGGCATCTCCTGGACAAACGGATTCTGGATGGCTGGGCTGGATGGGCTGCCGCCGTCGGCGAAGGCCCTGGAACTGAGACCCTGTTTGATGATCGAGACTCCCGCCTGCCGTCAGGAGCCCCATTCGGACCATATCGCGCCGACTGAGTTTGGCCCTTACGATCTCCTGACGATTTCGCTGGGCCGTCAGCGCCAGTTTGTCTTTCCAACTTGCCATGTACTTCCCCTGTTTCGTTTTTGACGGTGCCCATCTGTCATCGACTGCTATCGCCGCAGGAAATTACGAACACATAACAGTATTGTGGAGAACCGCGGGCTGATCATTCCAGGCCAAACCGTGCGTCCGAGCCGCTCTGTGGACCGCGCACGACCAAGCGCAGCCGGATTCTCAATTTTGGGATATCCGCGCTTGCTGTCGAGAGATTGACATTGGTTCATATGGAATAAACAAACCTTCGCCATATTTCTATGACACAAGGGCAGATTTGACATCACTACGGCGTGAGCAGATCGAAAAGACGACCTGTCGCAGAAATTGCGCCTCTCATGGGCGGCCACGGCCCCATCGCCGGCCGAACATGAAACTGCCGAATATGAAACTGCCGGTGCCGGCCCGGCCACGGCGAGTGCGAATGCCGGGCGTGCCGGTTGCGATGGTCTTGGCGCTTAGGGCTGCCTTATGATCCGCCCTCGCGGCATCGATCATTCGCGACGAGGCGAACGGCGGAGCAATGGTCTCGATCCGTGCCGAGCTGGGGACCTGAGATGACGCCCTCGTTGCCGACAGGACGGGCGGGGCAATTGCTCGCACTTGGACTGACGATGCTGGTGCTGGCAGTGTTCTGGCTGGGTGTTGTCGCGCCCCTGATCGAGTGGCATGGCGAGCGCGCCGAGGCATTGGCGCAACAGGGGGCGCTCGCGATGCGGATGGAAGGCCTCGCTGCGGCGTTGCCGAACCTTCAGGAACAGGCCAAGGCCGTGGCGGCCAGCGGGGTCGGGGAAGCCGCGTTGCTCGATGGCGACAGTGACACCACGGCGAGCGCGTCGCTGCAGGAGCGTTTGCAGGCGATGTTCATGCAGAAGGGCGTCCAGTTGCGTAGCGTTGAAACATTGCCGGGGGATGACGCCGGCGCGTATCGGCGCATCGGCCTGCGGGTGGCGTTCGACGCATCGTGGCCGGTCCTGGTCGATCTGTTGAAGGACCTTCACCTCGCCACGCCGGCACTTTTGGTGGATGACCTGCAGGTCAGGCCGGCGCTTCACCGGATCAGCACAGCACCGGGTTCGTTCGATGTGACGTGCGCGATTTTTGCGTTCCGTTCCGCCGCAACCCGCGCGGCCGCACAATGAGCCGGGTCCTGATCGGCGCTCTCGTCGCAGCCGTCGCGTTGGCGGGGACGATTTATTGGGAGATGCAGGATTCCGCGCGGCCGGATTTGGCAGCCGTGACATCAGGACGTTCACCTCTGATGGGTACGGTCCGGGCAGCGCCTGGGCTCGCCACGATCGATGTCGTGCAGGGTTGGGCGTCCACCGCGCTCGGGCGACCACTGTTCCGCGAGGACCGGCGTCCACTGAAGACCGCGAATGACGTGGTCGCGAAAAGCAGCGCGCCGCTGCGCCTGACAGGCGTCATCACCGGTCCGTTCGGCAATCGTGCGATCTTCATGTCGGGCGAGAGTCCGAATCCGATCGTGGCGACCGAGGGAGCGCGCGTGAGCGACTTCGTGGTACGCTCGATCCAGCCGGATCGGGTGGTCGTCGAATCGGAAGGCACGCTCCGCACGATGAAGCCGTCGTTCGCCGAGGGGACCGGCGCGCCGCGTCGCTGACCACGCGAGGGGGCATTTGAAAGAGTTACCAATCGATCGAGTCAAACGCGTGTTTCGGTGGACGCAATCCACAGAAGCGCGTTCCTGACCGGTGCATCAACGGAAGCGCTGCAACATGCGGCCTTACGTCGGCAGCGCGTAGCCGATCGCCGCTTCGATCTCCAAGGTCCGCTGCACCGCGGGGCGCGCCATCATGCGGTCGTAATGGGCGGTCAGGTTGGGAAACGTTCCCGGGGCGGGATGCGCCCAGCCGACATAGCGCCAATACAGCCGGAATAGGTGGATGTCGGCGATCGAATAGCGCGGCAGCACCCAATCACGGCGCCCTAGCCGCGCTTCGGCGATTTCGAACACTTCCCTGGATCGCTCCGGGCCCTGCCGGCGCGCGGGATGGATCGTCGCGGCGATGAACGACATCCACGAGATTGCCTGCGCCTCGGCCTCGAGATCGCCGTCCGGCCACAGACCTGCCCCGGGAAAACGCCTGGCCAGATAGAACAGAATCGCGGCAACCTCGGTCAGCGGGCGGCCGTCGATCAGCAGTGTCGGAACCTTGCCCTCTGGGTTCAGCGCCAGATAGTCCGGCGCGCGGTTCGCATTTCCGTTCAGCGAAATGAACTTGCTTTCAAACGGCGCACCAACCTCGTGCAGGGCAATGTGCACCGCCATCGAGCTCGATCCCGGCGAGAAATACAAGGTCAGCACCGACGTTCCCTCCGCGCGGGCCGCCTCAGCCGATCAGCTTGGCCATCCAGTTGAAGATGCCCAGATGGGTCAGATCGTTCCAGGTGGCGAAGATGAACAGACCCGCCAGCAGGGCCAGCCCTGCACGGAACCCATACTCCTGCGCGCGCGGCGGAATCGGTCGGCCGCGGATCGCCTCGGCGAGGTAGAAAACCAAGTGCCCGCCATCCAGCACCGGGATCGGGAACAGGTTGATCAGGCCCAGATTGACCGACAGCACGGCGATGAAAGACACCAGACTTGCGATGCCGAGCTGCGCCACCTGACCCGAGAGCTGTGCGATGCGCAACGGTCCGCCGAGGTCCTCGGTGCCGCGCTGGCCGGTGATCATCTGCCCGACGCCGCTGATGGTCTCCGCGGTCACCTGCCAGGTCTGCACCACACCGCCCCAAAGCGCCGCGGGCAGGCTCAGCCGTTGATATTCCACCTTGCCGCCGCGGATGCCGAGCATGCCGACCTTCTGGCCGCCGCCGGCGTCGCGCTGATCGGTCAGGACCGGCAGATCCAGCGTGGTCTCCGCGCGGCGCACGGTGAGCGTCATTCTCTCGGCCGGATGCGCCGAGATGATGCGCTGGACATCCTCGAATGTTTCGACCGGCGTGCCGCCGATGGCCACGATCCGATCGTCCGCATGCAGGCCGGCGTGAGCGGCGGCGGTATCGGCCAGCACCTCGCCCGCGACCGGCAGCGTGACGGGCCGGCCGGCGGTGGCGAACAGCGCCGCGAACAGCACCATCGCCAGTAGGAAGTTGGCGATCGGGCCAGCCGCGACGACCAAGGCGCGCGCCTCGACCCGCTTCTGGTGGAAGGTGCGTCCGGGCAGCCAGCTGGCGATGACCTCCGGCGACGCCTCCTCCGGGCGTTCCTGGCCGTGCAGTTTCACGTAGCCGCCCAGCGGCAGCCAGGCGAGCTTCCAGACCGTGCCGACGCGGTCCCGCCATGTGGCGATCGCGCGGCCGAAACCGATCGAGAACACCTCGACATGCACCCCGCACCAGCGCGCCGCGAGGTAGTGGCCGAGTTCATGAACGAAGACCAGAACGCCGAGAACCACAATGAAGGCGAGGCCGGTGCGGAAGAAGTCGGGGATCACGTGGAACACTCTTTCGGTCCTGTCTGAAACCTATATAGCGCGTTCGGCCGCCACGCGCACGGCCGTGCGGCGGGCGGCGGCATCAAGTGCCAAAACTTCGTCCAGCGTGTCAGCCGGCGGCGTCCCGATCGCGTCCAGCACGCGCGCCACCGTCCCGACGATATCCAGGAACCTTATCCTATGTTGCAGGAACGATTCAACTGCGATCTCGTTGGCCGCGTTGAGGATCGCCGATGCACCGCCGCCGGCCCGCAGCGCCTCGCGGGCGAGACGCAGTGCCGGGAAGCGCACGCTGTCCGGCTCGGCGAAATCCAGCCGTGCCAGGGCGGCGAGGTCCAGGCGCGGCGATTGCGTCGCCATGCGCGCCGGCCATGCCAGCGTATGGGCGATCGGGATCCGCATGTCGGGCGAGCCAAGCTGCGCGAGCACGCTGCCGTCGCGGTAGCACACCAGGCCATGGATCACCGCCTGCGGATGGACCAGCACGTCGATCTGCGACTCGTCCAGCGCAAAGAGCCGCGCCGCCTCGATGACCTCGAGGCACTTGTTCATCATCGTCGCCGAATTGATGCTGATCTTGGCGCCCATCGACCAGACCGGATGGCGCAGCGCGGCCTCGGGCGTGGCCTTGGCCATTTCGTCGGTGCTCAGGGTGCGGAACGGCCCGCCCGAGGTGGTCAGCACGATCTTCTCCACCGCGTCGCGATTGCCGTCCGCCAGCGCCTGGAAGATCGCGTTGTGCTCGGAATCGACCGGCAGCAGCGTGGCGCCGGCGTCGCGCACCGCGCGCAGCATCACCTCGCCGGCGCAGACCAGCGCCTCCTTGTTGGCCAGCGCCACGATCGCGCCGCGCCGGATGGCGGCGAGCGTGGCGGCGAGGCCGGCGGCGCCGGTGATCGCGGCCATGGTCAGATCGGCCGGCAGCGCGGCGGCAGCGACCACCTGCTCGGGGCCGGCGGCGACCTCGATGCCGGTGCCCGACAGCGCGTCGCGAAGCTGGGAGTAGCTCGCCGGGTCGGCGATCACCGCCCGCTCGGCCTTCAGAGCGACCGCCTGCTCGGCCAGCAGCCCGACATTGCGGCCGGCGACCAGGGCGCGGACCTGGAAGCGCTCGGGCGCGGCGGCCAGCAGTTCGACCGTCTGGGTGCCGACGCTGCCGGTGCTGCCCAGGACGGTGACGGAGCGGGGCGGGGCGGTCATTGCCACAGGATTACTCCACGTCCGAGGGCGAGCGCCAGCACGGCCCCCGCCATGGCTGACGACAGGATTGCATCGAGCCGGTCGAACAGGCCGCCATGGCCGGGGATGAGATGGCTGGAATCCTTTACCTCGAGTCGGCGTTTGACGAAGCTTTCCAGCAGATCGCCGGCCTGGGCAACGATGCCGATGGCGGCGCTGACCAGAATCGTGCGCCATCCGGAGCTTTGGTCCGCGAAGATCGGGGCGACGGCAAGGCCGATGGCGATCGCTGCCAGCAGGCCGCCCACCGCGCCGGACCATGTCTTTCCGGGCGAGATGCGCGGCGCAAGCCGAGGGCCGCCGAGCATGCGGCCGACCAGGTAGGCACCGATATCGACCCCCCAGACCGTGAGCACGAGCAATACCACATTGGCCCGGCCCGCGACCGGATCGCCGCGCAGCAACACCAGCGCAGCAGCGGCCAGCGTGACATAGGCGATGCCGGCCATGCGCAGTGGCGCCCCGCCTCCCCGCGCGGTCGGCAGCCGGCACAGCATCAGCCACTCGACGGCAAGACCCAGCGCGGCGGCGGCAACGAGCACGGTGAAGGCGATGCCGCCCAGCCAGATGCAGGCCAGCGCGATCGGCGCCAGCACGACGGCGGAGACCACGCGAAGCCCGAGATCGCTCCAGCGCACAGCCCCCCGCTCGGACGTTGGGCGCTCAGCCTGGGCGTGCACCGAATCGCCGCTCACGCCGCCCGTACGCTGCCAACGCCGCGGCGAAGTGCTCGGGGCCGAAATCCGGCCACAGCACGTCCAGGAATACCAGCTCCGCATAGGCGGCCTGCCAGAGCAGGAAGTTGGACATCCGCTGCTCGCCGGAGGTGCGGACGACAAGGTCGGGATCCGGCATCCCGGCGGTCGCCAGGTAGCCGGCGAACGTCCGCCTCGTCGATCAGCGCCGGATCGAGCCTGCCGGCCTGCGCCGCCTCCGCGATAGCCCGCGCGGCGGCGGCGATCTCGGCCCGGGCGCCGTAGGACAGCGCCACCGTCAGGTTCAGCCGCGTGTTGGCCGAGGTGTCGCGCTCGGCGGCGGCAAGGTCGCGCTGGATGTCGGCATCGAAGCGGGTACGGTCGCCGATGACGCGCAGACGCACCCCGTTGGCCTTCAGTTCGGCGATCTCGCTCTTCAGGTAGTGGCGCAGCAGGCCGGTCAGGTCGAGCACCTCGCCGGTCGGCCGGCGCCAGTTCTCGCTGCTGAAGGCGTAGATGGTCAGCCAGGCGACGCCGCTGTCGATGGCCGCCTCGATGGTCCGCCGCACGGCGCGCGCGCCCTCGCGGTGGCCGGCGATCTTCGGCAGCCGGCGCGAGGCGGCCCAGCGGCCGTTGCCGTCCATGATGATCGCGACATGGCTGGGCGGCGCAACCGACGCGTCGGGAGCGGCGGCAGGCGCGTGGGGCGCGCGGATGGCCGGTGTCGCCACGCGTGGCGCTCAGACCTGGCGGATGTCTTTTTCCTTGTCGGCCAGCACATCGTCCACGCGCTTGATGTACTGGTCGGTCAGCTTCTGCACGTCGGTCTGCCAGTCCTTCGCCATGTCCTCGCCGATCTCGTGCTTCTTCTCGTGGGTCTTGATCTGCTCCATGCCGTCGCGCCGCACCGCGCGCACCGCGACCCTCGCCCCTTCGGCGTATTTGTGCGCGGTCTTCGCCAGCTCGGCGCGGCGTTCGGTGGTAAGCTGCGGGATCGGCACGCGGACCAGCTGTCCGTCCGAGGCGGGGTTCAGCCCGAGCCCCGAGTCGCGGATCGCCTTCTCCACGGTGCCGACCAGGCTGCGGTCCCAGACCTGGACCGTCAGCATGCGCGGCTCCGGCGCGCCGATCGTGCCGACCTGGGTCAGCGGGGTCTCCGAGCCGTACGCCTGCACCTTCACCGGCTCCAGCAGACCGGGATGCGCCCGGCCGGTGCGCAGGCCGTTGAACTCGCGGCGCAGCGTTTCCAGTGCGCCATCCATGCGGCGGGTGAGGTCCTGCGTCAGCTTGTTGTGGTCTGCCTGTGCCATGACGGTCTCCCGAACGTGGTCCTGACGTTTATTGCTATTCGACGATGGTGGTGAACCGCCCCTCGCCGCGGATCACGGCCGCGAAGGCCCCCGGGGCGTGGATGTTGAACACGACGATCGGCAGCTTGTTCTCGCGCGCCAGACTGATCGCGGCGGCGTCCATTACCTCCAGGTCGTTCGCCAGCACATCGTGATACGTCAGCTGCTCGTAGCGCCGCGCATCCGGCACCTTGCGGGGATCGGCCGAATAGACGCCATCCACCTGGGTGCCCTTCAGCAGCACGTTGCAGTGCATCTCGGTGGCGCGGAGTGCCGCGGCGGTGTCGGTGGTGAAGAACGGGTTCCCGGTGCCGGCGGCGAAGATGACCACCCTGCCCTTCTCCATGTGGCGTTCGGCGCGCCGGCGGATATAGGGCTCGCAGACGCTGGACATCGGGATGGCGGACTGCACGCGGGTGGCGACGCCGCCGGTCTCCAGCGCGGACTGCATCGCCAGCGCGTTCATCACGGTGGCCAGCATGCCGATGTAGTCGGCCTGCGCCCGCTCCATGCCGGAGGCAGCGCCCGACACGCCGCGGAAGATGTTGCCGCCGCCGATCACGACGCTGACCTGCACGCCCAAGGCCACGACATCACCGATATCGGCCGCGATCGCGCGGACGGTGTCGTTGTCCAGCCCGTAGTCGCGGCGCCCCATCAGGGCCTCGCCGGACACTTTCAGCAGGACGCGTCTGTACACCGACCGGTCTGGCATGCGGAGCGGACCCCTGAAGATCGCGCCGGCACCCTACTGTCTGGGCCGCGCGGGAACAAGGCGACGCCGGTCAGCGCGCCAGGCCGGGGCTGCCCGCCGGCACCGCGTAGAAGTTCATCGTCAGCGAGACGCAGGTGTAGTAGCCCATCAGCACGATCATGTCGGTGATGCTCGCGTGCCCGAGCACCATCACGGCGCGGTCGTACAGCCCCTGCGGCACCAGCCGTTCGGCGGCGAGCGCCATCGCGACCTCGTAGACCGCCTGTTCACGCGGGTCCTCGAACGCTGTCGGCAGGCCGGCGATGATCGCCTCGACCGCGGCGGCGGGCAGGCCGACCTCCCTGCCGCGCTTCTCGTGCGCGTTGGCGGGATAGGCCGAATGCCATTTGCTGGTGATCACCACGACGGCGATCTCGCGTTCGCGCTCGGACAGCGACGAGCGGCCGGGGGTGAAGTGCTGGCCCAGGGGTTCCGCCGCGTGCACCAGATTCGGATTGTGCACCCAGACCTTGTAGGGGCCGGGCAGCCGCCCGCGCGGGCCATCGACGAGGAACCGGTAGCCCGCCTGCTGCTCCGGCGTCATGCGGTCGAAGGGGATCTCGGCGTAGCGGCCGAACGTTGGCGTATCTGGCATTCTGACGTTTCCTTTCCGAGGCACGGAAGCATACACATACCTGCACCCATCCGTTATTTGCACCCATCCGTGCGATCGCGGCAGGATGGCGGGACGATGACGCTCGTGCGGTTCAGACGTGTCGTGCTGTGGCTCGGCGTGCTGCTCATGGCGCCGATGCTGTTCACCGCTGCCTCATCGAAGACCGAGGATCCGCGACCGGGTGACACACGGCCTGGCACGTCGCTGACCGGACAGCTTCTCGTCGCGACACCCGAGATGGGCGATCCGCGCTTTCAGCACACCGTCATCCTGATGGTGCGGCATGACGAAAAGGGCGCGCTCGGGATCGTCATCAACCGGCCGCTCGAGCAGGTGCCGGTCGCGAAGCTGCTGGATGCGCTCGGGCTCGACAGCAAAGGCAGCGACGGCCAGGTCAGGCTGTTCGCCGGCGGCCCGGTGCAGCCTGAGATCGGCTTCATCGTGCACAGTGCCGAGTATCATCGTGCAGACACCGTCACGATCGATGGCCATGTCGCTATGACCACCGACCCCGAGGTGCTGCGCGATATCGGCCACCGCGAAGGTCCTCGGCAGAGTCTCGTTGCGCTCGGCTACGCGGGGTGGGGTCCTGGCCAACTCGAAGGCGAGCTTGCGGCCGGTGGCTGGTTCACCGTGCCGGAGGAGCCGAAACTGGTGTTCGATGTCGATCGCGACAAAATGTGGGACGAGGCGATGAAGCGCCGCAGCATTCCGCTATGAGAAGGTGCGCTGTACGCTGCCACGTCCACCACCACGCGCGTCACCATGTCCCCGAACAGAACAACAAGCCCGGCCATGACGGAAACGGCGGCGCATCGCGGGCGAGACGCACTCTCACAAGGAAACGACTTCGATGGACGACCGCATCACGATCTACGGCAGCTTCACATCGAGCTCCACCTACAAGCCGATGCTCTATTTGGCGTTGGCGCGTGTCGCGTTTTCATTCCGCACGGTCAATCTCAAATTCGGCGTGCAGAAACTGCCGGACTATCTTGAGGTCAACCGCTACGGGCAGGTGCCGACGCTGCGCCACCGCGGGCTCACCATCGTTCAGTCGAACGTGATCCTCGACTACCTGGCGCGCACGACCGGACATTTCGAACCGGCAGCCGATCAGGATCGCTGGCGCGCGCGCGAGTGGCTGTCGTGGGAGGCCGACGCCATCACCAACGTCGCCAAGGTGCGTCACTACCACCGCTTCCGCACCGTCGACCCGGCGGTGATGGCGTATTTCCGTCCGCCCGCGGAGGCTGCGCTGACGTTCATCGACCGGACGCTCGTCGGCCGGCAATGGCTGGTCGGCGAGACCTGCTCGATCGCCGACATCGGCTGCTGGGGCCGCATGGTGTTCATGGCCGAGGGCGGGTTCGATATCGCGAACTGGCCCAATCTGCAGGCGTGGTCGGAGCGGCTCAAGGCGATGCCCGGATTTGCGCTGCCCTACGATCTGATCCCGAGCAAGGACCGCGAGATGGTGCCAGCCTGAGCCTGGGCCCGTTTCACTGTGCCCCGTTCGCGGTTTCCCGCATGCCGATCGCGAAGACGATCAGGGCGACGGCGGCGATCGCCCCCAGGGTCAGGAACGTAACGGTGTAGCCGTAGCGATCAACGACCAAGCCCGCGGTCAGGCCGCTCAATGACGCGCCAATCCCCTGAACGGTGGCAATGACGCCCTGTGCCAGGTTGTAGCGCCCGGTGCCTCGCATGATGTCGGCGATCACCAGCGGCGTGAGAGCGCCGAAGATCCCGGCGCCAATGCCGTCCAGCAGCTGGACACCGATCAGCCAGAAGCTGTTATCCGACAAGGTATAGAGCACCGCACGGATCGGCAGAACGGCGAACCCGATCAGGAACAGCGGCTTGCGTCCCCAGGTGTCGGCGGTGCGTCCCACCAGCAGCGCGATCGGCAGCATCACCAACTGCGCGGCGATGATGCAGGCCGACATCATCGCTGTTGCTTCCTTGGGATAGGCGGCGGCCAGCTTCTGTCCCACCAACGGCAGCAGCGCCGCGTTCGCCAGATGGAACAGCATCACGCACACACCAAAAACGATCAGCAGCCGTGACCCGAACAGGATGCTGTAGCCGGCGACACCGGCAGGCTTTCCAGCCGCATCCGGCTCGTGATCCAAATCGCGTGCCCGGTCGTTGTCGATGGCCGCAGCGGGAATGGACATCACCGCCACGGCCGCCAACGCGGCGAACACAGGAACGAGCAGAAATACTGCGCGTTGCGAGAAGACGTAGCCGACCGCGCCGGCAGCCACGGCGATGGCGACGTTGCCCGCATGATCAAATGCGGAATTCCTGCCCCATGCGGCGGGCCAGCTGTTTCCGCGCATAGAGACCCAGCGTCAAAGCCGCGACCGCGGGGCCGAACACGTCGCCGGCAATCGCCATGAGGCTGTTGGCAATCGCGACCGGCCAGAAGCTCGGCACCGCGAAGATGACGGTGGCACCGATGGCCAGCACGGCAAGCGCCAGGACAATCACCTCGCGCTTGGCGCGGGTCGCGTCGATCGCGGCCCCGATCGGCGTCTGGACCGAAAGACCGAGCAGACCGCTGACGGTGGTCACCAGGCCGACCTCGGACTGGCTCCAGTGCTGCTGGGTGACCAGGAACACGTTGAGGTAAGGCCCGAGCGCGCCGCGGACATCGGACAGCAGAAAGTTGATCGCGTCGAGCGAACGGGCTTCCCGAGTCAGCCGTCGCATTGCATGCTCCCCGTGCAACACCACCACACGGAATGTGCCATGTCCGAGCCTCGTCGTGTCACGGTCTATATCGACTACAAGAGTCCCTACGCGTACCTTGCGAAGGACCTTGCCTATGCGCTCGAACGTGAACCGGCAGTCCGGTTGGAATGGCTGCCCTACGTGCTCGACATTCCCAGCTTCCTCGGATCGGCACGCCTCGACACCGACGGCCACGTCCTGGAGGAAAGCCGCAACGCGCATCAGTGGCGTCGCGTGCGCTACAGCTACATGGACTGCCGCCGCCAGGCGCGGAAGCGCGGACTGGTGATCCGAGGCCCGCAGAAGATCTGGGATTCAACGCTGGCGGCCGCCGGCATGCTGTACGCCCAGCGTGCGGACGACGTCGGTGTTCCGCCGCTACCACGACATCGTGTTCGAACGCTTCTGGCGGCGTGAGTTGGACATCGAGGACGCGGCGGTGATTGCCGCCGTGCTGACGGAGGCCGGCGCGGACGGCGCTGCATTCCCCGCTCAGGCGCAGGCACGGACGCGACGAAGTGGCCGAGATCAGCCGCGCAGCCGAGGCGCACGGCGTGTTCGGCGTGCCGACCTTCGTCGTGGACGGCGAGCTGTTCTGGGGAAGCGAGCATCTGCCCGACATCCGCGCGATGCTGACGATGTGACCATCGCTTCGGCGGCACGATCGGCAAACGCGCCAATCGTGCCGACCGAGACAAAGCACTGTGCGTCACGGCAGCTCCGGTCACACCTGCGTCGTCAGCTTCGCTTGGACGATTTCCCCTTTGCCCCGGCAGGGCGTTCGTCGTCAGGGTTCACCGGCGCCGGCGGCATGCCGCCCTGGGGCTCGGGGTCGGCGACATAGTCGAAGTCCGGCTCCTCGTTCCAAGGCCCGCGCACATCCTCGCCCTGCGACAGGTTGAACACCAGCTTCACGGTGTCGTCGGGCGCCACATTGCCGAACATCGGATCCGTGAGCTTGCCCATCGCATCGAGCGCCTTCATGAACATGTTCGCGTGCGTTATCTCGCGCGTCAGCAGATGCGTGAGCGCCTTCTTGCGTGCCCTCGTCGTCGCACGCCTTGATGAGCGCCTCGTAGGTCTGGCGCGCACCGGCCTCCGAGGCGATGTTGGCGCGCAGGTCGCGGACCACGTTGCCGCCTTCGTTGATGTAGGCGGCCGTCCAGCAGCTGCCCTGGCTGTCGAGAAAGTGAGGACCGCCGCCTTTGAGCCTGAACAGCGGCGCATCATAGACCGGCGTCTGATCGATCTTGCTGGTGTGCTGCGCGATAAGCTTTCCGACCATCTCGAGATGGCCGAACTCCTCCATCGCGATGTCCTGCAACATGTCGCGGATGCCGGCATTCTCGACGTGGAACGACTGGACCCAATACTGCAACGCCGCCGTCAGCTCGCCGGTTGCGCCGCCGAACTGCTCCAGCAGAAATGTGCCGAAGCGTGCGTCAGGCTTGCCGACCTTGACCGGCTGGATCAGTTCCTTGCGGTGTAAGAACATGCTGTCGTCCTATGAAAAATGTGGATTGTTTCGGTAGTTTCACACGGATCGCGCAATGCGAACGCGTTGACCACCTCGTTTGCACGCAGCGCCATACAAGCCGTTCGCCATACACGTTTCGGATAGCCCATGAGGTATCGTAACGGATATCCGCTGGCGGCCTGACGACGCAGCCGCGCGATGGTATGGTCCACCGGCGGCGGCATCGGCAGCGCCACCGGTATCGTCGCGAAGCCGCGCCGCTTCGGCTAACGCAGCACGCTCACATCGCCCGGATTGACAAGGTCCGGTGTCGTCCACCCACCCAGATCGTATTCCGCCATGCATGTCTCGGCGAAACCCTTCCACCGCTCGTACTGGCCGGATGCGATCGCCCCGAACAGCGCATAACGACGGATTTCCTCATGGCTGCCGGAGTAATTCACTTCGTAGAGTTCGTGGCGGGCGCCGAACTCGGTGCCGACCGCGTCCCACAGGAGTTTCATCAGTTTGACACGCTCGACCGCCGACACGCCGCCGGAGCCCCGGACATAAAGGTCCAGGTACTTGCGCAGCTCCGGCGTCTCGAAATCCCGCGCATGCGAATTGAGATAGATCAGGCCGCTGGCGACGGTCTTCTCGATCAGGGTCTTCACCTGCACATAGGCCTCCGGCGCGAGGACCTGATAAGCCGCGCCAGGCTTCCATGCCCGGCAGCACGCATCCGCCGGTCCAGGGATCCACCGACTTCGCCATCGCATCGGACAGTCCCCACATCGCATTGCGCCAGGCGATGACCTCGCCCAGGTTGGCCTCCACACCCCGGAAGGAACGCGATCCGGTCATTTCGGTTGCCTTGATGAAAAGCCCGGTGATGAAATCGAGCTTCACCGCCAGCCGCGTGCACCCGTGCAGCAGCGCCCGCGGCAGGAAGCCGGTGCGTGGAAAGAAGTTGTTGGCCTTCTCCACATCGGCATAGACGAACACGTTCTCCCAGGGAACCAGCACGTCATCCATGACGAAGATCGCGTCGTTTTCATCGAGGCGGCTCGACAACGGGTAATCGAACGGGCTTCCGAGTACCGCCGCGCGCTGTTCGTTCGACACACGGCAGATGAGCTTTACGCCATCGGCCGAGGTCGGGACGATGAACACCATCGAGAAGTTCTTGTCCTGGACAGGGATCAGGCCGTGATGCGCCACGAACGTGAAGTGCGTCAAAGCCGATCCGGTGGCGACGACCTTGGCGCCGGAGACACGGATCCCCGCGTCGGTCTCCTTGGTCACGTGCATATAGATGTCGGTCGGGCCGCCTGGCGCTCCGGGCGCCATGTTGCGATCCACCGGCGGGTGAATGATCGCGTGATTGATGAACGGCACCCGCTCCTGGCTGAACCGATACCACCGGCGGGCATTGTCCTGATACGGCGCGTAGAACTCCGCGTTCGCTCCCAAGGTCGCGAGGAACGCCGCCTTGTAGTCAGGCGACCGACCGAACCAGCCGTAGCTCAGCCGCGCCCACGCGGCGATGGCGTCGCGCGCGGCAACCTGCTCGTCGGCGGAGCGCGACGCAACAAAGTACTTGTGCGTGAAACCACCCCATTCCGTAGCGCAGGTCAGCACACCTTCCCCCGTGGCGTGATCCGCATGCAGTGCGTCGTACAGGCGCGCAATCATCCGCGCACTGTTTCGGAACGCCGGGTGTTCGGTGATCCGCTTGCACGCGCTCGCCGTAGATCCAAACCTCCCTGCCATCGTCGAGGCTGTCCAGAAACTCCTTGCCGCTGTACGGAAGTACCGCGTCGGGGCCGCTCGATGTCGCTGTCATATCCGTTTCCGCTCCACCCGCCTGTTACCGTTGCATTTCCCGTGGGGCTGTCCCTCCCCAGCAGGTCGGATAGGATGCCAGTTGCAGAACACCGGGGGAATGCCATGCGAGCCGCCATCTTCCGCAACGGCGACATCGTCGTCGACACGATCGCCGATCCCGCTCCGGCCGCAGGCCAGGTGCTGGTGAAGACGCTGTGCTGCGGCATCTGCGGCACCGATCTGCATGCGGCGAAGTACACGCAGCAGTTCGTCGAGCGCTCGAACCGCGCCGGCGGGCGTTGGCCCATGGATCCCGCGCGCGACGTGGTGTTCGGCCACGAGTTCTGCTGCGAGGTGGTGGATCATGGACCCGGCACCGACAAACGCCTGAAGCCCGGCACACTGGTCTGCTCGATGCCGATGACCATCGCCGACAGCACCGTGCAGGGCATCGGCTATTCCAACGACATCGCCGGCGGCTTCGCGCAGTACATGCCGCTGGCCGAACGCCTGCTGCTGGAAGTGCCGAACGGTCTGCCCGCCGCGCGCGCCGCGCTGACCGAACCGATCGCGGTGGGCTGGCACGCGGTGCAGAAAGCGCGGCTGACGAGCGACGATGTGCCGCTGGTGATCGGCTGCGGCCCGGTCGGGCTGGCGGTGATCGCCGGCCTGTGCTCAGCAACGTCCATCCGATCATCGCCGCGGATTTTTCCCCCGCACGGCGAGCGCTCGCGCTAGCGGATGGGCGCGGACATCGTGATCGATCCGGCCGCGACCTCGCCCTATGCAAGCTGGAACGACGCCGCCACGCCCGCGGGCTACGACGGCAGCCGCTACGCGCAGCTGTTCGGTCTCGGTCCCAAACAGCGGCCGGCGGTGATCTTCGAGTGCGTCGGCGTCACCGGCGTGATCCAGCAGATCATCGACGGCGCTCCGGCGGGCGCGCGCATCGTGGTGGTCGGCGTGTGCATGGAGACCGACCGGTTCGAGCCGTTCTTCGGCATTGTCAAACAGCTCAACCTGCAATTCGTGCTCGGCTACACCGGCGAGGAATTCGCCGCCAGCCTGCACCACATCGCCGAGGGCAAGGTCGACGTGACGCCGCTGATCACCGGCCATGTCGGGCTCGACGGCGTGAAGGGCGCGTTTGCCGAACTGGCGAACCCCGAGCAGCATGCGAAGGTCATGGTCGAACCGTGGGGGTAGGAACGTGGCAAACAAGGTGTCGCTGTATGCGAGCGTCGGTCCGGAACTGACGCACTACGATGTGGACGTGGACGCCGCCGCGCTGACACGGCGCGGCACGGTCGGGCTGCCGGCCAATGTGCAGTATGTCTGGCCGCATGCCTCGCGACGTTTTCTGTACGTCGCGACGAGCGACAGTGCATCCGGCATGGGCCAGCAGGGCAGCAAGCATCACGTGAGCGCGCTGCGCATCGACCCGGCGACCGGCGCGCTTGCGGCGCACGGCGCGCCGATCCCGTTGCCGACGCGACCGATCCACATGGCGACCGACATTCCGTCGCAGTTCATTCTGGTCGCGTTCAACAATCCGAGCGCGCTCCGCGTGTATCGGATCAACCCGGATGGCACGCCGGGCGACGAGGTCGCGCAGCCCGGGCCGATCGATGCCGGCATCTTCGCCCACCAGGTGCGTGCGACGCCGGACAACCGCCAGGTCATTCTTGTCACGCGCGGGCACGATGCCGCCGATGGCAAACCCGAAGAGCCCGGCGCGCTGAAGGTGTTCGACTTCCGCGACGGCGTGCTGAGCAACGCGGTCTCGGTCGCGCCCGATGGCGGCTACGGCTTCGGCCCGCGGCATCTGGATTTTCACCCGTCGCAGCCTTGGGTCTACGTGTCGCTGGAACGACAGAACGCACTCGACATGTTCGAATTGTCGAACGGCGCGCTGTCGCCGGCGCCGCGCTTCCGCAAGAACGCGCTGGGCAGTGCGCCTGTCACGCGCCAGGCCGTCGGTACGGTGCACGTGCATCCGAACGGCCGCACGGTCTATGTCGCCAACCGCGCCGCCACCGCCGTTGGGGAAAATTCGCTGGCGGTCTTCACGATCGACCAATCGACCGGCGAGCCGCACCTGATCGAGCACGCCGACTCGCGCGGCGTTCACCCGCGGACGTTCCACATCGATCCGAGCGGCCGGCTGATGGCGGTTGCACACATCACCGGGGCGGTGCTCTCGCTGTTCCGCATCGGTGAGGACGGTGGGCTGCACTTCGCGCGCGCCTACGACATCGATGTGGGCAACCGCACGATGTGGTGGATGGGCATGGTGGAACATGACAACGCATAGGAAGCAGTCATGAAATTCGGCGCATCGATGTTCTTCACCGACTACTCGATGACCCCGGCGGAACTCGCCCGTGCACTGGAAGAACGCGGCTTCGACATCGTCTGGGCGCCGGAGCACTCGCACATCCCGACATCGCGCAAGACGCCGTTCGTGCTCGGTGGCGACCTGCCGAAACGCTACTACGACGTGATGGACCCGTTCGTCACGCTCGCCATGGCGGCGGCCGCGACCAAGACGCTGAAAATCGGCACCGGCGTCTGTCTGATCGCGCAGCGCGATCCGATCCAGACAGCGAAGCTGGTGGCCTCGATCGATCAGGTCTCCGGCGGACGCTTCGTGTTCGGCGTCGGCAACGGCTGGAACCAGGACGAGATGGAAAACCACGGCACGAATTTCACCACGCGGCACAAGCTGGCGCGCGAGCGGATCGAGGCGATGAAGGCGATCTGGACGCAGCCGACCGCGGAGTACCACGGCGAGTTCGTCAACTTCGATCCGATGCAGACCTGGCCGAAGCCGGTTCAAACGCCGCATCCGCCGATCCTGGTGGGCGGTGCATTTCCCTACAGCGCGCGCCGCGCCATCCGCTACGGCGACGGCTGGATGCCGCAGACGACGCAATCGGCGACCACGCCGCTGACCGATCTGATCCCGCGGTTCCGCCAAATGGCAGCCGAGGCCGGGCGCGATCCCGCGACGCTGCAGATCAACATCGGCGGGCAGAGCGGCGATGTCGACCTGATCAAGCGGTATCGGGATTTGAATGTGGATCGCGTATCCACCAGCCTGCCGTCGGAAACGGCGGAGAAAATCTTGCCGGAGCTCGACCGGTGGGCTGACATCATCCGCAAGGTCAACGGATAACGGAAGGGCCGGACAGACATGGACTACAACGCAGCCTTCGCCGGCGTGAAGGTGATCGATCTCAGCGGCGGAGTGGCCGGGCCGTCCTGCGCCATGATGCTGGCGCAGCACGGCGCGGACGTGATCAAGGTGGAGACGCCGCACGCCGGCGGCGATTGGTCGCGCATTCTCGGGCGCCGCTACGAGGACCATTCGGCGTTCTCGCTCTACGGCACGCTCGGCAAGCGCAGCCTCGCGCTGGATTTGAAAACGTCGGAGGGCAAGGAGATCCTGTGGCGTCTGCTGCGCGGCGCCGATGTATTCATCGAGGGTTTTCGCCCGGGCACGATCCAGCGCTACGGCTTCGATTATGACGCGGTCAGCGAACGGGAGCCGCAGATCATCTACTACGCGATCTCCGGCTTCGGGCAGACCGGGCCTATGGCGTCGCGCCCCGCGATGGACCCGGTGCTTCAGGCCATGACCGGCATCGTCAACGAGAACCGTGGCGAGCACGATCTGCATCCGCATCGCATCGCGATCTCGCTGATCGACATGTTCACCGGGCTGCTCGGGCTGCAGGCGATCGCCACCTCGCTGTACGCGCGGCGCGAATTGAAGCGCGGACGGTTCATCGAGGCCAGCCTGATGCAGGGCGGTGCGATGCTGTCGGTGATCCGGCTGATCGCCAACTACCTCGAGCGCGGCACGACGCAGCGCACCGGCATGCCGAGCGGCGTGTTCAACACGGCGGACGGCCAGCTCAACGTCACGATGGTTCGGCCGACCGACTGGGTGCCGTACTGCGACGCGATCGGCCATTCGGAACTTGCAACCGATCCAAGATTTGCCGACCCGAAGGCACGGGGCGACAACATAGAAGCGCTGCTGAACATTGTCCGGCCGATCTTCGCTGCAAAGCCCACCGCATGGCTGGCCGAGCGCTTCACCGAATGCGGCATCATGAACGGCAAGGTGAACACTTACGAGGAATTCCTCAAGGAAGCGCAGGTGGACGCCACCGGCATCATCTCCTGGCTGGACCAGCCCGGCGTGCCCGAACCGGTACCGATGCCGAACATTCCCGGCCTCCCACCGCTGCGCAACGGCACCAAACGCGCCCACGCCCCGCGCCTCGGCGAGCACAGCATCGAGGTGCTGGCCGAGCATGGCTACGGCGAGGCGGAGATCGCCGATCTGCTGCACCGGAAGGTGATCGGCGCTCCACGGACGCGGGTACCGGCCGAATAGGACAGGTTGACTTACCGATCGGTCTCCAATACTACTGCCCAGTATATCACCATCGGAGATTGAACAGCATGTCCACGCCGAGCCAGGTTGACGTGGTCATCGTCGGGGCCGGCTTTGCGGGCATGTACATGCTGCATCGCGTGCGCGGCCTCGGGATGTCGGTCGTGGTGTTCGAGGCGGGCGCGGGCGTCGGCGGCACGTGGTACTGGAACCGCTACCCGGGCGCGCGCTGCGACGTCGAGAGCATGCAGTACTCGGTACTCGTTCTCGCCGGAATTGCAGCAGGACTGGCAGTGGAGCGAGTTGTTCGCCTCGCAGCCCGAGATCCTGCGCTACGCCGACCACGTCGCCGACCGGCTCGACCTGCGCCGCGATATCCAATTCGAAACGCGCGTGACCGAAGCGCACTTCGACGAGGCGGCGCATCGCTGGGACATCCGGACGGACCGCGGCGAGCACGTATCGGCACGGCATTGCGTGATGGCGACCGGCTGCCTGTCCACCGCGCGCGTGCCGGACTTCGAAGGTCTGGCGAGCTTCAAGGGCAAGACCTACCACACCGGCCACTGGCCGCATGAGGGCGTGGATTTTACCGGCCAGCGCGTCGGGATCGTCGGCACCGGTTCGTCGGCCATCCAGGCCATCCCGGTGATCGCCGCACAGGCCGCGCACCTGACCGTGTTCCAGCGCACGCCGAATTATTCCATACCGTCACGCAACGGACGATGACGCCGGACTACGAGCAGTCGTGGAAATCGGCCTATCCGCAGCGTCGCGAGCAGGCACGCGACGCACGCACCGGCGTCCTCAACGACCCGAACGACAAGTCCGCGCTGGAGGTGTCGGACGCCGAGCGGCAGCGCGAATACGAGGCACGGTGGAAGGCCGGCGGCGTGAGCTTCATGGCGTCGTTCAACGACCTGATATTCAACCAGCAGGCCAACGACACCGCGGCCGAGTTCGTGCGCGACCAGATCCGCGGCATCGTGCGTGACCCCGCGGTCGCCGAACTGCTGGCCCCGAAGAACTACCCGATCGGCACCAAGCGCATCTGCGTCGATACCGACTATTACCAGACCTACAATCGCGAGAACGTCGCGCTGGTCGATGTGCGACGTTCGCCGATCACCGGGATCACGCCGACCGGCCTGCGTGCCGGCGACCACGACTACCAGTTCGACAGCATCGTGTTCGCCACCGGCTTCGATGCGATGACCGGCGCGCTGAGCAGGATCGACATCATCGGCAGGAACAGCCTCGCGCTGCGCGACAAATGGGAGGCCGGGCCGCGGACGTATCTCGGCGTGATGACGGCCGGATTTCCAAACCTGTTCATGATCACCGGGCCGGGCAGTCCTTCGGTTTTGAGCAACATGATCGTCTCGATCGAGCAGCACGTGGACTGGATCGGCGACTGCATCGCCTGGCTGAAGTCACGCCGGCTGGACTGCATCGAAGCGACGCTGGAAGCCGAGAACGCCTGGGTCGATCATGTGAACGAGGTCGCTCACGGCACGCTCTATCCCAGCGCCAATTCCTGGTACATGGGCGCCAACATTCCCGGCAAGCCGCGCGTGTTCATGCCGTATATCGGCGGTGTCGGGGCGTATCGCCGGACATGTTCGGACATCGCCGCCAGGGGCTACGAGGGCTTCCGCCTGACGCCGTCCCGGTTGGTCGCCGCCGCGGCGGAGTGACGTTCGGCCGCACGTTGTCATCGTGGGCGAAGGCCCGATTGACGAAGCCCGCCAAGGAGAGGCGATTGGGCGGAACCAGAGGTCCGAACCGGCTACGGCTCACGCAGCGCATCGGTGGTCCGTGTGGGATCGTTGAGACGTAGTCGCTGAGGTCAGCGTCTACCACCTCCGACCGATTTCGGTCGCTGACGTGCCAGAAGGCTTGGCGCACCGCCACCTTGGCGTCCATCCCCGGACGGAAGCCATACTGATTGCGCAGTAGGTTCGCCTCGAAGATCGGGCCCAGCATCAGCAGTGCCGCCATCTCGACCACGCGGTCGCGGATGCACGGTATGCCGAGCGGGCGCTGACCGCCGTTACTCTTTGGTATCCACACGCGCAGCAGGGGCTGTGGCCGGTATGTTCCACCACAACCGATGCAGGCCTTGAGGTCCGCTGCGAGATCGACGGAAATCTCTATCCCAGGGGGATCAAAGTTACCGACGAGGCGATGGAGGCAATCAACATCGCCCGCAACGAATTGCACGGCGAGTGGGACTACACTATCTCGCCTAACCAACAACCATCTTGAAGCTCTTATTTCAAAGCAGATCCTTAATCCGTGTAATCCGTGTTACTCTTCCTTGCTTCCGTTGCTGCCAAACCGTCCAGCAGCGTCTCCCGCAGTACCTCCCAGCTTTTCCGATCCGGCGCGCAGATGAGTCCGCCACCGGTCACCGTCGGGCAATAAGCGCTGCCGTCCAACCGCGCCGAATACCCACCGGCTTCACGATGCAGCAGCCAGCCAGGTGCATGGTCCCACGGCAGCAGCCGGTTGAAGAACAGGAAGTGGCAGTGCCCGCCTGCCGCCAGGCGATACTCATGGGCGGCGCAGCGGTAATCCCAGCTCCCGCCCAGCCGCGGCAGGTTGGCACAGACGATGGACCGCTGCGGCTCCGGGAGGAACCGCCAGGACACGTTGCCCGACATCATGCCCACGCCAACCGGTGCGGCAACGTGCAGCGCAGCACGCCGGCCATCCGGGGTCTCCGTCCAGGCGCCTTCGCCGCGCAGCGCGAGCGCCGTGTCGTCGCCGACCGGATCGTGGATCGCCGCAGCCACGACCTCGCCGCGCAGCACTGCCGCCGCCATCACGCCGAACAACGGCAGGCCCGCGGCGTAGTTCGACGTGCCGTCGATCGGATCGACCACGATTGCCAGATCGGCATCGGCCAGCAGGCGCAGCCGCGAGGGATCCGCCGAGGTAGCCTCCTCGCCGATCACAACAGCGGACGGGAACCAGCGACCCAGCGCATCCGTCAGCCAGCGCTCAGCCGCTTCATCCGCGTCGGTGACCAGATCGAGCGGCCCGGTCTTCTGTCGCACCGCACCGCCACTGAGCTTGCGAAACCGCGGCATGATCTCGGCTCGACCGACCTCGCGCAGCAGCTCGGCCAGCGTCGCGAGATCCGCGGCGGAAAAAATCATTCGCGGCGTTCGAACCTGGCGCGATCGGCCGGCAGCAGGCGCACCGTCACGTGCACCGCGGCGTCCTCGTCGTGACGATCCACCACCTCGCCATGCTGGTAGAGCCAGGCCAACCGCGCGCCGTCCTGCGGTGCGATGTCATAGTCGGCCAGTTCCATGCCGCCGGCGATCCGCGCATCGATCACCGATTTCAGCGCCGGCAGCCCCTCACCGGTCATGCTCGATACGGCGACGGCGCCCGGGCGTTCGGGGACGAAAATGACGCCGCCCAGCAGATCGGCCTTGTTGAGAACTTCGATGGTTCGGGTGGGCCAATCGGCATCCAGCCCGCCATCGGCCACCATGTCGTCCAGCACCGCCACGACATCCGAGCGCTGCGCCGCGCTGTCCGGATGGGCGGCGTCGCGCACATGCAGGATGACGTCGGCTTCCGCCACTTCCTCGAGCGTGGCGCGGAACGCGGCAACCAACTCGTGCGGCAGATCGCTGACGAAGCCGACGGTGTCGGACAGGATGGCGCGCCGCCCCGACGGCAGTGCAAGCCCCCGCATGGTCGGATCGAGCGTTGCGAACAACTGGTCGCGGGCGGCCACATCGGCACCGGTCAGCGCGTTGAACAGCGTGGACTTGCCGGCATTGGTGTAGCCCACCAGGGCGATCACCGGGAACGGCACGCGCCTGCGGGCGAAGCGATGCAGACCGCGCGTGCGGCGGACCTGCTCGAGGTCCCGCTTCAGGCGCACGATGCGTTCGCCGATCTGGCGCCGGTCGGCCTCGATCTGGGTTTCGCCGGGCCCGCCCAGGAAGCCGAAGCCGCCCCGCTGGCGTTCCAGATGGGTCCAGGACCGCACCAGCCGCGAACGCTGATAGTCGAGATGGGCGAGTTCCACCTGCAGCGCGCCTTCGCGCGTGACGGCGCGTTCGCCGAAGATGTCGAGGATCAGCCCGGTGCGGTCGATCACCTTGCAGCCCCAGGCACGTTCCAGGTTGCGCTGCTGCACGGGCGACAGCTCGGCATCGATGATCGCGACCGTCACGTCGTGTTCGGCAATCGCATGGCCCTGCAGCGAGACCTGCCCCTCGCCCAGCAGGGTGGCGGGGCGGCGGGCACGCAGCGGCAGAATGGCGGTATGGACGACGACGAGGCCGATCGAGGCGGTCAGCCCGACGGCCTCGGCGAGGCGCGCTTCGGCGGCGCGCGTCTGCTCGCCAGGCTGCGCGCGATGGCGGTCCGATCGATCCCACGGCAGGATGACCGCCGCACGCGTCGGCCCGGTCGCGCCGTTCCGCCCGCCGAGGGGCTGGCCGCCGATGCCCCGAAGGGGTCGCCCTTAGTTGCCTGCGGCAGGGCTCAACTCCCGCGTCGGGGCTGCTGCGCCTTCTGCCTTGGTTGCATCGAACAACTGGATCGGGGCGCCCGGCATCACGGTGCTGATGGCGTGCTTGTAGACCAGCTGGGTGTGCCCATCCCTGCGCAGGAGGACAGAAAAGTTGTCAAACCAAGTGATTATACCCTGGAGTTTAACGCCATTCACCAGGAACACGGTCACCGGAGTTTTGTTCTTTCGCACGTGGTTCAGGAACACATCCTGAACATTCTGCGATTTCTCATTGGCCACGGCACGATCCTTCTTCTTGTCTTTGCGGTTGTCATTGTTCGAGCCCAGCGGGCGTGGCACGGCCGCCGGGTCCAGGCACTCTAGCGATACCCCCCTCTCACGCAAGCGAGCGAAGTCGTGCCGCGAGATCGAAGGCAGCTGGGAAAATGGATATCGGGACGCGCCCGGTCAATCCCACCATCATGCGTCGGCATGGCCGACCAGCACCGCAGTGACGCCGGCGGCCCGGGCGGCGTCCATGTCGAGCGCGGTGTCGCCGAGATACCAGACCGAAGGGTCCGCCGGCCGTCCGAGCCGGTCGAGCGCGAGCCAGATCGGCGCCGGGTCGGGCTTGTCGGCGGCGGCATCACCGGCACCGATGACCGCACCGAAATGCGGCGTCCAGCCGAGATGCTCGACCTCGACGCGGAGGTAGCGGCCCGCCTTGTTGGACACCACGCCCTGCGGCCACGGCGCGCCCGCGGTCAGCGCGTCCGCTGCGCCCGGCATCGGTGCCACGTTGTCGCGGTGCTGCTGCTCGAAGGCGGCGTAGAAGATGTCGCGCGCGTGCTCCCACTGGGCGCCGAACATTGCGGGGAAACTGTCGCGCAGCGAAACCCGGACCCGGGCACGGGCGTCCGCGACGCTCCAGGCCGGCATGGCGAACGCCTCGAACACGGCGTTGAGTGCGGCGGTGATGCCAGCCCAGCCGTCGACCAAGGTGTTGTCCCAGTCATAGAGCAGTGCGGAAGGCGTCATTGGTCGCGTCCTGATCAGCCCATGGCGCCATCGGGCGGCACCCAGGGATAGACCGCAATCGCCAGGCCGAGTTCCCTGTCGTCCGGCGCACCGCGCAGCGCGCGTGGCGTTACGGGGTCCGGGGTCCGGAGGGTCACGACATTCTCCACCGCCTCGGCGAGCGTCGTCTCGGCGACCAGTTCGGTGCCGCTTATTGTCGTGGCGAGCATTCGGCCCCCGATCTCGATCGCGCAGGCCGCGGCGAAGCCGTCGCGAACCTGGTTGAGGAACGGCACGGCGATACGGAGCCGCAGCGGATAAACGTCCGGTAGCATGCCGTGCCAGGCCGTTCGGCTCTCGCGCGTCCAGCGGAACCGGAAGCCGCCGTCGGATTCCAGGTCATGCCAGGATGCCGCCTGCCCCGCCCGCGCCGGCGCGCGCGACCCATCATCCATCGGCGCATCCAGGCGAAGCGACGCATAGGGTGCACCGACCGTCCCCAGGATGCCGCGTGAGGTCTCGGTGGCGTCCGCCGAGGCCATACCATGCAGCCAGTCGCCGCGATGGAACACCAATCCGCTGTCGGCGGCGAGCCGGGCAAGCGCATCGGCCGTGAAGATCGAGGCGTGCCCATTGCGTGGACCGATATACCACCAGCTGCCGCGCAGCACCTCGATATCGGCCGGCTGCAACGGCTGGGAGAAGACAATGCAGCCGCCGGGGGCGAGGAATGCGGCCATGTCGTTGATGCAGACGGCGGGTGAAACGGTGTGCTCGATCACCTCGAAGCAGGTGATAAGGCTGAATTTTCGCTCCGGCCGTGCCGGGCTGGAGAACGGATCGTAGTTGGTGATGTTGGTGAAGCCATGCACCGCCATGCGCTCGGCGAAGGCGCCCGAGCCGGAGCCATAGTCGAGCATGTCGATGTTCCGCCAGCGTGCAAACCGCTCGGCAAGCAATGCGGCGACATTGCCGGGCCGGATGTCGGCGTACTCCGAGTTGACCCGGGGATAGTCCTCGTTGTAGACGTAGGCAGAGAAGTCCTGTGGCGTCCAGTCATCGAAGAAGCTGGTGAAGATGAAGCCACAGTCCCGGCAGCGACGGTATTCGACGTGGATGCCGGCAAAGCCGAAGGCGAAGCAATCGGTCGGCGAGCAGTATTTGTAGAAGTCGATACTGTCGAACGGCCGGGCAAATCCGCCGCAGAGCTTGCAGGGCTGCCCCTGATGCCGGACAGTACCCGCGCTTATCCCAAGCGTGCTCGTGATCTTGTCGAGGAGGCGACGCGAGGGAGGCATGGCTGAAGTTTCCGCCGGATGAATGGATTACCGGTTGCCCGGCCGCTGGAGGCTAGCTAAGGCCTGAGTATCCCTTTGTCACGGAAAAGCGCACCCTAGGTGTCGGGCCCACAAGGGGAGTTGACACGCGGATTGGCGGGCACGTTAGAAAGCAAAGCGTGGTGATGCGTGGCTGATTTTCGCTCACCATGATGAGCGCCCTTAGCTCAGTTGGATAGAGCAACAGCCTTCTAAGCTGTGGGTCACTGGTTCGAAGTCCAGTAGGGCGCGCCAAATACATCGGCATGGGGGTCCGATGGGGATCAATCGATGCTGGGGTGTGGCCGAACACGTACGGCGAGGGTATGACGCCGCGCGCCTATGAGGATGTTGACTGGCGACCATTTCATGTAGCCCCCCGCCGCAGACAATCCGAACATGCCGTGCCAGCGTTGGCATCCCCGCGATCGTGAGGCGAGAGAGAACCGCGTTTTCCGCAATGGGCTCAATCCCCTCGGTGAGCGTCGGCCTTCGGATGTCGGCTACCGCGAGGTGGACGCCAGTCGCGGAGACGGCGCTTCGGCTGCGTCCGAGCGATTGGGCTGCGTGACACCGCGCCAACGAACGCCACGCTGCGGTGGAGCGAGCAGTCTTCGCAGATCGAAGCACAATTGGTTGATGGCTGCGCGTTGACCGATCGTGTCGGTGCAGGCGTGGCGGGGGTGATCGATCGGGATTGCACGGGCTGCAGGTATATATCTGTGCACGAATGGATCGCGTTCGAGGCCGAATCGGCATCAGAACCACACGGGAACGAATAGATGTGCCGGTTCTGCCACGGGACGACAGCCACCGTTGCGAAGGTATCGCCTCGCGTGGCGGGAGGAGGCTGCCGACGGCGACGTCAGGTCCTAGGAAGGTACGCGCTCACGCTCTACCATCCTGGGTTGCATTTTTAGGAAATATTACCCAAAAATGAATGCGTTAACAGCCATATGATCACGAAATGGTTAATCTGACGTAGAAAAATTGCGAATATTCCACTATTGTATTATGAATTACCCGTGCATATGGGACGCCGTTTGATGTTGAAGGACGGGAGTAGCGTTGAGCCGTGCCGGGAGACAGCCTCAGGCGTCCAGGGAGAATCGGGTGCGTCATGGACGTGCCATCCGCCGGGTTCCGTAGGTCATTCACCTGCAATGTCCCGGTACGAGCGCGGCATGGGACCACAGCAGCGCCAGCGCCAAAACGCACGCGTATTGCTGGCGGGCGACCAGCAGTTGATCCTCGATATGCTGCGGGATCTGATCGAACCCGAGTTCGAGGTGGTCGGTACAGTGGCGGACGGGCGGTTACTCGTTGACACCGTAGGTCGTCTCCAGCCAGGCATGGTGCTGTCGGATATCACCATGCCGAATATGAATGGGCTGGAGGCCGGCAAGGCGATCAGGCTACGGCACGCCGTCGTCAAGCTCGTCTACATCGCCGTCGAAGCGGAATTGGCCCTTGTGGCCGAAGCTTTTTCCTTTGGCGCGTCGGGCTTTCTACTTAAGCAGTGCCGCTCCTCGGAGTTGCTGCATGCCATGCGTACCTGTACGTGACGGCGGCGTGTACCTCACGTCGCTGATTGCCGGTGGCGACGTTGACACAGTGCGGGATCTGGTCCGCGCCAACCCGACTGCTCCACTTTCCGCCCGAGAAGTGGAGGTGCTTTCATTGCTCGTGCGCGGTCTGCCGATGAAAGAGGTGGCTCGACGGCTTGGTATCACTGCGCGCACCGTTGCATTTCACAAGTACAATGTCATGAGCGTGCATGGCCTGCGGGGCAATGCGGAGTTGGTCAAATTCGCGATGCAGCACCGAATGCTGCGCTAGGCGGATCGATACAAATACCGCCGTCAAGCCTATGAGACTGGCCGTCAGATGCGCCTCATGAGCAGCCGGAGCCGGTATTCCCGAGCACAGTTTCAAAAATCTCAAGGCCTGCACAGGTGATCGACTGTGATCGGGCTTGCCGGTGGCAGGACATCGCCTACAGTTCATTGTGTCGTTGTTGTAATATTATGATTATCAGGAGAGGATCGCCTACATTTGACTGAACGTTCACGAGTGCGTGTTGGTACGGGGCAGGAACGATACGTCTGCCAACGCCAGCCAGGCGCAATCGTTCGCACTTCGGGGCCGTCATGAACAGGCTGATTATTGCGTGGAAAATCAACGCTAAGCGGTACCAAAAGATCCAGCGTGGCGCGCATGTTCCGGCCATCGAAAAGTCCATTTGACGATCCTTTGGATAGATTATCGGCTCGCCATCTGTAAGTTTTGCCAGTAGCAAGCGCCGACAACTTAGGATTAACCATACGTATAAGCAACGGCTGTCGTGACTTTTCGCATATTCATGAGCGCTTTTTTTGGCGTCGAGCAAGGAAATCATGCCCGTCCTCAACAAACCCCTGATCACCATCGACGGGAACCTCTCCGACTGGATTCCTTCCGAACGAATCGATTACGGCGACGTCGCCGGCTACAGCCTTTACGCCCAGGCGCAGGGCGATAACTTCTACTTTGCCCTAACCGGTCCCGTGGCAATCGGTGCCAACACGACGTTCTGGTTCAACACCGATCTGAATGCCGCCACCGGCTTTCAGATCTTCGGTTTCGCCGGAGGGGCAGAGTACAACGTCAACATCAAAAGCGATGGTACCGCCGCGCTCTACACGGGCGCGGCGGGTCAAACCCTTGTGCTCGACAACATCCAGATGGCCTATTCGGCCGATCATCAAACGATCGAGTTCGCCATACCCAAAACCGCACTCGGCAACCCGGCAGCCATCGACACACTGTACGATGTGAACGACACAGTATTCGGCCCCGCCAATTATTCAGCCCAGCCCTATGTGGCAGTCAACGACGGCGTGACGCGCACGCCGACCCATCGGATTGCCATTGTCTACTCGGACACCAGTGCCAATCTTTATTTCAATCAAACCGCCTATTCAGACCTGTTCATGGCGGCGCAGAATCAGGCCCGAATGGCAGGCGTGTCGTACGATGTCATCGATGAGTCTCAACTGTCGGATATAAACAACCTTGTCGGCTACGACGCGTTGGTTTTCCCTTCAATGGCAGACGTGAATACGGCACAAATGCCGGCGATCATGTCGGCACTGACCAGTGCAGTCTATCAGTACCATATCGGCATCATCACCTCCGGCGACTTTCTGACCAACGATCAAACCGGTGCCGCATTACCTGGCAACTCCTACGCGAATATGCAGACCCTGCTGAATCTTGCCCGGTATACCGGCGGAAACAGCGGGGCCGTGACGGTCACTGCCAACGACGTCAGCAATCCGATCATGCAAGGCTACACCGCCGGTCAGGTCATCCAGTCCTACACCAGTGAAGGCTATGCCGCTTACCAGAGCCTGGGCACGCCGGCAGATGTGCTCGTCAACCAGAACGTTGGCGGTGTCGCACTTCCCGGCGTTGTTGAAACCACCACCGGTGGCACCAACGTACATTTCGCCACCACGGATCTGCTCGGCGACAGCAATCTGTTGTCGAACGCCATTCAGAGCGTCGTGCTCGGCACGCAACCGGGTGTCGCGCTACACATGTCACGTGATGCGGGCGTCGTGGCAGTGCGCATGGACATGGACCAGTCGCAATTCCCCGCGGACGTGTCGCCCGTCGATGCCGCCGGAAATCCGGTGCCCGGCATCTACGATACTTTGATACCGATCCTGCAGCAGTGGAAGCAGCAATACAATTTCGTCGGATCCTATTACATCAATATCGGCGACACGCCGACCGCCGCCGATCCGGCAACAACCAACTGGTCGAAGAGCCTGTCGTATTATCAAGCCATTTTGGCGATGGGCGGTGAGATCGGCACCCACTCCTACACCCACCTTATCAATCCTCCCACCACGACGGTCACGGAGACCACCGTCGGCGATACGCCGGCCGGCTCGACTCAGATCACCCTGACCGGCCTGCCATCCTTCGCCGGCGTCACGGTGGGCATGACTGTCACCGGCCTCAATATCGGCACGAACACGCCGCTTCCCGGTGCCGTCGGCGAAGGAGGAGCGGTCGCGAACACGATCGTCACCGCGGTGTCGGGCAACACCGTGACCCTCAGCTATGTCCCGGGGGGATTCGGCACCGCGAACGATGGCGTCCTCGGCGACATACCGGCCGGCACGACGCTTACCTTTGGCATTCCGGCAGAGAACACCAATTTCCTCCAGACCGGAACCGGCACGGTCACAGGTTCGAGTCGGCGATCCCTTTACCTACGACTACGAATTCAATCAGTCGAAGCTGCTCGAGGCAGCAACAGCTTGGCACTCCGATCTACGGTGCCGCCATTCCCGGCGCCAACGAAACATTCGCGACCGACCAGAACATCCTGCCCTATTTCCAATCCGTCGCCGCGACCGCGACAACGCCCGGATACACCGGCTATCTGACCGGCGGTTGGACCGGTATCGGGTCAGGCTACCCGAGTGCGATCGGCTACATGAGCCCAACGCGACCAGGGTTCGGTCTATATCGCTCCAAACATGACCTTCGATTTCACGGAGATCCAGTACGAAGGCAAGACCGTTGCGCAAGCCGAGGCCGACTGGGCGGCGCAGTTCAACGCGCTCACGGCCAATGCCGCGGGCACGCCAGTCGTCGTATTGCCCGTCCACGATTACGGTGTCGCGGCCTGGAACACGACGACCGATTCGGCCACAGGCTCGCCCTATACCACACAGATGTACACGGACTTCATCGCGCAAGCCTATGCCAAGAACTACGAGTTCCTGACGCTCGAGGAGCTTGCGGCGCGAACCGAAGCGCAGCAGAAGGCGGCTATCAACTACACGACCGTCGGCAACGCCATCACCGTGACGGTCACGCCGGACCCGACGGCGCCCGATCTCGGCGGGATGGCGCTCGACGTCGTCAACGGCGGCACCGAGGTGATTCAGAACGTCACGAACTGGTACGCCTATAACGCGACCGAGCTGTTCCTGCCGACGAATGGCGGCACCTTCACGATCAATCTCGGCACCACGCAGGACGACGTCACCCACATCGCCGTCGCTGCCGATGCGGGGCGATCTGCTTTCGGTCTCCGGCGACGGCCTGAACCTCAGCTTCGCCATGGTGGGCGCGGGCGATGTCGTCGTCGACCTCGGGGAAGTCGGGACCATCCCAACACCCATCGTCACCGGCGCAACCATCGCCAGCCTGGTCGGGCGATCAGCTGGACGCTCGCAGCTGACCGGACTGGGCGAACACGACGTCACGATCACCATGGCCGCGCCGCCACCGACCGAGGTCGTCAGCACCGTCGCCTTCTTGGTCGACACGGGAGCCAGCGCCACCGACCTCGTCACGAGCGTTGCCGCCCAGACCATCTCGGGCACCCTGAGCGGCGGCGCTCGCGGCGGGCGACGTGGTGAAGGTGTCGCTCGACAATGGCGCCACCTGGCTCGACCGCGACCGCGGCAACCGGCGACACCACCTTCTCGCTGTCGGGCGTCACGCTGACCGGCAGCAACACGCTGATCGCCCGTGTCGAGAACGCCGACGGTCTCGCCAGCGCGCCTTTCTCGCGTGCCTACGTGCTCGATCAGGTGCCGCCGACCGAGACCGCCACCATCGTCGCGATGACCGACGACAGCGGCGTGGCCGGCGACTTCGTCACCAACAACGGGGCGGCCGGCCGCACCGTGTCGGGCACGCTGTCGGCGGCGCTGGCAACGGACGAGACCCTGCAGGTCAGCTTCGGACGGCGGGACCACCTGGACCGCCGCCACGGTCAGCGGCACCGCCTGGAGCGTGACCGACAGCGCCAGTCATGCCGCGAACTGGACCATCGAGAGCCAGGTCGTCGATCTGGCCGGTAATCTCGGACCGCTGGCCAGTCAGGCTGTCACGTTCGACATCACGCCGCCCGCCGCGCCGACCATCCCGGACCTGATCGCGCGCGTCGGACAACGGTGCGTCCAACACCGACAACTCACCAGCATCACCACGCCGACCTTCACCGGCACGGCCGAGCCGGGCAGCACGGTGACGCTGTTCGACGGCGCCGCTGCGATCGGCACGGCGCATCGCCGATCCGACGACCGGGACCTGGTCCATCACCGTGCCAGCCGCCCTGGTGACGGTAGTCCACGCCATCAGCGCCACCGCGACGGATCGTGGCGGGCAATGTCAGCGTCCGCGTCGGGCGCCTTGTCGGTCACCATCGTACCACGCCACCCGCGTCGCCGTCCAGCCCGGATCTGATCGCGGCCTCGGACAGCGGCAGATCCACCACCGACAACATCACCAACGTGACCACGCCGACCTTCAAGGGCACCGCCACGGCCGGACTGCACCGTCACCCTGTTCGACGGCACGACGGCGATCGGCACCGGCGTGGCGACGGCCGCCGGCGCGTGGCAGATCAGCTCCGCCACTCTGCTGAACGGCGTGCACAACATCAGCGCCGTCGCGACGAACGCGGCCGGCATCCCCAGCGCCGCATCGGCAGCCCTGGCGGTGACCATCGACACAGTCGTCGTCCCGCCGTCGGTCCCGGACATGACGGCGGCCACCGACAAGGGCGTGTCGAACACCGACAACATCACCAACGACGCCACGCCGACCTTCACCGGCACGGCCGAGGCCGCCGCGCAGGTCACCCTGCTCGACGGCAACACGGTGATCGGGACCGGCCAGGGCCTCGGCCACCGGGGTCGTATACCATCACCGCGTCGACCCTGTTGGACGGAACCCACAGCCATCAGCGCCTCGCAGGTGGATGTGGCCGGAAATGTCAGCACCGCGTCGACCGCCTTGAGCGGTCATCATCGACACGGTTGCGCCCGCCGCCCCGACAGGCTCCGGTCCTGGTCGCCGGCGTCCGACAGCGGCGTGGCCAGGGGACAACATCACCAACGACACGACGCCGACCTTCACCGGCACGGCCGAAGCAGGGCAGCACGATCACGATCTTCAACGGGGCGACCAAGGTCGGAACGGCCGTGGCCTCGCTGACCGGACGGATCCTGGACCATCACCACTTCGGCCCTCGCCAACGGCATTCACAGCATCACCACCAAGGCGACCGACGTCGCCGGCAACGTCAGCGTCGCGTCGGCCGCGCTGGCGGTCACCATCGATGCCGTCGTCGCCACGCCGTCGCGCCCGGATCCTGGCCGCGGGTCAGGACACCGGCGTGTCCAGCACCGACAACATCACCAAGATCAACACACCGACCTTCACCGGCACGGCCGAGGCCGGCAGCACGGTGAGCTGTTCGACGGCACGACAAAGATCGGCACCGGCGTCGCCACGGCAGCGGCACGTGGTCCATCGCGACATCGACCCTGGCCGACGGCGTCCACAGCATCACCGCCCAGGCGGTGGACGCTGGCCGGCAACGTCAGCGCCGCCTCGGCGGCCTGTCTGTCACCATCGACACTGCAGCGCCGGCCGCCCCGAGCGTTCACCGGCGGCAATGCCACGTCGCTGACCGGCAAAGGCGAGGCCGGCGCCACGGTGACAGTGTTCAACGGAACGACCAGCCTCGGCACCGCCACGGTCGGCGGCGGCCGGCAACTGGAACCTGGCGTTCATCGCCGGTGCGTCCGCGCGCGCCCTCACCGCTGTTCAGACCGACAAGGCCGGCAATGCGAGCCCGGCGAGCGGTCTGGCGCTGGTCGGAACCAGCGGCGCGGACACGATCACGAGCACATCCAGGCAACGACTTCATGATCGGCGGCGCCGGCGCGGACACCTTTGTGTTCGGTGCAGCATTCGGCAACGACGTGATCGCCGACTTCGCCGCTGCGGGTGCGGCGCACGACATCATCGACTTCCATGCGATCTCGACGCTGAACAGCTTCGCGAGCGTTCAGAGCCACACCACGCAGGTCGGCAGCGCCTCGGTCATCAGCGACGGCAGCGGCAACACGCTGACGCTCAACAATGTCAGCCAAGACCAGCCTGACGTGCGGCTGATTTCACATTCGTATAGCGCGGTTGCCTCCGGCGCCATGCAGCTGCGACGCGAACAACCATTGCAGCAAAGAGACGATACAATGTGCGGCATCGTTGGCGTCATCAGTTCACGGCCGGCGGCACCGGTCATTCTGGATTCGCTGCATCGCCTGGAATATCGCGGCTACGACAGCGCCGGCATCGCGACGCTGGTCGACGGCCAGATCGAGCGGCGCCGTGCCGAAGGCAAACTGAGCAACCTGGCCGGCGTGCTGGCGCGGTCTCCGCTCGTCCGGCACCACCGGCATCGGCCACACGCGATGGGCGACGCATGGCGCACCAACCGAGACGCAACGCGCATCCACATGGCACCTCGCGCGTGTCCGTCGTGCACAACGGCATCATCGAGAACCACGCCGAACTCGCGCTCGGAACTCGAAGCAGCGGGGCAGCGGTTCACTACCGAGACCGATACCGAAACAGTGGCGCAGTTCGTCGATCTGAACCTGCAGCGAGGCATGGAACCCGATCGAAGCGGCGAACGCGGCGTTGCGTCGCCTGGAAGGCACCTACGCGCTGGCGATGATCTTCTCCGGCCATCCCGACCTCATTATCGGCGCGCAGCACGGCGCACCACTGGCCGTCGGCTTCGGCGACGACGAGATGTTCGTCGGCTCCGACGGTCTGGCCCTGGCGCCGCTGACCGCAGCGGATCGCCTATCTGAGCGACGGCGACTGGGCTGTCGTCGACCGCGATGGTGCGCGCTTCTTCGGTGCCGACGGCAACGAAGTGCAGCGCGAGGTGAAGCTGTCGCGGCTGACCGCGCTCGGCGATCGGGAAAGGGCAACTTCCGCCACTTCATGGAGAAGGAGCTGCACGAGCATCCGGTCGTGATCGGCGACACGCTGCGAGGCATGATCGATCCGACAGCGCGCGCGGTTGCTCTGCCCGCATTGCCGTTCGACTTTGCCACGCTGCCGCGCATCACGATCAGCGCCTGCGGCAGTGCGTTCTATGCCGGTCTGGTGGGACGCTGGTGGTTCGAGACGATCGCAGGTATTCAGACCGATGCCGATGTCGCCAGCGAATTCCGCTATCGGACGCCGCCGATGGCGCCGGAGGGTCTGGGACTACTGGTCAGCCAGTCGGGCGAGACCGCCGATACGATGGCCGCGCTGCACTACATGCGCGAGCAGAGGCAGCACGTGCTCTCGATCGTCAACGTGCCCGGAGAGCAGCATGGCACGCGCATCGGACGCTGTGCTGGAAACGGTGGCTGGCCCGGAGGTGAGCGTGGCCAGCACCAAGGCGTTCACCGCGCAACTATCGGTGCTGGCCTGCCTGGCCCTTGCCGCCGGCCGCGCGCGCGGCACGATCTCCGCATCGGCGAAGGCCACGATGATGGCGTCGCTGCTGGAAGTGCCACAACCGCGCACAGGAGGTGCTGGATTGCCGCGACGAGATCAAGGCGGTGGCCCATCGCGTATCGCAGGCTCGCGACGTGCTGTACCTCGGCCGCGGCAACTGTTTCCCGATTGCGCTGGAAGGCGCGCTGAAGCTGAAGGAGATCAGCTACATCCATGCCGAGGGCTATGCCGCCGGCGAGATGAAGCACGGGCCGATCGCGCTGATCGACAAGGATGTGCCGGTGATAAGCCATTGCGCCGTCAGGTCCGCTGTTCGAGAAGACTGCGTCCAACCTGCAGGAGGCCGCGGCCCGCGGCGGGCAAGTGATCGTCTTCAGCGATAAAGCGGGCGCGGCCAAACTGCGCGGCATCGCCTCGCAAACGATCGTGCTGCCGACGGTGGATCCGTTTGTCGCGCCGATCCTGTATGCGATCGCAGTGCAGCTGCTGGCCTATCACGTGGCGGTGCTGAAGGGCACCGACGTGGATCAGCCGCGCAACCTCGCGAAGTCGGTGACAGTCGAATAGCCGCTGCATCACCGTACGCGCAATAACAGCGCGCACAGAGGGATTGTTACCGATCAACCGACCTAGGATTTGCTGATTGTGTTCCAGAGAAAACAAAAGTCGAAATCAGTCGACTATGATCGTGCTTCCGAAGGCCGGCGACCCGTTGGTGGCCGCAGCTCATCGCGGGCAATCCGGCTGTCGCTCGTGGCCTTTCTTATGCTCTCATTCGTACCTCTCAGCCTGGGCATCATCGTCAACCTGCCGCCGAGCGACTCACGGACAGCCTGCGGAAATTGTCCGATACGTGGACACGTCTGCTGGCTGATGCGCCCTGGCGCTCTGGTCCACTGCAACGCCCGGAAGCGGAAGCGAAAATGGGACATCCGGGTGTTGCGGTCGTCGTGGGTTCCATTGCCATTCCCCGGGGTGGGGAACGCGGTGTCATCTCGTATGGCGACCGGCTGAAGATAACGTTCTTCGAGAGCCTCGGCGTGACGCTCGACGACAGCGGCGGCAATTCGGATCACGTCGTCGCCACGGTCTTCCCGCGCATGGATTTGTCCGCGGAGTATGCAGTCGATGAGAGCGGCAGCGTGAACATCCCGAAGCTCGGGCAGTTCGCGACGACTGGCCAGACGATAACTGCTCTGCAGTCCGACCTGGCCGCGGCCTTCGAGCGCGCCATCGGCAGAACCAGCGATGTGCACGTCGCAATCGTCGAGCGCCAGCCGATCTACGTCCTGGGCACGGTGCGCAACGCCGGAACGTTCAAGCATGCCCCGGGAATGACCGTACTGCAGGCGCTCGCCGATGCCGGCGGCATCGACCTTGGCATCGCAGACACATCCAGGGCGATCGAGAGCATCCGCGAGACCGAGCGCCTGCGTCAGGCGGAAGACAGGCTGGACCGACTGCTCGTCAAGCAGGCCAGGCTCATCGCTCAACGGGACAATTCGGACGACATCGCGGTGCCGGCGAGCATCAAATCCCGGCTGTCGCAGGCGACCTCACACGATAGGACTGGACGCACTGGTCGCGGGAGCGTCCGCGACCCTGAGCGTGGAGCGCAAAAGTTATCAGCGGCAGCTGTCGCTCGCCATGCGGCAGGTTGAGCATCTCACGAATTGAAATCGCAGCGCAAAACCTGCGCGCCAATCAACTCAAGGAGCTGTTGGCCAAGAAGGAGGAGAGGCTTCACGGATTGGAGGAGATCGCAGCCCGTGGGAGCGTGTCGCAATATAAGCTCATGGACGTGAACGTGGATATTTCCGAGCTCGTCGCGCGGCAAGAGGACCTCCGCGTTGCATTGGCGCAGTCCGAGCGTCGCCTGGTTGAGGCGGAGAATGCGCAGGCCAAGATGGAGCTTGATTACTCCGTCGGAATCGAACAGAGAGCTTGCTGCGACGAACGAAGACATCGACGACTGCACCAAGACAATTGCGTCCATGCAGGCGACGACGCAGGTGTTGCGCGACAGCCTTCCCCGAGCCGCGGAGCGATCGGCGGCGAACCGTCCTGCATCTCAGGATCACGCGTCGCGTAGCGAGCAGGTTTCACGGTCATTGATGCCACGGAAATGACTGTACTCCTGCCCGGCGACGTCGTTCAGGTCAATTCCGATAACGGCTCCGAAGCACCGACGTCCGGGCTTGCCCAGGTCGTGCAGCGCTTTCAGAACTAAATGGAGGATAGACAATGACTTCGCTACAACGGTTCTATCCCGACCGCTGCTTCAGACCTGTCTAAGACGGTGCGTCTGCGGCAGACCGTGACACAGGCGGTCATTATGGCCGGCGGCAAAGGAACGCGGCTGCATCCCTATTCCGCACTCTTCCCGAAGCCGTTGATGCCGCTTGGCGACATGCCGGTTCTCGAGCTGCTGTTGCGTCGGATGCAGAAGGCCGGCATCACCGACGTCATCATCGCCGTCAATCATCTGGGCCGTCTCATCGAGGCGTTCTTCGGCGATGGCTCTCAGCTCGGGCTGCGCATCCGCTACAGCAACGAGGATCAGCCGCTCGGCACAGCAGGTGCGCCTCGGCAATATGGTGGACGATCTCGATGAGACGTTCCTGGTCACCAACGGAGATCTGCTGACCAGCATGGATCTGGCGGCGATGGCCCGGCAGCACCTGGAAACGCGCTGCGATGCCTCGATCGGTGTATTCGAGCGCGAGAACAAGATCGATTTCGGCCTGATCGAGTTCGATTCCGAGAAACCGTCTCTGCGCCTACCGCGAGAAGCCGACGAGCATGTACTTCGTGAGCATGGGAATTTATATTCTCCAGCGCGAGGCCATCCGTCCCTGCATCACCAAGGGCGAATATCTCGACATGCCGTCGCTGCTGCTGAAGATGCGCGCTGCCAAGTCTGACGTTCGCTGCTACCATGATGACTGCATGTGGCTCGACATCGGGCGTCCGGACGACTTTGCCCTTGCGCAGACTATGTTTGAGCACAATCGCGCGTTGTTCCTGGGAGAGTGAATACGTGCAGCGAGCCATCGTCACCGGTGCGGAGGGATTTCTGGGGCGTCATCTCGTGCGCGGCCTGCGGCAGCACGGCGTGCATGTCACCGCGTTGGGACGCAGCTCAGGCCCGAGCGTGTCATCCGATGGCGTCTTATATTCGCCATGGGGGACGCGCCGTGGTGTCCGACGCGCCTCGCCGGAATAATCGAGACGGCCGAGCCGGACGCAGTCTTCCACCTGGTCGGTGGCACGGTCGGATCGCAGGCCGAGCTCGAGCAGTCGAATCTGGGGGTGACAACGACTGTGATGCAGGCGCTCCGGGATGTCCAGGTGCGGCCCCTCCTCGTTTGCTGCGGCAGCGCCGCGGAGTATGGTGCGGCTATCATTGACGGAGTGCCGGTCAGCGAGACGGCGACGTGCGCCCCGACCAGTGCTTACGGAGCCACCAAGCTCGCCCAAACGCATGCCGCCCTGGCCTTCGCCGAAACCACCGGGACACCGGTCCTGATCGCGCGGATCTTCAACCCGATCGGCCCGGGCATGCCGAGCTATCTGGCGCTCGGTGAGTTCGCTCGGCAGATCGCGATGCTGCGTGCCTCGCACGGGGTCCTGCAAACCGGGAACCTGCACATTTTCCGCGATTTCATCGACGCCGATCACGTTGCAAGAGCGTTAACGATTTTGGCGCAGAATCCTGCTGCACGCGGAGTGGTGAACATATGCAGTGGCCAGGCGACCGAGCTGAGCAAGCTGGTTGAGATATTGATCGACATGTCGGGTAAGAAGGTCACGATCGAGATCATCCCCGCGCGCGTGCGCCCCGGGGAACTCGGCGTCGTGGTCGGAAGCACGGAACTCCTCGCCAGACTTGGCGCGGCACCGCCGCAGACCGACTATGCGGACGTTGTGGCGCGCGTCTGGCAAGACGCCGAGACACGCTGGGCTGGGACGTCATGACTGCAAGCGGCTCTGTCCCGGCCGGAACCGCTTTGGGACAAGTTCTCGAGGCTCGTGTCTGGCGGCAGACCCATGCAGCGGTCGCACCATGCGCGCGAACGCTCGTTGACCGAGATGATGTCGCTCTCCGATTGGCGCAGGTTCGTTCCTGAGTCGGTCGGACTTCTCGTTGTGATTTCGCTCGCCCGAACTTTGCTGCCGGGCGGTCCCGCCGGACCTCGGCAGCTGCCGCATCCCTTTTGGATCCCGGTCCTGCTCATGTCCGGCCAGTACGGCATCATGGGCGGCCTGTTCGCCACGCTGGCAGCGACTGCTGCGTTTTTCATCAGCGGACTTCCTGCGCAGTCGGCTACTCAGGACTTTTACGCCTACGCCGGTATCGTCGCCGCACAGCCGTGCGCGTGGTTCGGCACAGCACTGGTATTGGGCGGCCTGCGCACTCTGCACATCCATCACCAGACCGACCTTGCAAGATCAGCTCGAGCAGACCGGGCTGGCGGCGGAGGATCTGGCCGATGGCCTGGAGCGCGCGGTCAGCGAGATCGAGCGGCTGGAGCATCGCATTGCCACCGATTCCAGCACGCTTGCAAGCTTCCTCCACAGTCTCGCGAAACTCGAGCTGAGTGACCGTCGGTCCCTTGTTGCCAGCATCGCCGACGTTATTCGCTATGGTGTTGGCGCGACAAGCTTTGCGATCTATCTCAAGGGCGCAGCGCGGGCTGGAGCCGTGCCTCGGCGTCGAGGACGGCATCGCGCGTCACCACCGCGGCGATCGCCCCGCTCTCGCCCTCCCTGCTCCATGAAATCAGCAGTGCGGATCACGGAGCGCTGCACCAGCCGTGACCGGCGATTGCCGCGCTGGCACGCCACGCTGGGCGCCAATTCGCCTGGCAGGTGCCGCCGAGCCGGTCGGTGTCGTGGTCTGCAATCGCTTGCAGCCGTCGCAGGACCCCGCCATCGCAGTTCGTCGACTGAACGAGGTGTGCCGTGTGCTGGCCGTGCTGCTCTCCGCGTGTCCCGCGGTCGGTCTCCGGAGCAGGTCGAGATGACGGAACATAACGGGACTCTGGCGATCGATCGCGGATCGACCGAGCCGCCATTGGGGGCGGAAGACGACGCTGAGCGCCGACGGTCCCCTACGGATCTCAAGCCCGCTGCTGCTCGTGCTCGGCCTGCTTTGCGCTGGAGTCGGTGCTGTTCCTAGCGTTCGTCGCCCAACGCCTCGATATGTCCGTGTATCTGGGCTTCCATCTCGGGCCTGTGTGCGATGACAGCGACGCTTGGGCGCTGGTGGGCCGGGGTTTCTTCTGCCGCCGACGATGCTGAGACAATGCGGCGATGGTCCTTCAATTGGCGGCCTGGACCACCCTGGCGGGACCGTTCGGCAGCTTCATCGCCGCAGCGCTGCTCGTGCCGCGGTAGCGGCGCGGCGAGCCAGTGCCGAAGCCACCGACGAGGCCGCTGCCCATGATCGACCGGCGTTCCGAGCTGACGCGCCTGGAGCTGCTGCACGGTTCCTTGCTCGACCGCCGCCTGCGTCTCGGGCATGCGCACGCCATCCGGCCCTTGCTGGATGTCATGATCGAGGGAACACAAGTCGAGAAACTCGATGCGCTCAGCCTGATCTCCAAGCGCTATGCGCCGGCCCTGGCGCCCGCCTTGAGGCGGGCGCTGGAGGACAAGGATGGCTCGGTCCGGGTGCTCGCGGCCACCGTCATGGCCCAGCAGCACAACGCCTTCACCAAGCGGATCGGTGCGCTCTCAGGCCATCGCCAAAGCCGCGCCCGACAGCTCAGATCATTGGAGCGATCTCGGGCAGGCCCATTTGGATTATGCTGGGAGTGGACTGCTGGAGGCATCGCGGGCTGAGGCCGAAGTAAGCCAGGCAGTCGCACACCTCGCCCGTGCAGCCGCGCTTGAACCGGACAATGCCATGACGCAGGTTCGCCTCTCGGCGGACGAATTTGCCGCCTCCGACGGGCAGGCGACGATTGCAGCGCACGACCAGCAGAACGACGATGACGCATCGGGTCACACCGTATGGCGCCTGAAGCCGACGTCTGCCTGATCGTCGAGGGTGGCTATCCGTATATCCTCGGAGGGGTCGCGTCGTGGATGGACGCGTTCATGCGCGCCTCCGCCGGACCTCAAATTCCACGTCATCTCGATCAGCATCTCGTCCCAGCCGCGGCTGAAGAAATACATTATTCCCGACAATGTCGTCGGCATCACAGACGTCATCCTCGACGTCTGCCCTGTCGGGCGCAAGCCGACAGCGAAGGAGCAGCAGTGCGTCAGCCAAGGCGTGCGGTTGATGCAATCCGTGCTCGGCGGCGAGCCTGGGACGAGTTTCGAGGAGCTCATCGACGCTGGTTCGACAAACGGGTTTCGGGGAGGCCGCGCTGCTCAATTCGAAGACAGCATGGACTGCGGTGGAGCATGTGTACCAGGAGCTTCTGCAGGACGGACCGTTCATCGACTTTTTCTGGTCATGGCGCTTTCTGGCTCGAAGTTTGCTGGCGATCATCAACACGCCGCTGCCCAATGCGCGCGTGTTCCACGCCGTCTCGACCGGATATGCCGGGATCGTTGGAGCGTATGCCAAGCATGTCACCGGGCGCCCGTACGTTGTCACTGAGCACGGTATTTATACCAACGAGCGACAGGATCGAGCTCAGCGTTGCAGACTGGATCTTCGATTCCGGTGCCAATGGTTTCACTGTCGGAGACAAGCCTACTCAACTGCGTGACGTATGGCTTACCGCCTTCATCAGCTTCTCGCGGATTTCTTATGCGCTCTCCGATGTGATCATCACCCAATATCGGGCCAACCAGGATTACCAACGCTTCGATGGAGCACCGGATCACAAGCTTCGCATCATCCCGAACGGGATCGATGTCGATGTGTACGCGGGAATTCGGCACTGCACCGAGCCTAGGCCGCCGACCGTTCTCATGATCGGCCGCATCGTGCCCATCAAGGACACACGGACATTCATCATGGCCATATCCCTGTTGAAGGAGCTTGTCCCGAATGTCGTCGCGATCCTTATCGGCCCGGAGGAGGAGGATCCGTCGTATGCCGCGAGCTGCCGTGCGCTGGTGATTCAGCTCGGGCTTGAGTCGACAGTGCAGTTCCTGGGGAGAGTGCCCGACGTGATGGAATATCTTGGCCGGGCCGACGTGATTGCCCTGACCAGCATCAGCGAGGCGCAGCCGATCGCCTTGTTGGAGGCAGCAGCGACAGGACTGCCCGCCGTCACGACAGACGTCGGGTCATGCCGCGAAATCATCGAAGGATTCGAGGGCGATTCAGTGATTGGCCGCGGCGGGATCGTAGTCGAGGCCTGCAATCCGAAGGCCACCGCCCAGGCGCTCGCCACCATCCTGCTCGATGATCAATTGCGCGCGGACATGGGTCGCGTCATGCAGCAGCGGATCCCGAACCTATATCACAAAGACCGCATCAGACGGCTTTACGAGGCTCTGTACAGCGGGTTGGCCCCTGAGTCGCCGGCCGAACCAGCAGCAACCACCGCCGGCGAGGCCATTTCGTGGAAGTTGCGCTTCAGGGAAGTACGGGAAGCCTGGTTAGGTAAGCGCGCTTCCAGCCGACATGCTTAAGCAGAAACTGGATAAACTGTTGCATTATAACACCAAAATCAGCTAATATTCGCGCGCTCCACATTCGGGTGTGACGTCAAAGGCTGAAGCACGATGTCTGGCATCAACACCACGATCGAACGGATGACGCGACAGCGCTCACTGAGCAGCATTGTCATCGCGTATGTCTACGCAGCCCTGTTGGTTGCGGGCCCGTGGATATTCACCATGCTTGGCATTGTTGGCCTCAGCTCCGCCGGCTGTGTGACCGCTTGTGATCAGCTGGTTCTGTTTCGCTCGATCGTCATTTACAATTCGCTGTTCGCACTTGTCGTTACCTGCCCGTTGGCGTTCTTTTCAGGTCGATATATCGCCGACCAACTTCACGTCGGCCGGACCCAGTGCATCTTATTTGCGTTCGTTGCATCGCTTTCGGTGTTCTGCCTTATCGCCCTTGTGACGGTAGTTCCATTCTATCTGGTGGCAGCGACCCTTAACGGCTCGGCCCGGATTGCCGCGGTTCAAAACGCCTTTCTGATCGGCGTCTCTTGGCTGCTCATTCCATTCCTCGGCGTGGTCAGAGCCCACATCGCCGTGCTCGTGGCCTTTGGTGCCAATGCACTGTCGGTGATTGTATTCGGCCTCCTATTGTCGGACCCGTCGGCAACCGTGCTTCTTATCGGATTCAATGCGGGCTTCGCGATTACCGATGCGATCCTGATCGGCACACTCGTTCGGCGGTTCGGAACTCACTTGGTTCTGGACCGAGCATTGCTAGAATTTCCGCCGCTAAAGTGGGAACTGCCGATGGCCGGCTTTGCCTATGCATTCGGACTTTGGGCCGACAAGGTGGTTATGTGGTATGGAGCGCCCTCGGGCAGTCTGGTAATTGCAGGGGTTCTGCGAACCATGCCCAGCTACGATACGGCAATGTTCTGGGCGCAGTTGGCATCGATCCCTGTCATAGCCGTCGCCTTTGTACATGTCGAAACACAGTTTTCCCGTCTTTTCGGCCGCTTCTACGGCCGTTTGGATCGTCAGGCCAGTTTGCGCGAATTGTCCGCTGCGATGCAAAAGCTGCGGACATGCGTCATCTCCAGCATAGCCATGCTTTTTGTCGCCCTGGCGATCGTGGCAACGATGACAATTCTGCTTTCGTTCGTGTTCATGAGCGAACTGGGCCTCAGGCCGACCTATATGAGCATTCTTCGTATATCGCTGTGGGCAATGACTTTTCACACCAGCTCAATGTTCTGTTTCATTTTCCTCCTTTACTTCGATCTGCGCCGGCCGGCGCTGCTTATTGTAGCGGTCTACGCCGTTCTGAACACCACCCTCACCGTGTTGTTTCTCTCTCTTGGTCAGGCTTTCTATGGCTACGGAAGCATGATAGCGGCCGCAGTGACGTTCTTGCTGGCATTCACTGTCTTGCTGCGCGAGTTGCCGTGGCTACATTATCACGCATTTATTACGAACAATACATCTCTGTAAGGAGCACGATATGCCACGCACAGCCGCCATACGCTCGCTTCCTTCTTTTCGCCACGCAATAATTGTTGTATAGCGATCGGCGCGAGCACTGTTCATGCAATTATAAATCTTTCTCGGTATTACAACACACGGCGTTCATTGTAGGGCTCGCATTGATGAGGTTTCTGTCGACACGGCAAGTTTATGTATTGGCCCAAAGCAACCCAGGAGAGATCATCGATCATGTGGACTGGTAAGAGAGTTGTTGTAACCGGCGCCGGCGGCTTCATCGGCAGCCATCTGGTTGAGGCGCTGGTGACGGCAGGAGCTTCGGTCACCGCGGTGGTCCGATACAATTCCGGTTCGCTTGTCGGTAACCTAGCCTTTCTGGATCAGTCGGTCCGCAAAAGCTTGCGGGTGGTCAGCGGGAATATCGAAGACAGCGATTTCATGTATCGGACCATTGAGCGACAGGAAGTCGTTTTGCACCTCGGCGCACTGATCGCCATTCCCTATTCATATGAGGCCCCTCGCAGCTATGTGCGAGCCAATATTGAGGGGACGCTGAACGTCCTGGAAGCCGCGAGGCGATACGATGTCGCGCGCGTGGTCCATACCAGCACCTCCGAGGTGTACGGAACTGCACTCAGGGTCCCAATCGACGAAACTCATCCGTTGCAGGGGCAGTCCCCCTACTCGGCGTCCAAGATCGCGGCCGACAAGCTTGCCGAAAGTTACTACCGCTCGTTCGGGACGCCTGTCATGACATTGCGGCCATTCAACACCTTCGGACCGCGGCAGAGCGCACGAGCCTTCATTCCAACGATCATCTCCCAGGCTTTCAGCAGCGACGTAATACGGCTCGGCTCCCTGACGCCCGAGCGTGACATGACGTTCGTCAGCGACACGGTGGCCGGTTTCATGGCGGCTGCACTCACGCCCGGCATCGAGGGCATGACCATCAATCTGGGAACGGGAGAAACCCATTCTGTCGGTTGGTTCGCCGAGCGCCTGTTGAGCCTCATGGGCATCGCCAAGCCCATTGTGCAAGAGGAGCAGCGCATGAGGCCCGAACTCAGCGAGGTCCTAAAGCTAGTTTCAGACAACGCACTGGCACGCAATAAAATCAACTGGTCGCCCAAGGTCACACTCGATGATGGCCTGAGAAGCACCATCGAATTCGTCAGAGGCCATAAGGACCTCTACAGGAGCGACGGATATGTGAGATAACAAAAGCCACGCTTTTTGGCCCCTGCCGTATCGACCCTCGCGCTCGATCACCACTTTTTTTGTGAGTAGGCAGCATTGCCAACAGAAGCGCTGTGGCGCGACCAACTTGAAGTATCAAGCATTGGCAGCCTTTTAGCGATTGAAGACAGAGTCAGAGAAATGACTGCACCCGCTCGTTTCATCATGCTTGTGACCGGGATCGTTGTAGCTGCCGCGACGCTCATGGCTCCCCGCCGCGACGAGTGGCTCGCCGTAATGTGGGACCAGGACAAACAGGCTCAGATCATTTCCCTCCTTGAACCACAGTTAGCGCGCGGTGAGGACGATCCGGCGCTTCTGGCGACCCTGGGACGTGCCTACGCCGAAATCGGCAATTACCGGCGTGCCGCCGAACTCCTGGAGCGCTACACCGCACTTCGCCCTGATGATAGCGAGGCGTACGGGCGCCTGGCCGATCTTTACAGGAACATTGGAGACGTACCAAAGCGCATCGCGATGCTGACACGTTCTATTGCGATCACACCGAAACTGTCACGCGCTGTGGAGTTGGCAACCTTGTATCGAGAGGAGCAACAGACCGATGCGGAGTTCGCCCTGTTGTCGCAATTTGAAGCCGAACTAACAGTCGAAGATGGGTCCTTATTGCGCTTGGCCGAACTCCATACCGGCGCCGGGGATCGAGACGGCGCGATCCGAATCCTCATGCGCGCCGCCACGCCTGGGGCACTATCGACACCTTTGGAATCCACACGCAGTGTCGATGCACGGATTTATTTGGCCGAATTGCTGGTTGAGTCAGGACGAGGCGCCGAGGCAGTTCGATTGGGCAAGCAGTGGATCTTGCAATGGCGTCAGCCTTGGCTGGCCGATCGTCTTCTGCGTGGCATTGCCCAGCATGCGACGGTTGCCGATGCGTCGGCACTTGGGGATGCCGTGGCGGTATTGCATCCAGAGATCCGGTTCTTTCTGGTTCGGGTCCTTGCAGAGATGGGAGCCAAACCGGTCGCACGGCACCTGCTGGAGACCTGGGCCAAAGCGAACCCTTCGCCGTCGGCGAATGAGGTTGCCGCGTTTCTGGCCGCCTGTCGCGATCAGGACGAACCGGCCATTGTGTGGCAGACCTTCGGTGAAATTCTCAGACATCCCTCGTCTAATGACCTGATTACGCGCTACAGCGAGGCGATCGCAGCCGAGTTCGGGATTGGGGCACTCGCGCCTTTCTGGGTGAGCATACCAACGGCGGTCACGGCGCACAGGCCCTTGTTGGCTGCTCGGTTCGCATTCCATGAGCAAAACTACGCCATAACGAAGTGGCTACTCGAAAAGGTTGATCTTTTCCCGCTTGACCCGTCCGATCGGCGGACGTGGATGGACTTGCTGACCGCAACCGCCTCGCCGGCCGAGGCGTTCGGCGTCCTGCGCGACCGGCGGCGCAACGGCGGTCTCCCACCCGACATCCTGGCCAGGTATGCCCGTATCGCCGGCGGGCTCGGCCAGGAAGTCGAGTATCAAGCTGCGCTCGCGGATTTGAGTCTTAAGAGTAAGTAAACCAGAAGGCGCCTTGAACCACGTCGGCTGCTTGTCGGATGAGGAGTGAAGTATTTGGTGACCGTGCATTCGGAAGGCGTGGCCTGGTCAGACAGTGCAGCGGAGCCACGTGCACACCGCGAGGAGCGCACCGGTCAAAACCTTCTGCGACGGACGATCTTGACAGCATGCGCCACACTATTCGTTGCGGCATATTCGATGTGGACTGCCAGGTCGTGCACCGCAAAGCCGGCGCCCGAAGCGTGCGTGAAATGGATCGCATTCTATGGGGAGACCGCCGACGAACAGGTGCTGTCGTCTTATAATATGGTGTTTCTTGACCCGGCATTCAAAGGATCCATCGCGGCAGTCGCCAAAGCCGGTGCGCATGTATGTGCATACGTAAGTCTCGGGGAGATCAGAATATCCGACACTTTCTACGACCGGGTCGATCCTGCGGCCTTGCTCGAGGAGAATCCCGCATGGCCGGGCACGCGTCGAATTCGACGTCAGACACCAATCCTGGAAAGATCTCGTGCTCGGAGAGATTATCCCCTTCATTGTCGCCAAAGGGTTTACGGGGCTTTTGCTCGACACATTGGACACGCCGCCCTACCTTGAGGAATTGGACCCCAACGGCAAACGCGGCATGCGTCAGGCGGCTGTGGATCTCGTTCACGCGATCGACAAATCGTACCCGAACTTGTTGGTGATTATGAACCGGGGTTATGCCCTGCTCCCGAGCGTGGTCGATAGTGTCGATGGTATAGTTGCGGAAAGCCTGCTAACAACCACGGACCATAGCGGAGACGGAAATTTCAAGTGGAATGAGCCATCGGAAGTTGCGCTGCAGTTATCGCTCTTGGCTCCCGCGCAGAACCGTCAGCCTCGCCTGCCGATCCTGAGCCTCGACTACTGGGATCCCGAGGATGCCATCAACATCAGAAGAATTTACCTTCGCCAACGTCAGCTTGGCCACCACCCGTATGTTGCGACCCGGATGCTGGACAGGATCATTCCCGAACCGACTGCATAGCTGGCGAACACGCTCCCAATCATGGATCCATTCGGCGGCGCGGGATGACCTGGACAAATTATTGTCATGCACTTGGCGCATTGAACATCGATACGCGAAAACACCCGATTGTAGATTACTGTTTCTATCATGCGCAGTTTGGATAGAGTGTTATATTGGATCCGTCATTTACATGCCCGCGTGTACTTCGGCGCCTCTACGGTGCGGGCGCTCAGGCAATGCGAACTCTATCTCGTCAGAGGACGAACCAGACACCCAGACCAATAAAAGCCCAAAGCGGGACCGATAGAAGCAACCCCACGACTATGCCTCGGGAGGGGGCCAGAGGGTCCGTAGCTTTGTCCAAGGCAGTATCGACACACTGAGCAGGCTCGCCAGGCCGCAGCTTGAAGGTTGGGTTCACCCGCTCGAGATACCTTGGCCGGTCCGGATCCGGGACGGCCGATGGATTGGCGACAGAAGCACTCGCTTGCGCCGGCGCCGTTTTCAGCAGGGGGTCAATCAGGTCGACCATGTCGTCAGCGTCTTGCCGGGGCCACCCGGGTGCAAAGACCTGAAACGATTCGAAGCTATTCATTTCCCCTGTCCTTCTTGGGCCGCCAGCTGATGGCGGGGACCTCGGCCAAGTGGAGAGCACGTTATATCACGTCCTCGTGATAGGCAACCCCTACTTCACAATCCCGTGTCAGATTCCAGATGGGTCAGCGCCGGACGGCCACGTGTCTCCGGTCACCGCGGCCCGTGCGGCTGCCCTTCGCCGCAATTTCCGGATAAGCGGCCGGCTTCCGGGCGCTCCCGGCCAACGGTGCCAATGACCTGACGCGGGCCATATCTGGCAGTTTGTTAATGAAATCGGTGGTATTGGGGTCCCGGCGGCTGGCATGATCGCGACGCCGCTTCATTACCGTGCAGGGACGATCGTGAGCTCTGTCCAGAAAACAATCGGCGTGCTGACCAGCGGCGGCGATTGCGCCGGGCTTAATGCCGTGATCCGCGCGGTCGTGGCACGTGCCGTGGAAGGCCATGGCTGGCGTGTTCTGGGCATCCACCAGGGCACTCAAGGCCTGCTGCGTCGGCCGGTGGATTTCATGACGCTCGATCTGCAAAATGCCAATTCGGCCATGGCGCGCATGGCCGGCACGATCCTCGGCACCACCAATCGCGGCGACCCATTCGCCTTTCCGATGCCGGATGGCAGCCTCAAGGACCGTTCGGAGGAGGTGATCGAAGGCATCCGCCTGCTTGGCCTCGACGCGCTGATCGGCATCGGCGGCGACGGCAGCCTCGCCATTCTCCGTCGCCTCGCCCAGCAAGGCGGCATCCGCTTCGTCGGCATACCCAAGACGATCGACAACGATGTCGGCGCAACCGAGAGCTCGATCGGCTATCACACGGCGGTGATGGTGGCGACCGAGGCGATCGACCGGCTGCAGCCCACTGCGGCAAGCCATGACCGGGTGATGATCCTCGAGGTCATGGGGCGCGACAGTGGCCAGATCGCGCTGGCGGCCGGCATCGCCGGTGGCGCGGACGTGGTCCTCGTGCCGGAGATCCCCCACAACATCGACATCGTCGCCGCGCACATCAGCAAGCTGCGCCATGGAACACACAACTTCGCCATTGTCGTGGTTGCCGAGGGGGTGCGCGACAACACTGGCGAACATGTGCGGCACCAGCATGCGCTCGGCAGAGCAACCTATGGCGGCATCGGCCATGTGCTCGGCGAGACGCTGGCCAGGATGACCGGTGCGGAAACCCGCGTGACCGTACTCGGCCACGTGCAACGCGGCGGGCAGCCGACCTGGGATGACCGGCTGGTCGCCTCTGCCTTCGGTGTGCATGCCGTGGACCTGGTTGCGGAGGGCAAGTTCGATCGCATGGTCGCCTGGCAGAACCGCCGCGTGCTCGATGTGCCGCTGACAGCCGCGTTCGAGCCGGCGCAACTCGTGGCCTCCGACGACACGCTCGTCCGCACTGCCCGCGGCCTGGGCATCTGCCTGGGCGATCGGTAGCCGTCGCATTTCGCTGGATACGGAGGCCACGCTGCACGCAACGCCAGATCCGATAATGTCCGCAGAATGCGTCGGAGCACTTGACGCTCCGAATTTATCTCACGCGTAGATCTTCACCATCTCGTCGTGGGCCCATTTGACGGCGTCCTCGGCCGATGCGCCCTGGACCGCTTTCGCGTACATGTCGACGATGATGAATTTGCTGATCGCCTCGGCGGCGGCGCGGCCGGCGGGTCCGGCGTAGCCGGCGAAATGTCCGCTTTCCGCCGCGGTGCGGAACGGCGCCATGATCGGGTCCACCTTCCACACCGGGTCGTCCTCCCACATCCTGGTGGTGCCGGTCGAAAACCCCTGCTGCGACGTGAACCACTCGCCGTAGATCTCCTTGGTGTGGAACCAGCGCAGGAAGTCCTTGGCCGCCTTCTGGTTCTTGCCGTAGTCTCGGCACCAGGTTGGAGAACGGCACGTGATAGCTGAACTGACCGGCAGGGCCCTTTCGGCAGCGGCGCGTGGAAGATGTCGTCCTTCAGCGGCTTGCCTTTCTCGGTCATGTAGGTGTCGGCCTTGGCCTTGGCCAGCAGATAGATCGAGGCGCCGTTGCTGGTCGAGCTGATCGTGTTGGCGAGAAAGGCGCGGTTGTTGCCGGCGTCGTCCCACGACATGCGCGCCTTCGTCAAAACATTCCTTCCAGAAGGCGACTGCGAACTTGACCGACTCGATCGTCTCCTTGGAGTTCAGCGCGACGGTCTTGCCGTCGGCTTCGACCTCCTTGCCGCCCCACGACCACAGATAGGGATACCAGAACGCCGGCCCGTCACCGAAGGCATGGGCGAGTGTCTGGCCGTACGGGTGGTCCTTGGCCTTCATCTGCTTGCCGATGGCGCGATATTCGTCCCAGGTCGCCGGAAATTTGTCGGGACTGATGCCAACGTCGGCGAACCACGAGGTGCGGTTGGCGAACAGCACGCCGAGGATGGTGAACGGCATGGCGATCCATCGCTTGCCGTCATTGGCGATATCGCGCGAGGTCTGGAAGAACCCGCCCTGTGCGCGGCCGACCTCGTCGGCGATGTCGCTGACATCGACCAGGCTTTCGGCGTAGAGCTGCGCCCAGTTGCTGGCCGCCATCATGATGTCGGGTCCGGCCTTGGACTGGATCGCCGCACTGATCCGCGCCTGGACGCCGTCGCCGTTGATGGTCTCGATACGTGAGATTTATGCCGAGCGCCTTCTGGCACTCATCCTTGATCCTGCCCTTGAGGAGCTGATCGGAGACCGGCACGAAATCGACGAATTTCAGCCAGTGCAGGGTCGTGCCCTGGGCGAAGGCAGGCGCTCGGCCCGGAGGCGAGAATGCCGGCAAGGCCGCCGGTGCCCGTCGGCAGTGCGCCGGCGCCTGAAAGCTTGAGCAACCTGCGTCGATCGATACGCTGCATGGTCGATCCTCCCTGGTCGTTGTTCTTGATTGAGCGGAGCCGGCTTTGCGCCGGCTCCTTCGCGCGCCGGTGATTTACGACGCGTAGATCTTCACCAGCTCGTCATGCGCCGCTTTCACCGACTGTTCGGCCGGCATGCCCTGGATCGCCTTCGCATACATGTCGACGATGATGTACTTGGTCTGCACCTCGGCGGCCTTCTGCGTCGGCTTCCCGGCATAGCCCAACAGGCGGCCGGTAACCGGGACCTTCTTGAACGGGGCCAGGACCGGGTCGACGTTCCACACCGGGTGGTCTTCCCACACTTTTGTGGCGCCGCAGGTGATAGCCCTGCTGCGAGGTGAACCACTGCTCGAACACCGGCTTGGTGTGCACCCACGCCAGGAATTTCTTGGCCGCATCCTGATTCTTCGAATAGCCCATCAGCATATCGATGAACGGGCCGGGCAGGTTGAACTGGCCGCCGGCGCCGCCCGGGATGCTGGCGTGAAGGATGTCGTCCTTCATCGGCGTGCCCTTTTCGGTCTGATAGCTGTCGGGCTTCTTCTTGGCTTCGAGATAGATCGAGGCGCCGTTGTTGGTGGCGCTGATGCTGCCCGACAGGAAGGCGCGGTTGTTGTTGGTGTCGTCCCAGGAGAGACCGCCCTCGTCCATCGTCTCCTTCCACAGGGCGACGGCGAACTTGACCGATTCGACCGTCTCCTTGGAGTTCAGCACGACGGTCTTGCCATCGGCCTCGACCTCCTTGCCGCCCCACGACCACAGATAGGGATACCACCAGCCCGGCGCGTCGCCGAAGGTGTGTCCGGCGGTCTGGCCATAGGGATGGCCTGCCGCCTTCAGCTTCTTGCCGGCGGTGCGGTAATCGTCCCAGTTCGTCGGGAATTTGTCGAAGCCGGCCTCGGCCAGCCAGGACTTGCGATAGGCGACGAGCCCGCCGCCGACGCACCAGGGCACGCCGATCCAGTGGTTGTCGTAGGTGCCGACCACCTTGCAGATATCGTAATAGCCGCCGCCCTCCTTGCCGAGTTGCTCGGCGAGATCGGTGACGTCGGCAAGGCTCCTGGCGTAGAGCTGCGGCCAGTTGTTGAGCCCCAGGATGATGTCGGGGCCGGTGCCGGATTGAATCGCGGATGTGACGCGCGCCTGGATGTCGTTGGCGTTGATCGTCTCGACGGTCAGCTTGATGCCGAGATCCTTCTGGCATTGCTCGACGATCGGGCCCTTCAGCAGCACGTCGGAGGCCGGCACGAAATCGGCCCAGCGCAGCCAGTGAACCGTCGCCGTCTGGCGCGTATGCGGGTGCCCGTCCGCTGGCCAGGATGCCGGCCAACCCACCGGTTCCGGCGGCGAGCGCGCCGGCGCCCGACAGTTGGGTGAACCGGCGGCGATTGATGCGGGTCATGGTGTCCTCCCTGATGTATCGCGCGGCCGGGACCGCGCGACGATTTAAGGCGCCTGGGCTGGCCGATCCGTCAGATCGCCGCCTCGGTCTCGTTGTCGAAGAAGTGCAGCCGCTCGGGATTGACCGCCAGACGGAGCTTTTCATGCACCTTGGCGGTGGCGGTCGGCTCGACCGACAGCCACCATCGTCGCCGAGCCGACGGCGACGTCGAGCAGGATTTCCGAGCCGAGCCGCTCGACCACCTCGACCGCGGCATCGAAGCTCAAATCCTGCGGATCGCCGGCGCCGGCGATGTGCATGTCCTCCGGGCGAACCCCGAACGTCACTTCCTTGCCGGCATAGGCGCCGAGGCGCGGCACGATCGGCTTGGGAACCGTCGATGCGGATGCCGTCGCGTTCCGCCCACAGCCCGCCGTTCTGCGCGGCGATGCGCACGCCGGCGAAATTCATCGCCGGGGAGCCGAGAAAGCCGGCGACAAAGCGGTTGGCCGGGCTGCTGTAGAGCTCCATCGGGTCGCCGACCTGCTGCACCCTGCCGTCGCGCATGACGACGACGCGGTCCCCGAGGGTCATCGCCTCGACCTGGTCGTGGGTGACGTAGATCGCGGTGGTGCCGAGCCGCTCGTGCAGCTTCTTCAGCTCGACCCGCATCTGCACGCGCAATTTGGCGTCGAGGTTGGACAGCGGCTCGTCGAACAGAAAGACCTGCGGATGGCGGACGATCGCCCGGCCCAGGGCGACGCGCTGGCGCTGACCGCCGGAAAGCTGACGCGGCTTGCGCTTCAGCAGTTCCTGAATGCCGAGGATCTCGGCCGCCTCCTGCACGCGCCTGGCGATCTCGGGCTTGTCGAACTTCCGCATCTTGAGGCCGAAGGCCATGTTGTCGTAGACGCTCATATGCGGGTAGAGCGCGTAATTCTGGAACACCATCGCGATGTCGCGATCCATCGGCGGCAGCTCGTTGACGATCTTCTCGTCGATCGAGATGTTGCCCGAGGTGATGCTTTCGAGCCCCGCCACCATGCGCAGGGTCGTCGTCTTGCCGCAGCCCGACGGGCCGACCAGCACGACGAATTCCTGATCGTGGATTTCCAGGTTCACGTCGATGACGGCGTGCACCTCGTCGTATTTCTTGTTCAGGCTGCGCATCAGCACGCGGGCCATGCGCTTAACCCTTCACCGATCCGGTGATGCCGGACACGTAGTATTCGACGAAGAACGAATAGACGAAGGCGACCGGGATCGATCCCAGCAACGCGCCCGCCATCAGCTCGCCCCAGAAGAACACGTCGCCGCGCACCAGTTCCGAGGTGACGCCGACCGGCACGGTCTTCTGTTCGGGCGAGGACAGGAACACCAGCGCGTAGATGAACTCGTTCCACGACAGCGTGAAGGCGAATATCCCGGCCGACAGGATGCCCGGGATCGCCACCGGGAAGATGATGTAGATCATCGCCTTCCAGCGGGTCGCGCCGTCGATGCGGGCGCATTCCTCCAGCTCCTTCGGGATCGACTTGAAGTACCCCATCAGGAGCCAGGTGCAGAACGGGATCAGGAAGGTCGGGTAGGTCAGGATCAAGGCCCAGGGCGAATCGCCGAGCTTGAAATTGCGGATGATGTCGGAGAGCGGGATGAACAGCAGCGTCTGCGGCACCAGGTAGGTGATGAAGATCCCGGTGCCGATGCTGCCGGCGAACGGGAATTTGAGCCGCGACAGCGCGTAGCCGGCGAGCAGCCCGCAGAACAGCGAGATCGCCGTCGCCGCGAGCGAGATCAGCATCGTGTTCAGCATCCAGGTGCTGAACAGCGTCTCGGTCAGCAGGTCGCGGATATGCTCGAGGGTCGGGTTGTTCGTCCAGAACGGCGCGTAGTTCGGCGCGTTCCACGGCCGGTACAGCTCCTTGTCCGGCCGCAGGGTCGTGATGACCATCCAATAGAACGGAAACAGCAGCGTGACGACGAACGCCGTCACCGGCACATAGAAGAAAACCCAGCGCCGCCAGGAGGCTCCCTCGATCATGGCTTATGCGGTCTCCGCCTTGCGGATGTAGACCAGCTGAACGATCACCACGAGCAGCAGGATCGGGAAGATCGCCAGCGAGATCGCGGCACCCTGGCTGAGCAATCCCGTGCCGATGCCGAGCTGGTAGGCATAGGTCGCGAACAGCTGGGTGGCGTTGGCCGGACCGCCGCCGGTCAGCACGTAGACGAGTTGGAAATCGGCGAAGGTCTGGATCACCGAGAACAGCACGATCACCAGCGTCACCGGCAGCAGCAGCGGCCAGGTGATATGGCGGAAGCGCTTCCAGGCGCGGGCGCCGTCGATCGCCGCCGCCTCGTGCAGTTCGGGGCTGATCGTCTGCAGACCGGCGAGCAGGCTGATCGCGTAGAACGGCACGCCGCGCCAGACATTGACGATGATCACCGAGACCATCGCCAGGTGCGGGTCGCCCAGCCAGTTGATGCGGGTCTTGATGATCCCGAGCATGGAACAGCATCCAGTTGAGGACGCTGAAGGTCGGGTCGAACATCCACTTCCAGGCAAAGGTCGACAGCACGGTCGGGATGATGAACGGCAAAAGGATAAAGGCGCGCATGAACGCCTTGCCGCGGAAATGCCGGTTGAGCAGCAAGGCCAGCCACAGCCCGAGCGCCAGTTTGAAAACCGTCGTGACAAAGGTGTAGAGGCAGGTGTTCCACACCGCGACCTGGAAGATGTCGTCGTTCCAGATCTTGACGAAATTATCGAGGCCGACGAAGTGGCCGGGCACCCCGACCTTGGTATCGGTGACCGACAGCAGGATGCCGTTGACGAACGGATGGGCGATGAACAGGCCGAGCAGGATCACCGTCGGCAGCATCAGGCAGGTCGCCAGCCAGCGTTCGTCTTCGAGCAGGCGGGTGATCGGCCCGCGCGGTGGCTGCCGACATATTGCAGGCGTGGGGCGGCAACGTCGACGGTCGCCATGAGCGTTTCCTTCCGGCGTTTTTGGCGGCAGCGGCCAATGGCCGTGGCCGACGAATTTTCTGGAGGAACTCTTTAGAGACAACGCCGGAGAGGCACAAGAGGATACCATAGGTTGCGTGTCAGACTGACCCGCCGCCCATTTTGTCCATCCCCGTCTGCTCCATCAGCGCAAGCCCTTCCATCGCCAGGCCATAACCAAGCAGATCCTGCATGCGCCGCTTCAAATACTCGGTGAACATCAAACGCGTATAGCGCAGCAGTAGCGTGGGCTTCGCCGCCAGGGCTTCGGCATGCTCCCAGGCGCGCGCCAGAACTTTGTCCCGTGGCAGGATCTCGGCCACAAGACCAAGATCCTTGGCTTCCTGCGCCGACAATGTCTGACCGGTGAGCAGGAAATAGCGGCCTCGGTTCAGCCCCAGCAGCATGGGCATGACGATGTGCATGCCGTCCCCCGGCACCAGGCCGTTCGGGAAATGTGCGGAGTCCTGGAACGCGGCCGTGTCCGCGGCGAGCACGATGTCCGACAGCAAAGGAATTTCACCGTGTCGCCACGCCGGGCCGTTGATCGCCGAAATCACCGGCACCTCGATGTTCAGCAGATTCATCAGCAAGGCGCGGCCTTCCCAGTGCACGCGGTCGAACGCGTTGGATGTCAGGCCCGGGCCGATCGCGCTCTGGCCCGGCGTCGCGCGGACGCCGGACCATTCGTCACCGGTTCCGGTCAGGATCACCACCCGGTTATCGCGGTCGCGCGCGACATCGGCGAAGGCATCCGGAAGTTCGCCGTGCGGGCCGAGCCCCCAGCGCAGCGGGCCGTCGTCGGTGTGAAACCGCATCTCCAGAATGCCGTTCTCGCGGCGCATGTGGATGCACGCGTATTTCGTCGCGTAGCTGTCGAACCGGCTCATCGCGGTTTCTCCCGACGGTTCAGGGCACAGTCAACCGATAGACCTTCGCCGCTGTGCCACTGTAAAGCGCAGTCTTTTCGGCAGCCGATGCATTCGCGGTGATGCGCTTGAACGCATTCCACAGCTCGGTATAGCCGCAGGACTGCTTGTCCGGCGGAAAATTGCTCTCGAACATACACCGCTCGACACCGAAGGCTTCAATGCAGGGTTCGATGTATTGCCGCCACGCGGCGGCGAGATCCTCCGACGAAGGCGGAACGTCGCGCTCATGAAAATCGAACCCGAACGACACCATGCCAATGCCGCCAAGCTTGCAATAGACGTTCGGGCATTTGGCAAGCTCGAAAATGTCCTTGCGCCAGCTGCTAAGAATTTCCTGACGGTGACCGGAATAGGGCCCGACGCCGAGCACGCCGCCGACATGATTGAGGATGATGGTGGTGCCCGGAAACGCGCGCGCGAGGTCGATCGCGTCCGGTAGTTGCGGATGGTACTGCCATGACTCGAAGCTCAGGCCGAGCGGCGCCAGCTGGGCGAAGCCCTCGCGGAATTTCGCGTCGAGGACCAGATGCGGCGGGACGACCCGGGAGGCATATTTGCCAACCGATTCGTTGCCATCCCATGCCACGCCATGGCGGAGGCCGCGCAGGCGCCCTCCGGCCGCGGTGATCTCGGCCTGCAGCAACTCGCGCACGCGTGCGCCGACACCAAGGTCGCCGCCACCGACGATGCCCTCGGCGACGCGGCAGGGACCGAAATTGCCCGAGGCACTCATCGCCGCGATGCCGTTGACGAATTCGACCTCGCCCAAGGCCGCCATCTCGCGCGGACCATCCTTGCGATACATCGCGCGGCATTCGAGGAAGACGGTCGAGACGATGTTGTGCCCGCCGCCGATATCGGCCAGAAGTTCGGGCAGCAGGTAGCGGCCGCGCTGCGGCGTGTCCCAGAAATGGTGGTGCGGATCGATGATCGGCAGATCCGGCTCCAGCGCCGCTTCGGTGTGCTTCGCCAGCCATGCGCTCAGGGCCGCATCGTTGCGGACGGTGGTACCGCGGAATTCGCCTTTGGCGTCTCCGAATTGGGGCATTCCTGTCTCCTCCATTGCTGTTTATGGCGTGTTTCGGCGTCTGGCCAAGCCGGCGACGTCCCGCGTCTCCTAAAGCGACGAGCAGCGGGACGCCCGTGACGAGCGGATCACGCGGAGGCTCGACGATCCCGGTGAAACTGTCCAGTCACGGCCAAGACCGTTCTGCCTGTGTCAGCACGCTGTCGGTTGATGTTCGGCCATGCAATGCGGTTTTCGCGTTCGCTCCGACAGCGGCCACCGCGGATGATACAAACAGCGAGATTTGGAGTTTTGTCACCCACTCGCAGGGCAAGGAGCCAAACCATCATGCCAAAAGAGAGCGAGAACAAGGCCATTGCCGGCCGCTGGTTCGCTAACTTCCGAGGTGCAAAACTACGCGCGAAGCCGGCGCCAATACGTCCCTCCAGCGCGCAGCCTGGTAGCAGCGGATCACCTCTGGCAGTTTTCCATAGAGCGTTGAATCGACGAATCCCATCCTGAACCGCCCGCGATCGGCGTCATGCAGACGGACTACCAAGGCTTTCATCTTATCGACGCGCTCAAGCACCTGAATACCCATGAGGCGGTTATTGCGAAAGCCGCAGGGAGGATAGATCCTTGCCAATCTGTTGGAATGCTTGCTTCAGAGGGACGACGCTCGGGCTCTGGAAGTAATCGGCCGGCGACGAAGCGCAGTTCGTGAACAGAGTCACGGTCGCCGGCGTGGTGTTGTTGAACAGAACCGTGTAGATGACGATTTCATTCTGTTTGAGCGTCGTGCACATCGTCAACATCCACGTGTTGAGCGTGCCCGTGATCGTCGCCTGGCTCGCGGTGATCCCAAGTGTGTTGCTCTTCAGGCGGCCGTAAGCAGTGAAATCGGCGTCTCCGTCGGCGGTCCACGCCGGCACGCCGGTGGGCGGCGCAGTCGGCGGTCTCTGACCGGGTACGCCGTCGGGCCAATCGTACCATTCATTGTTCCCGTCGGTCATCAGAATGATGGCCTTCCTCATGTAGGGCGTATTGTAGGCCAGCGGCATATTTGGATTCCCCCACAGTCCTAACCAGCTCGGGCTCAACGTCCACCACCCCGCCTCCAGGCCGAGATTGATGAACGTGCCGCCGCGATTGACCGGCACCATCTTGTTGATGGTCGCGAGGACGGTCGCCTTGCTTGCCGTCTCGGGCAGGATCGGCAGCGAGGGACAGTCCAGATTCGGGCCGACTGTATTGTTGCCCGAGTGGTTGCTGTCGTCGGGTTCGATTATGTTGTTCGGCGACGCCGTCCAGTCGTTGTCGCCCGGATACCAGTAATTGTGCGACACTTTGCTACTGCCGGAACCGGTAGTGTAAACGATCGGCCCAGGAGGTGTTATCGGATATACATGGTTGGTGGACTGGTAGAGAAACGCCGTGAAAGGTGCCGTGGCTGGCACAGTGTCGATGCCATCGACCATGCGTTTCCCCGGATTTTGTGGGTCCGGCAAAGTTCGCCCCATCACGCAGCCCATCCATTTGGATGGTGCGTAGGGCGTCTGGTCGATGGTTCCGCCGACCAGCCAATTCGTGTGCGCATTACCGACATTGACCGTGGCGGCAAAGGGCACGACCGACACCCAAAGATTCGGCTGCGTGTCGCTGGTGGTCCCATACAGTATGTCCAGCAGTGTCTGCGATGCGGCGATCATTGCCGGGCGAGCTCGGATGCGGAGCGCAGGGAGAGTTCGGATCGGCGGCGTGGGCGATGGAGACTCGAAGGCGTCGGGCGTGTCGATGGTCAGGGTTTCGACGGCGCGGGCGGTCGGAATCGCGAAGTTCTCGGCGCTCGATGCGCCGCCGCCGGAGTGCGATGTTCCGTCGGCGCGGGCGGGCGCAAGGCGATGCCCGCGGCGAGCCCGGCGATGAGCAGGAGAAAGAAGGTCCGCGTTCGGGTGTGCATGGTGGTGGGGAGGGAAACTCGTGTTGGAGCTATACGTCGGCTGTCGGGCGAGGGGTCCATGGCGCGGGGATGGGCGAATGCGGGTAGGGGCCGGTTATGGGAGGTCTGGAGGGGTGGATGACGGCTAGGGGAGAGCGGCGTTTACCATTTCCGGCGTGACGGCACTCGCGACTCTTTGTCCATCTGCTCGACGCCGCGGCCCTGGCCGGCGAGTGTTGCTGTATGGGATCACTCCGTTGCTTGCGATCGTGTCACCGTTTTTGAATGGCTGGATATGGCTGCTTCTCGCGGTGTCGGGGGCAGTTGAAGTCGGCGGTGGGCAAGCTTCGATCGATTGGCGAGCGAGGGAAGGGCAGCGTGGATTGCTGGTCATCGGTCGAAGCAACTATCGCGCCGGGGTTGCGTTCTCGATCGATGCGGAAGGTGATCGGAGTCGCAGCGACATTGCTAAACACGAGTGGTCTTCGGATGGTGGCCCGGTCTTGCCATGGTGGCTCGCTGGGGTGAATCTCATGCCTTGGCCCAGCGAGCGACCTTGGCCTGTGGTCCACGACATCGAGTCGGTCAATGCGATGGCTTACGGGTGGCCGCTGCCCGTGGTTTGGTGGTCGTGCGAGTTCGAGTTTTCGGATACGTCGACCGTGTCGCATTTTTCGACGATGATCAATCTGCCCACTTCTTCGGCGGACCTGGCAGCTCCCTCAGAACTGTGATCGATATGGGTTTCCCATTCTGCCGGTGTGGATTCCGTTCTTGCTGCACATGCTCGTGGTGTGGGGCACACGCTCACGGCGCTGGCGGTGGTGCCGGCGGCGGTGAGGCGACGGATGCGGCGGCGGAACGGATTGTGCCTTTGGTGCGGCTATGACTCGCGGCATTCGCGAGCGCGACGTGTCCTGAGTGCGGGGAGTGAACACCGAAGGGCTCGGTTGGGGGAGCGGCTCTGCTTGATTCTGCTGGCCTTGATCTGGCGATGAGAGCAGGTTTTGGTGGGGGTGGCGCCGGTCGGCCCAAGGGGCCGCGGAAACGAGGGTCGCCTACCCCCGGCTGAAAGCCGGGGGCAACATCGTGCGCCGAAGCGGCGAAGACCGGAACCATCTCCCCCCTCTCCCCTCCCGCCCTCCCCTTTGCCCCTCGCCCCTCCCCCCTCCCTCTTCCCTCCCCCCTCTCCGCTGCTCAACGATTGCAAACGCTCGAACGATTCAAACCGCTTCAGGAGAACGGTCAGCAGCCCAGGGACTGGGAGAACCAGCAGGAGAGGAAGGCGAAGATGTCCTGAACGGTGATGTGCGTGTCGCTGTTGAAGTCGGCGCGGGAGTTGCCGGCGAACCACAGCCGCAGGAAGTCAAAGATATCCTGCACGGTGCGAGCGCCGTCGCCGTTGGTGTCGCAGGGGCAGGCCAGTCGCGTGCCGGCGGCGACGATGGTCGCGGTGTTGTTGCTCGTCACGGTGGACGAGGTGATGTTGAGCGAGAGGATGATGTTGATTCCGGAGCAGAGCAGCGAGCCCGCGGGAACGGAGAGCTCGGTGGGCGGGAGCGGGCCCGGGGCGGTGGCGGCGGGGCTGTAGTCCAGCTCTGTGCTTGCGGTGATGGTCGCGGTGCGCCCGCTCAGGGTGATCGTGCCGGCGAAGGTCACGGGGATTTGCTGCGGGCCGGCGGGTAGCGGGCGCGCCGCCGTAGGCGATCGTGGGCGTCACCGTCACGGTGGTGGTCACGCTGAAGTTCCACGAGTTCGGGCCGCTGGCGGTGAGGGTTCCCGAGTCCGGCACGCCCGGGGCTGCGCTGCTAGAAGAGAGGTGACGGTCGGATCTCGCCGACTTGCAAGCTGATGGGCACGACGTAGGGCGCCGTGCAACCCGGGCTCACGGTGCAGAAGGACTGGTACATGAAGCTGTTGAGACTGGCCGCGGCGCTGATCGAGCCGGCGGCGATGAGGTTGAGGTTGAGATCCTGAAGTTGGCAGGTGCCGGCGGCGGTGTTCACGCCGAGCTTGAACGTGCCGCCGGGGTGGGTGATGGAAGGAGTGGGGATGAGCCGCTGGCGGCGATCGTGCCGGAGATGGTGATGAGGTCGTTCTGGGTGGGGGTGAGCGAGCCGCAGGGCGAGAACGCGGAGGCAAGCCGCTTCGTGCGAGTCGGCTCCGTGGCGATCTGGGTCTGGCCTCTCGCCCGACCAGGGTGCTGGCCACGGGAGGGCTGCCGGATGATCCGAAGGGCGCATCGGCGGTGAGGGAGTAGCTCAGCGAGCTATTCGTCTGGTTGAGTGTGAACGTGTACGCGGTGCCGGCGTGGGCGAGGTCCGCACCGCAGGTCAGGAGTGCGGCGGCAAGTACAGCCCGGGAAAACTTCGAGCCCATACACATCTCCAATCAGCAATGACTCAGCCCCCACCCCGTCCCTGGACACCCCGCGGCCGCCAAACTGCCCAGCGAAGACAACAATCGGCCGAGCCGCTTGTCACCCACGCCGCAGTTGAGCGGAATGGTATCTCAATTTCGAGCGGTTTGCCATAGTTTCGGGTTTTGTCTGGATATATTTCAGAGTTTTTCTGAGAAACTGATACCGGCACGGGATGGGTGTGTCCGGCGAGGATTTCCGAGCGGCTAGGCACGGGGAACTCGGAGTGTTGCGAGCTCAACAAACTAAAAAACCCGCCGCGGAGCGTCGGGGTCTACCCAGGAAAGAGCTGGCGCGGAGGGGCGGGGTAGCCAAGATGGACGGTCTTGGCGCTCTGCGCTACGATGAGGGTTCTGTCGGATGCAGCGTGGGAGCGGCCCACCCGACATAGGGAAGACTTCCCGGTAGGTTTCGCCGCTGTAGCTCAGGGGTAAAGAGCGCACCCTTGGTAAGGGTGAGGTCGAGGGTTCAAATCCCTCTAGCGGCTTTGGTATCGGCAGATACCTGTTCGGGTGGGGCCGTTCATGGTCGGAGGCGGTCGCGCGCTCTCCGGGTCCATTTGGCTTGGGCTAAATTTCCGCTTTTGTGTTGGCGGGGTCAATGATCCCCACCCCGGAGCCGGGCCAGCGTGTGGGTCGGTGTTTTCGACGCTGCGTGCCGGATCAAACCGGGATTGTCGGGTCCGGCTCGTGGAGGCAGGTGTTTTTTCCCGGCGCGATCGCATCGCGCCCGGCGTTGTCAGAGGGCGCTGGAAGGATCGGGCGCACAGAGTTGAATCGCTTCTCGCTGCCGACGCGGCGCATTTCAGGAGGTTCGGTCACATGGCCAAGGGCACATTCTCTCGTACCAAGCCGCACGTGAACGTCGGCACCATCGGCCACATTGACCACGGCAAGACGAGCCTGACCGCCGCGATCCTGATGCGCTCGGCGGCGAAGTTCGGCGGCGAGAAGTCAAGACCTACTCGGAAATCGCCAAGGGCGGCACCGTTCGCGACGCCAACAAGACGGTGACGATCGCGTCTCGCACGTCGAGTATGAGACCCCGAACCGCCACTACGCCCACATCGACTGCCCGGGCCACGCCGACTACATCAAGAACATGATCACCGGCGCCGCCCAGATGGACGGGGCCATTCTGGTCGTCTCCGCCGACGACGGCCCGATGCCGCAGACCCGCGAGCACGTGCTCCTGGCCCGCCAGGTCGGCGTGCCGCGCATCGTCGTGTTCATGAACAAGGTCGACCTCGTCGACGATCCGGAACTGCTCGACCTGGTCGAGATCGAACTCCGCGATCTGCTCAAGAAGTACGACTTCCCGGGCGATAAGACCCCGATCATCCGCGGCCAGGCCAAGGCGGCCCTCGAGAAGCCCACGGACGACACGATCTGCAAGTCGATCGACGAGCTCTTTGAGGCGCTCGACAGCTACATTCCCGAGCCGCCGCGAGAGGGACAAGCCGTTCCTGATGTCGTCGAGGACGTGTTCTCGATCAAGGGTCGTGGTACGGTCGCCACCGGTCGTGTCGAGCGCGGCTCGGCAAGGTCGGCGACGAAGTCGAGATCATCGGCCTGAAGAAGAACAAGACGAAGACGTATCACCGGCATCGAGATGTTCCAGAAGACCTCGACAGCGGCGAGGCCGGCGACAACGTCGGCGCCCTGCTCCGCGGCATCGAGAAGAAGGACATCGAGCGTGGCAGGTGCTGCAAGCCGGGCACCATCACGCCGCACACGAAGTTCAACGCCAACATCTACGTGCTGACCAAGGACGAAGGCGGTCGCAAGACGCCGTTCTTCGCCAACTACCAGCCGCAGTTCTACTTCCGCACGACGGACGTGACGGGCGCGATCAAGCTCCTCGGCGGAGGCCGAGATGGCCATGCCCGGCGACAACCTGGACGTCACGGTCGAGCTGGCCGGAAGCCGGTCGCCATGGACGAAGGCCTGCGCTTCGCCATCCGCGAAGGCGGCCGGACGGTCGGGTCGGGCGTCGTGACGGAGATCTTGGACTAAGACAAGGCACTGGGCACTAGGCACTCGGCACTAGTGCCGAAGATGATGAACCTTCTCCGGCCCGCCGGTGAATATCCGGCGGGCCGGCTTGACGAAGACGAATCCCGCAACTCCCGCCCCGCCCTTGGGGGCATGTAGAAGGACAGGTGTTTCATGGCGAAGAAAGGTGGAGCTGCCAGCCGCGAGTACGTGTGGCTCCAATGCACCGAGTCGGGCGACCTGAACTATCGGACGGAGATTCCGCACGAAGGGCGGCCTGGACGAGAGGCTCAAGGCGGGCTTCAACAAGTACTCGCCGCGCCTCCGCAAGCACACGCTGCACAAGATGAAGCGGAAGTAAGCAAATATCCAAATGGCAAAGGGCCAAATGGTCAAAGAGACCACACAGGTCCCGGAGATCGGATTTGCCGATTCGGCCATTTGCGATTTGGCAATTTTCCTACGGCGGTAGCTCAACTGGTAGAGCAGCGGATTCCAAATCCGCAGGTTGCGGGTTCAAGTCCCTCCCGCCGTGCTTGAACAGCAAGTGACGGAGATTCGTTTTCGGAACACACGCATGACGCTCGGCTTCTACAAACCAGGTCAGGGCTACCTGGACGCGCGTGCTGACGGCGACGATCGTGGGCGTGCTCACGCTCGCGGCGTCGGCGTGGGTCTACGGGCAGACGCGTTTGCTGTACGACTCGCTTCCCAAGACGGTGTGGAGCTTGGTGCTCACCGGTCCGATCAACGTGCCGAGCGCCGGGACAGACCGCCACGCTGCTGGGTCCTGTGCCCGTGGGGGCGGGGCCGCGCCGGAGGCCGGCACGGCGTGGTCGAGTCGTATGCCACGGGCACACGCGAGCTGCGGATCGAGCACGTGGCGATGAAGGATCCGGTGCTGTTTGCCGATCCGAAGGCGGCGGCGTCGGTGAAGGTGGGCGCGGGCGCGCCCGTCACGTTCTCGCAGTCGCAGGGAGAGGCCGCGGTGAGCCCGCTGCTGCTCGAGGCCGGTGCGATGGTGCTCGTGCTGCTGCTGGGCTCGTTCCTGGCCTACTACCTCTCGGCGGTGCACAAGGGGTTCGTGGATTTCCTGATCGCCACCGATGGCGAGATGAAGAAGGTGAACTGGTCCACGGCGCGGGACATCCGCATGTCGACGCTCGTGGTGATCTTCGCTTCGCTGGTCTTGGCGGGGTGCCTGTTCGCGTCGGATTTCGCGTTCCAGGAGTTCTTCAAGACCATCGGCGTGCTCGCGGCACTAACGCGGGCCCGAACGGCAAGGGCCGGATTGGCGATGGCGGGATTGGCGATGGTTGGATCGGCGATGGTCGGAGCTCGGCAGGTTGGAATGGCTCGATGGTGGGGGTAGGTGAACGGGTTGGGGTGCGTGCGCCGGGCGATCTGGCGGGCGAAATCCTGGTAAGTTGACTCTCTTTCCACCGGGCCGCAAGGCCCGGTTGTCACAAACGGGTATCACTCTTCGGACACGAAAAAAGCGGTGCGGCGCAAGAACAAACCGCCCCGCGGCAACGCAGAACACACGTCCCCCCCTCCCCAACAAGGTTGGAAGACAGGAGCCAAGCATGTCCACGGACACCACCAAGACCGAACAGCAGCAGCAGGCCGAGCGAGCAGGGCTCCTGAGCGCCGACGAGCCGATGCGTCGGGGCGGGATGGACTGGTTCGTGCTGCGGGTCGCCTCGAACAAAGAGAACTGGGTGCGCGAGACTTTGCTCAGGAAAGTCCAGATCGAGAAGATGGAGCACCTGGTCGGGCGCATCCTGGTGCCGACAGAGAAGACCAAGACGATCAAGGGCGGCAAGCAGCGGATCGTCGAGAGCAAGCTGTATCCGGGCTACGTGTTCGTGGAGATGCAGCTCGAGGCGACGGGCGGATCCCGCAAGACGTGTTCTTCCTCATCAAGGAGACCACGGGCGTGGGCGACTTCGTGGACACGGCGGGGCGGCCCACGCCGATGAAGGAGCACGAGATCGAGAAGATGCTCATCGACTCGCGCAAGCCGGAGGACCAGCCGACGATCAAGCTCGTGTTCCAGAAGGGCGAGCACGTCACGATCAAGGAAGGGCCGTTCGCGGGCTACGAGGGCACCGGTGGACGAACTGGCTGCCGGAGAAGGGGCTGGTGCGCGTGCTGGTGACGATCTTCGGGCGGCAGGCGCCGATCGAGATCGAGGAATGGCAGCTGGGCAAGCAGGGGCGAAGAGTAAGAAGAAAGTTCAAAGTTCAAAGTGGCAAAGTTCAAATAGGAAATGGGCCGGCTGCGCCTGCCCTTTTTCTGTGCAGCGGGGCCGGGGGGTGGGGGGCGGGGGGCCCGCCACCATGCGGGCTGGCCGGTACTATGGTGAGAGGTCGCCGGGCAGTGAGGGGCGGGACCGGCGGCCACCAACCCATACGGGGGTTCATATGACAACTGATCCGAACGTCGGTTCCGCATCGTCCGCCGCGGGCTTGCCCAAGCGGCGCGGGAAGGCCCGGAAGATCGTGCTGGTGGTGCTCGGGCTGCTGGTGGTTGTGGTGGTGGGGCTGGTGCTGGCGGCGCCGACGATCGCTTCGAGCATTGCGCCCGGGAAGATCGAAGCGGCGGCGAACGAGCAGATCAAGGGGAAGGTGAGGGTGGGCGGGTTGAGCGTGGGGTGGTTCAGCCCGACGACGTCGGGCCGGTGGAGATCATCGATCCGGAGGGAAAGACGGCGGCGCGGCGACGATCGCGATGCCCGCGACGCTGTGGCTAGTGGTGAGCGAGCGCGCTGGTCAGCGCGACGAGCTGGATGTGGGCGAAGTGAACGTGAGCGGCGGGCTGGACCTGATCCGCGACTCGAGCACGGGCGTGACGAACTTGCAGCGGGCGCTGGGCCGCGCGTCGCGGCCAAGACGGCGGCGCCGCGCACGGCGACAGCCAAGAGCGGCGGCGCGGGCGGCCGGGCTGGAATCGGTGAAGGCGGCGGTGAAGATTTCGCAGTTTGATGCGACGGTGCGCGATCGCGATGCGGCGGGAAAGCTCTCGGCCGAGCAGGGTGTGAAGGATCTGAAGGGGACGGTGAATCTGGACTATGCGGCGAGGCCGATGAGCATCGCGGCGGCGACGGATTTGTCGGCTACGCCCGTGGGTGGGGGGGGTGGGGGGGCAGCCGAGCCGATCAAGATCAAGCTGGATTCGAGCGTGAGCACGAAGGCGGGCGGCGGGCTGGATGCGTTCAAGGTGAAGGGGGATGTGGCGGGCCGCCGACGGGTTTGATCGATGCGCTGGCCGGGCAGGGCGGGGCGCTCGTGCAGGGGATCGGGACGCGGGCGGATGTGCATGTGGATGCGAGCGGGACGGCGCAGGCGGCGATGGCGAGGGTGGCGCTGCAATCCGCGGCGCGAAGGCGAACCTGGATGTGGCGCTGAAGGATGGCGTGCTGTCGGCGGCGCAGGCGAAGAACAGGGCCGGCGAGTGGAGCGGGCGGCGCGTCGAACACGATCTCGCTCAAGTCCACGGAGTTTCTGGCGTCGATGCCCGCGACTTGCGCCTGCGCTCGCGAAGGCGGGTGAGCAGGTGAAGCTGGACAATGCGCCGGGGATCGAGATCACGATCGAGAATTCCTGCGGGTGCCGCTGCCGCCGGAGGCGCTCAGCGGCGGGGACGCGAAGGGCGGCCTGGCGAAGGCGAATTCGCCTCGCGGCTCGCGGGGGATCGATCTGAAGGTGCACGTGGACAAGATGGCGGGGAAGGTGTTGATCGATCAGGGGCAGGCGGCGCCGCGCGCGCAGAGCGGGAACTGGAAGGCGTTCGCGGTTGATCCGGTGGACATCACGCTGAGCGCGGCGGACCTCTCCAAGCCGGTGACGATCACGGGCGGGACGAAGGCGACGATCGATAGGCGCGGGCCCGGCGGGATTCGAGCGTTCGGGCGACGGGCGCGGGGCTGCTGGATCAGGCGGGGCATCTGCGGGCGCTTGGAAGCGCGGGCGGTCGGGGGGGGGATGGCCGACGATGTTCATGCGGATGTGCGTGCGCGCGGCATGTCCACGGCGCTGATCGCGCCGATCGTGGCGGGGATGGGGATGGCGGTGGACCTGAAGCAGGATGTGGGGCCGACGCTGATTCTGGGCGTGCAGGCCAAGGCGGATGTGAAGGGCGTGAAGCCGGGGGATGCGGGGCTGCCGCCGGTGGATTTCACGGTGAATGTTGAGTCGAGCAATGTGAAGGTGGATGGGACGGGGCGGTACGCGGCGGGCGTGGTTTCGGTGACGGGGAATGGGCTGGCGATGAGCGTGAACTCCGGTGCGCCGCTTGCGCAGCGAATCTTGGCCAAGCCCGGGCAGCCGAGCGCCCTGGAGATTTCTGGCGCGGGTGCGGTGCAGGTGAAGGTGACCGAGTTCAGCGCGCCGGTGAGCAAGCTCAGCGGCGCGGATGCGCCTCGCGGCGATCAAGGCGGCGATGAGCGTGGACGTGTCTTCGCTGGGCGTGAAGCCGTCGGGGTTGCCGGCGGAGCAGCCGGTGCAGGTGCAGAAGCTGCAGGTGGGGGTGCGGCTGGATGGGTCGAACCCGCCTCGTGTTGATTTGAGCTCGACGCTCAGCCACGCGGGCGCGCCGTTTGAGATGACGGGGCAGCTCACGCTCGACGGGATCACGGGGGGCAAGCTTCCCGCGAGCAGTTCGGGCGCGGTGCAGGTGATCGCGTTCAAGCCCAACGGGAAGGTGGAGATCAAGAACGCACCGCGGTCGCTGGCGAATCTGGTGCCGGGCGCGGGGCTCATGGGGACCGAGCCGACGGGAGAAGGCAACACGGTCTCGCCCTTGGCGACGCGCCTGCGCGAGTCGGTGGGGAAGAGCATCACGCTCACGCTGACGACGCAGCCGGACGCGGGGGGGGCGGCCCAGGGCCGCGAGCATCAAGCTCGCGCAGCGCGGCGGGCGGCCTGGGGCGGATGTGGCGGCGAAGCTGACGGACAAGGCGATCACGATCGGGACGCTCTCGGCGTTCGCGTCGATGGACCCGAAGGTGGTGAACCCGGTGCTGGCGGCGTCGAATGCCAACACGCCGCCGGGGAACACGGCGCCGGGCGCGGCGGGCTCGCCGGGCGTGCAGCCGCCGATCCAGCTCGGGCAGCCGTTCAAGCTCTCGGTGGTCTCGGGCGGCCCGATTACGGTGCCGCTGAAGCCGGGAACATTCTCGCCGGACTTCGCGGGGGCCTCGGATGCCTCGGTGAAGCTGAGCACGGACAACGACGTCGCGATCAGCAACGTGCCCACGGGCGCGGATGCGAGCGGGGCGCAACGGACGACGAGCGTGCTGGTGCGGTCGCTTGCGTGCGATGTGAAGGCGCCGCTCTCGGGGCTGGCGAACACGCAGGACGCGAGCAAGCGGCTGAGCGCGACGTTCTCGGCCAAGGCGGTGCGGGGGGAGGGGCCGCGCCCGGCGGCGCGATGATCGCGGACATCTCCGGGAGCGCGACGGCGACGATGCAAGGGGCGAGCCCGGACGCGACGGTGAAGATCGCGTCGATCGACTGCGCCGTGGTGGAGAATCTGATCGGGCAGCCGGGGCTGCTGACGGGCGGGCTGGGGGACAAGGCGGATGCCGATCTGCGCGTGCAGCCCAGCGGGAGCGGGACGGCGATTTCCGCGACGATCACGGCGCCGAAAGTGTCGGACGCGAAGATCGACCTCACGATGAGCGCGGACCGGATGGCGATCACGAAGCCCTCGACGATCACATGGCGGCCCGACCCGGCGTTCTTGAACAAGATGGTCTTCCCGCCGACGCCCGGGCGCAGGGCAAGCCGGCCACGCCGAGCGCGATCTCGGTGACGCAGGCCGCGCCGGTGACAATCACGATCAACAAGCTCTCGGTGGCGACCACGCAGTTCAAGGATGGGCAGATCACGGCCGGGCCGCTCAAGCCGGGTGTGTTTGACCTGGATGCTTCGATCACTTCGCCGTCGATGGCGATGACGGCGATGAGCCAGGGAGCCCCGCCGACGCCGATCGCGTTCGAGGGATTGAAAGTCGCGGTGCGGCAGCAGCAGGGAGCGGCGCCCGCGGCGAGCGGGGGCAAGGGGGCGGGCGGGGCCGCTCCGGCAGCTCCGGCGGCCGGGGGAGAGATACTCGCGGCGTTGTCTATCGACAAGGTCACGACGACGGCGGCGGCAGCGCCCGCCGCGACGCCCAAAGGGAAGAACGCTCCCACTCCGAGCGCCGGCTCCGGCAGCGGGGGGTGGGAAGGGCTCGACGATCACGGCGCACATCACGAACCTGGCCGACGCGATCGGCGTGATCGATCAGAAGAAGGCGATCGTGAGCCTGGACATGGACGTGGCGGCGTTCCCGACGCCGATTCTCGATCAGCTCGCGCAGCAGAAGGGCGTGCTGGTGGAGCTGCTGGGCCCGACGATCAACGCGCAGGCCCAGGCCCGGAACGTGTCGCTCGGCGCCGGCCAGGGCGGGCTGCCGACGGGCTCGATCCAGCTCAAGGCGGATAGCCCGCGGGCCAGCGCAGGTGAACGGGAACGTGACCAGCGGGACGTTCGTGCAGACCGGGCCGGTGTCGGTGAAGATCACGCAGATCACGCCGCAACTGGTCAAGTCGCTGGCGGGGGCGATCCCGCTGGTGGATTCGGTGGAGAAGACGCCGCCGGATGCGCGGCGACGCTGGACGCGACGAAGCTGACGGTCCCGCTGGATGGGAACATGGCCAAGCTCTCGGGGGATGTGCAGATCGATCCGGGGGTGGCGCGGTTCACGAGCAAGCCGATCTTCGCGGACCTGATCGGCGCCCTCGGGGGCAAGTCTCAGGGGGCCGTGGGCGAGCGGATCGCGGCGTTCAAGGTGCACGCGGACAAGGGCGTGCTCACGTACGACCAGTTCACGCTGCCGGTGGGGCAGTTCAGCGTGCAGACCAAGGGGACGGTGGACATGGTGCGCCGGCAGATCGACGTGGTGACGTACGCGCCGATCGGATCGCTGACGACCAAGGCG
>CAVUBS010000028.1:0-249900 GCA_963739725.1 uncultured Alphaproteobacteria bacterium | reverse complement strand
CATGCGTTGGAGATAATCCGCCAAATCCCGGGACAGGATAACGACGGCAGGGTTCTCGCCGGAACGGCGGCCGGCGCGAAATGCGCCCATCACCAACCGCGCATTTACAGTGTAACCAAGCGATTTGTCTTTCCGGTCCGTGACTGCTCCGTCAAACAGGGCAAGAACGCACGTCATCATCGGCCATGGCGGCGCGAGTGCCAAAAGCACCCCTTTGAGCCCCCTCTAAGTGCAGGCTTTGAACCGACAAAGGCCGTTAAGCGTTTTTGAGTTACCTTTTAGGCGATTTATCATCGCCGGCCTGGGGTTGGCCGTCTTGCAGACCACGCCGGCTGCCACTATGTAACCCCAGCTTCACACGGAAAGGATCAAAGCATTGGCCCGCAAACCGAGCTTCGCTCGCTATCTCCGCGACGCGCGGATCAAACGTCGTCTGTCGGTTAACGAAATTGCCGAACGCGTCGGCGTCACCACGGCAAGCATCTATTACTGGGAGACGGACCACTGTCGCCCGACGGACGCCAACCTGTCCGCGCTTTGTAAAGTATTGAAACTGCCGATCAGGGCCACCCGGGAGATGGCGGCCGGTTGAGTGCGTCGCCGTGTCCACGCCGTACGCCAACTGATGCGGGCGGGCTTTTGACACCATCCCCGATGGTTGAACGCCGGGGATGAACGCCTGCGGATCCTGGCGGATAGCGTGTGGGGCAGCGGGGGGCTGCCGCCACGCGCGCCTATAAAAACGAAACCGGGTCGACGTCCACATCCACGCGCGCACCTCGCGATACCCGAACCGTGGCCAGCCAGTCGCGCAGGATCGGCTGCACGGCAACGTCCCGGCGTGTCTTCAGCAGCAGGCGACGGCGATGCCGGCCGCGCAGGATCGCCAGAGGGGCAGGGGCGGGGCCGAGAACCTCGATCCCGGCACGCACCGGTGCGGCCCGCCCGAGGTCGCGGGCCAGCGCATCGACCGCCGCGGCGCTGTCGGCGCTGACGATCAGCGCGGCAAGACGTCCGTACGGCGGCCAATGCCCCGGGCGCCGTTGTGCCGCCTCGCGTGCCATGAACGCCGCCAGATCGCCCTCGACCAGGGCCTGCATGACCGGGTGCTCCGGCGAAAACGTCTGCAGCAGCACCCGTCCCGGCGCCTCGGCCCGCCCAGCCCGACCAGCGACCTGATGCAGCAACTGCACCGTCCGTTCCGCGGCGCGCAGATCGCCCCCGGCAAGACCCAGATCGGCGTCGACGACGCCCACCAGCGTCAGATGCGGAAAGTGCCAGCCCTTGGCGACGATCTGGGTGCCGATGATCAGGTCCACCTCGCGGGCGGCGATGGCGCGCGCCGCGTCAGCCGCGGCCTGCGGGCCGGCAATCGTGTCGCTGGCCATCACGAGGCGGCGGGCCTCGGGAAACAGGGCGGTGGCCTCCTCGGTGATGCGCTCCACCCCGGGACCCACCGGCACGAGACTGTTCGCCGCGCCGCAGGCAGGACATGCCTCGGGGATCGGCACTGCGTGGCCGCAATGGTGGCATTGCAGCGCACGGCGAACGCGGTGCTCGACCAGCCAGGCGGTGCAGTTCGGGCACTGCATGCGGTGGCCGCAATGCCGGCACAAGGTCAGCGGGGCATAGCCGCGGCGGTTGAGGAACAGCATCGCCTGCTCGCCGCGTGCCATGGTGTCGCGGACGGCCTGGATCAGCGGCGGCGCCAGGAAGCGGCCGCGGTCCGGCAGGGCGAGCCGCATGTCGATCGCCGTCACCGCAGGCAAAGCGGCCCCGCCATGGCGCGTCGGCAGGGTCAGGTGGTGATAGCGGCCGGCCTCGACGTTCGCCAAAGTCTCGAGGCTGGGCGTGGCCGACACCAGCACGGCCGGGGCGGCGCAGAACCGGGCGCGCACCACGGCCATGTCGCGGGCGTGGTAGACCACGCCTTCCTCCTGCTTGAACGCCGTCTCGTGCTCCTCGTCGACCACGACCAGGCCGAGATCGGGGAACGGCAGGAACAGCGCGGAACGCGCGCCCACCACGACCGGCGCCGCGCCATCGGCCACGGCGCGCCAGGTGGTTCGGCGGATCCGCGAGGTGAGGTCCGAGTGCCAGACCGCGGGGGCCACGCCGAAGCGGCGCTCGAAGCGCTCCAGCCATTGCGAGGACAGCGCGATCTCCGGCAGCAGCACGAGCGACTGGCGGCCCTGGCGCAGGCATTCCGCGACCGCCTCCAGATACACCTCGGTCTTGCCCGAACCGGTCACGCCGTCCAGCAGCGTGACCGAGAATTTTTGTCCCGCCACTGCCTGGCGCAGGGCAGCGGCAGCGGCGATCTGGTCCGGCGACAAGGCTTCGCCGGGATGCTCCGGGTCCGGAATGGCAAACGGCGGGGCAACCGGCAGCACGGCCGGAGCAAGCAGCCCGGCCGCGGCCATGCCGCGCACCACGCCGGCGCCGACCGCGGCCGCCTGTGCCAGTTCCGCGGTGCTTCGCGGCTCCTTCGCGGCCAGTGCGTCCAGCACCTTCTGCCGCGCCTCGGTGGTCCGAGCGTCCGGCACCCGATCGGTCCGCCGCCACCCGGTCATCGCCGGACCGAGCCCGGGGACGACGACCCGCAGCGCCATCGCCATCACGTCGCCGGGCGGGGCCAGCGTGTATGCCGCCACCCAGTCGATGAACTGCCGCAGGGCCGGGCGCATCGGCGGCGTCTCGATGATGGCGGCGATCGGCTTCAGCTTGCGGTCCGGCACCCTGGCATCTGCCGGCGCCTCCCAGACGACGCCGATCTCCTCGCGCCGGTTGAGCGGAACCAGCACGACATCGCCCGCCTGCGGGTCGAGATCCGCCGGGACGCTGTAGTCGAACGGCCCGGGAAACGGGTAGGGCAGCATGACGGGAACACGCCTCACGGCATGTGGCGTCTGCTTTCGGTCGCTGCCCTGCATCCTATATGATCCACACGGAGTCTCGCCTGGCATCCAGGCGTAGCCGCAAATCGGAGCGATGGCATGAAGTTCTTCGTCGATACCGCCGACACCGCGGAGATCCGCTCGCTCGCTGCCAGCGGCCTGCTCGATGGCGTGACCACCAACCCCTCCTTGATGGCCAAGACCGGGAAGAAATTCCAGGACGTGCTGGCCGATATCTGCGCCGCGGTGCCCGGGCCGGTCAGCGCCGAGGTCGCGGCCACGGAGTTCGACGGCATGATGGCGGAGGCGCGCGTGCTGCGGGCGATTGCCAAGAACATCACGGTGAAGGTGCCGCTGACGCCGGACGGGCTGCGCGCCTGCCGCCACCTCACCGGCGACGGGGCGATGGTCAACGTGACGCTGTGCTTCTCCGCCGCCCAGGCGATCCTGGCGGCCAAGGCGGGCGCCACCTTCGTCAGCCCGTTCATCGGCCGGCTGGACGACATCGGCGAGAACGGCATGGGGCTGATCGCCGATATCGTGACGATCTTCCGCAACTATGCGGCATTCAAGACCGAGGTGCTGGTCGCCTCGGTACGCAACCCGACGCACGTGGTCGAGGCCGGCAAGATCGGTGCCCATGTCTGCACCGTCCCGCCCGCCATTCTGCGGCAGTTGTTCAACCATCCGCTGACCGACAAGGGTCTGGCTGCGTTCCTGGCCGACTGGGCCAAGACCGGCCAGCAGATTGCCTGATCGGATGGACCTGCCATCGGGGGAGGCAGCGTTCGTCGAGGCGTTCCTGCGTGCCAATCCGGCCTGGCTGGCCGAGCATGTCGAACTCTATGGGGTGCTGACGCCGCCGGCGCGCGTGCATGGCGACGGCCTGGCCGACCACATGGCGGCGATGCTGCAGGCCCAGCGGGAGCGCGCCGATGTCCTGCTGGCGGCGGGCCGGTCCACAGCGGGTGTGGCGGCCCGTGTGCAGGAGGCGGTGCTGGCGCTGCTGCGCTCGTCCGACCCGGCGGACTGCGTCAGCGGCGAGATGCCCGCGATACTGGCGGTCGATGCCGCGCATCTGTGCCTGGAGGCCGAGCATCCGGGCGCGCGCGCGCTGCCATCCGGCACGGTCGGCCGGCTGCTGGACGGCCGTCAGGTGGTGTTCCGCGACGCACCGTCCGATGCGCGCCTGCTGCACGCGGAGGCGGCGGGCCTGGCCAGGCATGACGCCCTGGTCCAAGTGCCGGGGGAGGGGCCGCCCGCACTCCTTGCCCTGCTCGCCCGCAGCGCGGATGTGCTCGATCCCGCGCAGGGCAGGGGTCCGCTCGCTTTTCTGGGTCGTGCCGTGGCCGCAGCACTCGGTCGCTGAGCGTGACCGGCGAGGCGGCGCGCGTCGCCTTCCTCGAATGGCTTGGCCAGGAACGCCACGCGTCCGCTCTGACAGTGGAAGCCTATGGCGCCGATATTGCCCGCTTCCTGGGATTTCTCGCGCGGCATCTGGGCGGGGAAGCCGATCTGGCGGCGCTCGCGGCGCTGCGGCAGGCCGACCTGCGTGCCTGGCTGGCCGCCGAGGCGGGCGAGGGGGCCGGCAACGCCACGCGTGCGCGCCATCTGTCCGCCGTGCGCAGCTTCTTCCGCTTCCTGGCGCGCCGGCACGAGGTCGACAACCCGGCGCTGCGGCTGATCGCGACGCCGCGTGCAAGGCGTCCGGTGCCGCGTGCCTTGGCGCCGGCCCAGGCACGCGAGGTGACGGAGCAGATCGCCGAGATGTCCGATGCCGCCGCCATCCAGGCCCGCGACACGGCGCTGTTCACCCTGCTGTATGGCTGCGGCCTGCGCATTGCCGAGGCGCTGGCGCTCGACGTGCGGGATGCGCCGCTGCCCGGCGCGGATGGGATGCTGCGCGTGACGGGCAAGGGGCGGAAGCAGCGGATCGTGCCGGTGCTGCCGGCGGTGCGCGAGGCGATCGCGGCGTGGCTGGCGCTGCACCCGGACCGGCAGCCGGACAGTCCGCTGTTCCTGGGCGCGCGCGGCGGACGGCTCGATCCGGCGGTGGCGCAGCGCACGTTACGGCAGTTCCGCCGGCTGCATGGCCTGCCCGAGCACGCGACGCCGCATGCGCTGCGGCACTCGTTCGCCACGCATCTGCTGGCAGGCGGGGCCGATCTGCGCTCGATCCAGGACCTGCTGGGGCATGCCAGCCTGTCCACCACCCAGCGCTACACGTCGGTGGACGAGGCGCGACTGATCGAGGTCTGGCGCAGGTCCCATCCGCGCGCTTAATTGCGTGGCGGTCCGGCAGCCTTCGTTGCTACAGTCGCGTTGGATGGCTGATGGAGCGATGCGATATGTCCCGAACTCTGCCGTTCTGTGTCGCCGCCATTGCTGTGACGGGATGTGCGGCGAATGTCGGTCCGTCGCCCGACGCGACTGCCGGCGCGGACAATGCCGTGCGTACGTACACCTATTACGATGCGAACCACCCTGACGGCATCAGCGGCCAGCCGTCCGCCCAGGCGATCTACAATATCAATCACGGCACGTGGCTCTGGCCGCCGGCGACGTCGAACGATCGAAAACGCTGAAGCCGCACGTTCGCGGCGCGGATCGTTCAGCGCCGCACCAGTTCGACGCGGCGGTTCTTCGCCCGGCCGTCCTCCGTCGCGTTGTCCGCCACCGGCTTGGTATCGCCAAAGCCCGCGGTGGTGAGCCGCACCGGGTCGATGCCGTGCGCGACCAGCCATGCCACGACCGCGGCGGCACGATCGGCCGAGAGCTTCAAATTGTAGGCCGGCAGGCCGATCGAATCCGTGTTGCCCTCGATCGCGAGCTGCAGCCCTGCATTGGCTGCCAACATTGCCAGCACCTGGCCGAGCACCGGCGCGGCTTCCGGCCGCAGCGTCGCCTTGTTGAAGTCGAACGTGATGCCATAGACCGCGACCCGCCCGGTCTCCTGCAACGCATCGGCCAGGGTCGCCGCCTTTGACTCGGTCGCCGCGTTGGCTTCCAGGGTCTGCTCCATCGCCTTGGTCTCGACGATGGTGAGTTCCGACCATGGTGCGTCATGCCCGCCATTGTACCAGGCGTGCAACGCGACCCAGATCGTGCCCTTGCCGGGCTCTTCCCAGCGCCAATACCCGACCGTCTCGTCTTCGGTAAAGCCGAGGCCCGGATATTTGTTGCCCCGCCCGGCGATGATCGGTTCGAATCCCTTGGCGCGCAGCACGCCTTCGTAGTTGCGCAGGATCTCGAGCGTCGATGTCGTCGGCTTGTGCTCGAACTTGATAGTCGATGACCTTGCCTTCGACCTCGTCGTACACAGCCGGATCGTTCTCGCCGGTCTTGTAGCCGATCAGCATCTTCGCGCTGTCGAATTCCTTGACCGTGAATTCCGCAACGTGCGCCTGGGGATAGAGTTTGATCAGGCGGTATTCCTGCGTCCCCGCGACGTTCGGTTCGTTCCAATCGGCAACCGCCGGCACGGATACAAACAGCGCCGCCGCGAACAGCGCGATGATGGCTGGCTTCATGGGAGACCCCTGGTGCGTGCGGCGCACATTATCGGTGCGCCGGACGCGCGCGGCATTGATGCAGATCAAGCCGTGGCAGCGGCGCTATCCCGGATGGGCGGCGTGCCCTGCATGCGCCGTCTCGTGGCCCGGCGCCGCGCAGCGCCAGTTGGCCGCGTCGGTCATCGCGCCGTTCCCCTGGTAGCGCGCCTGCTGCGGATAGGGGCACAGCGGCAGGCTGTGCGGCGCCGAACTGTCGGGCCTGGTCGACGCGGCAATCGCGTCCGGCGCCTTGCCCTGCTCCACCCAGGCCTCGATGGCCGACAGGGTGTCGAACTGGTCCGGGCCAGGCCCGCCGCTGCAGTGCTGCATGCCGGGCACCAGGAACAGGCGCACGCTCGCCGCCGCCCTGTCGATGCCGTGCACGCTCGCCGCGAGGTCGCGGTAGAAGGCGACCGAGCGATAGGGCGACAGCGCCGGATCGCTGGTGCCGTGATAGATGATCAGCTTGCGGCCCTGGCGGATGAATGGCAGCAGCTTCCTGGGGTCCTTGGTCTCGCCGCCGAGAAAACTGCGATCGACGGCGGCAACCAGCGCGTCGCCCGCGGTGCCGGCGTGGGGATCGGTGTCGAGCTTCGCCAGCGGCTGGTCCGCGCCCATTCCCAGCCAGTAGGTCAGCGCCTGGCGCGCGAACACCCAGCCGAGCGGCGCCTTGGCACCGGCGTCCCACGGCGCATCGGCATGCGCCAGGTCGGGCGCGGTCTCGCCGGTGGTCCAGAAGCTGATGCCGCGCGGACCCGACAGGTTGCTGATCGGCATGCCGGGATACAGCAGGCGACCGTGCCGGTCGCGCACGCCCGATAGATACGCCTGCAGCACGCGTGCCTGATCGGCGCCGATGCAGTCCGCGGTCTGGGTGCCGTGGCAGACCAGGTCCTGCGGCTGCACGTGGCAGTGCGCCGGGTCCTGGATCAGCCCGTCCGCCGCGCCGTCGAGCATGTCGCAGCGCGCCGTCACCGCCTTGTCCACCGCGCGCAGCGTTTCGGGTGAGAGATACGAGGCGGGCGAGGCCAGCGCTGCCTTCTGCACCACGAAGCGCAGCAGCGTCGCGTGGTAGTCCATGTTCGGATCGCCGGCGATGATGCCGTCGAAATCGGTGGGGTAGCGTTCGGCCTCCATCATCGCCATCCGGCCGCCGGTCGAGCAGCCGTCGAAATACGCATGCTGCACCGGCGCGCCGTAGAACGCCTGCGCGAACTGCTTGCCCGCCACGGCAACATCATGTGCCGCGCGATGCAGGAAGTCGGTGACCTTCGCCTCGTCGCGCCTGCCGTCCGGCGAGCGCACCCAGGAGGCATCGGTGCCGTTGCCGACATGTCCGGTGTCGGTCACCGCCGTGGCGTAGCCCTTGCCGAGCGACGATGCGCGATCGACGGCATTCACCGACGGCGTCAGCGAGCCCGCGTTGCCGCCGACGCCCATGAAGAAGAACCGCTGCTGCCAGCTGTCCGGCAACTGCATCGCGAACCGGGCCGAGCCGTTCGGTGCGCCTTCGCCCTGCGTGGCCACTGTCCCCTTCACGTCGCAATAGGCAGGCGCGGCTGCGGTCGCGGCCACCGGCGTTGCTTCGGTGACGCTGACATTGGGCACGTGCAGCGCATTCAGCGCGTCCACGGTGCAGGACGGGGCCGCGAGGGCCGATGCGGCGGTGCCGGCGAGGAGCGCGGCGGCGAAGGCGATCTGGGCTTTCATTGTTATCGTGTCCTCCAGTTATCGGGCGCCAACGTGAAGCGATGGCCCTATGTGCTGGTCGATTTGCGGGAAAATCGGATCCGATTGCCGCGGACAGTGACAACAGCGCCGGCAAGCTGGTCACCGTGCCGGGCAAGCAGGTCTGCCATCAAGGCAATGCGCGCGGCAGCCGGGACATCCGGCAGCCTGACAATTCCCGCGTGAGCGGCGCCAAACCTGTACACCAGCGCGGCAAAATCGCTGTCGATCGTCACGAGGATGCGCCCGCTCGCCGCCGCCATCTCCAGGAGCCTCGCGTCGCCCGGATCGGGCTCAGTCGCCCAAGCCGCCAGCACATCGTGGCCCGCTTGATCCAACCATTCGGCCAGTCTGCGGCCGGCACAGCGATCGATCAGAAATTTCAACCTGAGACGACCGAAATGTCTTCCAGCCGATCATCGGCGACGACAGCGTGCGCATAGGCGAGGCAGGCCCGGACGTCCTCGGGCTCCAGCCCCGGGTAATCATCGAGAATGGCCGTCGGCGTTTCACCTTGAGCCAGCAAACTCAGTATCAGCTCCACCGAGATGCGCATCCCACGCACGATGGGTTTGCCACCGAAGATGGCCGGGTCGGCGGTGATACGATCCAACACGCCCATACGTTTTCTCCCGACTATCGGACACTATCGAATGCACCGAACACCGCGACGATACTCCTGCCGACAAGGTGTGCCAAAGGTGTGCCCCCTCCAGCCTTGACACCCCGTGCAGCCTTGGGCGCACTACTCGCCAGTAGGACAGGGGAAGCGCCCATGAAGTTCGGCATCTTCTACGAGTTGCAGCTTCCGCGCCCATGGGGGCCGGACGACGAGCGGCAACTCTACCAGAACGCGCTTACCCAGGTGGAGCTGGCCGACCGGCTCGGCTACGACTACGCGTGGGAGGTCGAGCACCACTTCCTCGAGGAGTACTCGCATTCCCCCGCGCCGGAGGTGTTCCTCGGCGCGGCCAGCCAGCGCACCAAGAACATCCGGCTCGGCCATGGCATCGTCCAGCTGACCACCAACCCGCCGCAGCGCGTCGCCGAACGCATCGCGGCACTCGACCTGGTGTCGAACGGCCGCGTCGAGATGGGCACCGGCGAGTCGGCGTCGGTCACCGAACTCGGCGGCTTCGATCGCGACATGGAGACGAAGCGGGAGATCTGGGAAGACGCGATCCGCTGCATCATCCCGATGTTCCAGGACAAGGGCGTCGAGCTGGACACCAAATGGCACAAGATGCCGATGCGCAACGTGCTGCCCAAGCCGGTGCAGAAGCCGCACCCGCCGCTCTGGGTGGCGTGCTCGCAGCTCGAGACGATCGAGATGGCGGGCCGTCGCGGGCTGGGCGCGCTGGGCTTCCAGTTCCTGTCGGCGGACGCCGCGCACGCCTGGGTGCACGCGTATTACAACGCGTTCGTCAAACAGCAGGACAAGCTGGCCGACTACCAGACCAATCCGAACATCGCGCTGGTCAGCTACTTCATGTGCGCCGAAACCGACGAGGAGGCGCGGCGGCGCGCGGACGGTGCGACGTTCTTCCAGTTCGCGCTGCGCTATTACGGATCGAGCTCGGGACGCAAGCGGCCCGATCCCTACACGGTCAACATGTGGGACGAATACAACAAGTGGAAGCGCGAGAACCCGGAGGCCGCGGCGCGCGCCATCTCGGGCGGGCTGATCGGCTCGCCGGAGACACTTCGGCGAAAACTGCGGCGGTTCCTGACGTCGAACATCGATCAGGTCATCCTGCTGAACCAGGCGGGCAAGAACGCACATGCGCATATCTGCGAAAGCCTGGAGCTGTTCGCCAAAGAGGTGATGCCGGAGTTCCATGGCGACGAGCCCGCGCACCAGGAATGGAAGCGCAAGGTGCTGGCGCGCGAGATCGAGCTGGATGAGATCGACACCACGCCGTACCGCGAGCGGTTCGGGCCGAATACGGTGCCGATACCGGCACGGCCGGCGGCCGAATAAGGCAGCAGGCGTTATTTTGCGGGTGCCTTGATTGAAACTGGTGGTTCCGCTGGAAGAACGGTTATGCTATTGATACGAATTGGTATCAGGGCATCGCCATGCGATATCGCGTCCTCGGGATTGCCGCGATCGCTCTCGTGGGGATCGGCGCCGACACGTTGTGGCCGACTGCCGCGACTGTGCCCGCGACCCGGCCGACGGCTGCGGTGGCCAGGCCTGCACCGACAGGTGAACCAAGATTCGTGGGCATCGCCTCGACGCCGCTCGCCACGGCGCCAGGCGGTCCGGCCTTCGCAACCTTGTACGTCTCGGCTCCCGTCGCGGTCGCCGGCACGGAGGCCGGTGCGGCCCACATCACCGCCAGGCTGTGGATGCGCGGCGATGCGGCCGCGCTCTACAGTGCGCCGAAAGGCGTCGAGGTCGGGTCGCTCGACGCGGCGGTCCCCGGTCATGCTGAACCCGGCGCGGCCATCGACGGATGGACCCCGGTCGCAATCGACGGCTACCTCGCCGCCAAAGCGGTCGTCGCGAGTCTTGATCCGATCTGGTGGGCAGCCAAGTTCGACTACGAATTCGTCTGCGCCGATTGCCACACACCGCATGCGCCCGCGGAATACTCGGCGATGCAATGGGGCATCTTCATGGCCAGGATGGCGAAGTATGCCAAGCTGCTGCCCGACAACGAGATGGTCATCCTCAAATGGCTCCAGACGACCGCGTCCACGAGCGGCGTCCGCCACTGACCGATCCACGTCCCGCTTATCTCCGGTTGCAGCCAGCTTGCTTTTCCGCCGCGTCTCCGCCATATCCCGCCCGCCAGGGGCGCCAAACCCCGGGTAATTCACACGCGGGGCGCCTTTCCCGGTCAGGTTCATCCCCTGGGCGGGTCCGGTGCGGCAACGCAACCCCCGCGGAGGCACAACCGGACGACGCGAAAGGAACCGCCCCCATGGCGATGCCCGAATTCACCCTGCGCCAGCTGCTCGAGGCCGGCGTCCATTTCGGCCACCACACCCGCCGCTGGAACCCGCGCATGGCGCCGTACCTCTACGGCGTGCGCAACCAGGTCCACATCATCGACCTGCAGCAGACCGTGCCGTTGCTGGACCGCGCGCTGCGCGCCATCCGCGATACCACGGCTGCCGGCGGGCGCGTGCTGCTGGTCGGCACCAAGCGCGCCGCTGCCGAATACGTGGCAGAAGTCGGCCAAGCGCTGCGGCCAGTACTACGTCAACCACCGCTGGCTCGGCGGCACGCTGACCAACTGGAAGACCATCACCGGCTCGATCAAGCGGCTGCGCCAGATCGAGGAGATGCTCGGCGGCAATATCGAGGGCCTCACCAAGAAGGAGGTCCTCGAGATCACCCGCGATCAGGAAAAGCTCGAGCGCGCGCTGGGCGGCATCAAGGAGATGGGCGGCCTGCCCGACATCCTGTTCATCATCGACACGAACAAGGAGAAGCTCGCGGTCGAGGAGGCGAACAAGCTGCACATCCCGGTGGTCGCCGTGCTGGACAGCAACTCCGACCCGACCGGGGTGACCTTCCCGGTGCCCGGCAACGACGATGCGATCCGCGCCATCACGCTGTACTGCGACCTGGTGGCCGGTTCGGTGCTGGACGGCATCAGTGCCGAGATGGCCGCGTCCGGCCAGGACCTCGGGGCGGCCGAGAACCTGCCGCCGGAAGCGATGCCGGATCTTGGAGCGCCGGCCGAGCACGCCAACGCTTAGCGACGGAGATTCGATATGGCTGAGATCACAGCTGCCCTGGTGAAGGACCTGCGCGAGAAGACCGGCGCGGGCATGATGGACTGCAAGCGTGCGCTGATCGAGACCACCGGCGACACGGAAGCCGCGATCGACTGGCTGCGCACCAAGGGCCTCGCCGCCGCGGCGAAGAAGTCCGGCCGCGTCGCCGCCGAGGGGCTGGTGGGCGTGGTGACGGCGCCCGGCCGCGCGGCGATGGTGGAGGTGAACGCCGAGACCGACTTCGTCGGCCGCAACGACACGTTCCAGGCGTTCGTCGAGGCGGTGGCGAAGATCGCGCTGCAGACGGGCGAGGACCTCGATGCGATCAAGGCGGCGCCGTTCCCCGGCTCCGGCCGCACGGTGGCCGAGGAACTGACGCAACTGGTCGCGACGATCGGCGAGAACATGAACATCCGCCGCGCCCGCGTGCTGAGCGTCGGCGGCGGCGTGGTCGCGAGCTACGTGCACAACACGCTGAAGCCGGGCCTGGGCAAGATCGGCGTGCTGGTGGCGGTGCAGGGCGCCGGCGAGATGGCCGCGCTGGAGACGCTCGGCCGCCAGGTCGGCATGCACATCGCCGCGAGCACCCCCGAGGCGATCGACATCGACGGCGTCGATCCGGCGGCGCTCGAGCGCGAGAAGGCGGTGCTGACCGAGCAGGCGCGCGCCTCCGGCCGGCCCGACAACATCATCGAGAAGATGGTCGAAGGCCGCATCCGCAAATTCTACGAGGAGGTGGTGCTGCTGGAGCAGGTCTGGGTGCATGACGGCGAGAGCCGGGTGAAGGCGGTGCTCGCCAAGGCCGGCGTGAAGCTGGTCGGGTTCGCGCGCTTCAAGCTCGGCGAAGGCATCGACCGGCCGGAGGGCCCGGATTTCGCCACCGAAGTGGCGGCAACGGCCGGGGTCTAGTCCCAGAGGCACCGGGATCGGCCGACGCCAGCGCGCAGTGTCTATACTTCTCCCCCTCCCCTTGCGGGAGGGGGTTGGGGAGGGGTCGCACCGTCGCAACACAATGCGGCTGGACAAACACCACATCTGATGTCGTGCCGCGCTTCCCTCCCGCCACCCGCTCCCGCAAGGGGAGGGGGAGGACTTCATGCCCCCATTGCACCGTTATCCAGACGCCTGTGGTTTGACCGTCTCCGCCTATGCCACCTGCCTCCGCCCGGTGTCCGAGGCGCGGATGATCGCGTCGATCAGGCGATGACGCGTGACGGCTGACTGAAAGCTCGGGGCTGGCGGGTGTTCCGTCGCGGATGCTTTCGGCCAGCCTGGCGTAAAGCTGCGCGACATTGTACGGCGAACCCTGGGGCATCGCTTCCGGCACCCAGCGATATTTGGCGGGGATCGGCATGTCGGCCAGCGGCGTGCCGGTGCCTCGTGCGCCCTGCAGCGTCAACTCCTGGCGCTGCATGGATGCGCGCGTGGTCGCGGTGAGCACGAGGTCGCCCGCATCGCCGTGGATCTCGAACAGGAACTCGGTGCCGCGCGCCATGCCGCCGCGGATCTGGAACGACACCACCGCGCCGTCGCCGACAATGCCGTTGACCACAAGCTGGTCGGGCGAGGTCTTGGCGACGGTCTCGCCGGTCTCGTCCACCAGAATGCGGTCGCGCTGGCTGACCACGAACGCGGACAGCTCGCGGAATTCGCCCAGGCAATGACACAGCGCGTCGATCTGATGGCCGCCGGTGATCGTCAGCAGGTTGGCGCCATTGGCGCGGTCGGCCTGATAGGCGCGGTCGATCGAGGCGCCCCAGTTCGCCGCGCAGCCGATCATCGTCGCCGTGAGAACGCGACCGATATGGCCCTGCGTGATCAGATCCCTGGCGTAGAGGATCGCCGGCGATAGCTGGCCCTGCAGACCGACGGCATGGCGGACGCCCTTGCGCTCCGCCGCATCGAGCATCCGGACCGCCTCGTCGGTATCGCGGCCGAGCGGCCATTCGCAGTAGACGTGCTTGCCTGCGTCGATCGCAGCCATCACCGGCCGGTAATGGTCGGGCACCTTCACGCAGACCGTGACCAGATCGACGTCGGGATGCCGTGCAAGCTTTTCCGGATCGGAAAATGCCAGCGGAACGCCGAAATGCTTTGCTGCCGCGTCCGCCGACTCCTGGCGGGTCGTGCAAACGGCGGTGATTTCAAATCCCGGCAGCGCCTGCAGGGCGGGAATATGTGCGATGGATGCAAATCCGCGGTTCGGACTCGCGCCGACGATGCCGACACGGATTTTATCGGTCGTCGCCATTTTGCTTTTCTCCCTGTCAGGATTGCGCGGATCGCCGGCGTCCGGTCACGCGCGGTATTTCTCGACGTACTGCCAATCGATCTCCAGCCCGAAGCCCGGCGCCTCCGTCAAATGCACCATGCCGTTCTTCGGCTCGGCGCCGCCGCGGTAGATCGCGTGGTGGATCGGATGGCGGCCGAGGTCCCCGTGGGACTCGGCACCGAATGCGGCATCGCCGAATGCCGAGACAAGATGCGCATGGAGATGCCCTGCCGAGTGCGGCGCGATCGACACGCCCTTCTGCTCCGCGTAGTGGGCGATGCGCAGGGATTCGGTGAAGCCGGCATGCCGCGTGGAATCGAACTGCACGAAACGCAGCGCGCCGGAATCGATGAAGTCGCGGATCGTGTAGCGATGCCATTCGCGCTCGCCATGCGCCAGCGGAATCGGCGATGCCGCGGCGAGACGCACGTAGTCCGCCGGCTGCAGATACCAGTGCAGCGGCTCTTCAAGCCAGAAGATGTCAAATGGCGCGACCGCCTCGGCAAAGCGGATGCAGCCGGCGACATCGTACGGCGCATTCATGTCCAGCAGGAACAGCACGTCGGGACCGATTGCGTCGCGTACCGCGCGGATCCGCGTGACCTCGTCCGCGAGCGACAATGCGCCGGTCTTGAGCTTGACCGCGCGGTAGCCGTTGGCGACGTATTTCGCGAGTTCATCCGCATAGCAGCCCAACGGTGCGCCTTCGATGTAGTAGCCGCCGGTCGCATAGGTGAAGACCTCGGTGCGCGTCCCGCCGAGCAGACGAAACACCGGCAGCCCGACGGCCTTGCCCTTGATGTCCCACAGCGCGATGTCGATGCCGCCGATCGCGGCCATGATCTGCGGCCGCTGGATGCGCGGCAGCGGCGCCGGCATTCCGTCCCATCCGCCGATGCCGCCAGGTCGCGGCGAGGTCAGCGAGAACAGCTTCTGCCAGATCTCGGCATGGCCCATCGGGTCCATGCCCTTCACCACCTCGGCGAACGTCTTCACAAGGTCGCAGATGAGCTTCTGCGGACCGCCGGCGATCTCGCCGAACCCGCGCAGCCCGTCGTCGGTGCGCACTTCGACGAGTACCAGTTGCGCGCGGTCCATGCATTCATGTGCGGTCCAGGTGGCCTGGTCGTACGCGACGGCAAGTGGGTAGGCGAGTACGTCGGTGATTTTCATCGCTGCCTCCCGTCGTCGCTGCGTGCCGCGCCGTCGGCGCACACTTGCATCGTGCATCCGGCCGCGAGACTATCGTTGAACACGTCCAGGTCACAATCCGCAAAACAAGGAGCCGCGTCATGCTCGGCCGCCGTACCGTCACCGCTCTGCTCGCAAGCGCCATCGCCGCGCCTGCCGTCACGTTCGCGCAGGCGAAGCGTGCCCAGTCGGTCTTCTACAACGCGGTCGGACCCACGCTGACCTGCTGGCATGCCGACATCGACGCCGCCTCGCTCGACCGGCAGGGCAGCGTCACACTGCCGGCATTGATCCAATACGCGTGGCGGCATCCGACAAAGCCTGTTCTGTATGTCGCCTCCAGCAACTTCGTGCCGATGGGAAATCCGGACGGCAAGCATCATTTGACGGCGTTTCACATCGATCCCGCGACCGGCGCGCTGACGATGTTCGGCGATCCCGTACCAATTCGCGCACGGCCGATCAACATCACGGTGGACCAGAGCGGTGCATGGCTGCTGACTGCCTATAACCTTCCCAGTTCGATGACGGTGCATCGCATCAACCCGGACGGCTCGATCGGCGAGGAGAATGAAACAGTCGGCGGAGATCGATGGCGGCATCTACGCACATCAGATCCGCATGTTTCCGTCGAACGCCGCGCTGATCCTCGTCACGCGCGGCAACAACGCCACGGCCGCGAAGCCGGAAGATCCCGGTGCGCTGAAGGTGAAGGGTCTCAAGGACGGGCAATTGACCGACATCGCATCGATCGCGCCCGGCGGCGGTTACGGCTTCGGCCCGCGTCACGTCGATTTCCATCCGACAAATCCATGGATGTTCGTCTCGGTGGAGCGGCAGAACCAGCTTCAGGTCTATCGTCTGCGCGGCGACAATCTGGAACCGCAGCCGGCCTATACCGCAACGACACTGGCGGAGCCCGGCAATCTGCGGCCGGAGCAGATGGTGGGGCCGATCCATGTGCATCCGAACGGCAAGGTCGTCTATCTGGGCAACCGCGCCGGCGGATTGGTCGAGGCTGCAGGGCAAGAAGGTTGCCGCCGGCGGCGAGAACACCATCGCCGCCTTCAGCATCGACCAGGCCACGGGACAGCCGACCTTGGTGCAGGCCATCGACACGCACGGCTTCCACCCGCGCACTTTCTTCATCGATCCCACCGGGACGCATGCTGGTGGTGGCAAATCTGACCGCCCTGCCGGTGCGCGACGGCGACAGCATCCGTACCCAGCCGGCCACACTGTCCACGTATCCGCATCGGCGACGATGACAGGCTGAGCTTCGTTCGCGCCTACGACATCGAGACCAACGGAATGACGCAGTGGTGGAGCGGGTTCGTCGCTGTTTGAGACGAATCCGCTCCGCTGCGGCGAACGGCATCAGCCCTTCGGGAAATCGTAAACCTCCGCCGGGTTCTCGACCAGGATGCGATGCCGCGTCGCCTCATCGGGCGCCCATTCGGCGAGCAGGTCGAACAGCACCGCATCGTCCGGCTTCTTGTCGGCCGGCTCGGTCGGGTGTGGCCAGTCGCTGCCCCAGACCAGGCGCTGCGGTGCGGCCTGCACGTAGGCTTTCGCAACCGCGGTGCTGTCGGCGTAGGTCGGCGGACCGACCTTTGTGTCGGCATAGGCACCCGACAGCTTGATCCAGACATTCCCCTTGTCGAGCAGCCGGCGCATCAGCGTGTAGACCGGGCTGTTCACGCCCTCCGGTTCGGGCACATGCGCCAGATGGTCGAACACCAGCTTGCCCGGAATGCGCAGGAACACCTCCTGTGCGGCGAGGATCTGCGGGCCGGGCATGTTGATCTGGCAATGCCAGCCCATCGCATCGACACGCCGCGACAGCGGCTCGAGCATCTCCAGCGTCGTGGCGCCGGCGGGTGCCAGGTTGAAGCGGATGCCGCGCACGCCGGCCGCGTGCATCGCCTGCAGCTCGGCGTCGGTCACCGAGGTGTTCACCACGCCGACCATGCGTGTGCGATCGCTGCCGAGCTTGGGCAGCAAGGCCAGATAGTGGCTGTTGTCCGTGCCGTAGGTGGAGGGCAGGATCACGACGCCGCGCGTGATGCCAAGCCGTTGCCGGAGAGCCTTCAGATCATCGACCGAAGCCTCGGGCGGTTTCAGCGTCGCGTACGGTGCGATCGGGAAAACTCGCGTCGTAGATGTGGAAATGGCAGTCGGTTGCATTGGGCGGCGCATGCAGCTTCGGCAACTCGGTGCCGGACGACCATCGCACCTGCCCCGCTTGCTGGGCGTCCGCACTGCGGGCGATGCTGCCGCCTGCCGCGCCTGCGACCAGCCCGATCGTCGCGCGCAGCATGTCGCGCCGCGAGGCGCTCCATCGCATCATGACTGTTCCTCCGTGTTATCGTTGCTTGCCCGAGGCTACACGCGCCGATGCACGCCAGTCCACCCGAGCCGCGACGAGCCGGATAGCCATCACGCCGCGCTCGGTCTCCCCAACGCCGACCAGTGGCCTTCGGTCACCGCTCCGTCATTGCGTCATCGCTTCTCCCGGCCATCAGTCTCAGCACCGGTGATCGGCGAACGATGTCCGGGACAAGCCCGGCCATGACGGTGAGAACCCAGCGGAAGGGTCAACGTCAACGGCGGCTGCTATAAGCGCGGCCAGTTGAGGATCAAGGGAGAAGACCATGCGACTTGGGGTGATGCTGCCGCTGACCGATATCGGCGGCGAACCGGGCGTGGTGCGGGACTTCGCGCAGGCGTCGGAGGAGATCGGCTATACCAACCTCGGCCTGCCCGACCACGTCCTGGGCGTGAACGTCGCGAGCCGGCCGGACTGGGGCGATCGAAACACCTCCGCCGACCTGTTCCACGATCCGTTCGTCGCCTTTGCGTTCCTCGCCGGCGTGTGCCGGGCGACGACCGAGTTCTCCACCCAGGTGCTGATCCTGGCGCAGCGCCAGGCCGTGCTGGTGGCCAAGCAGGCGGCGAGCCTCGACGTGCTGTGCGGCGGGCGTTTTCGCCTTGGCGTCGGCGTGGGCTGGAACCCGGTGGAGTTCACCGGCCTGAACGAGAACTTCTCCAATCGCGGCCGGCGGTCCGCCGAGCAGGTGCAGGTGATGCAGGCGCTGTGGGCCGAGCCGCACGTCACGTTCAAGGGAAAATGGCATACGATCGAGGATGCCGGCATCAACCCGCTGCCGGTGCACCGCAGGGTCCCGGTGTGGTTCGGCGGCCACGTGGACCAGACGCTCGAGCGCATCGCCAGGCTCGGCGACGGCTGGATCATGAACGCCTATCCGCCCGGCGATGCGGCCCTGGCCGAATTCGACAAGCTGCGCCGGCTGACCGAACAGGCGGGACGCGATCCGGCCGCGATCGGCATCGAGGCGTGGACCTCGGGCGGCGCCGGCACCGAGGCCGACTGGCGGGAGGAGGCGCGGTTCTGGAAGCGGGCAGGGGTGACGCACCTGACGCTCACCAACACATTCGCGCGGCGCCACCACCGGCGCATCCCGGGCCGCTCGGTCGCCGAGCATCTGGCGGTGATGCGGCGTTTCCACGACGCGGTGGCCGACGTGCTGTAACTGTGACGGAAGGAATACGCGACGGAAGGCCGAAAGTTTGATCTCGATCAATGCCGGCGAGGCATCTTCATGCCACGTTAACCGTTATCTGGCGGAAGGCTGGAGGACGGGCGATGAATCGCGAAATGGCAGAGATCATTCGCAACCGGAAGCCGCTGACCCTGCCGCCGACCGCGACGGTGCAGGAAGCCTGCAGGCACATGCACGACAAACAGATCGGCGCCGTGCTGGTCACCAAGGGCGAAAGCCGAACTGGTGGGCATCTTCACCGGGCGCGACGCGGTGCGCGTCATGGCCGAGGGGAAGGACGGCGCCACGCCGCTGCGGCAGGTGATGTCCAAGGACCCGCACTGCCTGCCGCCGCGTCACACGGCGATCCACGCGCTGCGGCTGATGCGTGACGGCGGCTTCCGCCACGTGCCCGTGGTGGACGAAGGCGTGGTGATCGGCGTTGTCTCGCGCGGCGACTTCCGCGGGCTCGAACAGGATCGGCTCGACGAGGAGACCGGCATCTGGGAGCGCATCCGGTAGCAGCGCATCGGCACCGGCCGTCGACGGACGCCGTACGGACCTTACGTCGCGCGACCGCCGTCGCGACGCCTATCGCGCGATCGCCGGCGCCGAGCAGGCTGGTGAACAGCCGTAGCAACTGCATCGCCAGCGCGGAAAACGCGAGCGTGCTCGCCGCGCTCTCGATGGCCCGCCGGCGCACGGCAAGCGCCTCCAGTTCGACGCGGCCCGGTGTCGAGCGCGCCGCGAGCAGGGCAAGGACGATCGCCAGCACAAGATCGGCGCCGGCGACGATCAGGGCTGCATACCGCGCTTCCCACGTGAGCCGCAGCCAGAACCAGGCGGCGACGTGGGCAAACACCACGGCCGCCGGCGAGAAACCCCATCGCGACGATGCCGAATGCGGCCCGCATCGCGGTTCGCCGCATCAGCTCGCGCAGCCGCAGGCCCTCGGCCTCCGCCGCGACGCGTGCCAGCCGGAAAGCCCGCACGGATCAGCGCGTCACGCCTGCCGAGCACATATCCGACGCCGGCCGCGATCAGCACTGCCAGCAGCGGCTGATCGCGGACCCTGCCGGACACCACCTCGGCCTGGTCGCGCACCTTGCCCGCCGCGCCGTAAACGGCGGATTCGGCGCGGCCGGCCGCTTCCGTCACCGCCGGCGTGACCCGGTCCTTCATCAGCGCCTCGACCTGCTCGCGCAGCCGGGCGATCTGCGATGTTGCGTCTTCCGCCTTGTTCATTGCCGTCTCGGTAAATGATGCCATGACCGATCAGTCCTCCATTCCAGATGGTGGCAGACTAGCCGGACTGATGGCGGAATATTGGCCGCGATGACGCGGCTGCGCTGCACGCTTGCGCGAGCGGGCAGCTACGCCGACGGGTTCGGCCACCGGAAGTGCGCCGTTCGGCAGCAGCTTGTCGGCGATGGCGCGCAGCAGGTCCGGCACCGCGCACCCGGGCACGGCGGGGCTGAACAGATAGCCCTGAGCTTCGGTGCATCCGGCCCGCTCCACCGTCTCGAGCTGTTGGCGGGTCTCCACGCCCTCGGCGGTGATGGCCATGCCGAGTTCGGTGCCGAGCGCGGTCACCGCGCGCACGATCGCGATGCAGTCCGCCCGTTTGCCGAGGTCGCGGACGAACGACTGGTCGATCTTGATCCGGTCGAACGGGAAGCGCCGCAGATAGCTCAGCGACGAATAGCCGGTGCCGAAATCGTCCATGGCGATATGGATGCCGAGGTCCTGCAACTGATGCAGCGTCGCCAGCGTGGCGGCGGTATCCTGCAGCATCACGGTCTCGGTGATCTCGAGCTCCAGCCGGTCGGGCGCCAGACCGGACTGCGCGCAGGGCTGCGGTGACGGCGGCGATCAGATTGCGGTTCTTGAACTGCACCGCCGACAGGTTGACGGCGACCTTCAGCGCGTTCGGCCACGCGTTAGCGTCGGCGCAGGCCTGCTGCAGAACCCATTCGCCGATCGGAATGATCAGGCCGGTCTCCTCCGCCAGGGGGATGAACCGGTCGGGCGGCACCAGCCCGTTCGTCGGATGGCGCCAGCGCAGCAGCGCCTCGAAGCCGGCCACCAGTCTGGTCCGCACATCGATCAGCGGCTGATAGAACACTTCCAGTTGCCCGGCCGGCAGCGCCTGGCGGAGGTCGAGTTCCAGAGCGCGGCGCAGCCTGCATCGCGGCATCCATCTCGGCCTGGAACAGCCGATAGACGCCGCGGCCGTCGACCTTTGCCCGATACAGCGCGAGGTCGGCGCATTTCATCAGTTGGTCGGCGTCCGTGCCCGTCCTGCGGCGCGAATGCAATGCCGATGCTGGTGCCGATGACGATCTGTTGTCCCTCGATCTCGAACGGCGCCTCGAGTCAGCTCGATCAGCCTGCTCGCCAGTCCCGTGGCGTCGATCGGCGACTTGATCGCGGTCTGCACGACGGCGAATTCGTCGCCGCCAAGCCGGGCGACCGTGTCGGTCTCGCGCAAGCCTTGCCGCAACCGTTCGGCGACGGCCTGCAGCAGACTGTCGCCGACCGGGTGTCCGAGCGTGTCGTTCACCGCCTTGAACTGATCGAGGTCGAGGCAATGCAGCGCCAACAGGCTGCCGCGGCGCGCGATACGCAAGGGCCTGATCGAGCCTCTCGCGGAACAGCACGCGGTTGGGCAGATCGGTCAACGCGTCGTGATGGGCCAGATGCGCGATCCTGGCCTCGGCCGCGCGGCGATCGGTGATGTCCTCGTAGGTGGTGAGCCAGCCCTCCGCCATCGGCTGATGGGTCACGGTGAAGGTGCGGCCGTCGGCAAGCTCCCAGATGCGCGGTCGCCTGCTGATTGCGCTCGATGCAGCTCGGCCCGGCGCTGCGGACGCACACGGCATGTCCTCGGCGCTGACGCTGCCCGTCCGCGACGACCAGCTCCGTCAGCTCGTCGTAGCTCATGCCTGGCGCGAGATCGCCTTCGGCGACACGCCGAACGAGCTCGCAGAAGCGGCGGATTGACCACCAGCAGCCGGCCCGCGTGGTCGAACATGAGCAGGCCCTGCAGCATGTTGTTCGAGCGCCATCTCGAAGCGCAGCGCGCCTGGGCCTGCAGCAGCGCGCATGCGACCGAGTCGCTCGCGCTCCTCGGCGCGCGCCTGTGCCGCCTTGGCCGCCTGCAGCAGCTCATGGCTGCGCAGATGGCGGACCGCGAGCAGCACGGTCAGCGGCAATGACCAGTTCCAGGAAGCCAGATCACCGACCGAGGCGCGGACCTCGGTGCGCCAGGCCCGAGGATGAATCCGATGGTGTCGCTGACGGTGATGAGCAGCGGGTAGTGCGCGACGGTGTGCGGCGGCAACCAGCCGATCGTGGCCGTCGATCGCGCTGGTCAGCCTGGCAACGCCGTGATCGAGCCGCGCCGAGCATGCGACGGAAATTCGTCGGTACTGCCGAACGTCTGGCCGATCTTGGCGATCCGCATGCGGATAGCGGACGAGCAGCATCGTCGCCGTCGCTGCCGATAGAGTCCGAAGGACGTCGCCGTCGTCCAATGCAAGTCTTCGCAGAAGACCTGCTCGAAATAGCCGCCCGCGATCGTAGCTGACCACGATGCCGATCAGTGTCCCGTCCGGGGCGCTCGAACCTGCGGCTGAAATAGATCGTCCATTTGCCGGTGATCTTGCTCTGCACCGGCTCGCTGATGACGGTCTTCGGCGCGTTCGGCGCCAGGAGATCGCTGATGAAGTCCCGGTCGCGAACGTCGATCGCGGGCGCCGGCCAGGACCGCGAGAAATTGATCAGGTTGCCGTTGCGGTCGTGCAGCGAAAGCGCGGCGATGTGCGGCAGGCCCGCGATCCGACCGGCCAGGTCCTGGTGGACCTCGAGCGGCTTCATCTGCTGCTCGAACGTCTCGGGCGAGTCGATGCCAAGCTCGCGCATGTGCTCGATCAGCGACAAGCTGACACCAGGTCGATGCGCCTGCAAGCTCGCGATCCAGCTCGGTCGCGAGGATGAACGCGACAGTCGCGTCATCTCCTGTTTCGCTGCGAGATATGATCGCGAGCGCAGGTCTTCGATGAACCAGCCCGCGGTCGATGCCAGCGCAAGTCCGAGCAGCAGGCCGCACGCCACCAGGAGATGCCTGGCGTGGGCATGGCCGATGGAGGCGGCGAGCTTCGCGAATGCGGGACCGCATGGGCCGCTTTTCCTGTCAGCGGACCCGCCACTCTGCGCCGAACCCTTGAAGCCGCGGTTAACCGTTCCGGTGTCGGATTGTAACCTGGATGCCGTCGCTACTCCGCCGCCGGCTGTTCCAGGCTGAGCAACGAACGCCCGCGCGTCTCCGGCAACAGGAACAGGGCCGCGATCATGATGCCGTAGGCCGCGAGGCTGAACAGCGCGATCGCCGTCCCGAGGCCGAGGCGCGTGGCGAGGAAGCCCACCATGGCGGGAAACAGCGCGCCGATGCCGCGGCCGGCGTTGTAGCAGAAGCCCTGGCCGGTGCCGCGCACCGCCGTGGGGTAGAGCTCGGTCATGAACGAGCCCATCGGCGAGAACATGATCAGCGAGACGTAGCCGAGCACGAAGCCGACCGGCATGAACCACGCGTTGCTGATCGGGGCGAACAGATAGACCTGCGTCAGCACCAGCGAGGCGACGGCGGACAGCATGAAGGTGCTCTTCCGCCCGATCCCATCGGCGAGATAGGCGCCGGTGACGAAGCCGAAGAACGCGCCGAGGATCAGCACCAGCGTGTAGCCGCCGGTGCCGACGGCCGAGATGCCGCGCACCGTCTTCAGGTAGGTGGGCAGCCAGACGCCCAGCGCATAGCCGCCGCCCTGCGCGCCGGCGACCATCATCACGACGCGCCAGGTGGTCGCGAGGTAGGGCGGCTTCAGTGCCGAGAAGATGTGCATGAAGCCGGCCGGCGCCTGGCGGTCGCGGCGGATCTCGGGTTCCTCGATGAAGCGGCGGATCCAGATCACCAGCGCCGCGGGCGCGAGCCCGATCCAGAACAGGCTGCGCCAGGCGTATTCCTCCGGCATCACGGCGATCAGCAGCGTGTAGAGCAGCGCCGCCGCACCCCAGCCGACCGACCAGCCGGTCTGCACCAGGCCGACCGCGCGGCCGCGGTAGCGGTCCTGGATCACCTCGCCGATCAGCACCGCGCCGGCCGCCCACTCGCCGCCGAAGCCCAGGCCCTGCAGCGCGCGGAAGATGAAAAGCTGGGTGAAGTCCTGGGCGAAGCCGCACAGGAAGGTGAAGAACGCGTACCACACGATGGTGATCTGCAGCACGCGCACGCGGCCCCATCGGTCCGACAGGGCGCCGGCGAGCCAGCCGCCGAACGCGGACACCAGCAGGGTGATGGTGCCGAGGACGCCGGCCTGGCCGGTGGTGATGTGCCACAGCCCGAGCAGGCTCGGGATCACGAACGAGAAGATCTGCACGTCGAGCGCATCGAGCGACCAGCCGCCGAAGCAGGCGATCATGGTGCGGCGCTCGCGGGCAGTCAGATCGTAGAGCCATGCGAACATGACGAACCTTCCCCCGGTTATTCTGCGCCGCATCTTGGATTGCGGCCGGTCGGTCGATCAAGTTCAGGCTGCTACGGTGGATTTGTCGAGTCTGCGCCGGTGCAGGTCGGTGATCGACGTGCGGGTCGGTGATGGGCCACCGCGATGCAGACGGGGCGGGTCACCGGTGACGTTACGCGTGGTGACCCGCCGCCGTGACCGAGGCGCTGTCAGATCACGTGGAAGAGATACAGCAGGATGATGACGGGGATCGGAATTCCGAGAACCCAAAGCAATATGCCGCGCATGATAAACCTCGATCGTTGAAAGCAGCGGAACGCAGTTGGGCGGCGATAAATGGCGGTTCGATGGCAAATCGATCACACATCGGTGCTTACAGACGCACGCGTACGCCGGCGAGGAATGACGCGCCCGGCGTCTGGAAGCCGTTCACCGGCTCGAAGCGCGAATTGAACATGTTGCGGCCGGTGGCGTAGAGCTGCACGTGCGGTGCGACGTCGTAGGTGACGGTCAGGTTGGCGATCAGCCCGTGCTGCGATGTGCCCACGTTGGTGCTGATGCCGCTGTTGTCGATCAGAAAATCCTGGAACGCGCCGGTCAGCAGCAGTTCGGGTGCGATGGTCAGGCCCGGCAGCGGCGTGATCGCCGCATTGAGCGACGCCGTGTTCTGCGGCCGGCGCAGCAGGCGGCTCGCCGTTGTCGGCGTCCTGCGCATCGGTGAACGTATACGTGGCATCGAGCGTCATCCATCGGAACAGGCGCACCGTCAGCGACGTCTCGACGCCCTGGATGTGCGCCGACCCGATGTTCACCTGGGTTTCCACCGGCACGAACTGCTCGACGATCAGGTTTTGGATCTGCTCGTTGAAGTAGGTCGCGCCGAAGCTGATGCCGTCGGCGCCGCTCGAACACCGGCAGATCGGTGGTGAAGCCGACCTCCCAGCCCTGCGCGGTCTCCGGCTGCAGGTTGGGATTTCCCCTGAAGCCGGTTGAATCAAAACCGAACCGGTCGAACAGGGTCGGCGCGCGGAACGCGGTGCCGTAGGCGGCTTTGAAGTGCGTCAGAACCTCCGGGACGTTCAGCACCGCGCCGAGCCGCCACGTGAAGGGCGAGTTGTTCAGCACCACGTCCTGACGCATCTGTCCGGTCAGCGTCACGCGCTGCCACAGCGTGGTCTGGATGCCGGCATAGCCGGAATTCGTGGTCATCGATGCCTTGGCGTTCTGCGCGAACGGGAAGCCGCCGGACACGGAATTCGCCTTCACGTTCGCCGTGTCGCCGATGTATTCGTAGCCGAACGTCAGATCGGTCGCCGTCAGAGCGCTCGACGTGAACAGGTCGTTGAGATGGACCGTGTTGTTCCACTGCACATCGGTGCGATAGCCGTGAAAGCGGTTGTCCTCGGATGCCTGGTTCGGATCGAGCGGGTTCAGCAACTGGCGGAACTGCCGGTCGTCCTGCAGGCGGCCGACAAACACGCCGGTTTCAAAAGTGCCGTCGAACAGTTTTGACGTGACGCCGACGCGCCCGAGCAGCGTGTCGTCCGTGCCGGTGGAGTTGGCATCGTCGAATGTCGGGATTGCCCAGGTTGTTGAAGCCGAATTTCGCGGAGCGTCCGCGCAGCAGCAGCGACACGCGCGTGCCGTCCACCGGCGTGTAGCCGAGATTGATCGTCAGCAGGCGATCGCGAAAGCCCTGCGGCACGCCGGTGAAGATCGACATGCGCTGCGGCGTCGAATCGAAGCCGCGCTGCGACTGCGATTCGAAGGTCAGCGAGTAGTCCAGCGGTCCCTCGATGCCCGAGCCGTTCAGGATGCCGCGCACCTGCGCCGGGTAGCCGCCGGCCAGATCGCCGGTGATGTGGAAGCCCTGTTCGTGGCCCGTGCGCATGATCAGGTTGATGACGCCGCCGATGGCGCCCGAACCGTACAGCGCCGCCATCGGTCCGCGGATGATCTCGATCCGCTCGACATCGCCCAGCGTATCGACGCCGAAGTTGAACTGCGCACCGGGATCGGCCGGATCGTTGATCGGCATGCCGTCGATCAGCACCAGCACCTGGTCGGAGTTGGTGCCGCGCACGAACACGCTGGCCACGCCGCCCGCGCCGCCGGACTGGCTGACGCGGATGCCGGGGACCGCCGACAGCGCTTCGGCCAATGTGTTGTAGCCGCGCTGCTCGATGGTCTGCCGGTCGATCACCGAGACGCCGGCCGGAATGTCCAGAACCGGCGTCGGGACGCGCGTGGCGGTGACGACGAGTTCCGGCGTCGGTGTGGGCGTGCTGGTATCGGGGTCGGCGGCGTGGGCGGCGGTGAGTGCGCTCATTGCAATCGTCGCAATTGCCATTCCCGCGAAAGCGGGAACCCCGGCCAAGCGAACAACAGCAGCGCGTGTGCGCCTGGGTCCCCGCTTGCGCGGGGATGACGCGGTGTGGAGATGGATCCGGTGCATGCGGGTCCTCCGTCATCGATTGACGACAGCCCGCCTGCGGGTTCACCCCCGCTGCACCGGTACACCCCGCCCGCCGCACGCGCGCAGTCTCGACGCCGGCCGGTCTCCTGGCTCGCGGGTCCTCGCCGGTTCCTGCCTTCTCGCCCCAAGGGATTTGGGGCAATGGCATTCCGGAACCGACCATTGCCCCCGGGCTTGACCCGGGGGTCGCCGCGCACAGTTGCGGGGGCAGCAGCCTTGCCCTCGGACTTGATCCGACGGGTCTGGCTTTCCCGTTTCAGCCCTTGCGGGCCACCGGCGTCTGGACCCAGACTAACGCGTCCTGAAGAGCACGCAATGATCCCGCGCATCGATTTCGAACCAAACGCCGCCGCACCGCTCGACGGCATCCGCGTCGTCGATCTGTCGCGCCTGGTCGCCGGCAACATGGTGAGCCTGCAACTGGCGGATCAGGGCGCGGAGGTGATCAAGATCGAGGACCCGCGCACCGGCGATCCGCTGCGGGCCTGGCGCGTGAAGGGGCTGAGCCTGCACTGGAAGGTCTATGCGCGGAACAAGAAGAGCCTCGCGCTGAACCTGCGCCCGCAGGCCGGACGCGACGCGCTGCTGGACCTGCTCGCGCAGAGCCAGGTGCTGATCGAGAATTTCCGGCCGGGCACGCTGGAGGAGATGGGGCTTGGCCCCGACGTGCTGCACGCGCGCAATCCGAAGCTGATCATCGTGCGCATCACCGGCTTCGGTCAGGACGGGCCGTATCGCGACCGCCCGGGATTCGGCACGCTGGTGGAGGCGATGTCCGGCTTTGCATCGAAGAACGGCTATGGCGACCGCCCGCCGGTGCTGCCGCCGCTGGCGCTCGCCGACATGGTGGCGGGCCTGTATGGCGCCTACGCCGTGATGATCGCACTGCGCGTCGTCGAGCGCGGCGGCAACGGACAGGTCATCGACCTGCCGCTGCTCGATCCGATTATTTCAATACTTGGCCCCGAGGCGGCGATCCATCGCGTGTCGGGCGAAAAGCCGCAGCGCACCGGCAGCCGCTCGCTCACCACGTCGCCGCGCAACGTGTATGGCACGAGCGATGGACGGTTCATCGCGATCTCGGCGTCGATCCAGGCGATGGCCGAGCGGCTGTTCCGCGCCATCGGCAGGCCGGAGATGATCGACGATCCGCGCTTCCGCACCAACACCGACCGCGTGCGCAACATCGACGCATGCGACGGCGCGGTGGCGGACTTCATCGCGCAGCGCACGCTGGACGAAAACATGGGAGTCTTTCAGGCCGCAGAGGTCACCGCCACGCCGGTCTATGAGATCGATCAGCTTGTGGCCGACGAGCATGTCCAGGCGCGCGGCATCATCGTCGAGGCGCCGGACGAGGAAGCGGGATCGGTGCTGATGCACAACGTGATTCCGCGCCTGTCGGATACGCCCGGGCAAGCTGCGCCATCCCGCGCCGACGCTTGGCCAGCACACGGCGCGGTGCTGGGGGCGATCGGCTATTCTTCGGAACGCATTGCCGCGCTGGCGGCGGATGGCGTCGTCAAACTGGGCTGACAGGAGACCTTCAAATGGCCGTCGTCGAAACCGAACGCCACGGGCAGATCCTCGTGGTGCGCATGAACCGGCCCGAGCGGCTCAACGCGCTCAACCACGAGATGCGCACGCGGCTCGCCGAGACCTGGACCGAGTTCCGCCACAGCGACGAGCTCGAGGTCGCCATCTTCACCGGTGCCGGCCGCGCGTTCTGCGCCGGCGAGGACATGAAGGAATTGCTGCAGGACGGCGCGCCAGGCGGACGACGCCCGGCGATCGAGGACCCGTTCATGTCCGGCGCGCTGGAAAAGCCGGTGATCGCCGCGGTCAACGGCTTCGCCATGGGCGGCGGCTTCATGCTGGTCGAGCGCACCGATCTGCGCGTGGCCGCGCGCGGCGCGATCTTCGAGGTGTCGGAAGCCAAGCGCTGGCTGCTCGGCGGCTACAACCACGGGCACATCGCCAACGTGCCCTATCCGATCGCGATGGAGATGGCGCTTGGTTTCCGCTTCACCGCCGAACGTTTCTTCGACGTCGGCTTCCTCAACCGTCTGGTCGAACCCGATGAACTGATGCCGAGCGCGCTCGCCATGGCCGAGCACCTGCTGACCCTGCCGCCGGCCTCGCGCGTCAACACGGTGCACATGATGCGCCAGATGCGTCCCGCGCCGGCGCAGGAGTTGCAACGCCTGGCCGTCGCGCTGCACGAGCACGGCGCCAAGAGCGACCTGATGGAATCGCGCGCGGCGTTCGCCGAGAAGCGCACGCCCCGGTTCAAGGGATGGGACGACCCGCAGGATCGTTTCCGCCTGCCGACACTGGATGCGCTGAAGGACTGACCATGAGCACGCACGACCCGGTCCGCTTCGTCGCCAAGAACATGCGGGTCGATCTGCGCCTGATCGCCGAGATGATCGCGCCGGGCGCGCGCGTGCTCGACATCGGCTGCGGCGACGGCATGCTGATCGACCATCTGTTCCGCACCAAGGGCTGCGACGCGCGCGGCATCGAGATCGACATGGCGGAAGTGACGCGCGCGGTGGCGCACGGGCTGCCGGTGATGCACGGCGACGCCGACACCGACCTTGCGCACTATCCCGACAATGCGTTCGACTACGTCGTGCTGTCGCGCACCCTGCAGGCGGTGGAGCGGCCGCGTGCCGTGCTGCGCCAGATGCTGCGCATCGGCACCCGCGCGATCGTCAGTTTTCCGAATTTCGGCCACTGGCAGTTGCGCTGGCAGTTGTTCAGCACCGGGCGGATGCCGATGACCAAGACGTGGGACCGGCCATGGCACGAGACGCCCAACATCCATCCCTGCACCATCCACGATTTCTTCGATCTGTGCGCGGATGACGGCTACGCGGTGGAAAGCTGGCTCGCGCCCAACGAGGAAGGCGGGCGCACGCCGTGGCGGCGCTTTCCGCGCCTGGCCAACCTGTTCGGCGAGCAGGGGCTGTTTCTGCTGCGTCGCGCGTAGCCGGCGCGCGACGCAGACAGTGCGCTACAGGTATTTTGCCGGCCGGATCATCGCGCGCCACATATGCGCGACCGGGCTGTTGTCGAATCCGAGCCCCTGTTCCGGCTGGCGGAAATTGCGGCCGATCACATCGGTGAATTCTTCCAGCTCGACCTTCGCATCCGGATCGAACGAGTAGATGTCGTGCACCGTGATCATGCGCCCCGACATGTACCATTTGTGGTTGCGCATCCGCTGGTAGTCCTGCTCGACATAGGGGTCGGGGCGGTAATCGGCGCCAAATGTCTTGATGTAGGATTGCGGGTATTCGTAGCCGACCGATGCGTCAGGATAGAAGCGCAGCACCTGGTGCGCGCGGATCGCCCAGGTCACTTCCTCGTCCACATAGGGTTCGACGAGCTGCGCGCCCCAGTAGCCGTGGTCGCCGCGGATGAAGCCGATCGTCGAGATATCGTGCAGCAGGCAGGCGAGCACCATGTTCTCCGGCAGTCCGGCGGTCACCGCGTGCTTGGCGCTCTGCAGCAGGTGCGCGGCGGGCCCGAAGCGATATTTGAAGAAGTCCATGAGGGTCGGCTTCGCAGGCATGGCCGGCAGGCGCGGATCATCGCCCATCAGCACGCGCGCATTCGGATTGCCGGCCATCAGCTTGGCGGCGTTCGGCGGCGGACCCATGTCGCCCTCGGCCATGCTGTAGAGCCGGGACTTGATCACGATATAGTCGAGTTCGCGGCTCATCTGCTCTTCGAGCGCGTCGGCGCGCTGGGAGAGTGTCGGCGTGTCGTTCATTGGTTTCCTCCTGGAGGGGCGGCGTCCGGGGCAGGCTAGCAGAGCGGGGGCGATCGCGTCGATTGGTCTGCCGCGGGTGCCATGGCTGCAGTATTAGCCGTCGTGCGGGCTGATAGGCATCAGGACATGGATGACACCGGAAGAAAGTGCTCCCCCTCCCCTTGCGGGAGGGGGGCGGGGGGAGGGGTCCAAGCTGGCAGCTGCCCATGTCCAGCCTCGCCCTCGCCCCTCCCACCCCCCTCCCGCAAGGGGAGGGGGAGAATTACACTCTGGCGACCCCCATGAGCGGAACCGTCGCACCCGCACCGGCCGAGACGCCCGAACAGGCGCTCGCACGCGCCCAGGCGGCGACACAGGCCAGGCGCTTCGGCGAGGCAGCCGGGATCTGCAACGACGTGCTCGCCGTGTCGCCGGACGATCCGCAGGCCCTCGCACTGCTCGGTGCGATCGCCGCCCATACGCAGGACCTGGACCGCGGCATCGCGCTGCTGGAAGCAGCGGCAGCGGCCAGGCCCGACGTGGCAACCTGGCATGCCAATCTCGGCGCGCTGTATCGCATGGTCTACCGGGTGCAGGACGCGCTGAGGGCCGGACAGGAGGCGGTCCGGCTCGATCCGCAGAACGCGGACCACCTGGTGAACCTCGCGCTCGCCTTCGCCGATGCCGACGACCGCGAACACGCCATGGTCTGCCTGCTGCGCGCGATCGGCCTGCAGCCCGAACACGCCGATGCGCATCTCGCACTCGGCCAGAACCTGCTGGCGCTCGGCGATTTTCCCCCGGGCTGGCTGGAATACGAGTGGCGCAACCGCACCGAGGCCGGCAAGACCGCGCTGCCCGCCATGACGTCGGCGGCGTGGAACGGCATGCGCATCCCGCACGGCCGACTGCTGATGGTCGGCGACCAGGGCTATGGCGACACGATCCAGTTCGCCCGCTACATCCCGATGCTGGCCGAACGCTGCGAGCAACTGATCCTCGGCTGCAGCGCCGAAATGGCGCCGCTGCTCGCGACCATGCCCGGCGTGGCGCAATACTGCCACCGCTGGACCGACGTGCCCGCCCACGCCGCGCATTGCCGGCTGTCCAGCGTGCCGGGCCTGCTGCACACCACGCTGGAGACCATTCCGGCCAGCATCCCCTACCTGTTCGCCGACCCGGTACGCGTGGCGGTCTGGCGCGAACGGCTCGATGCACGCCTGCCGGCCGATCAGCCTCGCATCGGGCTGGCATGGATCGGCCGGCCGACGCATCCCAACGATCGACGGCGCTCCATGAAGCTGGCGCGCCTCGCGCCGCTCGGGACGGTCGCGGGTGCCAGCTTCGTGTCGCTGCAAAAGCCGCTGCCGCCGTCCGACGCGGCGTCGCTGTGGCTGTTCCCGGGGCTTGCAGACTTCGCGGACGAACTCACCGATTTCGGCGAGACCGCCGCGGTCATTGCCAATCTCGACATGGTCATCGCGGCGGATACCGCGGTGGCCCATCTCGCCGGGGCGCTCGGCAAGCCGGTCTGGATCCTGCTGCCCAAGGCGGCCGACTGGCGCTGGCTGATCGAGCGGAGCGACAGCCCCTGGTACCCGACCGCGCGCCTGTTCCGCCAGAAGGTCCCCGGCGCATGGGATCAGGTGATCGCAGAGGCTGCCGCCGCCCTGGCAGATACACTCCGCGCGCACGCCGGATTTCCGCCAGCCTAGCGCTGGCCGGAGACGATGGGTATCCTGCGCCACCGGCAAATGGGAATCGACTGTTGCAACGCGTTCTTGGTATGGCGCTTCAGTCGAGGAGGGAAGCCGCTTGATTCGCACCCGCGCTCTGCGGCTCATCGCCGTGTGCCTGTTGCCCGTCTGGCTGGCAGCCACCGCCGCCGCCCAGGACCTCGCCGCACCGCCGGCGCCACGCACCGGACCGGCGGGCGCGCCCGGTCCGGCGGCTGCTCCTGCGCGACCCGCCGCGGCGCTGCCCGCCCGGCGCCTGCGCGCCCGGGCGCGGCACGTCCGGCCGCGGCCTCCGCCGCCCAGGCGCGCGCCGTCGGCACCATCGCGGCCATCAAGGTCGAGGGCAACCAGCGGATCGAGGTCGGCACGATCCTGTCCTATATGCTCGTGCAGCTCGGCGATCCGTTCGATCCTGACCGGCTGGATCGCAGCCTCAAGACGCTCTACGCCACCGGCCTGTTCCAGGACGTCCGGCTCAGCCGCGACGGCGACACGCTGGTCGTGAAGGTCGTCGAGAACCCGCTGGTGAACCGCGTCGCCTTCGAGGGCAACCACAAGCTGACCGACGACCAGCTGCGTCCGGAGATGCAGCTCAAGCCGCGCGCGGTGTTCACGCCGTCGCTGGCGGAGGCGGATCGCCAGAAGATCCTCGATCTCTATGCCAAGCGCGGCTACTACGACGCGCGGGTCGAGCCGCAGGTGATCCGCCTGGACCAGAACCGCGTCGACGTGGTGTTCCAGATCAACGACGGTTCCGTCGACCCTGATCAGCAAGATCGCCTTCGTCGGCAATCACGCATTCAGCGAGAGCCGGCTGTCGGAGGTGATCAACAGCCGCGAGGAGCGCTGGTGGCGCTTCCTGTCCACCTCCGACCAGTACGATCCGGAGCGGCTGAATTTCGACAAGGAACTGCTGCGCCGTTTCTACCTGAAGAACGGCTACGCCGATTTCGAGGTGCGCGACGCCAAGTCGGAGCTGTCGCCGGACCGCCAGTCGTTCTTCCTGACGTTCACCATCAACGAGGGCGAGCGCTATCGCGTCGGCAAGATCACCATCAACTCGCAGATCCGCAACCTCAACGGCGACGACCTGCGCCCCGACCTGCAGCTCGACGAGGGCGACTGGTATGACGGCGACGCGGTCGGCCGCAGCGCCGATGCGATGGAACAGGACGTGCACACCAGGGGCTACGCGTTCGTCGACGTGAAGCCGCGGATAACGCGCGACCGCGAGAAGCACATCGTCGACCTCATCTTCGATGTCGGCGAAGGGCCGCGCGTCTATGTCGAGCGGATGGACATCGTCGGGAACACCCGCACCGAGGACAAGGTGATCCGCCGCGAGTTCCGCCTGCAGGAGGGCGACGCATTCAGTGCCGAGGCGGTTCGCCGCTCGCGCCAGCGACTGCAGGACCTCAACTACTTCAACGGCGTCGACATCACCACCGCGCCTGGCTCGGTGCCGGACAAGGCCGTGCTGACCACCACGATCACCGAAAAGGCGACCGGCGAGCTGACCCTGGGCGGCGGCTACTCCACCGACGCCGGCGCGCTGCTCGATATCGGCCTGAGCGAGCGCAACCTGATCGGCACGGGCATCAGCGCCAGCATCAACGGCGTGCTGGCGCAGCGGCGCAGCTCGATCACGGCCTCGGTCACCGATCCGTACTTCCTCGACCGCAACCTGGTGGTCGGCGTCGATCTGTTCTTCATCCAGACCAACAATCTGGGCACCCAGCCGTATGACGAGAAGCGTGTCGGCTTCGACGTGCGCGGCGGCTACGACTTCAACGAATACCTGCGCCAGGTCTGGACCTATTCGCTGGTCGGCCGAACCGTGTTCAACGTGCTCGCCGGGGCGAGCCCGTTCATCACGCAGCTGCAGGGCTACACGCTGCTGTCGCAGATCAGCCAGGCGATCACGCTGGACCATCGCGACAGCAAGCTCGATCCGCATACCGGCTACTACGCCACGCTCGGTACGGACTTCGCCGGCCTCGGCGGCAACGCCAACTTCGTGCGGACCAACGTGAACGGCCAGTACTTCGTTCCGCTGGATCGGTTCACCGGCAACAGCGATTGGGGGGTCGCGTTCACCGGCAGTGTCGGGTATCTGTTCAACCTGGGTCAGCAGGAGCAGATCATCGACCGATTCTTCCTGGGCGGCGACAACCTGCGCGGCTTCGAGATCGGCGGCGCCGGCCCGCACGATGCCGTCACCGGCGATCCGCTGGGCGGGCGCTTCATCTGGACGCAATCGACCGAACTGCACTTTCCGCTGCCGATCTCCGCCGATATCGGGCTTTCGGGACGCGCCTTTGTCGATGTCGGCGATCTCACCCAGGCGAGCTTCATCAACGAGAGCTCGTGCAAGGAGGCGCAATGGCCAGCCCTGCCAGGTGTTCGCCTCCGCGGTTCCGCGCGTCGGCGCCGGTGTCGGGATCTCGTGGCACACCCAGTTCGGTCTGCTGAATGTTGACCTGGCGCCGTTCGTGTTGAAGCAGAAGTTCGACCAGACGCAGATCTTCCGGTTCGGATTCGGTACGAGGTTCTAGTGATTCAATTCCGCCTTCTCGCCGCATTCACGCTCGCGGCTGCCCTTCTGTCGGCCGGCGCCGCGCCTGGCATGGCACAGCAGAACCCGGAGTGGTTCGTGCCCAACCAGGCGCAGCGGCCCGGCCGCCGCGCCACGCCCGGCCGCGCGCCCGGCCGCACCCGTTGCGGGTGCGCCGCAGGGCGCCGGCCTGCCGGGGTCTGGGGCCCGAAGGTGCCGATACCGGGCGCCGAAGGGCAGCAGCAGCCACAGGTGCAGGTGCAGCTTCCGCCGCCGCCGGACGTTCCGCCGCTGCCGAAAGGTGCGACGCCGCCCGCCGCCATCGTCGGTGTGCTCTCGGTGCCGGACGTGATGCGGGCGTCCGCGGCATTCCAGCAGGCCGACAAGGAATTCCTCGGGCGGCGGCAGAAGCTGAACGAGGACGCGCAGAAGGAGCAGGTGACGCTGCGCGATCTCGGCCAGCAGCTTGCCAACGAGCGCAGCAAGCTGACGCCGGAGCAGATCCGCACGCGCGAGAAGGAACTGCAGGACCGCATCACCGAATCGCGCCGCACCTTCGGCGAGCGCAACCGGATCATCCAGGAAGCCAGCCAGTACGTGATGGCCCAGATCGACCGTGCGGTGGAGCTGGTGACCCAGCAGGTGGCGATCAGCCATGGCATCAACATCGTGCTGAACCGCGCCCAGATCCTCGGGACGACCAACGACTTCGACCTGACGCCGCAGGTGGTGGACGACCTGAACAAGGTGCTGACCGGCGTGGTCATTCCGCCCGACGGCGTCTCGCCGGTGGCCATGGCGCCGCCGGCCGGCAGCGCCACGCCTGCCGCGGCGCAGGCTCCGGCCGCCGCAGCGCAGCCGCAGGCCGCGCAGGCCACGCCGCCGCCCGCGGCGCAGGCCACGCCGGCGCCGGCCGCCGCCGCCACGAAGCCGCCTGCCGCCAAGCCGCCGGCGCCGGCGGCACAACAGCGCCGCTGAGCCGCGCGCACGGGGCGGACGCTTGGACTGGCCGCCGATCGCGGGAGATCCCCGTTTCTTCCGCCGGACCGGTCCGCACAGCCTGGCCGCCGTGGTGGACGCCGCGCAGGCCGAGGCGCCGCCGCGCAGGCTGATGCTGTCCGGCGTCGCGCCGCTGCAGACGGCGGAACCGGGCGATGTCAGCTTCCTCGACAACCGCAAATACGCCGACGGCCCTGGCCGAGACGCGGGCGGGCGCGGTGATCGTGCATCCGGACATGGCCGAGCGCGTGCCCGAGACCGCCGTGGCGATCGTCACGACCGAGCCCTATGTCGCCTGGGCCAGGGTCGCGGCGCTGTTCCACCCGGTTCCCCCGGCACGGGCCGGGCGTGCATCCGTCCGCGGTCGTGGCGCCCGATGCGTCGGTCGATCCCAGCGCCGAGATCGGGCCGCTGGCGGTGATCGGCGACGGCGCGGAGATCGGCCCGCGCTGCCGCATCGGTCCGTCGGCGGTGATCGGCGACGGCGTCGTGCTCGGTGCCGAATGCCGCATCGGGGCCAACGCCACGATCAGCCACGCCCTGCTCGGCGCTCGGGTGGTCGTCTACCCGGGCGCCCGCATCGGCCAGGACGGCTTCGGCTTCGCCATCGCGGCGGACGGCTTCGTCAGCGTGCCGCAGCTTGGCCGTGTCGTGCTGGAGGACGATGTCGAGATCGGCGCCAACACCGACGATCGACCGCGGCTCGCTGCATGACACGGTGATCGGCGCCGGCTCGCGCCTCGACAATCTGGTGCAGATCGGGCACAACGTCCGCATCGGCCGAGGCTGCGTCATCGTGGCGCAGGCCGGCATTTCCGGCTCCACGGTTCTGGAAGACCATGTCATGGTCGCGGGTCAGGCGGGCCTGACGGGCCATCTCAGGATCGGGCGCCGGGCTCGGATCGGCGCGCAGGCCGGCGTCATGTCGGATGTGCCGGCAGGGGCGGACGTGGTCGGAAGTCCCGCCCAGCCGGTGCGCGAGTTCTTCCGCCACGTGGCCATCCTGCGGCGGCTGGTGCGCGAGGCGGGCAAACGGGCCAGGGACAAGGCACCCGACAAGTCTCGGGGGACGGAGGAGACACGGACTGAGCCCCATGGATTCCACCGCCACAGAGACCGCATCCTCCGATAGCACCATCGAGGTCGTGGACATCGCGCGCATCATGCACGCGATCCCGCACCGCTATCCGTTTCTGATGATCGATCGCGTGGTCGATGTGGTGCGCAACCGCTCCGCCGTCGGCATCAAGAACGTCTCGGTCAACGAGGCGTTCTTCCAGGGCCATTTTCCCAATCATCCCGTGATGCCGGGCGTGCTGATCATCGAGAGCATGGCGCAGACCGCCGCGGTGCTGGTGGTGGAGACGCTGGGCCCCGATGCCGCCGGCAAGGTCGTGTATTTCATGTCGATCGAGGGCGCGAAGTTCCGCCGCCCGGTGGTGCCGGGCGACCAGCTTCGCATCCACGTCACCAAGGAGCGCAACCGCGGCAATGTGTGGAAGTTCAACGCGGTCGCCCGGGTCGACGGCGTCTCGGTGGCCGAGGCGACCTATGCCGCGATGATCATGGACCGCGCCGCGCCAGGCTGAGCCCCGTTTGCCGCAAAGCTGACAAATTTTCATATGAAACAAAAGGTTACCGGGCGTTGCGGAAACATCCGGCAATAATGATTGAGTTGGTCGATGGCGGCGCGCAGCCGTAGCTTCCCGGTGGGACCTGAACCTCGGACCTCAACCTGCCGCGCGCGAGAGAGCTGCCAGAATGGATGCCATGCCCGACACCATCGTGCGACACGCGGCGAGCACCTACATCCACCCGACCGCGATCGTTGCGCGCGGCGCCGAGCTCGGCGAGGGCGTGCGCATCGGCCCGTACTGCACCGTCGGCGCCGACGTGGTGATCGAGGACGGCGCCGAGCTGATCTCGCATGTCGTGGTCGACGGCCACACGCGGATCGGCGCGGACGTCGTGCTGTATCCGTTCTGCACCGTGGGGCTCGCGCCGCAGGACCTGAAATACCAGGGCCAGCCGACGCGCTGCGAGATCGGCGCGCGCACCCAGGTGCGCGAGCATTGCACCATCCATCGCGGCACGGTCACCGGCAAGGGCATCACCCGGGTCGGCGCCGACTGCCTGCTGATGGCGGTGGCGCATGTCGCGCACGACTGCACCATCGGCGACCACGTCATCATCGCCAACAACGCCGTGATGGGCGGCCATGTCGGCATCGGCGACCACGCGGTGATCGGCGGCGCCGCCGCGATCCACCAGTTCGTCCGCATCGGGCGGGCGGCGATGATCGGCGGCGTCTCCGGCGTCGAGGCGGACGTGATCCCGTTCGGCAGCGTGATCGGCAACCGCGCGCGGCTGGCCGGGCTGAATGTCATCGGCCTGAAGCGCCGCGGCTTCGACAAGGCGCAGATCCAGTTGCTGCACAACGTCTTCCGCGACCTGTTCCGTCGCGAGGGCGTGTTCGCACAGCGCCTGGCCGGCGTGCGGGCGGATTACGGCAACGAGGCGCTGATCGCCGAGGTGCTCGCGTTCGTCGACGCGCCCAGCCATCGCGGCCTGATCCGCGCCGAATAGGCGGTTGGGCGTGGCCCGGCCGGAGCTCGGCATCCTGGCCGGCGGCGGCCGGCTGCCGGCGCGGATCGCCGCTGCCGCGCGCGCCGCGGGGCGCGATGTGTTCATGGTCGGGCTGGAAGGCTTCGCCGAGCCGGAGGTGCTGGCGCCGTGGCCGCACGAGGTTGTGCGGATCCTCGCCGCCGGGCGCATCCTTGCCGCGTTGCGCGCCCATGGCTGCCAGGATCTCGTGCTGATCGGGACCGTGCGGCGGCCGTCGCTGCTGGACCTGCGACCGGATGCGGAGGGCGCGCGCCTGCTGGCCCGCATCGGCCGTGCCGCGTTCGCCGGCGACGATGGGCTGCTGGCCGCCGTGGTGCGGATCTTCGGCGAGGAGGGGTTCCGCGTGCTGGGCGCCCACGAGATCCTGAACGAGGCGCTCGGACCCGCCGGCCTGCTGTCGCGTGCGGCACCCGATGCGGTGGCGATGGCAGACATTCGCCGCGGCATCGCGGTCGTGCACGCGCTTGGCGCCGTGGATGTGGGCCAGGGCTGCGTGGTGCAGCAGGGCGTCGTCCTGGCGGTGGAGGCCGCCGAGGGCACCGATGCGATGCTGGCGCGCTGCGGCGCGCTGGCACGGCCGGGGCGGGGCGGCGTGCTGGTCAAGCTGGTCAAGCCAGGACAGGACCGGCGGACCGACCTGCCGACCATCGGCCCCGACACGATCCGCGCCGCCGCCGCCGCCGGCCTGCGGGGGGTTGCGTTCGAGGGCGGAGGAACCATTGTTGCCGACCGCGAGGCCGCCGTCGCTGCGGCGGACGCATCAGGGCTTTTCCTGCTGGGCCTCGAGCAGGATGCATTGTCCGAGAGGGGAGAGAACACATGAGCCGCTATCTGCACACCATGCTGCGCGTCGGCGACCTGCAGCGCAGCATCGATTTCTACGCCAAGGCATTCGGCATGAAGGAACTGCGCCGGCGCGACGTGCCGGACGGGAAATACACGCTGGCATTCGTCGGCTACGGCGACGAGGACAGCAACACGGCGATCGAGCTGACCTATAATTACGGTGTCGAGAAGTACGAGATGGGCGGTGCGTTCGGCCACCTGGCGATCGGCGTGCCGGATGTGGCGGCAGCGTGCGAGGTCGCGGCCAAGGCCGGCGGCAGCGTGACCCGTCCGGCCGGGCCGGTGAAGTTCGGCACCACGATCATCGCGTTCGTCAAAGACCCGGACGGCTACATGATCGAACTGGTGCAGCGGCCGTAAGGCTGATCAGCCCGGGTCACGGCTCACAGCGCCAGCAGGCCCAGCGCCACGGCGCGGGCCAACGCCTGCTCGCGCGTCCTCGCATCGAGTTTGCGCCGCGCGTTGGCCAGATGCAGTTCGACGGTCGGTCGCGCAATGCCGAGCCGTTCGGCAATCCGGTCGTGGCGCAGGCCGATGGCGAGCCAGGTGAGGCACTCGCGTTCGCGCGGACTGAGCCGCGGCCGCGCGGCCTGCGGTGCGCCGAGCGTCAGGACGCGTTGGTCGATGGCATGTGCGGCCAGCGCCGCCCACCTCCCGTAGGTCTTGTGCCAGGCGGCGAACTCCTGCCCAAGCATCCCGGTGACCAGCGAGAACCCACCCAGCGCGGAGCCAGGCAGTCGGAGCGGGATGGTGATGCCGCCGCCGAATCCCGCGCTCAGCGCATCCTCCCACATCCGGCGCGCTGACCCGACAGGCGCGGGCAGGCGCATCGATCCCGGTGAGCATCGGGGTCACGGCGTCGACGCAGTGCCGGATCGCCGGGTCGACGCGGAAGTAGGCCTGCGCCGCATAGTGCTCCATCCAGGCCTGCGGCAGCGAGGAATAGCGGATCCGCTGTTGCCCTCCGGGCACCCAGCGCTCTGCGGTGTAGGTGTAGAGGCACCATTCGACGCCCGATGCGACCAGCCATTTGCTGCCGCAGTGCCAGGCGTCGTCCGGGGTTCCTGCGCGATCGAGCGCATCGAGCAGGTCGGCGAATGACTGTTCCATCGGCGGTTCGATCCCGGGCAGGCAGGCGTTCTACTGGAAATCCATAGCTTGCGGGAAGTCCGGCCTCGCACGAGCGTCGGCATCGGTCGAGGACGTTCCGCCAAAGCATCCGCACAGGTTCCGAAATGTTGCCTGCCGACGCTCCTATTTTGAAAATTGCACGCGCGGCGCGGTCCTCGATGGTCCAAAACCTCGTGAACACGCCGACGGGGCGGTGGTCCGCCAAGGTCGGCGGAATGTCGGCGAGCGGTATCGTCGCGGTGTGCCTGTACGGCAAGGCGATGCAGTTCACCGGAGGGATCGACGGAACGCTGCTGGCACTTATCGTATTTGGCGCGGCTGCGGTCTCCAGTATCGGCGGTTTTGCCTTCTCGGCGTTATGCGGCGCCGCGCTGTTCCACACCGGGATAAATCATGTGCAGGTCGTCCAGACGATGCTGATCAGCAGCATCGGCATCCAGTTTCTGATGATCGCGACCATGTGGAAAATGATCGAATGGGTCCGCCTTTGCAGGTTCTTGATCGGCGGACTGTTCGGTGTCCCGCTCGGGCTGTTCATTCTGGTCCACGTCGAGCGACACCTGTTTTCCTGGGGCGTGGGCGCTCTGCTGTGCGCATACAGCGCATACATGGTGTTCAGGCGATCATGCGTGGTGCCGCAGCGAATGGACCGTCTCGATCTCCTGGTCGGTTTCGCCGGCGGCATCACCGGCGGTGCCGTGGCGTTCCCCGGCGCTCCGGTGACGGCATGGTGTCAGCTGAAGGGCTGGACGCGTGATCAGCAGCGCGGGATATATCAGCCGTTCATTCTGATCATGCAGATCGCGTCGCTGACATTCATGACGCTGCTGAGCAGAGGCAACGCCAGGTTTGAACTGTCATTGGACCATGTCATGGCGGTTCCGCCTGCACTGATCGGAGCGCTGATCGGCATCTATATCTATCATCGGTGCACTGACCGGCTTTTTCTGATCGTTGTGAATGCGATGCTTTTCGTCTCCGGCCTGACGCTGCTCTTTTGAACCGACTGTCGCCGTGTCAGCGGCGTGACCTACCGGCTCGCATCCAGCGCTGCCTGCAGCATCCAGGCGGCGGCCATGCGATCCACCACCTCGGCGCGCCTGCGGCGGCTGACATCGGCCTCGGCGATGAGGAACCGGTTGACCGCCGCGGACGACAGCCGCTCGTCCCAGAGGGCGACCGGCAATCCCGCGGTCTCCGACAGCGCCAGCGCCCAGTCGCGCGCCGCCTGTGCCGCCGGCCCGACCGATCCCGTCCATCGACAGCGGCAGCCCCACAACCAGACCGCCGGCACCCTCCTTGAGCGCGATCGCGGCGATCTTGGCGGCGTTCTCCCGCAGCTTGCCGCGTTTGATGCTGCCAAAGGGCGTGGCCAGCGTCAGGCCGACGTCGGTCAGCGCGACACCGATCGTCCTGGCGCCGGGATCAAGCCCGATCAGCCGCTGGTTCCGGGCAAGGACGGCGCGCAATGCCGGCATGGTGAGCAGCATGTGTGTTGCCGCGACCGATCGCCGACCGCGCTGTCCGCTAGACTGTCATGGCCGGCCGATGGAGCTGAAGTGCTCAGGGCTCTGCCCTGAAACCCGCCCGGTGGCGTTGCCCCCGGGACCCCCACCAAAGGCGTAGCCTTTGGGATCCGATTCTAAAGTAACGGGTTCCAAGGGCTCCGCCCTTGGCGGAGTCCAGAGGCGGAGCCTCTGGTGGGGTTCGGGGTGAAACCCCGAGGTCATGACGGCGGGGATCATGACGGAAAGCAACGGCGGTGACGGTAGGTCATAGCTTCGGACCGTTGGTATCAGCGTGTCGGATACTGTTCGGCACGATAACCGGGACGCAGGGTGCCGAGCTTCAGCGCCACCGGCGCGCCGAGCCAGACCGCATAGCGACTGTGGTCGTCGTACGAGTTATCGCTGAGCGGGTGAATGAGCACGTCCAGGCCGTGTCGGTTGAACATCAGCCACGGCACGATCGCGTCGAACTGCGCCGCCGTGAAGGTGAAGCGGAACTGCGGCACCGGGTGGGGACCGATCGGGTCGTCGCTCAGGGCCCTGGCCTCGACGCCATGCGCGGCGGCGAGCGTTTCCCGCAGTCGTTCTGCGCGCGCGCGGGTCTCCGCGTTGTAATAGACATGGCCGTGATAGCCGTCGATCTTGACCGGGTTGGCGGTTGGGTCGGTCATTGTCGAGCCTCCGGAATGCGTGCTCCTTCAGGCGGTCGGCAGCAGCTCGGCGCGGTAGCCCCTGCGCTGCATCGTGTCGAGTTTCAGTGCGATCGGCGTGCCCAGCCACAAGGCATAGTCGGTGTGGTCGTCAACCATGTCATCGGTCAGCGGATGCACAAGAATGTCGAGACCCTCGCGATTGAGCATCAGCCACGGAACCACGGTCCGGAACTCGGCCGTCTTGAACATGATTTGAAATTGCGGGACCGGATGCGGCCCGACCGCCTCGCCGCTGAAGCGGCCCATTTCGACCGGGAATGTTGCGGCGAGCGTTTCGCGCAGCTTCTCGGCGATCGGGAGCGTCTCCGCATTGTAGTAGACGTGGGCGTGATAGCCGTGAACCGCAGGTGAACCGGCCGATGCGTCGGTCATGACGGGTCCTCCGAATGGGTGGGAACTTTGGCAGGCTCGGGCGGCCGACACAACAGGACCGCCGGAGCTGGGTCCGTGAGGCACTTGCCGTGCCGCGGCGCCTATCCTACGGACAATGCCAGCCGACAGAGCAAAACGCGAAGGGAATGTCATGTGCCACCGCCCCCATGCCGGACGCGACGTGACCATCATGCGCGCCCTTGCGATCTGTGCGACGCTGGCGACTGCAATGACCGGTGAACCAGCCCACGCCGCCGCCACGCTCGAGCACGCGCCGTACGGCACCACGCAGGCCGGCCAGGCGGTCGAGATCTACACGATGACCAACGAGCACGGCGTCAGCGTGCGCTTCCTCAGCTATGGCGGCGTCATCACCGAGATCCACGCGCCCGACCGGACCGGACGGCTCGCCAACATCGTGCTCGGGCTCAGCAACCTGCACGACTACGAGACGATCAGCGCGCACTACGGCGCGATCACCGGCCGCTTCGCCAATCGCATCGCCGGCGCGCAGTTCACGCTGAACGGCCAGACCTACCATCTGATCGTCAACAACGGCGCCAACTCGCTGCATGGCGGTCCCAACGCGCTCGACAAGCAGGTCTGGGACGTCGCGCCGGTGCCGGTGCCGAACGGGGTCGCCGCGACGCTCAGCTACGTCAGCAAGGACGGCGAGCAGAACTTTCCCGGCACGCTGACCACGCACGTGACCTACACGCTGACCAACGACAACGCGTTCCGCATCGACTACCTGGCGACCACCGACAAGGACACGGTGATCAACTTCACCAACCATTCCTACTTCAACCTGGCCGGCAACGGCTCGGGTTCGGTCGCGGACCAGATGCTGCTGGTGAACGCCGATCGCTACACGCCGAGCGGGGCCGACCTGATCCCCACCGGCGAGATCGCGCCCGTCGAGGGCACGCCGCTCGATTTTCGCCAGATGATGCCGATCGGCGCGCGGCTGAACAGCGCGTTCCCGCAGATGATCAACGCGCGCGGCTACGACCACAACTTCGTGCTGAACCAGCGTCCCGGCGAGGCCCATCACATTCGCCGCGCGCGCCTATGATCCGCGCACCGGGCGCGTGATCGACTGCTTCACCACCGAGCCGGGCCTGCAGATCTACACCGCCAATGGCCTGAACGGCTCGGTGGTCGGTTCATCGGGCACGACGTATCGCCAGACCGAGGCGTTCACGCTCGAGACGCAGCATTATCCGGACAGCCCCAACAAGCCGAATTTCCCCACGACGGAGCTGAAGCCGGGGCAGGAGTTCCGTTCGACCACGGTGTTCCGTTTCATAACCGACGCGCCGCTGCCGCCGCTGCCGCCTCACTGGCGCGCTGATCAGCGCCAGAGCTGCCGGCTGGCCAGCGCCGCGCCCTGCGCCAGCGCCTCGAGCTTGGCCCACGCAATGTCGGGATGAATGCGGCCACCCAGTCCGCAGTCGGTCGAGGCGATCACCCGCTCCCGGCCGACCACATTGGCGAACCGGAGGATGCGTTCGGCGACGAGTTCCGGATGCTCGACCACATTGGTGGCATGGCTGACGACGCCCGGCAGCATCAGCCTGTCGTCGGGCAGTTTCACCTCCTGCCACACCTTCCACTCGTGCTCGTGGCGCACATTGCCGGCCTCGAACGAATAGGCCTGCGCATTGATCGCCAGCATGACCCCGACGATGTCGCGCATCGGGATGTCGGTGATGTGGGGGCCGTGCCAGCTTCCCCAGCACAGGTGGAAGCGGATGCGGTCCTGCGGCAGCCCGCGGATCGCGTGGTTCAGTGCCTCGACGCGGAGCATCGCGAACGTCCGGTAATCGTCCGGCGTCGGCTCGGGGTTCACCATGTCCCAGTTCTCGGCGATGGCCGGATCGTCGAGCTGCAGGATCAGTCCCGCGTCGACGATCGCCCGGTATTCCTCGCGCATTGCATCGGCGCAGGCGTACAGCAGTTCCTCGTCGGTCTTGTAGTACGCATTGGCGATCCGCGAGGCGCTGCCCGGGGCGACCGCGCTCATGAAGCCCTCCTCGATGCCGGCCGTCTGCATCGCCGCCTTGAAGTTGGCGATGTCGGTCGCGACCGCGTCGTGGCCGGTGTAGGTGATCGGTCCGACGCAGACCGGCGCCGGCGGCCGCGGCCCCGTGGTGATGCCGGACTCGGGATCGGCGTAGGCGGCGGCGAACCGGCTGCGATCGCGGCGGTCGCCAAAGCTGGTCAGCACGACCTCGCCGGGGCGGGACCGGCGCGGCGTCGCGTCGAACGGGCTGGGTCCGGCGGGGAAATCGAGCCCGCCGAGGCGCGCCCAGGAATACCGCCACCACGAGCCGTACTGCACGCGCTGGGCCATCGGCTTGCCGAACTCGCCGTCACCGGGGATGTCGATGCCGATATCGCGCTGGCGGCGGACGACCTGCGCAACCGCCTCCCGCAGCGTCTGCTGGAACGCCTGCTCATCGATCGGTTCGCCGGCCTCATGGGCGCGATGCGCCGCGATCAGCCCGTCCGGGCGCGGCAGGCTGCCGACATGGCTGGTCGCGATATGGTCGGTGCTGGCTTTCATGGATTTCCCTCCCGCGCATTCCGTTCGTTGACTGATCCCCGCCCGAGCATTACCCATCCCGCCCCGCGTGGCCACGCTCGGCGTGGGCACCTGACGGAGTCGTTCCAGCATTATGCTGCGCCGCGCCGAAGCCCTGCTCGATCCGACCGCCCGGCAGCCCGAGGTGCCCCCCGTCGGGGGCCTCTGGCCGTTCTACTGGCATTTCATCCGCCAGGGACGCTGGCTGGTGGTGGCGCTGTTCATCTTCGGCGGGCTGATCGCGATGCTGGACGTGACCATCCCGGCGTTCATCGGCCGCGTCGTCGGCCTGGTCTCGACCCATGCGCCCGCCGGCTTCCTGCGCGACACCTGGCCGCAGCTTCTCACCATGGCCGGCGTGCTCCTGCTGCTGCGCCCGCTGGTGTTCCTCGGCCACGTCGTGCTGATCAACCAGATCGTCAATCCGGGCCTGTCCAACATGATCCGTTGGCAGAACCACTGGCACGTGGTGCGCCAGAGCTGGACGTTCTTCCAGAACGACTTCGCCGGGCGCATCGCCAACCGGGTGCTGCAGACCGGTCCGTCGGTCCGCGAGAGCCTGGTGATGGCGTTCGACGCCGCCTGGTACATCGTGGTCTACGGCAGCAGCGCGCTGGCCCTGCTGGTCTCGGTCGACTGGCGCCTGACGCCGCCGATCCTGGCATGGTTCGCGGGCTACGCCGGCATCCTGTGCTACTTCGTCCCCCGCCTGCGCGAGCGCTCGCGCGCGGTGTCCGAGATGCGCTCCAACCTGACCGGGCGCGTGGTGGACAGCTACACCAACATCCTGACGGTCAAGCTGTTCTCGCGCGCGCGCGACGAGGACGCGTTCGTGCGCGAGGCGATCGACCTGCACACGGGCTCGTTCCGCGACCAGACGCGGATGATCACCGGCTATGTCGTGATCCTGGCGGTGATGAACGCGACGCTGATCGTCAGCACCGCGAGCCTGGCGATCTGGCAATGGAGCGTCGGGCGCATCACGCTGGGTTCGGTGGCGATGGTGCTGCCGCTGACCTGGCAGATCACCAACATGGCGGGCTGGGTGGCGCGCAGCGTCACCTCGATCTTCGAGAATATCGGCACCGTGCAGGACGGCATGCGCTCGATCGCGGTCGAGCGGCAGATGCCGGACCCGCCGGACGCCCGCGAACTGCGCGTCACGCGGGGCGAGATCAGCTTCGAGAAGCTCTATTTCGACTATGGGCGGGTGCGGCGGCTGGGGGATCGCGGCGGGGTGCTGCGCGGCATCGACCTGCACATCGCGTCCGGCGAGCGGGTCGGCCTGGTCGGACCGTCGGGCGCCGGCAAGTCCACGCTGGTGAACCTGCTGCTGCATTTCTACGACGCCGAGCGTGGCCGCATCCTGATCGACGGCCAGGATATTGCCGGCGTCACGCAGGAGAGCCTGCGCACGCAGATCGCGATGGTGACGCAGGATACGTCGCTGCTGCACCGCTCGATCCGCGACAACATCCGCTACGGCCGGCCGCAGGCGACGCAGGCGATGATCGAGGACGCCGCGCGGCGCGCCGAGGCGCACGACTTCATCCTGGAACTGGAGGACTGGCACGGCCGGAGCGGCTACGACGCCCATGTCGGCGAGCGCGGGGTGAAGCTGTCCGGCGGGCAGCGGCAGCGCGTGGCCCTGGCGCGTGTGATCTTGAAGGACGCGCCGATCCTGGTGCTGGACGAGGCGACATCGGCGCTGGATTCGGAAGTCGAGGCAGCGATCCAGAGCCAGCTCGACGGGCTGATGGATGGGCGGACGGTGATCGCCATCGCGCATCGGCTTTCGACGATCGCGCGGATGGATCGGCTGGTGGTGCTGGACCGCGGCCGGATCGCGGAATGCGGCACGCATGCCGAACTGCTGGCGCACAACGGCCTCTACGCGCAGCTGTGGCGCCGTCAGTCCGGCGGCTTCACGCCCGAGCTGCTGGATGTGGCGGCGAAATGACACGGCGTGTGATGAGAGCCACCGGTACCGCAACGGAGCGCACGCCGGAGCTTGCTTCTCCCCCTCCCCCTGCGGGAGGGGGCTGGGGGGAGGGGTAGCACCAGCACAAGTCGCGGTCGCGGCATTCGCGACCGGGGGGCGACTTCCCCTCCCCCCAACCCCCTCCCGCAAGGGGAGGGGAGGAGGTTTCTTTGGCGCGACCCTTAGTCCTTATGCGTACAGGGACAAGCGCCAGCGTCCCGCCGCTGGAAGCGGGCAGGTCCGCCATCCGGATCGGTTCAGCTCAGGTCACGCTGAGCTGCTGGCGCACCTGGTCGGCGAGACGCTTCAGTTCCGCCTCGGGCAGCTTGCCGACCACCGTGTAGCCGATGCCCTTGTCGATCCACGCGACACCGTCGACCTTGGCGGACTCGACGTGCTGCATCGGCGAGTTCTCGGCGCCGCTCAGCGGCAGCACGAACACGGTGAGCCGCACGCCCTGCTTGTCGTCGTACATGAACATGCCCGCCGGCCCGTCCGGCGTGGCGGCAAGCCGGCCGCCGATATAGCTGTAGCCGTCAGCGGCAAGGTCCGGCGGCGCAACCTTGTGGTTCAGCCGGTTGGACACCCAGCGGGCGAGGTCGTCGCGCTGGTCGGCGCCGAGCTCGGTCGGCCGCCGGCGGTCGGCGGTATAGACCATGTGATTGGCGACCGCCTGCTCGGACAGCAGGGAGATGCTCAGGGTCGGCTCCGGCGCGCCGAAGCGCAGGAACCATTCGCCCGCTCCGCCGAGGATGAAGGCAAGCAGGACGGCGGCGGCGGCCCGCCAGGGGATCCGACGCTGGGCAAGCCGTCGCTGGATCAGCACCTGCAGGTCCAGCTCGGGCGGAATGGGCTCCGCCGCCACCGGACCGAGAGCGACACGCAGCGCCTCGCGCTGGGCCCGGTAGGCGGCGACCCGGCGCGCGACGTCGGGGTGTTCCTGCACGTAGCGCGCGACATGGGGCTGCTTCTCGCGATCGAGCTGGTCGTCGATAAAGGCGTGCAGCTCCTCGTCGGAGACCGGCGGTCCGGGGTCGCTCATTTCACCCTCCGCAGGGCTGGTCTGACTTCCCCGTCCTCGGTTATCTGTCGCAACCGCTCGCGCCCGCGTGCCAGGCGCGACATGACCGTGCCAACCGGGATATCGAGCACGCGCGCCGCCTCGGCATAGGAAAGGTCTTCGACCGAGACCAGCAGGATGACGGTGCGCTGCTCGACCGGCAGCTGGTCCAGGCCGCGCAGCAGGTCGCGCCAGTTCAGGCCGCTTTCCTGGTCGGCGCGCACGCTCATGGCTGCTTCATGCGTCTCGTCCAGCGACTCGCTGGAAGGCCGGGACCGCGACCGGCGCAGCTGGCTGATGAACAGGTTGTGCATTATGGCGAACAACCAGGGACGCACTTCCGCGTCATCGCGGCGGGTGTCCAGTTTGTCGAGCGCTCGGACCAGGCAGTCGTGGACAAGATCGTCAGCATCCTCACGGTTACGCAACAGCGCAGCGGCGTAGCGACGCAGCGCCGGTATGCAGGCTTCGATGTGGGTCAGTACGCCGGACACGGTCAGACCATGACCGGCAGCCGGGGCTGCCGGTCCGATGCGCTCTACACATCAGCCAGGGTATCGGCGCCTAGTCCCGTCCGTTCACGGTCGCACCTTGTGTCGCTCCCCACGTAGATAAGACGAAGTTTCCATGGGATTATTCCCGGGGGGATCATTCTTCCAAGGATACCGTGGTCAGGACGCAAAGGCTGGCCGTCATTGATCGCATGAGTTGCAACAGAAGGGGGAACCATGAAGATCACCAAGGTCGAACCGATGCTGCTGGATCGTTTCCTCTATGTCCGCATCAGCACCGACGCGGGCATCACCGGCATCGGTGAATCAGGCACATGGGGGCAGCTTGAGGCGTCCGCCGCGTCGATCGCGAAATACGGCGAATACCTGATCGGGAAGGACCCGTTCCCCATCGAACACCACTGGAACGTGATGCTGCGGGCGAACCACTTCACCGGCGGCGCCATAACCGGCGCTGTCTCCGCGATCGATATCGCATTGTGGGACATCAAGGGCAAGTCCTTCAACGTGCCGGTCTACGAGCTGCTCGGCGGCAAGATGCGCAACAAAGCGCGTCTCTACGGCCACGTGAAGGGGCGCACAATCGAAAAGCTGCTGGAGGAGGCGGTGCGGCTGAAGGAAGCCGGGCTTCACCGCGCTCGGCCACCTCAATCCGCTGCTCGATGAGCGCGAGGACGAGCCGTACTACAAGCCGCACGCCGCCAAGATCGAGGAGGCGATCGAGAACGTGCGGCGGCTGCGCGAGGCGGTCGGGCCGAAGGTGGACCTGTGCATCGAGATCCACCGCCGCCTGACGCCGCCCGAGGCGATCGCGCTGGGCCGCGGCATCGAGAAATACACCCCGATGTTCTTCGAGGACCCGCTGCGTCCCAACAGCTTCGACGCGATGGCCGAGGTGGCGCGGCACATCCACATCCCGATCGCGACCGGCGAGCGCTTTACCAGCCTTTATCAATTTCAGACGCTGCTGACGCGCAACGCGGTGCAGTATCTGCGGCCCGACGTGTGCCTGGTGGGCGGGATCACCGGGGCGAAGAAGGTGGCCGCGATCGCCGAGGCGCACGATGCGTGGGTGGTGCCGCACAACCCGCTGTCGCCGATCAGCACCGCGGCGTGTCTGCAGATCGCCGCCTGCATCCCGAATTTTGCCATTCAGGAATATCCGTCGCGGACGCCGGACCTGGACGGCGGCAAGGAGCTGCTGGGCAACGATCTGGCGACCGGCCTGGAGGAGCAGGTGGACGGCTTCATCGCGATTCCCGGCGGTGCGGGGATCGGCGTCGAACTGGTGCCGGACGCCGAACGGCGTTTCCCGTACCGGCCACGGCCGATCCGGATGCGGCCGCACGTTGACGGATCGATGGTGGACCAGTAGGGGGCGGTGGCGGAATACCGTGACTTCCAGCGCGTTTCAACAAGCTGGGCCGCGAACCGCTTCGGGTGCTCAACCGCAACAAGGGGGATTCATGTTTCGGACGTCAATTCTGGCCGCAGTGTTCGCTGTCGGCTGTCTGTCGGCCGCCTCGGCCGCCACGGTCAACTTCCATGCAACCATGGACGGCAAAGCCGAAGTGCCGCCCAATGCCTCGACCGGCAGCGGTGACGTGCTCGCGTCGCTGGACACCAGCAGCAAGCAGCTGAGCTACACGATCACCTTCTTCGGCCTGAGCGGCCCGGCGACCGCGGCGCACTTCCATGGGCCGGCGGCTCCGGGGGCGAATGCCGGCGTCGCGGTGCCGATCGGCACGAATCCGACCAGCCCGGTGACCGGCTCCGTGACGCTGACCGACGCGCAGATGGCCGACCTGCAAGCCGGCAAGTGGTATGCGAATGTCCATACCGCGGAAAACAAGGGCGGCGAAATTCGCGGCCAGATGATGCCGACAGGCGGTCCGGGACCGGCCGCCCGCCGGCCGATGAAGCACACGAACTAGCTGAAGGAACCCCTCCCCCAACCCCCTCCCGCAAGGGGAGGGGGAGTGTTGTCACACGACACTCCCCCTCCCCTTGCGGGAGGGGGTTGGGGGGAGGGGTCACTCGCGCCGCGTGCATGCAGCGCCGCAGCGTGCGGTCGACCCACTGCGCGGTCAGCTTCTCCTGCGCGCCGTTCTGCGCCAGCCGCTCGTGCAGCGCCGGAAAATCCACCCGGTCCAGCGCCTGGTCCTGGTTGAAGCAGGAGAACACCACCGTCCGCTCACCGGTCACCGGATCGATCTGCGGCTGCAGGCACTGCGCGCAGACCTCCTTCATCATGCACTGCATCGGCGAGTTGATCGAGCCGATCGCGGTGTGCCCGGGCTTCAGGTACGGCGCCAGCACGCCATGCCGCGCCGCGCCGACCGCCTGCATCATGCGGTCCGAGCCGATGACGATCATGTGGTCCGCCTGCGCCAGCGGCACCGCCTGCTCGCCGAGCCGGCCGGAGCCATACGCCGCCATGGCCTGGACGATGTTGCCGACGAAGCTGCGGTCCTGCGGGCGCGTCGGCGTGAAGCCCGGCGCCTCGTCGCAGCACCAGACGATGACGTCCGCGGCGCGCTCGATCTCCGCCACCTTGTAGCGATCGCGCATCTGCTTGTAGCCGGCGAAATAGATCACCCGCGAGCCCGCCGCCCGCAGCGCCGCGCCGATCGAGAACAGCACCGCGTTGCCCAGCCCGCCGCCGACCAGGGCCACGGTGGTGTCTTCCGGTATGTCGGTCGGCGTCCCGGTGGGTCCCATCAGCACGACCGGCTCGCCCGGCTTCAGCACGGCGCAGATGTCGGAACTGCCGCCCATCTCCAGCACGATCACCGACACCAGGCCCCGCTCCGGATCGGTCCAGGCGCCGGTCATCGCCAGGCCTTCCATCGCCAGCACCGTGGCGGCCGCGCCCGGCTCGGCGACGCGTGGGGCCAGCATCTCGTAATTCTGCAGCCGGTAGAACTGGCCCGGCCGGAACGCGCGCGCCTGCGCCGGCGCGTGCACCACCACCTCGACGATGGTCGGGCGTCAGCCGGTGCACCGCATGCACCGTCGGCACCAGGTCCTGCCGGCAGCGTGCGATCAGATCGGCGCCGGCTGACCGGCGAGCCGGCCTGCGCGGCGAGCGCGCGCGACACCACGGGATAGCCGCGTTTGGCGCCGCCCATCGCCTTCACGACATTGCCGAAGAAGCTCGGATGCAGGTCGCCGAAGAAGCTGATGAAGCGGCCGTTGTCGGCGCGGTGCATCAGCACCTGCGTCGCGTCGGGCTTGGCGAGCCCGCGCACCACGGCGACCGGCGCGCCGGTTTCGTCGACCGCCTGGAAATACCGGCCGTCGAGCACGATGCGCCCGTCCTCGCGCGCCAGCACGGTGTTGGGCTGCGTGCCGGCGGCGACCAGGATGGCGCGTGCCGGCAGCATGACTTCCGACCCGTCGGCGCGCGCGACGCGCATGCCGGCGGCGTGGCCGAATGCGTCCACCTCGACCGCGCGCGGCGTCAGGCCCTCGGCGAAGCGGACCGCCTCCTCCAGCGCCTTGGCCACCTCCTCGTGGTTCAGCGTGTAGGACGGGCTGTCGATCAGCCGGCGGCGATAGGCGATCGTCGCGCCGCCCCAGGCATCGAGCAGTTGCGCAAGCCGAGGCGCCCGGTCCTCGCGCGCCGCCGCGTCGCGCTCCGCCTGGATCGCGGCGGCGTGCGACAGGAACTCGTCGGCGATGCCGGCTTCCTCCGCGTTCCATCCGGCGCGCACCGCCGCCTCGCCGCGTTCGGCGACCAGCGTGCGGTAGCGGGCGGCGAACTTCTCCACCTGGCGCACGTAGTAGGCGAGGCTCTCGGTGGCGGTATCGATCGCCGTCAGGCCGCCGCCGATCACCACGACCGGCAGGCGCAGCTGCAGATTGGCGATGGACGAAAGCTTCGCCGCGCCGGTGAGTTGCAGCGCCATCAGGAAGTCCGACGCGGCCCGCACGCCGCGCGCCAGGCCGTTCGGAATGTCGAGCACCGTCGGCTTGCCGGCGCCCATGCACAGCGCGATGTGGTCGAAGCCCATCGCCCAGGCATCGTCCATCGACAGCGTCGCGCCGCCGCCGAAGCGGATGCCGCCGAAATGCGCGAACTGCTTGCCCGGCGCTCCAGCAGCAGGCGCACCAGCTTGAGATAGTTCTTGTTCCAGCGCACGGTGATGCCGTACTCGGCGACGCCGCCGAAGCCCGCCATCACGCGGTCGTCCAGGTTCTCGAACAACTGCTCCGTATCGCGGATCGGCGCGGTGGGATCGAAGCCCAGCGGCTCGATCTTCAGCCCGTCGATCGCGACGACGGTGTGGCCGTCGTTCATCAGATGATGCGCCAGCGTGAAGCCGGCGGGACCGAGGCCGACGATCAGCACCTTGCGGCCGGTATCGGGGCGCGGCAGCGGGCGGCGGATGTCGAGCGGATTCCATCGCGTCAACAGCGCATAGATCTCGAAGCCCCAGGGCAGGCCGAGCACATCCTTCAGGATCGAGGTTTCGGCCTGCGGAATATCGACCGGGTCCTGCCTCTGGTAGATGCAGGACTTCATGCAGTCGTTGCAGATGCGATGACCGGTCGCCGCCATCATCGGATTGTCGATCGCGATGGTCGCGAACGCGCCCAGCACGCTGCCCTGCGCGCGCAGCGTGTGCATCTCGGAGATCTTCTCGTCCAGCGGACAGCCCGCCAGCGTCACGCCGAACGGCGATTTCTGGAACGCTCCGGTCTTGCGATCCTTCAGGCCGGTGCTGCAGGAATCCTTGCCCTGCGTGTGGCACCAGATGCAGTAGTTGACCTGATCCAGCGCCTGCTGCGTGTTCATCCCGGCATCGGTCAGCGCAAATCCCTCGCGCCGGCGCCAGTGATGCTCCGGCAGGCGCAGCATCGTGACGCCGTCGCGCTCGATGGTTTCAACCGGAACCAGATGGTTGTAGTCCAGCCGGTGCGGCACGCGGAACAGCGTGTTGCCGGGATGCGCCGCGTGGCCGGCCTCGGTCAGCGTCGCCCAGGCGGCATAGCGCAGCGCCAGATCCAGCGCCTCGGCGTCGCCCGCCTTCTCCCATTGCGCGACATGCGCGGCGAAGGCGGCCTCGGTCAGAGCTTCGCCGAACCGCGCCTCCAGCGCCGCGCGCAACGCGGCGCCGTCGAAGCCGGATGGGTCGGGATACTTCTTCACCGCCTGGCGCTGCACGAACAGCCGCTTGCAGGCGTGGATCGGATCGAGCGCGTGGGTCTCGCGCGCCAGTGCCAGCGTCTCCGCCTCGATGCCGAACAGCGCGGCGACGAAGCCGTCGAGATGCGGGCCGAGCGCCACCACCAGTTCGCTCTCGTCCTTGGCGGCGAGCCGCATCCGGTGCGGCGCGCGCCGCCAGCAGACGCGCATGCAGCGCGGCATCCTCGGCCGCCAGATGACCGAGAAAGACGCGATCCAGCCGCACCAGGCCGTCGCGCGCGGCGAGGTCGGCGAAGCTGAAGCCGAATCCGAGCGTCGGTGCGTCCGTGCCAGGGGCGAGTCGTCGCGGCATCCATCGTGGTTTCAGCCCATCTTGCGCAGCAGTGCGAGGACCTGGACCCGCTCCTCGGGGGAGAGCGGCGCCAGCGCCGCCTCATGCGACCGCCGGGCGCATGCCACGACACTGGCGATCAGTGCAACGCCCGCCTCGGTCGGTTCCAGCACGGCGGTCCTCCGGTCCATCCTGTCGTGTCCGCGCCGCATCAGGCCGCGCGCGATCAGCCGCCGCACGACGCCCTGGATGGTCGCCGGATCCATCGCCGCCAGCCGTCCCAGATGGTTCTGCGTGGTCCGCCCCACCTCGACCGTCTTCAGCAGCGCGGTGAACTGCGTCGGCGTCAGTTCGGCGTGCGCCATCTCCGGCGGTGAACAGCGACACATGCCGCTGATGCGCCCGGCGCAGCAGGAAGCCCACGTGGTCCTCGACGGTGAAACCGCCGAGTGCCGTCAGCGAACGTTTCGGTCGACCCTTCCGAGGTTGCCAAACCCGCCTCCGGCCCCGCCCGGACCGGGTTCAGGGCTGCTCATTTGCATGCGAATGATTGGCGGCTTGCGGGCTCGGGTCAAGCGCGCCGGGTGTGCTGTTCCGCGATGGCAGGATTGTCCGCAGGTGCACCCGGCCGCAAGATCACGCCCGGGTTGTGCGCCGGCCCGGTGTCGCCATCATCCCGATCGGGCATCCCATCGGGCCGGCGGCAGCAATCGCTGTGCCAGGGCAATGCGGCGGAATTCGTTTTCGATCATAGGCTTCCTCCGCTTTCTGAACATCCGCAAGTGAAGCCGCGAAACGTGACGGAAGCACGTCCGAGCCGTCGCGCCGTGCAACCTCCGGGGAAGTTCGCAACGAAATCACCGATTGCCGGACGGGCACGCCCGGACGCATGGTGCCGCATTGCACAGGAGGCCGCGATGAACGACGCCGCGCCCGCGTCCGGATATGCCGAAGTCTATGCCGCCTGGCGCGCGGACCCCGACCGCTGGTGGGCCGCGGTCGCCGAGGGCATCACCTGGGACCGGACGATGGGACCGCGTGTTCGATCCCTCGCTGGGTCCGTATGGTCGGTGGTTCGCCGGCGGCATGCTGAACACCTGCTTCAACTGCCTCGATCGCCATGTGCTGGCGGGGCGCGGCGAGCAGGCGGCGCTGATCTGGGACAGCCCGATGACCGGGCGGGTCGAGACCTTCAGCTACCGGCAGATGCAGTCGCGCACGGCGAAGCTGGCCGGCGCCCTGGCCGCCTTGGGCGTCGGACGCGGCGACCGGGTGGTGATCTACCTGCCGATGGTGCCGGAGGCGGCGATCGCGATGCTGGCCTGCGCGCGGCTGGGCGCGATCCATTCCGTGGTGTTCGGCGGCTTCGCGGCGGCCGAGCTTGCCTCGCGCATCGCCGATGCCAAGCCGAAGGTGATTGTCGCCGCCTCGTGCGGGCTCGAGCCGGGGCGGGTGGTGAAATACAAGCCGCTGCTCGACGCGGCGATCGCGCTGTCGCCGCACAAGCCGGATGCCTGCCTGATCCTGCAGCGCGAGGCCGAACGCGCCACGCTGACCCCGGGGCGCGACCATGACCTCGCCGAGGCCGAGGCGGCGGCGGCGCCGCATGATCCGGTGTCCGTCGCGGCCACCGATCCGCTGTATATTCTTTACACGTCCGGCACGACGGGGCGGGCCAAGGGCGTGGTGCGCGACAACGGCGGCCATGCGGTGGCGCTGTGGAACTCGATGCAGCGCGATGTATGGCCTCGATGCGGGCGACGTCTTCTGGGCGGCCTCGGACGTCGGCTGGGTGGTCGGCCACAGCTACATCGTCTACGCGCCGCTGCTGCGCGGCTGCACCAGCGTCATGTACGAGGGCAAGCCGGTCGGCACGCCCGACCCCGGCGCGTTCTGGCGGGTCTGCGCACAGCACCGGGTGAAGGTGCTGTTCACCGCGCCCACCGCGATGCGGGCGATCAAGCAGCAGGACCCGGACGGGACATTCGCCGGCAAATACGATCTGTCGAAGCTGGAGGCGCTGTTCCTCGCCGGCGAGCGCTGCGATCCGCCGACCGCGGTCTGGGCGGCGAACCTGCTGGACAAGCCGGTGGTCGATCACTGGTGGCAGACCGAGACCGGCTGGGCCATCACCGGCGGCTTCCGGCAGTACGGGCTGTTTCCGTTCAAGCCCGGATCGGGCGGCCGGCCGTGCCCGGGCTACGACCTGCACACGCTGGACGAGGACGGGCACCTGGTCGCGGCCGGCGAGACCGGCAACCTGTGCGCCCGGCTGCCGCTGCCGCCTGGCTGCGCGCCGACCCTGTGGCAGAACGACGAGGGCTACCGCACCGCCTATCTGTCGGATTTCCCCGGCTGGTACCGCACCGGCGATGCCGGCATGATCGACGAGCAGGGCGACGTCTGGGTGATGGGCCGCACCGACGACATCATCAACGTCGCCGGCCACCGGCTGTCCACCGGGCAGATGGAGGAGGTGCTGGCCTCGCACCCGCGGTGGCGGAGTGCGCCGTGATCGGCGCCAAGGACGAACTGAAGGGCCAGACCCCGATCGGCTTCGTCGTGCTGAAGGCGGGCGTGGACCGCGCGGAGAGCGAGATCGCCGCGGAACTGGTGGCGCTGATGCGCGAGCGGATCGGTCCGGTGGCGGCGTTCAAGGATGCGCGCGTGGTGCAGCGGCTGCCGAAGACGCGCTCGGGCAAGATCCTGCGTGCCTCGATCCGCAAGATCGCCGACGGCGAGGCGGCACCGGTGCCGCCGACCATCGAGGATCCGGCCGCGCTCGAGGAGATTGCCAGGGTCGCTGCGGCCCTGAGGGCGGGTCAGGCCGCACCTCGACGATGCTGCGGCGCGGGATCAGCGCCAGCGCGAACGCCAGCATGGCTCCGGTCGCGAAGGAAGCCGATCACGGCGGCGATGAACCCGGTCTGGCCCATTGAGGGGATCAGCCAGACAGCCGAGCGCGACCGCGACGATGCAGCCGGCAATCTGCGGTGCATAGCCGCGCCGCAGCGATCCGATCGCCTTCAGGAAGCAGGTGAATACCGATTCCGTTCCGTTCAGCGCGTGGCGCCACGCAGTACAGCGGCAACAGCCAGGCGCCGTTCAGATATAGACCGCTGTAAACCCACCGAACCAACGGGCGTGTAGAGACCGCCGACGACGGCAAGCACCAATCCGCCCCGACACAGAACGACCAGGGCGGTCTTCCATAATTTCGTCAGCCTGTGATCGCGGCTGAATGCCACCAGCCACGAGGTCTGCAGCGCAAACAGCACCTGCATCACCGGATTGCTGACATTCAGCACGGCACGGGTTTCGGCAATGACCTCGAGCCCCGCGGTGCGGGCGAGAATCAACAGGACGCCATCGACGCGGATCCACGAGCAGACGGAAGCCGCCATGCCGTAGCGGGCATAATGCCACTGGAATCTGAACAGTTCGCCGAGCGAATAAGGCTTCGTGCCGGGCAGGGACACGAACAGCAGTGCGAAGATCACCGCCGAGCAGAGCAGGCTCCAGGCTGCCATCACCAACCAGAAATCGAACCACACCACATGACCGTAGCGATTGATCAGGAAGATGGTCGCCACGACGCCGGCCAGATAGGCAACGCCGATCGCGGTCGATACGCGTGTGGACAGAAACACCAGGCAAAGCCGCCGCGTCGTCAGCAGCGTGACCATGAACGATCCGCCGATGCCGGCGCCGAGGATCGCGAGCGCGACCTCCGGTGCCTGGAATTGCCAGGCGATGCCGGCAGCAATCCCGAGCACGCAGACTGAAGCCGGTTATCCAGATCGCGTGCGCGCGATGAGGGTGACCATGTATGAGCGAAGACGACCGGCATCGACCCGCGCCGATTGCACCAGCAGGGGTTCCAGGATGCCGCCATAATGGATGACGGTCAGCAACAGATATCCCGAGAACGACACGGCCAGCACGCCATAGTCGATCGGCGGCAACCATCGCGCGAACAGGATGTTGGTGACGAAGTTGGTCACGGCGAACACGCCTTGGTCCGCCATCAGCCATGCCAGCTGAATGCCTTCCGCCAGCATTGGGCGGAACGACCGGAGCAGGGAACGGGGGGTGGTGCGATGGACTGTCAAAGTCTATCGACGCACCACGTGAGGACCGCCATTGGCACCGGGCGGCCTGAAACCTGCCCAGGGGCTTTGCCCCCGGGACCCCCACCAAAGGCGTAGCCTTTGGAATCCGTTACTAAAGTAATGGGTTCCAAGGGCTCCGCCCTTGGCGGAGTCCAGAGGCGGAGCCTCTGGTGGGGTTCGGGGTGAAACCCCGCTGCGCCGCCTTCTGCCCTCAGATGTCGATCCAGGAAAGATGCCCCCCCTTGCCGGCGCCGGTGTCCAGGAACACGGCGGAACCGCCCGCCGCCCCCCGGCGAATATAGGGACGGCCGTCGGTGCTCCGCCGGTCGTGGCCGCAATAGACCGTGAGCCCGGCCGGAATGCGGTCCACCCAGCGCAGGCTGCGTTCAGGATAGCCGTCCGGCTGAATGCGTCCGGTCGGCTCGCCGTACAGCGCGCGCGCAAGAGCGCCGTGCGGGCGCTCGAGGCCGTGATCCGGCGCATCGGACGCCAGCATCGCGGTGTGGAAGCCGCCATGCACGAAAAACGCCCCGTTGTGCTGCAGCCAGCCAGGCGCCGTCGCCACCTCGGCCACCACGCGCTCGCGCAGGGCGTCATCCAGCTGTGCGAGCGTGGCGTCCAGCGTCGCCTCGCTGCGCACCCGCTCCCCGGCCAGGAACCGGGCCAGCTTCAGGTCGTGATTGCCCAGCAGGAACAGCCCGCGGCCTTCGTCGATCAGCCGGAACATGAGGCGCAGCACCCCGGCGTTGTCGGGCCCGTAGTCGGTCAGGTCGCCGAGCTGGACCACGAAGCGGTCGGTCGCCGCGGCGTAGCGGAAGGCAACGGCGTCGCCGTGCACGTCGCCGACCACGCGGATCGACGCGTTGGGTGGAATGGACCGGGTCGTCATCTGCCGAGATTGAAGCTGAACAGCCGCTCCTTGCCCAGCAGAAATACGCGGCCGCCGCGCGGGAAAAGCCGTGCGATGGCGGGATCGCACACATCGAGGCCGCCGGTGTAGGCGCCGAACGCCGGCAGCATCAGGCGTCGCGCATCGGCCACGAAGCACGGGCGGCTCACGCTGCCGCCGCGCGCCGGGACCGCGGCCTTGGGGTGATGGTGGCCGCACACCTCGCCCGGCATCGCCCCGGTGGTGGCCTGGTGGCGGAATGCCAGGGTGGTCGTGATGAAAGCCTCCACCCACGCGCCGCCGACGCCCTGCGGCGGGTGGGGATCGTGATTGCCGGCCACCCAGACGAAGCGATGCGCCTCGGTCATCGCCTGCAGCCGCGCCCGTTCGCCGGAGGGCAGGCGGCCTGCACCATCCGCGTCGTGGAAGCTGTCGCCGAGGGCCACCACGACGCGCGGCTGCCAGCGGCGCAGCAGCAGGGTGAGGCGGTCGAGCGTCGCCCGGGTGTCCCAGGGCGGCAGGAGCTGGCCGCGGCGGGCGTACGACGAGCCCTTTTCGAGGTGCAGGTCCGATACTGCCAGCAGTGCCGGTGGCCGGCCAGAACATGGCGCCGGCGGGATCCAGCATCAGCCGCTCGCCGGCGAGATGGATCGGGGCGGCGGTCATGGTGGGGACGGGCGCCGACCCCTCCCCCCAACCCCCTCCCGCAAGGGGAGGGGGAGCGCTGATGGGCCTGCTCCCCCTCCCCTTGCGGGAGGGGGTCGGGGGGAGGGGGCGGCCGCAGCCGACTCGGTCATGAGCTGAACAGCGACGTTTGCACGGGCCGCCGCGCCACGTTCCTGCGGTGGATCGGCTTCACCGGCGGCGGTTCCGCATCGCCCGTCGCCTCCGCAATGATCGCCTCGGCCTCGGCCAGCAGCCTCTCCTCGTCCGCGTCGCTCCGCACGCTCTCGCGCCCGATCTCCAGCAGCACCGGCACCGCCAATGGCGACACGCGCGACAGCACCATGTGCACAATGCGACCCTTGATGCGCGCCAGCATCCCCGCGATGCGCGCCAGATCGGTGAGCCCGCCCGCGGCATCGGCGCGGGTGGCGCGCAGCAGGATGTGGTCCGGCTGGTGGCGGCGCAGCACGTCGTAGATCAGGTCGGAGTTCACCGTCACCTGCTTCCTGGTCTTCTCGGCACCCGGATGATGCCGCTCGATCAGCCCGGCGATCACCGCGACATTGCGAAATGTCCGCCGCAGCATGGAGCTTTCCGCCAGCCACGCCTCCAGATCGTCGCCCAGCATGTCCTGGTCGAACAGCCTTGCCACGTCGCGCGGCGGCTCGGCCGACCACACGCCCAGCACGTAGTCGGTGGCGACGAAACCCAGCGGCGCGTAGCCCTCGCGCTCCATGCGTCGGGTCAGCAGCATGCCCAGCGTCTGGTGCGCGTTGCGGCCCTCGAAGCAGTAGGCCACCAGATACCAGCGGTCGCCGCGCGGGAACGTCTCCACCAGCAGGTCGCTGCGCCCCGGCATGCGCGAACGCGCCTTCTGCAGCCGCAGCCAGTCCTGCACGCCCTCGGGGAACAGGGTCCAGCTTGCCGGCGTCTGCAGCAGTCCCCGCACACGGTCGGCGAGGTTGGTGGTCAGCGGCAGGCGTCCGCCCTCGTAGGCCGGCACCATCGGCTCGCCGGTGCCGCCCTCGGCGCATTCCACCGCGTTCTCGTGCAGACGCAGGAAGCGCAGCAGCCGGCCGGCGAACATGAACGTGTCGCCGGGGCGCAGCAGGTTGACGAAATATTCCTCCACCTCGCCGAGCACCGGCCCGACGCGCCGCTTGCCGACCAGGCGCACCTTGACCAGCGGCGCCTCGACGATCGTGCCGATGTTCATGCGGTGCTGGCGGGCGACGCGTTCGCCGCGCACATGCACGCGGCCCTCGCTGTCGCGGAACAGTTTTCTCCAGCGGTCGTATGCCGCCAGCGCGTAGCCGCCGTTTTCCACAAAGCTCAGCACGTCATCGAAGTCCTTGCGCGACAGCCCGGCGTACGGCGCGGCGCGGCGCACCTCGGCGTACACATCGTCCGGCCGGAACGGCGCCGCGCACGCGAGCCCCAGCAGATGCTGCGCCAGCACGTCCAGGCCGCCCGGCCGCGGCGCATCGCCGTCCAGTTCGCGCGCCGCGACGCCGAGCATGGCCGCCTCGCATTCCAGCACCTCGAACCGGTTGGCCGGCACCAGGATCGCGCGCGAGGCCTCGTCCATCCGATGGTTGGCACGGCCGACGCGCTGCAACAGCCGGGAAACACCCTTCGGCGCGCCGACCTGGATCACCTGATCGACGCCGCCCCAGTCGATGCCGAGATCGAGCGACGACGTCGCCACCACCGCGCGCAGGTTGCCCCCCGCCATCGCCGCCTCGACGCGGCGGCGCTGCTCCACCTCCAGCGAGCCGTGATGCAGCGCGATCGGCAAGGTCGGTTCGTTCAGCTTCCACAGCGCCTGGAACATCAGCTCCGCCTGGGCGCGCGTGTTGACGAAGACGATCGTCATGCCGGCCGAGCGGATGCGCGCCATCACCTGCGGCGCCGCCTCCAGGCCCATGTGACCGCCCCAGGACAGTTCTCCCTCCGGCAGCACCATGGACAACTCGGGCGGCGCGCCGTCGGGCTCCTCGATCAGCCGGTCAGCGCCGACATAGGCCTGGATCGCGGCGGGATGCGCCACCGTCGCCGACAGGCCGATCCGGCGGCACCGCGGCGCCAGCACCGCCAGCCGCGCGACGCACAGCGCCAACTGATCGCCGCGCTTGGTGCCGGCCAGTGCGTGCACCTCGTCCATCACCACGGCGGCGAGGCCGGCGAACATCGCGGGCGCGTCCGGCAGCGACAGCAGCACGGCCAGGCTCTCCGGCGTGGTCAGCAACAGGTTCGGCGGGTCGGCACGCTGGCGGGCGCGGCGATTGGCCGGCGTGTCGCCGGTGCGGGTCTCGATCGAGACCGGCAGGCGCATCGCCTCGACCGGGCGCATCAGGTTGCGGGCGATGTCGGTCGCCAGCGCCTTCAGCGGACTGACATACAGCGTGTGGAGGCCCTTGCGCGGCGCCGCGGCCAGCTCGACCAGGGTGGGCAGGAACCCCGCCAGCGTCTTGCCGCCGCCGGTCGGTGCGATCAGCAGCACGCTTTCGCCGGCGCGTGCCGCGTCCAGCATGGCCAGCTGGTGCCGCCGCGGCGGCCATCCCTGGGCGGCGAACCAGCCGGCAAACGGTTCGGGTAATGTTCCTTCCATCGCAGTGTTCTATTGGCTCTGGCGGCCGGCGGGAAGTGGGGCCACGTTCACCGTATGCCGCATCCATCCACCTGGCTGAAGGTGCTGCCGCAGGGGCTTTACTGCGAGCCCGGCGGCTTCTTCGTCGATCCGCTGCGGGCGGTGGACCGCGCGGTGATCACCCACGCCCATTCCGACCACGCCCGCCCGGGACATCACGCCGTGCTGGCCAGCGCCGACACGATTGCCCTGATGACCGCCCGGCTGGGCGAGGGGCGCGCGGGCGAGGCGCAGCAGGCGCTGGGCTGGGGCGAGACGCTGCAGATCGGCGACGTGCGGCTGTGGCTGCAGCCGGCCGGGCACGTGCTGGGCAGTGCCCAGGTGGCGATGGAGTTCCAGGCCACCCGTGCCGTGGTCAGCGGCGACTACAAGCGTGCCGCCGACCCCACCTGCGCCGGCTTCGTGCCGATCCCGTGCGACGTGTTCGTGACCGAGGCGACGTTCGCGCTGCCGGTGTTCCACCATCCTCCGCCCGAGCAGGAGATCGGCCGGCTGCTGGCGAGCGTCGCGCTGTTCCCCGAGCGCACGCATGTCGTCGGCTGCTACGCGCTGGGCAAATGCCAGCGGCTGATCGCGCTGCTGCGCCAGGCGGGCTGGGACGGGCCGATCTGGCTGCACGGCGCGCTCATCGCGCTCTGCCAGGTCTACGAGGCGCGCGGCGTGGCGCTGGGCGACCTGCGGCCCGCGACCGCGGCGGCCAAGGGGGAACTGGTGGGCGCGATCGTGCTGGCGCCGCCGGGCGCGGTCGCCGACCGCTGGGCGCGCCGGCTGGCCGATCCGGTGGTGGCGATGGCGTCGGGCTGGATGCGGGTGCGCCAGCGGGCGAAATCACGCGGTGTGGAGCTGCCGCTGGTGATCTCGGATCACGCCGACTGGGACGAGCTGAACGCGACGCTGGACGAGGTGGGCGCGCCCGAGGTGTGGGTGACGCATGGCCGCGAGGAGGCGCTGATCCACGCCGCCGGGACCCGCGGCATCAAGGGACGGGCGCTGCGGCTGGTCGGCTACGGCGAGGAGGACGAGGCGGAGGATGCCGTTGCAGGGGTGGCCGAGCCGGCGTAGTGTGCGCCAAATTGGAGCAGGAATGGAGCCGACTTGTGCCAGTCAACCTATCCATCAAGAATGCGCCGGACGAGGTGGTGCAGCGGTTGCGCGAGCGCGCGCAACGAAACCATCGATCGCTGCAGGGCGAACTGATGGCGATCATCGAGGAGGCGGTTCAGCCGGTCCGGGGCCTGACGCCGAAGGATTACCTGGCCGAAATTCGCAAGCTTGGCCTCAATTCACCGAGCGAGGCCGCCGAAATGGTTCGAGCGGATCGTGATAGCGGACACCGGGACCATTAAGGTCATCGACACTTCGGCGTTCGTCGCGATCACGTTCGACGAGCCCGATGCAGGCGCGGTGGTAGCCAGGCTGGGCGATGCGGAATTGGTGGCGCCGCGACTGTTCGAGTTCGAATTGGCGAACGTTTGCCTCAGGAAAATGCGACAGAACCCGGCGCAGCGTGACGCATTGCTGGCGGCCTATCGCGGCAGGCATCGACTTCCGGTCGAAGTGATGGACGTCGACCATCTGGCGGTTCTCGCGCTGGCGGAGCGCAGCGGCCTGTCCAGTTACGATGCGTGCTATCTGTGGCTCGCCCAGTCGATCGGTGCTGAACTGGTGACGTTGGATCGCAAGCTGGATGCAGCAGCAAGGAGCATGCAATGACCGAACCCCAGGAACCCCAGACCTTCACCTTCGCCGACGACGGTGCAATCCCCAACTCGAAGCTGCCGCTGCTGGTGTACCGCCAGGCGGTGCCGGCCGATCCGGCCGCGATCGAGCGCATCTTCACGGCGAACCGCTGGCCCGCGGCGTGGCGCGATGCGGTGCATCCGTTCCATCACTTCCACAGCGACGCGCACGAGGCGTTGGGCGTCGCCAGCGGCGAGGCGCAGGTGCGGTTCGGCGGCCCCGCCGGCGAGGTCCTGACGGTGCGCGCCGGCGATGTCGTGGTGGTGCCGGCCGGCGTCGGCCACTGCAACGAGGGCAAGACCGCCGATCTGCTGATCGTCGGCGCCTATCCGGACAACACCGAGCGGCGCGACCTGCGTCGCGGCAAGCCGGCGGAGCACGACGAGGTGGTGCGCAACATCGCCGCGGTGAAGCCGCCGGCGGCCGATCCGGTGACCGGTGACGCGGGGCCGCTGGTGCGGATCTGGGGCGGGTAGCGGGACGGCGTTCCGATCGCCTGACCCGCCGCCGCCGGTGCTGGCACGTCACCGGTGCCGGCGCGTCAGTGGAAGGTCCGGCCGCCGTCCACCGCCAGGGTGATCCCGGTGACAAACGAACTCTCGTGCGCGGTGAGGAACAGGATGCCGGCGGCAATCTCCTCCGGCGCCGCCGGGCGACCCAGCGCGTAGCGGTTCGCGATCGCCGGCACGACCGCGCCGGCGGCGTCGCGCAGCGTGCCCTCGGTCATCGGCGTCTCCACCGCTCCCGGGCAGACCACGTTGACCCGGATGGCCGGTGCGAGTTCGGCGGCCAGCGCCCGTGTCAGGGCGATCACGCCGCCCTTGGAGGCGACATACGCCGCGCTTCCGCCGCCGGTCGGCAGCAACCCGACGCCCGAGCCCAGATTGACGATGGTGGCCTGCCCTGCGGTGGACTGCCCTGCCAGCCGCAGGAACGGTACGGCGGCCTGCACGCACAGGAACGTGCCGGTCAGGTTGACCGATATGGTCCGGTGCCAGATTTCCGGCTCGGTCTCCATCACCCCGCGGCTGATGAACACGCCCGCTGCGTTGACCAGCCCGTCGAGGCCGCCGAGCGCACTCGCCGCGGCCGCCACGACGCGCGCAGTCTCCGCGGCATCGGACACGTCCACCGCAAACGCCGCCCCGCCGATGGACCGGGCAACCGCCTCGGCCTGCGCGGCATCGCGGTCGAGCACCGCCACCTGCGCTCCCTCCCCGGCAAACAGCGTGGCGGTCGCGCGACCTATGCCGGACGCGCCGCCGGTGATGATGATTTTCCGCCCCGCCAGTCTTGGCATGGCCGTTGCCCCTTTTCCGTTCATCCGTTGAACGATAGGGCAATCGCGGCGACGGACAACGCCGCTGCGCAAAAGGCAATTGTTATTGATTGACATCAACATGGATATCGTTCCATAAACGCACTCACCCTTATGTGAGGACGGGCCCCATGCTGGCCTGGCGTCGGAATGTCGATACGGAGACCGAGAGGCCGCCTGCGCGAGGCTGGCAGCAGCGCAGCGACGGCAGGGCGGCCGCAACCGTGTCCAATGTACTGAGCCAAATCGAGGCATGCGTTCCATCGCTGCGACGCTATGCGGTGGGCTTGCTGCGCAGCCGCGACGAGGCGGACGACCTCGTGCACGACTGCCTGGTGCGCGCGCTGGACAAACTCCACACCAGGCGCGAGGAGCTCGAGGTCAGGCCGTGGCTGTTCACGATCCTGCACAACCTGTTCGTCAGCCAGATGCGCCGCCGCGGCTCCCGCCCGCAGGCGGAGTCGCTCGACGAGATGCACGAGGCCGCACACAGCCAGCGCGCATCGCAGGAGGACGGGCTGCAATGGCGTGATCTGCTGCGCGACCTCGATCGTCTGCCCGACGAGCAGCGCGCCGTGGTGCTGCTGGTCTCGGTGGAGGACCTGTCCTACGCGGAGACCGCCGCGGTGCTGGGCGTGCCGCTCGGCACGGTGATGTCGCGCCTGGCGCGGGGCCGTGAGCGTCTGCGCCAGTACGCCAGCTCGGATGGGAATTCGGATGCGCGTCCGGCACTCCGGAGGGTCAAATGATGAGTTACGCCAGCCGTGTGGACAGCGAGCTGAGCTGGCCGGTCGTCGACGAGGATCTGCACGCCTATGTGGACCGCCAGCTGGAACCGGATCGCAAGCCGGTGGTCGAGCGCTATCTGCGGCATCATGGCGAGCACGCGCAGCGGGTCGGTGCCTACACCGCCCAGCGTGAGGCGCTCCGCGCAGCGCTGGCCGGTACGGCCAACGAGCCGGTTCCCGCGCGGCTTGACCCGCATCTGCTGCTGCGTCACCGCCGCAGCGAACGCCGGAACATCTGGCGCGTGGCGGCCGCGGTGCTGCTGGCATTGGGCTTCGGCGGCGCGGTCGACTGGGGACTGGACGGCGGGTTCGGCTTCGGCCAGTTCGCGCAGAACCAGGGCGACACGTTCGGCCGCCAGGCCGCTGCCGCGTATCTCACGCTGGCGCAGACCGATCCAAAACCGCTCCAGGTTGCTTCGTTCGACGGCCTCTCGTCGAGCGTCTCCAAGGCGTTGGGCGTGACGGTGCAGCTGCATGATACCGCCGCGGCCGGATTTGCACTGCTCGGCGGCTGGGTTCTGCCCGCGGCGAAAGGCCAGGGTGTGCAGCTGGCGTTCCGCGACGTGAAGGACAACCGGGTGATCACGATGTACCTCGAAGGTCGCCCCGGTGCCAAGGAGACGCCATTCCGGCGCGTTGCCGGCGACGGCGTGCCGACGGTGGCGTGGGAAGACGATGATCTCGCCTGTGCGATCAGCGGTCCCGTCGAGCCGGAGCGGCTGGAGCAGATCGGTCGCCGCCTCTATGACGCGCTGCTGTCCTGAGAATACCACGTGATCGCATCAGGCCGTCCCGATATCTCGGAGGAGTGAAGCCACGGACCGGGCCGTGGCGCCGGCTTACGTAAAATTACGAATAGTGCCGTCGGGCTCCTGGCTGATAGACCGCTGCAGCATCCGAGACAGAAAGGATCGACAGAGTGGCGAAGTACGCGGCGTGGCCGCATGAGTTTTGTCCGGGGGAGCAGGCTCCCTCCGACGGCGTCTATGAGCTGCGCAATGTGCTTGGCTCCGCGACCGGCACCCGCATCACCCTCGAGGGCGGCCAGAAGCTCCCGGCGGCGCCGCGCGGCTTCACCTGGCGGGTGTGCGAGCCACCGCTCGAAATCTGCGCCGGCCGTGGCGGGATCGGCCGCGCTGCCAGGTCAGCCGAAACCGACTGAACATGTCCGCCTGAGCCAGTCCCCCTGCTTGGCGGCCGGTTGACGCTGTGCCACCCTCGCGGCACTTCCAGCGAAACCGGAGGAAGCCATGGCACTGCGCAAGTTCATCATCGAACGCGACATCCCCGCCGCCGGATCGCTCGACCGCGAACAGCTGCGTGGCGCGGCGGCGAAATCCAACGAGGTGCTGCGACAGCTCGGCCCCGACATCCAGTGGCTCGAGAGTTATGTCGCGGCCGACAAGACCTTCTGCGTGTATCTCGCCGCGGACGAGGCCATCATCCGCAAGCACGCGGACATCAGCGGCTTCCCGGCGACGAAGATCACCGAGGTGCGCAAGATGATCGATCCGACCACCGAACATCCAGGCTGACGGGACGCTGCGATGCGCATCGCGCTGATCCATGCGCTGAAGCATTCCGTCGCGCCGATCGAGCAGTCGTTCGCCCGGCTGTGGCCGGAGGCGGCGCTGGCCAATCTGCTGGACGACACGCTGTCGTCGGACCTGGCGCGCGACGGCGCGCTGTCCGCGGCGATGACCGATCGTTTTCTGGCGCTGGCGCGCTACGCCGCGTCGTGCGGTGCGGACGGCATCCTGTTCACCTGCTCGGCGTTTGGTCCGTGCATCGATGCGTGCGCGCAGGCGCTTGCGCCGATGCCGGTGCTGAAGCCCAACGAGGCGATGATCGAGGAGGCGGTGGCGCTCGCCGGACCGGCGGGCAGGATCGGACTGCTGGCGACGCTTCGCACCCACGCTCGCGACGATGCCCGCGGAGTTCGCCGCCGTCGCGCCAGGTGTCACGCTGGTGCCGGCGCTGGCAGCCGAGGCGCTGGCGGCGCTGAACCGCGGCGACGCGGCGGCGCACGACCGGCTGGCGGCCGAGGCGGCACGTGCGCTGGAAGGCTGCGACGTGGTGGCGCTGGCGCAGTTCAGCCTGTCGTCCGCCGCGCCCCAGGTGGCGGCCGCGACGGGCTGCACCGTTCTGACCACGCCGGACAGCGCGGTCCGCAAGCTGCAGCGCCTATTGGTGGCGGCGTAACCGGACGTCCCGGCTGCCATCGAGATGATGTGCACCAGACCGGGGTCCTTGCCACGCCGGCGGAGCACGCGCGCGACGACGTCTTCTTTGCGGACATGCGGCTTGGTGATGTGCTCGATGGCAATGCCCGCCTCAACGGCCAGCGTTGCCGCACGGTCACGCACGCGGTCGCGCAGCGTCTTGGCAAATTCGGGGTAGTCGAAGATGCCGATGCCCTTGGCATTCAGATATCCGGTCATCCCAGCGGCATAGCAAACCACCGGCAGAGTCCCGGTTATAACCAATCGGTCGTAGCACGACGGCATACCGGCGACCCGGTCGTCATGGCGTTCCGTCAGCGACTGGCTCCGCTGCCCCCCAGCGACAATGCCGGAAGGGAGGCTATATCAGACTTATTGGTTCCGGCTCCGCCGGCCTAGGGCTCCTGGTATTATACCGCCGTGACCGCACAAACCGTTAGATGCGCGCCTATGGGGCGGAGCCCTTGGATTCCGTCGCTTCAGTAATGGATCCCAAAGGCTGCACCTTTGGTGGGGGTCCCGGGGGCAAAGACACCGGGCGGGTTTCAGGGCAGAGCCCTGAGCGCTTCAGCGGCCCTCCCGCAAGGTGAGGGGGAGAATCACACTCCGGCCTGCGCTTATCCTGACGCGCCTGGCCATGACGAACGGACCAGGATTGGCCGCATTCAGGCTGCCAGCAGCATCGCCGCCGGCGCATACGGCAGGTCCAGATCGCGCGCCACAGCCTCGTAGGTGACCGCACCGCCATGCACGTTCAGCCCGTGCAGCAGATGCGGATCGTCCGCCAGCGCCTGTCCGCCAGCCCTTCTCGGCCAGCGCCATGACGAACGGCAGCGTCGCGTTGGTCAGCGCGAAGGTGGACGTGCGCGCGACCGCACCGGGCATGTTGGTCACGCAATAATGCACCACGCCCTCGTCCACATAGGTCGGACTGGAATGCGTGGTCGGACGGCTGGTCTCGAAGCAGCCGCCCTGGTCGATCGCGATGTCCACCAGCACGGAACCGGGCCGCATCTGCCGCACCATCGCGCGCGTCACCAGCTTCGGCGCCGCCGCGCCGGGGACGAGCACCGCGCCGATCACCAGGTCGGCCGCCAGCACCTGCTGCTCGATCGCCTCGACGGTCGCGAACAGCGTGGTCGCGCGCGGGCCAAACTGCAGATCCAGCTCCTTCAGCCGCGGCAGCGACTTGTCGATGATGGTGACCGACGCCTCCAGCCCGACCGCCATGCGCGCCGCATTGGTGCCCGACACGCCGCCGCCGAGCACCACCACCTTCGCCGGCGCCACGCCAGGCACGCCGCCGAGCAGCACGCCGGCGCCGCCTTGCTCCTTCTCCAGGCAGTGCGCGCCGACCTGCACCGACATCCGCCCGGCGACCTCGCTCATCGGCGCCAGCAGCGGCAGCGCGCCCGACCGGTCGGTGACCGTCTCATAGGCGATGCAGGTCGCGCCGGTGTCGCATCAGCCCTTTCGTCTGCACCTTGTCGGCCGCGAGGTGCAGGTAGGTGAACAGCACCTGGCCCTGGCGCAGCATCGCGATCTCGACGGCCTGCGGCTCCTTCACCTTCACGATCAGATCGGCGGTGGCGAACACCTCCGCGGCGCTGTCCACCACCACGGCGCCCGCCGCGCGATAGGCATCGTCGGCGATGCCGATGCCGGCCGCCGCATTGCGCTCGACCGTCACCTGATGGCCATGCAGCGTGAGTTCGCGCACGCCGGCCGGGGGCAGCCCGACGCGGTATTCGTGCGTCTTGATCTCCTTGGGGACGCCGATCTTCACGCGGAACCTCCTTCAGCCGGGCAGCGGGAATTGCCGCAGATACGGCATATAGTCCTCCTCGACGTCGATCTGCAGCGTCGCCAGCACGCGCACCACCGCGTTGTAGAAGGCGATGGTGACCGTCAGGTCCACCACCTGCTCATTGCCGAGCGCGGCCTGGAGCGCGGCGAAAGTGGCGTCGGTCATCGCGCCGTCGGTGGTCATCTCGCGCGCGGCCAGCAGCACCGTCTTCGCCAGTCGGGTCGAGCTTCGTCGGCCTGCCCGCGGTGTCGTCGATCAGCGCCCGGATATCGTCGTCGGTCACGCCGAAATCGTGGCCGAGCTTGACATGGTGCGACCACTCATAGGGCGAGCGCGCCAGCCAGCCGACCTGCAGGATCGCCAGTTCGCGCAGCCGCGGATCGAGCTTGCTGCCGAAGCGGATGAACGTCCCCAGGCCACCGAAGGCCCGTGCCGCGTTGGGCGAGTTCACCAGCGCCTGGAACAGGTTGATCCGGCGCTTCAGCAGATCCTGGTTCTCGGCCGACAGGTCCGAGGTCTCGAGATACGGTACGCGCGCCATTCGACCCTCCGCCATTCGAACCCCGAGTGTCATCGAACGTTCATCGTCTATTAATTCTGGAAGACCACCATGCATCTTTATGTGCATGGGAGTCGATTGACGATGATGCAAAGAAACAAGGAAGCCGCTGGCCCGCGCCGGCCGGAAACACCATCCTGGCTGGCGGGGGCGATGATCGGGCTGACCATCTCCACCCTGGCGACCAGCGCCATCATGCTGGGGGCCGGCCTGGCGATGGGCCAGGTCGTCTCACGGGGTGGCAAATAGGGCTCAGACGCCCTCGAACACCAGCTTGGTGAAGAAGGCAGGGTTGATGACGAAGCCACCCCACTTGGCGTCGTAGACGGCTGTCGGCTTGGCTGCGACGGTATCGTCCAGGGATCTGCCCTGCTTCTTCAGTGCGGCGACGTTCTCCCGAATGCCGACCAGCATGTCGCGGAAGTCCTGGAGCTGGGACCGATTGCTGACCGGCTGTCCATGACCTGGAATGATAATGGTCTTGTCGGTCGTGGCTGCCAGATTGGCGTCAGCCGCCCGGATCGAGCCGTCGATGCTTCCGCCGGTCGAATAGTCGATGAACGGGTAGATGCCGTTCCAAAAGGTGTCGCCGGTGTGCAGGACGTCGATATCGGTGAAATACACGGAGATGTCGCTGTCGGTGTGCGCCGGACCGTAATACTTCATCGCGATCGTGGCGCCATTGACCCGCATGGTCTGCTCGGTCGCAAACACGTCGCTCGGCAGGGCGGTTGCCGGGGCCGCCGGAAAGTCGAAGCTCCAGTCTTCCACCCGCTGCGCCATGGCGAGGTGCCTGCGGGTATTCTCGTGGGCGATGATCCGGGCGCCGACCGCGTGCAGCCATGCGTTCCCATCGGCGTGGTCGAAGTGCCAGTGGGTATTGATCAGATGCGTAATCGGCTCGGCGCCGAGGCCTGCAAGGGCAGTGGTCAGCTGCGGGCGGGAGACGCCGATACCGGCATCGACCAGAAGTTTCCCGTCGGGACCGGTCAGCACGGCGATATTCCCGCCGGAGCCCTCGAGCACGGCGACATTGCCACGGAGCCGATGCACATTGATCGGCGCCTTGGCCGCCTCGGATTTGATCAGCTCGACGATGCCGCTCGCCTGAGCGAACGCCTCGCGCGGCGTGAGCCAGCCGCCCACGGCCGCGCCCGCCGGGGCGGTCATGCAGCACAGACAAAAGCCGCGACGCGAGAGCAGATGGCGGCGTGCAGAGATCATTGTATTGTCCTTTCGAATCCTACTGTAGAAATGCCAGCAACTCGGCGTTGACCTGGTCCTTCAGGGTCGTGCACATCCCGTGCGGCGCGCCCTTGTAAACCTTCAACGTTGCATTCCTGATCAGCCTGGACGACTGCATCGCGGAGGCGGCGATGGGCACGATCTGGTCGTCGTCGCCATGCAGCACCAGGGTCGGAATATCGAACCTGCCCAGGTCCTCGGTCAGGTCCGTCTCCGAAAACGCCTTGATGCAAAAGTACGAGCGCGGGGAAGCCGGCCATCATGCCCTGCAGCCAGAACGACTGGCGCACCCCTTCGGAGATCTTCGCGCCCGGCCGGTTGTAGCCGTAGAACGGCAGGCTCAGCTCCGTCCAGAACCTGGATCGGTCGGCCTGCACGCCGGCGCGCAGCTGATCGAACACCTCGATCGGGGTTCCGACGGGATTGGCTGCGGTCTTGAGCATCAGCGGCGGGATCGCACCGATCAGCACGGCCTTCGCCACACGCGCGGTGCCGTGGCGGCCGATGTAGCGGGCGACTTCGCCGCCACCCGTCGAGTGGCCGACATGGATCGCATTCCTCAGGTCGAGCGCCTGGACCAGTGCGGCGAGATCATCGGCATAGGTGTCCAGATCGTTGCCTTGCCACGTCTGGCCGGACCTGCCGTGGCCGCGACGGTCATGGGCGATGCAGCGGTATCCCTGCGAGGCGAGGAAGAACATCTGGTCCTCGAACGCGTCCGCGCTAAGTGGCCAGCCATGGCTGAACACGACGGGTTGTCCGGTGCCCCAGTCGTTGAAGTAGATCTGCGTTCCGTCCTTCACCGTGATCGTGCTCATGTTCTGCGCTCCTTCATTGTAGTTTGCGTCGTGTGCGTCATTGGCATTCGACTGTGCGTCACTGCGCGCTCGGCCGTTGCGGGATCTCCAGGCTGACGGTCTTGCTGTCGATCACCCGGTGGGTGGGATCGGCGAGCTCGATCAGCACGCGATGCGGTCCGGGCGTCAGGCCCTGGATGATCAGCGGCTCGTTGCTCGCATCCAACCAGTGCCAGGACGCGCTATCGATGGTGACGTGCAAATGGCCGATCCGCGGTGTGTCGCTGAGGGCGGCCGGGCCATAGACGGGCACGATGCGAAGGTTTTCCGCGCGGTACTGGATGACCGCGAGGCCGCGCGCGAGTGCGTCGGGGAGCGGCGGCGCGACGATCAGACGCGCCGGTTCCTGCGACGCCGGCCTCGCGATGGCAGGCAGGTCGAACTCCGCACGGCCCTGCCCGTAGGCCAGGCGCGGCAACCGACAGGTAGAGCACGGCACCGGCAACCAGGAGCGCGGACTTCCGGATCGCGATCATGACGTTGATCCTTGGCGGATGCTGAAGGTCAGCCGACAAAAGGCTCATGCGCGTTCAATTGAGCCTCGAGTTCAGCGATCCTCGCATGAAGCGGCGCAACCAGCTCTTCGATCTCGGACAGGGTGTAGCGCGGGGTGATGTGCTGCGGGCAGTTCCAGTCGAATGCTTCGACGGTGATCAGCACGAAGCGCTCCACCCGCGCCTTGTAATTGGCGACCGCCAGCCGCGGTGCCAGGTCGGGACGGCTGCCGGCATCAATGGCGTGCAAATGGCCAAGCACCTTCAGCCGCTGCCGGTGAGGATAATCCATGAAGATCATCGCCACCCGATCGTTGGTCGCCGTGTTGCCGGCCGAGACGTATTGGCGATTGCCGCGGTATTCGGCCCAGCCGAGCGTTCTGTCATCCAGGCGACGCACGAAACCGACTGGCCCGCCGCGATGCTGGACATACGGCCAGCCGGTTTCCGAGACGCTGGCGAGATAGAAGCTGTCGCGGGCCGCGATGAAGGCCGCCTCCTGCTCGTCGAGCGCGTCCGCAGGTTCTCCGTCTTCGGCATCCGCGGCCGCGGCGGCATAGGCGGCGCGCGAGCCTTTGCGTGCCTGCTCCGCCCGGACGGAAGGCGTGAATGCAAGGTCGTAGAAACGGTGTGTCACGATGAATTCTCCGGGTTCCGGCTGGGCGACGGTGCGCGTCAGCGTGACGCGACGTTGCGGTCGAGGAAGCCGTGGATCAGCGGCGCCATCACGTCCAGCTTGTCCTCCAGCGCGAAATGACCGGTGTCGAGCAGGACGAGTTCCGCGTGCGGCAGGTCCCTCAGGTAGGGCGTCGCGCCATCGGCGGGGAAGATCTTGTCGTTCCGTCCCCAGACGATCAGCGTCGGCGGCTGGCGATCGCGGAAGAAGGCCTGGAATTTCGGATAGAGCGGCACGTTGGTGCCGTAGTCGTGGAACAGGTCGAGCTGGATGTCCCGGTTGCCCGGACGGTCCAGCAGCACCTGGTCGTGCAGCCAGTTGTCCGGATCGATGCGCGAAACATCGCTCACGCCGTCGGTGTATTGGAATTTGGTCGTCGCCGGAATCACCAGAACGTTCAGCGCGTCGCGATGCGCCGCCGATCCGTCCGCCCAGTACGCCTTGATCGGATCCCAGAAGGCTTTGAGACCCTCGTCATAGGCGTTGCCGTTCTGCACGATCAGTGCGCTGACCCGCTCGGGATGCTTGAGTGCCAGGCGGTATCCCACGGGTGCACCATAATCCATCACATACATCGCGTAGTGCTGTGCGCCCAGCTGCTGCATCAGACCGTCGATCAGGTCTGCGTAGTGGCCGAAGCTGTAGGCGAACTGCGTGTGATCCGGCATCGCGCTCTCGCCGAAACCCGGATAGTCCGGCGCGATCACATGGTAACGGTCGGCGAGGACGGGGATCAGGTTGCGGAACATGTGCGACGAGGTCGGGAAGCCGTGCAGCAGCAGGACGACAGGTCCATCGGATGGACCGGCCTCGCGATAGAAGATGCTCACGCCATCGACGGTGGCGGTCCGATAGTGGGTGACGATCGACGCGGCTTGGATCGGCAGATCCGCGCGCGCCGCGATGCCGCCGGGATAGGCGACAGAAGCGAGAAGTGCGATGGCAAAAGCGAATGCCGGCCACTTTGGTGTCATCTCTGAAGCTCCTGGTTCCCGAGGTCCCACGGACGACCCGTTGCGACCTTTGACAGCAGAAACGCTACGCCTTTGCGCCGGCCGTCAGAACGCCTAGCGTCAGCAAGCCTACCTTTCGCCAAATGGAAGAGTGATGGACCGTCTCGACGCGATGCGCGTGTTTGTCGCCGCCCTCGATGCAGGAAGCCTCGCCGCGGCGGGGCGCCGTTTGGGTCGCTCGCCGGCGGCCGTCACCCGTGCGGTGGCATTTCTCGAAGGCCATGTCGGCGTCCAGTTGCTGCATCGCACCACGCGCGCATTGCGCCTGACCGAAGCGGGCGAACGCTACGCCTCGACGTGTCAGCGCGTGCTGACCGACCTGGAGGAGGCCGACATTTCGGCGGCCGGAGAGCGTGCCGCGCCCCGCGGGCTGCTGACGATCACCGCGCCGGTGATGTTCGGCACGCACATCCTGCGACCGATCGTCGGCGCGTTCCTCAGGCGCGAGCCCGCCGTGCAGATCCGCTACCTGCTGCTCGATCGTCTGGTGAACCTGATCGACGAAGGTGTGGACCTGGCACTGCGGATTGCACCGCTGCCTGAACTCGAGTTTGATCGCGCTGCGCATCGGCGAAGTCCGGCAGGTGCTATGTGCCGCTCCGGAATACCTGGCGCGCAGGCCACCGATCGTCGCTCCCGCCGATCTTGCAGACCACGACTGCATTGCCATCGCCCAGATGGGTCCGAATGAGGTATGGACCTTCCCGCCGTCGCCTGGCGGGAGGATGAGCCGAACCGTGCGCATTAAGCCGCGCCTGACGGTCAATGCAGACGAGGCGGCGGTGAAATCTGCGGTCGATGGCGACGGCGTCCTCCGCGTCCTGTCGTACAAGATTGATCGCGAGGTCCGCGACGGTCGTCTCGTGGTGCTGCTGCCGGACGATGAGCCCGCCCCGATGCCGGTTCACCTTGTCGTTCCGGAAGGCCGCCTGGCGATCGCCAAGGTCAGAGCCTTCATGGACTTCGCCGCGGCACGCCTGAAGGGTGAATTCGCCCGCATGGGGCAGCCGTAGTTTCGCGGGCGCTAGAAAGCCGCGGTTGCCTGATCGCGCATCCGGTTGCCCTCGCGCTGGCCGAAGAAGATGTCGGTGGTGATCTCATCGACCGTGCGGCAGCCGGTATAGGCCATGGTCTTGTCGGCCTCGTTCTTCAGGATGTTGATCGCCTTCACCGCACCCGCCGCGCCGCCCACGGCCGTGCCGTAGAGCGTCGCGCGTCCGGTCAGCACCGCCTTCGCACCGAGCGCCAGTGCCTTCACGATGTCGGATCCACGCCGCACACCGGAATCCAAAATCAGCGTCATGCGGTCGCCCACCGCCTCGGCGATGTCCGGCAGCACGTCGAGCGTCGCCGCCGCGCTGTCCATGTTCCGCCCGCCGTGATTTGACACGACGATGCCGTCGATGCCGTAGCTCAGTGCCTTCACCGCATCGTCCGGGCGGTTGACCCCTTTCAGCATCAGGATGCCCGGCCAGATGTCGCGGAACTTCGCGATGTCGTTCCAGTCGAGCGAATCTGCCCGCATCGCATCGCGCGCGCCGACGCCGCTCAGCACCGACTTGCGGTAGTCCTCGGGATAGTTCTCGTGGCGCGGAAAGCCGATCGAGGTGAAGTATTTCATCAGCACGCCGGTGACCCACGCGGGATGGCGCATCATGTCGAAGGTGAAGCGCACGGTCGGATTGAACGGCAGGCCGAAGCCGTTGTGCGTGTTGTATTCGCGGTTCGCCGACACCGGCGAATCCACGGTGACGATCAGCGCCTCGAACCCGTTGCGGTTGGCGCGCTCGATCAACTGGTGCGACAACTCGCGCTGCTTCCAGACATAGAGCTGGAACCACAGCCGCCCGCCGACACCCGGGCCGCCGTGCTCGGCGATCTTCTCCATCGAGGTCATCGACGCGGTGGACAAGGTCAGCGGGATCTTTGCCTGTGCCGCGGCCTTGGCGAGTTCCAATTCGCCCTCGTGCCAGCACAGGCCGGCAGCGCCGGTCGGTGCGATCGCCATCGGCAGGCTGGCCGGCTTGCCGAACAGCGTGGTGGCAACGCTGCGGCCCGATACGTCCACCAGCGCGCGATGGCGCAGCTTGATCCGCTCGAACGCGGAGCGGTTGTTGGCCACCGCGAGATGGTCCTCGGTGGCGCGGTCGACGAAATCGAACACGCCCTTCGGCAGGCGGCGCTTCGCCGCGGCGCGCAGGTCGTAGACGTTCAGGCAGCGATCGAGGCGCGCCATCACACCGTGTCCATGACCATGTCGCGCAGCCGGTTGCCCTGACGGCCGCCGAAGAAGATGTCGGTGGTGACCTCGTCCACCGAGCGACACCCGGTATAGGCCATGGTCTTGTCGAGCTCGTTCCGGATGATGTTGATCGCCTTGAACGCGCCCGCCTCGCCGCCGACGGCCGTGCCGTACAGCGTGGCGCGTCCCGTCAGCACGGCCTTGGCGCCGAGCGCCAGCGCCTTGGCGATGTCGGACCCGCGCCGCACGCCGGAATCCAGAATGACCGTGCCGCGCTCGCCCACCGCCTCGGCGATGTCCGGCAGCGCGTCGATCGAGGCCACCACGCTGTCCATGTTGCGGCCGCCGTGGTTGGACACCACGATGCCGTCCACGCCGTACTCCATCGCCTTCACCGCATCGTCCGGCCGGTTGATGCCCTTGACCATCAGGATGCCCGGCCATTTGTCGCGGAAGATCTTGATGTCCTCCCACGACAGCGAATCCTGGCGCGTCATCTGGTGCGTGTTCGGGTCGTCGCGCGACAGCCGCTTGTACTCGTCCGGGAAGTTCTCGTTGCGCGGCATGCCGATCGTCCTGAGATACTTCAACAGCACATTGGTGAACCAAACCGGGTGTTGCATGATGTCGAGTGTGAAGGTCAGGTTCGGCTTATAGGGTGCAATGAAGCCGTTATGCGTGTTGTACTCGCGGTTCGGCGGCACGATGGTATCGACGGTGACGATCAGCGCCTCGAAGCCTGCGCGGTGCGCCCGCTCGATGAGCTGGTACGACATTTCGCGCTTGTTCCACACATAGAGCTGGAACCACAGCCGTCCGCCGACGCCGGGTCCGGCCTGCTGTGCGATCTTCTCCATCGCGGTCATCGCGCCGGTCGCCAGCGTGAACGGGATCTTTGCCTTCGCCGCGGCCTTCGCCAGTTCCAGCTCGCCTTCATACCAGCACAAACCGGCCGCGCCGGTCGGCGCGATCGCCAGCGGCATCGACACCGGCTTGCCGAACAGCGTGGTTGCCATGGTGCGGCCGGACACGTCGACCAGAGCGCGATGGCGCAGCTTGATGCGCTCGAAGGCATTGCGATTGTTGGCGACCGCAATGCCATCCTCGCTGCCACGATCGACGAATTCGAACACAGCCTTCGGCATGCGGCGTTTTGCCGCCGCACGCAGGTCATAGACATTCAGGCAACGGTCAAGCGCGGTCATTCGTCATCCCCTTGGGACTTCTCCCCATGTGACGGGATGATGAAGCCGGGCCGGGGGTTGTCAAGCGACGGGCCGGCTCATCACGGGCAATCCGGTGAAACTGAAGCGTTCAGGGCTCTGCCCTGAAACCCGCCCGAGGGCTTTGCCCCCGGGACCCCCACCAAAGGCGTAGCCTTTGGAATCCGATACTGAAGTAACGGGTTCCAAGGGCTCCGCCCTTGGCGGAGTCCAGAGGCGGAGCCTCTGGTGGGGTTCGGGGTGAAACCCCGAGGGGCTCGGCGCGTCGCTAGTTGGCAGCGAAGCAGTAGAGCAGGCCGTTGCCGCCGGTGCTCCTCAGATCGTTCTGGCTGCAGCCGCCATCGGGTCCGCGCGAGGGGTGCGACGAATTCCACGACTTGGATGCAGCGTCGTCGCGCAGCCCCTTGCGGTCGATATGGCCGACCATCGCCACGCCCTGGGTGCTGCTCGTCCAGTTGTGGCAGGTCCTGTCCTCGGCGGGCGGAAAGGCCTTGCCGTCCATCTGTGTGCCCGTCAGAGCGTCATGATAGTTGGGCGTGTAGCCGACGCCCGCGACGATGGTGCCCCGCTCGGTCAGCGATGTCTGCGCGCCGAGTTTGTTGCTGTCGCTGTGCAGATCGTCGACGCTCTGCGCGACGACCTCGCCTTTGAAATTCTGCCAGGGGCCGTGTCCGATCCGGTCGCGGGCGTCGACGGCCTTCGCGTCGCCCACGGCCTGGGTGCTGAGATAGGCATGCCAGGTCTTGCTGCCGGCGCCGGCCGCCTGCGCCAGTGTCTGGCACTGACGATCCGCGCCCTCCAGCCCGCCGAGGTCGGCGCCCTTGCCGGGTCCGGTGCTGGTGACGAAGAACGTCATGTTGGGAGCCTGCGGCTGCGCCGGCTGCGCCTGACCGGCGTGTGATCCCAGCGCTGCGAACGCGATTGTTGCAATGATCGCAGAGCATTTGGTTTTGGACATTTCCATTCTCCCGTTTGAGCCTATAGGCATTTTGCGCCCGGTATCGACCAGGCTTGGTCGCGGCACTGCAGGGACCTCAGTCCGATTCCCGCAATACTTCCGTCTTCACCGGCAGCACCTCGCCGAGCCAGACCGCATTCAGCGTGTGGTCATCGCGCGGACGCCCGGATTGCGGATGCACCAGCACCGTCAGCCCCATGCGGTTCAGCATCAGGAACGGCACCAGCGTCGGCAACTGATCGGGCGCGAAGGCGATCTGGTACATCGCCTGCACATGCGGTCCCACCGGCTCGTCGTGCCAGCTTCCCATGCGCATGGTGAAGCGCTCCTCGACCCATTTGCGCAGCAGCGCGGCGCGGTCCTTGCTGGCGGGATCGTAATAGACGTGCGCGTGGTAGTCCTTGATCGTTGTCCGGGGATGTCCTTGGGTGCGTCTTGCATAGCGGAGTCTCCTTTGCCTAGCGAACCACTTCCAGGATCGACACGTAGTTCGCCACCGCCGCACCTCCCATGTTGAACACGCCGCCGATGTCCGCCTTTGGCAACTGCATCGCACCCGCCTGGCCGGTGAGCTGCATCGCCGTGATCGCATGCATCGAGACGCCGGTGGCGCCGATCGGGTGGCCCTTCGCCTTCAGCCCGCCGGACGGATTGACCGGCAGCCTGCCGTCCTTCGCCGTCCAGCCTTCCAGCACCGCGCGCGCACCCTGGCCGGGCGGCGTCAGCCCCATCGCCTCGTATTCCAGCAGTTCGGCGATGGTGAAGCAGTCATGCAATTCGACGAAGGACAGTTCGCCCAACTTCAGGTCCGCCGCGTCCAGCGCGCGCCGCCAGGCCTCCGCCGCGCCCTCGAACGACGTGATGTCGCGTCGCGAGATCGGCAGGAAATCGTTCACCTGCACCGCGGCGCGGAACCGCACCGCCTTGCCCATGGCGCGCGCGGTCTCTTCGTCGGTCATCACCAGTGCGGCGGCGCCGTCCGACACCAGCGAGCAGTCGGTCCGCTTCAGCGGTGGCGCCACATACGGGTTCTTCTCGCTGACGCGGCGGCAGAACTCAAAGCCCAGGTCCTTGCGCATCTGGGCGTAGGGATTGTCGACGCCGTTCTTGTGGTTCTTCGCCGCGATCGCCGCCAGCGCATCGGACTGGTCGCCGTAGCGCTGGAAATAGCGCTCGGCGATGCGGCCGAACACGCCGGCGAAACCGGCGGGGATGTCGGCCTCCTCCTTCTGGTAGCTCGCCTTCAGCAGGATCTCGCCGACCTCGGCGCCAGGCGTCGCGGTCATCTTCTCGACGCCGATCACCAGGGCAAAGCGTCCCCGCCCGGCGGCGAGGAAATCGCGCGCGCCGTGCACCGCGGCGGAGCCGGAGGCGCAGGCGTTCTCGTAGCGCGTGATCGGCCGGAAGCGCAGTTCCGGCACGTGCTGCAGCACCAGCGAGGCGGGAAAATCCTGCTTGGAGAAGCCGTTGTTGAACAGGCTGACGAAGCCGGCCTCGATCTCGCCGGGCGCGATGCCGGCGTCCTCGATCGCCGCGCCGGCGACGCGGCCGATCAGCGATTCGATGTCGGGGTCTTCCAGCCTGCCGAACGGCGAGTGTGCCCAGCCGACGATGCAGGCTTCGGTCATGACGATGGCTCCTGATCCCATATCTCAGCCGGGGGCTCGGCCCTTACCAGTTCGGCCCCTGGCGCGCGATCCGCTGGGCGAGCGACCAGCGGTGCACCTCCGACGGGCCGTCATAGATCCGGAACGCGCGGACCTCGCGGAAGATGCGCTCCACCAGCGTCTCGCCGGTGACCCCCTGGCCGCCCAGCACCTGCACGCAGCGATCGACCACGCGCCAGATCGCCTCGGAGCAGAACACCTTGGCGATGGAGGACTCCGTCGTGCCGCGCGCGCCCTGGTCCAGCACCCAGGCGGTGTGCCAGATCGCCAGCCGGCTCATGCGGATGTCGATCTCGTTGTCGGCCAGCATGAACCCGACGCCCTCGTGGTTCACCAGCTTCGCGCCGAACACTTCCCGCTGCCCGGCGTATCCGGCGGCGATGTCGTGCGCGCGCCGCGCCGTTCCCAGCCAGCGCATGCAGTGCGTCAGCCGCGCCGGCGCCAGCCGCACCTGCGCGTAGCGGAACCCCTTGCCCGGCTCGCCCAGGATGTCGCCGGCGGGAACCCGCAGGTCGTTGAAGCGGACCACGGCGTGGCCGCCAACGAACGCCTGGTCCAGGCTGTCCATCGTGCGCACGATCTCGATGCCCGGCTGGTCCATGTCGGCCAGGAACATGGTCGCCGCGCCGTCCTCGCCCTTGGCCATGATGATGGCGAGGCTCGCGCCATGCGCGCCGGTGATGAACCACTTGGTGCCGTTGATCACCCAGTGGTTGCCGTCCTTCACCGCGGTCGTGGCGAGCGCCGATGGATCGGACCCGGCGCCCGGCGCAGGCTCGGTCATGCAGAAGCAGGACCGGATTTTCCCGCCTGCCAGCGGACGCAGCCAGCGCTCCTTCTGCTCCGGCGTGGCGACCACCTCCAGCAGGTGGATGTTGCCCTCGTCGGGCGCGAAGATGTGCATCGCGACCGGGCCGAGCAGCGAATAGCCGGCTTCCTCGAACACGATCGCCTTGCCGACATTGTTCAGTCCGAGCCCGCCGTATTCCGGCGAGGCATGCGGTGCGAGCAGCCCAGCCTCGCGCCCGAGTGCTACCAGCTCGTGACGGAACGCCTCGGTCGGTCCGTGCGCGGTCTGCCGCGTGTCGCCCTCCAGCGGGATGATCCTGTCGCGGATGAAAGCTGCGCGTGCGCTGCTGCAGGTCCTGCAGCTCGGGCGAGAGGGAGAAATCCATGCGGCGGTCCTCCGATGCCGTGGACACACCCGGCGATACCGAGATCAGAATGCGCGTCCTTGCGCGATCTCGTGGGCGAACTCGACGATGCCGGTGCCGATCGCGGTCAGGCCGGCATAGCGCGGCTCCGTGGTGGCGCCGCTGCGATAGCGATAGCCGAGCTGCAGGAAGATCACGCCCAGCTTGTACATCGCCAGCACCCGGTGGAACAGAAAGTCCGACACGTCGCGGCCGCTCAGCGCGGCATAGCTCGCGACCGCCTGCTCGCGTGGATAGAACCCGCCTTCGATCGGCGGGCATCTGCTCCATGTCGTGCAGCGCCGGCGGATCGTCCGGGTGGATCCAGTAGCTCAGCAGCGTGGCGAAATCGAACAGCGGATCGCCGCGCGTGCCCTGGTCCCAGTCCACCACCGCGACCGGCGACAGGTCGCGCGGATTCAGGATCATGTTGTTCAGCTTGAAATCGTTGTGCAGCAGCGCCGGCGCGCCGTCCGGCACCAGATGCTGCTCCAGCCAGGCGCCCAGCTCGGCATGCAGCGGTTCGGTGCCGTCCTCCAGCGCCGCCAGGCCGCGCCGGCGCCAGCCCGACACCGCGCGCGCCAGAAACCCGTCGCGGCCGGCCGAGGTCGCCCAAGCCCGACCGCCTCGGCATCGACCGCATGGATCGCCGCGAGCGTCTCCAGCAGCACCTGCGACAGGCGTGCGCCGACTTCCGGGCGGCCGAGCAGGTCCGCCGGCAGATGCTCGCGGATCACCAGCCCCGGCCGGTATTCGATGATCTGGAACTGCGCGCCGATGACCGCCGGATCGGTGCACAGGAACAGGCCGCGCGGCACGAACGCCAGCGCGTCGGGCAGGCGGCTCAGGATGCGGAACTCGCGCGCCATGTCGTAGGCGCCCGCGGGCAGCTCGCCGAGCGGCGGCCGGCGCAGCACGGCCGGCCTGCCATCGAGATGGACGAGATAGTTCAGGTTGGCGAGGCCGCCGGCGAACTGGCGCGGCGGCGGATCCGCGTCCAGCCGCATCCCCTGGGCGGCGAGATGCGCGCGCACCGCCGTCCCAGTCGATCGGAACGCTCTGGTCCGGTGCGCGTACGTCAGCCGGCTCTTGCTGCAACAGGTCTCTCCCGTCGTCGCGCCAGGCGGCTTCTAGCGGGCAAAGGGGTTCTTCGCCTCGGTTCGCCCGAACATGCGGCTCCAGGCCGCCTCGCGCAGCAGCCGGTTCGGGATCGCTGCCGGCAGCCGCAGTCGCACCGGCTTGGCGTGGTGCGCGTCGTCCGCTCGCCGGAGCCGCCGACTTCGGCGCCGCCACGCGCGCTGCCGGGGCTGGTTTCGCCTTTCTTGGTGCCATGTTTGCCTCCGAGGCCGGGCCATCGACCTGCGGATCATACCACCATTTCATGGCGCATCCTGTCCACAGGCTGCCCGGGCTTCTGACCGCGATCGTCCTGCACCCGCCCCGGCACATGATGCGGGCTGCGTCGCGACCCTCCATGTCGCCCTCCATGTCGCGCAGGATGATCACGGCGCGCTGGCCGGCCTGCGTCGGGTCAGGTCCGCCACCCTGCCGGCTCCCGGTTCGGTGTCTTCCAGCAGGCGGGGAGGTCAACGCACGGCTGCCGATGATCGCGGCGCCCCGTGCCGGGTCTCCGCGAATCGGAGGGGCAGCGAGCGGGAGGCATGGCATGCCGGCATGTCGTGACATGAACGAAATGGTCACAATACAGTTGGCGCGCGCCGCACGGCTGTGCACGCGTGTCCGGACGTGGCCGCAGCTGCGGCGCCGCGAGGCATGTCGCCGGTATTTCGATCGGTTGCGTCGGACCGCTGCGCTGCCTGGCCGCCCGCTGCATGGTCCGCCACCGCGCGGCACCGGGGATGGTTTGCTCGCCGTCGTCCGCGACGGCAATCGCGAGGCGCGTGAAGGCTGCGGCGATTGCACAGCTGACAGGCAACACACGCCGCACTTGCCGGCATCTCGCTTACAATTCGCGCGCCGATATTGTAGTGATGATGGTTGTGCCGGGACGAATTGGCGGCCGGAGAATGCAACTCGGCACCCGACGTGTTCCGTACGTAGTTTCCACGACTCGCAATATTAACGCGATGTTAGAAATACCAGTTCAGGCTCGCCATGCTGGTCACCTGCTTGTCCACAGGTGCTGCGGGCAACGGAGATGCTTCGCATGATGCGATGGCCTGCAGTTCGCCAGCTTTCTTGTGATGCAGGCACACCTGGCCGGGATCGTCCTCGCCGCGACGAGGCGTGGGATCCTGCCGGCGCCGGCGGACCGATCGTCGACACCGCAGGAAACTCCTTTACCTCGATGGATTTAATGCTTTATATGACTACACATCGGGCTTGCCTGCGGAGCACGGCTCCAACCCGGGCGAGAGGCGTTCCGGCCTCGCCCGTCAGTCTGCGTTCGGCACCGTCGCGGTGCTGCGGCCGCACGTCGTGGTGAACCGCCACACGGTCGCCATGCTTCGCCGGATGTCTCGTATCATCGGCGACAACCCGCCTGGGAGATCCTGTGATGGTCGCAAGTGAATCGGACCACACCAGACTTGGAAACTTGGCGTCCAAGCGAAAAAACATTCACGTGACACCCGGGCAACATGTTACGCTTGCACCCATCTTGCATTAGGAGCTTCGATGTATCCGGTCGATGATCTTTTCGCAGCTTACGCCAGGACGTTCCAGGCGCACCGCGAAGCGGAGATGACGCTGCCAGAGTATCTGGAGGCGTGCCGCCAAGACCCGATGGTGTACTCGACTGCAACCGAACGTCTGCTCGCCGCGATCGGCGAGCCCGAGATGGTCGATACCGCGAAGGACGCGCGACTCGGCCGGATCTTCATGAACCGCACCATGCGGATCTATCCGGCATTCTCCGAATTCTACGGCATGGAAGAGACGATCGAGCGCATCGTCGGCTTCCTGCGCCATGCCGCCCAGGGCCTCGAAGAGCGCAAGCAGATCATGTACCTGCTTGGACCGGTTGGTGGCGGCAAGTCCTCGCTCGCCGAACGGTTGAAGGCGCTGATGGAAGTGCATCCCATCTACGTGCTGAAGGCCGGCGACCAGATCAGCCCGGTGTTCGAGAGCCCGCTCGGGCTGTTCAACCCGGAGCGCATGGGCGCGATGCTGGAGGAGAATTACGGCATCCCGCAGCGCCGGCTCACCGGATTGATGAGCCCCTGGTGCATCAAGCGGCTCGACGAGTTCGACGGCGACATCTCCCGCTTCCGCGTGGTGAAGGTGACCCCGTCGCGGCTGCGTCAGATCGCCATCGCCAAGACCGAGCCGGGCGACGAGAACAACCAGGACATCTCCTCGCTGGTGGGCAAGGTCGATATCCGCAAGCTGGAGTTGCATGCGCAGAACGACCCCGACGCCTACAGCTATTCCGGCGGCCTCAACCGCGCCAACCAGGGACTGCTCGAGTTCGTCGAGATGTTCAAGGCGCCGATCAAGATGCTGCACCCGTTGCTGACCGCGACGCAGGAGGGCAACTACATCGGCACCGAGAACATCGGCGCCATCCCGTTCAGCGGCATCATCCTGGCGCACTCCAACGAGTCGGAGTGGCAGAATTTCAAGAACAACCGCAACAACGAGGCCTTCATCGACCGTATCTACGTGATCAAGGTCCCGTACTGCCTGCGCGTCACCGAGGAACAGCGGATCTACGACAAGCTGGTCCGCACGTCCGAACTCGCCGCCTCGCCCTGTGCGCCGGCGACGCTGGAAATGCTCGCCCGCTTCTCGGTGCTGACGCGGCTGCGGAAGCACGAGAACTCGACGCTGTATTCCAAGATGCGGGTCTATGACGGCGAAAGCCTGAAGGAGACCGACCCGCGCGCGCGCTCGCTGCAGGAATACAAGGACTCGGCCGGCGTCGAGGAGGGCATGGACGGCGCGTCCACCCGGTTCGCCTTCAAGGTGCTGGCGGCCACCTACAATCACGACACCACCGAGGTGGCGGCCGATCCGGTGCACCTGATGTACGTGCTGGAACAGTCGATCCGGCGCGACCAGATGCCGGCCGAGACCGAGAAGCGCTATCTGGAGTTCATCAAGGGCGAACTCGCGCCACGCTACGCCGAGTTCATCGGCAACGAGGTCCAGAAGGCCTATCTCGAGTCGTATCACGACTACGGCCAGAACCTGTTCGATCGCTACGTCGCCTACGCCGATGCCTGGATCGAGGACATCGACTTCAAGGATGCCGACACCGGCCAGCTCATGAACCGCGAGCTGCTGAACCAGGAACTGACCAAGGTGGAAAAGCCGGCCGGCATCGCCAACCCGAAGGACTTCCGCAACGAGGTGGTGAAGTTCAGCCTGCGGGCGCGTGCCAACAACAACGGCAAGAACCCGTCCTGGACCAGCTACGAGAAGATCCGTGAAGTCATCGAGCGCCGCATGTTCAGCCAGGTCGAGGAACTGCTCCCGGTGATCAGCTTCGGCTCGAAGAAGGACAGCGAAAGCGAGAAGAAGCACGAAGAATTCGTCAACCGTATGACGGCACGCGGCTACACCGAGCGGCAGGTCCGCCGCCTGGTGGAGTGGTACATGCGCGTCAAGCAGGCGGGCTAGGACAGCTCCGTCGGAACAGGCACCCTAATGCATATCGTCGACCGTCGTCTCAATCCCAGCGGGAAGAACCTCGCCAACCGGCAACGGTTCATGCGCCGTGCCAAGTCGCTGATACGCAAGGCGGTGCACGAAAGCTCGGCCAGCCGCAGCATCAAGGACGCCGACCAGGCGGGCGAGGTCGCGCTGCCGGCGCAGGGCGTTCACGAACCCTCGTTCCATCGCGGCGGCAGCGGCGGCATCCGCGACCATCTGCTGCCCGGCAACAAGCAATACATCGAAGGCGACACGATCCCGCGGCCGCAGGGCGGCGCGGGCGGCGGCGGTTCCGAGGGCAGCCCGGACGGCGAGGGTCAGGACGACTTCCGCTTCGCCCTGTCGCGCGACGAGTTCGTCGATCTGTTCCTGGAAGACCTCGAACTGCCCGATCTGGCGAAGCGCCGCGTGGTGGACGCGGAGAGCGTGACCTGGCATCGCGCCGGCTACTCGGTCACCGGCTCGCCGGCCAACCTCGCGCTGATGCGGACCGTGCGCAACAGCCTGTCGCGCCGCATCGCGCTGAAGCGGCCGAAGCCCGACGAATTGCAGCGGCTGCGCGACGAGATCGACGCGCTCAGCCCGGACGGCGACGAGCAGGCGCGGCGCCTGGAGCTGGAGGAAGAACTCACGCGCAAGCTGCGGCGCAGCAGCGTGATCCCGTACATCGATCCGCTCGACGTGCGCTACCGCAGGTTCGAGGCGCAGCCGAAGCCGGTGGCGCAGGCCGTCATGTTCTGTCTGATGGACGTGTCCGGCTCGATGACCGAACACATGAAGGACCTCGCGAAGCGGTTCTACGTGCTGCTCTACATCTTCCTGAAGCGCCGCTACAAGCATGTGGACGTGGTGTTCATCCGGCACACGCACCAGGCGCAGGAGGTGGACGAAGATACATTCTTCAACTCGCCCGAGACCGGCGGCACCGTGGTGTCGACCGCGCTCGAGGTGATGCAGGGCATCGTCGCCGAGCGCTACAATCCGGATTCGTGGAACATCTACGCCGCGCAGGCCTCGGACGGCGACAACACCGCATCCGACAACGACAAGACCGCGGCGCTGCTCGTCGACACCATCCTGCCGGTCTGCCAGTACTATGCGTATCTTGAGGTCGGCCGCGATTCCGAGCACTTCCCGCCCGGCTTCATTCGCCGCGATTCCGATCTCTGGCAGACCTACACCGCGATCTGCAAAACCGGCGCGCCGATGGCGATGCGCAAGGTCGGGCACCGACGCGACATCTATCCGGTGTTCCGCGAGCTGTTTGCCAAGAAACAGGCGACCACGGGAGCCGAGACGACATGAATGACATGGGCGGCGCAGTGGGCGCCACGGGCGGCAGCATCCGCGCCGAGCGTCCACTGTTCGAAGGCGCGGACTGGGATTTCAGCACGGTCCAGCGCGTGCACGACGCGATCGAGAAGATCGCGATCGACGAACTGGGCCTGGATGTCTATCCCAACCAGATCGAGGTGATCGGCACCGAGCAGATGCTGGATGCCTATTCCTCGATCGGCATGCCGCTGTTCTACAAGCACTGGTCGTTCGGCAAGCATTTCGCCCGCAACGAGGCGATGTATCGCGCCGGCATGCAGGGCCTCGCGTATGAGATCGTGATCAACTCCAATCCATGCATCTGCTACATCATGGAGGAGAACACGGCCACGATGCAGACGCTGGTGATTGCCCACGCTGCATTCGGCCACAACCACTTCTTCAAGAACAACTACCTGTTCAAGCAGTGGACGGATGCCGACGGCATCCTCGACTACCTCGAATTCGCGCGCGGCTACATCGCCCATTGCGAGGAACGCTACGGCGAGGCGGCGGTCGAACGACTGCTCGACGCAGCGCATGCCCTGATGAGCCACGGCGTGCACCGCTATCCGCGCCCGCGGGCTGCCGACCTGCGCTCCGAGGAGTTGCGCGCGCGTGCGCGGCGCGAGCACGAGGAGCAGGTCTTCAACGATCTGTGGCGCACGCTGCCCGGCAAGGGCACCGAAAAATCCGACCCGACGGCCGAAGAGCGGCGGCGCGCGCTGCTGCAATTGCCGCAGGAAAACCTGTTGTATTTCCTGGAGAAGACGGCGCCGCGGCTGTTGCCCTGGCAGCGCGAAATACTGCGCATCGTGCGCATCATCGCGCAGTACTTCTATCCGCAATCGCAGACCAAGGTGATGAACGAGGGCTGCGCGACCTACGTGCACTATCGGATCATGAACCGTCTGCACGAGAAGGGCCTGCTGACCGACGGCAACATGGTGGAGTTCATCCGCTCGCACACCAACGTGGTGTTCCAGCCGGCGTTCGACGATCCGCGCTATTCGGGCATCAACCCCTACGCGCTCGGCTTTGCGATGATGCGCGATATCGAGCGCATCTGCACCGAGCCGACGGCCGAGGACCAGCAGTGGTTCCCTGCCATCGCCGGCTCCGCCGATCCGATGGCGGTGCTGCGTGACGTGTGGGCCAACTACCGGGACGAGAGCTTCATCCTGCAGTTCCTCAGCCCGCGCCTGATCCGCGATCTGGGCCTGTTCCACGTGCTGGACGATTCAAACGAGCCCACCCTGCGCGTCGAGGCCATCCACGACGAGCGTGGCTATCGCAAGATCCAGCGTGCGCTCGCGCAGCAGTACGACATCGCATGGACGTTGCCCGATATCCAGGTGGTGGACGTCAATCTGGCGGGCGACCGGCGCCTGATCGTGCATCATCGCGCGCTGAACCGCGTGCTGCTGGAAGAGCGTGACACGCGGTTCGTGCTGCAGCACCTGGCCGATCTGTGGGGCTATGACGTGCTGATGAAGGAAGTCGATCCGGAGACCGACTCGGTCCTGAAGGAGCACGCGGCGACCCCGCGTTCGGGTGTCCTGCAGCCCGACGGCGGCTAGTCGCCTGAACCGACCAGAGGCGGCAGAGGGCACGGCGGCGGCCGGCATGGGGCGGCCAGCGGGTCGGCGACAGATCCGCCCGTGACATGACCCAGTCTCAAATAGCCGAGTCTCAAACGGCCGCGCTGCAAGCGGTTGGCCATCTGGACGGGGCCTATTTCTTCCGCGGTCTCGACCAACCTGGCGGCTTCCTGGAAGTCGAGGGTTGGTTCTGTGTGACCGGTCGAAAGAACCTCGTGCTCACGGCCGATCTGCGGGTGGGGGACAGCGTGGTGCGCATCCACTGCCGCGACCCGCGCCCCGACGTGGCCGCCGCCAACGCGGCGTTCTCGCTGCACTCCGGCTTCAATGTCATTGTCCCTATTGCAGCCGACCTGCATCCCGACGTCCCGGTCACCATCGATTTCAGTGCGGAAGGGAAGCCATACGGCAGCATCGTCGGTCGGATCTGCCACCCGGATCGCGAGATCGAGCAACACGCCGGCTTACTGTCGGCGTTGCGCCTGAAGAAATTGCGCAACCTGGTGCTCAACGAACGGGAGCGCCTGTGCCACACCGAGCGCACCACGTCGATGCCGGTGACGGGTCAGATCGACCCGGCATTTCCATGCAACCTCGAATGTCCGCTTTGCCTGTCGGAGATGGCGCGCCGGCAGGGCTACACCATGCCGATCATGAAAGAGACCGAACTCGACCACATCCTGTCGGCGTACGGCGACTATCTGGTTCGCATCTGGCTGTCGCTCTGGGGCGAGCCGCTGCTGAACAAGCGGCTTCCCGAGCTGATCGCACAATGCAAGGCCCGGGAAATCTGGGTTCTCATCAGCTCGAACATGAGCGTGCCACTCAACGATCCGGCGATCGAGGCTTTGGTAAAGTCGGGTCTCGATGCGATCATCCTCTCGATCGACGGCGCCACGCAGGAAACCTATCAAACCTACCGCCATGGCGGCGACCTCGCGCTTGTACTCGACAATGTGCGCCGTCTGGTTGCAGCCAAGCGTCGGCTCGACCTGCACACGCCGCATCTTTACTGGCGGTACCTGGCTTTTCCATGGAATCGGCACGAGATCGAGATGGCCAGAGAGATGGCCGCCTCGCTCGGTGTGGATGAATTTGGCGTTGAGCCCGGCGTCATGACGCCTGACACGCACCATGTCCTGACGCCACGCAGGCCCGATGAGCAAAGTCGCGGACAGCAGCCGGAGATCAGTGCGAACTGGCAACGCCACGCCGACGAACGGCGGAACCGCCATCAATACTTCGGCTGTGACCATCTATACCAAAGCATCAGCATCAACTCGAATGGGATGGTGCATCCCTGCTGCTATGTTGTCTCACCGGAACATGCCGTCGGCCACGCTGGCCAGGCACCCGACGACGTGCGAAACGGCTCCGTCATGCGCGCCAGCCGAAAGCTGTTGGCCTCGTTCGCCGGCCCGCAGACCGCGACGCAGCACTCAGGTTTTGATCCTTGCCTGTCATGCGACGTGGTGAACAGCACATCCGGCCATATCAAGACCCAGTCGTCATTTGCGCCGATGTATCGACATCTGCTGCACGGTGCGCCGATTCGGTGGTGAAGTCGCAGCAATTGCGGGAACTCGGACCCGCGGGACTGCTGCGCTGCGCTTACAACGGCGACGCCCGTGTTGCCGGACTATTGCTTGCCGCCGCCGCCGCTCGGTGACGAACGGGCAGGGTTGGTGGCATCCGGCTGCGTCGACCCGGTCGGACCCACGACGCCAGGGTAGCTGTTGCCGGGCTGGTTGGCCTGGTTGTTCATGCCATACGTACCGGCGGCGGTCGTCCCGGCAGTTCCGGTCGATGGCGTGCCCTGCTGCTGGCTGTTCAACTGGGTGCCCGTCACGGACTTGCTGCCGACACCGCCAGTGTCACCCTGTGCGAGGCTGGCCGTCGCGACGCCGGCTGCCAGCACCGATGCCAGGCTGAGAAGTCGTAATGTCTTTGTCATCAATGTGCTCCTGTGGCTATTGGTCGAGCCACAGCAACGCGCGGCCCCGCTGCCGCGATGCGTGAACTCACGACAATTCCATCAGCCAACAGGCGCCGCGCCCCCGCAGATGCGCCCTTCGCAGATGTGTCGCCGCTACTCCGCCGCCTTCGCGCGCAGCGGCCAGTCGGCGACATCGATGCGCGGCATGTCGAAGCGGTCCGTGGTCCGGGCGTACCAGCCGCGACCGTGCATGCGGCCGACCAGGTCCAGTTTCGGCGTGTCGATGTAGCACCGGTCCGCATCCAGCACGAATTCATCGGCCACGTGGATGGCGACGACCTTGCCCAGGATAACGGCACGATCGACGCCGACCTCGACGATGACCAGACGCTCGCACTCGAACGAGACCGGGCTTTCCGCAATGCGCGGCGGCTTCACGCGCGACGAGGGCGCCGTGCTCAAGCCCGCCTCGGCAAGTTCGTTCACATCCTTGTCGAAATCGATCGCGGTGATGTTCATCTGTTCGGCCAGCCGGTTGCTGACGAGATTGACCACGAACTCGCCGGTGCGGCGGATATTGCCGCCGGTGTCCTTCACATCGCCCGGCGCGCGTCCGCCGATGCCGATGGCGACAACAGGGGGATTGCCGGAAACCGCATTGAAGAACGAGAACGGCGCCGCATTCACCGTGCCGTCGATGTCCTGTGTGGTCACCCACGCGATCGGACGCGGCACCACCGTGGAAACCAGCAGCTTGTAGATATTCTCGTTCGGCGTCTTGTCGAATTCGAACAGCATGGCGATCCCTTGTGCATTGCAGATGTGCGCCGAGCGTTACGCGCCGGCACCCCCTCTGTCCAGATGCGGCGCGGCGCGGCAGGATGCGGCGATTGCGTCCCACCCGTACCCTTGATCGCGCCGTCCGATGCTGAGTGCCCCGATGGCAAGCGCATCATGCTATGCGCTCGCGTGGGCGGCGACGCTGGCCGACCAACTCCTGCACCTGCCGCGCGCCGGCGACGTTGGCGGCATCGCCATCCTGCTGTTCCTGCTGCTCGAGTTCCGCAACCAGCGCCGCTACGCGCAGGTGCTGTTCCTGGCGCTGTTCGGCATCGGCATGGTCGGCGTGGTGCTGGCGGCCGATCCGCTCGCGTTGTTCCTGGCCGGCTGGCGGCGCGGCGCAAGCTACGCGGCGTTCTTCCTGGCGCTGACGACATTGCGCGACGCCGCGGAAACCAGCCCGCTGGTGCGCCGCTGCGGCCAGCATCTGGTGGCGCAGCCGCCCGGCCGTCGCTACGCGGCGCTGACCGCCGGCGGCCACGTCTTCGGCATCACGCTGTCCTACGGCGCGATCGAACTGCTCGCGGCGATGGTGATGCGCGCCAACACGCTGGAGGCCGCCGGCGGATCGGCCGACATCCGCGCCATCCGAACCCGGCGCATGCTGCTGGCGATCTATCGCGGCTTCTGCGTGATGAACTGCTGGAACCCGATCAACATCATGACCGCGGTCGTGTCCACCGCCGTTCCCGCGGCACCGATGCGCCTTTTGCTGCCGATCGCGTTCGTCGTCTCGGTCGGCATGACGGCGCTGGGCTGGATCGAGGACCGGCTGTCGGGTGCTCGCCTGCGCACGCGTGGCGGCCCGCGCCCGGCCACGACCGAATCCTGGACGATCCACTGGCGCATCGTCGGCACTGATCGTGCTGGTGATGCTGCTGGCCGAGGGCACGGCCGCGCTGTTCGGCGTTTCGCTGGTCGCCGGCGTGACGCTGGTCGTGCCGCTGGTCGCCCTGGGCTGGCTGGTCGCCCAGTCCTGGCTGGTCGCCCAGTCCTGGCGGTTCGCCGGACGCCGCGCCAGCCGGCTTGCCGCGATGATGCGTCGGCGCGCCGAGCGCTTCCTGCTGCGCGTGCCCGGCATCCGCAGCGAGGCAACAGTGCTGGGCGGCTCCGGCTTCATGGGCGTCGCGCTGGGCAGCGTGCTGCCGGCGAGCGGCCTTGCGCCCTTCGTCGCGGGACTGCCGTCGGTGACGGTGCCGCTGGCGATCCCGCTGCTGCTCATCGGCACCGGACAGCTAGGCCTCAATCCCGTCGCGGTGGTTGCGCTGATCGGCGCGGCCGTCCCCGATCCCGGAATCCTCGGCGTGCCGCCTGCCGTGCTGGCGTTTGCCTGCATGCTGGGCTGGGGGCTCGGCGTAACCATGACGCCGATGTCGAGTTCCGCGATCATCACCGCGCGCTGGGCGGACGTGTCCCCCTGGACGGTCACCACGCGATGGAACGCGCTCTACACGTCGTCGGCACTGCTGATGGCATGGGCAGCCATCGCGGTTGCATTTGTGGTGTGGCCCCGATGATCGCGTGCTGCACTGGATCAATGCGCAAGCTCTGCCATCCAGCGTGCCAGGTTGGCCAGTTCCGGCGCCCGGTTCGGACGATCGAGCGGGCCGGTGACGCGGACGACGATCTCCGGCGGGTTCGGCAGCGCGGGCTGCAGCGCGATCCTCACGTCGAGCGCCTGGGTCGCGAGGTTCATGCCGCCGGTGAAATGCGCCTCGCCGGCGATGCCCGTCATCAGGCCGGTGTCCAGCGACAGATCGCCATGCGACATGCGCGCGCTCAGATCCAGCCGGTCGAACCCGGTCGCCCCGGAGTCCAGCGCGTCGCTCGCCGCCGCCTCGGCCGTTTTCGCATCGGGCTTCTCGACAGCCAGCTTCATGCGGAACAGATCGAAGCCCGACAGCGCGCCATCGATCACCGTCAGCGCAGCGCGCCCGTCCAATGTCGCGAGGATGGCCGAGGGGCTGTAGCCGCTCGCGGTCAGCTCGCAGGTTGGCATCGGCGCGCCCGGACAGCAGATCGATGGGCGCATCGTCCAATGGACCGGTGATCGCGGCATCGCTCAGCCGCATCTGCAGCGAAACGGTCGGCGGCCTGGCCGCGCCGTCGAATGCAAAGCTGCCCGAGACCGCGCCCGAGCCGAGTTTTCCCGAGATCCGCTCGACCCGCAGCGTGTCGTCTTGCAGCGTGACATCGGCCGATGCGTCGCGCAGCACCGGGCGTTGGCCGGCGAGCACGGACCCCATCTCGACCCGCAGGTCGCCCCGCCAGCCGTGCAGGATGCCGAGCGGCAGCGGCACATCCGAGCCCGCGTCCGGCAGCAGGACCGACACTGCATCGGCAAAGACGCGGCCGGTCAAATGCGGCTCCTCGCCGCCTACATCCAGCGCGAGATTTCCGGTGGCACGCAGCGACGCCGCGGTCAGGTCGAAGGTCTCCGCGGCAATGCGACCGGGCGCGGCCGCGAGATGCGCCACCAGCGACAGCGAGCCGTCGCCCAGCCATTCCGGCAGGCCGCTCATCCCCGCTCGCTCCGCAAGGCCAAGCACGGCGACCAGCCTGCGCGCGCCCGGATGGTGCAGCGTCACCGCGCCGGCCCATTCGCCCGAGCGCAGGTCGATCGTCGGCCGCGCCTCCAGCCGCGCATCGGCCAACGCCAGCCGCACGCCGACGGCGAGCGCCTCCTGCGGTCCATCGGCCTGCACCTCCAGTTTGGCCGGCCCGTGCCAGAAGGCCGGTGTTGCGCGCCAGGCATTCGGCAGCAGCATCCGCCAGAGGCGACGCATCGCTGGTCGCCAGGCTGAGCATGCCGTCGCTCAGCCTGCCGCCCTCGCCGAGCATGCCGGACGCAACGACGTGCGCGCCGTTCGCCGTGCCCTCGATCCGGCGCAGCAGGATGCTGCCGGCCTCGATCGCGGCATCCACGGCGAGCCCGTCGATCGTTGCGCCGGACCACGTCGCCTGCCGGACGTTGAGGCGCAGCTCGGCATCGATGCCGGAGGCCAGACGCGACAGATCGGCCAGGCCGGGCGGCCGCACCGGCAGCCAGGGATCCAGCGACAGACGATCCAGCGTCAGATCGGCTTTCAGCGATGGCGGCTCGCCGCGCTTGAAGGCGATGCTGCCCGGCGATCGGCGCGTCATCGATGGTGCCGGCGATCTGCTGCAGCGAAATCTCGCCGCCGCTGGTCACGCACATGCGCCGACAGCGCCGCGCGCTGGAGCACGCCGTCCGGCACACAAGCGGGCAGGCCCGGCGGCAGCGCCCACGGCATCGCCTCGCCCAGCCATCGCAGCGTCGTGCGCAGGACCGGCGCATCGAGCCTCGCGTCGCCCTCGAACCGCGCATGGTCCGGATCGGCACGGGCGATGCGGCCGCTCAGGCGGAGCCTGCCGTTCCCGGGCAGCGACGCGCTCGCATCGCGCACCACAAGCTCGTTGCCTGCCAGGCTGAACGCCAGCCCGCACGTGTTCCAGCGTGCCGCCGCCCAGCGGCGCCGCCTCGGCCGAGAAGTCGAACCCGATCGGCACGTCGATCCCGGCGATCGTGGTGCCGGCGCGCAGCAGAACCGGCAGCCAGGCATCCAGATCGAGCCGGCTGGCCGACAGCGCGACGTCGAGCCTCTGCTGCGGCGCCACGCGCAGTGCCACCGAGCCGCTGGCGGGCGACCCGCCGATCTCGAGTGCGAGATCGTCGACCGCCGCGAGGCCGCTGCCGACCGTCAGCCGCCCGTCCGCGCGGAACGGCACCGGCGGCGCGGGCAGCAGCACCGCCAGGTTGGGACCGCGGCTGGCGATGGTGCCGGCGAACGTGCCGTCGCCGCCATCTGTCCGGCGACGCTGGCGCCGAGCCCATTGGCGTTGCCCTGGCCATCCAGGGTCACGTTCAGCCCGGCCGCACCATCGGCGCCCGCCGCAGTCAGCCGCGCGGTGAAGTTCCAGCCCAGATCACCGAAGCGCGCCGTTCCCGAGGCCGACAATGCGCCGGTGTCCAGCGTCGCAAGCCTCGCGTCGATGCCGGTGAAGGCAAGCCGTCCCATGGTCAGTCGGCCGTTCTCGACGCGCACGGCGAACGCGGTCAGCCAGGCCGGCGGCCGGGCTCGGAACATCGCGGGCTCGGCCGGCCAGGGAATCCGCAGATCGGGTCCCGCGCAGCACCAGTTCGCGCGCATCGACACGCCCGGCGATCAGCGGCCAGAGCGCGACGCGCAGCCGCAGCGCATCGACATGGATCGACAGGTTCGCGGGCTCGCTGCCGCCGACGGTCACCTGGGCCGCGGTCAGCACCGGCTGCGGCAGCAGCGTCAGCGTGATCGGTCCCTGGATGGTAACCGTCTGGCCGAGGGCGGCCGATGCGAGCACCTCGATCGTGGCGCGGTAGCGGGTCCAGTCGAGCCACTGCGGAACCTGCCACGCGGCGAGCAGCGCCAAGGCACATGACCACCGCGAGTCCGGTCAGCCATGTGCGCCGGCGCGACACGTCAGGCGGCTGCCCCGAAGCCGCCGCCGCCCGGCGTTTCGATCACGAACACATCGCCGGGATTCAGTTCGGCGCTGTCGGTGCCGGTCAGCACCTCGTGCGTGCCATCGGCGCGCTCGACCCATTGCCGGCCGACCGCGCCGTCCTCGCCGCCGTCCAGACCGAACGGTGCGACGTTGCGCCGCGAGGCGACGATGACCGCGGTCATCGGCTCCAGGAAGCGGATGCGCCGGATCGCGCCGTCGCCGCCGCGCCACTGCCCGTCGCCGCCGGAGCCGTGGCGGATGGCGAAGCGCTCGAGCCGCACCGGGTAGCGCAGTTCCAGCACCTCGGGATCGGTCATGCGCGTGTTGGTCATGTGCGAGTGGATCGCCGATGTGCCATGGAAGCCCGGCCCCGCGCCGGTGCCGCCGCAGATGGTCTCATAGTACTGGCGGTGCGCGTCGCCGAACAGGAAGTTGTTCATCGTCGCCTGCGAGCACGCGATCGGCTTCAGTGCGCCGAACAGCGCGTTGCAGGTGGCCTGCGAGACCTCGGTGTTGCCGGCCACCACCGCCGCACCGGGCGCCGGCGACAGGAACGTGCCGGGCGGGATGATCAGGCGCAGCGGCTTCAGGCAGCCGTCGTTCAGCGGGATGTCGTCCGCCACCAGCGTGCGGAACACGTACAGTACCGCGGCGCGCGTCACCGCGGGCGGCGAGTTGAAGTTGCCCTCGCTCTGCCGGCCGGTGCCGGTGAAATCCACCGTGGCGCTGCGGCTGGCGCGATCGACGCTGACGGCGACGCGCAGCTTCAGTCCGCTGTCCATGGTGTATTCGAACGCGCCGCTGCCGAGGCGGTCGATCACCCGGCGCACCTGTTCTTCGGCGTTGTCCATGACGTGGCGCATGTAGGCGCTGACCGTCGGCCAGCCGTGCAGTGCGACCACACGTTGCAGTTCCTGCACGCCCTTTTCGTTCGCCGCCACCTGCGCCTTGATGTCGGCGACGTTCACGTCGGGACTGCGCGCCGGATATTTTGCGCCCGCCAGCAGCGCGCGCAGTTCGGCTTCGCGGAAGTGGCCGCCGTCGACGAGAAGAAAATCGTCGATCACGACGCCTTCTTCCTCCAGCGTGCGCGACGCCAGGCGGCGTGGACCCGGGCGTGATGCCGCCGATATCGGCGTGATGGCCGCGGCTGCCGACGAAGAACAGGATTTTTCCGCCCGCCTCATCGAACACCGGCGTGATCACCGTCACGTCGGGCAGATGCGTGCCGCCGTTGAACGGGTTGTTCAGCGCGACCACGTCGCCCGGCTTCAGCGTGTCGCGCCGGTTGTTCAGCACGGTGCGCACGCTTTCGCCCATGGCGCCGAGATGCACGGGCACGTGCGGCGCATTCGCCACCAGGAAGCCGTCGGCGTCGAAGATGGCGCAGGAGAAATCCAGCCGCTCCTTGATGTTGACGCTCATCGACGTGTTCTGCAGCACCGCACCGGTCTGCTCGGCGACGTTCATGAACAGGTTGTTGAACAGCTCGAGCAGAACCGGATCGGGCCGCGCGCTGCCCGCCGGCACGCGCGTGGCGAGCGGTTCGGTGCGACGCAAGGTCATGTGATCCAGCCGGTGACCTCCGCCATCCAGCCGGGCTCGACCACGGTGGTGGCGTTGGCCTCGCGGATCAGCGCCGGTCCGCCGATGCGGTCGCCCGCCAGCAGGGAGGTGCGGTCGAACACCGGCGCACGATGCTCGACGTCGCCGGTGAAGATCACGACGCTGTCGATCGGCTCCGGGGCGCCGCTGCCGCGGTCGTGCACGGTCGCCTCCGGCACCGTATCGCCGGGCGCGATCGCCTCGACTGCGACCGCCTCGACCACCAGCTGCCGGTCCGGTGTGGCAAAGCCGAAGCGCGCGCGATGCGCCGCGGTGAAATCCGCGACAATCTCCGGTTCGCTGCGCAGCGGGACGATCAGCGCCGCCTCGGTGCCGGCGTAGCGCACGATGCAGGCTGCGGTGCGCAGTGATGCGCGCGGGCTCGACGCCTTGCGCGGCAAGTGCGGCCGTCGCCTCGTCGGCCAGTCGATCCGCGACCTCGGACAGTTCCGCCATGGCATGCGCTTCGAACGGAATTTCCACGGCCTGTTCGCGCATCACCGTCTGGTCAGCAAGACCCATGCCATAGGCGGAGAGCACGCCGGCATACGGGTGGATAAACACGGTCTCCATGCCGAGCGCGTCGGCGACCAGGCAGGCATGCTGCCCGCCGGCGCCGCCGAAGCATTGCAGCGCGAAGCGGGTGGCGTCGTGGCCCTTCTGCACCGAGACCTGCTTGATGGCATTCGCCATGTTGGCGACCGCGATGTGCAGGAAGCCCTCGGCCACCTGGCGCGAGGTGCGCGGCTGGCCGGTGGCTTTTTCGATCTCGTTGGCGAGGGCGGCGAATTTTTCCCGCACGACATCGGCATCGAGCGGCTGGTCGCCGTCGGGTCCGAAGATCGCCGGGAAATGCCGCGGCTGAATTTTCCCCACGCAGACATTCGCGTCCGTCACTGTCAGCGGGCCGCCGCCGCGATAGCACGCGGGGCCCGGATCGGCGCCGGCGCTGTCGGGTCCGACGCGGAACCGCGCGCCGTCGAAATGCAGGATCGAGCCGCCGCCGGCCGCCACCGTGTTGATCGCCATCATCGGCGCGCGCAGCCGCACGCCGGCCACTGCGGTTTCAAACGCCCGCTCGAACGCGCCGGCGTAGAGCGCCACGTCGGTCGACGTGCCGCCCATGTCGAAGCTGATGATGCGGTCGAGCCCGGCCATCGCGGCGGTGCGCGCCGCGCCCACGATGCCGCCGGCGGGACCCGAGAGGATCGCGTCCTTGCCCTGAAAGCTCGCGGCGTCCGCCAGGCCGCCGTTCGACTGCATGAAGAACAGCCGCACGCCCGCGAGCTCCGCCGCCACGTGTTCGACGTAGCGTCGCAGGATGGGCGAGAGATACGCATCCACCACCGTGGTGTCGCCGCGCGGGACCAGCCGCAGCAGCGGGCTGACGGCATGGCTGGCGGAGACCTGCGCGAAGCCGGCCTCGCGCGCGAGTTCGGCGAGGCGGCGTTCGTGGTCTGGGTATTTCCAGGCGTGCATCAGCACGATGGCGCAGGCGCTGATGCCGTTGGCACGCGCCCGGGCGAACGCGGCGCGCGCGGCGTGTTCGTCGAGCGGTCTCGATCGCCTCGCCATCGACGCCGACGCGGCCGGCGATCTCCACCACGTCCTCGTACAGCATCGACGGCAGCGTGATCGCGAGATCGAACAGCCGCGGGCGGGCCTGGTTGCCGATGCGCAGCGCGTCGGCGAAGCCGCGGTTCACCACCAGCAGCGTGCGCTCGCCCTTGCGCTCGAGCAGTGCGTTGGTGGCGACAGTGGTGCCCATCTTGACAGCCTCCACCACGCCGGGCGGGATCGGCGCGTCGAGGGACACTCCCAGTACCGTCTTGATGCCGGCGATCGCGGCGTCGCGGTAGCGGCCGGGGTTCTCGCTCAGCAGCTTATGCGTGGAGAGCCGGCCGTCCGGATCGCGCGCGACGATGTCGGTGAACGTGCCGCCGCGGTCGATCCAGAACTGCCATTTGCCAGCCGGCATCAAACGTGTCCCCAATTTCCGCCGCCCCGTCCTGGCATGGCAATGGGCCACGAAACCGCGGGCGAGAAAAGGGAGCATCGGCATGAACCTGCACCGCTTGCTGAGCCAGCGGCTGGCCAAGGGGCGGCCGGTGCGCGTCGGCCTGATCGGGGCGGGTAAGTTCGGCTCGATGTTCCTGTCCCAGGTGCCGTCCACGCCGGGCATCGAGGTCGCGGCGATCGCCGATCTTGCGCCGGATCGTGCACGCGAGGCCTGTCGGCGCGTCGGCTGGACCGAGGACCGGATCGGGGCCACGCACTTTACCGACGATGCGGCGGCAATGCTCGCGCGGCCGGAGATCGAGGTGGTTGTGGAGGCCACCGGCCACGCCCCAGCGGGCATCGCGCACGCGCGGCGTGCGATCGCCGAGGGCAAGCATATCGTGATGGTCAATGTGGAGGCGGATGTGCTGGCGGGTGCTGCACTGGCGCGCGAGGCCGAGGCCGTTGGCGTGGTCTATTCGCTGGCCTATGGCGACCAGCCGGCGCTGATCTGCGAGATGGTGGACTGGGCGCGCGCGTGCGGCTTCCGCGTGGTCGCCGCCGGGAAAGGCACGAAATACCTGCCGGAATATCATGCGTCCACGCCGGCGACCGTGTGGGGCTATTACGGACTGACCGAGGAGCAGGCGCGGATCGGCGGGATGAACCCGCAGATGTTCAATTCTTTCCTCGACGGCACGAAGTCGGGCATCGAGATGGCGGCGGTGGCCAATGCGACCGGCCTGACGCCGCCGCCCGACGGGCTCGGGTTCCCGCCATGCGGCACGCACGAGATGGCCGCGTTGCTGCGCCCGGCCGGCGAGGTGGAAGTGGTCTCCAGCCTGCATCGCGACGGCACGCCGGTGGCGAACGACCTGCGCTGGGGCGTCTACGTGCTGTTCGAGGCGCCGAACGACTACACGGCGCGCTGCTTCAAGGAATACGGGGTGGTGACCGATGCATCGGGACGCATGTCGGCGCTGTACCGGCCGTTCCATCTGATCGGACTGGAGCTGAATATTTCGATCCTCTCGGCGGCGCTGCGCGGCGAGGCGACCGGCGCACCGACAGGTTTCCGCGGGGATGTGGTTTCCACCGCGAAGCGGAACCTGCGCGCGGGTGAGGTACTGGACGGCGAAGGCGGCGGCTGCGTCTGGGGCAAGCTGCTGCCGGCGCGCACCAGCCTGGCGATCGGTGGTTTGCCGATCGGGCTGGCGAACCGCGTGACGCTGGTGCGCGACGTGCGTGAGGGGCAGTGCATCACCTGGGCCGATGTGCGCATCGACGAGACGGATGCAACCTACCGCTACCGGCGGGAGATGGAATTGCAGTCGGAACCACCCCCGGTTCGTCGTGGCTAAGGAGCAGTGCGGAGGATCTGGGACCGGAGGGGGATAACCGCTCCTCTGGCCCGCAGCGCCTGCCCGGTGCAGATTGCGCCGGAACGCGAACCGGGAGGGAAGATCATGCCAGGCAAGGTCATCATCAGCTGCGCCGTCACGGGCGCCATCCATACGCCCAGCATGTCGGACCACCTGCCGATCACGCCGGAGCAGATCGCCCGCGCCTCCATCGAGGCGGCCGAAGCGGGTGCCGCGATCATCCACCTGCACGCGCGCGATCCGAACACCGGCGAGCCGACGCCGGACCCCGCGGTGTTCATGCGCTTCCTGCCGGTGATCAAGCAGAGCACCGATGCGGTGGTGAACATCACCACCGGCGGCGGCCTCACCATGACGCTGGAGGACCGGCTCGCCGCGCCGCTGCAGGCGAGGCCCGAGATGTGCAGCCTCAACATGGGCAGCATGAACTTCAACATCTCCCGCGCCGGCGACCGGGTGAAGACCTGGAAACACGACTGGGAGAAGCCGTATCTCGACCGCACCGACGACCACATCTTCCGCAACACGTTCCGCGACATCGCCGGCATCGTCGAGCGCCTGGGCAAGGCGCACGGCACGCGCTTCGAATTCGAGTGCTACGACGTCGGCCATCTCTACAACCTGGCCTACTGCCTGGATCAGAAGATCGTCGAGCCGCCGCTGTTCGTGCAGACCATCTTCGGCATCCTGGGCGGCATCGGTGCCGACCCGCGCAACCTGCTGTTCATGAAGGAGACCGCCGACAAGCTGTTCGGCGACGCCTATGTCTGGTCGGTGCTCGCCGCCGGGCGGCATCAGATGGCGTTCACCACGATGGCCGGCATCCTGGGCGGGAACGTGCGCGTCGGGCTGGAGGACAGTCTCTATATCGGCCGCGGCGCGCTGGCGAAATCGAATGCCGAGCAGGTCACCAAGATCCGCCGCATCCTCGAGGAACTCAGCCTGGAGATCGCCACGCCGACGGAGGCGCGCGCCATGCTCAAGCTGAAGGGCGGCGACCGCGTCGGGTTCTGACCTCCGCGGCGGAACGCGCCGCTGGGTGCCCAAAATAAGGGCAAGTCGCGGCGTTGATCGCCCACCCGCTGGGCGCTGCGGCCTCGGGGCCGGGCCGTAATCCACATTGCCGCTTGGCACGGCGCGTGCAACCCTGTGGCGCTGCCGTTCCGTCTCCGGCGCTACGGCCAGCCAGACAACAGGAGGCCCGGTCAACCCGGGCGGTGGTTGCGCATGAAGAAGATCGAGGCCGTCATCAAGCCGTTCAAACTGGATGAGGTGAAGGAAGCGCTGCACGAGGTGGGTCTGCAGGGCATCACGGTCGTCGAGGCAAAAGGCTTCGGCCGGCAAAAGGGTCATACCGAGCTGTACCGTGGCGCCGAGTACGTGGTCGATTTCCTCCCCAAGGTGAAGATCGAGGTGGTCTGCGACGATGCCGTGGTCGAACGTGCGGTGGAGGCGATCATCACTGCCGCGCGCACCGGCCGGATCGGCGACGGCAAGATCTTTGTTTCCTCGGTCGAGGAGGTGATCCGCATCCGCACCGGCGAACGCGGCGAGGACGCCATCTAGCCGACAGGACAACAGACTCAGGACGAAAACCAGGACACACCCCGCCGCCGGCCCACGGCGGGCATGAACAGACGGGCCGCTTCATGCGCCAGCCTCCGGTGGGATCGCCGGCGCGCCATTCGAGACGAGGACGGGGAAACCATACATGGCGAGAAAGCCTGCAGGTACGAGCAACGGCGTGGGCAAGGTGCTGGAGATGCTCACCGAGCATTCCGTGGAGTACGTGGACCTGCGGTTCACCGATCCGCGCGGCAAATGGCAGCACACCGCGCAGCATGTCTCCACCATCGATGAGGACGTGTTCCGCGACGGCATCATGTTCGACGGCTCCTCGATCGCCGGTTGGAAGGCGATCAACGAGAGCGACATGATCCTGATGCTGGATCCCGACACGGCGGTGATGGATCCGTTCTCGGCCAAGCCGAGCCTGATCGTCATTTGCGATATCATCGAGCCATCGACCGGGCAGCCGTACAACCGCGACCCGCGCTCGACGGCGAAGAAGGCCGAGGCCTATCTGAATGCATCGGGCGTCGGCGACACCGCGTTCTTCGGTCCCGAGGCCGAGTTCTTCGTGTTCGACAGCATCAAGTACGGCACCGGCGGCAACTACGGCATCTACCAGATCGATAGCCAGGAAGGTCCGCAGGCGAGCCTGAAGGACTATCCGGAAGGCAATATGGGCCACCGGCCCGTGGTGAAGGGCGGCTATTTCCCGGTCCCGCCGGTCGACAGCGAGAGCGACCTGCGCGCCGAGATGCTGTCCACCATGGCCGAGATGGGCGTGGTGGTCGAAAAGCATCACCACGAGGTCGGCCAGAGCCAGCACGAGCTGGGCATCAAGTTCGGCCCGCTGACCAAGATGGCCGACGCGCTGCAGATCTACAAATACTGCATCCACAACGTCGCCCACAGCTACGGCAAGACCGCCTGCTTCATGCCGAAGCCGATCTACGGCGACAACGGCTCGGGCATGCACGTGCACCAGTCGATCTGGAAGAGCGGCAAGCCGCTGTTCGCCGGCAACAGCTATGCCGATCTGTCCGAGCAGGCGCTGTATTACATCGGCGGCATCATCAAGCACGCCAAGGCGCTGAACGCGCTGACCAACCCGCTGACCAACAGCTACAAGCGGCTGATCCCCGGCTTCGAGGCGCCGGTGCTGCTGGCCTATTCGGCGCGCAACCGGTCCGCGTCGTGCCGAATTCCCTACGCGACAAATCCAAAGGCCAAGCGCGTCGAGGTGCGCTTCCCCGATCCGGGCGCCAATCCGTACCTGGCGTTCGCGGCGATGCTGATGGCCGGGCTCGACGGCATCCGCAACAAGATCCATCCCGGCGACCCGATGGACAAGGATCTGTACGATCTGCCGCCGGAGGAACTGAAGGGCATCCCGACGGTGTGCGGCAGCCTGCGCGAGGCGATCGCCGCGCTGGAGGGCGACCACGAATTCCTGCTCGCCGGCGACGTGTTCAGTTCCGACCAGATCGAGAGTTACCTCGAGCTCAAATGGACCGAGGTGTATCGTTTCGAGCACACGCCGCATCCGGTCGAGTTCGAGATGTATTACTCGGTCTGAGCGCGCCGGCGCCGGACTTCCTCAACAGCGCCCCGCCGTTCGCAAGGACGGCGGGGCGCTTCGCATTTGGACCATTGTTGCTCGTTTCTTATGCAACCGATCCATAGCGTCGTGGCCGGGCGTGTCCCGGCCATCCCTGCCGGCACGGACGCCGCAACGGATGGCCGGGACAAGCCCGGCCATGACGATGATGCGGCAACCATGCCTCGTCGCGGCACGATTCTTGATAGACGCCTGCTACGACCGGCCCGCCCAGGTGTGGCGGGACGTAGTGTGCAACGTAGAACGGGGCAGCGACATGAAGCTGATCATGGCCATCATCAAGCCCTTCAAGCTCGATGACGTGCGCGAGGCATTGACGCCACTTGGCGTTCAGGGCCTCACGGTCTCCGAGGTGAAGGGTTTCGGCCGCCAGAAGGGGCAGACCGAAATCTATCGTGGCGCCGAGTACCACGTGAACTTCCTGCCGAAGGTGAAGATCGAGGTCGTGGTCACCGACGATCTCACCGACCAGGTGATCGAGGCGATCACCAAGGCGGCGCACACCGGCAAGATCGGCGACGGCAAGATCTTCGTCATCGACATCGAACGGGCGGTCCGCATCCGCACCGGCGAGACCGACGCCGCCGCACTTTGAACGACAGAGCGTAGGGGAAACCATAACGATGATTCGACACCGACTTTCGTGGGTCGCTGCGGCGGTGCTGCCGCTCCTGCTGCTGGCAACACCGGCATTCGCCGAAGATCCGCCCAAAGTGGACTCCGGCGACACCGCGTGGATGCTGGCCAGCACGGCGCTTGTTCTGATGATGACCATCCCGGGGCTGGCATTGTTCTACGGCGGCATGGTGCGCAAGAAGAATATCCTTGCCATCCTGATGCAGTGCTTCGTCATCACCTGCATCGTCACCATCGTCTGGACGGTGGCCGGCTACAGCCTGGCGTTCACCGTCGGCAAAGGCGGTCTCGCGCCCTATGTCGGCGACATGTCGCGCTTCCTGCTGCATGGCATCGCCGACAAGATCGCCAATGGCAGCGACACCGATCCGTTCATCCTCGACCCCGGCATCAAGGATGTCGCCGCGCTCAGCACGACGATCCCCGAGACGGTCTACATGATGTTCCAGATGACCTTCGCGATCATCACGCCCGCGCTGATCGTGGGCGCGATCGCGGACCGCATGAAGTTCTCGGCGCTGTGCATCTTCATGACGCTGTGGTCGCTGCTGATCTATTCGCCGGTGGCGCACTGGATGTGGGCTCCGACCGGCTGGGGCGCGATCAATGGACAGCTCGACTTCGCCGGCGGCACGGTGGTGCACATCAATGCCGGCATCGCCGGGCTGGTGGCCGCTTTGGTACTTGGCAAGCGGGTCGGCTACGGCACCGAGAACATGGCGCCGTACAACCTCGGCTATTCGGTGATCGGTGCGTCGCTGCTCTGGGTCGGTTGGTTCGGCTTCAACGCGGGCTCCGCAGTCGCGGCAAACGGTCGCGCCGGCATGGCGATGGCAGTGACCCAGATCGCCACCGCGGCAGCAGCCTTGGGCTGGATGTTCGCCGAGTGGATCGCCAAGGGCAAACCCTCGGTGCTGGGCTGCATCTCCGGCGCGGTGGCGGGTCTGGTGGCGATCACCCCGGCATCGGGCTTCGTGCTGCCCGGATCAGCGATCATCATCGGCGTGGCCGCCGGCGTGATCTGCTTCTGGTCCGCGACCAGCCTGAAGCACATGCTGGGCTACGACGACAGCCTGGATGTGTTCGGCGTGCACTGCGTCGGCGGCATCTGCGGCGCCTTGCTCACCGGAGTGTTCTCCTACGGGCCGCTGTCGGCGACCGACGCCAGCCCCGACGGCAGCCCCGGCAGCCTCGCACAGCTGTGGATCCAGTGTCAGGGCGTTGCCGCTACCCTCGTCTATAGCGGCGTAGGCACGCTGGTCCTGCTGTACATCACCAAGGCGCTGGTTGGTCTGCGTGTCGACGAGGAAGAGGAGCGTGAAGGCCTCGACCTGGTGTTGCACGGAGAGCAGATCTTCTGAAAAACTGCACGAATGGAAGGGGCGCTGCGTTGTGGCGCCCCTACATTTGTGCCTACAAGAACGAATCGGGGCACACGGAGGGTCACTATGGAGAACATGAAACCAAACGGCGCGGCTCCCTGGCTTCTGGCGGCGTGCATCGCTGCCCTCGCGCCGGCGGCGAACGCGCAGACCGCACCGCCCGCGCCGGCCGCGCCCGCACCGCCCGCCGGCGAAGCACCCGCGGCTCAGGGCACCGCCGCGGCGCCGGCCGCGCCTGAAGCACCGCCGCCGGGTCTTTGGATCGACGGCATCCATCTGTCCGCGCAGCTTCAATCTGGCATCATCGCCAATCCGTATCGCCCGGCGACCGGCCTGAACTGGGGCCAGCTGTTCACCGACCACTCGGATCAGGTGCAGCTCAATCAGCTGCTGCTGACGGCGAACAAGCCGCTCGATCCGAAGAACAGCGACTATCAGTGGGGCTTCAAGGTTCAGTTCATGTATGGCTCGGACGCGCGCTACACGCAGTTCCTGGGCGAACTTAACAACGTCATCCCTGACCAGCGCTATCAGTTCGACGTGGTCGAGGCGAACGTGCTTGCGCATCTGCCATGGCTCACCGAGGGCGGCATCGACCTCAAGGCCGGCCAGTACCCGACGCCGCTTGGCTACGAGACGATCGATCCCTCGACCAACCCGTTCTACACACACAGCTACATCTTTCAGTTCGGATTGCCGTTCAAGCACACCGGCGCGCTGGCGACGACGCACGTCAACGACACGCTGGACATCTACACCGGATTTGACACCGGCACGAACACCACGTTCGGACCGCTGGGCGACAACAACGGCGCCGTCGGCGGCATCGGCGGTTTCAACCTGACATTCCTGGAAGGCAAACTGACGGTTCTGGCGCTGACGCACTTCGGTCCTGAAGACGCGACCCGCGCATTGTCGCCGATCGGGTTCAATGCCAACGGCTTCTGGCGCTTCTACAACGACGTCCTGACCACCTGGAAGGCGACCGACGTCTGGACGTTCGTCACCGAATTGAACTGGGTCCGCGATGGTTTTGGCAACGCCTTCAACCCGGGCAAGGCGGTGAACGGCTTCGGCATCGCCCAGTACGCCTCCTATGCATTGAGCGACACAGTCGCGCTCAACGGACGCGCGGAGTATTGGCGCGACGACAACAACTTCTTCGTCGCCTCGTTTCCCGGCAATTCCGACTTCATCAAGTTCCAGCAGGGCCTGTCGACACCGTTCGTCCACTTCGCACCCGGAAGCAACACGACCTACGGTGCCCTTACGCTCGGTGTAACCTGGAAGCCGGAGGTTCCCGCGCCGGTGACCGGATTGCTGGTCCGACCGGAGATCCGCTGGGATCACGCATTCACCGACAACAAGCCATTCAACAACAACCCGCCGGCCAACTCGAAGGGTACCGACAACTCCTTCACCTTCGGCGCGGACGTCGTGATCACGTTCTGAGCTACGTTGCCGTTTGCCCCTTCCCCAACCCCCTCCCGCGAGGGGAGGGGGAGTGGTACCACCTCAAATCTTACAATGTCAGGCCACCATCCACCGTGATGGTCTGACCCGTCACCATCGCCGCACCAAATCCCGAGGAACAGAATCACCTCGGCCAGATCCTCCGGCTGGCAGCGGCGCTTCAGCAGCGCGCGTTCGATCGATTGCTGCCGTTCGTCGTTGGTCCACTCCACCATCCAGGAACTGTCCACCGCGCCGGGCGCAATGGCATTCACGCGGACCTCGGGTGCCAATGCGCGCGCCAGGTTCTGCGTCAGGCTCACCACGCCGGCCTTCGTCGCGCTGTAGGCCAGGCTGCTGCCGGCGCGTCCCAACCCGGCGATCGAGGCGGTGTTGACGATCGCGCCGTTCGCCGCCTTGAGCGCCGGCGCCGCGGCCTTGGCGCAGCGGAACACACCCAGCAGATTGGTTTCCAGCAGTTGCGACCACAGATCTTCGGTGATCAGCTCCAGTTCCGGCGGCGTGATGCGTCTGCGGGTTCCCGGCGTGCCGGCATTGTTCACCAGCAGATCGAGGCGACCAAGATCGCTGACCGCCTTCGTCACCATGCGTTCGGCGGCGCCCCGCTCGCCGACGCTGCCGGGCGCGCTGATCGCTTTTCCCCCCTCATCGATCAGCTTGTCCACGGCCTCCGGTCCGCGCGGATCATCGGCCAGATGGTTCACCGCCACGGTGGCGCCGAACCTCGCCAGCATGCGCGCGGTGGCAAAGCCGATGCCAGACGCGCCGCCGGTCACCAGTGCCGTCTTGCCGGCGAGATTGTAGCTGATCATGTTTCCCCCCATTGGTTCGATGTCGCGCAGTGCGCGTTTACCATGGGTCCGGGTGACGCAGCCAATCCCGAGGCAAGTTCGCCGGCTTGGTCCGATTTTTGCGTTGTGCCTATTGCCGCGGCGACAATCACCGCGGCGCGGCGTTCACTTCACTTTGCCAAACCTCAGGGGGAACCACGATGCGTAGATTCGCAGCAATAATTGCTGTAGGTTTGATCACTCTGTGCTTACCAGCGATGGCGGCGACATTCTCGGCACTGATCAGCAGCGAGAATCAGGTGGCCGCGGCCGCGAATACGCCATATGCCGTCAAGATGACCGGTGACGCCACGCCGGGTTACAAGGTTGACGGTTCAAAAGTAACGATCCTCAAAGCCGGAGATTATTTTGTGATCGGTGCCGCCCAGGTCGGCGGATCGACCACCGGCGATATCTTCCTGTGGGTCCGGCAGAACGGCAAGGATGTCGCGGATTCCAATTCAATCCAGCATATCCCTTCGAAGGAATTCACGACGGTGCTGGTGTCCCAAGGTGAGATGACCTTCAAGGCGAACGATGTCCTGGAGTTCGTCTATTCCGCCACCGCTCCCGGCCTTGGGCTGATCGCGACGAAGCCGGCGGGCATGCCGGCCGTGCCCTCCATGATCTTCACCATCTTCAAGAACTGACCACTATGACCATGCGACGGGCGCGTCGAGCGGGGTCGAAAACCGACTGACTTCAGTAGCGGATCGCAATCTCCCGAGCAGGCGATTGCGATTCGCTACCCCTCGACAACGGCCGCTCACCAGGGCCGTTCTGCCCGCGAAATTGCCGGCGATCAGGTTCCCTCCATCGGTTTGATCGTGCGCAGCGCGCGCTTCAGTGCGAGCAGCTTGCGGTCGCGTTCGCGGAACAGTTCCTCCGGCGTGCGATCGCCCCAGTCGAAATAGCCGCGGCCAGCCATCACGCCGGTGCGACCTTCTGCGATCAGTTTGTCCAGCGTTTCGCTGCGGCTGCGCACCTCAGGCGGCGTGTAGCTACGATTGGCCATACCCTGCTGCATCAGCGGCAGGCCGGTGAAGTCGGCCTTCGCCATCACGCCGAGGATCGGCATGCGCAGCGCGATGCCGTGGATCACCGAATCGTCGATGTCCTTCGCCGTGACGAGGCCCTCGTCCAGCATGCGCTGCACTTCCAGTCCCATCGCTGCCTGCAGCCGGTTGGCGACGTAGCCCTGCACCATCTGCTTGAACACCACCGGCACCTTGCCCATCGCGCGCACCATGTCGCGCACGGTGGCGATCGCGGCGGGATCGGTCTGCGCGCCGGGACACAGATCGACCAGGTCGCACAGATAGGGCGGCGTGTACCAGTGCGCGATGATTGTCCGCCTTTGCAATCCGGCAGGCACCAGCGGGAAGATGTCGAGATTGCTGGTGTTGCTGGCGAGGATCGCATCGGGCGCCATCAGCGTCTCGAGCTGGGCGTAGAGCGCGCTCTTGGCGTCCGGCCGTTCGACGATGGCCTCGATCACCAGCGCCGCGCCGGAGACCGTCTGCTCCAGCGACGGCACGCAGCGCACCGCATGCGACAGCCGTTGGCGATCCCACGATGCATCCACCTCGCCTGCTTCGGCGAGCGTGGCGAGCGCGGTCGCCATCAGGCCGGGCGCACGTTCCAGCGTCTCCGCGTTACTGTCGGTCAAACGCACGCTGTGTCCGCCGAGCGCGAACACCAATGCGAGCGCGTGGCCCATCAGGCCGGCGCCGACGACGGCGACCTCGGTCATTTCAAAATCCTCCCCCTCCCCTTGCGGGAGGGGGCTGGGGGAGGGGTGCACCGCATCCGCAACGCCTCGCCCGTGGACCCCTCCCCCTAACCCCCTCCCGCAAGGGGAGGGGGAATCTTTGACTTTGATTCTGACTTTGTCTCTGTCTGAGTCCCTGCCTGTCGAATTCCATCATCCTCCCGCTCCCGGCAGCCAGGGTTCGGGCGCGCGCGCGTCGATGTCGGTGGCGACGTCGACGATCACCGTCTCATCCGAGGCCAGTGCCTCCTGCAGTGCCGGCGCAATCTTCGACGGTTCCTCCACGCGGATCCCGCGCAAACCGAACACGCGCGCCACGTCGGAAAAATTGGTCGGCCCGAAGCGCACCAGGTCGCGCACGTCGCCGGGCGTGTTGCCCTGCTGGCGCTGGATGTTCGGCCAGCCCTGGCCGAAGCCCGAGTTGTTGTTGATCACCAGCACCACGGCGATGCCGCGCCGTCGCGCGGTCTCCAGTTCGGTCAGGTGGTAGTAGATCGCGCCGTCGCCGGACCAGCAGATCACCTTGCGCTTGCCCGCCGCGCATTTCGCGCCGAGCGATGCGGGGAACGCCCAGCCGAGCGAGCCGGCCGCGCGTAGATACGTTTGTCCCGCGCCGTTCAGCTCGATCAGTGTCGAGGTCCAGATGCCGGAGTAACCGGTATCCGCGACCACGATGCCGTCCTCCGGCAGCGCCCTTGTGATTTCGGCGCAGAGCCGGTCGGGCAGGATCGGTGCGGCGTTGCTGGCGAGTTTTGGTGCGCGCTCCTCACGCCAGGCGGCGACGATGCCGGCGGCGCGGTCGGCGAACGCCGTGTCGCGTGCGGGTTTACCAAGCGCGGTCAGCAGCTTCGCCAGTGTCGCCTTTGGATCGCCCATCAGGCCAAGTGTGTTCCTGTAGCTGCGGCCAAGCTCCGTCGGATCGATGTCGATCTGCACCACCTCGGTCTCGAGCGACGGAATGCGCCAGGTATGCGTCACCTGATCGCCGGTATGGCAGCCGATGAACACCACGAGGTCCGCCTCGTGGACGATCTGATTGGCGGGCGGCGCGGCATAGTTTCCCGGGCAACCGATCGACAGGCGATGCCGCGTCGGGATGATGCCGCGCGCGCCCAGTGTCGTGCCGATCGGTGCCGCCAGCGCCTCGCCGAGCGCCAGCACCTCCGCACCGGCCCCTGACGCGGCCGCACCGGAACCGGCGACGATGACGATCCGCTTCCCGCGACGCAGCTTCGCCGCCGCGCGCTCGATCTCGTCGTCCGACGGCACCGGCCGGTACGGCGGCATCGTCAGTTGCAGCGCCGGATCGGCGATCGCCGGTTCGCCCGCCATGCCGGTCTCGACGATGTTCGCCGACCGCCCGTACAGGTCGAGATGCGCCGGGCGCGGCGAGCCCGTCATCGCCTCGCGCCAGGCCTGGCGCAGCAGGCGTGGCAGGTCGGCGGCATCCGCCACATCGGCCGAGAACTTCGTCACCGACGCATAAAGCGGCCGATGCGGGAGTTCCTGGTATGTGTTCCGATGATGCAGCAGCGGCGGCTCGCGTCCGGTCAGCGCGATCACCGGGCTGTGGCCGAGAAACGCATCCTGCAAACCCGCCGCCAGATTCGCCGCACCGACCGACTGGGCGAAACAGATCCCCGGCCGGCCGGCGATCCGCGCATAGCCGTCCGCCATATACGCCGCGGATTTCTCGGCATGAGCCAGCACGCGCGTGACGCCCAGCGCGCCAAGTTCGATCAGGGTGCGTCGCAGCACCGCGTCGATGAAGAACACATGCGTGGTGCCGTTCGCGGCCAGCGTGCGCGCCAGCCATTCGGCGCCGGTGATCGGTTCCGCCGCGTTCATGTCCGTTCCCCCCATGCTGCCGGCGCGATGCTAGGTCCGTGCCGGCGGCGAGGCAAAACCTCCGACACGGAATTGCGGCGCGATCAACCGCGCCGGCGCGCGCTTCGGCCGGCGAGGAACGCCTGCATCATCTGGCGCGGCTCGTCGCTGTCCCAGGCACGCGGCAAAGCTGTCGATCCCGCGCCGGATCGCGTCACGCAGCGGCAGGTTTTCCCACTCGGAGATCAGCGCCTTCTGCAAGCGAACCGCGCGCGGGCCGGATGCCAGGATCGATGCGACCAGCCCCTCCACCGCCTGATCGAGTTGCTCCGCCGGGACAACCTGCTCGACCAACCCCCACGTCAGCGCCGTCGCCGCGTCGATGGTATCGCCGGTCAGCAGCAACTGCCGTGTGCGCCCCCAGCCGATCAGCTGCGGCAGCAGCGCCGCCTCGACAACCGAAGGGATCCCAAGCCGCACCTCCGGCATGCCGAACTGCGAGCCGGCGGCGGCAACGCGCATGTCGCAGGCGGCGGCCACCTCGACTCCGGCGCCGAACACATAGCCCTGGATGCGCGCGATCACCGGCACGGGCAGCCGGCGGAGCACATCGCAACACCGATGCACCAGGGTGATGAACGCGCATGCCGAGGCGGCATCGAGTGCGGCCATTTCGTCGATGTCGGCGCCGCCGATGAAGGCGCGTTCGCCGGCGCCGCGCAGCACGACCGCGCGCAGGCTGTCGTCGGCGCCGAGCCGCTCCACCGCCATGACCAGATCGGTCATCACCGGCGTGTTCAGCGTGTTCAGCCTGGCAGGATTGTCGATGGTCACGACGGCCACGCCACGCGCATCCTGCCGCACGTCCACCCAGGTCCGTTCGCCCATTTCCGATCCCTCGCCGATTGCGCCAGACGACACGCCATCCCATACTGGACCGGGAACCGCAACGAGGGGCCGCATGGCCATCGCTCCGCTGCAGCCGCATAAATCGTGGTATCGACATTTCTGGTATGCCGAGCGCTCGCCACGCGACACGCTCGCTGACAGGACATTGATCTTCGCGATCGTTGCGCTGTCGCTGGTCGTCGGCGGGATGTTCCTGATCCGGCACAGCGCCCCGCCGCGAACGGCAACGCCGGCATCGGTCACCGACACCGCACGCTGAACTCTGCGACATAAACGTTCGCATCCTGCCGCTGCTGCGGCGTCCTCTGCTGGCTGTTGTCCTGCTTGGCCGCGGCGCCGGCTTCGTCCGGCGCGACGGCTGCGCTATTCGCTCGACGCGATCATCGCGCTGCGCCTGGCAACCGAGGAAGAGCTGCTGTCGCACGTCGAGGACCGCGGTGCCCCGCGATTCGTCGCCACGCGGCTTGACCCGTGTTTCGTTGCCACGCGGCTTGACCCGCGATGCGACGCCACGCTGAATGCCGGCATGCGCATCATCATCATGGGGGCCGGCGGCCTCGGCGGCTATTTCGGTGCACGCCTTGCCGCTGCGGGCAACGACGTGGCCTTCGTCGCGCGCGGCGCGCACCTGGCGGCGATCCGGCAGGACGGGCTGCGCGTCACCAGCGCGCTCGGCGATCTGCATCTGCGCGATGTCGCTGCCACGGACGATCCGGCAGCGCTGGCGCCGGCGGACGCGGTGATCATCGCGGTGAAGCTGTGGGATACCGAGACGGCAGCGCAGGCCGTGAAACCGCTGGTGCGGCCGGGCACCGCGGTGGTGTCGTTCCAGAACGGCGTCGACAAGGACGCGGTGCTGACGCGTATCCTGGGATCGCGAGGCAGTGATCGGCGGCGTCGGCCAGATCGGCGTCGTCATCGCGAGCCCGGGCGTGATCGCCCACACCGGCACGATGGCGAAGCTGATCTTCGGCGAGCTGGACAACACGCGATCGGCCCGGGTCGAGGCATTGCTGGCGACGTGCGCCGCGGCGGGTATCGATGCCGAGATCGCCGAGGACATCAACCTGGCGATCTGGCAGAAGTTCGCCTTCCTGGTCGGGATGTCGGGCTCCACCGCGAGCATGCGTTCGAACCTGGGCCCGATTCGCGCCAATCCTCAGGCGCTGGCCTTCCTTCGGGACCTGATACGCGAGGCGGTCGCCGTCGGGCGCGCGCTGGGTGTGCCGCTGGCGGAGGACTTCGCAGAGCAGAGGATGCGGTTCATCGAGACTTTGCCGCCGCAGATGACGGCGTCGATGCAGGGCGACCTGGCGCGTGGCAATCGGCTGGAGGTGCCGTGGCTGAGCGGCGCGGTGGTCGAAATGGGCAGGAAGGTCGGTGTTCCCACCCCGCTGAACCGCGCAGTGTCGGACATCCTGGCGATCTACGCGAACGGCTCGCGGGCAACCGTTGGCGGGCCGGCCGGTCCACCGCCGCCATGAGCCACGGTCGGCGTGGCGCCCTTGATGGAGGCGCGTTCAGCCTGTCAGATCACCAGCCACGCGGTGACGCCCAAGCACGCCCCAGAACAACCCCGACACCAGTCCGCCGACGACGAACCCGGTCGAAGTGCGCAGCCGCGGGATCTCGCCACGCTTGATCTCGGGCTCGCTCGTGCGCCCCTTCGGCGGGGCACAAGTTTGCACCAAACGTATCATCGATCCCCTCCCAGGAATGCCGAACGGTAACAAGCGGCTGAGCCGCGAGCAAGCAGCTCGTGACCGGCGACAGGGGGAGCGCTCGTTGCCGTCGCGGCTTGCTTGTAACGGCACTGAACTGGTTATGTTAGTCTTCCGTAACGGAAGTTGCCAGAGGTCGCGCTGAGCTGGCTCTGGCCGATCTTTCTGTTAGAATCAGCGAGTTGCAACGTCCCGTACAGTCACAGTTTTGGAACATTACCGATCAAAATTGACAAGTTTCGAATCTCATTTTCAAGTCTTGCAATCACATGAACGTGAAGTGATACTCACGATTACGTGAACACAGCGCCCGCATCAAGGCAGACCTGGAACACTCCGATGGAAATGCTGCGCACCACACCCAACGCCTCCCGAAGGTCTTTCCTTTGACATCGCCGACCTCATTCTTCTGCAGGGGTGGGCGGACTTCCACGACGTCCGGATGGTCGTCGAACTGGACCATTGGGTGGAAGGCGAGGAGTACGAGGAAGTCGTCGCGCTCTATACCAAGGACCGGCTGCTCAGGCGCTGGATCGTTTGGCGCTCCGACAGCGAAGTCGTCGTGCAGCCGCTGCTCGGCCGCGGACGCCACTTCGGCTCGGTTGCCGAAGCGCTGGAAAGCCTGATCGCTGCCCGCCCGTAGTGTGCGCCCGCCGAACGTTCAGCCTGTTCAGCTTCGGTACGACCCGTTGATGTCGATGTAGCCGTGCGTCAGATCGCAGGTCCACACCGTGGCCTTGCCGCGGCCGAGGCCGAGATCGATGGCGATCGCCACCTCGCTGCCCTTCATGTGCGCCACCACCGGCGCCTCGTCGTAGCCGGCGACCACGCCGCCGTCGCGGGCCATCCACACGCCGCCGACGCCGATCGACAGCTTGTCGCGGTCCGCCGGTTCGCCGGCCTTGCCGACCGCCATGACGATGCGCCCCCAGTTCGCGTCCTCGCCGGCAATCGCGGTCTTCACCAGCGGTGAGTTGGCCACCGCCAGCCCGATCCGCTTCGCCGAACGCGCCGTCACCGCGCCGGTGACGTCGATCCGCACCAGCTTCTGGGCGCCCTCGCCGTCGCGCACCACCTGCAGCGCCAGATCGAGCAGGACGTCGTCGAGCGCGCGCGCGAAGTCGCCGAGAATGCGCCCGCCCTCCGCCGGAATGCGCGGGATGCTTCGCCTGGCCGGTGGCGAACACCAGCACCGTGTCCGAGGTGGAGGTGTCGGAATCCACCGTCGTGCAGTTGAAGCTGGCATCGACGCCCTTCTTCAGCAGGGCCTGCAGCGCGCCGGCCGGCACCTTGGCGTCGGTCGCGAGGTAGCACAGCATGGTCGCCATGTCGGGCGCGATCATGCCGCTGCCCTTGGCGATGCCCGAGATGCGCACCTCCGTCTCGCCGATCCTGGCGGTCCGCGTTGCCACCTTGGCGAATGTGTCGGTCGTCATGATGCCGCGCGCGGCGTCGTGCCAGGCATCGTCGCGCAGGCCGGCATGCAGCGCCGGCAGCGCATCGATCAGCTTCTGATACGGCAGCAACTCGCCGATCACGCCGGTGGAGGCGATGAACACCTGCCTGGCCGGACAGTCGACCAGCTTCGCCGCCGCCGCCGCCGTGGCGGTGCAGGCGTCGCGCCCGGGCCTTCCGGTGAACACGTTGGCGTTGCCGGCATTCACCACGACGGCCCGCGCCTTGCCGCCCTTCAACGCCGCACGGCACCAGTCGACCGGCGCGCCCGGGCATTTGTTGGACGTGAAGACGCCCGCCACCGTGGTGCCCGGCGCCAGTTCGATCATGACGATATCGTTGCGGCCCTGATAGCGAAGCCCGGCCGCCATGGCGCCCAGGCGGACGCCGGCGACCGGCGGCAATTCCACCAGCGGAACGGCGAGCGGAGAGACGGACGAACTCATGAGTTCCCTTCCTGGTATGGCTGTTCGGCTCTCACCGTCATGGGGGTTGGGGGAGGGGTCGTACCATCGCAAGACAATGTGGTCGGATAGGTACGCCATTTGCATTTGTTCCGCGTTCCCCTCGTCCGAGGCCCGCGGGGCAGTCGGGTGAAGGTGAAGCGCTCAGGGCTCTGCCCTGAAACCCGCCCGAGGGCGTTGCCCCCGGGACCCCCACCAAAGGCGTAGCCTTTGGAATCCGATACTGGAGTGAGGGGTTCCAAGGGCTCCGCCCTTGGCGGAGTCCAGAGGCGGAGCCTCTGGTGGGGTTCGGGGTGAAACCCCGAGCGACAGATGGCCATGACGTCCCGGCAACAGTGCCAGCGATCAGGGCATTCTCCTCCCATGCCTCTATCCAAACGCGCATTTGGCCGCCGGCGTTACTTGGCGGGCGGCGGTTCGGCCTGATCCGTTGCGCGCGCCGGTGAGCCGTCCATGTTGAACTTTTCCACGACGACCAGCGCGCGCGCCTTGGCCACTGCCTTCTGCACGCCCTCCTGGATCATTCTCTGGCGCAGTTCGTCGCGCGCCTTGTCGAAGCTGGGCGGTCCGGCGCGGCGGCGTTCGACCAGCAGGATCACATGCCAGCCGAACTGGCTGTGCACCGGCGTCTGCGTCACCTGGCCCGGCTCCAGGGCGAAGGCGGCGGCAGAGAATTCCGGCACCATCTCGTCCTTCTTGAAGAAGCCGAGATCGCCGCCCTGCTCCGCGGCGCTCGGATCCTTGCTGTATTGCTTGGCAAGTGCGGCGAAGTCCGCGCCGCCCTTGAGATCGGCGATGATCTTCTTCGCATCGGCCTCGGTCTCGACCAGGATGTGCTTCGCGTGCACCTCCTCTTCGCCGGGTTTGCCGGCGACTTCCTGGTCGTAGCGGGCGCGCACCGCGGCGTCGGTGATGGTCGGCCCGACCTCCTTGCTCAGCACGGCCGTCTGCAGCGCCCGGTCCTCGGCCGCTGCGACCTGGCGCTGCACGGCGGGCTCCTTGTCGAGCCCGGTCTTCTGCGCCTCGGACACCAGGGCGCGCGCGTCGATCATCTGGTCGAGCAGCATCGGATAGAGCGCCTGCGGCGGCATGGCCCGCATGTTCTCCGGCAGCGACTGCACCGCATCCTTCAGGTCGCTCAGATGGATCGGCTTGCCGTCCACCTTGGCCACGACCGGGTCGTCCGGCGCCGGCGCGGGCGGCGCTCCCTGCGCCAGGGCGCCGGTGCAGGTGAGCAGGCCGGCGCAAAGTGCGACGGCGGTCAGGCGAGGGGTGGCGCCAATGCGGAACGGACCGATGGAGAGCGACATCAAAACTCCTGTTCCACGCAGGCGGCGGATGTATGGCCGAACCACTCCGGCCCGGCAAGGACGCGGAACTGGCGTGGCACCGCCATGCGGAACGATCGCGGCATCGCGGCGTCGTTGACCCGGGCGGGTCTGGGTCCTATCTCAACCTGGCCGCGGCCTCGATCCGGGGCCTGCCCGCCCGGCCCATCACCAGTCATCCGAGCCAGTCATCCGAGAAGGTCTCATGTTCGCTGCCATTGCCCGCACCGTGTTCGGCACCGCCAACGACCGTTCGCTCAAGGCTTATCAGCGCCGGGTGCCGCAGATCAATGCCCTCGAGCCCGCCATGGAGGCGCTGTCGGACGATGCGCTGCGGGCAAGGACCGCGGAATTCCGGGAAAAGCTGGCCGCCGGGGCGACGCTGGACGACATCCTGCCGGAAGCCTTCGCCGTGGTCCGCGAGGCGTCGAAGCGAACGCTGGGCCAGCGGCATTTCGACGTTCAGCTGGTCGGCGGCATGGTGCTGCACGACGGCAAGATCTCCGAGATGAAGACCGGCGAAGGCAAGACGCTGGTCGCCACCCTGCCGGTCTACCTGAATGCGCTCGCCGGCAAGGGCGTGCACATCGTCACGGTGAACGACTACCTGGCGCGCCGCGACGCCGAGTGGATGGGCCAGATCTACCGCTTCCTCGGCATGAGCGTCGGCGTGATCGTGCACGGCCAGGACGACGAGATGAAGCGCGCGCAATACGCCGCCGACATCACCTACGGCACCAACAACGAGTTCGGCTTCGACTACCTGCGCGACAACATGAAGTACCGGCTGGAGGACATGGTCCAGCGCGAGTTCTTCTTCGGCATCGTGGACGAAGTGGACAGCATCCTGATCGACGAAGCGCGCACGCCGCTGATCATTTCGGGTCCGGCGGAGGACAGCTCGGATCTGTATCGCCAGGTCGATGCGGTGGTGAAGGAGCTGGTGAAGGACGAAAGCACCTACGAGAAGGACGAAAAATTCCGTACCGTGGCGCTGACCGAACCCGGCTCCGAGCGGGTCGAGGACATGCTGCGCGACGCCGGCATCATCACCGAGGGCAACCTTTACGACATCTTCAATGTCTCGGTGGTGCACCACGTGCAGCAGAGCCTGCGTGCCAATACGCTGTTCGCGCGCGACGTGGATTACATCGTGCGCCAGGGCAAGGTGGTGATCATCGACGAGTTCACCGGCCGCATGATGGAAGGCCGCCGCTATTCCGACGGGCTGCATCAGGCGCTGGAGGCGAAGGAGCACGTCGACGTCCAGGCCGAGAACCAGACGCTCGCCTCCATCACGTTCCAGAACTATTTCCGGCTGTATCCGAAGCTTGGCGGCATGACCGGCACGGCGATGACCGAGGCCGACGAGTTTGCCGAGATCTACAAGCTCGACGTGGTGGAGATCCCCACCAATGTCACCTGCGTCCGCAACGACGAGGACGACGAGGTCTATCGGACGGCGGGGGAAAAATACGAGGCGGTGGCGGCGCTGATCGAGGAGGCGCGCAAGGCGGGCCAGCCGGTGCTGGTCGGCACCACCTCGATCGAGAAGAGCGAGACGATCAGCGAGCTGCTCAAAAAGAAGAAGGTCCCGCACGCCGTGCTGAACGCGCGCTTCCACGAGCAGGAGGCGGAGATCGTCGCACAGGCCGGCGCGCTCGGCGCGATCACGATCGCAACCAACATGGCCGGCCGCGGCACCGACATCAAACTCGGCGGCAACCTCGAGATGCGGCTGAAGAAGGAACTGGAGGGGATCGAGGACCCCGCCCTGCGCGCGACTCGCGAGGCGGAAATTCGCGACGAGATCGCGGTGGCGCATGAGAAGGTGAAGGCCGCCGGCGGTCTGTTCGTGATCGGCACGGAACGTCACGAGAGCCGGCGCATCGACAACCAGCTGCGCGGCCGGTCCGGCCGTCAGGGCGATCCGGGGCGGTCGCGTTTCTTCCTGTCGCTGGAAGACGACCTGATGCGCATCTTCGGCTCCGAACGGATGGGCGGGATGCTGCAGAAGCTCGGCCTGAAGCAAGGCGAGGCGATCGTCCATCCGTGGATCAACAAGGCGCTGGAGAAGGCGCAGAAGAAGGTCGAGGCGCGCAACTTCGACACCCGCAAGAACGTGCTGAAATACGACGACGTGATGAACGCGCAGCGCAAGGAGGTCTATGCGCAGCGCAAGGAGTTCATGAAAGCGTCGGACGTTGCCGAGACGGTCGCCGACATGCGCGCCGAGATCGTCGAATCGACCGTGATGCGGCGCGTGCCGGAGAAGGCGTTCGCCGAGCAGTGGCAGCTGAAGGAACTGGCCGACGACATCAAGCGCGTCGCGAACCTCGATCTGCCGATCGAGGAATGGGGCCGCGAGGAAGGCATCGACGAACGCCATCTGCGCGAGCGCGTCGAGCAGGCGACGGATGCGATGATGGCGGCGAAGGCGGCCAACATGGGTCCCGAACTGATGCGCTTCATCGAGAAGTCGCTGCTGATCCAGACGATGGATGCGGTGTGGAAGGAGCACCTGTACGCGCTCGATCATCTGCGCCAGGGCATCGGACTGCGCGCCTATGGTCAGCGCGATCCGCTGAACGAATACAAGAGCGAGGCGTTTGCGCTGTTCAACGCGATGCTGGATGAGCTGAAGGAGCGCGTGACGGCGATGCTGGCGCGGGTCGAGCTGGCGCCGGAACCGGTCCGACCGCCGCCGCCGATGCAGTTCATGGAGCTGCATCCGCAGCCGCTGTCGGCATTTGCCGGCGAGCCGGAAATGGCGCTGGAGGGCGCGGGGGCCGGTCCGTCGGCGCTGGCGTCGCAGCCGATGCGATCCGATGCGATCGATCTGAACGATCCGTCGACCTGGCGCAACACATCGCGCAACGCGCCATGTCCGTGCGGGTCCGGGCGGAAATACAAGCACTGTCACGGACGGTTGGCGTAAGGATCTGCTGCGCGGTAAGCGGCCGCAATCAAAGACCTTCCGTCGCGCTCATCCCTTCCGTCATGGCCGGGCCCGTTCCTTGCCATGGCGGTACAAGAACAGTGGGGCGTGTCCAAGCGACCCGCCACAGCCTTCCTTGTGAGATACCCGCATTCGCGGCAGCATCGTGCACGGTTACGCCTCCCTGACGGAGTATCGGCCATGCACGCCATCCGGATCGATCGCAGCAAGCCGCTCTGCGAGGAGCCCAACTGCGGCCACAACCGCTACCACCCGGACATCGCGCCGGTGGTGGAAATCGGCGAGGGCGAGGAGATCGCGCTGGAAACGCGCGATGCGCTCGATGGGCAGATCACGCCGGCCACCACCGTCGCCGACATTGCCTCGCTCGACGCCGGTGCGGTGCATCCGCTCACCGGCCCGGTGTTCGTCAAGGGCGCGCAGCCCGGCGACATCCTGGAAATCGAGTTTACCGACATCATCGCCCAACCGATCGCGTTCAGCGCAATCATGCCGGGGCTCGGCTTCCTGCGCGACGTGATGACCGAACCCTTCCTGGTGCACTGGCAGATCAAGGACGGCTGGGCCACCTCGGCGCAGATCCCGGGCGTGCGCATTCCCGGCGCGCCGTTCATGGGGGTCTCGGCGGTCGCGCCCGCCGCGGAACAGCTCGCCGCGTGGACAGCCCGCGAGCAGCGCGTGATCGACGCCGGCGGTTTCGCACTGCCGCCCGATCCCACCGGCGCGGTGCCCGCCGGCCCATGCGGGCTCACCGGTCTGCGCACCCTGCCGCCGCGCGAGAACGGCGGCAACTTCGACGTGAAGCAACTGACCAAAGGCGCAAAACTGTTTCTCCCGGTGTTCAAAGAGGGCGGGCTGTTCTCCACCGGCGACGGCCACTTCGCGCAGGGCGACGGCGAGGTCTGCGTCACCGCGGTCGAGATGGGCGCCACTGCCGTGGTGCGCTTCAAGGTCCACAAAGGACTTGCAACCCGGCGCAAATTCAGCGCGCCGGTGTTCTCGCGCACCAGCTACTTCGCCGATCCGCGCTACGCCGCGCCCGAACGATTCCTCGGCGTCATGGGAATGCCGATCAACGCGGCGGGCGAGATCGAGGCGGAGAACCTGACGCTCGCCTGTCGCAATGCGGTGCTCAACATGATGGAGCTGCTGCAGGAACGCGGCTTCACCCGCCAGCAGGCCTACGTGCTGTGCAGCGTCGCGGTCGACCTGCGCGTTTCCAATGTGGTCGATGTGCCGAACTTTGTGGTCTCGGCGCTGCTGCCGGAGGCGATCTTCGACGGCGACTGACCTCGTTCAAGGGGCGTCACGATGGCATTCGATCCGGTCTTCCTGTCCCGCATTCAGTTCGCCTTCGTCGTCAGCTTTCACATCATCTTCCCGGCCTTCACCATCGGCCTCGCGGCCTGGCTCGCGACGATCGAGGGGGTGTCGCTGGCGACCGGCAAATTCGTCTACCGACGGGTGTTCGACTTCTGGCTGAAGGTCTTTGCGCTGTCGTTCGGCATGGGCGTGGTCAGCGGCATCGTCATGGCATTCCAGTTCGGCACCAACTGGAGCGTGCTGGCCGAGCGCACCGGGTCGATCCAGGGACCGTTGCTGGGATATGAAGGCTTTACCGCGTTCCTGCTGGAAGCGACCTTCTTCGGCGTCGTGCTGATGGGACGCGATCGCACGCCGCGATGGTTCTATTTCTTCTCGTGCTGCATGGTCTCCATCGGCACAATGCTGTCGTCGTTCTGGATCCTCTGCAACAACAGCTGGATGCAGGTGCCGGTGGGTCACGCGGTGGTCAACGGCAGGCTGGTGCCGGACAACTGGTGGACGATCCTGCTCGGGCCGGTGATGCTGATCCGCTGGCCGCACATGCTGCTGGCGGCATTTCTCACCACCGGCATGAGCATCATCGCCACGGGCGCCTGGTACCTGTTGCGCGGCAAGGACGTACCGGCGGCGCGGGTGATGCTGCACTGGGGTCTGGGCCTGGTCGCGGTGATGATCCCGGTCCAGATGGCGTTCGGCCACTTCGCCGGCGACACCGTGCATCGCTGGCAGCCGGCAAAATTTGCTGCGATCGAGGCGCGCTGGCAGACCGAACAGCCGGCGAGCGAAGTGCTCATCGCCATCCCGGATGAGGCATCGGAGCGCAACCTGTTCGCCATCACCGTGCCGCGGCTGGGCAGCTTCATCGCCTCGGGCACCTGGGATTCGAAGGAGGTCGGGCTCGAGACATTCCCGCCGGAGGACCGACCGCCGGTGCTCATCCCGTTCCTGACGTTCCGCCTGATGGTGGGAATGGCCTTGATCATGCTGGCGGTATCGTGGTTCGGGCTGTGGCTGCGCTGGCGCGGCCGGCTGGAGACCACACGCTGGTTCCTCTGGGTGGCATTCCTGGCGTTTCCCACCGGCTTCGTCGGTGTGCTCGCCGGCTGGTTCACGGCTGAAGTGGGACGCCAGCCGTGGGTGGTCTACGGGCTGCTGCGCACCAAGGATGCGGTGACGCCGTCGCTGGCCACTGCCGATGTGATGTTCTCGCTGCTGGCCTATATTGCTGTCTATGCGCTGGTCTATGCGTTTGGTTTTTATTACGTGTACCGCCTGTTGCGCGACGGGCCGACCAGCGAGCCCAAGTCCGCCCTGCCAGGCGCGTCGATGGCGGCCGCGGCGCAGAGGGGCCTGGAATGAGGGGCTTGGAATGACCGCGGTGGAGCCATCTGCCCTGGCGCTGTTCTGGGCCGCCGTCATCGCGATTGCGATCGTGGTCTATGTGATCCTGGACGGCTTCGACCTTGGCGTCGGCATCCTGTTCGGCACTACGCGAGAATCCGAATTGCGGTCCGGGATGATGGATTCCATCTCGCCGTTCTGGGACGGCAACGAGACCTGGCTGGTGATCATCGGCGCATCGCTGTTCGCAGCGTTTCCGGCGGTGTATGCGGTGTTCCTGCCGGCCTTTTACATTCCGGTGCTGCTGCTGCTGTTCGGCCTGATCTTCCGCGGCGTGGCGTTCGAATACCGCCATAGCGGACATGCGCGCGGGCTATGGGACTGGGGCTTTACGCTCGGCTCCGGCGTCGTGGCGTTCGTGCAGGGCGCGGCGGTCGGCGCCATGATCCGCGGCATAAACGTGGTGAACGGCCAGTACGCCGGGGGTTCGTTCGAATGGCTGGCGCCGTTGCCGGTGCTGTGCGGCATCGGCCTGGTGCTCGGCTATGCGCTGCTCGGCGCGGGCTGGCTCGTGCTGAAGGCCGAGGGCGCGCTGCAGGAATGGGCGTGGCGGCGCATTCGCGGGCTTGCGGTCGCGGTGATCGTGGTGCTGGGCGTTGCCTTCGTGGCGGCGTTTGCCGAACGGACGCGGACCATCGGCGAGCTTGGCAGCCGTCCCTGGGGCGTGGTTTTCCCGTTGCTCGGCATCGCGGCGATGGTCGGCATCTTCACCGGCGTGCGGCGGCGGCGTGAGACCTGGCCATTCACCATGACGGTGCTGTTCTTCCTGGCCGCCTTTGCCACGCTGGCGGTGCTGTTCTGGCCGTACATGATTCCGTACTCGATCACCGTGGGAAATGCCGCCGCACCCGAGGCATCGCTGTCCTTTCTGTTCTGGGGCGCGGGCGTATTCGTCCTGCCGGTGATCGCGATCTATACCGGTGTGGTTTACTGGCTGTTCCGCGGCAAGGCGCGGAAGGGCTACGGCTGAGTACCCGTCTGGCCCGAGTGCCCCGACGCACAAGGAACCACCACTTCCTCCGGTCGTCCCCGGCAAAACCGGCCGCCAGTCCTGCGCACGCTAGCATGGAATGCGACCCGCGACGCACCCGGTCAGGCGCAGTATGATCGGCATAAGAAATCAACAAACAGGATTATCGAAGCGCGTTGGAAGTTGCCGACATTGTGAAGTGGCATGGTCGCTGTTTGAGCGCTGGATGCCGTTGACTGGGTCTTGGCGCCAATTATCGTAAAACGATCTGGAAGCTGGCGCTGTTCGCTCCGCGACGGTCTGGCGACTGGTCGCCGCTGTTCCGGCGATCATGCTCACAGTGGTTGGCTGTTTACGCCATCCCCTTGGGTGCGGCGCGTGACTGCCCTTCCACGTTGGGACTTTTGTGGGAATGGCCGCAGCGTTGGCCTGAAAGATGGCCAGCGGCCGCCGTCTTGGCGGTCGCCGTGCGCCTGGATCACCCGGCCGCCATCTCCCGCGTCGCCCTGACCGGCAGCTTCAGGACCTTGCACAGCGCAGACAGGTTTTCCTCACGCGGCCGGCAGTGGTCTCGCTCCCAGAAATAGATGCTTGCCGTGCTGACGCCGACCTGTTCTGCAACTTCGGCGACCGACAAACGACGCTTGATCCGAGCGTCGCGGAGGTAGCGAGCGAAATTTGGCTTGCGAGGCAATGATGTTCTCCTTGTTTCAGGGTGCGAGACCTTAGTCGGCGAATGATCGGATTACAAGCACCTCAGACGCGATGGCAATAGGGGTAGTGTGTAAACTCTCCTTTAGAGCGGAGGATAACACGAATTTCTACGAAAGCGCCGGCCTAAACCCGATTCGACTCCGTCCGGTTCCGATGTGCACGACACGCCTCGGGCGTGCGCTCGACCGATCGGGAGCATCCGGCCCGCATTTGTCGGCATCAATCGCTTGACCCAACCTGTTCCTTTAGAGTAATATATCGAATGCGAGACGTTGTCGGCAAATTTCCCGCACGCAGGCTCACGCCGTACGAGCATGCTCTCGTGGTCGAGTGGTTGGCGGCGTCGGGTGACGTCACGTCGGCGTATGTCAGCAACCGTCGCAGCGACGATGCGGCGCTCCTGCACAGGGTTATCATTGCTACCGGCCCTGGCGATGGGCCATCGCACATTGTCCACGCGCCAAGTGGCCGGAATATCTGGATCGTATTCGCAGCAGGCCCACGAACGAGGCTTCGCCGCTTTCAGACCCTACGCGCCGCGCTGAACTCCATTCGACCGGTCCTTGGCGAAACAGGATCGGGACGCGGCACCGCCAAATCGAAGCTGGCCCGCAGCAAGTCCAAGCTGGGCTCCAGCAAGCCGAAGGTGGGATGATGTCCGATGCGCGGATACCTCGCACACGGCACGGTTCGTATCCGGCCGATCGAAGCCGAGCATGACCGATCGCAAGGCGCGAACAAGGATGATCCCGTGGCTCGGTCACTGCTTGGCAAAATCCCGGGCGCAGTCTCGTTTCCTGTTATGTTCTTGGTATTGGTCGTCGCCGCACGTTCGGCACATTATTCGGCACACCGAATGTACGCTGCACCGGATGTACGTTCGGCGACAGCTCACGTCCGGTCCATCGCGAACGAGTAGACGCACGCGGACCCGTCGATCAATCCGGTCATGTGGACCCCGGTGACGCGGCCGGTCATGACGCCGGCCCCGATTTCGCTACGAAATGAGCCGTCCGGCCCAATGGCAGCCGAGTAGACCATGGTTGGATTGCCTGGTGTGTTGGGATGCGGCATCGCATAGCCGAACTTGTTGTCGGTTACCTGCACCACCATCTGGGGGTCGGTTTCGCACCATTGCCTCTGAATTCCCGACCCGAGCCCGGTGATCTGGACCGTGCCTCGATAGGCGCCGTCCCAGGAAACCGCGGGCTGTGGCGCGGTCGCACCGCTCGCCGCCGATGGTGGCGGTGGACTGCAGCCTGCGATTGCGACGACTGCAATGACAGCCGTTAATGCGTTGCAGCTGTAATGCATAGCGTCGTTCTCCCACGCGTTGGATCCAGTCCACATCGTATGCAGCACATCGGCCGAGGCATTGCATTGATTTAGGTCAATGCATCAAGGCGTTCGGCCATGGACGTCCGCGTCACTGCGTGCCCGACGAATGTTTGCCCGCAGCGTATCCCTGCTGATAGGAGGCCTGCTCGTTCTTCTTCACCAAATCGTAAATGAGGCCGCCGGCAAGACCCGCCGCCGCACCGGCGACCGCGCCAAGTGCGGCATTGCCTCCGATGGCGCCGAGAATGGCACCGCCGCCGGCGCCGATTGCGGTTCCCGACAGCGCGCGTTGCTGCGTGCTGCTCATGTCCGAGCAGCCTGCCAGCACGAGGCCGCAAACCGACAGAGCCAATATGCGTTTCATTTGCTTGCTCCTACCAGGTCTCAGCGGCCCCGCGGGCACGGGTATTGTTGGGACAGGAATTGGGCGATGCCGTCGGCCGCCGGTTTCGCCATCTGGTTCGGGTTTGCCTTGGCCCATTGCACAAAGCTGGCGAGCGCCTCATTCCGCGTCGGCATCGGGTTGGGCATGCAGAACATGTGGCCCTTCGGACGTGCCATGTCTGCCTCCTCCAGCACGCGAAAGACCCCGACACCGAATCCGTGGCAGAAATTGCTGGCCGCCGTGTAGAGCGAATCGGACTGTGCCGCCGTGCACAGATCGACCAGATCGCCGGTGCTGTGAACGAGGAAACTATCCTCTGTGACCGCCGCGTGTCCTGACGCGGCCGATACCATTGTACAAAGTGCAGCGGCTGGAAACCAATGCTTCATCCGCATCCCTGAGTGCTCCTCTCCTTGGCATGGCGCCGATCGGCCAATCGCGATTTGTGCCCGACGGGCCGGCGTGGTCGTTCCCATCGATCTAGAATACATACGAACCCCCGAACGCAACAGAGTTGCATAGGTGAGGTTGGCGGGGCAGGGGCCGTTCAGCCTGGGGCTGTGGTCCAAATGTACCAAAATGCCGCGATCCTGGCCGCACTCGCCTTCCTCTACGGTGTCGTCGCCGACCGGATCGAACCGTCGATTTGGTACTGCCGAGGAATCGCCAACCCGATCTGCGTGTCGCGCAAAGATCCGGATGGATCGGTGGACACTGGGCACATGTCCAGATCGTGGCACTGGCGGCTGCCTGTTTGCCGCCGCGCAGGCCCTCGGCGGCGGCGAGCTTCATCGCGTGCTTTGTTCGCGGTCTGCTGTTCGGCGCACGTCGCCAGCGCAACTGGCGTGACCTGCTGCGGGGGCGAAACCGCCGGCGAGACACTGGCGCCGGTGACCTGGGTCGCCTTCGACGCCGGCGTGGTTGGTCTCGTCGTGCACGGCGCGCCTGCGAATCCCCTGGCGAACGCAATTGGCCACCCGGTCCGGGCGTTCCCTCCGGGACCATCGGGACCCTAGACCCCGCGCTCCTCGGCGAAGATCGGCCAGGTGCGCTGCAGGACGGCCAGCAGGAAGGCAGTGCTCAGGCCGAACAGCAGCATGCCGCTCATCGCCTCCAATGGCCCCATCAGCTTCCAGTGGGTGTCGATGAAGACCGTGTCGGCACCGAGGGTCGTGATCATTTGCAGAGAAAAGAAGATGGCATGGGTGAAATCCGGCGAGGCGCCGAGCCCCACATAGGCGACCGCCCAGAGCGACGCTTCAAAGCCGTGCAAGACCGCGAGCAGCAGAGCGGTGATGCCGATCACCGCAGGGAAGACAAAAAGGGACTCGCGGCCGCGTCGCGAGGGCTCGGTCAGCGCGCCGAACGATCTCACAAGGCTGACGCCGAGCAGACCAAGGCCGCACGCATGCACGACCAGCGACATGGTGACCAGCAGCAGGCCCCATAGCCAGTCCCCGATCCAAAAGCCGGCTGCACCTGTCTGAAGCATCGGAACTCCTTGTTGATCGGCGCCGGACCCGTGATCATTCATCGTTGCTGTGCCGCAGTCTCCTCGAGATCGCGGACGAAAAATCGCACTGCGTGTCGCCAAGCCTCGTCCGTGTCTCCGCGAAAGCCAAGCTCGCGGCCGAAGACGCTCTGTCCGGTTGCAACATCCTCAATGCTCAGCCGCATGCTGCCGATCAAGGTGCTCACTTTATAGACCGCACCGATCAACACGCGATCTGCGTGGACCAGCCGAGCCAGGTCGCGCTCGCAGCCGTTGCACCTGTCGAGCGGTTGAACAGCCCTTGCCTTGCCGATCTCCGTATCGATCGGTGCTGGATCGATGATGGCGTAGAGCCCGGGCGCCCCCAGTTGCTGCGACAGGTACAATGTCAATGTCGCCAGTCGATCTTCGTGCGGCTTCGGCCCCCCTTCACCGGACGTGTCGACCATCTCGAGAGGAAGCACGAGCAGTGTCGGTCTGTCCGCCGTCCAAGCCGCCGTCGTTGAGAGCAGGATGGTCAGAACTGTCGAGACCACCATGTAACGGCGGCACGCTCGTCCGGTGCTCCGTGTCTCGGTCAGCCGACTGGGCGTCATATCCATCTCCTTCAGGAGTTCATGCGCGGGCAATTCGATTATTTTTTCCGAAGATCGCAAATCGATTTTCCTTGTTCCGTGATGGCGTCGAGCATCGCACTGGCGCTCCGTCGGTCGATCGGACTGTCGATAGTCCTCGCCCATGCGGTCGTGGCCGGGATATACATCTTGCGTCGACCTTCTGGTTCGGCGACACAGGCGAACGCGCCCCTCAATCCAGTATCGCGCTGCCAACTGTCCGGGATCGATATGCGACGGAACCTTTGCGCTCTGATGATCATGGCGATCGTTCTGGTCGCGGCGCCGCCGGGCCATGCCAGCCAGCTGGACGACATCCGCTCGGCGGGGGTGCTGCGCGCGGCCGTTTTCGACAGCAATCCGCCGTTCGGTGCCAGGGATCCCATTTCGGCCAAGCTGGTTGGCTACGACATCGACTTCGCCGACGCGATCGCGAAGCATATCGGGGTCAAACTGCAGCTTGTGGCGACCAACCCGGCCAATCGCATACCGCTCCTGCAAGCCGGAAAAGCGGACCTGATCGTCGCCTATCTCACCATCACGCACAAACGGGCCGAGGTCATAGACTTCTCGATCCCCTATTTTCGCACGGGCGTCCAGTTGCTGGTTCTGGCAGGCGACTCGAATAGATTTGAGGACTTCGCCTACAGCCGCATCGGGGTCGTGAGGAACACCACCCAGGAGGAATACCTATCGCACGACTTCCGCGCAGCGCAGCGTTCGGTGTATGACGACACGCCGCAAGCCATGCAGGCATTGCGCGGCGGAGACGTGGCGGCCGTGGCGCAGGACCACCATACGCTTGCGGCTTTCCTCGCCGCTGCGCCGGATCGAACCAGGTTCAAGATCCTGCCAACCTACCTTACGGAGGAAAATGTCGGCATCGGGCTCGCGAAGAACCAGAAGGAACTTCTCGATGCCGTGAATGGCGAGCTGCTGGAACTGGAGCAAAGCGGCGAAGCGCTGCGCATCTACCATCGATGGCTCGACAGCCTCGGCGGGACATTGCAGGAACGGAACTTCAAGATCGCTGTTCCCTGTGAGGCATTGACCGGATGGGCGACCGGTGACTGCGACAAGCGCATTCCCTGAGCCGGCGGCCTCGTGCCGGCCGCGTCAGGTCGCAGTGATCGCCCGCCACAGCAGCCGTGTCTCGCCGCCGGGATCGCTTTCGACCCGGCATTCGCTGTCCAGAATCATCGTCGCGCGCTCGGTCTGGTTGTAGGCTGGCCACGCAGGCAACGCCGGATGCTCGGGCCGGCCGCTGCGGGCGAATGCCGCCCAGGCGCCCGACATGGTCGCCGCCAGTTTGTGCGCCGCCGGGCTCCGGTCGGTCGCGTTGGTGAAGTCGAGCGTGTCGAAGGTGAACGGAACGTCGAGTGCGTGCGGCGCCTTCAGCCTGCCGCCGAACAGCGGCGTCTCCCAGTTGAAGGCATACATGTAGACCGGCGCAGCAGATTTTGTCCCATGGCCTGCATCGCCTTGCGCTCCGCCACGATCAGCGAGCGGGTGCGAAAATTTGAATCGGTCAGCGTGGCGATCAAACGCTCTGCCGGGTTCATCGCAGGATGCAGGCGGCGGTACGTCGCGATCACCTGCTCCACATGGCCGCCTGACACCGCAGCCACGCGGTCGTGCAACTCCTGCTCGGTCAGCGTACGGTTCCACACCTTGTCGTCGGTGGCGAGGAAGCTCGCCATCTCGTCCTTCATGTCGCCGATCAGCAGCGGGATGTCGGCCGAGATGTCGGGTGCATCGGGATCGAACGGATGGCGCGGCACGACGACGCCGTCCACCACGGGGCCGAACGGGTAGCGATCGAACAGCGGCATCGGCGCCGGCCCGATCGCCTTCAGCGCCGGTGCGACCGCCGCCAGCAGTTGTTCGACCGGCAGCGCCTGCAGCCGATCCAGTTGCGCCGCGGTCAGTCCGACCTCCTTGAGCACGGCCTCGGTCAGCCGCGCCGCCCGATCGCGTTCGCGCAGCCGCACCGCGGCGCCGCTCTGCACGATTGCACGGTGGAACAATCCGCGCGCTGACGGCATGGCCAGCAATGTGCAGACTTTGCCCCCGCCGCCGGACTCGCCGAAGATCGTGACGTTGCCTGGATCGCCGCCGAACCGGTCGATGTTGTCGCGCACCCATTCGAGCGCTGCGACCATGTCGAGCGTGCCGGCATTGCCCGACTGCGCGAACGCCGCTCCGCCGATCGCCGACAGGTCGAGGAAGCCGAAGATGTTCAAACGCTGGTTCACGGTGACGACCACCACGTTGCCGCGCTTGGCCAGCCGCGACCCCTGCAGCCGAGGCGCGTTGGCGGTACCGTAGGAGAACGCGCCGCCATGGAACCAGACCATGACCGGCCGCTTTGCCGCGTGGTCCGGTCCTGGCGACCAGACGCTCAGGGTGAGGCAGTCCTCGGTCTCCGGCGAGGTGTCGGGCGGGCCGGAGAAATCCGCCAGTTCGGGTCGCGGGGTCGGGCGCAGACCGGCCTGCGGCGCGTGCCCTGTATATTCGAACGTATCACGAACACCCGCCCACGGTGCCGGCTTGCGTGGCGGCATGAAGCGGTTGGCACCCGATGTCGGCGCACCGTAGGGGATGCACTTGAAGGCGGCCACGTCTTCGATGATCGCGCCGCGAACGTGGCCCCACTCGGTCTCGACGACAGGCGTGTTTCCTACGGCAGCGGAAGCGCCACCGGCGACCAGATCATCCATCGTCTCTCTCTCCCTTTCCGCGGCACGAGCATGCCGCCATGTCGGGCCGCGCGCAAAGCGGCAGCGATATCGCCACGCTTCGTTAACCCTACCCACCGACAGTCCCGTCCATGGAATTCGCGGTAGGCAGCAGGGTCGGCGCACGTGGGCTCGCCTGGGACGTGGTCGAGGTCGCGCGGCTCGGCGCCCAGCAATTGCTGCGTCTGCGCTGCGCAACGGGCGATCTGCGCGGCCTGGAATGGGACCTGCTGCATCCGGCCGAACGCGTCGAGATCCTGCGTGCAGATCTCCGGCCCGACGCACCCGGGTCTCTGGCCGCCTGGCGGCTGCATCAGCAGGCATGCCTGCTCGAGCAGGTGCTCGGCCCCGCGGACCTGCTGCTCGCGGAGCCGGGGCGCGTTCAAATCGAGCCGTACCAGCTGGTTCCGCTGATGCGTGCACTGGAGCTGCCGCGACCACGCCTGCTGCTCGCCGATGGCGTCGGTCTTGGCAAGACCATCGAGGCGGGGCTCATCGTCTGCGAACTGATCGCGCGGCGGCGCGCGCATCGCGTGTTGGTCGTGTCGCCCGCCGGCCCGCTGCTGGTGCAGTGGGACCAGGAGCTGCGCCAGCGTTTCGGTCTGCGCTTTGTACCGATCACCGACGCTGCTTCGCTTCAGGCGCAACGGCGCAGGCTGGAGCTGGGCGGCAATCCGTTCGACGCGATGGCGCTCTGCCTCACGTCGCTGGATTTTGCCAAGCAGGAACGCGTGCTGGAGGAACTTGAACGTTCCAGCTGGGATCTGGCGATCATCGACGAGGCGCATCACTGCATCGGCGCCGGCGCCAGTACGGATCGCGACGACACGTTGCGCCGGCGCCTGGCGGAGGTGATCGCGCGACGCAGCGACGGGCTGCTGCTGCTGACCGCGACGCCGCACGACGGCTACGACGCGCACTTCGCCTCGCTGATCGAGCTGCTCGATCCAAGTCTGGTCGACGGAAAAGGCGGGCTGGCGGGAAGCGGCTATCGTCGGCATGTTGTGCGACGGCTCAAATCGCATATCCGCCACGCCGAGACCGGCGCGCCGCTTTTCCGCGAACGTCGCGTGGTCCCGGTCCGCGTCGATGCCGGTGGCAATGCAGCGGCGCCGGTGCGCGCATTCCACCAGGCGCTCACGGCGTTGATTGCACCGAGGCTGCGCCGCGCCACACGGGTCCGCGATCACGCCGATGCACTGGCCTTTGTCAGCCTGCTGAAGCGCTCCGGCTCCACCGTCGCCGCCTGCGTGAACACGTTGCGTGTCGTCGCCGATCGCTACGGCCAGCTGAGCGCAAACGAGGCCGAGGCAGAGGCATTGCGCAAGGAGAGGGCGCGGGCGCTGCGCGCGTATCGAAAGCGCGTGCTCCGGTTTGGAATTCTCGATGTCGGCGGGGAGAGCGACGCCGCAGAACTGGAGGTCGATGGCATGGCCGCCGACCTCCACAGTTTTGGCGCCGCGGAGCTTGACGCGGTCACGCGTACGCGGCGCAGTCGCACCGATGCGACGCTGGATGCGCTGGACGCGTTGATCCGGCTCGGTGCGGCAGCCGAACCGCACGATCCGAAGCTCGCCGTGATCGTGCGTGAGGTCCGGGCCATCCGTGCCGAGCATCCGGCGACAAACATCGTCATCTATACGGAGTACGCCGACAGCCAGTTGGCAGCTCTGCGCGCCCTGCGTTCCGCACATGGGATCGTGGGAGATGTGCTTGCGATCAACGGTCTCGATCCCGAGGCGGAGCGCACGCGCATTGCGGAGCGATTTGCGGAGCAGGACGGTATTATCCTGATCAGCACTGACTCATTGGCCGAGGGGCTGAATCTGCAGCAGCGCTGCTTCAATTTGATTCACCTCGATCTGCCATACAACCCGAACCGCCTCGAGCAACGCAACGGCCGCATCGATCGTTACGGACAGCCGCATGATCCGCACATCCGCTACCTGTATCTTGCCGACACATTCGAGGAGCAGCTGCTGCTCCGCCTGATCGCAAAATATGAGAAGGCGCGTGCGCATCTTACCTTCATGCCCGACACGCTCGGCGTCACCGCGGATAAAGGAGCCGCCTTGACCACCGGCCTGATCGCGGGTTTCGCTGAGCGGCAGGCGCAGCTCTTCGAGGACGAGCCGCCGGCGATTCGCACGCTGGATCGCGCGGCCGAAGAGGCGAATGTCGACGCGTATCGCGACCTGTTGCACGAGATCGACCGTGCGTTCGAAGGATACGACCGCAGTGCGGTGCGGCATGGCTGGCTGGCGAACCGCGGGCTGAATGCCGATGCGGCGCAGATGCAGGCGGCGAATGCGGCGCGGCGACGCAGCGATGCATTGCTGGGTCATGTCGATCTGGCAGACTTTGTCGCGTCCGCGGTCGAGGCCGAAGTCGGCGGCAACTGCGCCTCACCGGGGGTGCTGCGGCTTCCTGCCGACTGGACCGCGGGTTTGGATGATCTGCCGGGCTACGATGGGGCGACGCGGACGCTGCGTATAACGCGCAGGCGCAGCCGTTTGCGCGACGCGCATGGTCGGTCGCTTGCTTTCCTGGGCCGTGCGCATCCGCTGGTGCGTCGTGCGATCTCGTCCGTGCGGCGCGTAGACGATGCGGCCTGCGACGACCGGGTGAGCGCAGCACGCGCCGATGCGGATTCGCCGCTCTCACTTTTGCTCTGCTTCAGTGCGGAGCTGCACAGCGCGTGCGGGATGGACATCCAGCGCATGATCGCGGTGCTTGTGCCGGTGTCCGGCGCAGCGGTCGAGGTGCCAGAGGCCCAGCGGTGGCTGCACCTGGCAGACGCTGACAGGGAAATTCCGACAGCCGGGCTATGGCACGGTTTGTTTGCCGCGTGGGCGGAGCGCCGTCAGGCGGACGCCGAAGCTGTCGCGATGGCCGCGATGCAACGTATGGCGCTGGAGTTCGTCGCCACGCGTCGGGGCGCGACAGATCGCGAGGCCGCCGAATTGGAACATTGGCTGCAGTTGCGCACCGCGGATATCAGCGGCGCATTTATCTCGCGCACGGCCGATCTGTTTGGCGTGACTCCGACGGGCCCGGACTGGCAGTTGCTTGCCGAACCGCTCGATCGGTTGACCGCGTTTGCCGCCGATGGCGCGAACCCGTCGGGCCGGCGACGTGAGGCGGACAGCGTCGTTGCGCTGTACCGGCGTCGCGCCAAAGAGTATGCGACACGTGCGGCTGTGTCGCCGCCGATGCTGCTTCCAGCCGGCATGCTGATGCTCGTACCATCCGGCTGCAGCGTGTGACGCTCGATCTCAGTGACTGCGTCTTATCTGGCCCGGCGTTGCCCGAGCCGTTCGTGCGTTTCGAACTTGCTGCACAACTGGCGAGGTCGGGCCTGCTGTCGAAGTCGCACGGCAAAGGCTTCGAACAGGCATGGGAAGCACTGCGCCGCCAGCTTCGCCTGCTCGGCGGTTCGGGTGGACCGCAGCGTGTCTGCAATCACGTTATCGTGCCCCTCGCATATTGTCTGGGCTACGGTGCTCCGCTGCGTCAGGACGACGTGGCGACGCGCGAAGGCATGGAGGACGGCGGCTGGCAGATGACGTCGCCGTGCGGCGCGAAGCTGCGTGCCTGGTCGGTCGGCGTCGCGATCGATCTCGATGCGCCGCATCGCAGTGGTCGCGCCTATCGCTTCAGCCCGACACGCAGTGCCCAGCGCGTGTTGCTTGCCGGTGGCGAACGCGCGGGCCTGCTGACGAACGGCGACGAACTGCGCCTGTTGCTGTGCGATCCGGCACGGCCCGACAGCCACGTCACGATCCCGCTCGTCGGCGCCGGTGGTTGGCGCGCACGGGATCTTGCGCCGGATTCGTATCGTGTTCTGCTGGGTCTCGTCGCACCGAGTGGGCTCGCGGCACTGGCCGACGTGCTCGACGCGGCGCGGCTGAGCCAGACGCGCATCACCAAGGACCTGCGACTGCAGGCGCGCAACGCCATCGAAGGCTTTCTGCAGGCCGTGCTCGATCATCCGGCAAATCTTCGCCTCCGCGCCGATGGCGAAGGGCTCGCGGCGCGGCTTTGGCACGAGGGGCTGATTCTGGTCTACCGGCTGCTGTTCGTGCTGAAGCTCGAGACAGCGTCGGACCCTGCCCGCGCGTTCAGCTTCGCCTCCACAAGCCTGTGGCGCAACGCGCTATCGCCGAACCGTGCGCTGGGACCGCTGGTACGACGCCATCTCGATCATGGCGTCGATACCGGGCGCATGCTCGAGGACGGCCTGCGGCTGATCTTCCGCGTGTTCCAGGATGGATTGTCGTGCAGCGAACTCTCTGTCGCGCCGTTGGGTGGTGCGTTGTTCGGCGCCGGGGCCACGCCGCTGCTCGATGGCCTGGCCTGGGGCGAGCACGCCGTTGCGCTGATGCTCGATCGCCTGCTGTGGACGATGCCGAAGGGGCGGGAGCGTGAGCGCGTGCACTATGGTTCGCTCGACGTCGAGGAACTCGGGCGCGTGTATGAAGCATTGTTGGAACTCGAGCCTGGCATCACCACGGAGCCCATGGCACGCCTGCGTCGGGCAAAGTTGGAGATGGTGCTGCCGCGGCGTCGTGCCGCCAATGTGCGCAAGGCACGCAATCCGCCTGGTGACAGGACCAGCGTGACCTGGATCGAGGACATTGCGCCGAACCGCTTCTTCCTGCGCTCCGGTCTCGGTCGCAAGACCACCGGTTCCTATTACACGCCGCATGCCTTTGTTCGCTTCCTGGTTCGCGAGGCTCTTGCGCCGCAAATCCGCGAACGCAGCCCGGACGAGAATCCAAATCCTGCCGCGATACTTGCGCTGAAGGTGATCGATCCCGCCATGGGCAGCGGGCATTTCCTGGTCGAGGCATGCCGCTTTATGGGCGAGGCGCTGTATGCCGCGTGCCGCCTGTGCGACGAGCAGGCGGATGCGGCGGAACGGTCGGCGGACGATGCGCGCGCCGATGCACTGCGCAGGCGTGTCAGGGACTTGCCGGATCCGGATGGCACGTTGTTGGCCTATCTGCCGAGCCGCGCGAGCGAGGGCGGCGACAGCGGCGTGTCGCAAAGTCGTGCCCTTGCCGTCTGCCGCCGTCTGGTGGCGGTGCACTAGTCTTTATGGCGTCGACAGGAACGCACTGGCCGTGGAGCTGGCGAAGCTGTCGCTGTGGCTGGAGTCGTATGGCGAGGGCCTGCCTCTGACGTTCCTCGATCATCGGCTGGTGCAGGGCGATTCGCTCGCGGGGCCCTTTCTCGCGCAGCTTGCGACATTGCCGGTCGGTGGCAAGCCGCTCGATCCGCTGCTGGCGCAAGGTGTGGCGGCCCGTCTCGGCGCAGCCGTGCATTTGGCACTGCGCGAAGTGCAGGCGTTGGAGGCGACTGTCGGCAGGGATGCGGCCGATCTCGTGTTGAAGGAAGCTGCAAAGGCGCGGCTGGACGCGACGTTGGCGCCGCTGCGCAAGCTTGCCCGCGCCTGGTCGGGGGCGGTGATGCTGGCTGCGCGCGAGGGCAATGACGAGTGGCTGTCGCTCGCCCATTCGGTTGCGGCGACCGGAGTGTGGCCTTCTGACCTGACGGAATGTCAAACGGCGATGCTGGTGGCAGGGAACCTGGCTCTGCCATGGGATTTGACATTTCCGGAGGTGTTCATCCCGGATGGTGCCGATGGCCGGCCGGGTGGTTTTGATGCCGTGCTGAGCAATCCGCCATGGGATATCATGCAGCCCAACACCGCCGAGTTCCTGGCTGGACTCGATCTGTCCATACTGGATGCGCCGACGAAGCGTGAGGCGCAGGCGATCCAGGATCGGCTTTTGGCCGATCCGTCTGCGGCGAATGCGTTCCGACGATACCAACGCGGCTTCCAGCAGCAGCATCGCCTCGTCGACAGGCTGTTTCTGCATCAGAAGCTGGGAGCGCGCGATGAACCGATGGGCGGCAAGCTGGATAGTTTCCGCGTGTTCGCCGAGCGCGAGATGCAATTGGCGGGGCCGGAGGGCGCCATCGGCATGCTCGTGCCGTCGGCGTTCCACGCCAATGAAGGCGCAACCGGAATCCGCCAGCTGTACCTGCGGTCCACGCGTTTGCAATGGTGCCTGTCATTCGAGAATCGGCGGAAGCTGTTCGATATCCACGCGAGCTTCAAGTTCGCTCTTGTCCTGGCACGACGGCCTGGGCCGACGCGAACAGTGCGTTGCGCTTTCTACCTGACCGATTTTGCGCAGACAGAAGATCCGCAGCGGCTGATGGATTACGATGCTGCATTCATCGGATCGTCCGGCGGTGCGTACGCGACGCTGCTGGAATTGCGCGGCGCCGGCGATCTCGCAATCGCGCGGCGGATGTTCAAGTTGCCGGGACGGTTCGGCACATGGGCGGACGGGCTTGGCATCCTGCTCAGCCGCGAGGCCCATATGACCGACGATGCCAGCCGTTTCACATCGGTCGCGGCGCTCCTGGGTCCGGGCCTTGCGGCAACGGATCGGTCGAACGCGGAACGACTTCGCCGCGAAGGCTATCTCATGCTGCACGAAGGCAAGACGATCCACCAGTTCAAGGACCATTGGGACACTGCGCCCCGGTATGCGGTCGCCCTACACGCATTGACCGGACGGCCACAGTTCATCGAAAACTCCCGCTATTTCCGCGCGGCCTGCCGTGAAATCGCACGCTCCACCGACGAGCGGACGGCGATCGCGGCCATCCTGCCGCCGGGCGTCATCTGCGGCCACACGCTGAACGTCGAGCGCAGGCCATCGCAGCGGGCGAACGCGGCGGCGCTCATCGTGGTCGCTGTCATGAACAGCTTCGTGTTCGACTGGATGCTCCGGCAAAAGGCGGCGGCACATGTCAGTCTGTATATACTTGTCGAACTGCCCAGTCCTCCGCTCGCTCCAATCGCCGCTCGCTTTCTGGCCCATGCCTCACTTCGCCTGTCGTGCAACCATCAAGGCTTCCTGCCGCTCTGGCGAGAACAACTCGGTACGGTAGCAACGCCGTGCGCATGGCCATCTGTGCCGGAAGAAGACAATCGCTGGCGTTTGCGCGCCGCGATGGATGCGGTCATAGCCGATGCCTACGGCCTGCATCGTGCCGACTACGACCACATCCTTGGCAGCTTCAGTCACCGCTCCTTCGCGCGCGCGCCTGAGTTCTGCCTCGCAGCGTTCGATGAACTTGCGGGGACTGGTCTGGACAAATTCAGTCGCAGTTACGACCCGTATGTCGATATCCCGCTCGGGACCGCACCCGCACAGCCGATCACCCCTTCCGTCAGGTCGCATTGGGCCCGACGAAAGGGGCTCGGCATCACATAGGCGCCGACAGACTACGGGTGGTTCGATCGATACAGCGGGCCGCGAACGATCTGGCCGGGAAGCGCGTCGGTCAGCTCACCGTTGTCCAGCAGCACCGTGCCATTGACGATCACGTGGTCGATCCCGACGGCGTCCCGCTTCACCCGCGCTCCGCCCGCCGGCATGTCGTTCACCGGCACGCGTGGTTTCGGCGCAATCGTGTCCGGGTCGAAGATCACGAGGTCCGCGGCCATGCCCGCGTTGACAAAGCCGCGGTCGTGCATGTCGTGCATCTGCGCCGTCCTGCCGGTGAGCCGATGCACTGCCTCTTCCAGCGACATCACCTTCTCCTCGCGCACCCAGTGCCCCAGCAGATTTGTGCTGTATTCGTGCCGGTCGGCCGAATGCGGGCGTGCGCCGCCATCGCTGGTTCCGATCACCGTGTAGGGCGAGCCGAGAATCTGCTTCTGCGCCGCGGTGTCGGTGTTGCGATCGACGCAAATGAAGAACGTCTGCAACTCCTCATCCAGCGACAGGTCGAGGAATGCATCCATCACGCTCTTGCCCTGCGCCTGGGCAATCTGCGTGATGCTCTTGCCCTCGAGCGCCCGGTTCCGCTCATGCTGCGTCATGAACACCTGCATCAGGTCCCAGCGCCGGTTGAAGAAGCCGCGCGCGCGCCCGCGCCGGTCGGTGCCGGGCCTTTCCTGCGCGACTGTGCCCTCCACCGCCTCGGCGCTCAGCGATTTCCGAATCGCCGGGTCGCGGAAGGCCTGCATGCGTTCGTGATAAGGCAGTGCCATGACCTTGTCCCAGGTCGGCATCCCGGCAAACAGGCTGTTTGGATTTGTCAAATCCTCATCCTGCGGCACGTCGAGCCCGAGACGCAGGTCGAAGATCGGTCCGGCAACGACCGACACGCAGGAGCCATAGCAGCGGGCGCCCGATTTGAATGAGTCCTCCAGCCAGTGCAGATGCTCCTGCCACTCGTCGGGCCGCTCGATCGGCTGCGTAACCAGGTTGTAGATAGTCGGGCGACCGGTTCGCGCGGCAAGGTCGCGGGCCATCTGACGTGTTGCCTTGGTACCGCCGGGCGCGCCACCCGAGACCTGCATGACGCCGGTGCCAAGTTCGCCGAGCACATCGGCAAGTGCGAGGCGCTCCGCATCGGTGCCCACGCCGGCGGGATCGCCGCGGCCCAGCGGCGAGGTGCTGAAACCAAGCGCTCCGGCGTACATGGCGTCGCTGATCAGCCGCTGCATCGCGGCGAGTTCTTCGGCGGTGGCCTCGGCGCGCTTCGACGCTGCCTCGCCCATCACGTAGCGACGGATCCCCGAATGACCGACCAGGGTGCCCACATTGCAGCCGCGACGCTTGCCGAGCGCATCCATGTACTCGGCGACCGACTCCCAGGTGAAGTCGATCCCCGCGCGCATCACGCTCATCGGGATGGCCTCGGCCTCGGCAAAGAATTCGAGATACCAGTCGTGGTCGTTGGGCCGCGCAGGGGCGATGACCTGGCCGCACTGACCGACCAGGATCGTGGTGTGTCCGTTCTGGACCGAGGAACCGCAATACGGATCCCAAAGCGCCTGCGGATCAAAATGCGTGTGGTGATCGATGAATCCCGGAGCAACGACCCGCCCGTCAGCATCGATGGTGCGCCGGGCTGTGGCGTTGTATTTGCCAACCCCCACAATTTTTCCCTGGTGCACCGCCACGTCTGCGCTGAATGATGGCTCGCCCGAGCCGTCAACGACACGCGCATTCTTGATCAGCAGATCGTACGTCATTGGCTTTATTCTCCTTGTTTGCCGACTCCCTCTGAGGGCTGGGGTCATTCCCACCGGGAATGCGCCACCAACCGCCACCGCCTTGCATGATTGCAGAGCAATGCTAGGTCATGCTGGCGGGTCCAGCAATACGCGACGGGCGCCGTGATTGGGATCCGACAGCGCCGATGCAACTGTTGCGAGCGCCGATGTCTGAAGGAATCAAACGGCGATTTGGATCGTAGCCGATAAGTATCCTGGCAATTGCATGACCTTCAGTGCCGCTCCTGGCGAAAAAAGTCTGGCCGGCCTATCCAGATTTGGTGTCGGCGTCCTCCGCGACAGTTTTCGTCCCGTTCACGGAACATCCGGCAGCGGGTCCGGCGGCCCGGCGCGTGGAAGCCGCCTCACGTCGATCGCAAGGCATTGGCGCCGGTCGGGTTGCCCGCCTCGCCTATGCGTTACCGTATCATCTCGCAAACGTGATTAGTCACTACCCAGATATAAACGTATTGTAGCAGGATGCATAAGGAGTATCCGGCTATGAGCACTGAATCCGTCGAACAGGGAATTGAGGTTCTCCGTCAGACCACTGTTTCGCTGGTTCGCCGCGACGGTCCCGATCTGTCGGCCCGGCAGCTGGCTGTGTTCTTGACCTGCTACCTCGAGAGCGAGGCGCAGACGGTTCGTGGACTGGCCGCCAAGCTGAACGTATCGAAGCCGGCAATCACCCGCGCACTGGATCGGCTTTCCGAATTCGACCTGGTGCGTCGCAAGACCGATCCGCTGGACCGGCGCAGCGTCCTGGTGCAGCGTACCATGGCGGGGGCAGGGTTCATACGCGATCTCAAGCGGATCCTCGCGGACGCCGGCAAAGAGGCCGAGAAAGCGTCCGGCAAGACCCGTCGCATCGCGGTGCCCGCCGGGGCGATATAGTCGAGGGTATCGCGTCACTGACCCAGGCTGGCCGGACCTGGGTCATTCGCGTGGCACATTCTGAACTGGTCGTCATAACGCGCGACGAACGACAGCGAGTGTGTCACGCGATGTGGACCGAGAATGTGGACCGGTCAGGCCGCCGACGGAGACCATTTGTAGATCCGTTGTAGGGTCTCACCCATCAGTGCGGCCCGGTCATTGCCGGACAGGCGGTCGGTAACGCGAAACGCCTCGACGCCCTGGGCATATGTCAGCAGCGCCACTGCCCGCGTCCAGTCGGTCCCCCACATGCAGCGATCGAAGCCAAAGGCGTCGAAGATGCGACCGAGCGGATCCCACAGATCCTTGTAGGGGAAGGGCTCGTGCGACAGCGTGCAGGCCCCGGAGATCTTCACCGCGATGTTGTCGTGCGCCGCCAGAGCCAGCAGCTTCGGCAGATCGGCAAACGGCTCCGCCGGAGCCGGCGGCTCGTGTGGCTGCGGCAGCCCCAGGTGATCGATCACCAGCCGCGTGTCGGGATTTCGTGCGGCCAGCAGTCCGGCCTGCTGCAGGCGGCCCGTAGCCATCAGGTTGACAGCCAGCGAATGCCGGGCGGCGGCAGCCAGAACACGGTTGAGGCCCGGGTCGGCGGCGTCGGTCGATACGCCGTCGCGATTCAACATGATCCGGATGCCGACCGTGCCATCGGTTGCCGCCCAGTCGGCGATCGTATCGGCCACCCCGGGATCGGCGGGGTCCACCGGCTTGATCAACCCGAACCGGCCAGGATGAGCCGCGCGAACCGCGAGAGCATAACTGGCGTCGTAGCGGTACATGCTGAACGGCGAGACCAGCAGTGCGCCGTCGACACCGACGGCATCCATGGCAGCCACCATGTCGTCGCCGGTGACCTCCGGCGGCCCGTGAAGCACGCCGGCCCAAGGCCGACCCGGGTGGTCGCGTTCGTAAGCGTGAACCTGGGAATCGATTGTTGCCATGACTTCCAGCCTCCAACCGAGCCGATGCCCTCAGGAATTTCCACACTCGGAGGCTAGTTGGCGTCCCCCTGATGTTCAAGGGTGGGGCCGCACGAGGACGCCGCCTCAAATGCCGGATCGCAAATCGTCCATCGTTATGGACAATTCAAACAGGCTTCCCCAGCGCCGACCCGGCACAGTCGATTGGCCGGCAACACGGAGCGCGCCCCACACCCCCGCAGTGACGGAGTTGTACACGGGAATGCCGATCTCCCGCTCCAGAAGATCGACCAGGTGTGCCGCAGGAAAGTTGGTGCAATACGCAATGACGGCATCCGGACGAGCCGCGGACACGCTGCGGACCATCGAAACGATATCGGTATCGGGGATTGCCGCGTAGGCAAAATTGTCCGCAACACCGGCATGCGCCTCGGCAACGATGGTAAACCCCGCGGCGGCAAACACCGGAGGGATCTTGGCTGCGTAGCCGGCGCGATAGGGCGTCACCAGCGCGACGCGTGTCGCCTGCGTGGCCCGCAGCGCCGCATCGATCGCCAGCGTCGACGTGATGGCGGGGATCCCGGTCTTGCCCTCGATGCGGGCACACAGCGTGCGATCGGCCGCAAAGCCGATGCTGCCGCCCTTGCTGCCGTTCCAGCAGATGCATGCGGGATGCGCGTGTGCCAGCAGTTCTGCCGCGCGCAGCATGCCGGTCCAGTCGTAATCGTCAGCATAGGCGTCCGACGAGCCGACCACCTCGGTGCGCGAGAAATGTGCGCTGACCATGGGGAAATCAGCGAGCACGGCCGCGGTGACACGTTCGACCACAACATTGGCGGACGGCGTGATCGTTGCGATGCCGATGGTCGGTCGGCGCACTGCCAGCAACGGGTCGTCGGTCATGGATCGCCGTCGGTACGCGGCGCGAACACGTGCGGGTCAGGTGCTGCCGGCCGGCGCCATGCCGATATACTTGAACTGGTGCACCACGTCGTTCGACGGATGCGTGGAATCGAACTGCACCTGGAACACGCTGACCACGTGATCGCGCAGATCGCCGTTTTCATCGAACGACAGCGTGCCCTGCAGGGTGTCCACCTTGCCGGCCTGGATCGCGTCGCGTACCGCCGCGCGGGTCACCGTTGCGCCTGATTTGGCCACGGTCTCGATTGCCGCGAGCACGACCAGCGCCGCATCGTAGGAGGTGATGGCGTAATCCGACGGCGGCGCGCCCCAGCGCTTTTGATAGGCGGCCAGCCAGGACGACAGCTTTGCATCGTCCAGCATATGCGGCGCAGCGATGGTGCTGTACCAGCCCTGCGCCGCCGGGAACCCGCCGGCCGACAGGATCGCCTGCTGATGCAGGCCGTCGCCGCCGGCCTTGATCATGTCCGGCATGATCTCGTAGCTCTGCTTGACCAGCTTGACCCCGGCGAGTGCGCTGGAGCCGCAATACATCGCGTCCGCTCCCAGGGCGCGGATCTTGGTCAGCAGCGGCCGGTAGTCGCTCTGCGGCGGATCGACGCGGTCGCGGCCCAGCACCGTCATGCCGCGCTTGACCGCCTGCGCCTGGAATGCGTCCGCGAGGCCCACGCCGTAGGAGCCGGTGTCGTCCACCACGAAGACCGACTTCACCTTGAGCTGGTCTGCCATGAAATTGGCCATGTTGGGGCCCTGGTAGGCATCGGTGGTGACGGTTCGGAAGTAGATGGCCTTGCCGGCGGGCCGGTATTGCGCGGCGAATTTCGGATCGGTCAGGTCGGGGTTGGTCGAGCTCGGCGTCACCGTGGCGAGGTTGCCCTGGCTGAGCAGCGGCGCCATCGCCTTGCCGCTGCCGCTCGCCATCGGACCGATCGCGGCGACCACGGTGGAGTCGACGACCATCTTGCGGGCGTTGGTTGCCGCCTGCGCAGGATCGTACTGCCCCGCGGTCGCGGTGCCATCATCCAGGCTCAATATCCGCACCTCGTAGCCGCCGGGACCGCCTTTGGCGTTCGCCTCCTCGATTGCCAGCACGGCGCCGTGCAGCATCGTCGTCGCGTCCTCGGCGCTGGCGCCGGTCAGCGGCAGGTTGATGCCGACGGTGACGAATTTGCCCTCGGCGCGCACGGGACGCATGAAGCCGGCCAGCGCGGACGAGCCGAGCAGGGCGAGGGCAGAACGACGGGCTAGGCGCATCGAGACCTCCCAAGGGCTGTCACAGCCTGGCACGCCCAGGCGAGCGGTGCGGCGCACAGGGAACGCGCAGCCAGTGGAACAGTGTGTGGGCATCACGCGGTCCACGGCAATCCTGGCGCATCCGGGCGCAGCAAGCCATGTGCCAACCGCCGAAGCGGTCAGTGCCAGAACCGGTGTCGATGATCTTGGTCACACTTATTTCGCCGTCATGCGTATAAATCTTATGCCACCGGGCGAGATTATCGCGCAGATGCGGGAGACCCATTTCCGAAGTCACCGTCAGCGCCAGTCCGATCGCGATGACGGTAAGACGGGAGACAGACCATGAAGACTTTGCTTGTGCTGCGTGCCGCTTCCATGGTGCTCAGCCTTGGCATCGGTTCCGCCTACGCCGGAGATGGCGACGGCACCGTTGCCAATACCCGGTTCACCGAGATCCCGGGCGTCGTTGCCCAGCCTCGGGTGCACAGTGGCCCGTCGATGGCGACGGCTCGGAACGGCCTGGCGACCCACACCTTCGTGACCCGTTCGCAGCATGACGGCGTGTGGCTGTTCCCGCCGAACGAGACGGTGGGCGGCGGCTAGCGGTCCCGCCGATTCACCGCGATGCTGGTGAACCCTCGAGCCGCACGGATTTGGCATCGACCCGGACCTTGCAGGGACCGGCATTGATGGACATGTCGCACCCTTCGCGTGCGCGGCGATGATGCAGTAAGGTCGTCTCGCCGCAAGTCGGTCAAGGGATTGCCATGCCTCTACCGTTATCCCAGGGAGAACCGGAAATGCCCGAGCATGTCTACAAGGTCGTCGAAATCGTTGGCTCATCCGAGGAGAGCGTCAGCAAGGCAATCGATCGGGCGATCGATAAGGCCGCCCTCACGCTCAGGAATATCGGTTGGTTCGAAGTCGAGCAGGTCCGCGGCCACATCGAGAACGGCAAGGTGAAGCACTATCAGGTCACGCTGAAGCTGGGCTTCCGCCTGGACGACTAGTGTCGGTTACCGCCGCCCCGTCGGCACCTGGTTGAACGGCTTGTTCTTGTCGACGCGAATATCCGCGGGCAGACCGAGCACGCGCTCGGCGATGATATTTCGGAGAATCTCGTCGGAGCCGCCGGCGATGCGCGCGCTCGGCGAGGACAGCAGCGCCTGCTGGAACATCGCGTAGGCCTCCGCCAGGTCGTCGTCCATCACGAGCCCGGCCATGCCCATCAGGTCCAGCCCGTAGGACGCGATGTCCTGCAGCTTGCCCGCGTTGACCAGCTTGTGGATCGAGTTTTCCGGCCCCGGCGTCTGACCGCGCGACAATGCCGTCATGGTGCGGAAGCGGGTGAACTTCAGCCCCTGCGTGCGCGCGTACCACTCGGCGATGCGCTCGCGCACCGCGGCGTTGCGGATCGCGGGCGCGCCGTCCAGCACCAGCGAACGGGCGAGTTCCACCAGGTCCTCGACATCCGGCCGGTGCACCTCGCCGACGGCAAGGCGTTCGTTCATCAGCGTGGTGAGCGAGACTTTCCATCCCGCCCCCACCGCGCCGAGCCGCTGCGCATCCGGCACGCGCACGTCGGTGAAGAACACCTCGTTGAAGTGCGAGGCACCGGACATCTGATGGATCGGCCGAATCGCGATGCCCGGCGATTTCATGTCGAGGAAGAAGAACGTCAGTCCCTCGTGCTTCGGCACGTTGGGATCGGTGCGCACGACGATGATGCCGAAATCCGACAGATGCGCGCCGGAGGTCCAGATCTTCTGGCCGTTGATGATCCAGTCGTCGCCGTCGCGTTCCGCGCGCGTGCGCAGCGCCGCAAGATCCGAACCGCCCGCGGGTTCGGAGAACAACTGGCACCAGACCTCCTCGCCGCGCAGTGCCGGACGGACATAGCGATCGAGCTGTTCGGGTTTCGCGTAGGCCATCATCGTCGGGATGCACATGCCGAGGCCGATCTCGAACAGACCGCGGGGAACCGCGTAATTGTCTTCCTCCTGTTGGTAGATCACCTGCAAAATGGGCGAAGCCTCGCGCCCGCCGAACTGCTTCGGCCACGTCAGGCCGGCGAAACCCGCGTCGGCCTTCTTCGCCTGCCACGCCTTGCACTGCCGCACCGCATCGGCGCCGGCGTCACCGAGACGCAGCACCGGCCGTGCACGGCTCTTGGGCTCGGCGTTGGCTTGCAGGAAGGCGCGCGCCTCGGCTCGGAATGCGGCCTCTTCCGGCGTGTCGTCGAAATCCATATCCGTCCCCTACGCCGCGTTGCGCGTTTCGAGCAGATCGACCAGCCGGTTCTTCCACCAGGGCGCTGCACCGATAGCCAGCGCAAGCTGCTTCGAGCGCCGGTAATACAGATGGCAATCGACATCCCAGGTGAAGCCGATGCCGCCATGCGTCTGGATGTTCTCCTTCGAGGCCAGATGAAACGCCTCGGTTGCCGACACGCGCGCGGTGGCCGCCGCAATCGGCAGTTCCGCGGCGTTCGCGGACAGCGCCCATGCTCCGTAATATGCATTTGAACGCGCCAGCTCGATCGCGACATAGACATCGGCAAGCTTGTGCTTGATCGCCTGGAAGGATCCGATCGGGCGGCCAAACGCGTAGCGCTCCATGGCATAGTCGCGCGCCATCTGCAGGCAGGCATCCGCGCCGCCGACCTGCTCGAATGCGAGCATGATGGCCGCACGTTCGAGCAGAAGCTGCACGGTCGGCCAGCCGGTCGCGCCCGTGCCAAGTTTCTCGGCTTCGGCGCCGGCGAAATCGATCCGTGCGTGATTGCGGCTGGGATCGACGGTTGTGAGGTTGCGCCGCGTCACGCCGGCGCCGTCGAGATCCGCCACGAACAGTGCGATTTCGCCGGTCTCGTCGCGCGCCACGACCACGGCGAAATCGGCGATGCCGCCATCCGCCACCGGCCACTTGCTGCCGCTGAGCCGGCCACCGACACAGTGCGCACGGACGCTGCCGGGCTCCGGTTGGCCGGGACCTTCGGCAAGCGCAAACGTGCCGATCGTCGAGCCGTCCGCCAATCTTGGCAGCATGGTCCGCTTTTGCGCCTCGCTGCCGGCGGCGAGAATCGCCTCGGTCGCCAGATAAACCGAGGACGCGAAGGGAACCGGCGCGAGGGCACGCCCCAGTTCCTCGGCCAGCACGCAGAGCCCCTCGTAGCCGAGCCCGGCGCCGCCATATTGTTCCGGGATTGCCGCGCCAGGCCAGCCCATCTCGGCCATCTCCCGCCACAGCGCGGCAGCGTACGGTTCGACGCCGTCCAGCACGTGGCGCACCACGGCGGGCGGCGACTTCTCCGCAAGAAATCGCCGCGCCTGTTCGCGCAACTGCTTCAGCTCGTCGGCGAATTCAAAGTTCATCGGATCACACGATCCTTCATCAGCCGTAAGCCAGCATAGACGACAAGCCGCACTCAGGTCAGCAAGCAAGGAAGTTTCCACACGGAGAACACCGAGGGTGCACAGAGAGCCACTGAGAAAGGGGACGTGCGCTTCGCGCGAAGCGCAACGATATACTTCCTTCTATTCTCCGTGGCTCTCTGTGGATTTGATTCTCTGTGTCCTCCGTGTGAAAACTTCCTTCCTTCCCTACCTGCCCACCGACAACCGCGCCGCACCGTCGGCAGCAAGATACGCAATGCGCCCATCGGCTATCGTCGCAACAACACGCGGCACATCCGGATCGACCAGCACCAGATCCGCGCGCAACCCCTCGTCGATCGCGCCCCGATCAGCCAGGCCCGCCGCAGCCGCGGGGTTCGTCGAAATCAGCCCCCACGCGTGCGGCAGGTCGAGCACCCCGCGCCCTGCCAGGATCAATGCGGCCCGCAGCATCGCCGGATAGAAATAGTCCGACGACAGCACGCTGCAGATGCCCGCCTCCGCCAGCCGCGCCGCCGACGCCCAGCCGAGATGCGAGCGGCCACGCACGACATTGGGACTTCCCATCACCACCCAGTCGTCGGCCGCGCGGGCTTCCTTCCCCACCGCCTCGGCCATGGGAAATTCGCAGATCCGTGCGCCGCGCGCGCGAAACCCCGCGCGCCGTCGCGATGCTGTCGTCGTCGTGGCTCGCCATCGGCAGACCGGCCGCGCGCGCCGCGGCAGCGATCCGGTCCTGCGCCGCCGGCACCGCATCGGCGCAGGCGGCGATCCGTTCGGCCAGGGAGCGGAAATCTTCCAGCGTCATGCCGGCGCGATCGCTGTATTTCGCACCCGCCACCGGGTCGTCGATCTTCTTCAGGATCGACGGCGTATGATCGTTGAACGCGACAAGATGCACGCGCCCCGCCGCGATGTCCGCCAGCGCCGTGTCCAGCGCATCGAGGTTGTACGCCTCCCACCGCAGATGCACGCGCATGTCGCAGGTCCAGCGTCGCGCCTCGAGCGCATCCAGCAGATCCCGCCACGCATCGAGGCTGCGCAGTCCGGGCTCCCACGACAGCGTCACGCCATGGAACGCCGTGGTGATGCCGTTGGCCAGAAGTTGCGCCTCGGTATCGTGCAGCGCGACATCGGCGGGAAACCCGACGCCGGGGCGCGGCTGCAGCTGCCGCTCGAACGCGTCGCCGTGAATATCGACGATGCCCGGAAGTACCAAAAGCCCGCGCGCATCGAGCCCCGCGCCATGCCCGTCGCGGTCGATGCCGGCGATGCGCCCGTCCTCGATCGCGAGGTCCACCAACTGCTCGCCGTCGGAACGCAGCAGGACACGCCCGCCGGTGATGCGCAGCCTTTCCATCGCTTTCTCTCTCAAGGTTCGAAGACGATCTGAACACGTGGCGTCGGATAGCGCGAGACGCCGAATTCGACCACCGCGCCCGCACGATCGACGTTGATGTTCTCGGTCACCAGCAACGGCCGGTTGCGCGGCATGCGCAGCAACTCCGCCTCCTCCGGGTTCGGCAGCCGTGCCGTCACGCGGGTCATCTGGCGCAGATAGTCCGATACGCCGACCGCCTTCAGCGCCTCGGTGATGCTCGGCGAGCCGCGCAGCGCGTCCAGCACGCCGCGCATCCGCACAACCGGGAAGTAGTGCTGTGCGAGCGAAACCGGGCGGTCGTCGGCGAAGCCCAGCCGCTCCAGCAGCACGACCTTGCTGCCGGGCCGGATCCCGAGCGCCGCGGCGACGTGCTGATCGGCTGCCGTCTCCTTGAGCTGCAGCACGCGTCCGGAGGGCTCCTTGTTGTGACGGCGGATCCACTCGGAAAAGCGCGTGCGCGCCTCCACCGCGTATTCCAGCACATCCTCGGCGACGAACGAGCCGCGCCCCTGTTCCACGCGCACCAGCCCGCCGCGCGACAGTTCCTCCAAAGCGCGGCGCACGGTGTGGCGGTTCACCCGGAAATGCTGGGAAAGCTCGGCCTCCGTCGGCAGGCGGCCGCCGGGCGGGTAGATGCCCGCGCCGATATCCTGCTGCAGGCGGTTGGCGATCTGGCGCCACAGCGCGACGCCGTCCTGTCGCGACACCGGCTCTGGCAGCTTCATCGCAATGTCATCCATCGAGGCGTCCGTCCGTGCGAGTCACACTTGACGATAGACGGCCGGGCGGCTAGCTGTCTAGACATCCGCACAAGTCCAGGCACACGCCATGCCCGATATCATGCCACCGGACCAGCCGCATGCAGAACGCCGCCACTGGATGGCGGTGCTGGCCCGCGCCGACCCGGTGGCGCTCGCCGAACTGCTCGGCACATCGGACGGCATCCCGGAATATCGTCGATTGCGAGGACCCGAGGCCGGCCTCGTGATGGTGCGCGGCCGGGCGGGTGGCGGCGGCGCGGCATTCAACCTGGGCGAGATGACGGTCACCCGCTGCACTGTGCGCACTGACGCAGGCTTTGTCGGTCATGCCTATGTCGCCGGCCGCGATGAACGCCAGGCGGAGATGGCGGCATTGGCCGATGCCCTGTTGCAGGATCCCGCGCACCAGCCCCGATTGCTTGCCACGCTGGTCGAACCGCTCGCCGCCGCGCAACGGACGGGACGCGATGCGACGGCTGCGAAGGCGGCGGCGACACGCGTGCAGTTCTTTGCCATGCGGAACATGCGCGCATGAGTGCCCGCGTCTCTCTGCCCGGCTTCGACGATCCGGTGCGCGATGCACAGTCCACCTTCCGTGCCGTGCTCGACGCGATGGCGCGGCCGGGACGCCTGCATCATGTGGGGCAGAACCTGACCGCGCCGGCGCCGCTCGATCGCGCCACCGCTGCTGTGCTCCTGACGCTGATCGACAACGAGACGCCGCTCTGGGTTGACCCTGCTGCCTCCGCTGCACGTGACTGGCTGGCATTCCATTGCGGTGCGGCGATCATCGATGCGCCAGGCGAGGCGACGTTCGCGCTGGCTCTGTCGATGCCAAATCTGGACGCACTGCCGGGTGGAACGCACGAGACGCCGGAGACTTCCGCGACCCTGATCCTGCAGGTTTCGGCGCTGGGAACCGGCACGCGCTATCGCCTGTCGGGTCCCGGGTTGCGCGTGCCTGCGCCGCTGGCGGTGACTGGTCTGCCCGAGGATTTTGCGCGCATCTGGCAGGAGAATCGCGCGCTGTATCCGCGCGGCGTCGATGTCGTGCTGTGCGCGGACACCACGCTGACGGCGCTGCCGCGCAGCGTCACGATCCAGGAGGCGTGAACCATGGCCTATGTCACGGTCAAGGGCGGCGAGCGGGCGATCGACAACGCGCACGCCTGGCTCGCCGAAGAGCGGCGCGGCGACCAGGCGACGCCGGAACTGTCGCTGGCGCAGATCGAGGGCCAGCTTGGTCGGGCGGTGGATCGCGCGATGGGCGAAGGCTCGCTGTACGACAGGGAACTTGCCGCACTCGCGGTGAAGCAGGCGCAGGGCGACCTGATCGAGGCGGCGTTCCTGCTGCGTGCCTACCGCACCACATTGCCGCGTTTCGCGCATTCGCGCCCGGTGGATACGGCCGCGATGCAGATACGACGGCGCGTATCGGCGATATTCAAGGATGTACCCGGCGGGCAGGTGCTCGGCCCGACCTACGACTACACCCATCGCCTGCTGGATTTCGAATTGGCGGAGGAGGCCGCGAACGCACCGGCGCCGCGCGCCGAACCTGAGGCGGCTTCGATGCCGCGCGTGTCCGACATCCTGGGCCACGAGGGCTTGATCGAACCCGACGGCGACGGCAGCGACGAACCGGGCGATCTGACGCGTGAGCCGCTGACGTTTCCGGCCGACCGCGACGTGCGCCTGCAGGCATTGGCGCGCGGCGACGAAGGCTTCCTGCTGGCGCTCGGTTATTCCACGCAGCGCGGCTACGGCGGCAGCCATCCGTTCGCCGGCGAGATCCGCATGGGCGACGTGTCGGTCGAGATCGAACCGCCGGAACTGGGATTTGCCATCGATATCGGCGACATCACCGTGACCGAATGCCAGATGGTCAACCAGTTCAAAGGGTCGAAGACGGTGCCGCCGCAATTCACTCGCGGCTACGGCCTGGTCTTCGGCTTCTGCGAGCGCAAGGCGATGGCGATGGCTTTGGTCGATCGCGCGATGCGCGCCGAGGACTTGGGCGAGGAAGTGACCGCGCCGGCGCAGAACGTCGAGTTCGTGCTTTATCACTCGGACAATATCGAGGCGACCGGGTTCGTCGAACATCTCAAGCTGCCGCACTACGTGGATTTCCAGAGCGAGATCGAGAACGTGCGGCGGATGCGCCGCGAGATCGCGCGAACGGCGGAACACGCGGAGGCCGCGGAATGACGGCCAGCCATGACGTGGAAGCCTAACCATGAAGGGTTACAACTTCGCCTACCTGGACGAGCAGACCAAGCGGATGATCCGCCGGGCGCTGTTGAAGGCGGTGGCAATTCCCGGCCATCAGGTGCCGTTCGGGTCGCGCGAGATGCCGCTGCCGTACGGCTGGGGCACCGGCGGCATCCAGGTCACCGCCTCGGTGCTGGGGGCGGACGATGTGCTGAAGGTGATCGACCAGGGCGCCGACGATACGACGAATGCGGTGTCGATCCGTCGCTTCTTCGCCCGCACCGCCGGCGTGCGCACCACCACGCAGACCGCCGATGCGACGCTCATTCAGACGCGGCATCGCATTCCGGAGAAGACGCTGCGCGAGGATCAGATCATCGTCTATCAGGTGCCGCAGCCGGAACCGCTGTATCGGCTCGAGCCGTCGCGCGTCGAGACGCGGCGCATGCATGGGCTCGCCGACTACGGTCTCATGCATGTGAAGCTCTACGAGGATATTTCTCGTTTCGGCCAGATCTCGATCAGCTACGACTATCCGGTGATGGTGAACAATCGGCACCTGATGTCGCCAAGTCCGATCCCCGCCTTTGACAATCCAAAAATGAATAAGATGCCGGCGCTGCAATTGTTCGGCGCCGGGCGCGAGAAGCGCATCTACGCAATCCCACCCTGGACCGACGTCCGCTCGCTCGATTTCGATGACCATCCGTTCCGCGCAATCCGTGCGCCGCATCCGTGCGGGCTGTGCGGGGCGACCGATTCCTATCTGGACGAGGTGGTGATCGACGACAGCGGCGGGCGGTTGTTCGTCTGCTCGGACACCGACCATTGCGCGGAGCGCCGCGCCGCGGGACATGTCGGCACCGAGGGCCTCCGGGAGGCAGCGGAATGACCGACGCCACGCTGCTGTCGGCGCGCGGATTGTCGCTGTCATTTGGCGCAATTCCCGCCTTGGCCGAGGTGGACATGGACCTCTGGCCGGGTGAGATGCTGGCCGTGGTGGGAGAATCGGGCTCCGGCAAAACGACGTTGCTGAACGTGCTCTCCGGGCGCGTGCTGCCGGATGCGGGCGCCGTCTGGTATCGTGATCCGACCGGACGGCTGCACGACGTGCATGCCATGCCGGCGCCGGCGTTGCGCACGCTGCACCGCTCCGACTGGGGCTTCGTGCATCAGGACCCGCGGCAGAATCTGCGCATGAATGTCACCGCCGGCGGCAATGTCGGCGAGCGCCTGATGGCGCAGGGCGCGCGGCACTACGGCAACATCCGGGAACAGGCGCTCGACTGGCTGACCCAGGTGGAGATCGACGCCGACCGGGTCGACGACATGCCGCGCACCTTCTCGGGCGGCATGCTGCAACGGCTGCAGATCGCGCGCACGCTGGTGACACATCCGCGCCTGGTGTTCATGGACGAGCCGACCGGAGCGCTCGATGTGTCGGTGCAGGCGCGGCTGCTCGATCTTATCCGCACGCTGGTCTCGCGCCTGAAGATCGCCGTCGTGTTGGTAACGCACGACATCGGCGTGGCGCGGCTTCTGGCGCATCGGATCATGGTGATGCAGCGCGGACGCGTGGTGGAGACCGGATTGACCGACCAGGTGCTGGACGACCCGCAGCACCCGTACACGCAGTTGCTGGTCAGTTCGGTGCTGCAGGCATGAACCAGGTGATGCTGCGAACGGACGCGCTGGCAAAAAGCTTTACCCTGCATCTTCAGGGCGGCGTGCGCATCCCCGTGCTGTCGGGCATTGGCCTGGACCTGCACGCGGGCGAATGCGTCGTGCTGTCCGGGCCGTCGGGCGTCGGCAAATCGACGCTGTTGCGCAGCCTGTATGGCAACTACCGCGCCGAGGCCGGCAGCATCCAGATCCGCCATCATGGCGAGATGGTCGATCTTGCCGGCGCCGATCCGCGCACCATCCTGGCCATCCGCCATGATACGCTCGGCTATGTCAGCCAGTTCCTCCGCGTGGTGCCGCGCGTGCCCGCGCTCGACGTGGTGGCGGAAGTGCGGATCGGTCGCGGCGCGACACCGGACGAGGCACGCCGCACCGCCACCGAACTGCTGCTGCGGCTGAACATTCCGCGCCGCCTGCACGCCTTGCCGCCCGCGACCTTCTCCGGCGGCGAGCAGCAGCGCGTGAACCTGGCGCGCGGCTTCATCGGGGGCCATCCGGTGCTGCTGCTCGACGAACCGACCGCCTCGCTCGACGCCGAGAACCGCGCAGTTGTCGTCGCGATGATCAACGAGGCCAAGACCCGCGGCACTGCGATCATCGCGATCTGCCACGATATCGAGGTGCGCGACGCGATCGCCGACCGCCTGTTCCCGCTGACGCCGCTGCAGGACGCCGCATGAACGACGAAATGAATCTGACCAATGCAATTCTGGTTCTGCCGGATGCAACGATGCATGGCACGCTCGTCGTGCGCGACGGCCGCATTGCGGATGTGCAGCCGCACCGTTCCGGGGCACTCGCTGCGCGTGATCTGGACGGCGACTACCTGATCCCGGGGATTGTCGATACGCACACCGACAACCTGGAACGCCAGGTGCAGCCGCGCGCGCTGGCACGTTGGCCGTCACGCTCTGCCATGGTTGCCCACGATGCACAGTGCGCCGCCGCCGGCATCACCACCGTGTTCGACGCGCTCTGCCTCGGCGATCTCGGGTTCGACAAGGAGCGCATCCGAACGTTCCGCGATGGCGTCGTGGACCTCGACGCGCTGAACGACGCCGCTCTGCTGAAGGCCGAACATTTTCTTCACCTGCGCTGCGAGGTTCCGGCGCTCGACATGCTGGGGCTGTTCGACAGCGTCGCGGATCACGCGCTGATCCGCATCGTCAGCCTGATGGACCACAGTCCGGGTGTCGGCCAGTACGCCGATCTCGACTTCTATCGTGCCCTGCGGCGCCGCGGCGGATTGGACGATGCGTATATCGAACGCCGCATCCTGGAATTGCAGGCGCAGCGCGAACGGACGCGCATTCCGCATCGCCGCGCTTTGCTCGATCGCATCGCGGGCCGCAACATCGCGATCGCCAGCCACGACGACAGGACCGAGGCGGAGATCGCCGAGAATGCCGCCGATGGCATCGCGATCAGCGAGTTCCCGGTGACGATGGCGGCGGCGCGGGCTGCCAAGGCTGCCGGGATGCAGGTGATCGCCGGCGCGCCGAACATCGTGCGGGGCGGGTCGCATTCCGGCAACGTCTCCGCGGCCGACCTTCTGGCAACCGGCGCGGTCGATGCCTTTGCATCGGACTACGTGCCGAACAGCCTGGTGGAAGCGGCCTTCCAGTGTGGGCAGCGCATCGGTCTGCCGCAGGCGGTCGCATTCGTGACCGATCAGCCTGCGCGCATTGCGGGACTTGCCGACCGCGGCCGTCTCGAGGTCGGGCAGCGCGCCGACCTCGTGCGTGTGCGCCTGCACGATGGTCTGCCGGTGGTGCGCCAGGTGTGGCGGAACGGCGAGCGTGTCGCCTGATGTTTTCGCCCGGCGCGCGTGTCGCGGTGTACTACGCGCCGCAGCCGGACGACGCGCTGTTCACAGCGGGCGCCGCCTGGCTGGGCCGCGACCCGGCAAGCGGTGCGCCGGTACCGCAGCCGGATATTCCCAACATCGCGGAGGTCACCGCCGAACCGCGGCTCTACGGCTTCCATGCGACGCTGAAGCCGCCGATGCGCCTGGCGGAAGGGCGCGAGTGGTGCGACGTGGTCGCGGCGGCGGCGGAGCTTGCACGCCGGACCGCACCGTTCGATCTGCCGCCGCTCGCGGTGTCGGACGTGTTCGGTTTCCTCGCGTTGCGCGAGACCGTGGCGTGCCCGCCGTTGCAGGCGCTCGCCGATGCCTGCGTCGAACATCTCGATCCGTTCCGCGCACCGACATCCGATGCGGAACTGGTACGCCGCCGTCGCGCCAACCTCACGCCGCAGCAGGACGCCATGCTGGTCCGCTGGGGCTATCCCTACGTGTTCGACACGTGGTTCTTCCATATGACGCTGACGCGCAGGCTGACTGCCGAGGAGAAGGCGTTCTTCCAACCTGCGGCGGACGCATATTTGGCGCGCGCACTCGCCGTGTCGCGGCGCGTCACCGATATCTGCCTGTTCGTTCAGCCTGCGCCCGGAGAAGCCTTTGTCATCGAGCAGCGCCTTCCGCTGCGCGGCTGAGTGCGGCGAGAAACCGCGCGACGCCTTGCTCCAGCGAGGCGTCGTTCATCACCGTCTCGGCGTGCTCGTGGTCCGGCGCGGCCACGCTGCGCGACAGACGTGCCGCGACGTCGGCCGCAGTCTCGCGGGCGCGCGTGGCCAGACGCGCGGCCAGCACATCGGCCGGTGCGGTCACCTCGATGACGCGCGTCGGAAACCGCCGCGCCGCGTCGGCGATAACTGTTCGGGAAACATTCGCCACGACGGCACGGCCAAGCGCGAGGTCATCGACCACCGTGACAGGAATACCGTAGCTCAGCCCGTGCGCCTGCCACTGGAGCGCGAAGTCGCGTCGGGCGAATTCAGCCGGCGTCACCGCCTCGTGCGTCTCGCCGCCGGCATCGGCCGGCCTGGTGATCACGCGCCGCACGAAGCAGTACCGCGGGTCGTCCGCCAGCGCCTGCCGCGCAGCGTCCAGCAGCGTGTCCTTCCCGCTCCCGCTCGGCCCGACCACCAGAACCAGCATCGCAACCCCACATTGACGGCGCGCAGCCTGCCGCTAGCCTGCGCGCCACGCAACGGAGATACCCGCATGTTCACCACCCGCCCGGAGATCGCCGGCACGTTCGGTGTCGTCGCCAGCACGCACTGGATCGCCAGCCAGGTCGGCATGGCGGTGCTGGAGCGCGGCGGCAACGCGTTCGACGCCGCTGCCGCCACGGCGTTCACGCTGCAGGTGGCGGAGCCGCATCTCAACGGACCGGGCGGCGACGCGCCGATCATCATCCACTCGGCGCGCACCCAGACCCAGCACGTGATCTGCGGACAGGGTGTCGCGCCGCAGGCCGCGACCACGGAGAACTTCGCAAAATTCGGCATCGACCTGATCCCGGCGACCGGCTTCCTGCCGGCGGTGGTGCCGGGCGCGTTCGATGCCTGGTGCCTGATGCTGCGCGACTGGGGCACCTGGGAACTCGCCGACGTGCTGGCGTTTGCCATCGGCTACGCGACGAACGGCATCCACATCGTGCCGCGCATCAGCGCCACGATCGAAGGCGTGCGCATGCTGTTCGAGACGGAATGGAAGTCATCGGCTGCCGTGTTCCTGCCCGGCGGCAAGGTCCCTGCACCGGAAAGCCTGTTCGCCCGGCCGGCGCTCGCCGCAACCTATCAACGCATCTGCCGCGAGGCCGTGGGCGCAACGCGCGAGGCGCGCATCGAAGCAGCCCGCGCCGCCTGGTATCGCGGTTTCGTCGCCGATGCGGTGGACGCGTTCTTCCGCTCCAACGAGGTGCTGGACGTCACCGGGCGCCGCCATCGCGGTCTGCTGGCGGCGGACGATTTCGCGCGCTGGTCGGCGACCGTCGAAGATCCGGTCGCCTATGACTATCACGGCCACACCGTTCTGAAGTGCGGTCCGTGGAGCCAGGGGCCGGTCTTCCTGCAACAGCTCGCGCTGCTGCGCGGCTTCGATGTCGGCGCGATGGACCCGCTTGGCGCCGAGTTCGTGCACACCGTGGTCGAATGCGCCAAGCTCGCCTACGCCGACCGCGAGGCCTATTACGGCGACCCCAATTTTACCCGCGTCCCGCTCGGCACGCTGTTGTCCGACGACTACAACACCGAACGCCGCGCCCTGGTCGCGCATGATGCATCGCTGGACCTGCGCCCGGGCACCGTGCCCGGCTACACGCCCATCGTGGATCGTAACGGCGCGGTGCGGGCAAACCTGCTGACGCGCGCGCCCGGTGCGGGCGAGCCGACCGTGGCACGGCTCGGCGTCATCGGCGCCGACACCTGCCACCTCGACGTGATCGACCGCGACGGCAACATGGTCAGTGCGACACCCTCGGGCGGCTGGCTCCAATCGTCGCCGGTGATCCCGGAACTCGGCTTCTGCATGGGGACGCGCGGGCAGATGTTCTGGCTGACGCCGGACCTGCCGAACAGCCTGGAGCCGGGCAAGCGTCCGCGCACCACGCTGTCGCCGAGCTTCGCGCTGCGCGAGGGCAAACCGTGGATGGCGTTCGGCACGCCGGGCGGCGAGCAGCAGGACCAGTGGGCGCTGACCTACTTCCTGCGCATGGTGCATCACAACATGGGCATCCAGGAGGCGATCGACGCGCCGTCATTCCACACCGAACATTGGCCGTCGAGCTTCTGGCCACGCGTCGCTCGCCCGGGGAAGGTGGTGATCGAGGGCCGCTTCGACGACGCGGTGCTGAGTGATCTGAATTCGCGCGGTCACCTGGCGGAGAAGGGCGACGACTGGTCGGAAGGCCGCATCTCCGGCGCGCGCATCGAGGGCAACCAGATGCGCGCCGGCGCCAATCCGCGCGGCATGCAGGGCTACGCGGTCGGGCGCTGACGCGGACCGTGGCGCGCCTGAAATTGTCTATCCCGCCGCACGGCGCGTTTCGCCGGCGCCCCGCGCCAGAAAATGCCGCGCGAGCCGCGCCACCGCCTCGTCCAGCACATCGTCGCGCTTGCAGAACGCAAAGCGGGCGTAGTGACGCGGCGGGTCCGGCGCGTCGTAGAACGCGGTGACCGGGATCGCGGTCACGCCCGCCGCCTCGGTGATGTGCCGGCAGAACGCGACGTCGTCGCCGGCGAAGCCGAGCGGGGTAAAATCGGTGGTGATGAAGTAGCTGCCATGGGTGGGCAGGACCGTCAGGCCAAGGCTCGCCAGCCCGACGGCCAACCGATCGCGCTTGGCCTGTAGGGCAACGCCGATATTGGCGAAGTAGGCATCGTCCTTCGCCAGGCCCACGGCCACCGCGCGCTGCAGGTTGGGCGGCGTCGTGAATGTCAGGTTCTGATGTGCCTTGGCGACCGCCGTGGCCAGTGCCGCCGATGCGGTGACGTAGCCGACCTTCCAGCCGGTCAGCGAGAACGTCTTGCCGGCACTGCCGATGCGCATCACCCGGTCACGCATTCCGGGTAGCGTCATCAGCGGGATGTGCCGCCAGCCGTCGAACGTCAGGTGCTCATACACTTCGTCGCACACCGCGTAGGCATCGTGCCGCACCAGCAGGTCTGCGATGAAGGCGAGTTCCGCGGCGGTGAACACCTTGCCGGTCGGGTTCATCGGCGTGTTCAGCAGGATGGCCTTGGTCTTCGGCCCGAACGCCGCGGCGAGGTCGGCTCGCGGCAGTTCCCAGTTCGGCGGGGCCAGCCGCACGAAGCGCGGCACGGCGCCGAGCAGGCGGACGACCGGCGCATAGGTGTCGTACAGCGGCTCGATCAGCACGACCTCGTCGCCGGGATCGACAACCGCCATGAGGCACGCGGTGATCGCCTCGGTGGCGCCCGAGGTGACGATGACCTCGCTCGCCGGGTCGACCTCCAGACCGTAGAAGCGGGCATTCGCCGCCGCCACCGCCTGGCGCAATTCAGGGACGCCGCTCATCGGCGGGTACTGGTTGCGCCCGTCCATCAGCGCATCCGCCGCCGCCTGCAGCACGTCGGGCGGGCCATCGGTGTCGGGGAAGCCCTGGCCGAGATTGATCGAGCCATGCTGCACGGCGAGCGCGGACATCACGGTGAAGATCGTCGGGGCAATTGAACCGAGGACTGCGTTGGTCGGCCGGGTCATCTGGGATGCCTTGGATTGGGTAAACGGTGAGCGAGGCATATCTGACGATAAGCCTCAGTGGCCACCGATGATGGACCGTTCGCCATCGGCGACGCCCAGGAAGGCATGCAGCGCGGCCACCACCTGCGCGCCTTCGCCGACGGAGGCAGCAACCCGCTTCACCGAACCGGATCGGACGTCGCCGATCGCGAACACGCCCGGACGGCTGGTTTCCAGCAATCCGCGATCGCCGATGGCGCCCGCACCGGTCACCACAAACCCCTTGGCATCCAGTGTCACGCCGGATCCGGCGAGCCAGTTCGTGTTTGGCTCCGCGCCGATAAAGAGGAACAGGTGTCCGATTGGCCGCCGCACTTCCTCGCCTGAGCCGCCGAGACGCCAGTGGACGGCCTCCAGCTTGCCGTTCTCACCTTCCAGCCGACTGACCTCGGCGCCGGTCACGACCTCGACGTTGGCCAGGCCGTTGATCCGGTCAACGAGGTATCGCGACATGCTCGCCGCCAGGCTGGCGCCACGCACCAGGACCCAGACCTTGGCAACCTGGCTCGCCAGATAGACCACTGCCTGGCCGGCCGAATTGCCTGCACCGACCAGCGCGACCTCCTGCCCGGCGCACAGCTTTCCTTCCAGCGGCGATGCCCAGTAGTGCACGCTCGAGCCCTCGAAAGCATCCAGGTTCGCCACCCGAAGCCGCCGATAGCGGGCGCCGCTGGCGATCACGACCGAGCGGGCACTGACAAATTCATCGTTCGCCAGCATGAGCGCGAATCGGGCCCGGCTCCGGATCATTCCGGACTGGCTCGCCACCTCGTCCGGGATCGCCATTTCGGCGCCGAACTTTTGCGCCTGGTTATAGGCGCGCGCCATCAGCGCCATGCCGGTGATCCCGGTCGGAAAGCCGAGGTAGTTCTCGATCCGTGAGGAGGCGCCGGCCTGACCGCCGAATGCGCGGCTATCGAACACCAGTGCGGACAGGCCTTCCGACGCCGCATAGACCGCCGCGGCGAGCCCGGCCGGCCCCGCGCCGACGATCGCCACGTCATACAGGCGGTTTGGATCGATCGTCCCAACCAGCCCGATGCAGCGGGCGAGTTCGACCTCGCCGGGATTGCGCAGGAGCGCTCCGGTCGGACACAGCACGACGGGCAACTGCCCGGGGTCGAGATGGAAGCGCTCGATCAGCGCCTTGCGCCTCCAGATCGGTATCGGGATCCAGCCTGACATGGGGATGGGCGTTGCGCGCGAGAAAGCCCTCGAGCCGGAGCACATCGCCGTTGTCGGCACGGCCGATGATGATCGGTCCGCCGACACCGGTCTCGAGCAGGCCGACGCGACGCAGGATCAGCGCCCGCATGATCCTCTCGCCAAGATCCGCTTCCGCGATCAGCAATGCCCGGAGCCGGTCCGGCGGGATGAGCAAGGCCTCCACGGGCGCTCGCGCATAGGCGTCCACCAGGGCCGGCCGTCCCGCCAGCTGTGCCAGTTCACCCATGAACGCGCCCGGATGGTGGGTGACGATCAGCTCGCCGCTGCCGGATTCATGGTGCCGTCGTGACGTCGACATCGCCGGACAGGATGATGGCCAGGCCGTGGCCCGCTTCGCCGACCTTGATCATGACGTCGCCCGCGCCATAGGTGCGCACCACGCCAAAGCGACGCATCCGCTCGATCTCGGATGGAGCGAGCACGGGAAACATCTGGTCGCGTCGTGTGTCGATGATCGTACGGGTCAAATCTGACATCGGTGCTCGCAGCTCGCTGCCGGCGTCCGTTGACAGCTCGCGGGACCCGGCGCCTGAACGGCCCGGTGCTTGAACGGCCCGGTGCTTTGAACGGATGGTGGGCGCGACAGGGATTGAACCTGTGGCCCCCGCCATGTCAAGGCGGTGCTCTCCCGCTGAGCTACGCGCCCATCCGTCGCCGCGAACCGGCTTCTAACGCGTCATCGGCGCGACAGGCAAGCTTGGCTCGTGACAGCGGAGGCCATGCCGGCTTCAATGCGGAAATGGACGTTCCGGTTGCCCCAGACATCGCTGCCCAGCCCAGCATCGTCGTGCTGCGACCGACGCTCCAGACCATACCGGTGATCTTCGCGTCGCCGCATTCGGGACGGACCTATCCGGACGAATTCCTCGCCGCCGCCCGCCTCGATCCGCTGGGCCTACGCCGCAGCGAGGACAGCTTCGTCGATGAGTTGTTCGCCGCCGCGCCGGACCATGGCGCGCCCCTGCTCGCCGCCACCTTCCCGCGCGCCTACTGCGACGCCAACCGTGAGCCGTGGGAACTCGATCCGGCGATGTTCGCCGATGCGTTGCCGCCGTGGGTGAACACCACCAGCGCCCGCGTCGGCGCGGGGCTTGGCACGATCGCCCGGATCGTTGCCTCAGGCGAGACGATCTATCGCGGCAAGCTGTCGTTCGCCGAGGCGGAACGGCGCGTCCGCACGTGCTGGCAGCCGTTCCACGACACGCTTGCGGCATTGATCGCAGCGACTCGGGCCCGGTTCGGCGTCTGCCTGCTGATCGACTGCCATTCCATGCCCTCGCAGGGCCATAGCGTCCGGTCCGGCGGAAAGCCGGCGACGTTCGTGCTCGGCGACGCGCATGGCACCGCCTGCGCACCGCGCACCGCGCGCCTGGTGGAGGACCTGCTGTCCGAGCTGGGCCATCCGGTGCGCCGCAACGATCCCTATGCCGGCGGCTACATCACCCGCCATTACGGCCGGCCGCGCGAGGGCGTCCATGCGCTGCAGATCGAGATCGCGCGCGAACTCTATATGGACGAAAGCCGCATCGAGCGCCTGCCCGACTTTGCGGCGGTCCAAGCCGCCATGACCCGGTTCATCGCGGGCCTGGCCCGCGGAGCAGGCGCGATTGGCCGACGGCTGAGCGAGCGGCGCAAAAAAGATGGCGACGCTTGTGGCGCCGCCAAGTTTAGGGAGGAAACGTCCAAGAAAGCAGACAGCGCGACCAGGGGCCGCATTGCTGCGATGCACAATCGTAGGTCGTCGGTCATTCGTCTGCAAGTGATTTTTTGCAATGCAGCATTGTGCGTCGGCGGGTGCCATTGGTGCGTTTTACCAACGATGGCAACGGTCTGCTAAGGCTTGGCGGCTACCATCCGCCCATGCGCCGCCTCTGCTCCATCGCGCTGATCTTGCTCGGGTTCACAGCCCCTGCTCTCCACGCCGAGCCGATCTTGGCTTCCGGCCTCGCTCCAGCCAGCGCCAAGGGCCTGGCTTGCCGGTCGGCGATCGCGGCGGCCGAACGCGGAAGCGGCATACCGCCGCATCTGCTGGCTGCGATCAGCCGAGTCGAGAGCGGCCGGCGCGATCCGGTCAGCGGGGATTTTCATCCCTGGCCATGGACCGTGAATGCCGAGGGCCAGGGATTCTTCTATGACAGCAAGGCGGAGGCGATCGCCGCGGTGCGCGGCATGCAGGCGCAGGGCATCCGCTCGATCGACGTCGGATGCATGCAGATCAACCTGATGTATCACCCGGACGCCTTTCCCAGCCTGGACGTGGCGTTCGACCCGCAGGCCAATGCCGCCTACGCCGTCCGCTTCCTCAAGGAATTGTTCGCGCAGACCGGCGACTGGACCAAGGCCACGGCGACGTATCACTCGGCGACGCCCGATCTGGGCGCCGACTACCAGCGCAAGGTGGTGGCGGTCTTGCCGGAGGAATCGCATATGGCGAGCAGCGCCTTCGGATCGCCGCTGGCGCAGGCCTGGGGAGCCACCATGCCCGCGGCCCCGCTCGGCTTCACGCGCGTGCTGCGGCTCCAATCGCCCGGCAAGGCCGAGGGACCGCGGATGATCATGCTGCCGACGGTCGGCGGCGCGACGCCGCCCGGGCGCGGCCTGGACGCCTATCGGGCCGCTCCGGTCGCGCTCGCCTTTCAGCCGCCGCCGCGCCGCGTCGGGGGATAGCGTCAGGCGGCGAAACTCGGCGCGGATCGCCGCCGAATGCTCGCCGATCGCCGGCACCGGCCCCAGCGGCCGCACGCCGTCGCTGAACAGCACCGGCGGCGCGGCAAGCGCCACCTCGCCGTTCGGCGTCTGCACGGTCGCCCGGCGCAGCGCGGGATGGTGCGCGAGCGCGGCCACGTCGTTGACGAAGCCGTACGCCGTATTGGCGGCGCGCAGCTTCGCGGCAGCCGCGTCGCGGGTCAGCCGGGCAAAGACCGCGGCGATGTGCGCATCGACCATCGCGCGGTTGGCGACGCGCGTCGACGTTGGTCTCGAACCCGGCGCGTCTGCGGCAGGTCCGGCTCGTCCAGGAAGCGGGCGCAGAACTCCGCCCACTCGCGCTCGTTCTGGATGGCGATCAGCACCAGCGCCCCGTCGGACGTCGCAAACGCGCCGTACGGGCAGATCGACGGATGCGCGAGGCCGAGCCGTTCCGGGGCCTTGCCGGTGCCCTCGTAGAACAGCAGCGGCACGTTCATCCAATCCGCCATGCCGTCGAACAGGCTGACCTTCAGGCCCTTGCCGCGACCGGTGATGCCGCGCTCGATCAGCGCCTCCAGCACGCCGGCGTGCGCCGCCATGCCGCAGGCGATGTCGCAGGCGGAGACGCCGACCCGGCCGGGCCCGGCGGGATGGCCGGTGATCATCGCCAGCCCGGACTCCGCCTGCACCAGCAGATCGTACGCCTTCATCGTCGCGTAGTCGCCCATGTCGCCGTAGCCCGAGATATCGACGGTGATCAGCCGCGGGTGCCGCTCGCGCAGCGCGTCCGAGCCGAAGCCGGCGCGGGCGGCGGCGCCGGGCGCCAGGTTCTGGATGAACACGTCGGCGCGCGCCAGGATGCGGTGCAGCAGCGCGGCGTCGTCCGCGCGCTTGATGTCGGCGACAAGGCTCTGCTTGCCGCGATTGAGCCAGACGAAATAGCTGGAGAGCCCCTTCGCCGCCTTGTCGTAGCCGCGCGCGAAGTCGCCCTCCGCGCGCTCGATCTTGATCACCCGCGCGCCGGCATCGGCCAGGCGCGAACTGCAATAGGGCGCGGCGACCGCCTGCTCCAGCGAGACGACGAGCAGGCCGGCAAGCGGCTGCGCCCATCAGTAGCTGCGCGGCAGGCCGAGCACGTGTTCGGCGATGTACGACAGAATGAGGTTGGTGCTGATCGGCGCCACCTGATACAGCCGGGTTTCGCGGAATTTGCGCTCGACGTCGTATTCCTCGGCGAAGCCGAACCCGCCATGCGTCTGCAGGCAGGCCTCGGCCGCCGCCCACGCCGCATCGGCGCCGAGCAGCTTCGCCATGTTGGCTTCCTCGCCCGGCGTAAGCCCCGCCTCGAACTTCGCGCAGCCCTCGCGGATCATCAGTTCGGCGGCGCGCATCTGCGCGTAGGCGCGCGCGAGCGGGAACTGGATGCCCTGGTTCTGCCCGATCGGCCGGCCGAAACGACCTGCCGGTCGCGCGCATAGTCGGTGGCCTTCTTCAGGAACCACCTGGCATCGCCGATGCACTCCGCCGAGATCAGCAGGCGCTCGGCGTTCATGCCGTCGATGATGTAGCGGAAGCCCCTGCCTTCCTCGCCGACCAGGCATCGGCCGGCACGATCATGTTGTCGAAGAATATCTCGGTCGAGTTGTGGTTCATCATCGTGCGGATCGGCCGGATGGTCATGCCGTGGCCGACGGTTTCGCGCATGTCGACGATGAACGTGGAAAGCCCGTCGGTGCGCCGCTTCGCCTGGTCGCGCGGCGTGGTGCGCGCGAGCAGCAGCATCAGGTCGGAGTGCTCGGCGCGGCTGGTCCATACCTTCTGGCCGTTCACCACGTAATGGTCGCCGTCGCGTTTGGCGAAGGTGCGCAGCGAGGTCGTGTCGGTGCCGCTGGTCGGTTCGGTGACGCCGAACGCCTGCAGGCGCAGCTCGCCGGTGGCGATCTTCGGCAGGTACTCCTGCTTCTGTTTCGGCGAGCCGTGCCGCAGGATGGTGCCCATGATGTACATCTGCGCGTGGCAGGCGGCGCCATTGCAGCCTTCGGCGTGGATCGTCTCGAGGATCGCCGCGGCGGCCGACAGCGGCAGGCCGGCGCCGCCGTACTCCTCCGGGATCAGCGCCGCGAGGTAGCCGGCCTCGGTGAGCGCGCGGACGAACTCGGTCGGATATTCCCGCTTTTGGTCCAGCTTGCGCCAGTATTCGCCGGGGAAGCGGGCGCAGAGTTTGGCGACTTCCTCGCGGATTTCGACGTGCGGATCGGTGGGCAGGGGCTGGTCCATTTCGGTCTCCCGAGACGCTCTGCGATTGCTTAGGCGCCGGCTTTCGGGCGTGCAAGCCTGTGACCCGACGTTGAGGGATCGTTAGGCAGACGTCCCGATTATCATCAGATGAGCGAAGAAGACACGGGTCAACTTGCGCACGGGAGTGCCTTGACCAAGCCCATCATCGGGTTGGCGATCAAGGTGCACCGCATTATTGGGCCTGGACTCCTTGAGTCGGTTTACGAGGCGTGTCTCTGCCACGAGCTGGTACGCGATGGTCTGACGATTGTGCGACAGGCACCGTTGTCGCTGCTTTATGACGGTGTCCGTCTGGACTGTGGCTACCGCGCGGATGTGATCGTCGAGCGGTCGGTCATCGTGGAGATCAAGGCGGTGGAGCATGTGGTGGCACTGCACGAGGCGCAGATGATGACCTATCTGCGACTGAGCGGTTGCCGTATCGGGCTGCTGCTGAATTTCAACAGTGTGATGTTGAAGGATGGCCTGCGGCGGTTTGTGCTGTAGGCGTCGGTGTCGCGTCCAACGTATCGTCCGTGCGGTTGGTTCTGTCGTCATTTTAACACGGAGTAAGAAGGGAGGACCCACGGAGTTCACGGAGAAAGCAAGAATTGCGCTTCGCGCGAAGCGCTGAAAATTCTTCTCCGTGGACTCCGTGGGTCCTCCCTGTTTTCTCCGTGTTAAAAGCTTAACGCCATCCTCACCCGCACGATCGTCACGGCGTTCGCACCAACATCAATGCGGCACCAGCGACAGCACGATCTCAACCGCAATCAGCACCAAAATCGCAATCTCCAGCAGCTCGGCCCGCGCCCCGGCCGCCTCGCTGTGCAGTGCCATATACGTCTCCCGGATGATCGCGAGCTTGCGGTCCACCGCGGCACTGACGCTGCGCACCCGGAACAGCTCGATCGCCGCGGCATACACGCGCGCGAGATAGACGTCCTCGGTCACCTGCAGCGCATTGTCCACCCGTTCGGCAAGCTCGGTGACCTCGGCCACCAGCGTGTGCAGCCGCCGGGCGAGCCGCGCGTAGCGACGCGAGGCCAGCAGGTTGGTCCGCCGTCGTGCCGCCTCGACCAGGTCGCGCACGCGCGGCAATTCGTCATCCAGCGTCTCGTCGTAGGTGCGCATTTCCAGGAGCTGGGCGTTGGCCATTTCCAGCACGTCGGCGACGTCGGTTTCCCGCTGCGGATCGTAGATGAAGGCACGGTCCCAGGTGATCACGGCCAGGTCGTCGGGGTGGTAGGAGAAACGCTGCCGCAGCAGGTCGCGCCGGGCGCTGTCGGACAGCGGCTGCTCCTCGCCCGAGAGCAGCGGGACAAGGTCCACGCGCCCCAGCAGCGCATCGGCCGTCACCGGCTCGTCGAAGGCATCCACCAGCGCAACCAGATAGTCCTCCTGCAGCGGCGTCGCGGTCGGGCGGTCCAGTGCCTCGCCGAGCAGACCGCGGAGTTGGTGCAACAGCGTGTTCCAGACACCGGCCTCGGCCGCCGGCCCGATCACCAGGTCGGTCTGGTTCACCAGTCGGGTGAAACCGGTCCAGGACAGGTCCTGCGCCGGCAACCGCAGCGCCAGGGCAGCGATTCCGAAATCGTAAAGACGGACCGAGGTAGTGGCGTGGATCTCCAGGCCGTCGACCTCCAGTGCCACGGGATCGAGCACGAGCGCGAGCGGCGGCACGCCGAACGAGACCGCCTTCGCCGGCGTGCCCACCAGTCGGCTGCGGGCGCTCGCGCCCTGGGCCCGCCGCGCCCAGAGTTCCTCGGCACGCCGCAGGTCGATCTCGTAGGCCAGATCGAACAAACGGAGCGCGACCACGTGCCCCGACCGCACTTCCAGCTCATCCTCGGCCATTCGCTGCTCCCCGCCCCACCCCGCCGGGTCCGATATTGCGTGCGATTGACGCTCGGAGACCACTCCGCGGCTAGACAGGTTGCAGTTTCGTCGGCACCATTGGCTCGGGTGCGGCATCAGGGACCTGAAAGATCCGCCGATGGCATATGAGTATCCGACCGCGACAGGCATTCTCCGGCTGATCGAGGTTCAGGGGCGCTGGCTGGTGCATTTTGCCGATCGCCGGTCCGGTCGCTGGCCTTCGCCGGACGTGGCGGCCAGGGCCGTCGCCCGGCATCAATCGGGCCTCACCGAGTGGGACCGGCACTGGGACGAAGCGCCCGAGGACCTGCTGGATTGGCGACCGCTCGGAGACTCGCTGTAGCGGCCGCGGCAGGCACACTGCACCAACTCTCGCGGCCATCACCAGACAGCAACGACGGCGGTTTTACGCCGCCTTCGCTTCCCGCCGTCGCGCGTGCAGGATGAATTCGGTGTAGCCGTTCGGCTGCGCGCGGCCCTTGAACACGAGATCGCATGCCGCCCGGAACGCCGGCCCGTCGAACCCTGGCGCCATCGGGCGATAGCTCGGATCGCCGTCGTTCTGCCGGTCCACCACGGCGGCCATCCGCTGCATCGTCTCCAGCACCTGCGCCTCGCTGGCAATGCCATGGTGCAGCCAGTTGGCAACATGCTGGCTGGAGATCCGCAGCGTGGCGCGGTCCTCCATCAGGCCGACATCATGAATGTCAGGCACCTTCGAACAGCCGACACCCTGATCGATCCAGCGCACGACATAACCCAGGATCCCCTGGCAGTTGTTGTCCAGTTCCTGCTGCACATCGTCGGGCGACCAGTTCGGTCGATCGGCGATCGGGATCGTCAGCAGATCGGCCTGCGGCGCACGCGCACGCCTGGACAACTCCTCCTGCCGCTGGGCGACGTCCACCGCGTGATAGTGCAGCGCGTGCAGCGTGGCCGCGGTGGGGGAGGGGACCCACGCGGTATTCGCCCCCGCCTTCGGATGGCCGATCTTCTGCGCCAGCATGTCCGCCATCCGGTCGGGCGCCGCCCACATGCCCTTGCCGATCTGTGCGTGCCCGCGAAACCCGCAGGCCAGTCCGATATCGACGTTCTGATCCTCGTACGCCTTGATCCAGGCGGTGTTGCGCATCTCGTTCTTGCGGATCATCGGACCGGCTTCGATCGAGGTGTGGATCTCGTCGCCGGTGCGATCGAGGAAGCCGGTGTTGATGAACACCACACGATCCTTCGCGGCGAAAATGCACGCCTTCAAATTGGCCGAGGTGCGGCGCTCCTCGTCCATGATGCCCAGCTTCAGGGTGTTGCGTGCCAGGCCCAGCATGTCCTCCACGCGGGCAAACACCGCATCGGTGAAAGCCACCTCGTCAGCGCCGTGCAGCTTCGGCTTCACGATGTAGACCGATCCGGCGCGGCTGTTGCGCAACGCAGCCTTGCCACTGAGTTCGTGCATCGCGATCAGCGATGTCACGGCAGCATCCAGCAGGCCCTCCGGCGTCTCGGCGCCCGATGCATCGCGTACCGCATCGGTGTACATGTGGAGGCCGACGTTGCGCACCAGCATCAGGCTGCGCCCCGGCAATGTGAGCGTGCCGCCGGCGGGCGTCCGGTACTCCCGGTCTGCATCGAGGCGACGCGTGATCGACTCGCCGACCTTGGTGAAGGTCTCCACGAGGGTGCCCTGCATGAGGCCGAGCCAGTTGCGGTAGGCCGCGACCTTGTCGCCGGCATCGACCGCGGCGATCGAATCTTCCAGGTCCTGGATCGTGGTGATCGCCGCTTCCAGCACGACATCGGCCACGCCGGCGGCGTCCTCCTTGCCGATGGGATCGGCGCGGTTGATGCAGATCTCGATGTGAAGCCCGTTGTGCTTCAGCAGCACGGCGTCGGGATCGCTTGCGTCGCCGCGATAGCCGACCAGTTGCTCCGGCTGCGCAAGCCCGGTCTTCAGGTGGTTCTTCAGAACGACCTGGAGGCGGCCGCCATCGACGGCGTAGCCAATGGCTTCCTGATGGCTCCCGATGGCAAGCGGAACCGCCTGGTCGAGAAACTGCCGCGCCTTCGCCACGACGCGTGCGCCCCGCAGCTTGTTGTAGCCCTGGCTGCGTGTCGCGCCGCCATCCTCCGGGATGACATCGGTGCCGTACAGCGCGTCGTACAGACTGCCCCAGCGCGCGTTCGCGGCATTCACCGCATAGCGCGCATTGGTCACCGGCACGACGAGCTGCGGGCCGGCGATGCTGGCGATCTCGAGATCGACGTTGCCGGTGCCGATCGAAAAGTCGGCAGGCTCCGGCTGCAGGTAGCCAATGCCGCGCAGGAATTCCAGATAGGCGCCGGCGTCGACCGCCTTGCCGCGATTGTCGAGGTGCCACGCGTCGATCTGGCGCTGCATCGCGTCGCGCCTGTCGAGCAGTGCCCGGTTGCGCGGCGCAAGATCGTCGATCAGCGCGCCGAAGCCTCGCCAGAAGGCATCGGCGTCGATGCCGGTGCCGGGGATCGCTTCGGCATTGACGAAGTCATACAGCGGCCTGGCAACCTGCAGGCCACCGGCATTGACGAAGTCCATTCACTGCAACTCCTAGACGGGTTGACTCCAAAGCACGTCACAGCGCGCCCGGAACCTCGGCGCGCCGTTTGCTGTCTTGGTCGTTGTCCCCCCGTGAGAGTGCAGCGCCGTCAGCGCTGTCGGGCTCTCCGCCAGGCGTCGTAGGCCGTGCGGGTCGCCTCGCTCGGCGGATAGGTGCCGGACAGTGCGGCGCCACCGGCCACACGCTCCAGCAGGAACGCCTCGAGTTCCTCCTGCTCCGCCGCATCCCGCGCCACGTCGTCCGCCATGGCGAGCGGAACGACGGCGACGCCGTCCCGATCGCCGACGATGATGTCGCCGGGATACACCGCGACGCCACCGCAGCCGATCGGCACGTTGCTCTCCGCTGCGTGATGCTGGGCGAGGTTGAGCGGCGCGCTCGGGCCGGCACAGAACACCGGGAACCGCGCCATCTCGCCGATCGGCCCCGCATCGCGGATGCCGCCGTCGCCGACCAGCCCGGCGACGCCGCGCTTCATCAGCCGGGTTACCAGGATCTGGCCCGCGCAGGCGGCGCGCGTATCGCCGCGGCAGTCGATCACCAGGACGTGCCCCGCGGGCGTGATCTCGATCGCCTTGCGCTGCGGGTGCTCGGGATCGGCGAACACCGCCACGGTGTCGATGTCCTCGCGCGCCGGGATGTTGCGCAGGGTGAAGGCCGGGCCGACGAGATTGCCGTCGTACTGGCCGAGCGGGCGGACGCCCTGCATGAACGCGTTGCGCAGGCCGCGCTTGAACAGCTGCGTGGTCAGGGTCGCGGTGCTGACCAGGCGGAGCCGGTCGATCGTCGCGCGGGCAAGGCCGGACATGCGGTCTCCTCAGTCGCCCGGATGCGTCCCGGAACGACCTTGATCCTGGTAAATGCGCCGAAACGAGCCTGGATTACAAGTCTGCCACGATCGGTGCTGCGGGCAGTCCGGCCAAGCAGAAGCGCTCGGGGTTTCACCCCGAACCCCACCAGAGGCTCTGCCTCTGGACTCCGCCAAGGGCGGAGCCCTTGGAACCCGTCACTTTAGTAATGGATCCCAAAGGCTTCGCCTTTGGTGGGGGTCCCGGGGGCAACGCCACCGGGCGGGTTTCAGGGCAGAGCCCTGAACGTAACTGCCCTCGACCGGCGCCGGCGAGCCGGTTTGGCGGGGTGCGGACGCGGCCTTTATGCGCTAGAGGAGCCAGACGTCCGGCCGTCGCGCGCCTGCGGCGCGGGCCGACCGAAACTGACAGGGAAACGACCATGAACAGCATGACGACCACCCGCCGGGCGCTGATGGGCGGCGCGGCAGGACTGGCGGCGCTCGGCGCGCGCCGTGCGTCCGCGGCCACCGCACCGGCATTGCCGCCTGCGCCGGTCATGCTGAACGTCATCGACGTGGCAGGCCAGCTGCAGCTGACGCAGCGCGCCATGGAGCAATACGCGAAAGAGAACCCCAGGCTGGTGTCGAAGATCTCGTTCTCCCAGGCGCCGGCGCCGGAGCTGCCGGGCAAGCTCAAGGCGCAGCAGGACGCCGGCCGGGTCGATATCGATCTGGTGCTGACCGGCACCGATGGTCTTGCCGCGGGCATCGACCAGAAGCTGTGGGTGCCGCTGGTGGCCGATTACGCGTCTGCATTGCCCAAGCTGGCCGAGATCTATCTCCCCGGCGCGCTGAAGATGCAGGGGCTGGCGCAGGATCAGGCGGTGTGCGTGGTGTTCTGTCCCGCCGGTCCGATCATCGAATTCATGCCGGACGCGGTGAAGCAGCCGCCGAAGACGGCGCAGGAGCTGCTGGACTGGACGAAGGCGCATCCGAAGCGGTTCGTCTACGCACGGCCGGCCAATTCCGGGCCCGGGCGCACTTTCCTGCAGGGGCTGCCATACATCCTGGGCGACAAGGATCCGATGGACCCGGACAAGGGCTGGGACAAGACCTGGGCCTATCTCGTGGAGCTGGGCAAGAACATCGAGTACTACCCGACCGGCACCGGCGCGGTGATGAAGGAACTGGCCGAGGGCTCGCGCGACATGATCGCCTCCCATCTCGGCTGGGACCTCAATCCGCGCATCCTCGGCGTGGTGCCGATGGAGGCGCAGATCGGCACGCTGGAGGGCTTCCACTGGGTGACCGACGCGCAGTACTGGGCCATCCCGAAGGGCGTGTCGCAGGACAAGCTCGCGGTGCTGCTCGACATGACCAAGTACATGCTGAGCAAGCCGGCGCAGGCGATGACCTGGGACAAGGGGTATTTCTATCCCGGCCCGGCGGTGAAGGACGTGCCGCTGTCGATGGCGCCGAAGGACAGCCAGGAGGCCGTGAACAGCGTGCGGCGCGACTTCATCGACAAGCTGATCGCCGAGGTGCCGTCCGAGGTGCCGCTGCCGGCGGACAGGCTGGTGTTTGCATTCCAGCGCTGGGACCAGCAGGTCGGCGCACGGGTCGGCAAGTAGCGGCACGTGGCGATCGCCTCGCGCGAATTCCGCGAGCTGCGGCTCGATCGGATGAGCCGCGACTTCGGCCAGGTGCGCGCCTTGCGCGACGTGACCCTGACGGTGAAGCGCGGCGAGTTCGTCGCCCTGCTCGGCCCGTCCGGCTGCGGCAAGTCCACCGCGCTGAACTGCATCGCCGGGCTGCTGCAGGTGACCGGCGGGGCGATCTGGCTGGACGATCAGCGCCTGGACGAGATGGGGCCGGAGGATCGCGGCTTCGGCATGGTGTTCCAGAACTACGCGCTGTTCCCGCACATGACCGTGCGGCGCAACATCGGCTTCGGCCTGGCGACACAGCATCGGCCACGGGCGGAAATCGCGCGGCGCGTCGAGGAGGCGCTGGCGCTGGTGCGGCTCGGCGGCCAGGGCGACAAGCTGCCCGGCCAGTTGTCCGGCGGCCAGCAGCAGCGCGTGGCGATCGCGCGCGCCATCGTGGTGGAACCGCCGCTGGTGCTGATGGACGAGCCGCTGTCCAACCTGGACGCCAAGCTGCGGCTCGAGATGCGCGCCGAGATCCGCCGCATCCACGCCATGCTCGGCAGTTCGACGATCTACGTGACGCACGACCAGGAGGAGGCGCTGTCGCTCGCCGACCGCATCGTGGTGCTGATCGACGGCCAGATGCGCCAGGTCGGCACGCCGGAGGAGCTGTATGCGCTGCCCGGCCAGCGCCGACGTGGCCGAGTTCATGGGCTATCGCAATCTGTTCGCATCGCGCGCCGAGGCGACGAATGAGGGTGTGGCGGTGACGGTGGGCGGGGCGCGGGTGATCGGCACGCCGTTGGCGGCGGTCGGCGAGCAGGTGATCGTGGCGATCCGCCCGGACGATCTGCAGCCGACCGCCGATGGACCGATCGCCGCGACGGTCGAAATCGCCGAATACCACGGGCGCGACTTCTACGCCGTGGCGCGCGGCGCGGACGGCGCCGAACTCTTTTTCCGTTCCGACCGGCGGCTGAGCGCCGGCGAGGTGGTGCGTCTCGCCGCGCCGCCGTCGCGCGTGCTGGTCTACGCCGCATGAACGGGGGAAACTGCCGCTGCGCCGGCGGCTGCGCGAGCACGGGCTGGACGGGGTGACGCTTGCTGGTGATGCCCGGCGTGCTGTTCGTGGTGGCGCTGTTCGTCTACCCGTTCCTGTACGGGCTGGCGCTGTCGTTCCATCCGAAGCAGGGCGGCGCGCTGGCCAACTACGTGACGTTCTTCTCGGATCCGTTCCTGTACGACACGATCTACACGACCCTGGTGATCGCGGTTCCGGCCACGCTGCTGAACGTGGTGCTGTCCGTTCCGGTCGCGCTGCGGGTGCGCCTGATGAAGCGCCAGCGGCTGCTGACGACGATCCTGGTGATCCCGATCACGCTCGGCACCGTGATGGTGGCGGAAGGGCTGCTGACCTATCTCGGTCCGCGCGGCTGGCTCAATCGCGCGCTGCTCGAGTTCGGCCTGGTCGATAGTCCGATACGCCTGGTGCACAACTACTGGGGCGTCATGCTGTCGCTGGTGATCACCGGGTTCCCGTTCACCTTCCTGCTCACGCTGTCCTACATCACCGGGATCGACCCGTCGCTGGAGAACGCCGGCGCGATGCTCGGCGCACGGGCACGCCAGCGGTTCTTCCGCATCCTGCTGCCGCTGCTGGCGCCGGGGCTCGCCATCACCTTGGCGCTCGCCTTCGTGCAGGCGTTCACCGTGTTTCCATCGGCCGTGCTGCTGGGCGCGCCGGCCGGGCCGACGCGGGTGATCTCGATCGCCGCGTATCAGGCGGCGTTCGAGCAGTACGACTACTCGCTCGCATCGGCGATCGCGATGCTGATGGCCGGCGTGCAGGTGGTGATCATCGCCGCACTGCTGGGCGCGCGGAACCTGCTGTTCCGCGGCCCCGCGAGCAGCGGCAAGGGCTGAGGCGCATGCGCCGCGGCATCGGCGAGCGGCTGTGGGCGATCTCCGTCTGGGCGCTGGTGGTGTTCTTCGTCGTCAACCTGCTGGCGATGATCGGCAGCGTGGTGGTGAACTCGTTCGGCACGCGCTGGTTCAACACCTGGCTGCCGGCGGGCTACACGACGCAGTGGTATTCGCTGGCCTGGAACGAGTTCCGCCTGCCGGACATCCTGATCGTCACGGTCGAGGTCGTCGGCGCGGTGGTGCTGGTTTCGGGACTGATCGGCGTGCCGACGGCCTATGCGATGGCGCGGCGCGATTTTCCCGGCAAGCAGGCGGTCATGCTGCTGTTCCTGCTGCCGCTGCTGGTGCCGCCGATCACCTACGGCATTCCGCTCGCGACGGTTTTGTATCAGGCGCACCTGGCGGGCACGATATGGGGGGTGATCCTGGCGAACCTCGTGCCGACCGTGCCGTTCGTCATCCTGATCATGATCCCGTTCGTCGAGCAGATCGACCCGCGGGTGGAGGCGGCGGCGCGCGTGTTCGGCGCCGGCATGGGACGGCTGTTCGTGCAGATCCTGGTGCCGCTGCTGACGCCGGGGATCCTGGCCGCGCTGCTGCTGGTGCTGGTCCGCACCATCGCGATGTTCGAGCTGACATTCCTGACCGCGGGTCCGACGAGCCAGACCCTGGTGGTGGCGCTGTACTATGCGGTGTTCGCCGCCGGCGTGCGACCGGGCCAGTCGATCGACGCGATGGCCGTGGTCTACATGGTCACCACGCTGGTCTGGCTGCTGATTGCGCTGCGCTTCGTCGATCCGACGCAGATCGTGACGCGCGCCAAACGTTAGTTTGGTTTGTCGCTGTCCTCCGGCGGCCATAGCCAGGTGCCGTGGTTCGCATTGTAGTCCGCCTGCGGCGACGATAGGCTGATGCCGCCGGGATGGTTGCCGTCGTGGTACAGATAACCGTGGACGGCGTTGCCCTGACCAGCCGAAGCGCCGGGGCCCGCCGCACATCCTGTCAGAAGAATGCCGGCGGCACAAAACAGCAGCAACTTTGGGACCATCATATTTCTCCGGAACCACGCGGCGTCAGTTCATTGACCAACTGCAAATGGGTGCGGCCCGACTTCGCTTCCAGAGAACCGGGTGGTCAATCTTCCCGGAGAAAATCGTCGGTATATTCACCGCGCGACACCTTTACCGGGACTTCTTCCGCCGTCGTGCATTCCAGGATCTCCGAGCCGGCCGTGCGCGAGGGAACCGCGAGCAGGTCGATCTGGCCAGCGAATGCGTTCGCGCGTTCGGCGTCGAGCCGCCACACGAAGTGGCTGGCCTCATCGGCCACGGATTGAATGCCGGGCGCACCTGGCGACGCGGTCAGGGTGATCGCAGTGCGCACCGCAGCGCAGAATCCTTGCTGGTCCAGGCGCACGTCGTCCGGCTCGCGCGCAAACCGGCGCAGCACGCCGGCGAGCAGGCGCAGGTCCTCGATCTCGCCGAGCATCAGCACCATCGGATTGTAATCGCTCGGCAGGAAGGCGATGCGCAGCACGTTCAAACGATCTCGATGATGTCGGTGGCGTGGCAGAGTTCTTCGGTGCCCGCTGCGGCGCCGCCTTCCGGTACCTCGACGAGCCGGACCCGCACCCATTCGTCGTTGACGATCTCCACCACCTCGGCGGTGATGCCGCCGACGATGCGGAGCCTGCTGCCGAGTTCGACGCCGGTGAGTTCGATCATGTCTGCCACTCGTCGCCGATCCGGTGCATGCTCGGACCGCCTAGAAGAAGATGCTCAGGTTCTTCGCGAGCAGCACGTTCTGCTCCAAAATCATCTCGCGCCTGGCAATCTGCCACGAGGTCCCCACGCGGCGCAGTTCGTCGGTGCGGCGGCCGATGAAGGTGTGGTTCTCGTACTCCACCCGGTTCTGGTACACCAGGAACCGGCACCCGACGGTAACCTCCTGCGCGTCCTCCACCGATGGCCGCACGTCCAGCAGCCGCACATTGCTCACCATGTGCGTGACGCGCGACAGCGGTTCCTCGGCATAGTGCACGCCGGTGAGCACCTGCTCCACCCGCTTGCCCAAGGTCCATTTGTCTTCGTCGAACCAGCTGATGCCTTCGCCCTGCCGCGTGTTCTCGCGCTCGGCCTGTTGGCCGAACTTCACGTTGCGTCGAACCGGCATGAAATACACCAGGTCCTCGGCCAGCAGGTCGAGCCACTCCTTGAACCGACGCTGATCCAGCAGGTCGGCCTCGAGGTACAGGAAATCCTCGATCTCCTCGCGCAGCTGATACCAGGCGAGCGGGCGCATCACTCGGCTGCCGCGCGCATCTGCGGCCGGCCCAGCAGCTCATCCCATGCACCGCCGTTCAGATACGACGCGTAGACACGATAGTAGTTGCGCGCCATGTGTTCGGTGGCCTGCGTTGATACGTCGCCCGGAACCGGGTCATTGGTTTTGTAGGCGCCCATCGACAGCTGGTAGTTGAACGGATGGCGCCGCGCGATGGTGCCCTTGCTCGCGGCGGTCGCATACAGCCAGTTTTCCATGTCGTCCTGTTCGGTCATGCCGGCCGGACCGGAATAGCGCATGTAATAGCGCCGCAGCACGTCCTTCACCTCGGCCGGCGCGTCGGCATCGACCAGGAAGAAACGCCAGCCTTCGGTCTCGGTCGCGCTGTGCGGATGCCAGACGCAGATGCTGCGCGGCTGGCGGCCGTGGTACGACGCATTGGGAAAGATCGTGCCGACAACCGGCAGCAGCCGCGCCCGCTCGCCCAGCCGGCGCTTCCGTTCGTGGAAGCAGTGCCGGAAATATTCGTCGACGATCGGATGCTGCCGGTAGCTCGAGGCATACTCGGTCTGTTCCGGCATCCAGGCGCTGGCCACGCCGTGCCCCTGCGGAAATGCCACCCAGATGCGCTTGCCCCGCGGCGTACTCGTTATCGCGCCGGCTCGATTGGCCGCGTTGTCCGCTCGGTCCCATGCCGACCATGTCGACCGAGCGATGCGACGGATTGTGATAGGAGTTGCCGAGAAAATTCTCCGCCGCGAATTTCCAGTTGGACGGGAACACCCATTTGTGCACGCCGATCACCTCGGCGCCGCCCGGCCTGCCGTCGCGACAGTCGACGACGTGGTCCAGGTGTTCGACCGCATCGCCGAGATACGTCAGGAAATCCGGCGCCTGAGGATCCCACGTGGCCCACACCGTGCCCTTGTAGAGCGCGAGTTTCGCCACCTCGATCAGCGACCATTCCTCGCGGTTCAGCGTGCCTTCGTAGAGCGCGCGATACAGCGGCACGCCCTGCAGCCTGCCATCCGTCGTGTAGCTCCACGAATGGTACGGGCAGACGAACAGCGACGTATTGCCCTGCTCGTAGCGGCACACCTTCATGCCGCGATGGCGGCAGGAGTTCAGGAACACGTGCACCGCGCCGGCCTGGTCGCGGCAGACGATCACCGATTCCTCGCCCATGCGCGAGACGAAGAAGTCGCCCGGATTGGGGATCTGGCTCTCGTGGCCGACGAACAGCCAGGCGCGGGTGAACAGTTTTTCCAGTTCTTCCCGGTAGAGTTCCGGGGAAACGAAAATCTCGCGGCTGACCGTGCCGCGCTGGTGGTCGATCATCCGGTCCATCGCGCCCATCGCATCTACTCCGCTGCCGCCTGCACGGGATGCCGGTCACGCCCGATCAGCGTGTCCCAGTCGTCGCCGTTCAGATACGACGCGTAGACACGATAGTAGTTGCGCGGCGTCTGATCGGTGATCTGCAGCGACACGTCGCCGCGGATCGGATCGTTGGTCTTGTACGCGCCCATCGACATCTGGTAGTTGAACGGATGACGCCGCGCGATGGTGCCCTTGCTGGAAGCTGTGGCGTACAGCCAGTTCTCCATGTCGTCCTGCTCGGTCATGCCGGCGGGCCCGGAGTAGCGCATGTAGAACCGACGCAGCACGTCCTTCACCTCGGCTGGCGCATCGGCGTCCACCAGGAAGAAGCGCCAGCCTTCGGTCTCCGTCGGGCTGTGCGGATGCCAGACGCAGATGCCGCGCGGCTGCCGCCCGTGATACGACGCGTTCGGGAAAATGTTGCCGGTGAACGGCAGCAGCCGCGCCTTTTCACCCAGCCTGCGCTTCCGCTCATGAAAACAATGGCGGAAATACTCGTCCACGATCGGGTACTGCACGTACGACGATTCGTATTCCGCCTCGGCCGGCATCAGCACGCTGTGCATGCCGTGGCCCGCCGGGTGGCTCACCCACACATGCTGGCCCCTGTTGTATTCGTTGTCGCGGCGTCCCTTCTGGCCGCGCTGCGCGCTCGGGCCGATACCGATCATGTCCACCGAGCGGTGCGACGGGTTGTGGTAGGTGTCGCCCAGGAAATTCTCCGCGGCGAACTTCCAGTTGGCGGGGAAGATCCATTTGTGCACGCCGATGACCTCGGACCCGCCGGGACGTCCGTCGCGGCAGTCCAGCACCTGGTCCAGATGATCCACGGCGCCGCCGAGGTATTCGAGGAAATCCGGCGCGGCCGGGTCCCACGACGCCCACACGGTGCCCTTGTACAGCGCCAGCCGCGGCACCTCGATCAGCGACCATTCGTCGCGATTGAACGTGCCCTCATACAGCGCGCGATACAGCGGCACGCCCTGCAGCTTGCCGTCGGTGGTGTAGCTCCAGGAGTGATAGGGGCAGACGAATAGCGACGTATTGCCCTGCTCGTAGCGGCACACCTTCATCCCGCGGTGGCGGCAGGAATTCAGGAACACATGCACCGCACCCTGCGTGTCGCGACACAGGATCACCGATTCCTCGCCCATGCGCGAGACGAAGAAGTCGCCCGGGTTGGGGATCTGGCTCTCGTGTCCGACGAACAGCCAGGCGCGGGTGAACAGTTTTTCCAGCTCTTCGCGATGGAACTCGGGCGCGACAAAAATCTCCCGGCTGATCTTGCCATGTTCGATGTCGATCATCGCGTCGATCGGCAAGGTCGTTGCCATTTGCCTGTTCTCCCGTCTGGCAGCGCAGGCTGTTTGTCCTGCGCGGCGAGCATGTTCCGCCGGATACAGCCTGCGTCAAGGCCCTATGATTCGACTTGTGCGAGTTCGGCGAGACGATCGGCCAAACGGTTCAGCTCCCATTCCCGAGCAAGCGCGGATGCCGTCGCCCAGGCCGGCGTCTGGTCACGCAGAGAGGGGAGCGGCGCGGACGCATCCATGGTCGCAATCGAGCGGTAGAGACGCAGGTCCTGGGCCTGCGCCGCGAACTGTCCGTCCGCCAGCGCGTTCTCGAGCGTACCGTACTTGCGCAGAAGGCTGGCCGCGCCCTTTGGGCCCACCCCTTTGGCACCCGGCAGCTTGTCCGACGGGTCGCCACGGAGCGCTATGAAGTCGGGGACCTGCCTGGGCTCGACGCCGTAGCGTTCGCGAACTTCCGGCGGCCCGATGCGCGCCATTTCGCCGGCCCGCACAGGCTGGAGAATCGTCGTCGAATCGGAGGCTAGCTGGAAAGCGTCGCGGTCGCCGCTCGCCACGATGGCGGTTCCCTTGCGTCGCTCCTCGCCGGCGACCGCGGCTGCGAGAAAGTCATCGGCCTCGTAGCCGGGCGCCTTCGCGCAGGCGAAACCACAGGCAGCCACGAACTCCGGCAGGACATCGAGCTGTGCGATCAGCTCCGTATCGAATTCGCGCCCGCTTTGATACGTCGCGAGCGCGCGGTGGCGATACGTTGGTGCGTCGAGCGTATCCCAGCCGACCAGCACGGCGCGGGGTTGCTCGGCCTCGTAGAGCCGCAGCAGGAAATTCGCAAATCCCACGATGGCGTTGCCGCCCATGTTGCCGCGCCGACGAATGGATTTCGGGAGTGCATGGTAAGCACGATGCGCAAACGAATCGCCGTCGACGACGAGCAGTGGCCTGGTCACGGATCTCTCCACCGGGGAGCCGGACTTCAGTTACCGGTCTGGCGTCCTGCTGCCAAGGTCAGGCATCGCGATGACAGGGTCGGCTCACGAATGGAATGCCATCAGCGTGCCCGCATGCGACGGATCGAACTGTTGCGCCATGCCGAATGAACCTGGCGCCGTGGTGGACCCGGTGTGCCCGGCGCTCGGCGCGAATGTCACGCTGAACAGGTCCGCCGCCGTCATGTGCAGCGCATCCGCTGCGATCACCTCCAGCATCGCGGTCCCGCTTGCAGTCATCGGGACCGTGCCGAGCAATTCGTCCGTGGTCGGATTGAAGCGCAGCCACGGTGTCACGTCCGGTCCGCTCATTTCGTACGCGGCGAATGTCATCTTCAGTCCCAGCGCATCGGTGAAGGTTTTCGCCGGCAGCACGAGATCGACCTTCTGCCCGTCGGTCCAGGTTTGGTTCGGCGTGGGCATGGATACCTTGATCCCTGGTTGGATGACAGGCGCCTGCACGTTCGCGACGAAGCTTTCCGACGTGGCAAGCCCGCTGCTGTCTGTCGCGGTCACCTTGATGCTCAGGCTTTGCACGGTGTTCGGTGCAGTGCCGCTGAACGTGGCGGTCGTCGAATTGAAGCCGAGCCATGTCGGCAGCGCCTGGCCATTGGATTGGCTGGCCGCATAGATGAGCCGTTGGCCTTGCGGATCCGTGAAGGTGTTCGCCGGGAGCGTGAGAGCGATCGCGTTGCCCTCGGTCCAGGTCTGGTTCGCTGTCGGCTGCGTCACCACCGGAGCGCCCAGAACAGTCGCCGAGAAAATGTCCGACGCGGACAGTCCGCTGGTGTCCGTCGCGGTGACCGTGATGCCCAGGGTTTGCGCCGTGATCGGTGCGGTGCCGCTGAATGCGTCCGTGGCAGCGTTGAAACTGAGCCAGCCGGGCAGCGCCTGGCCGTTCGACAGGTGCGCAGTGTATTTGAGCGCCTGGCCCTGCGGATCCCTGAAGGTGGCTGTTGGAAGTGCCAGCGAGATTGCCTTCCCGCCGACCCAGGTCTGGTTCGAAGTCTGCGCCGCAACGACCGGTGGCGCGGCAACGGCAGCAGCAGCGGTGACGGTCACCGCCAGCGACAGCCAGTCGCCCCAGTAACTGCCGTTGAATGCCCGCACTCCCAGCGTGTCGGTGGTCGCGATCGCGCCGCCGAGCAGCGATACCGATGCGAGCGACGTGGCGGCGAGCGCCGAGGCTGCCGAATGGTCGCTGTACGCGGTGCCGCCAAGCAGCAGTCTGTCGCTCGCGGCCGTGTCGTAGATCTGCCAGGCGGTGATTGTCCTGTTGGCGGGGTCCGTGGCGGTGAACAGCGATGCCAGGGATTGCGAGCCGAGGCATGCGAGTGTGTCCGACGCCACCTTGGCGGTGACGATCGGCGTGTCCAGCTCATAGATGACGACCGATGCAGCCTGCACGCCGGCCCATTCCTGTGAAGCGGCATGCGGGCGCAGCGACGATGATGTCGCTGCCGGAGCCGTCGTGGGCCGAATTTGTTATTTGGCCGCTGCCGTTCACGTAGGTGATGTTGTCCACCAGCATGGCGGTGCTGCCCGACCCGGAGACGCAGGTGGTGATATGTCCCCCGCCGCCCGGCGTGCCGATCACCACGATCTCGCCGGCGGTGACCATGGATTGCCAGTTGCCCGACTGACCGAGCGGCCCGTTGTAGGCGACGAACCATTCGCCGTTCGCCTGCCCGGGCAGCCCGATCGCCGTGCTCTGCACCGGCAGCGATGCGCCCGCCTCGGCGGCGATGGCGCTGGCCAGCACCCAGCAGCCATTCGTGTTCCACGCCTGGCCGATGAAACTGTTGGCGACAGTCGCGATGGAATTCGGCGTCGCCTGCACGGGCAACGCTGCGGTGAACTTCGGCTGCGTAACGACCGTTGCGCTGCCCAGGAAGCCCGCGGCATCGACCTGCATCATCGCGTAGGCGTTGGCGGCGTTGGACGTCGCCAGGCTCAGATTGCTCGTGCCGAACAACGACAGGTTGGTCACATCGGCCAGACTGCCGGACGATTGGTAGGTCAGTTGGTCGAGGTAACCATAAGTGCTGCTGTAGTAGCGACCGGTGGACGCCTGATAGGTGAAGACGATTCCGGCGCCTCGTCCGTCGCCACCAATGCTGCCGAGGCTCAGGGTGTGGCCGTTGCCCGACAGGCTGCCGGTCGCGCCGCTGGCCCCCGCGGTGTACTCGTTCCGGTCCAGTGCGGTCAGCACGAGATAGGCCGGATTGGTGCTTTCGGCTGTCACGCCGAACATCTGCGACAGCCCGATCGACGTCGAACCGACGCCGACGAATGCAGTCTTGGCTTGGATGATCGACACGGCACACCTCGTCCGCCCTGTGTCCGGGCGACGGTCGCGTCATCCGGGCAAAAGCCTGCGCACAGAAGCCGTCCTGGCGACGGAACGACCTGGCCCGCGCTGTCCCCGCGGGGCAGGGAGTTTGTGGTGCCGACCGGGTGCCTGGCCCGGTCGCCACGTCGTCGAAGTCCGAAGGGAGGTCCGCGGGATTTATGGGCCTGCAGCGCTTCCTGGGTGCGTGCTTCGTTCCATCGGTGATAATCGCCGACAATCGCTGCCAGACCGTTAGCGCGCCGCCTGTCTTTCCGCCCCGCCTTCGGCTATGCCGGCAGGCATCCAGTGTCGGAGCCCCTGCCATGACCTATCTGGTCGCCACCGATCTCCCCACCGAGCCCGCCGGCGAGCGGTTTCGTGCCCTCCTGGCGCGGCCGGGCATCCTGCAGATGCCGGGTGCGCACAACGGCATGGCTGCGTTGCAGGCGAAGGCGGCGGGGTTCGAGGCGCTCTATCTGTCGGGCGCGGCGATGACCGCCTCGATGGGCATTCCGGACCTGGGCATGATCACGGTGGACGAGGTGTGCTTCTTCGTCCGGCAGATCGCGCGCGCGGCCGGCGTGCCGCTGCTGGTGGACGGCGACACCGGCTACGGCGAGGCGCTCAACGTCATGCACATGGTGCGCTCGTTCGAGGATGCCGGCGCCGGCGCGGTGCACATCGAGGACCAGCTGCTGCCCAAGAAGTGCGGCCATCTGAACGACAAGAAGCTCGCCGATGCGCACGACATGGCAGCCAAGATCGCCGCCGCGCGGCGCGCCCGCCGGCATTTGTTCATCGTCGCGCGCACCGATGCGGCCGCCAGCGAGGGCATGGACGGCGCGGTGGCGCGGGCGAAGCTGTACCTGGAGGCCGGCGCCGATGCGATCTTCCCCGAGGCGCTGATCACCGCCGAGATGTTCCGCACCTTCGCCGCGCGCGTGAAGGCGCCGCTGCTCGCCAACATGACCGAGTTCGGCCGCACGCCGTTCTTCACCGCGGCCGAGTTCCAGGACATGGGCTACCGGATGGTGATCTGGCCGGTCAGTTCGCTGCGGGTCGCGAACAAGGCGCAGGCCGATCTGTACGCGGCGATCCGTCGCGACGGCGGCGCGCAGGCCATGCTCGATCGCATGCAGACGCGCGCGGAGCTGTATGCCGCGATCGGCTACCACGACTACGAGGCGCTCGATGCGACCATCGTGAAGACGGTGATCCCGGAAGGCATGCCGCAGCGTCGGGCGCCATGAGAGCGCAGCCGATGCGTCGCCGCCTGCTGCTGGCCTCGCTGGTCGGCGTTCCGCTTGCGGCGCGCGCGCAGCCGGTCAATCCGACCGGGCCGCAGCCGGAACTGCCGAAGGAGAAGCTGGTCATCGTCACGCGGGATGGGGCGACGCACGACTTCACGGTAGAGATGGCGATCAAGCCGGATCAGCAGACCGTCGGGCTGATGTTTCGTCCCACCGTGCCGGCGGATGGCGGGATGCTGTTCGACTGGGTGACGGCGCGGGACTCGCAGATGTGGATGCGCAACACGATCGCGCCGCTCGACATGGTGTTCATCAACGCCGACGGCACGATCCGCTCGATTGCCGAGAACACGGTGCCCCAGAGTCTGGCGATCATCGATAGCCGCGGTCCGGTGCGCGCCACGCTGGAGTTGGCCGCCGGCACCACGGCCCGGCTGAACATACGGGTGGGCGACAAGGTGCGGCAGCGGATTTTCGGCAATTCGACATAAGGTTCGTTGGGACGCGCATTCCGGCTCGCCAGCAGCTATTCCGGCAGATTGTCGCGCGCACGCTCGAACATGCGCAGAGCCGCCAGCGCGCCCAGAAGGCCAATGACGAACCCGGCAATACCTCCCCAGACCGCGAAGGCTGTTCCGCCAATCGCGCCGCCGATGCCGGCGCCCACGATCAATACAACGAATGGAATCATGCAGCCGATCGCAGGCATGATGGTTATCCTTGTGGCGGTCACGCGATGCTTGCCGGGCTCGGGATGCCGCCCGAACCCGATGACCGGTTCTAGTCCAGGCAGCATGGGTCGGCCAAATGCCTGCGAAGTCGTTTGCTGCGGCGGCTGCATTATGCTAGCCGCTGTTGCCGATTGCGGGGCGTGGCGCAGCCTGGTCAGCGCGCCTGTTTTGGGTACAGGAGGTCGTGGGTTCAAATCCCGCCGCCCCGACCATCGAAATGCGACACTTCGTTTCGGTGCGACACGACCTACAACGCCGCCGAAGCCGTGACCGCCGCGCTGCTCGGCAGCAAGACGCGCAATGTGCGGATGAACGGCGCCAGTTTCTGGCGCAACGTCCCCGTGGCGGTGTTGGACCTGCACATCGGCGGCTATCAGGTGATCAAGAAATGGCTGAGCTAGCCGCGACCACTCCATTCTCGATCGCGCGCTGACCGAGGCCGAGCATATCCAGGCCACCGCCCGCCGTCTCGCCGCGCTGTTGCTGCTTGGCCCGGCGCTTGACGCCAGCCACCGCGCCGGTGCCCATGCGCCGTTGCCACCAGGCGACGCCGCTGCTCCAGCATGAACGTGATCAGGGATAAGCGCCGATCAGCGTTGCGTCGCAAGTATCAATCTACGCCTGGTGTGGATTTGTCCGACCGTGCCCCGGCTCTGATCTTCTTGACATGACATGCTAGACATGTCATGCAGGACATGTGATACGGTCCTGGCGGAACACCGCGACGCGCCGCTTCGCCGAGAGCGGCAAAGGGAGGTGGTCAGGCCTGGATGAGCAACGGGCGCGACTGCGCCTGAGTCAATTGGATGCCGCGAAGACGCTCGACGATCTGGGGCATTTGCGCAGCGTCGGGCTCCACAAGCTGAGTGGCGACCGGTCCGGGCATTGGGCAATAGCCATCAACGGTCCGTGGCGTCTGGTGTTTCGCTTTCGCGCTGGAGAGGCGCATGACGTCGAAATCGTCGACTACCATTGAGAGACGGCAGATGCAGTTCCATGAAATCCATCCGGGTGTAACGTTGAAGGAGGAGTTGGCGGCGCGCGGCATCTCCCCAGCCGCTGCGGCTCTCAAACTTCGCGTGCCGCCACAGCGTTTGCACGAAATTGTCCGAGGTGAGCGCGCAATCACTCCCGACACGGCGCTCCGCCTCGGCCGGTTCTTTGGCACGTCAGCCGAGTTCTGGATGGCGCTGCAGACGAACCACGATCTCGCCCTGGCACGAAGGGAGCGCGGCGCGAGGATCGAGGCGGAGGTCGAGGTCGCAGCATAATAGCGGCGCGCAACCCGAAGCCCGAATTGCGCTGCGTGTGTCGAGATCGATCGAGCCCGCGCTATACGTCGTCCAGTTCGTTCCCCGTAGGCTCGATATGCGGCGTGCGGTTCCTGTCCTGGCGCAGGTGCGACAACTGATAATACATCTGCCGTCGTGCCCGGTTCTGGTTGCCGAGCGGACGGTGCTCGGGCAGGCAGTGCCAGGGATTGAGCGACAGGACCTTGGCGAGCGCGGTATGGGCGGGCGTGTCGATCCGCTGCCTCGGAATGTGCACCGTTGCCACCGGAATGAACGGCGACAGCTTCTCCGGCCAGCGCACCGACGCGTTCTCGATCGGCATCAGATGCGGGTCGGTCTGCACCTGGACCAGGAGATCGAATTCCACATCCTGCTGCGCCAGCGTCGCTGCCATGTTGTCGCGCAGATAGTTTTCCGGCACTCGCCCGAAAGGAACGCCTGGGATGCGCGTGATCACCTGCGACTTCGGTGCAAACGAGTACATCATCGCCTGCCCCTCGCCGAGAAGGTAGGGGACACAGCTCCAGTAGCGGGTGCCGAGCGGATTGTACATCGTCTCGTTCCACAGACCCTGCATGAAGAAATCCAGCAGGTGCGAGTCCGACGGATTGAGGAAATAGAACACCGGCATCGCGCGGAAGCTCCACCACTGCAGCTTGGCGTTCTCGCGCGTGTTCGGCGTGACGAAACTCGGCGTGGAGACGGTCAGGAAATCCTGGGTGAACTTCTCGTCGTCCATCAGCTTCGGCCCGGGCACATCCATCAGCTTCATCGTCATGCTGCCGAAACCGACATCGTCGATGTCCGGCGGCAGATTGGGGCCCGGCCCGGAGAAGCGGACAAAGGCGGGAAACGACCGTGGCGTGGCGAACACGCCGTGCCGCAGATGCGTCGGCAGTCCGTCGCGGATGATGACCTCGGCGCGCACGATGCCATGCGTCTTGGTATTGCCGCCGCGCTCGAAGTTGCCCGGCCGGTAGGCGCGCTCCATGTAGCCGCCGAATGCCGCCGTGATCGAGGCCAGGCTGTCGGGCTCGTCGGCATCGATGCGCTCCTCGGCGAGCCCGAGCCGCTTCGTTCGGGCGCCGGCGGTTGATCAGGTATTGCAGCAGCGCAGCCAGCGGTTCGCGAAACGCCTGGTTGAATTCGCGACGAAAGAACGGCTCGAGGCGACGCTCGAAGCGCAATCCCGCCTCGAGCGCGCGGTGCAGGGCCAGCAGCAGTTTCTCGCGCAGGCCGACCGGGGGCGGGTAGGGGACGACGGCGTAGGGCTCGCTATCGGTCATGCGGCAGCGCACCGCATTGTGTGTCTCCCCCTGCCGACGCGCATGCCGGTGCCGGCGTTGCGTGTACGAGTTGTTCGCGTATGCGGATCAGACTGTCCGGTGCAGGCTAATCCGGAACCAAGGGGGTCAGCAACGGCGGCAAGCGTGCGGGCGTCACCCGATTCGAGGGCGCGGCGATGGCGACCGACACCAGTTGCTGCAGGCAGGCGCGGACAACGCGAATGCTATCGCGCTGTCCGCATTCGCCTCCGGCAGTTATCGCCGCTGCAGAAAATGATCGTCAGGTGCCGATGCCGCCGAGCGCGAGATACTTGATCTCCAGGTAATCCTCGATCCCGTATTTGGATCCTTCGCGCCCCAGCCCCGACGACTTCATGCCGCCGAACGGCGCCACCTCGGTCGAGATGATCCCCTCGTTGATGCCGATGATGCCGTATTCCAGCGCCTCGGCCACGCGGAAGACTCTGCCCGACATCGCGCGAATAGAAATACGACGCCAGGCCGAACTCGGTGTCGTTGGCCAGCTTGATCGCCTCGGCCTCGGTCTTGAAGCGGAACAGCGGCGCCACCGGGCCGAACGTCTCCTCGCGGAAGATCATCGCGTCGTTCGGCACGTTGGCCAGGATCGTCGGCTCGAAGAATGTGCCGCCCAGTTTGTGGCGATGGCCGCCCGTCACCACGTTCGCGCCGCGCTTCACCGCATCGGCGATGTGCTCCTCCACCTTCTTCACCGCATCGGCGTTGATCAGCGGGCCCTGGCTCACGCCCGGCTCCATGCCGTTGCCGACCTTCATCGCCTCCACCGCCGTCTTCAGCTTGGCGGCGAATGCGTCGTACACGCCGTCCTGCACCAGGATGCGGTTGGCGCAGACGCAGGTCTGGCCGGTGTTGCGGTACTTGCTGGCCATCGCGCCGAGCACCGCGGCATCGAGGTCGGCATCGTCGAACACGATGAACGGTGCGTTGCCGCCGAGTTCCATGCTGGTCTTCTTGATGGTCGGCGCGCACTGCGCCAGCAGTTTGGCGCCCACCTCGGTCGAGCCGGTGAAGGTCAGCTTGCGCACCAGCGGGTTCGACGTGAGTTCGGCGCCGGTCTCGCCCGACGGCCCGGTGATGACGTTGCACACGCCCGGCGGCATGCCGGCGCGTTCCGCCAGCGCCGCCAGCGCCAGGCCGAGAACGGCGTCTGGCTGGCGGGCCGGATCACCCCGGTGCAGCCCGCGGCCCAGCCGGGGCCGGCCTTGCGGGTGATCATCGCGGCCGGGAAATTCCACGGCGTGATCGCGGCGAACACGCCGATCGGCTCCTTCAGCACCAGGATGCGCCGGCCCTTGGCGTTCTGCGGGATGGTGTCGCCGTAGATGCGCTTGCCCTCCTCGGCGAACCACTCGATGAAGCTCGCGGCGTAGGCGATCTCGCCCTTGCTTTCGGACAGCGGCTTGCCCTGCTCGGCGGTCATGATCACCGCCAGATCGTCGGCGTTCTCCAGCATCAGGTCGTTCAGCTTGCGCAGGATCGCGGCGCGGTCCTTGGCCAGCATGGCGCGCCAGGGACCCTGCGCGCGATGCGCCGCCTCGATGGCGCGGCGGGTCTCGGCGGCGCCGAGGGCGGGGACCTCGCCGATCGCCTCGCCGGTGGCGGGGTTCTTCACCACGATGGTCCGGCCGCTGTCGGCCTGCACCCACTTGCCGTCGATGCAGTTGGCCTGGCGGAACAGCGTGGGGTCCCTCAGCGGCAGCGGCGATGTCGGGTTCAGCATGGCGGGTCCTCCTTGCCTGGATTTACCGGGAAGATAGGACAGCAGGGGCAGAGTGTCAGGGTGGGCTTGCAATGGCTCTGATTGTAGCTACATTCTGGCGGTGGCGGTGTGGAATTCGAGTGGGACGAGGCAAAGCGGTTCAGCAATCTGCGTAAGCATGGCGTGGATTTTGCTGCGGTCGAACGCGTTTGATTGGAACTCGGTCACGGAAGCGGAGGATCGCGGAAGAGCTACGGCGAGACCTGATGGCATCGCTGGGCATGATTGGTGATCGGCTGTATATGCTGATCTACACCCGACGTCGCGAGCGCGTGCGCGTGATCAGTCTGCGCAAAGCCAGCACGAAAGGAGAAGGCTCGGTATGCCGAGAGTAAGCTTGAACCTCACTCCGATGAGGAAGAGGCCGCGATCCAGCGCGGCATCGCCGAGGATCCGGACAATCCTGAACTGACCGACGAAGACTTCGCCCGGATGCGTCCGGCTCGGGAAACCAACCCCGACATCGTCGAAGACTGGCTCCGCCGCACGCGCGGCAAGCAGCAGAAGCCGACCAAGGTCCTGGTCTCGCTTCGCCTGGAGCGCGACGTGGTGGACCGCCTGCGCGCCTCCGGCCGCGGCTGGCAGAGCCGGGCCAACGACATGCTGCGCAAGGCGGTTCTCGGCTCCTAATCGCGACTATCCGCGGATCGCCTCGGCCACGTCCTGCGAACCGTCCCAGATCATCGACACCGCCACGTAGAGCACGATCACCAGGCCAGCCCAGGCGATCCAGCGCTGCCGCTCCAGCACCTTGGCCAGCAGGTTGGCCGCCACCCCCATCAGCACCACCGACAGCAGCAGCCCCACCACCAGGATCCAGGTGCTGCCGGCCGCCGCGCCGGCCACCGCCAGCACGTTGTCCAGGCTCATCGACAGATCGGCCAGGATGATCTGCGTCATCGCCTGGCCGAGCGTCTTGCCTCGCGCATCGCCTGCGGCACCGCTCCCGTGGGGACGGCGCAGCTCGCGGAACATCTTCCAGCACACCCACAGCAGCAGCAGCCCGCCGGCGAGCAGCAGTCCGATGATGGCCAGCAGCTGCAGCGCGATGGCGCCCAGTGCGATGCGGATCACGGTCGCGCCGACGATGCCGAGCAGGATGGCCGGACGCTTCTGCCGGTCGGGCAGCCCGGCGACAGCCAGCCCGACGACGATGGCATTGTCGCCGGCCAGCGTGATGTCGATCAGCACCACCTGCAGCAGGGCCACAAGGTCGTGGGTCAGTGCAATCTGATCCATGCGGCGTCGCCCTCGGTGGGTTTCGCGGCCGGCACTTGTCAGGCACCGGCGCGGCGGTCTAGCTGGCCTTCCACCAGGACGGGACAGGGCAGCGATGGTTCCCCGTTACACCAGGCCGGAGATGGAAGCCATCTGGGCGCCGGCCAACCGCTTCCGCATCTGGTTCGAGATCGAGGCGCTGGCCGCCGAGGCGATGGCCGAACTGGGCACCATCCCGGTCAGCGCCGCCCGCAACATCCGCGAGAAGGGCGGCGCCAGGATCAAGGCCATCAGCCAGGCGGACATCGAGCGGATCGACGCCATCGAGCGCGAGACGCGGCACGATGTGATCGCCTTCCTGACCTGGCTGGCCGAGGCGATCGGCGAGGACAGCCGCTTCGTCCATCAGGGCATGACCAGCTCCGACGTGCTGGACACCTGCCTGTCGGTGCAGCTCACCCAGGCGGCCGACCTGCTGCTCGCCGACCTCGACGCGGTCCTGGCGGCGCTGAAGGCGCGCGCGTTCGAGCACAAGTTCACCCTGACCATCGGCCGCAGCCACGGCATCCATGCCGAGCCGACCACGTTCGGCCTGAAGCTGGCCGGCCACTACGCCGAGTTCGCCCGCGACCGCGCCCGCCTGCAGGCGGCGCGGGCCGAGGTGGCGGTGGCGGCGATATCGGGCGCGGTCGGCACCTTCGCCCATGTCGATCCGCGCGTGGAGGAATACGTCGCGGCGAAGCTCGGACTGACGCCGGAGCCGCTGTCCACCCAGGTGATCCCGCGCGACCGCCACGCGATGTTCTTCGCCACGCTGGCGGTGATCGCCAGTCGGCATCGAGCGGCTGGCGACCGAGGTGCGGCATCTGCAGCGCAGCGAGGTGCGCGAGGCGGAGGAGTTCTTCCATCCCGGCCAGAAGGGCTCCTCGGCCATGCCGCACAAGCGCAACCCGGTGCTGAGCGAGAACCTGACGGGCCTGGCGCGTGTCGTGCGCGCCGCGGTGGTGCCGGCGCTGGAGAACGTGGCGCTGTGGCACGAGCGCGACATCAGCCACTCGAGCGTCGAACGGGTGATCGCGCCGGATGCGACGCTGGCGCTGGACTTCGCGCTGATGCGGCTGGCCGGGATGATGCAGCGGCTGGTGGTCTATCCGGAGCGGATGGCGGCGAACCTGGAAAGCCTCGGCGGCGTGGTGCATTCCGGCGAGGTGCTGCTGGCCCTGACGCGGGCCGGGATTTCGCGCGAGGACGCCTATGCCATCGTGCAGCGTGCCGCGATGGCGACGTGGGAGAAGCTGGGCACGCCGGAGGGGCAGAGCTTCCGGGACAATCTGCTGGCGGACAGGAGATTTCCCGTCGCGTCTCCGCGGCGGAGCTGGACGCGGCGATGGATGCGAAGATGCACCTGAACGCGGTCGATCGTATCTTCGCGCGCGTGTTTGGCGAGCAGCCGGTCGTTTGATCAGGTCTGCTCCCCGCGTCATGGCCGGCCATGACAGGAGCGAACCGCGCAGATCGGCCGCTTGAATTGCTGCGGCGTCACGCTCCGCCTGCAGCGCCCATCGCCGGATTGAGGCGATAGCCGCCACCCTCGGAAACCAGCAGGACCGGCTTTCTCGGATTGGATTCCATCTTTTGGCGCAGCCGATAAATGTGCGTCTCCAATGTGTGGGTCGTCGCGGCCGAATTGCGGCCCCAGACCTCATGCGAGAGGTCATCGCGCGTCACGGCGCGATCGTCCGACAGGTGAAGCGCCCTGAGAATCGCCGCCTCCCGCCTGGTCAGCACAATACGACGGTTCTTGACCGGGTCCTGCAGCAGCATCTTGCCGGGCTGGAAGGTGTAAGGCCCGACCGAAAAGATCGCCGCTGTCGCTGCTGTCGAATATCCGCAACTGAGCGCGCAGCCGTGCCAGCAATTCATTTGGACGGAACGGCTTGGCAACGTAGTCGTTGGCACCGAGATCGAGGCCGCGAACGATATCCGCCTCGCCATTGCGGCCGGTCAGCATGATGACCGGCATCTTGTGTCCCTGCAGCCGGAGCTTGGCGCAGAAATCGCGCCCATCGCCATCGGGCAGCCCGATGTCGAGCAAAACGGCGTCCAGCCGCTGCGTCCCGTCATTGATGACCTTGTCAGCCTCATCCAGCGTCCTTGCGACGATGATGGTGAAGCCATGCTGGCCGGCGAGATAATCCAGCAGCATCTCGCGGACACCCGCGTGATCCTCCACGAGCAGAACTGATCGTTTGGTCGACATAACTCCGGCCCCCTGCGCCAAGTCTTTCGTGCCACCGAGTCCTTCAACCAGGCCGGCAACCGATTTAATAACGGCACACGACTGTTTAACGATACCAACGAGACGACTCAATGCCAATCGTTACCGAAGTGGGTCGACCGACTTCAAGTTTGCGTGAGAGAGGAATAGGCGTGATTGGCAAGGAGCGTGCGCACCTTCCAATGCACGGAAACGCGACGCGGAGTGGCTGTCAGCACAACCGTGCGTCGCAAATTGGAAGTTCATCGCCGCTCCGTCGTGGCGCCGCGCCGTCCGATGGTCGCGCGATGACCACATCGCCCGCGACAATGCGCACCGGCCCGTCTGCCGTTTGGACGATCAAGGCGCCATCATGCGCCAGGCCGGCGAACTGGCCTGTGATCGAGCGGTCGCCGACGCTGATCCGGATCGGCGAACCCGGCGAATGCGCCCGTGCCAGCCAGTCGGAGCGCGTCTGCGCGAACCCTTCGTCCTGCCAATCGGCAAGCCTGCGTGCCAGCGCGGCGAGCAATACGTGCAGCACCGCGTCGGGCGCCGGTGCCGCGGTGGCATGAGCCGCCAGATGCGTGACCGGGTACGGTGCATCGAGCGGCGTCCACAGCACATTGATCCCGATACCGACAACGACCGCGGCGTCCGCGTGTTCCAGCAGGATGCCGGCGATCTTGGCGCCGCGCACGAGCACGTCGTTGGGCCATTTCAGTTCCGCCTTCGCGCCGTCACGCAGGAACGATCCACGGTATCGGCAACGGCGAGGGCGGCGACGAAGCTCAGCGTCGCGGCATGGCCTGGCGGAGCGGCGAGGCGCAGCAGGATCGATGCGTAGAGGTTGCCGGGCGGACTGTGCCAGCGCCGGGCCTGACGTCCGCGGCCCGCGGTCTGCTCGCGCGCACAGACCACCGTGCCGTGCGCTGCGCCGGCGCGGGCCAGGCGCATCGCTTCGTCGTTGGTCGAGCCGATGCTGTCGTAATGCCGGACGTCGAATGCGATCATGCCACCGCGCACGATGGAACGTCGGCATCATGCCCACCCCTGCAGCCGCGCGGCCTCCTCGCGGCAGCGTTCCGGGCCGCCGAGCATCTGCCGGTTGAAGCCGATGCGCTTGAACCAGTGGTGCAGGCCCAGCAGGTCGGTGAAGCCCATGCCGCCATGCGCCTCGGTTGCCATGCGCGCGATGTCGCGGCCGACATCGCCGAGGTGCGCCTTGGCGTGCAGTGCGGTCAGGCGCGCTTCATCGGGCAGCGCGTCCTGCGCATAGGCGGCGTACCACACCATCGCGCGGCACGGCTCCAGCATCGTCACCATGTCGGCGAACTGGTGCTTCACGCTCTGGAAGCTGCCGATCACCCTGCCGAATTGCACGCGCTGCTTCACGAAGGCCAGCGCGTCGTCGAACATGTGCTGCGCCGCGCCCAGCGTATCGGCCGCCAGCACGACCCTTCCCGCATCCAGCACGCGCTGTGCCGTCGCAAGCGGCGCATTCGCCGCATCCAGCACCTCGGCGCGCGCATTGTCGAACGTCAGATCCGTCACCGGCCGCGTGCGATCGATGCTGCGATGCATGTGGCGCGACACGCCGGGATCGTCCGCCGCCACGACGGCCGCATTGCCATCGGCCAGATAGACCAGCAGATGCGTCGGTGCGCCGGCATCGATCGCGCCGGTGATGCGGCCGGACAGACGCCCGTCGCGCAGCGATGCGACCGCGGTGCCGGTCTGCCCGGCGAGGCCGGCGAACGCCACGCCGAAGCGCACCTCGCCCGCGGCGATGCGCGGCAGCCATTCGTCCTGCAGCGCCTCGGTCGCGCCGTGCACGAACGCCAGCGTCGCCATCACGACGCTGCCGACGAACGGCGCGGGTGCGGCGGCACCGCCCAGCACCTCCGCCGCCACCGCCGCATCCAGCACGCCGAGCCCCGCGCCGCCGAAACGTTCGGGCACCAGCAGGCCGGGGAGTCCGAGTTCGACCAGGCTGTCCCAAAGCTCCGCATCGAACCCGCTGCCGATGTCGGCATGGCGGCGCAGCGCTTCGATCGGCAACCGATCCGCCAGCAGGCCGCGCAGCGAATCGGCGAACAGGCGCTGCTCCTCGCTGAGGGCGAATTCCATCGCTCAGGCCCTCGCGACCTTTGGTTCGCGCGGCAGGTCGAGGCCGCGCTCCGCGATGATGTTCTTCTGGATGTTGTTGGAACCGCCGCCGATCATCAGGCCGACATCGTACATGTAGTCGATGTTCCAGGTGGTGGCGTCGTCGTCTTCCGCGTCCTCGCCCTGGCTCTCGAACGGCAGGCCGGCGGCGCCCAGCGCATCCACCGCGAGCGAGGCCAGTCGGAACCCGAGCATCGTGCCGCCGTACTTGATGATCATGCGCTTGACGCCGGAATCGACGCCCTGCGCCGCCTCGGTGAGCAGGCGCAGGCTGTGCGCCTTCCAGGCCAGCATCTCGCCTTGCAGCCGCAGCAGCCGGTCGCGGTACTCCGCCATCGCGATCAGCTTGCGTGCCGTCGATCTCGGTGGATTTCAACAGCGCAATGATCTGTTCCAGCCGCTGCGTCAGCTTGCCGGCATCGCCGATCATCGAGCGCTCATGCTTCAGCGTGACGTTGGCGACGTACCAGCCCTTGCCGCGTCCCAGCACGATCTGTTCCTCGGGCACGCGCACATCGGTGAAGAACACTTCGTTGAATTCCGCGCGTCCGGTCATGGTGCGCAGCGGGCGCACCTCCAGACCGGGCGTCTGCATCGACAGCAGCAGATAGGAAATCCCCTCGTGCTTCGGCTTGTCCGGCTCGGTGCGGCACAGCAGGAACATCATGTCGGCGTAATGCGCGGAACTGGTCCAGATCTTCTGGCCGTTGACCACGAAGTGCCCGTCCTGCAGCACGCCGCGCGTCTGCAGTGACGCGAGGTCGCTGCCGGCACCGGGTTCCGAATATCCCTGGCACCAGATGACGTCGCCGCGGATCGTCTTCTCGATCCACTGCTTCTTCTGCGCATCGGTGCCGACCTCGAGCAGTGTCGGCACCAGCATGCTGATGCCCTGGTTGGTCAGCCCGGCATACACGCCGGCGGCGGCGAACTCCGCGGCGATCACCGCCGCTTCCATCACGTCCGGTTCGGCGCCGTAGCCGCCGTATTCGCGCGGGATCGTGCGGGCGACATAGCCGTGATCCACCAGCAGCTTCTGCCAATCCAGCGCCTTCTGATCCGGCCGCTTTCGCCCGCCGCCGAGCTTCGGCGATTTTCCGCCGTGTTCGCGGATGAACGCGCGCACCTCGTCCTGCAACGCCCGGTGCTTGTCCGACAGGCTCAGGTCCATGGCGTTCCTCGTCTGCAACATTCTCCCCTTCCCCTTGCGGGAGGGGGCTGGGGATGCGGGAGTGGCATCGGCACGCCACACCGCCAGCGCGTCCAGCGCCTCGACATCGGTGCCGCGCACCCAGAGCGGGTTCACCTCCAGCGCTTCCAGATCGGGTCCAAGCGCCACCGCCGCATCACCGATGCGGGCAATGACCGCCGCAACCGCATCGAGGTCGGCCGCCTGCGTGCCGCGCGCGCCTTGCAGCAGTTTTGCCCCGCGCAGTTCGCCCAGCATGCGCCGCACCTCGGCCGCATCGATCGGCAGCGGGCGCAGCGCGACATCCTGCAGCACTTCCACCCATACGCCGCCCAGACCGACCGCAATCACCGGACCCCATTGCGCATCGCGCGTGCAGCCGACGAACAACTCGATCCCGCCGGTCCGCATCGGCGCCACCAGCACGCCATCGACGCGCGCGTCGGCGGGTGCTGCCGCCATGATGCGACGGAACGCCTCGCCGACCGCCGCGTCACCGTGCAGGTTCAGCGCAACGCCGCCGATGTCGCTTTTGTGCGCGATGTCGTCGGACGCGATCTTCAGCGCCACGGGTCCGCCGATCGCGCGCGCCGCAGCGACCGCCTGGTCCGCATCCGTGGCCAACGTCGTCGGCACCACCGGTACGCCGCGTTGCGCCAGGAAGCCGAGCGTGGCACGTTCGGATCGTGGACGCTCGGGCGAAAGTGCGATCTCCGACACCGGCGCCGGTGCGGCAGCGAGACGCCGGTATTGCTCCGACCACCAGAACGCGTTGCCAAGCGCATTCATGCCGTGATGGATGCCGGCGCTGACATAGGGCAGACCGATGTCGTCGATGATGCGCGTGGAAACCTCGCTCACCGGCTTCACCGAGTGGCTGATCATCAGCGCCGGCACCGTGGCCGCGCGCAACCCCGCCGCAATATGCCGCAGCGCCGCAAGCACGAACTCGGTCGCCTGCTCCGCGGCGACCGGCACGTCGAACAGGCAGGCGAGCGCCGCGAAATCCTGCCGTGCCAGAATGCGCAGGCCCTGCTCGAACAGGTCGGGCTGCAGCACCGCGCCGCCGGTGATGTCGAGCGGATTGTGCGGCGTGCCGAAGCTCGGCAGCGCGGCGCGCAGTTCGCCGACCGTCGCGTCGGTCAGCGCGGGCAGCGGTACGCCGAGCACCTGCGCGCGATCCGCGACGATCTCGCAGGCGCCGCCGGAGATCGACACCAAGCCCAGTCCACGCGGTTCCAGCACACCGGTCCGCGTGATGACATCGGCGGTGAACAGCAGGTCCTCGATCGAATCGACGCGCACGATGCCAAGCTGCCGGCACACGCCGTCGAACACGCGATCGTCGCCGACCAGCGCACCGGTGTGCGCCTGCGCGGAGCGCGCGGTGATCTCGGACAGTCCGATCTTCAGCACGACAATCGGCTTGCCCGCCGCGATCGCGCGGCGGGCGGCGGATGCGAAGCTCGGCGCGTCGCGGATCGTCTCGGCGAACAGCGCGATGGCGCGCACCTCGGGCTGATCGACCAGATGGTCGATGAAGTCGGCACAGTCGAGGTCGGCCTCGTTGCCGGTGGACACCATGTGCGACAGGCCGATCTCGTGCTGCGCGGCCAGGAGGAGATGAAGCTGCCGTTGGCGCCGCTCTGCGTGACGACGGCGATCGAACCGGGCCTGCTCGGTGCGCGGAAGCCGCCGGTCCACAGCGGCACGTTGTCGATGAAATTGACCAAGCCGAGGCAGTTGGGACCGAGCAGCGACACGCGATGCTGTCGCGCCAGGTCCGCGAGCCGCGCCTGCGTCGCCGCGCCGTCGTGTCCGGTCTCGGCAAATCCCGACGTCAGGATCACGGCATTATGCACATCGGCGGCGGCGAGGTCGGCGAGTGCGTCCTCGATCGCCTGCAGCGGCACCATCAGCAGGCCGAGGTCGATCGGCGCGCCGACGGCCACGCAGGATGTCGCGGCCGCACGGCCGTGCACCGTGCCGCCGCGGCGGCTGACCAGATACACCTCGCCCGGGTATTTGCGATTGATGAGATTGTCGAACGTGTTCTGCGACCAGCGCGAGCGGTCGGTCGCGCCGATCAGCGCGATCGATCGCGGCCGCAGCATCGCCGTGAGATCGCGCCTGGCTTTTTGCATGCTTCGTTCCCTCAGGCCGCGGTCAGGTCGCGCAGCAGCGGCATTGTCTCGGCCGCGAACCGGCTGATCTGATCGTGGCGCTGTTCGTACGGTCCGAGCAGATCGAGGATCACGTGGCGCAGGCCGGCCGCGTGGAACTCGCGAATGCGCTCGGCGACCTGCTCCGGCCGCCCGAGTGCGCAATAGCGCTGTGCCGCGCGGCGGAAATCCATGGCGTAGCGGACGCTGAGCGTCTCGGTCGCGGCGTCGAGCGCCTTCTCATACGTGTCGTCGATGCGCGTGAACAGCAGATGCGCCGTGCCGAAGCGTGTCAGGCTGCGCCCTGCCTCGTGCGCCGCGGCACCGATCTTTTCCAGCGACGCGCGGTACATGTCCGGCGTGACGACGTAGGACAGCCAGCCATCGGCGAGGCGTCCGGTGCGTCGCAGCGCGCCGTCGGAACGGCCGCCGCACCAGATCGGCGGACCGCCCGGCTGGCATGCCGGCGGCTGCATCGGCACGTCGGTGAAGCCGCCGTAGTAGCGCCCCGTGTGGCTGACCTTTTCGCCGGACCAGAACCGGCGCAGCAACATGATGCCCTCGGTCAGTCGTGCGCCGCGCTCGCTGAGCGGGACGCCGCAGACCTCGTATTCGCGCGGGAATTCTCCGCCGACGCCGACGCCGAAGATCAGCCGTCCCTCGGTCAGATGATCGAGCGTGGCGACCTGCTTCGCCACCGGCGCGGGATGGCGCAGCGGCAGCAGATACACCGACGTGCCGAGCGTCAGCCGTCGGCTCGCCACCGCGGCCTGCGCCAGTTGCAGCAACGGGTCGAGCACCGGCACGGCGAACGAAATATGGTCGCCGACCCACAGCGAGTCGTAGCCGCTGCGATCCACCAGTTCGACCAGTTCGACCAGTTCGTCGATCTTCGGCAGCCACGGTCCGGTGGCCGGTTCGGTGCGGCGATGAATCGTCTGGATGCCGATCCGCAGGCGATGGTCGAGCGGCAGAGAGGCCATGTTGTCTTGCCCAGGCTGTCGAACGCGTCGATCCTGGCGAGCGGCCAATGACACTGTCAACAATGGGGGACTGTCCATGAAGATCGCGCACGTCGCCGCGCTGATGCTGCTGGTGGCCGGCTCGTCCTACGCCCAACAATCGCAGCAGGAGGCAACGCCGCCCGTGCCGCCGGGCGCGCGGCATGTGCCGGACCATATCGTTCCGGTGCCGGATACCGTCAGCCCGCAGATGCAGGCGATCATCGCCCAGCCGTACAACCCGAACTGGAACGTCGTGCCGAAGACGCCGGCCGAGTGGAAGGCGATCGTCGACAAGGCGGCGGCCTCGGTGGTCGCGACGCTGCCCGAGATACGCGAGAAGCTGGGCGTGACGGTGCAGCCGACCACGATCGCGGGCGTGAAGGCGTTCATCGTCACGCCGAAGGTGATTCCGCCGCACAATCGCGACCGCGTGCTGGTGCACGTGCACGGCGGCGCCTACGTGCTCAGCCCCGGCGAGGCGGCGACCAAGGAGGCGATCGAACTGGCCGGGTTCGGCGGCTTCAAGGTGATCTCGGTCGATTACCGCATGCCGCCTGAGTTTCCGTATCCGGCCGCGATGGACGACGCGATGGCGGTGTACCGCGCGGTGCTGAAGACGACGAAGGCGAAGAACGTCGGCATCTTCGGCACGTCGACCGGCGGTGGCATGACATTGGCCATGGTGCTGCGCGCGAAGATGGAGCATCTGCCGTTGCCCGGTGCGATCGCGCCGGGTACGCCGTGGTCCGACATGACGAAGACCGGCGACAGTTTCTATGCCAACGAGATGCTCGACAACGTGCTGGTGTCGGACGACGGGTTCCTGCACGCGGCGGCGCTGCTGTACGCGAACGGGCATGATCTGAAGGATCCGCTGCTGTCGCCGGTGTATGGCGACATGCACGGGTTCCCGCCGACCATTCTGACCAGCGGCACGCGCGATCTGTTCCTGTCGAACACGGTGCGGGTCCATCGCAAGCTGCGGGAGGCCGGCGTGGAGGCGGTGCTACAGGTGTTCGAGGGCCAGTCGCACGCGCAGTACTATCGGGATATCAATGCGCCCGAGACGAAGGAGTACAACGCGGAGATTGCCCGCTTCTTTGACCAGCATTTGGGGCGGTAGCGCGGCCCCGCCCCCAACCCCCTCCCGCAAGGGGAGGGGGAGCGATGTACTGAGTACCTGACTCCCCCTCCCCTTGCGGGAGGGGGTTGGGGGAGGGGTGTAGCCGCACCGATCAGCGCGGTTCGTATCGTCCGCCACGCACTCATCTGCACCGCCGAGGTATGGCAGTGCACCACCACCGGCTTCGTCTTCACCGCGAACGCGCGCGCGATCCCGTCCGCCACTTCCGACTCATCACGGATCGTAATCCCCTCGGCGCCGAACGAACGCCCCCACGCCGCAAAATCCGGATTGGTGAGCTTCATCGATTCCTGGAACGGCCGCCCCGGATAACGCACATGGTGGTGCATGCCGATCGTGCCGTACATCCGGTTGTCCGAGATCACGATGATCGGCGCACCGCCATATTGCGCTGCCGTGGCGATCTCGTTGCCCGCCATCAGCGCGCCGCCGTCGCCCATGAACGCCACCACCTGCTTGCCCGGCCGGCGCAGGGTCGCCGCCACCGCCATCGGCATGCCGGAACCCATCGCACCGACCACCGATGACAGAAAAATCTGGCCCGGCTTGAAGCCGATGTAGCGGTGAATGAAGCTGCCGAAATTGCCGGCATCCGACGTCACCGTGGCATCCGGCGCGAGATGCTTGTCCACCTCGCAGACGATGGCGGCAAAATTCACGCCGTCGGACGTGGGGTCCCACTCCTTCGCCAGCAGCTTGCGATGGATCGCGTGCAAGCCGGCGACCCAGCCCCGCCGCTTCTCCGCCCCCGCGGGCGCACCGCGCTTCAGCAGCGCCTTCACCACCTCGTGCGGGCTGGCGGCAATCCCCAACTCGGGCCGCCACACGCGTCCCACCTCGTTGGCGTCCGGCCACACATGCACCAGCGGCAGTTGCGGCTGCGGTGCGGCCGGGAACGTGTACGACTGGCTCACGCTGTCGGTCAGCCGCTCGCCGATCGCCACCATCAGGTCGGCGCGCTTCATCTCGGTGATCAGCGCGGGCGGCACACGGATCCCCATGTAGCCGCCGTAATGCGGGTGCGTCGCATCGAACAATTGCGGCCGGCGATGCGTCGGGCTGATCGGCAGCACCCACTCCTCCGCCAGCCGCCGCAGGTCGCCGAACACCGCATCGTCGTACATCGCATCGCCGAGCAGCGCGCCGCCGACCAGCACCAGCGGCCGCTCCGACCCCGCCAGCATATCCGCCAGCCGATCGAGGTCCTCGGCGCGAGGCCCGGCCAGCACGCGCGGGCGCGGCTGATCGACCTCGACATCGGTGGTTTCGTCGAAGATATCCTCCGGCAGGATCACCGCCACCGGCCCCGGCGTGCCGCTTTCGGCCAGGTGGAAGGCGCGCGCGATCGCCTCGGACGCCTGCTCCGGCTCGATCACCTCGATCACCGACTTGGTCACGTCGGACAGCAGCCGCGAATAGTTCTGCTCCTGCAGCGCCATGCGGCCGAAGTCCTTGCGCTCCACCTGGCCGACCAGCATCACCACCGGCGTCGCGTCGTGATAGGCCGAGTGCAGCGACACCATGGAGTTCGACAGGCCCGGCCCGCGCGAGACGATGCAGCAGCCGGCCCGGCTGCGCAGCCGGCCATCGGCCACCGCCATGAATCCCGCGCCGCCTTCATGTCGGCACACGATCAGCCGCACCGAGTTCATGTCGGTCAGCGCGTTGATCAGCCCGACATAGCTTTCCCCCGGCACGCAGAAGATCTGATCGACGTCGTGCGCTTCCAGGCTCTCGGCGAGCAGGCGGGCAACGGAGCGGGTCATCTCGGCAGCGTCTCCTCGGTTGGTTCTAACGGGCGGGGCAGCGCACCAGCGGGTAGGGGAACTCCGGGCAGCCCGGAAAACTGATCTCGTTCTCGCCGCGCTTCTGCACGTGCAGCACGTCGGGGTCCTCGCAGCTGAACCCGATCTCGCCGCCGCCCTGCGTCAGGCCGAACGGGCTGGACTGGGCGACCTGCAGCGGCCGGTCGAAGCGGAACTCCACGCCGTTGCCGGTGGTGCGCGCCGTCTCCACCAGGCGCTGGGTGTAGACCTGATCGATGATGGTGATCCGCATGACGATGTCGCGGGTGAAGATCACCACCGGCTGGGCGAGGCATTCCTGGGCGGACATCGTGCTGGGCGGCGGGAAACAGCCCGCCGATCCAGGCGCCGAACAGCCAGGATTGCGGCGGCAGCGGCGATTGCGCGCCGGCGGATGGCGCGCCGGCCAGTGCGAGCAGGGTGGTCGCGGCAAGGCACGCGGTCAGGCGGGCGGGACGGCGCATGAGGTATCCTCGGGCGGGGCGACTGTCCGGCACGATACGGCGGGCGTGGTTCAGTGACCAGGGATCAGCATCGATGTTCGGTCGGGGGCTCGCCGGCTGAGCACTGGCCACCGATCACCGATCGCTGGTAGGACAGCCGCAATGCTGCAACGTCTGTACATGCGCACGCTCGAGTTGGCTGCCTCGCCGCGCGCACCCTGGTGGCTTGCCGTCGTGGCATTCGCGGAGAGCAGCTTCTTCCCGATCCCGCCCGATGCGCTGCTGGTCCCCATGGCCCTGGCGCGGCCGGAACGCGCCTGGCATTTCGCCGCGATCTGCACCGCGGCGAGCGTCGTGGGCGGCGCGCTGGGCTACGCGATCGGCTACTTCGTGTTCGACGGGCTGATGCGCCTGCCGATCGCCCATGTGCTGTTCGGCCCCGACCCGCTGGGGTCGTTCGAGGCCTGGTATGCGCGCTGGGGCCTGGCGGTGATCCTGATCAAGGGCCTGACGCCGATCCCCTACAAGATCGTCACCATCGCCTCGGGCGCGGCGAAGTTCAGCTTCCCGGTGTTCATGGCCGCGAGCATCGTCACGCGCGGCGCGCGCTTCTTCCTGGTCGCCGCACTGCTGCGCGCGTTCGGCACGCCGGTGCGCGACTTCATCGAGCGGCGGCTGACCCTGGTGACCAGCCTGCTGGCCGCCGGCATCGTGGGGGGCTTCCTGGCGCTGCGGCTGCTGTGATCGCCGTATCACCGCATCGTGCGTGGGGCGGCGACAATCTCGCCCCAATCACAGCGATGAAACGCGCCGTGTTGCTGAACCGTGGGGAGGCGTGATGCGCCGTCGCGAGTTGCTGTTGCGGAGTGCGTTCCTGCCGGTCGTGGCGGCGCTCGGACCAGCGGGGGCCGCGCACGCCGACGATGCGCCACCATCCGACAAGCCGTTCGATGGCGCCACCGTGCGGAACCTGGCGCGCGACCTGGCGCAGCAGGCCTACAAGGCGCCCGACGCCGCGCTGCCGGACACGCTGAACAACCTGGACTACCAGGCCTATCGCTCGATCCGGTTCGACCCGGGCCATGCGCTGTGGCGCGGACAGGGGCTCAAGTTCACCGAGGAATTCTTCCATCGCGGCTTTCTCTACAAGCAGCGCGTCGACATCTTCGAAGTGGCCAACGGCCGCGCAGTGCAGATCCGCTACAGCCCCGACCTGTTCACCTTCGACAAGGTGAAGCCGCCGAGCGACGACATCGGCTTTGCCGGCTTTCGCATCCACTACCCGCTCAACCGCCCGGACTACTTCGACGAGGTCTGCGCCTTCCTCGGCGCGAGCTACTTCCGCGCGGTGGCGAAGGACCAGGGCTACGGCCTGTCGGCGCGCGGCCTCGCGATCAAGACCGCCGATTCCGCCGGCGAGGAATTTCCCGTGTTCCGCTCGTTCTGGCTGGAACGGCCGGCGAAGGGCAGCGATGCGATCGTCGTGCACGCGCTGCTCGACAGCCCGAGTGCGGCGGCGGCATTCCGCTTCACCATCCGGCCGGGCCCGCAGACCGTGTTCGACACCGAAACGGTGCTGTATCCGCGCACCGACCTCGCCACCGTCGGCATCGCGCCGCTGACCTCGATGTTCCTGTTCGACGCCAACGACCGCACGCGCGTCGATGACTACCGCGCGGCGGTGCACGATTCGACGGGGCTGCTGATCTGGAACGGCAAGGGCGAGCAGATCTGGCGGCCGCTCGCCAATCCGCGGGAACTGCAGATCAGCGCGTTCTCCGACAGCGGTCCGCGCGGCTTCGGCCTGATGCAGCGCGGACGGCAGCTCGGCGACTACCAGGACCTCGAGGCGCACTACGAAAAGCGCCCGTCGCTCTGGGTCGAGCCGATCGGCGACTGGGGCGAGGGCATCGTCGAACTGGTGGAGATCCCGACCAACCGCGAGGTCAACGACAACATCGTCGCGTTCTGGCGGCCGCACGAGCCGCTGAAGGCGAAGGGCGAATACCTGCTCAGCTATCGGCTGCACTGGTGCTGGACGCTGCCGTCCGCCTCGCCGCTCGCCTGGGTCGCCGACACGCGCTGCGGCCTGGCGTGGGATCAGAAGAACCGCCAGTTCGTCATCGACTTCGTCGGCGGCGCGCTGAAGGGCCGCAAAGCCGATGCGCCGCCGGCGATCGATGTCGGCACCGACAAGGGCAAGATCGAGAACGCCGTCGTCGAACCCAATCCGGCGACCGGCGGCTGGCGGCTCAGCTTCCAGCTCGTGCAGGGCAGCGAGAAGGTGGTCGAGATGCACGCCAGGCTGATGGACGGCGACAACCCGTTGACCGAGAGCTGGATCTACCGGTGGACAACCTGACCGCGCAGGCGACGTCGTTCCGGGCGCTGCCCGACGAGGCGCCGCTGGCGATGCCGACGCAGTCGCTGCGCGAGGCGCCGCCGCCGTCGCCGCGTCCCGCGAGTTCGCCGCGTGCGATGGCGCTGCGCCGCTTCGTCGTGATCGGCGGCGCGGTCGTCCTGACGGCCGGCGGCGTGGAGGAGATGTACCGCGTGTTCGCGGTGAACGGGCTGACGGCGCTGGCGGTCTTCATGCTGGCGCTGTTCCTCGCGCTGTTCGCCTGGATCGCGCTGTCGTTCACCAGCGCGCTCGCCGGTTTCTTTTCGCTGCTGGCCGGCGGCGGGCGCGGCGCTCGGCACCGGTCCGGACACGACGCTGCCGCAGCTTGCCACGCGCACCGCGCTGGTGATGCCGGCCTACAACGAGCAGCCGTCGCGGATCATGGCCGAGCTGCAGGCGATCGATGAGTCGCTGCGGGAGATCGGCGCGGGCGATGCGTTCGACCTGTTCATCCTCAGCGACACCACCGATCCGGACATCTGGATCGCCGAGGAGGCGGGGTTCCTGGCGCTGCGCGAGCGGACGGGCGGGCACGCGCGCATCTTCTATCGCCGCCGTCCGCGGAACATCGCGCGCAAATCGGGGAATATCGCCGAGTGGGTGCGGCGCTTCGGCGGCGCCTATCAGCAGTTCCTGATCCTCGACGCCGACAGCCTGATGGCGGGCGAGACGCTGGTGCGCCTGGTGGGCGCGATGGAGCGGCATCCCGATGTCGGGCTGATCCAGACCTTGCCGATCATCACCGGCGCAACGACGCTGTTCGCGCGCATGCAGCAGTTCGCCGGCCGGGTCTATGGGCCGCTGATCGCGCACGGCATCGCGTGGTGGCACGGCGCCGAGGGCAACTACTGGGGCCACAACGCGCTGATCCGCACGCGCGCGTTCGCCGAACAGGCGGGGCTGCCGGAACTTGCAGGGCGGAAACCGTTCGGCGGTCCGATCATGAGCCACGACTTCGTCGAGGCCGCGCTGATGCGGCGCGGCGGCTGGGCGATCCACATGGTGCCCGGCGTGCGCGGCAGCTACGAGGAGGTGCCGCCGACATTGACCGATCTCGCGGTGCGCGACCGCCGCTGGTGCCAGGGCAATCTGCAGCACGCGGCGGTGCTGCCGACCCGAGGGCTGCGCGCGATCAGCCGGCTGCATCTGCTGACCGGCATCGGCTCCTACATCACCGCGCCGCTGTGGCTGCTGTTCATCCTCACCGGCATCCTGATCGCGGTGCAGGCGCGCTTCGTGCAGCCGGACTACTTCCCCCAGGGCAAGGCGCTGTTCCCGAGCTGGCCGGTGATCGATCCGGTCCGCGCCATGTGGATGTTCATCGGCACGATGGGGCTGCTGCTGGTGCCCAAGCTGCTCGGCTGCGTGGCGATCCTGGTGCACCGGCGCGAGCGGCGCGGCTGCGGCGGGGCGCTGCGGCTGTTTCTCGGACTGCTGCTCGAGACGCTCGTCGCCGGGCTGATGGCGCCGGTGGTCATGCTGACCCAGTCGATCGACGTGGTGGCGATCCTGATCGGGCGCGATTCGGGTTGGAGCGCGCAGCGGCGCGAAGACGGGGGGATTCCGGCGCGCGAAACGCGGCGGCTGTACCGGCGGCACACGGTGCTGGGCATTGCTGCTCGGCATCGTCGCCTGGCTGGTCTCGCTGTACCTGGCGCTGTGGATGCTGCCGGTGGTGCTGGGACTGGCGCTTGCGATCCCGCTGGCGCTGCTGACCGGCCGGCGGTGGTCCGGGGGCGGCCTGCTGCGCACGCCCGAGGAAGTCGAGCCGCCGCCGGTGGTCGCGCGGGCTGCAGCGCTGCAGCGCGAATGGCAGGCCGTGACCGAGCCCGGCGTGGCAGGGCTGTTGCGCGAGCCGCGATTGCTGCAGGCCCACATCGCGATGCTGCCGGCACAGCGGCGCGCGCGTGTTGACCCGCTCGATAGCACTCTTGCACTTGGACGGGCGAAGCGGAGGAGGCGGAAACGCTGGAGAGCGCCCTTGCGGCGTTGTCGGCGCCCGAGTTGGCCGCCGTGCTGGGCGACGCTGCGGCACTGCGGCGGCTGTCCGAATTGGCGGGCGCCGCGTGACCCCGCCGGGGTTATCTATTGGGCGGCCGTTTGTTTGAGGGCTGCCGGCAGTACGTAACGATTGAGGATCACGAGCGGCACCGGGCCTTGCAGGTTGTCGTTGTAGAGCCCCGCGGTCACCACCGTCACCAGATCGAGCGCCGGCACGATGAAGATGCGCTGTCCGCCGAGCCCGACTGCCGCGGCCCATTCGATGTCCCGTCCGCTGACGAACGAACGGCCGAGCCAGAACTGGTAGCCGTAAAAGAACAGGCCCTGGCCATTGATCTGCGGTGCGATCGCGGCATCGACGTAGGCCGCCGAGACCACCTGCCGCCCACCCCATTGTCCGTGGTTCAGCATGAGCTGTCCCAGCTTGGCCATATCGCGCGGGCGCAGGCGAAGACCGGAGGCGGCAATCGGGTCGCCGTTGCCATAGTGATACCATGCGATGGAAGTGATACCGAGCGGATCGAAAAGCTCGTCCTTGGCCAACTGCTCGATCGAGCGGCCGGTTGTCTTTCTCAGCACCGCCGAGATCAGCGCCGCGCTGCCGCCGCTGTAATTGTACACCTCACCGGGCGGCGCAACGACGGGCTGCTCCAGCGCAAAGCGATACGGGTTAGGAGACCGGATCATGCGAATTTCACTGTTCGCCGGGTCGGTGTAGGGGATGGTCTCGTTCCAATCGAGGCCGGCCGACATGGTCAGCAGATGACGCAGCGTGATGCGATCCTTCTCAGGCGTAGCGAGGTCGGTCCATTCAGGAAAGAAGCTCAGCACCGGCACATCGGCGGTCTTCACCCAGCCATGATCGAGCGCTATGCCGAGACAAATCGATGTGACGCTCTTCGTGACTGAGCGGACGTCGTGCAGCGTTCCCGCGTCAAACGTCGTGTCGAGTGTCACGACGCCGTAGAGCGAGTCAGCGCCGGCGAAGTAATGCTCGAAAGCGAGCCTGCCATGCCGGACGACGACAATGCCGTGGACATTGGCCTGGCGCCATTCTGCGAAGCGCGGCACGACGGCACACAAGATCGCCGGATCCAAACCGGCCTCGGCTGGCGCACGCGACTGCCCAGCCGTCGGCGCCGGCGGACGGTGGACCGCAATCGGATGCCTGCGCAGCGGCGAGCCGGGGTAGGACCAGCAGTCCAAACACGATGAGCAGCAGGTTCCGGCGCATCGGTGCCTCCGGGTTTTGCGCGCCCAGCATACGCCCGGTGCCACGATATAGGGTAGCGCTCGCGTGGGACCGGCAGCAGGCTGCTGCGATGGATGAACCGCTTGGCGGTGCCGGACATGACCGACGCTCCCGGCTGAACGGCCGAGTGACGGTCATGTCGCGTGCAGAACTGGCGCACTGCCGTCACTGGCGGAACGCTTTCGCCGGTCAACGCAAGGACCACCGTTTCTATGAGCTGGTTGACGATACGATCCGACAAGGATTCGACTACCGGTATTTTGCCATCGAGGATGCGGATGGCGAGGTTCAGGCCATCCAGCCGTTCTTCATTCTGGATCAGGACCTTGTCGCCGGCATCGGCCTCAGGATGCGCGCGGTCGTGCATTTTGTCCGGCGCGTGTGGCCGCGCTTCCTGAAGCTGCGGACCTTGATGGTCGGATGTGCCGTGGGCGAGGGACGCCTTGACGGATCCGCGGGTTCGCACGCGTCCAACGCCCGGCTGCTTGCTTCCGCCATCGTGGCGCATGCGCGCGATCTGAAGGCGCCGCTGATCGTCCTGAAGGAATTTCCGGCGAGATACCGGGCACCGCTGAGCTGCTTTCTGCACCACGGCTTCAGCCGCGTGCCCAGCCTTCCCATGACCCGCCTCAACATCGAATACCCGAGTTTTGACGCCTACATGGCCAGCGCCCTGAATGGCTCGACGCGCAGAAAGCTGCGAAAGAAGTTCGCGGCTGCGGCCGCGGCGCCGCCGATCGACATGAGCGTCCTCGACGATGCCGCGTCGGTCATCGATGATATCTATCCGCTGTACCTTCAGGTCTATCACCGGTCGAAGCTGCATTTCGAGAAACTGACGAAGCCGTTCTTCTGCGGCCTCGGACGCCTGATGCCCGACAAGGTGCGATTCTTCCTCTGGCGCCAGAACGGACGGATTGTCGCCTTCACGTTGTGCATGATCGAGGGGGATGCGATTTATGCCGAGTACATCGGTCTGGACTATGCGGTCGCGCTCGACCTGCATCTTTATCATTACGCCGTCCGGGACATGATCTCGTGGGCGATCGCGCACAAATACCGGTGGCTTCGCAGCAGCGGCCTCAATTACGATCCAAAGCTGCACATGCGGCACGAGCTGGACCCGATTGATCTGTACGTCCGGCATACCTCGGCGACCATCAACGCCGTGCTGAAGCGGATCCTCCCGTGGATCGAACCGACCCGTTACGATCCGACGCTGAAGAAGTTCGCGAATTATCACGAATTGTGGGGTTCAAATCACCGGACCTGACCCGTCGCCCGCTTTCATCGCGGATGCCCTTCGCACATTCTCGACCAAGGTCATGCCAAATGACCAGATGGCCCCAGGAACGCGATGGCTGTCGGCGATGACCTTGCTGAACGAGCGTACCATCCAATCGCAATCCTCCTCGGAGATGACGAGCGCAGGCAGGAGCTTCACCGTATGGCTCGCGTGTCCCGCGACCTGCGCCAGGATGTGATGATCCTTGCAGAGCGGGATGGTGATCAGCTGGCAGAACAGTCCCGGGCTCACCGCCTCCAACAGGCCCCACGCCGCCTGGAGCCGGAGCGAACGCGGCCGCCCGAATTCGATGCCGATCATCAGGCCTTTGCCGCGTACCTCCCGGACCATCTCATGGCCTGACGCCATCGCCCGGAATGCGGCGAGCAGACGCGAACCCATGCGCGCCGCATTCTCCACCAGGCGTTCGGATTCGAGCACCTCGAGTGTCGCGATACCGGCCGCCATCGCGAGGTCGTTGCCGGCAAACGTCAAGGCGTGAACGACCGCCCGATCCATGCGATCGAAGACCTTGTCGAGTATCCATTTGCGGGCCAGCACCGCCGCAACCGGGACATGCCCGCCGGACAGCGTCTTGGACAGAAGGACCATGTCCGGCTCGATGCCCCAATGCTCGATTGCCAGGAAGCGTCCGGTACGGCCAAGGCCGGTCTGGATCTCGTCGGCGATGAGCAGGGTTCCATATTTGCGGCAAAGCTCCGCGGCACCGGAGAGATAGAAGTCGTCAGGTATGTTCACGCCCTTGCCCTGCACAGGTTCGACAATGAATGCGGCCACCTGGCGTGTCGCCAGCGCCTTGTCGAGCGCCACGAGATCGTTGAACGGAACCTCGGAGCAGTGCTGCAGCAGTGGGCCGAACCCATCGCGGAAATTGCTGTCGCCGTTCAATGACAGCGCGCCATACGAAAGGCCGTGGAAGGCATTCGTGCAATACACCAGGCCGGCGCGCCCGGTCGCCTTGCGGGCGAATTTTATCGACGCCTCAACCGCTTCCCCACCCGAATTGGCAAAGAACACCTTGTCGAGCCAGGGCGTGTACAGCAGCAGCCTCTCCGCCAGGATGCCGGCCAAGGGCGAGACGTCCATCTGCACCAAATTCGGAAAGTCCGCTGCAAGAACACTGGTCAGGGCGTCGCGAAGCCTTGGATGGTTCCGGCCGATGCCGAATACGCCCCAGCCGCTCAGCAGATCGAGGTAGCGCACGCCCGCGCGGTCAAACAGATACTGGCCGGTTCCGCTGCAAAAGCCCACGTCGTATCCGATGGTCTGCAGCACGCGCACCAGCATTTCGTTCATGTGGCGCGCGTGGAGCGCGTAGCGTTCCGGCTCCCGCTCAGAAAACATCGACACGATATCGAAATCCGGCTGCGCGACTTCCCGGGTGAGATCCGCGTCAAGGCGATTTGTCATCGATCACCCTCCACTCGGTTCGCGGCGCGATTCGACCTGCGTCTCCCTATGTCCCTGCGACGCGGCGCGCCGCATACGATGGGGCGAGACGCATCAGCAATGGCAGGACGCCGACCAGTCCGGGCATTATCTCATCGCGCCCGCGCGCAATGTCGCGCAACACGCGACTGACCAGCACTGCCGGCGACATCTTGGGCTGCTGCACGGAGCGTGTGGCCGGCGTATCGACCAAAGGCGGCATCACCTCGACGACGCGAATGCCGACAGCGTGCAACTGCCGCCGCAGCGCCATTGTGAAAGAATGCAGTCCGGCCTTGGTCGCGGAATAGGTCGGCGCGCGCGTCGCCGGAAGCAAGGCGTACCCGGACGTGACCATGACGATGAGCGGGCTTCGGCCGGACCGCAGCAGCGGCAGCAGCGTCCGCGTCAGCAGGATGGGTCCGGTCAGGTTCACCGCGATCTCCTGGGTGATGCGCTCGTCGCTGACCGACCCGTCCAGCAGATCGACCCGTTCCATGATCCCGGCATTGTTGATCAGCACATCGACCCTGCCGTGGCGGTCGCGAATGGCCGCTTCGAGCGCCAGCACGTCGGTGCGCACGGAAACATCGCAGCGGACCACCTCGATCGCGGGGCATTCCGCCTGGAGTTCGCGAAGCGCCGTCTCGTTCCGTGCGCAGGCGATCACCTTGGCGCCCGCCGCCGCAAGCCTGACTGCGAACTCCCGACCGATGCCCGAAGTACCGCCGGTCACCACGACGACGCGGTCACGCCACGCCATGCCGTCAGGATGCGCGGCGGCCATCGACCGAGCGCAAGCCGGCGCGGCTTCCAGTCAAAATGAACTTGCTCCGGATGCTAAGGAAACGGCGGGTACGGGTAGGGCGGATACCAGTAGGGCCAGGGGAACGGCGGCACGAACACCGGCGGCGCCACGATCACGCCTCCCCCGAAAAAGACCCGGTTCGGAAAGAACGCACGATTGGGAAAGAATGCGCGGTTCGGAAAGAACGCACGGTTGGGAAAAAAGCCGCGATTGGGAAAGAAGCCAGGGTGACCGATGAAGCCAGGATGACCAATGAAGCCAGGATGACCGACGAAACCGGGATGACCGACAAACCCGGGATGGCCGCCAAAGCCGCCGCCAAAACCCATATGCCCGCCGCGGCTTTGCGCGATTGCGGAGCCTGCGAGCAACACGCCCGCCAGGCTGGCCACGGCAAACAGCCGCGACAACGCCACCGCTGCTGCAAGTGTGCGCCTGGACTTTCCCGCTGCATTGGCCGGCGGAAAACACGAATTCGTGATTTGGTGCATGGGCCATCCCCCGCTCGGGCGCTCGGTTGAACCGCCCAACCGTGCGCCTCCACCACTATAACCCGGCGGCCCTGGGCAACGCCACCGGTTCGAGGTCGGTTGCAGGGATGCGCCGCGGCAACAAATGATAGACGCTTCAACGCCGCCGGTATTCCTAGAGCTTCTTCCAGTCGTCGGTGACGATGGCGATGAAGTCGCGGACCGTTTGATTGATGAACTCAAGGTCTGCCGGTTTGTAACCGGCGCTCGCGGCGACATGCCCCTGCACCGAGGGGATCGTGACGTGCCGCCCGTCCGGGATGGCAGTTGCGGCTTCGATCCCCTCCTCGACCGGATTGTACAGATCGAGTTCGCCCGACATCAGCAGTGCCTTCGCCTTGATGCTGTGCAGCGCCTTGATGTGGTCGCCGGCAAACACCGCCTTCCCGTCGATCGGCGTATCGCCGACATTGTGCCGGTCATAGGCCCAGGTCTGCGCGATCCAGTCGTTGGCATCGAAGCCCGATTTGGCCGCACCCTGCTCCTGTGCCGCGATCCAGGGGATCACGTCCATCGCATTGGGAAACTGCCGGCGCATCGCCTCGGGCGTGCGCGTCGCAATCACCTGCAGCACATCGGCGCGCATGCGCCAGCCCTTGTCGGGCTGCGCTGTGTAGTTCCCGCCATCGAACGCCGGATCCAGCATCAAAGCGTGCCGTGTCGCCTCGTTGATCGCAATCGACCACGGCGCGGTGCGGGCCATCGGTGTCAGCGCGATCAGGCTGGCCATCATGTCGGGATGGCTGACGCCCCATTGCAGGGTCTGCATGCCGCCCATCGAAGCGCCGGCAACTGCAACCAGATGCTCGATGCCGAGGTGCTGCAGCAGCAGATACTGGCTCTGCACCATGTCGCGAATGGCAAAGTGTGGAAACGCCGGCCCGTGCTGCGCCGCGCTGTTGCTGGGCGACGTTGTCAGGCCGTTGCCGATCGCGTTGGTCTTGATGACGAACAGATGATCGGTATCCAGGCCCCTGCCTGGCCCGATCATGTAATCGATCCGATGGTGATTGCCGCCGATGGCGGTCACCATCAGCACCGCGTTGGATTTCTTCGGATTGAGCGTGCCCTGGGTCATGTAGGCGATGCTGAAGTCGTGGATCACCTCGCCGCTTTCCAGCGGAAGGTCGCCGATCCGGTAGAACTCGAGGCCTGGCTCTGTCGCATTCTGCGCCGACGCGCCCACGCCTAGAATCGCGAACAGGCACGCCGCGGCTGCCGCCATTGGCTTCATGACATGTCCCCCGCGGCCACTATCGCCTGCCGGGCGCAGACGGCAAGCAGGGGTCACCCGCGATGCATGCCGAAGTGCTCCATGCCGCCAGAGCCCGGATGCATGGGAGCCGAGCGAATACCCCCGCCACGGGCCATATTGATCCGCCGAAGCCCCTGGACCGAGTGCACATGGTGGAGGTGATGCTGCCGGTCCACGAACACGACCGACGTGCCGAGGCTGAAGCCGATCGGGAATTCCCACAGCCATGGATCGTAGACGTATGGCGGCGGTGCATAGAGGGCGATCATATCCGGCGGCGCGCTGGGCGGGCCTTCCAGGACCCGCCAGGAACCGTCGCTCTGCCGGCAGGCGCGTCCCACGATTTCCTGCTTCTGGCCGTCGACGGTTGCCTGGGCCCGGTATTCGCGACAATTCGGATCGTCCGGTGCCGTGTCGCTGATGACGCCGGTGACCATCGGTATCGGTTCCGGCGCCGCGACACAGCCCGAGCAGGTGAGAATGAAGCTCACGACCGGAAGGTACTGGCGCAGCGAAGGCTCCCTCTCGCTCGACTGGCATGCGGCTCTTTATGAATCGACACGTGGAACCTTCTCACATTCCCTTCCCTGCGGTAACGTCACCGTGAGTAGCGGGCGCCCACGCTTGTTGCGCGCTCGCAGGGTGTCGCCGCACCGGCACCGCAACGGCCTCACGATCATGAAGTTTGCGGAAGGGGCTTTCGCAGGTGCGGCATACGCCGCATGTTAGAAGGATCACGACTACCGAGGCATGCATGGCAGACACCCTCCACACCGAGCCGGCGGCGGATACCGGGGCGAAGCCACCGGTGGTGGTGAAGAAGTACGCCAACCGGCGGCTCTACAACACGGAAAGCTCCAGCTACATCACGCTGGACAACCTGGCGGACATGGTGCGCCTCGGGCGTGACTTCGTTGTCTACGATGCCAAGAGCGGCGAGGACATCACCCGCGGCGTCCTCACCCAGATCATCGTCGAGGAGGAGGGCAAGGGCCGCGCTCTGCTGCCCACCGCGTTCCTGCGCCAACTCATCGGCTTCTATGGCGATCAGATGCAAAGCCTGGTGCCGCGCTTCCTCGAGCAGGCGATGTCGGCGCTGACGCAACAACAGGAGCAGATGCGCACCGCCATGCAGAAGACCATGGGCAACCTGTTCCCGTTCGGCAACATCGAAGAGGTCGGACGACAGAACATGGCCATCATGGAGCGGGCGTTCAGCATGTTCACCCCGTTCTATCGCGGCGCGGAGCCCGGTGACGCCGGTGCTCCCGCTGCCACGCCCGGCAGTGCGGGCCAGACACCGGAGATCGCGCAGCTTCGTGCCGAGGTGGAGAGCCTTCGGCGTCAACTTGAGGCGGCGAAGGTGGAAGCCGCGGCGACGCCGAAGCCCGTGAAGACCTGACGACGTCAGATCAGACGCTGCAGGTCGTCCCACGCATACGCGATGCCGACGGCGCGGAACCCGTCGCGCTGCTGTTCCCGTCTGGCGATTTCCTGCCCACCGAGTGCGGCATAGAAGCGACGCGCTGGCGTGTTCGCCTCCAGAACCCAGAGCATGGCGGACACGTGGCCGCGTGCCAGCAGGTCGCCGGCCGTCGCTGCCATCAGGGCGCGGCCAATTCCCAGCCGCTGCGCGCGTTGCAGCACATAGATGGCGTAGATTTCGCCGGAATAGGGCAGGGAGGCGTCGCGTTGCTGTCCGCTCGCGCTGAAGCCGACGACTGCAGCGTCCTGCTCAGCGATTTGCACCGCCGCGCCGCGCGCAAGCGCGTCCCGCCACATCGCCGCCCGCTGTGCGGGATCGAGCCCGGTCAGGATCGCGGCAGGCATCATGTCGGCATAGGCCTCGCGCCACGACTGGACATGCACCACGCCGAGCGCCTCGGCATCCGCCTCCGTCGCGCGCCGGAGCCGATTGCGTCCGCTCATCCCGATCTTGCGTTGGCGATGAAGGCGCGGATCAGCGCAGGATCCTTCACGCCGCGGCTGCTCTCGACCCCCGAGGACACGTCCACCGCGTTGGCGCCGGTGATGCGGATCGCGTCGGCGACGTTGTCCACCGTCAGTCCGCCGGCCAGAATCCATGGCGCCGGCGCGGTCCAGCCGCGCAGCAGCGACCAGTCGAAAGCGCACCGCGTTGCCGCCCGGGCGGGTCGCGCCGGGCGGTGGCCTCGCCTCCATCAACAGCCAGTCGGCACCATCGCGCGCTGCGGGCAGGTCATCAGCGGTCGTGACGCCGACCGGGCGCCAGATCGGCAGACCGAAGCGGGCGCGCAACGCGGGCAGATCGAGGTCGCCATAGACCTGCAGGATGTCCAGCCGCACCACGTCGAGCGTCGTGGCGATCGCCTCCGGCGTCGGGTCGACGAACAGGCCGACGCGCGGCGGTCCGCCCGGCGAGCGGGCCGAAAGCGCGGCTGCCAGCGCCGGCGTGACGTAGCGTGGCGAGGGCGGGAAGAAGTTGAAACCGATCCAGTCGGTGGCGGCGCCAATCGCGGCGTCGAACGCGATCGGATCGTTTATGCCGCAGATCTTGACCCTTACGTCCCGTGCCATGGTGGAGGATCGTAGCACTCCCATGGTCCAGTGGTCACCGCCAGAGGCAACGATCGAGGCGCGGGGTCAGCCCGGACCGGGAGGCATCAGCGGTTGCGGCAGCCGCGCCTTCAATTCCTGCACCTGCGCCTCCAGCAGCCGCACCGTCTGCTCCGCCTGCCGCGCCCGCCGGCGCTGCGCCAGCGCGGAGAACCAGACCAGCAGACCGCCGATCAGGAAGGCCACCGCCATGCCGCCGAGCACCGCCAGCGAGAGCGGCAGCACCAGCGTGTAATCGGTCGGCCAGAACCTGAGCGGCACCGGCTCGCTGTTGGACAGGGCGAACAGCACCAGCACCAGCAGCAAGGGCAGTGCGATCAGCAGCCGCATCGACCGCCGCCGACTGTCACGCCGTCATGCGCTCCGCGGGACCGCGCGCCGGCTTGCCGCGGTTGACCCGCTCGCGCAGTTCCTTGCCGGCCTTGAAGAAGGGCACCGCCTTCTCGTCCACCGGCACCGCCTCGCCGGTCCGCGGATTGCGCCCGGTTCGGGCGTTGCGCCGCTTCACGGTGAATGCGCCGAAGCCGCGCAGTTCGACCCGCTCGCCGCGCGCCAGCGCGTCGGTGATCTCGTCGAAGATGGTCGCGACGATCAGCTCGACATCGGCGCCCCGCAAATGCGGATTGCTGGCGGCGAGTTCGACGATCAGTTCCGATTTGGTCATGTGCCGCTATCCGGATGTTTCCGTCCGGATGTTCGCCCTCCGGAACTCCGCCAGACAATTCAGCCGCCGGAACGTTGCCAGATGGCCCATGCGCCGTCAAGGATAACTCCTTGGGAAAACAGGCTTTTCCAAAGTGAATTGAGCATCCAGCCGAGGCTCGACGAAAGCGCCCGGCCGGCGAAGCCCGGTGGTCGACACGTCATCCACCGGCAGATCCGCCGACACGCCCTTCGCCTGGGCCAGCCAGGCCCGGGCGTCATGCTCGCCGCCGATCGCATCGACCAGGCCGAGGCGGAGCGCCTGCCGGCCGGTATAGGCCCGTCCATCGGCCAGCTCGCGCACCTGCGCCGCATCCATGTGACGGCCGGCAGCGACCATGCCGACGAACTGGTCGTACATGTCCATCACCAGGCCGTGCAGCACGTCCCGGCCCTCCGGCGACAGCGGCCGGATCAGGCTCGGCTGGTCCTTCAGCGGTCCGGACGTGATCGCCTCGGCGTTGATGCCCAGGGTCTTCAGCAGGCCGGAAACCTCGCCGGTCTCCAGCAGGACGCCGATCGAGCCGGTGAGCGTGCCCTCGCGGGCGAAGATGCGCGCCGCCGGCACGGCGATCATGTAGCCGGCCGAGGCCGCCGTGCCGCCCATCACCGCCACCACCGGCTTCTTCTGCGCCACGCGGGCAATGGCATCGTGCAGACCCTCGCCGCCGGCCACGCTGCCGCCGGGGCTGTCGATCGTCACGATCAGCGCCTTGACGCTGTCGTTGTCCGCGAGCTCGGTGACCGCCTCGGTCAGCTTGCGGTCGTCGGTGATGATCCCGCTGACCGTGAGCCGGGCGAGATGCGCCCGGCCGAACGGCACGCCCTCGCCGCGCATCGCCACCAGCGACCGCGGCCACCACGGCGACCACGGCGAAGCTCCGCCAGAACAGCAGGCGGCGCTTGAGCCGCCGCCGGTCCAGCAGCAGATCGGTTTCCAGCGACATTGTCGCTGAGGATCAGTGATCGCTGGCGGTCACCGAGCGCTCAGTTCTCCGTCTGGGCCTGCTGGTTGCGGCGACGGATCGCGGCCCCGAGGATGTCGCCCAGCGAGGCGCCCGAATCGGACGAACCGAATTCGGCCATCGCCTGCTTCTCCTCCTCGACCTCCTTGCCCTTGATGGTGAGGCGTCAGCTTGCGCGACGGCGCGATCGACGGTGACGATCTTGGCGTCCACCTTCTCGCCGACGGCGAAGCGGTCCGGCCGCTGGTCGGCCTTGTCGCGGGCCAGTTCGGCGCGGCGGATGAAGCCGGTCAGCACGTCGTTGACCTTCACCTCGATGCCGTTCGACTGGATCGCGGTGACCACGCAGGTGACGACCTCGCCCTTGTGGACGGTATCCAGCACCGAGGCCGCCGGATCGTCCTTGAGCTGCTTGATGCCCAGGCTGATCCGCTCCTTCTCGACGTCGACGTCGAGCACCTTGGCCTTGACCATCTGGCCCTTCTCGTAGTTCGGCCATGGCCAGTTCGCCCGGCTGGTCCCACGACAGGTCGGACATGTGGATCATGCCGTCGATGTCCGCCGACAGCCCGACGAACAGGCCGAACTCCGTGATGTTGCGGATCTCGCCCTCGACCTCGGAGCCGATCGGATGCTCGTCGACGAACTGCTCCCACGGGTTGCGCTGCACCTGCTTCAGGCCGAGCGAGATGCGCCGCTTGGAGCTGTCCACGTCCAGCACCATCACGTCCACCTCCTGGCTGGTGGAGACGATCTTGCCGGGATGGACGTTCTTCTTGGTCCAGGACATCTCCGAGACGTGCACCAGGCCCTCGACGCCCGGCTCCAGTTCCACGAAGGCGCCGTAGTCGGTGATGTTGGTGACGCGGCCGGTGTACTTCGCGCCCGGCGGATACTTGGCGGCGACACCCTCCCACGGATCGGCCTCGAGCTGCTTCATGCCGAGGCTGATGCGCTGGGTCTCCGGGTTGAAGCGGATCACCTGCACCTTGACCTGCTGGCCGATCTGCAGCGCCTCGGACGGGTGGTTGATGCGCCGCCAGGCGATGTCGGTGACGTGCAGCAGACCGTCGACGCCGCCGAGATCGACGAACGCGCCGTAGTCGGTGATGTTCTTCACCACGCCGTCCAGGATCATGCCTTCCTTGAGGCCCTGGATCAGTTCGCTGCGCTGCTCGGCGCGGGTTTCCTCCAGCACGGCGCGGCGGGACACCACGATGTTGCCGCGGGCGCGGTCCATCTTGAGGATCTGGAACGGCTGCGGCGAGCCCATCAGCGGGCCGACGTCGCGCACCGGGCGGATATCGACCTGGCTGCCGGGCAGGAACGCCACGGCGCCGCCGAGATCGACGGTGAAGCCGCCCTTCACCCGGCCGTAGATCGTGCCGTTGACGCGCTGCTGCGTCTCGAACGCCTTTTCCAGATTGGTCCAGGCCTCCTCGCGGCGCGCCTTCTCGCGCGACAGGATGATCGTGCCGTCCTTGTCCTCGTAGCGCTCGACATACAGCTCGACCATGTCGCCGGGCTTGATCTCGGGCTTGGCGCCGGGCGGGCCGAATTCCTTGAGCGCGACGCGGCCCTCGGACTTCAGGCCGACATCGACGACGGCGAATTCGTCGGTCAGGCGGACGATGCGGCCGGTGACGACGGAGCCGTCGAAGCCGGTGTCGCGGCCGAGGGTTTCATCGAGGAGGGAGGCGAAATCATCGCCTCGGAAATGGTCCTGCATCGGGACAGGCGGGATGGTGCGGGCGATAGTCGCGGTTGATGCCATGTGGCGTTTGTGTTCCGTTACGGAGGTTCCGGGCGCTGCCCGGTCGATGCCGTTGGTTTGCGCGTTTCCGTTGCAGAAACACGTCTTGCCCGCGGAAGCCGCGGGCCGGGTTGCGGATAGCACGCGAAGGTTGCGTGGCGGCAGAAATACGCCGGAAGGCGGCGGAGTCGAGGGAATCGCGCGCAACTGCCTGCGCACCTGCGCGAGCGCGACGGCGAACGCGGCCTCGGCATCGAGGTCGTCGTGTCCAGCAGGAATGCGTCGGGGGCCTGCCGCATGTTCGGTGCATCGCGCGTGTCGCGCGCCAGCATCTCCGCCTCGACGGTCGCCGGATCGGCCGCGACGCCCCTGGCCTGCAGCTCGAGCCAGCGGCGACGCGCGCGTTCGGCGAGGCTGGCGGTGACGAACAGCTTCGCCGGCGCATCGGGGAAGATCACCGTGCCGATGTCGCGCCCGTCCAGCACCGCGCCGTGCTCGCCGCCGAAGCTGCGCTGGAAGTCCAGCAGCGCCGCGCGGACGCCGGGAATGGCGGCGACCGAGGCGGCGGCGGCATCGGCGACCGGCCCGCGCAGGTCGCTGCGCTCCAGGTCCGCCGGCCGCAGCGCGCGCGCGGCGGTCTCGGCCGCTTTCGGGTCGGCAGGATCGGCGCCGGCGTCCAGCACGCGGCGGCCGACCGCCCGATACAGCAGGCCGGTGTCCAGATAGGGCAGGCCCAGCGTCGCCGCGAGCCGCCGGGCCAGCGTGCCCTTTCCCGCCGCGGCCGGTCCGTCGATGGCGATGACTGCGGGGGCCGCCGCTCACGCCGGCGCCAAGGCCCCGCCCGCGCCGTTCATCAACTCGACGAAGCCCGGAAAGCTCGTGTCGATGAAGCCGGCATCGTCCACCATGACCGGCTGATCGGTCGCCAGTCCCGAGCACCAGGGCGCTCATGGCGATCCGGTGGTCCATGTGGGTCTCGACCATTCCGCCGCCCGCAGGGGGCCGCGCCGGTGCCGTGCACGATCAGGTCGTCGCCGTCGATCTCCACCTTGGCGCCGTTCGCCGTCAGCATCGCCGCGGTGGCCGACAGCCGGTCGCTCTCCTTCACCCGCAGTTCCTTCAGTCCGCGCATCCGCGTGGTGCCGGACGGCGGTCGCGGCGATCACCGCCAGGATCGGGTATTCGTCGATCATGCTGGGCGCATGCTCCCACGGCACATCGACGCCGCGCAGCGGACCGTAGGTGACGATCAGGTCGCCCACCGGCTCGCCGCCCTGCACCCGGCGGTTCTCGGCGACCATGTCGGCGCCCATCTCGGCCAGCGTGGCGAACAGCCCGCAGCGCAGTTCGTTCAGCCCGACCCCCAGGATGGTCAGCCGCGAGCCGGGCACCAGCAGCGCCGCCGCGACCAGGAAAGCCGCGGACGAGGAATCGCCCGGCACGGCGACATCGGCCGCGCGCAGTTCCGGCTGGCCCTGCAAGGTGATGATGCGCCGGCGGCCGTCCGCCTCCACCTGCACGCTCGCGCCGAAGTGGCGCAGCATGTTCTCGCTGTGGTCGCGCGTCGCCTCCGGCTCCTCGACCCGGGTGATCCCGGGCGCGTTCAGGCCGCACAGCAGCACCGCCGACTTCACCTGCGCCGACGGCACCGGCACGCGGTAGTCGAGCGGCAGCGCCTCGGTCGGGGCCCGGACGGCGAGCGGCAGGCGCCCGCCCTCGCGCGACGCGAAGCGCGCGCCGCAGGCCGAGAGCGGATCGATCACCCGGCGCATCGGCCGGCGGCGCAGGCTGGCGTCGCCGGTCATCACCGCGAACAGCGGATGGCTCGCCAGGATGCCGCACAGCAGGCGCGCGGCGGTGCCGGAGTTGCCCATGTCCAGCACATCGGCCGGCTCCAGCAGTCCGCCGATGCCGCGGCCGGCGACGCGCCAGGTGCCGTCGGGGTCGTGGGTCACTTCGGCGCCGAGCGCCCGCATGGCGGCGGCGGTGCGCAGCACGTCCTCGCCCTCGAGCAGGCCGGTGATGCGGGTCTCGCCCACCGCGAGCGCGCCGAACATCAGGGCGCGGTGGCTGATCGACTTGTCGCCGGGCACCGTGATGCGGCCGGACAGCGGGGCCGCGGGGCGGCGTGACATCAGCCTGTGGGTGGCGCCGGCATCCATCGTGGGGCTCCCGAGATCGGCCGCCGCTTAGCATGCCGGGGATGGATTTGACAGCCGGGCGCTGCGGTGGCATGGCCGCCGCCTTTCACGCGAGCAACGAATACGAGGCCACCGGATGGCGAAGCCTGAACTCGGCACCAAGCGCGTCTGCGTCGCCTGCGGCGCCCGCTTCTACGACCTGACGAAAGTCCCCGCGGTCTGCCCGAAATGCGCCACCGAACAGCCGATCGAGCAGCCGCGTCCGCGCCGCACCGGCGGCAACGTGGCCGAGGAGAAGCGTCCGAAGAAGCCGGTCCCCGCGCCCGGCCTGGAGGAAGCCGATATCGAGGTGGAGGGCGTCGAGGAAGAGGCCGAGGAGGACGTTCTGGAGGATGCCGCCGACCTCGAGGACGATGCCGACACGATCGGGCCGGACATCGAGGTGGAACCGGATCAGGACGAGGCGGAGCGGTAGCGGCTAGGCCGGCGAGCCGTCCTTGCGCGTGTAGGCCCAGTTGCCGTCCGGCCCCATCGTGACGGCCAGGTCGTCGTTCGGATAGACGGCCGAATCGCCGGGGCCGCGATCGCCGATCTCCAGGATCAGCACGTCGGCATTGCTGCGGTTCTCCAGATGATGCGCCGAGCCGCCGGCCGGGAAGCCGGCGCACATGCCGGGTGAAAGCTCGGTCGCGCCGGCGTCGGTGAACAGCGTGGGCGTGCCCTCCAGGACGTAGATGAACTCGTCCTGCCGGCTGTGCCGGTGATGCAGCGCCGACCACGCCCCCGGCGCCAGCCGTGTCAGGTTCACGCCGAACACGGACAGGCCGAACTGGTCGCCGAGCGGGCGTTTGTCGCGTCCGGCGACGAGCGCGCGGAATTCGGCCGGGTAGCCGGAGCCGCGGGCACGTGGTGGTGCATCGGCGGCGCGGACGGCGGCGGGGCGGGTGGTGTCGGGCATGGCGGTTGGCTCCGTGGGGGTGGGGTGTCGGCTTTCAGGACACCCTGGGATGGATGAGGCACGCAATCTGTGTCGGTCCGTCGGGGAGATGGCAACCGGGAGGACGCAGGGACTACCTTCGTTCTGCCGCCTCAACGTCGTGGCTCGAGCGCATTCAAGGGTGCCCAACGGCAGATCACATCCGATGGCGCACGGCACGGCTCGCAATCTATGTGAGCATCGATCCCTGCGGCAGCGAACACGCAGCAGTGCCGTTTGCCACGCCCTTGACTGACGCGGCGGCCAGGCATCCCCTGTATCGACAGCCTTCTGAGTCAACGAGACATCGCCGCGCCAAGCCGCCTGAGGGAGCCCCTGCATGCCGGTTCACGCCTTCATCTTCCCGGGCCAGGGCAGCCAGGCCGTCGGCATGGGACGCGACCTCGCCGCTGCCTTCTCCGCCGCGCGCGAGGTGTTCCAGGAAATCGACGAAACCCTGAAACAGAAGCTCTCCCGGCTGATGTTCGAAGGCCCCGGCGAGGAACTCACGCTGACCGAGAACACCCAGCCTGCCCTGATGGCGCACTCGCTCGCCGTGCTGCGCGTGCTGGAGAAGGAGGGCGGCTTCACGCTGCGCCAGAAGGCGGTCGTGGTCGCCGGGCACTCGCTCGGCGAATACTCCGCGCTGGCCGCCGCCGGCAGCTTTTCCATCGCCGATGCTGCCCGGCTCCTGAAGCTGCGCGGTCAGGCGATGCAGCAGGCGGTGCCGGCCGGCGAAGGTGCCATGGCGGCCCTGCTCGGCGCCGACATGGCGCAGGCCGAGGCGATCTGCGCCGAAGCCGCGCCGGTGCCCGACAGCGAAACCGACGAACGCGAGGTGATCGAGCCGGCGAACGACAACGGCGCCGGCCAGATCGTCATCTCGGGCCATCGCGGCGCCGTCGAACGGGCCGTCGAACTCGCCGCGTCGAAGGGCGTGCGCCGGGCGATGCTGCTGCCGGTCTCGGCGCCGTTCCATTGCTCGCTGCTGGCGCCCGCCGCCGATGCGATGGCCGAGGCGCTGGAGGACACGCCGCCCGGGCCGCCGATCGTGCCGCTGATCGCCAACGTTTCCGCCGCCAAGGCGACCGATCCCGCGGAGATCCGCGACCTGCTGGTGCGCCAGGTCACTGCCATGGTACGCTGGCGGGAATGCGTCAACGCGATGGTGGAACTCGGCGTGGACAGTTTCCTCGAACTTGGCGCCGGCAAGGTGCTGTCCGGACTGATCCGCCGCATCGCGCCGGATGCCGCCACCATGTCGGCAGCCACGCCGGCGGATATCGAGGCGGTGCTGAAGAAGCTATGACGGACGACGATGGGGGGGCGATGTTCCGGCTCGACGGCAAGGCAGCGCTGATCACCGGGGCCTCGGGCGGCATCGGCGCGGCGATCGCGCGCACGCTGCATGCGCAGGGCGCCATCGTGGCACTGTCCGGCACGCGGCGCGACGCGCTCGACGCCCTGGCCGCCGCCCTGGGCGAGCGGGCCTTCGTCTGCCCGGGCGATCTGCGCGACGCGGCCGAACCGGACGCGCTGGTGGCGTCGGCAGAGCAGGCCGCGGGTCCGCTTGCCATCCTGGTCAACAACGCCGGCATGACCCGCGACATGCTGGCGCTGCGCATGCGCGACGCGGACTGGCAGGCGGTGATCGATGTCGATCTCAGCGCGCCGTTCCGCCTGGTGCGCGCCACGCTGCACGGCATGCTGCGCCGGCGCGCCGGGCGCATCATCAACATCTCCTCGATCGTGGGCGCGACCGGCAATGCCGGCCAGGTCAACTATTCCGCCGCCAAGGCCGGGCTGGTCGGCATGACGAAGGCGCTGGCGCAGGAGGTCGCCTCGCGCGGCGTCACGGTGAATGCCGTGGCGCCGGGGTTCATCGCCACGCCGATGACCGACAAGCTGCCCGAGCTGCAGCGGGCGAAGCTGACCGACGCGATCCCGCTGGGACGGCTCGGCCAGCCGGACGATGTGGCGGCGGCGGTCGCCTATCTGGCCTCGGACGAGGCGGGCTGGGTCACCGGCGCAACACTCCATGTCAACGGTGGGATGGCCATGCTTTAAGGGCGCCGTGTTGGTTGGCGTGCCCGCGGAAACCATGCTAAGCGCCCGAAAGCTTCGTCCGGCGACGGATACGGCGGCACCGATCGGTCCTGCCCGGCGACGAGACACATTCCGGGCGTGATCCAGGGCCGGACGATACCCCGGAGCAGGACCCTTCAGCAGGAGTTGCACAGCCGATGAGCGAAATCTCGGACAAGGTCAGAAAGATTGTGGTCGAGCACCTGGGGGTCGAGGAAGCGAAGGTGACCCCCGAGGCGTCCTTCATCGACGATCTGGGCGCCGACAGCCTGGATACCGTCGAACTGGTGATGGCGTTCGAGGAGGCGTTCGGCGTGGAGATCCCCGAGGACGCCGCCGAGAAGATCAGCACCGTGAAGGACGCGATCGAATACATCGAGAAGCAGAAGGCCGCCTGATCGGCCCGCCCGGGAGGGTCCAAAGCGATGCGGCGTGTGGTGGTGACGGGCATGGGGATTGCCTGTCCCCTCGGGCTCGGGGTCGAGCATGTGTGGCGGCGCCTGATCAACGGCGAATCGGGCATCGGGGCAATTCAGGCATTCGACACCAAGGACCTGCCCTGCAAGGTGGGGGGCCAGGTGCCGGCCGGCGTGAAGGCCGACGGGCGGCTCGACATCGGCGAGTGGATCCCGGTGAAGGACCAGAAGAAGATGGACCGGTTCATCCATCTCGGCATGGTCGCCGCCAGCGAGGCGGTCGAGGATTCCGGCTGGCTGCCGGACGCCGAGGAGGACCGCTGCGCCACCGGCGTGATGATCGGCTCCGGCATCGGCGGGCTGCAGACGATCTTCGAGGCGTCGATCCAGGTGCATGAGGGCCGCGCGCGGCGGCTGTCGCCGTTCTTCATCCCGTCGGCGCTGATCAACCTCGCCTCCGGCCATGTCTCGATCAAGTATGGCTTCAAGGGCCCGAACCATTCCGTGGTGACGGCCTGCGCCACCGGGCGTGCACGCGATCGGCGACGCGGCGCGGCTGATCATGTGGGGCGATGCCGACGTGATGGTGGCCGGCGGCACCGAGGCGGCGGTGTGCGAACTCGGCATCGCCGGGTTCTGTGCCTCGCGCGCGCTGTCCACCGGCTTCAACGACAATCCGCCCGCGGCGTCGCGCCCGTGGGACAAGGACCGCGACGGCTTCGTGATGGGCGAGGGCGCCGGCGTGCTGGTGCTCGAGGAATACGAGCACGCGAAGCAGCGCGGGGCGAAGATCTACGCCGAGATCGCCGGCTACGGCATGTCGGGCGACGCCTTCCACATCACCGCGCCGGCCGAAGGCCATGACGGCGCGGTCCGCTCGATGCGGGCGGCGCTGCGCAACGGGCGGCTGACGCCGGACCAGATCCAGTACGTCAACGCGCACGGGACCTCCACGCCGCTCGGCGACGATCTGGAACTGGAGGCGGTCGAACTGGTGTTCGGCGGCGCGGCCAAGGGGCTGGCGATGTCGTCCACCAAGTCGGCGACCGGGCATCTGCTCGGCGCGGCCGGGGCAGTCGAGGCGGTGTTCTCGATCCTCGCGATCCGCGACGGCGTGGCGCCGCCGACGCTCAACCTGGACGAACCGAGCCGGGAGAGCGTGATCGACCGCGTCGCCAACGCGGCGCAGCGGCGCAAGATCAACCTGGCCCTGTCCAACAGCTTCGGTTTCGGCGGCACCAACGCGTCTGTGATCTTCCGCACCGTGAATTGACGGCGCTCGGCCGGTTTTGACGGCGCGCGTCCGGGTGACGAAACGGCTGGGTCACGGCATCGTAACACCCAACGCACGGTTTGACGGTGTGGGGTCGGAGCGATGCAGGGGACCCTTGACGCCATCCTGCGGCGATTCGTCGTCGTGGGCCGGCTGACGGTACGCTGGCCTGACGGTCAGCGCGCCAGCTACGCCGGACCGGCCGGGTCCGGGCCGGAAGCCGGCATCGCGATCCGCGACGGCCGGACGATCCGCCGCCTGGTGCTCAACCCGACGCTGGCGCTGGGCGAGGCCTATATGGACGGCGGGCTGATCCCGGACGGCTGCGGCATCTACGACGTGATCGAGGTGCTGGCGCTGAACGTGATGGCGAACGCCACCGGCCACCCGCTCGCCCGCCTGCGCTCGGCCCTCGGCGTGCTGCGGCGCCGCATCGACCAGTACAATCCCGCCCATCGCGCGCGGCGCAACGTGGCGCACCACTATGACCTGAATGGGCGGCTGTACAGCCTGTTCCTCGATCGCGACCGGCAATACTCCTGCGCCTACTTCCCGCGCGGCGACGAGACGCTGGAAGAGGCGCAGATCGCCAAGAAGCGCCATATCGCGGCGAAGCTCTGTCTCGATCGCCCGGGGCTCTCGGTGCTCGACATCGGCTGCGGCTGGGGCGGGCTGGCGCTGACCCTGGCGCGCGACCACGGCGCGCTGGTCACCGGCATCACGCTGTCGACCGAGCAGCTTGCCGAGGCGCGCGCGCCGTGCCGCGGCCGAGGGGCTGCAGGATCGCGTGTCGTTCGAACTGCTCGACTACCGGAAGCTGGATCGCCGCTTCGACCGCATCGTCTCGGTCGGCATGTTCGAGCATGTCGGCGTCGTGCATTACCGCGAATTCTTCGACACCGTGGCGCGCTGCCTCGAGCCGGATGGCGTGGCGCTGCTGCACGCGATCGGCCGCAGCGACGGGCCGGGCTTCACCAATCCGTGGATCGCCAAATACATCTTCCCCGGCGGCTATTGCCCGGCGCTGTCCGAGGTGGTGCCGCCGGTCGAGAAGAGCGGCCTGATCGCCACCGACATCGAGGTGCTGCGGCTGCACTATGCCGAGACGCTGCGCCACTGGCGCCGCCGGTTCGCCGCCAACCGCGACACGATCGCCTCGCTGTATGACGAACGCTTCTGCCGCATGTTCGAGTTCTATCTGTGCGGCTCGGAGATCGCGTTCCGCCACGAGGGGCACATGGTGTTCCAGATCCAGCTCGCCCACCGCCAGACCGCGGTGCCGCTGACGCGGGACTACATCACGGCGTTCGAAGCGGGTGCCGTCGGCGGCCGGAGATCGAGCGTGCTGAGCCAGGGGAATTGAGTCTCCCCTGGGGATGCATCCCCGGTACCACACGCATCCACAGGGGGAATGATTCCCCGAGCGATTCCCGGCGGGCTATGCTGCGCCGGACATGAACACCATCGATTCGCCCCTGCTCGGTCTGTCGCAGCGCCTGCCGCCGTCCAACGTGCAGGCGGAGCAGGCGCTGCTCGGCGCGCTGCTCGCCAACAACCGCGCCTATGAGCGCGTCTCCGAATTCCTTGCCCCCGAGCATTTCGCCGATCCGATCCACGGCCGCATCTATCCAGGCGATCGCCCGCCGCATCGAAGCGGGTCAGCTCGCCGACGCGGTCACGCTGAAGGCCGAATTCGAGCATTCCGGCGTGCTGGAGGAAGTCGGCGGCACCGCCTATCTCGCGCAGCTGCTCACCGCGATGGTCGGCATCATCAACGCCGGCGAATACGGCCGCGCGATCCACGACGCCTGGCTGCGCCGCCAGCTGATCGACATCGGCGAGACGGTGGTCAACAACGCGTTCGGCGCCGATGCCGAACTCGATGGCGCGCAGCAGATCGAGGCGGCCGAGCAATCGCTGTTCCAGCTTGCCACCGACGGCGGCGTTGCCGGCGGCTTCATGAGCTTCGAGCGCGCGCTGACCGAGGCGATCCACGGCGCGGAACGCGCGTTCAAGCGCACCGGCCACGTGTCCGGGCCTGACCACCGGGCTGCGCGACCTGGACGCGAAGATGGGCGGGCTGCACCCATCGGATCTGGTGATCCTCGCGGGACGGCCGGGCATGGGGAAGACGGCGCTCGCCACCAAGATCGCGTTCGGTGCCGCCAAGGCGCTGCTGGCCGAGGCACGCGCCAGCGACCCGAATGCCGTGGCGAAGCGCTGCGTCGGGGTGTTCTCGCTGGAGATGAGCGCCGAGCAGTTGGCAACCCGCCTGCTCAGCGAGGAATCGCTGGTTTCCAGCGACCGCATCCGCCGCGGCGACATCAGCCAGCGCGACTTCGACAAGTTCGTGCAGGTCTCGCGCGAGATCGCCGCGCTGCCGATCGAGATCGACGACACGCCGGCCATCACCCTGTCGGCGCTGCGCACGCGCGCGCGGCGGCTGAAACGCACCAAGGGGCTGTCGCTGATCGTCATCGACTACCTTCAGCTCATGCGCCCCGCCGCCGGCACCCGGCCGGAGAACCGCGTGCTGGAGATCGGCCAGCTCACCCAGGGGCTGAAGGCGATCGCCAAGGAACTGGCGGTGCCGGTGCTCGCGCTGTCGCAGCTGTCGCGTGCCGTCGAGAACCGCGAGGACAAGCGGCCGCAGCTTGCCGACCTGCGCGAATCGGGCACGATCGAGCAGGACGCCGATGTGGTGATGTTCATCTATCGCGACGAATATTACCTCGAGCAGAAGATGCCGAAGATCGCGGCGTTCGAGAACGAGGACAAGTTCCAGGCGGCGATGGACGAGTGGAAGCGGCAGATGGACCGGGTGCACAATCAGGCGGACCTCATCATCGCCAAGCAGCGCCACGGCCCGACCGGCACGATCCAGCTGTTCTTCGAGGCCGAGTTCACGCGCTTCGCCGATCTCGACCTGGTGCACAGGGATCATGCGCACTGACGCTGGACGCGCCGGCGCGGTTCTGGAAATCGATCTCGGCGCCATCGTCGCCAACTGGCGCCTGCTCGGCAGCCTGCATCCATCCGGTCCGGTCGCCGGCGTGGTGAAGGCGGACGGCTACGGGCTTGGCGCGCGGCAGGTCGCGGCGGCGCTCCACGCGGCGGGCTGCCGGCATTTCTTCGTGGCGCTGCTGGACGAGGCGCTGGCGATCCGCGACATCGTGCCGGGCGCGATGGTTGCCGTGCTGGATGGCCTCATTCCGGGCAGCGAGGCGGACTATCTCGCGCGCGACATCGTCCCGGTGCTCGGCTCGCTCGCCGAGATCGATGCCTGGAGCGATGCGGCGCGCTCGGCGGGCCGCCGGCTGCCGGCGATCCTGCACATCGATACCGGCATGGCGCGGCTCGGCCTCGATGCGCGCGAACTGGCGGTGCTGCAGCAGGACCATGCGCGGCTGGCGGGGATCGATCTGCGCTATGTGATGACGCATCTGGTGTCGTCGGAGGACGCGGCTGATCCGCTGAACGAGCAGCAGCGAGAACGCTTCGCCGCCGCCTGCGCCGGCCTGCCGCCGGCGCCGCGCAGCTTCGCCAATTCCTCCGGCATCTTCCTCGGCGCCGGCTGGGCATCCGACCTCGCGCGGCCCGGCGCGGCGCTCTACGGCATCAATCCGACGCCGGATCGGCCCAACCCGATGCGCCTGCCGGTGCGCCTGCGCGCGCGCGTGCTGGCGGTGCGCGACGTGCCGGCCGGCGACGAGCGTCGGCTACAACGCGACCTGGCGCGCGGCGCGGCCGAGCCGGATCGCCACCGCCGGGATCGGCTATGCCGATGGCTGGCACCGCAGCCTGTCGGGCCGCGGCCGGGCGTTCTTTGACGGCACCCCGGTGCCGCTGGTAGGCCGTGTCTCCATGGACCTGACCACGTTCGACGTGACCGACGTCCCCGGCGTCGTCCCCGGCGCCTGGCTGGAGCTGATCGGCCCGGCGCAGACGCCCGACGATGTGGCCGCGGCGGCGGGCACCAACGGCTACGAGGTTCTGACCTCGCTCGGACGCCGGTTCCACCGGGTCTATCGGCCGGCGTGAACCCGATCCTCGACAGCCTCGCCGCCGTTGGTCGCGGCGCTCTCGGCGCGTGCCGCGTCGCCGGCTCGCTGGCGCTGTTTGCGATCATCGGGCTGTCGCATCTGGTCCGCCCGCCGTTCTATGGCCGCCTGTTCGTCCGCGCGCTGCTGGAGATCGGCTATTTCAGCCTGCCGGTGGTGGCGCTGACCGCGATCTTCACCGGCATGGTGCTGGCGCTGCAGTCCTATACCGGCTTTGCCCGCTTCTCGGCCGAGGGCGCGGTCGCCAACGTGGTGGTGCTGTCGATCACCCGCGAGCTGGGACCGGTGCTGGCGGGGCTGATGGTGGCCGGGCGCATCGGTGCCGCGATGGCGGCCGAGATCGGCACCATGCGCGTCACCGACCAGATCGACGCGCTGTCGACGCTGTCGACCAATCCGATGAAGTATCTGGTGGCGCCGCGGCTGCTGGCCGGCATCGTGGCGCTGCCGATGCTGGTGGTGGTGGCCGACATCCTGGGCGTGCTGGGCGGCTTCATCGTGTCCACGCTGAAGCTCGGGTTCAATGTCGGCACCTATCTGCGCAACACGCTGGACTTCATGCAGGCGATGGACGTGACGTCCGGCCTGGTGAAGGCGGCGGTGTTCGGGTTCCTGATCGCGCTGATGGGCTGCTATCAGGGCTACAACAGCCGCGGCGGCGCCGAGGGCGTGGGTGCGGCGACGACGGCGGCGGTGGTGAGTGCGTCGATCCTGATCCTGGCGTTCGACTACGTGCTGACCGAGATGTTCTTCGCGCGATGAAGGAAGCGAAGGTTCCACACGGAGAACACCGAGGACCACAGAGAGCCACTGAGGCACGGCGGTTCACATGACGAAGCGCCGCAGGCCGTCCTTCAGGCGAAGGACGTTGAAGTTCATCAGCAGTCCGATCCGATGCCACTCATGCGAAGATACGTGAGAAGCTGGGCTTCGTGCATCGGGACGAGCGCCTCGACGGACTTGATCTCCAGGATCAGTTCATGTGCGACCACGATATCCGCGCGGAACCCGGCTTCCAGGAAGCTTGCCGCGGTAGACGACAGGCACCGAAACCTGACGTCGGAATTCAAGCGCGGCTTCGGCGAGCTCGAAGCAAAGGCATTCCTCATAGACCGATTCAAGCAGCCCGGGACCGAGTTGCCTGTGCACGGAAATCGCGAGTCCAATGACACGTTCCGTCAGTGCATTGCCGGTCAGCATGACACGTCTCTGTGGCTCTCTGTGGTCCTCGGTGTTCTCCGTGTGGAACCTTAAAATACCGATGACCCCCGAAGATCCGCCTCCGCAACCTGCGCAAGAGCTTCGGCGAGAAGCTCGTGCTGGACGGCATCGACCTCGACATCATGCCCGAGACCTCGATGGTCGTGATCGGCGGCTCCGGCTCCGGCAAGTCGGTGCTGCTGAAATGCATCCTCGGCCTGCTGGAACCCGACGCCGGCAGCATCGAGATCGACGGCACCGACATCCTCACGCTGCCCCGCCACGAACAGGACGCGACCCGCTCGCGCATCGGCATGCTGTTCCAGAACGGCGCGCTGTTCGACAGCCTGCCGGTCTGGGAGAACGTCGTGTTCGGACTGCTCGCGCAGCGCAGGCTCAGCCGCGCCGACGCGCCCACGCCGCGCGGCCGACTTCCTCGCCCAGGTCGGGCTTGCCGCCAGCGTGGGCGATCTCTACCCGGCGGAGCTGTCGGGCGGCATGCAGAAGCGCGTCGCCCTCGCCCGCGCCATCGCCGCGCGCCCCGACATCATGTTCTTCGACGAACCGACCACCGGCCTCGATCCGATCATGGGCGCGGTGATCGACGGGCTCGTGGTGGACTGCGTCAAGCAGCTCGGCAGCACCGCGGTGGCGATCACCCACGACATGGCGAGCGCCCGCCGCATCGGCGACGCCGCGGCGATGATCCATCGCGGCCGGATCGTCTGGAGCGGCCCGGCGTCGCAGCTGATGGACAGCGGCAATCCCGTGGTCGATCAGTTCACCCATGGCCGCCGCGAGGGTCCGATCCAGATGGAGCTGCGACGATAGCCCGTCCCTGTTCAGCCGCGGTCCTGACCGCCGGCCTGACGCTCCTGCTCCCGCTGCCCGAGGCCGAGGCGCGCGCTTCGCCGGTGGACAATGCCAAACAGCTCGCCGGCCTGTTCATGCAGAGCTGCATGGCGTTCGTGGGGAATCGCACCGGTCTGCGCGACTGGGCGCACCGGACGGGTCTTGCCGAGCTGCCGGAACCGGCACGCGCTGCGTTCCTGCATGGCGTGCCCGGCATGGTGTTCGATGCCTCCAACCCGGACGGCAAATTCGTGCTGATCTCGGACGATGCCGGCGGCTGTTCCGCGGTGGCCGAGATGGCCAACGGCGCCGCCCTGTTCGGCACCCTCGAGGCCGACTGCGCCAGGCCGGCATCGGCTTCAACTTCGCCGGGAGGCGGCGGATGCCGAGGAAAAGCAGCTCCAGCATCGCGAATATGGCGTCTCGCAGGGCACCCAGAATGGCGAATTGTCGCCGGGACGGTAAGGATCCGCAAGGCGGACAGGCGATGCTGACCGCCAACCCTGATTGAGGCGACTTGGCCAAACCGACCTCCCGCTTCGTCTGCCAGAGCTGCGGCGCGATCAGCCCGAAATGGGCCGGCCGCTGCGAGACCTGCGGCGAGTGGAACAGCATCGTCGAGGAAGCCATCGCCCGGCCCGGACCGGCGGGGAAGGCGACAGCCGGCAGGCGCGTCGAATTCGTCGGCATGGCCGGCAGCGCCGACCCGCCGCCGCGCTGCCCGACCGGCATCGCCGAACTGGACCGCGTGCTGGGCGGCGGCCTCGTGCCGGCCTCCGCCGTGCTGGTCGGCGGCGACCCGGGCATCGGCAAGTCCACCCTGCTGCTCCAGGCCGCCGCCAGCCTGGCGCGCCGGGACGCCGCGTCTTCTACGTCTCCGGCGAGGAATCCATCGAGCAGATGCGCCTGCGCGCCCGCCGCCTCGGCGTCCACGACGCGCCGCTGGAACTCGCCGCCGCGATCAACCTGCGCGACATCGCCGCCAGCCTGGAGGCCGCGGGCGATGCCGCGCTGGTGGTGATCGACTCGATCCAGACCATGTGGCTCGACACCATCGACAGCGCCCCCGGCACCGTCGCGCAGGTGCGCGCCTCCAGCTTCGAGCTGATCCAGCTCGCCAAAGGCGGGAAATTCGCGCTCGTGCTGGTCGGCCACGTGACCAAGGACGGCGCCATCGCCGGCCCGCGCGTGCTGGAGCACATGGTCGACGCGGTGCTGTATTTCGAAGGCGACCGCGGCCACCAGTTCCGCATCCTGCGCGCCGTGAAGAACCGCTTCGGCGCCACCGACGAGATCGGCGTGTTCGAGATGACCGATCGCGGGCTCGCCGAGGTCGCCAACCCGTCCGCCCTGTTCCTGGCCGAGCGCCGCGGCAACATCGCCGGCAGCGCGGTGTTCGCCGGGCTGGAGGGCACCCGGCCGGTGCTGGTGGAGGTGCAGGCGCTGCTGTCGCCCAATCCGGGCGGCAGCCCGCGCCGGTCGGTGATCGGCTGGGACGGCGGCCGGCTGGCGATGCTGCTCGCGGTGCTGGAGACCCGCGCCGGGGTGCGGCTGAATGCCACCGACGTCTACCTCAACATCGCCGGCGGCCTGCGGGTGAGCGAGCCGGCCGCGGACCTGGCCGTGTCGGCCGCGCTGGTCTCGGCGGCGTTCGACCAGCCGACCAGCGCCGGCATGGTGTATTTCGGCGAGGTCGGCCTGTCCGGCGAGATCCGCCAGGTCGCGCAGGCCGAGTCGCGGCTGAAGGAGGCGGCCAAGCTCGGCTTCCTGCAGGCCACCCTGCCGCGCCGGGTCGCGCGCGGCAACCGGCCGCTGGCGCGACCCGAGGGGCTCGAACTGGCGGAAATCGGTCACATCGCCGATCTGGTTGCCCGCTTCGCGCCGAATTCGGCCAGGTCGACGTGATCGTGGCTTGGCGCCGGGCGCATTGCAGCCGATAACCCCGCCGGCTCTTCCTTGCGTGGCGGTTTGATGATGCGATCGCGAAGCGCCGGAGGTGCGAAGCGTGAATCGCATCATCCGGAATCGGACGATGACCTGGGTCGATCTCGTCGTGCTCGCCGTGCTGGCGGTCTCCGCGCTGCTCGCCTTCATGCGCGGCCTGGTGCGCGAGGTGCTTGGCCTCGGCGCCTGGGTCGGGGCGGTCGCCGCCGCGTTCTGGGCGCTGCCGTATGCGAGGCCGCGGTTCCAGCAATGGCTCGGTGCATCGCCCTGGGTCGATCCGGTCGCCTTCGGGGCGGTGCTGCTGATCACGCTGGTCGTGCTGCTGGTCATCTCGCGATGGATCGGCGCTCTGGTGCGCGCCTCGCCGATCGGCGGCGTTGACCGTTCGCTGGGTCTGGTATTCGGCCTCGTCCGGGGTGCGGCGCTGGTCATCCTTGCCTATATCGCAGCCGGTATGGTGATCCCGCTGGAGCGCTGGCCGGAACCCGTGCTGGACGCCCGCTCGCTGTACTTCGCCTACCAGGGCGCCCATTGGGTGAGGGAAAAACTACCGGTCGAATACCGCCCTCGGTTGTATCCGCCGCCGCCGGGCCGTGCGACGACGGCGGAGGCCCTGCTGCACGCCAACCCGCAAGGCAGGGCTGTCGGCCGGCCGCCTGTTCGTGATTAGGAGAGCCAAGGCATGAGCGCCGCTGCGTCCCGCATCCTCACGGATGACAAGTTCCACGACGAGTGCGGCGTGTTCGGCGTCTGGAACGTGCCGGACGCGGCGGCGGTCACCGCGCTCGGCCTCCACGCGCTGCAGCATCGCGGCCAGGAATCCGCGGGCATCGTCAGCTTCGACGGCAGCCACTTCCATTCCCACCGCGGCCTCGGCCTGGTCGGCGACAATTTCGGCGATGCGCGCGTGATCGCGGCACTGCGCGGCACCACCGCCATCGGCCACAACCGCTACGCCACGACCGGCGACACGATCCTGCGCAACGTGCAGCCGCTGTATGCCGATTTCGAGTTCGGCGGCTTCGCGGTGGCGCACAACGGCAACCTGACCAACGCGCATGTGCTGCGGCGCACGCTGGTCCGCCGCGGCTGCCTGTTCCAGTCCACCACCGACTCCGAGGTGTTCATCCACCTGATCGCCATCAGCCTTTACTCCACCGTGGTCGACCGGCTGATCGACGCGCTGAAGCAGGTGATCGGCGCGTATTCGCTGGTGGCGCTGTCCACCGAGGCGCTGATGGGCGTGCGCGATCCGCTCGGCGTGCGCCCGCTGATCCTGGGCCGCATCGGCACCGAGGGCACCGGCGGCTGGGTGCTGGCCTCGGAGACCTGCGCGCTGGATATCGTCGGCGCCGAATTCGTGCGCGATGTGGAGCCCGGCGAGATCGTGGTGATCAACGACCAGGGCGTGCACAGCATCAAGCCGTTCGGCCGCGCGCGCGAGCGGTTCTGCGTGTTCGAGTACATCTATTTCGCCCGCCCCGACTCGGTGATGGAGGGCACGCCGGTCTATGACGCCCGCAAGCGCATCGGCGCCGAGCTTGCGCGCGAGACGGGCGTGCCAGCCGATGTCGTGGTGCCGGTGCCGGATTCCGGCGTTCCGGCGGCGATGGGCTATGCGGTGGAAAGCGGCATCCCGTTCGAGCTTGGTATCATCCGCAACCATTATGTCGGACGCACCTTCATCGAGCCGTCGGACCGCATCCGCCATCTCGGCGTCAAGCTGAAGCATTCCGCCAACCGGGCCGTGCTGGAAGGCCGCCGGGTCATCCTGGTGGACAATTCGATCGTGCGCGGCACCACCAGCCGCAAGATCGTCGAGATGGTGCGCCAGGCCGGCGCCAAGGAGGTGCACATGCGCATCTCCTCGCCGCCCACCACGCATTCCTGCTTCTACGGCATCGACACGCCGCAGCGCAGCGAATTGCTGGCCGCGCGCAATTCGGTCGACGAGATGGCCGAGCAGATCGACGCCGACAGCCTGGCGTTCATTTCGCTCGACGGTCTGTATCGCGCGCTCGGCAAACCGGAACGCAACCCGGCGCGGCCGCACTATTGCGACGCGTGCTTCACCGGCGACTATCCGATCGCGCTTCCCGACCAGGCGGACAATGCCGAACGACAGCTCAGTCTGCTGGAGGAGACCCGCTGATGGCGCCGGCCTTCGTGGCGCGTTTCCGATCAACCCGATCAGCCCAGACAGTTCGATGAACCGGACGCCTGCACATTGCGCGTGGGCTGCGGTTGCTGTCCTGGCGTTGACGATCGGGGCGAACGCGATGGCCGCGGTTGCCTCGGAAGACCGCTTGGTCGGCCACGCTGAAAACGCGCCGCTGATGATGGCTCAGGCGCAGCAGAGCGAACCCGGCAAAGTATTTCGCGCCGTCGGGATCGTCACCGCCATCGAGCCCGCCGGTTCGCTGACGATCAATCACGAGCCGATCGAGGGGCTGATGCCGGCCATGGAGATGGCGTTTCCGGTGAACCCGCGCGCGCTGGCCAACGGCGTGCGTCCCGGCGACAGGATCGAGTTCAGCGTCGAGGGAAAAACCTACACCATCGTCGCCTTGAAGGTGGTCGGTCACACCGAATGATCGTGCGGCGTGACCGTGTCGAACCGCTTGCCGCAGCCGGCGTGCGATCGATCAAGCGGAAACCTTGCGGCACTCCTCGGCGCACGCCTTGCACGCGACGCCGCACGCGCTGCACTCGGCGATGTTCGGAAACTTCTCGCACTCTTTCTGGCAGGCGACGCAGATCTCGCCCACGGCCTTGGCGAACGCCGCAAGGTGCGTCGAATTGACGGCGGCCAGGGTTTGCAGGGCGCTGCAGGCGGCCACGAGTTGATAGGCTGAATCGGTGCAGGCGGCCATGCTGACATCTTTCATGGACAGCATGCCCAGGCAATGCCGAAGACAATCATTGCCCGTCGCGACGCAGCGGCCGCTGGATTCCTGAAGTGCCTTGTATTTTGCAGGATGCATGCTTGCACCTCCGGCGCCTTGCGCCAGAGCCTGCGAAGCTGCCCCGATGGCCGCGGCGGCGCCGATGACAGTGATGAAATCGCGGCGTTCCATGGATGTCCTCCTTGTGACGTCAGAGGTGCATTCGCCAGCAATCGCCCTGACAATGCGCTGTCCGATCTCGGTTACGGCTTTCCCACGGTGCAGGGATTAGCGGTGCACGGATTATTGCAGCATTGGCCAACATTGCCCCAATGCGCCACCAAGGACGACATGGCAATCCTTGATCATTCTGGGCGTCGAATTGCATCGGAACCGGAATTTCACCAGCCACCGGTGCTGTTGACTCGTCGCACCGCTCGTTCACCGTCGTGGCGGGGATTGTCGCGGCCATCAGTCACCGCGTAATCTTCGCAAGTGGAACGGAAGCGCCGTGCAACGAACTCTCAGCGGACCCGAAATGACTTTACTCCGTGATTGCAATGGATTACATGTCATCTACGGTTGCCGTGCCAGCGCGCTCCGCGATACCGAGGGATGGCTGTGATGCTCCGCCTGACCACGATTGCCGCCGCGGCACTGCTGCTGCCGTTCGCAACCATGAGCGCCGGCGCCGCCGACAACGGTGGCCCGACGATCGATCACGCCTGGGCGCGCGCGACGCCCGGCGCGGCGCGGACCGGCGCCGTCTACTTCAGGATCGAATCGCCGACCGCCGACCGGCTGGTCGGCCTGGCGTCACCCGTCGCCGGCAAGGCCGAACTGCATACCCACATCGAGACCAACGGGGTCATGCAGATGCGTGAGGTCGAGGGCGGGCTGGCGCTGCCGGCCGGCCAGGTGGTCGAACTGAAGCCCGGTGGCCCGCTCCACGTGATGCTGATCGAGCTCAATCAGAAGCTGAAGGCGGGGGACAGCTTTCCGCTCACCCTCACCTTCGAGAAGGCCGGCAAGCGCGATGTGACCGTGAAGGTCGAGCGGCTGGGCGCGATGGGTCCCTCGGATGATGGCGACATGAACCACGCGGCGACGACGCCTCGACGGCGACCAACCTGCCGAAGGTGCCAAACCATGAGGCGCCACCGCCACCGCTACAGTCATCGCAATCCCCGGCCGGTGCCTGGCATCACCGGCTCGCGCTCTGCCGGCACGCGCCGCCACCGTTCTGGTGCTCGCCGCGGCGCTCGCGCTCGCTCGGCGCCGCCGCCCGTGCTGGCGGCCAATCCGATATCGCCGAAGGAAGCGACCGCCGAGATCGGTGGCAACTTCACGCTCGTCGATCAGGACGGGCACGCGGTCACCGAGGCGCAGTTCCGCGGCAAGTGGCTGCTGGTCTACTTCGGCTACACCCATTGTCCCGATGCGTGCCCGACGGCGCTCACCGACATGGCCGATGCGCTCGACCGGCTCGATCCGGCGAAGCGCCAGAAGGTTCAGGCGATCTTCATCACCGTCGATCCGGAGCGCGACACCCAAGCGGTCATGAAGGACTATGTCGGCGCCTTCGAAGGCGCCAACATCGTCGGGCTTACCGGCACGCAGGAGCAGGTGCGCGTGGCCGAGGCGGCCTATCGGATCCAGGCGCGGCGCTACGACCTCCCGGGCGGGGACTATGCGATGAGCCATGCCGCGACCATCGACATCATGGGTCCCGACGGGCAGTTCGTCGCCATGGCGCGCCCGGAGCACATCGCCGAGCGTCTCGCCCAACTGGTGCCGTGAGCACGGGCGGCTCGCGGGAACCGGTCGGGACGAACGGCGGCGCGGCGCGGTGCTCGCCGGCAGCATAGCGCTGGTGACCGGCGCCAGCCGCGGCATCGGCGCGGCGACGGCTGTGGAACTCGCGCGGCTCGGCGCCCATGTCGTGATCACCGCGCGCACGCAGGGCGGCCTGGAGGAAACCGACGATGCGGTGCGCGCCGTCGGCGGCAGCGCCACCCTGCTGCCGCTCGATCTGGCGGAGGGCGAACAGATCGACGCGATCGGTCCGAGCCTGTTCCAGCGCTTCGGCCGCCTCGACGTGCTGGTGCACAATGCCGGCGCGCTGGGCCGACTGACGCCGGTGGCGCATATCCTGCCGAACGACTGGGCCGACGTGATCGCCGTCAATCTGACCGCTGCGTGGCGGCTGATCCGCACCTGCGACCCGCTGCTGCGCAACGCGCCGGCGGGGCGGGCGGTGTTCGTCACCGATGCGCGCGCGCGTGAGCCGCTGGCCTATTGGGGTGCCTACGGCGCAACCAAGGCCGGCATGGAGCATCTGGTGCAGACCTGGGCCGGCGAGTTGCGTCAGACGCGGCTGCGGGTCAACCTGTTCGATCCGGGCGCGGTGGCGACGCGCCTGCGCGGCCAGGCAATGCCCGGCGAAGATCCCTCCACGCTGCCGCAGCCGGCGGACGTCGCGCCGGCGCTGGCGGCGCTGTGCGTGCCGGCCGAAACCAGGCATGGCGCGTTGGTCCGCTACGTCCAAGTCTCAGGCTGCTGACGGAGCGCAACACAGGGGGAAAATCCGCCATGGCACGACCGCCGCTGCCGCCGTTCACCGAGGCCACCGCCATCCAGAAGGTGCGGCTGGCCGAGGACGCCTGGAACACGCGCGATCCGGAACGGGTCGCCGGCGCCTATACCGAGGACAGCCGCTGGCGCAATCGTGCCGAATTCTTCCAGGGGCGCGCGGAGATCATCGCGTTCCTGCGGCGCAAATGGGCGCGCGAACTGGAATACCGGCTGATCAAGGAACTCTGGGCGTTCCACGGCAATCACATCGCCGTGCGGTTCCAGTCTACGAATTTCGCGACGACGCCGGCAACTGGTTCCGCGCCCACGGCAACGAGCAGTGGGAATTCGACGACAGCTGGCCTGATGCGCCGGCGCGAGGCCAGCATCAACGACGTGCCGATCGGCGCTCGGCGACCGGCGGTTCCTGTGGCAGCCGCAGGGGCCACGCCCGGCCGACCACCCCGGACTGAGCGAACTCGGGCTGTAGCACCGGGAACCTTTTCGCCATGCCGCCGGTCCAATGTCCGTCGAGACCAATGGACAGGATGGCAGCAGCGTGAACGATAGCAACAACATCGCATTGCTCGACGACCTCCGCCGCGGCAGCCGTACCGCCGCGGCGGCGGTGGTGCAGCAGCACAACCGCGGCCTCTGGCGCATCGCGCGTGGCATCCTGGGCAACGACGCCGATGCCGAGGAAGCGGTGCAGGATGCGTACGTGCGCGCCTTCACCTCGCTCGACGCATTCCGCGGCGAGGCCAGCCTCGGCACGTGGCTCGCGCGCATCGTCATCAACGAGGCCTTGCGCCGTGTCGAGCGCCGCAAGCCGATGGTCGATCTGGACGATGTCGCGGAGCGGCTTCCGCTCGACCACACAGGATCCGCAACGATGACGCCGCCCGTCGGTCCGGAGCATGCGGCGGCGCGCGCGGAAATTCAGCGCCTGCTCGAGACCGCCGTCGATGCGCTGCCGTCGGAATTCCGCGCGGTGTTCATGATGCGCGTGGTGGAGCAGATGAGCATCGAGGAAACCGCCGGCCTGCTGGGCATTCCGCAGGCCACGGTGAAGACCCGGCTGCACCGCGCCAACGAACGCCTGCGCACGACGCTCGGCGCCGAATTCGCCGCGATCCTGGAAGGGTCTTTCCCATTCGGCGGAGCACGCTGCGCGCGGATGTCGCAGGCCGTGCTGGCACGTCTGGCGCTTTCGGAACCCTCGGTCGATCCGCCGCGCTGACGTCGACATCAACCCGACCCTGACAACCTGAAAGGAAACCCGACGATGATTCGCAGCGCCCTGGCTGCCACGCTCCTGCTTTGCCTGGTCAATGCACCGGCCGATGCGGCCGATGTCTCCCATTCGCCGCCTCCGGCGCCGTTCCGCAAGGTGAGCGAGTTGGTGAAGCTTCCCGACTTCCTGCCCGGCATGGGCACGCTCTTCGTCGATCCGAAGACGCTGCCCGACGGGCCGTTTCTCGCCTACGACCATGGCGGACGACTGGTGAGCACGATCTATATGGTGCCGCTCAAGGAGTTTGACGCGCACGCCAAGGTCGCCGGTCTCGGCGCCGAAGGTCAGCCGGTCGACCATGTCGATCTCTACTACAATGCGGGGCATCCCGGCGTGGAGATGCCGCACTACCACATCGTGCTGTGGCACGTTTCAAAGAGCGACGAAGCCGCCGTCGCGAAATAGCGGATCATGCTGACGCGACGCATCCTGATGGGAGCCGGCGGCCTGTTCGCTGCCGGTCTCGCCTGGGCGGATACCGAAGTGGTCGAGATCCGCATGCGCAGCGACGCCGATGGCGGGCATGTCGGCTTCGATCCGGTCGGACTGCTGATCCAGCCGGGGCAGACGCTGCGCTGGATCTGCGAGGCCAACTACCATACGGCCGCCGCCTATCATCCCGCCAATGCCGACCACTCGCTGCGGATTCCCCGCACCGCGCAGCCCTGGTCGTCCGACGTGCTGCAGCCCGGCGAGCATTTCGACCTCACGCTGACGGTGCCCGGCGTCTACGACTATTTCTGTGCCCCGCACGAGCAGGCGGGAATGGTGGGGCGCGTTGTCGTCGGCGTAGCCAGCGGCCCCGGCAGCCTGGCGTTCGACTGGTACAAGGGGCGCGCCGAGGCCAAGGACTGGCTGGCGGTTCCTGCCGCGGCGAGGGCCGTGTTTCCCGCGATCGCCGAAATCGTGCGCCGCAACACCGTCCCCGGCATCAAGCTCGCGATGACCGGGATGCACGGGGGATGAGACGCAGCCGAAGTTGCAGTTATCATCAGGAGAAGCAAGTCATGTCCGGGTTCATCGCTTCGAGGCTGGCCGCTGCTGTTGCGATCCTGCTTTTCTCCAGCCCGCACGGGCAGGCGGAGGATAGGGCCGACGGAAAATCCATCTTTCGGTTCGACACGTTTGGTGACGAGCAGCTATGGACCGACACGCTGCAGATGCAGCAGGTCCTCAATACGGTCAGCCCGAGGACGGCTTTGTCGGTCGGTTTGCAGGTCGACTCGGACGCGCTGCCGCCGGCGCTGATCGACGCCATCCAAGCCGGGCAGGTCAATCTCGACGATCCCGCGGTGACGGTCCAATTGCTCAAGCTCAATGCCGTGGTCGGCGTGATCGGAAAAGTGGTCGGGCCGAACGACACCCTGGCGACGATAGGCATCACCTGTGCGTTGTGTCACTCGACGGTCGATAATGCGGTCGCGCCCGGCATCGGCAGGCGACAGGATGGTTGGCCCAATCGTGCGCTGAATGTCGGCGCGATCATCGCGCTGTCGCCCGCGGTCACCGACAAGGCACCATTCCAAAGCTGGGGCCCCGGGAAATTCGATGCGCGGCTGCAAATTTTCAACGGCACGAATATCGTCCCGCTGAACGGCACCACGGACCCTGCCGTCATTGCGCCGGCCTTCGGCCTGAAGCACGTTGGCTTCGAGACGGATACCGGCGACGGCGTGATTTCCTATTGGAACAACTATGTCGGCGTGACGCAGATGGGCGGCCAGGGGAGCTTCAGCGATCCCCGGATCGGGATCAGCGTCACGCAAACGCCGGATCTGGTGACGCCCAAGCTTCCGGCTCTGTTGAAGTATCAACTCGGTTTAAGGACGCCCGATCCGCCCGAGGGAAGTTTCGATAAGGCGGCAGCGCGACGCGGCGAGAGATTGTTCAACGGCGTCGCCGAATGCTCGAGCTGCCACAAGCCGCCGCTGTTCACCGATGTGCTGAGCGGACCCGATCGCAGCGTGCCGTTCCTGCACGCGCCTGCCGAGGTGGGACAGGATCCGGTGTATGCATCGCGCAGCGCCACGAAGATGTACCGGACGACGCCGCTGCGTGCGCTCTGGCAGCATCCGCCGTATTTTCACGACGGCAGCGCCCCCGACCTGCTCGCCGTGGTCAATCATTACGATGCGTTGTTCCGGCTTGGCCTGCGCGACAACCAAAAGGCTGACCTCGTCGAATATCTGAAGACGTTGTAGGTGTGCCGGGTTGCAGAACATTCCGACGCATGGTGGCCGCGTTCGCGGCGGCTTATCACGGCGGGACGGATGCGCACGCGCCCGGGTCATGCCGCACTTTGAACAAAGCGGCAAAGTCCGTCTGTGACACCAGCGCAAGACATCGGGGCAGGAAGACCCGGAGGTCGGGGTCGGCACCGGCTTCCAGCATCAGCACGAAATCGAAATCGCGGAGTGCCGCCGACCCGCGATCGGGGTGAGCCACGAGATCGGCGTGTGAGGGAATGTCATGTGCCTCACGGGCCAGTCTTTCGTAGTCGGGCTTCAGTCGGATCGGCTGCTGCGCCGGATTGACGAACAGCAGCGGCCAGAACGCGCCGCGCTCGATGAACAGCAGCGCCGGCAGATGATAATCGGTGCGCAGTATGTTCGACAGCATCCGGCTGCGCGGCCCGGTGTCCCAATACGTTTGCGCTTCCTCGCGCGGCACGTTGGTCATGTAAACCAGGGCACCGGGCGGAACGGCGGCGATGACGGACCGAAGCTCGGCGAGGTCGCGCCGTTGGCCCACCCAGACGTCCGCCAGCACCGTCATCCGCACCGCAAACAACGCGGCGAGGCCGGCGGCGACCATTTGGTGGGCTCGTCGTGGCAGCCCCGCCGGATCGACAGCGCCAAACAGCAGCAAGCCGAGCATGATGGCAATGCGCGCATCGACAAAACTGGTACCCATCAGATTGAACGGCAGCGCCACGTAGAGGATCGCAAGCGCGGCGATGGCCGCCATGGCGCGCGGCGCCAGCACGAGCCATCCCGTCGCAACTCCCAGCGCCACACCGCCATAGACGAGACCGGCGCTGATCACGTCGAGCGGGAAGAGGTAATTGATGAAGGGACTGGTGATCTGCACGAGCTTGGCCTGCGCATCCGTCCAGTTCACGGTCGCAGGCATGTCGTGAACCGCCGTCAGAAACGACAGCAGCACCGGACCAAGCAGCACCGGCAGCATCGCCGCGGTCCGGACAAGCACGGCCCGATGCTGCCGCATGGCATGCGCCTCGGCACTGCCGATCAGCACGAGGAAGAACAGCAGCCCCATCGCGTGACAAAAGAACAGCACGACAGATGCAACGGACGCGCCCGCGATGGTTGCAACCGGCCACCGCTCGCGCCAGGCGAGCCACAAAGCGGCGAACAGCATCGCCAGACCGCTGCTGATCTGCCAGTTCAGGAAGCCCAGCAGAAAGGTGCTGTTGTAGGCAACGAGACCCGACGCCAGTGGCCAAAACGAGCGCCGTCCGAACAAGGTGCGATGCAGCGCGATCACGCCGGCCAGGTTCAGCAACAGGATGCCGCCCAGCAGGCAACGCCCGGCAATGTGGACCGGCAGCATGCGCAGCAGCGCGGGGCCGATCACATCGGAGGCCAGATTCGGAATGATTGCCCACTGCGGCACGAACACGGGTCCCAGCACCGGATCATCCGGGCCAGCGGCGAGCAGCACGAACCGGGCCAGGTGATTCGGATAGTCGAGGATCGGCGGCACCTCGGCGATCAGCAGCGGTGCGAGCAGCGCGGCGCACAGCAACGCGACCGCTGTCCACCATGCCCCGCGTGCACTCACGACGTCAGATCGTGCGTCGCGCCCGCGATCAAGTCGTGGGTCTCGACCTGCGCCGGGACAGCAGATATTCTAATTTGCTTCGCTCGTCAGACGATCTGGCAGGCTTGGGGACCTGGATTCGGAGCCGCACAGAGTTCCCCCAGCAACTTCGATGTGCTTTTGAGCATCGCCACAGTACAATGCAATCTTGTGGATCAGTTTCAGGGGACGGTCAACGGGACCATGCGCGACGCGGCGCAGAATTGAGCAGGTTATGTCCGCCGCAATGTCGCAATCGACTGTTTCCCACGCGGCAAGCACGCAATCGGCCACAGCGATGACAAGCACGAGGGACACGAACCTTCAGACCTGCACTGGTGGGGTCAGTTCGCGAGCCGTTCAACCAGCAAGTCGAGCAGTTCACGCATGCGCGTCAGGCGGCGGAGGTCGCGGTGATAGCCGACAAAAGTGTCGCGACCCGGCGGGGCCTCACCGATCTCGATCGGGACGATGCCGGGCGTGGCATCCCCGAGCGGCCGCGGCAGCACGGCCAGACCCGCGCCGCGTGCGCACAGCTGCGCCTGGACCTCGCGGTTGTTGCTGCGGAAAGCGACGGTCGCGTTCGGCAGCACGCGCTTGAGCCACAGCGTGTCCGGCATCTCGGTGAAGGCGGTATCCATGGTCACAAGCTGCGCACCGGCGCCGTCACCCGGACGCGGCATGTCGATTCCGGTCGGTCCGTAGAGCGCGTAGCGAATGTGCAGCAGTCGGCGCGAAATGACCTCGGGTTCGTCGAATGGCTTGATGCGAAACACCATATCGGCCTCCCGCCGCGGGAGACTGTAGAGGCGGGCGTCGGTCAGGAGCTCGATGCAGACCCTGGGATGACGGCGACCGAACTCGGCGAGCACGGGCGTCAGCATGACTGTGCCGAACCAGTCGGAGGACGACAGCCGGAGCATGCCCTCCAGTTGCGCCTCGCTCCCGGTCAACTGACGCTCGAAGGCGAGCGCCTCCTCCTCCATGCGTTCGGCATGGCCGAGCACCGCGGCACCTTCGTCGGTCAGCACGAAGCCATCGACCGTGCGCTGAAACAGCGTGTGGCCGAGTGCCGTCTCCAGCGCGCGCAGGCGGCGGCCGATCGTCGGCTGGGTCTGGCCGAGCCTGCGGGCCGCGGCGCTGAGCGTTCCCTCGCGCGCAATGGCGAGGAAGATGCGCAGGTCGCTCCATTCCACACCGCGCTCCCATCCAAACACAACTGCCCAAACACAACTGCCCAATCATAACTGCATGGACCTCGTGCAGTATCGATGATCGCCATGCGGCACCGGAAGAACAATGTTGCGGCCATCGACCACGGAGGATCCCAATGACCAGCCCAGCCACGATGCAAGCCGCCCTCCTCGAGGCCCACGGCGCGCCGTTCCGTCTCGCCAGGATCCCCCGTCCCACGCCTGGTCCCGGCCAGGTGCTGGTGCGCATCGCGGCGAGCGGCACCAACCCGCTCGACACCAAGATCCACGCGGGTGCCGCGGCGCATGCGCGGCATCCGCTGCCGGCCATTCTCGGTCTCGACCTCGCCGGCACGGTCGAAGCGCTCGGCGAGGGCGTTACGCGGTTTCGGCACGGTGATGAGGTCTACGGCATGACGGGCGGTGTCGGTGGTCATCAGGGTTCACTCGCCGAATACGCCGCCGTCGATGCCGACCTGCTGGCCCTCAAGCCTTCCAACCTCAGCATGCGCGAGGCCGCCGCACTGCCGCTGGTGTTCATCACGGCCTGGGAAGGGCTGGTGGACCGGGCAGCCGTCCGGTCCGGGCAGACTGTGCTGGTACAAGGTGGCGCCGGTGGCGTGGGTCGGATGGTGGTGCAGATCG
>CAVUBS010000027.1:0-139859 GCA_963739725.1 uncultured Alphaproteobacteria bacterium | reverse complement strand
CACTGGCTGTCGGCGCCCAGGTCTTTGCGACCGGATCGCCGTCCAGCCGCACCGCCATTGAGCGCCTTGGGGCTTGTTTCGTGGACCGATCGGAGCCGGTTGCCGCCACCGTCGCGCGCCTCACCGGCGGCCGCGGCTTCGACCTGGTCTATGACACGGTGGGCGGCGCCGCACTGGACGCCTCGTTCGCCGCGGTACGTCGCTTCGGCCACGTGGTGAGCTGTCTCGGCTGGGGCACGCATGCACTGGCGCCACTGTCGTTCAAGGCAGCCACCTACTCCGGCGTTTTCACTCTCTTGCCGCTGCTGACCGGCGAAGGCCGCGCGCACCATGGCGAGATCCTTGCCGAGGCAACTCGCCTGGCGGAGGCCGGCAAGCTCTTGCCCATGCTCGACCCGCGTCGCTTCACGCTGGCGACGGTCTGCGACGCCTATCGTGCGATCAAGGACGGCACCGCGCGCGGCAAGCTGGTGGTCGATATCGAGAGCGCGTGAAGCAGCGATCCGATGACACCGGCATCGGCTACGTTCCCTCCGTCATGGCCGGGACAGGCCCCATACGCATCAGGATAGCGGTACACCCGGAGAAAAATCCTCCCCTCCCCCTGCGGGAGGGGGTTGGGGGGAGGGGTCCGCGGCACGAAGTCGGATTTGATATTTATCCAATTGGATTGTTCTGCGATCGTGCGACTCCTCCCCCCAACCCCCTCCCGCAAGGGGAGGGGGAGTATGACACTCCGGCGTGCGCTTATTCTGATGCGCATGGGCGCAGGCTCGGCCACGACGGTGTAACAGCAATGGGGCGAGTCCACCCGAACGCTTCGTCGTCACGCACGCAAGGGACGTTCGCTATCGCGGTCGTCGTTCCTGGTGCGCTTTCTTTCTGCTTCCTTCCATGGACTGCCAGATGCGCAACGGTGTCGCCGGGCCGTCGAACCCCGTGATGCCGAGCGGTGCAAGGGCATCCAGGATGGCATTGCCGATAGCCGGAAACATGCCGACCGCGCCGGCCTCGCCGCAGCCCTTCACGCCGAGCGGATTTGTGGTGCAGCGCGTTCCGTTGAAATCCAGATCGAACGCGGGAAAATCATCGGCGCGCGGCAGGGCGTAGTCCATGAACGAGGCGGCGACCGCCTGTCCCGATTGCGGATCGTACACCGCATGCTCCAATAACGCCTGGCCGGCGCCCTGCGCCATCGCACCATGCGCCTGGCCTGCGGCAATCATCGGGTTGACCAGCACGCCGTAATCGTCGACCGCGGCATGGCGCGTGAGGGTCACAAGGCCGGTGTCGCGGTCGATTTCCACCTCGACCACATGCGTGCCGTTGGGGAACGTCATCGCCTCGCGCGTCCACGCGTGGTACGTGTCGAGTGGCGTCCCCGCGTCGCGCGCGCGGGCGGCCACGGCGAGCAGCGATATCGACATGTTGGTGCCGGCCACGACGAAATGGCCATCCTCGAAGCGGATGTCCGCTTCCGCCGCCTCCAGCGCCTCGGCGGCGATGCGTGTCCCCTTGGCGATGATCGCGTCGGAGGCGCGCCAGATCGCCGTGCCGCCCATATACGTCGCCCGCGAACTGCCATGCCCGCCGCCCGTCGGAATCAGGTCGGTGTCGCCCTGACGCAACCGGATGCAGTCGTTTGACAGACCAAGGCGATCCGCCAGGATCTGCGGGAACGTCGTCTCGTGGCCCTGTCCGATGGTCTGCGTGCCGGTGATCAGTGACACCGAACCATCGTCCTCGAAACGGATATCGACGTTCTCGTGCGGCGAGCCGCCGGTTCCCTTGATGTGACAGGCAAATCCCAAACCACGCAAACATCCGCGCGCTTCGCTGTCGGCACGTCGTGTCGCGAAGCCGGGAAGGTCCGCCCGGGCGAGCGCCCGATCGAACGTCTCGACAAAATGGCCGCTGTCCACCACGAAGCCCAGCGCGTTGGTCATCGGCATCGCATCGGCCGCGACCATGTTGCGGCGTCGCAGGTCGGCCCGATCAAAACCGCATTGCCGGGCGGCGTGATCGATCAGCTTCTCGATGATGTTCACCGCTTCGGCGAAGCCGGGCGCACGGGTCACGCCGATCGGTGTGGTGTTGCTGAGCACCGCCCTGATGTGCAGCGCGATGGCGGGAATTCGGTAGATGGTGCCTTGAAGATGGATATACTGGTTGGTCTGCACTGCCCCCGAACCGCCAGCCATGTACGCACCGATATTGGCGACGCTGGCGACGCGGAGCGCCAGAAATTTTCCCCCGGCATCGAGCGCGAGTGCGGCATCGGCCTGATGGTCGCGCGCCTGATGGTCGGACACAAATCCTTCGCTGCGTGTCGCGATCCACTTCACCGGTCGACCGACGCGCTTCGCGGCCCACAGGACCAGGGCGTGTTCCGCATAGGTGAAATTCTTCGCGCCGAAGCCGCCGCCGACATCGGGTGCGACGAACCGCACGGCCGACGATGGAACGCCGAGGGCGCGTGCCGTGGCGTCGCGATTGCCGTGGATGTTCTGGCTGGAGACATGCAGCGTGTAGCGATCCAGCACCGCATCATGGACGCCGACCGCGCCGCGCGGTTCCATCGGATTTGTGACGATGCGATGATTGTCGAGGCGAAGCGACACGACATGCGCGGCGGCGGCGAACGCGGCGTCGACCGCCGTCGCATCGCCGGTGCGCCAGTCGAGGCAGACATTGTCCGCGACCTCGGCCGATATTTGCGGTGCACCGGCAGCACACGCCGCGTCCGCGGTGGTCACCGCCGGCAGCGGCACATAGTCCACCGCCACAAGCTCGGCTGCATCGAGTGCCCGGGCACGCGTCTCCGCGACGATCAGCGCGACCGGTTCACCGACATAACGGACTTTATCGCGCGCCAGCAACGGCTGCGGTGCAAAGGCAAAGGGTTCGCCGGTCTGTACGTTCGCCTCAACGGTCGGTCGCATCGGCTGCAGCCCATCGGCGTCGGCATCCGCGCCGGTGAGCACAGCGAGCACGCCAGGCGCAGCACGCGCGGCGGCGACGTCGATGTCGGCAATGCCCGCGTGGGCATGGTGCGAGCGCAGCACGACGGCGTGCACCAGGCCATCGAACCGCAGGTCATCGAGATAGGCGCCGCCTCCGGTGACGAAGCGGGCATCCTCGCGCCGTCTGGGCGTATCGCCGATCACCGCGCGGTTCACCATTGGCGTCTCCTCCCTCGCTCCGCCACAATACCGGCAGTCTAGCCGATGAGGACGACATGACCACGCGACGCCAACTCCGCCTCGGCGCCTTCATGCGCCCGGCCAGCATCCACACCGCGGCCTGGCGTTATCCCGGCGCCTGGCCCGACGCGAACTTCAACCTGGCGCACATGAAGCGCTTCATCCAGACGCTGGAGCGCGGCCGGTTCGACGCGTTCTTCATGGCCGACCACCTGGCCGTGCTCAACATGCCGATGAACGCGCTGAAGCGCAGCCACACGGTGACCTCGTTCGAGCCGTTCACCCTGCTCTCGGCGCTCGCCATGGTGACCGAGCATATCGGCCTGATCGCCACCGGCTCCACCACCTTCGAGGCGCCGTTCCACATCGCGCGCCGGTTCGCATCGCTCGACCACATCAGCGGCGGCCGCGCCGCGTGGAACATCGTCACCACATCAAATCCCGATGCGGCGCTGAACTTCGGACTGGACGATGCGATGGAGCACGACGAGCGCTACCGCCGCGCGCGCGAGTTCTACGATGTCGTCACCGGGCTGTGGGACAGCTGGGCGGAGGACGCCTTCGTCCGCAACGTCGAAACCGGCGAGTTCTTCGATCCGTCGCGCATGCACGTGCTGGACCATCGGGGAAAATACTATTCGGTGCGCGGACCGCTGCACATCGCACGCCCGGTCCAGGGCTGGCCGGTGATCGTGCAGGCGGGCGCTTCGGAGGCCGGTCGACAACTTGCCGCGGAGACAGCCGAAGTAGTGTTCGCCGGCGCCGGCGACATCAACGGCGGGCGCGCACTGTACGCGGACATCAAGGGCCGCATGGCGAAACTCGGCCGCGACCCCGACCATTTGAAGATCCTGCCCGGCGCCTTCGTCGTGATCGGCGATTCGCTCGACGAGGCGCGCGAGAAGCGGGCGAAGCTGGACAGCCTCGTGCACTACGACAGCGCGATCGCCTCGCTGTCGATCGCGCTCGGCACCGATGCGTCGCGCTTCGATCCCGATGCGCCGCTGCCCGACATTCCCGAGACCAACGCGAGCAAAAGCGGACGCGAGCGCGCCATCAATCTGGCCAAGCGGGACAACCTGACCGTGCGTCAGCTTGCCCAGCGGCTCGGGGGCTATAGCGGGCCGGCGCTGCTCGGCACGCCCGTGATGATCGCCGACCAGATGGAGGAGTGGCTGACGACGGATGCCTGCGACGGCTTCAACATCATGTTCCCATATTTGCCCGGCGGGCTGGACGACTTCGTCGATCGCGTGGTGCCCGAGTTGCAGCGGCGCGGGCTGTTCCGTCGTGAATACGAGGGCAAGACGCTGCGGGAGAATCTTGGGCTCCCGCGGCCGCAAAACCGGTTCTTCCCGGACGAGTCGGTCAAGCCACCTCGGCGAGCGTAGAGGCCACATCCAGAGTCGTTGCCCGCCGCAGGTCGCGCGGCTGGCTTTCGTCGTGGGCGCGGCCGCGATGCATCGTGCAGCGGTTGTCCCAGATCACAACGTCGCCGACCCGCCACTGATGGCGATACACGAACGTGGGCTGGGTCGCATGCGCATTCAGATCGAGCAGGAGCAACCGGCCATCGGCAATCGGCCAGCCGACGACGTGCGATGCGTGCGCAGACAAATAGAGCGTCTTGCGCTTCGAACCCGGATGCAGCCGCACCAGACGCTGCGGCGACGGCGGATATTGCTCGCGTTCGCCGGTGGAAAAATCGGTGAAGCCGATCTGGCCGCGCGACCAGAAAATGTCGTGCTGCACGATCAGCCCGTCGATCGCCGTCTTCGTCGCGTCCGGCAGCGCGTCATAGGCCGCGCGCATGTCGGCGAATTCGGTCTCGCCGCCGCCGAGCGCCGATGCGGGCGGCACCGTGACGGCGTGCAGCATTCCCAGCACCACCGGGACAGGCATGTAGGACGCATCGGTGTGCCACAGACGGTTGCCGAGGCTGTCCAGCCGACGACGATCGTCCAGCGCGCGCACCCGATTGTCCTCGTCCAGGTTTGAAATGTCGCCGATCTGCGGAATTGCCAGACGACGTCTGCCGCCACGCGCGGCGGATCGGCCGATCTCGAGATCGCCGAACCTGGCTGCGAAGTCCCGCAATTGCGCGTCGGTCAAACGTTGGTCATGGAAGACCACCACCGCATAGCGATCGATTGCATCCCAGATCGCGCGGACCATCTCCGCATCGATTGGTTGGCTGAGATCGACACCGCTGGCCTCGGCGACGAACAGTGGGTGCAGGTTACGCAGTTCGATGGGCATGGCTGTCCTCCCGGACGCGAACGATGGCACCGGTGGGCCTCGCAAATCAAGAAATGAAGGGTTCAAACAGAGATCGCTGAGAACCTCGGAGAGCCACAGAGGAAGCGAAAGTGGCGCTTCGCGCGGAACGCATGCTGATCGTCCTCGGTGGTTCTCTGTGCACGCTTCTCGGTGATCTCCGTGTGGAACTTGCTTTTCTGCTTGCTTCAGACATTTTCCAGCAACGCCCGCACAGCCGCCGCATCCGGCGCCTGCCGCAACCGCTTTACAAATGCCTCGTCGCGCAGTGGCCGCGACAGGGCGGCCAGCGTCGCCAGGTGCTGGTTGCCGCCATTGGCAGGCGTCAACAGAAGAATCACCAGATCAACCGGACGATCGTCGATTGCCGCGAAGTCGATTGGCCGGGCCAGCCGCACGAACAGCGCGAAGAACTGCGAAAGCGCATCGAGGCGCGCGTGCGGCAGAGCGAAGCCCTTCCCCAGGCCGGTGGAGCCGAGATCCTCCCGCGCCTGCAACGCATCGAGGATCGCGCGCTGGTCCACGGAAAGCGCGGATGCAGCACGCCGTGCCAACTCCCGCAAAAGCTGCGTCTTGTCGCCGACGCGCAACCCGACAATCACGTTATTCGCCCCGATAATGTCGCCGATCGGCATCAGTCGGGTGCTCTGAGACGATATCCCACGCCGGTCTCCGTCTGGATGTATTCGGGCTTCTCGGTATCCTGTTCGATCTTCTGACGCAACGCCCGGATATAGATGCGCAGGTACTGCACATCGGATGCCGGTCCCCAGACCTCGCGCAGGATCATGTTGTGCGTCAGCACCTTGCCGGCATGAGCGACGAGGAGCCGCAGCAGGTCGTATTCGCGCGGCGAGAATTTTACTTCCCTGCCACGCACCGTGACGATCCGACGCACCAGATCGACGGTGAGATCGCCCGCGCGGAACATCGGCTTCTCGCCCTGCTGCTGCAGCCGATGCCGCTGCGCCGCCCTGATCCTTGCCAGCAGTTCGTCGATGCCGAACGGCTTCGTCACGTAGTCGTCTGCCCCGAGATCCAAAGCCTGCACCTTCGCCGCCTCATCGTCGCGGCTGGACAGGACGATGATCGGCAGCATGACGCCGCCAGCCCGTATGCGTTTGATGACCTCGAGCCCATCGATGTCCGGCAGCCCGAGATCGAGCACCAGCAGATCGGCCCTGCCTTGCCTGACCGCATCCAGTGCCGACTGCGCGTTCTCGGCCTCGATCACCAGATAGCCTTGGCTGCCGAGGCCGACGCGCAGGAAGCGCAGGATCGCGGGTTCATCATCGACGACGAGCACCCTGACCGGCGCGGTTCCCGTGGTCACGCAACGGTCTCCGTTGCGCGACCGGCATCGGCAGGAACCGGAAGCGTGATGGTGAAGACCGCCCCCGAGCGATCGTTCCGGTTGGCGGCAGTTATGGTGCCGTGCATGGCCTCGACGAAGCCGCGGCAGATGGCGAGGCCGAGGCCGGTGCCGGCGCGACGGCGATCGGCGCCGCCGACGCGGTAGAATTTGTCGAAGACGTGCTCGAGGTCGGCGGGCGGAATGCCGGGGCCTTCATCGATAACCCGCACGCAGACCTGTCCGTTCTCCTGCCAGGCGCTGATGGTCACCAAGGATCCGGCGGGCGCATATTTCCCGGCATTGTCCAGCAGGTTGAACAGGACCTGCTCGAACAGCACATCGTCCAAATCGGGCATCGGCAGATCGGGCTGCAGCCGCACCTGCGTCCTGTGCGCGGCGAGCACCTTGCCGGCGCGGCGCAGCGCGCTGCCGATCACGTCCGACAATTCCACCGGCGAGGTTCGCAACGGCAGAGGTCCGGCCTCGAGCCGTGTCATGTCCAGCAGATTGCCGATGAAGCGATTGAGCCGCTCCGCCTCGTCCTGGATGTTGCGCGCCAGATCGAGCCGCGTCGCCGCATCGAGCGCGTCGCCATTTGCCGCCAGGCTGGTCGCCGAACCGAGGATGGACGCGAGCGGCGTGCGCAGGTCATGCGAAATCGACGTCAGCAGCGCCGCGCGCAGGCGATCGGTCTCGGCGACGAGGCGCGCGCGATCCACATCCTCCACGAGGTTCACGCGCTCGATCGCCAGTGCCGCCTGATCGGCGAGCGCGTCGAGCAGGCGATGCTGATCGGGGGTGAGGATCGGCCCCGGCTCGTCGCGGTCGATGCCGATCACGCCGACGGCGCCACGCCCGGTCTGCATCGGCATGAACAGCCGCTTGGCGCCCGGCAGCGTGTCCGAGCCGCGTCCGGCAACGTGATTGCGCTCCCACGTCCAGATCGCCGCGGCGAGGTCGGCGGCATCCAAACTGTCCTCGGGTGGAAATCCGGCACGGACCGCGACCTTGCCGTCCTCGGGCAACAGGATGACGACACGCACCTTCAGCATCAGCGCGATCTGATGCACCGTGGCCCAGAGCAGATCGTCGAGGTTCGCCGCGCCGGCCAACTTGCGGCTGAACTGGTAGAGTTCCTCCGTCGTGCGCGCGCGCTGGCGTGCCGTGATCGCCTGTGCGCGCACCCGCGCGGTGAGGTTGCTCGCGATCACCGCCGTGATGGCGAAGAAGAACAGTGCGACGACGTTTTCCGGATCAGCGATGGTGAAGGTGTAAAGCGGCGGCAGGAAGAAGAAATTGTAGGCCAGCACGCTGGCGAGGCATGCGAACAGCGCCGGCCACAGCCCATACACAACCGCGGACACCAGCACCGCGGTCAGGAATGTCAGGGCGATGCTGCCGATACCCAGCGCCTGGTGCAGCACGAGCCCGACGCCGAGGGCGGCCGCGACAAACGCCAGGCTGCCGAGATACGCCCTGGCATCGCCGGCGCGCGCAGCCGGTTCCAGCGGCAGGCCTCGCTGGCCGTGCTGCTCCGTCGCCTCGCGGCTGCGTCCGAGCACGTGCACGCCCGCGCCGCCCGCCTTGCGGATCAGTTGCTGCGCGAGCGGCCCGTACAGCAGATCCAGCCAACGCGAACGCGGCGGCTGCACGATGATGATATGGGTAAAATTGTTGTCGCGTGCGTAGTCGGCGATCGTGTCCGCGACATCCTGGCCCGGCAGCGTGACGGTCTCTGCGCCCAAACGCTCCGCCAGCCGCAACGCCTCGGCGATCCGGTCGCGTTCGGTTTCGCTCATGCCGAGGTTGCGCCCGGTCTCGACATGGATCGCGGTCCAGGGCGCCTTCAGGCTGTCCGCCATCCGTTTGGCGTGGCGCACCACGTCGATGCTGCTCGGATCGCCGCCGACGCAGGCCAGCACGCGCTCGCCGGCGGCCCATGGCCCGGCGATCGCATGGGCCTGCATGTAGCTGACCATCTGTTCGTCGACCCGCTGCGCCGTGCGACGCAGCGCGAGTTCGCGCAACGCGGTCAAATTGCCGGGCGAGAAGTAGTGGCGGATGGCGCGCTCGGCCTGGTGCGGCACGTAGACCTTGCCGTCCTTCAGGCGCTGGATCAGGTCGTCCGGCGTCAAATCGATCAGCTCGATGTCGTCGGCCTTGTCGATGATCGAATCCGGCACCGTCTCGCGCACGCGGATGCGGGTGATGCGCGCGACGACGTCGTTCAGGCTTTCGATGTGCTGGACATTGAGCGTGGTGTAGACATCGATGCCGGCCGAGATCAGTTCATCGACATCCATGTAGCGTTTCGGATGCCGGCTGCCCGGCGCGTTGGTGTGCGCCAGTTCGTCGACCAGCGCCAGTTGCGGGCGTCGTGCCAGCAGGGCGTCGAGATCCATCTCCTGCAGCACGCGTCCCTTGTACTCGACGCTCTGTCGCGGAATCACCTCGAGGCCGTCGAGCAGTGCTTCGGTTTCCTTGCGCCCGTGGGTCTCGACGACACCAACGACCACGTCGATGCCTTCCCGCAAACGCGCCCGGGCCGCCGTGAGCATTTCGTAAGTCTTGCCGACGCCAGGCGCTGCACCGACGAATATCTTGAGGCGGCCGCGCGAGGCTTGCTGCGCCTCCTGCAGCAGCGCGTCGGGGGAGGGCCTTCCCTCGCGTGAACCTCGATCGTCCAAAGGGACCATCCGTTCGTTCGTCAGAGCAGGAACGCACCATTCACCCGTCATGACCGGCGGCACCTAACCGTCATGGCCGGGCTTGACCCGGCCATCTGCTGCGACATGCAGATGGCCGGGTCAAGCCCGGCCATGCCGGGGGAAGGGCGGTCTGCTCAGCTTTTCATGGTATCCAGCGCCAGGTTGAGCTGAAGCACGTTGACATGCGGCTCGCCGATGATGCCGATCAAACGGCCGGTGACGTGGTCCTCGACGAGTTGGCGCACCTTGTCGTCCGGCAGGCCACGCGCCTTGGCGACACGCGGGACCTGGAACAGGGCGCCGGCCGGTGTGATATCCGGATCGAGGCCGCTGGCCGACGTCGTCACCAGATCGACCGGCACCGGCGTGTTGGGATTCTCCTCGGCCAGCTTCGCTGCGTCTTCCTTCACGCGGTCGACCAGCGCCTTCGACGTGGGTCCCAGATTGGAGCCCGCGGAGTTGGCGGCGTTGTACGGCGCCGGCACGGTCTTGGTCGCATCGTTCGGATCGGTATCCGTGGTCGCCGACGGACGGCCATGGAAGTACTTGTCGGAGGTGAAATTCTGGCCGATCAGCGCCGAGCCGATCACCTTGCCGTCCTTCTCGATCAGGCTGCCGTTCGCCTGATAGGGAAACACGGCCTGGGCGATGCCGGTCATCATCAGCGGATAGATCAGACCGGTGATCACCGTCATGGCGATGATCATCACGATCGCGGGGCGAATGTGTTTCATTGGTGCGGTCCTCTCACGCCAGACCGATGGAGGTTACGAGCATGTCGATCAGCTTGATGCCGACGAACGGAACGATGATGCCGCCCACGCCGTAGAGCAGCAGGTTGCGGCGCAGGATCGCCGCCGCGCCGATCGGCCGGTAGGCAACGCCCTTCAGTGCCAGCGGGATCAGCACCACGATGATCAGCGCATTGAAGATGATCGCCGACAGGATGGCGCTCTCCGGGTTGCCGAGCCGCATCACGTTCAGCGCCTGCAGTTGCGGATAGAAGGCGATGAACATCGCCGGGATCATGGCGAAGTACTTCGCCACGTCGTTGGCGATGCTGAACGTGGTCAGCGCGCCGCGCGTCATCAGCAGCTGTTTGCCGATCTCGACGATCTCGATCAGCTTGGTCGGATCGCTGTCGAGATCGACCATGTTGCCGGCCTCGCGCGCGGCCATGGTGCCGGTGTTCATCGCCACGCCGACATCGGCCTGCGCCAGCGCGGGTGCGTCGTTGGTGCCGTCGCCGCACATCGCCACCAGCTTGCCCTGTGCCTGCTCGTCGCGGATCAGCTTGAGCTTGGTCTCCGGCGTGGCCTGCGCCAGGAAGTCGTCCACGCCCAACTCGGCGGCGATCGCCGCGGCGGTCAGCGGATTGTCGCCGGTGATCATCACCGTGCGGATGCCCATGCGACGCAGTTCGGAGAAGCGCTCCGGAATGCCGCCCTTCACGATGTCCTTCAGATGGATCACGCCGAGCAGACGCCCATCCTTGCAGACACCGAGCGGCGTGCCGCCGGACTTGGCGATCACGTCGGACTTTGCAGTCAGTTCGCGCACCGCTGCATCCGACACGGTCGGCCTGATCGCGGTGGCAACCGCGACGCCGCCACCGCCTTGGCCGTTGCCGCCGGGGAGGCGGACGAATGCCAGCACCGCATCGACGGCGCCCTTGCGGATGACGGAGCCGTCGAAGTCGATGCCGGACAGCCGCGTCTGCGCCGAGAACGCGATGAAGCGCGCGCCCATCGGGGCCATCTCGCGACCCCGGATGTCGTATTTCTCCTTCGCCAGCACGACGATGGAGCGGCCTTCCGGCGTTTCGTCCGACAGCGACGCAAGCTGTGCCGCGTCCGCCAGTTCCTGCTCGGTGACGCCGGCCAGCGGGATGAACTCGGTCGCCTGGCGATTGCCGAGCGTGATCGTGCCGGTCTTGTCGAGCAGCAGCGTGTCGACGTCGCCGGCTGCCTCCACCGCGCGGCCCGACATCGCCAGCACGTTGAAGCGCACCAGCCGGTCCATGCCCGCGATGCCGATCGCCGACAGCAGCGCGCCGATCGTCGTCGGGATCAGTGCCACGAACAGCGCGACCAGGATCACCACCGAAACCGTGCCGCCCGCATAGGTGGCGAAGCTCGGGATGGTCGCGACGGCGAACACGAAGATGATCGTCAGGCCGGCGAGCAGGATGTTCAGCGCGATCTCGTTCGGCGTCTTCTGCCGTTCGGCGCCCTCCACCAGTGCGATCATGCGATCGAGAAAGGTCGAGCCCTGCGCTGCGGTTATCCGCACCTTGATCCAATCCGACAGCACGCGCGTGCCGCCGGTGACGGCCGAGCGGTCGCCGCCGGATTCGCGGATCACCGGAGCCGACTCGCCGGTGATCGCCGACTCGTCCACCGAGGCGATGCCTTCGATCACCTCACCGTCGCTCGGGATAAAGTCGCCGGCTTCCACCAGCACGATGTCGCCTTGCTTCAATTGCGGTGCGGCCACGACCTGGAAGTTCGCGGCGTTCACCGAAGCGAGCCGCTTGGCCGTCGTCTCGGTGCGCGCCTTGCGCAGCGTCGCCGCCTGCGCCTTGCCGCGGCCTTCCGCCACCGCCTCGGCGAAGTTGGCGAACAGCACGGTGACCCACAGCCAGATGATGATCTGCAAGGTGAAGCCGAGATGCGGCGCGCCGCCCGTCACGAGGTCGCGGATGAAGATCACCGTGGTGAGCGCCGCGACGATCTCGACGACGAACATCACCGGGTTCTTGATCAGCACGCGCGGATCGAGCTTGACGAAGGATTGCCCGATCGCCGGCATGAGGATCGCGGGGTCCAGCATCGTGGACTGTGAACCGCGCATAGTGTTGTTCTGGATTTCCATGGGATTAGCTGCCTGTATCGAAGAGGGTGCCGGCGTGCATCGCGAAGTGCTCGACGACCGGCCCGAGGGAGACTGCGGGGAAGTAGATCAGACCGCCGGTGATCGCGATCACGCCAACCACCAGGCCGACGAACAGCGGGCTGTCGGTGGGGAACGTTCCCGCGGAGACGGGCACGATCTTCTTTCGCGCCAGCGAGCCGGCGATCGCCAGCATCGGGACGATCATCAGGAAGCGGCCGATGAACATCGCGAGGCCGAGCGTGTCGTTCCAGAACGGCACGTTGGCGGAGAGGCCGGCGAAGGCGCTGCCGTTGTTGCCGGTCGCCGATGTGTAGGCGTAGAGCGCCTCGGAGAAGCCGTGCGGACCGGCATTGGCCATCGCACCCGTGCCGACGGGAAGCACGACGGCGAGCGCGGTGAAGCCAAGGATCGAGAGCGGCAGGATCAGGATGGCGAGCATGGCCATCTTGACCTCCTTCGCCTCAAGTTTCTTGCCGAGATATTCCGGCGTGCGGCCGACCATCAGCCCGGCGACGAACATCGCGACAACGACGAACAGCAGCATGCCGTAGAGGCCGGAGCCGACGCCGCCGAAGATGATCTCGCCCAGCATGATGTTGACCATCGGCACCATGCCGGCGAGCGGCAGCAGGCTGTCGTGCATGTTGTTGACCGCGCCGCAGGACGCATCGGTGGTGACGGTGGTGAACAGCGAGGAGTTGGCGATGCCGAAGCGTACCTCCTTGCCCTCCATGTTGCCGCCGGCCTGCAAGGCGCTTGGCGCCTGGTCGACCTGGAGCGCGGCAAACGCCGGGTTGCCCGGTGCCTCGGCCGTGTAGACCGTGACGACGCCGGCGAGAAACAGCACGCCCATCACCGCGAAGATCGCCCAGCCCTGGCGCTGGCTGCCGACCATGCGGCCGAACACGTTGGTCAGGCCCGCGCCGATCGAGAAGATCAGCAGCATCTGGATCAGGTTGGTCAGTGCATTTGGATTCTCGAACGGATGCGCCGAGTTGGCGTTCATGAAACCGCCGCCGTTGGTGCCCAGCATCTTGATGACCTCTTGCGAGGCCACGGGGCCCTGGGCGATGAGCTGCTTGCCGCCGTCGAGCGTGGCGATCTCGGTATAGGCGTGCAGGTTCTCCGGCGTGCCCTGCCAGATCAGCACCAGCCCGACGATCACCGAGATCGGCAGCAGGATGTACAGCACGCAGCGCGTCAGATCGACCCAGAAGTTGCCGATCGTCTGCGCCGAACGCCGGGCGAAGCCGCGGATCAGCGCGATCGCCAGCGCGATGCCGGTGGCCGCCGAGACGAAGTTGTGCACCGTCAGCGCGGTCATCTGCGTGAGGTAGCTCATCGTCGTCTCGGGCACGTACGACTGCCAGTTGGTGTTGGTCATGAAGCTGACCGACGTGTTGAACGCGAGGTCGGGCGAGACCGCGTCCTGGCCCTGCGGGTTCAGCGGCAGCACGTTCTGCAGCCGCTGAATGCCGTACATGATAACGAAACCGGCAAAGCTGAATGCCAGCATCGCGACGGCATAGCTCACCCAGTGCTGCTCCTCGTCCTCGCGGACGCCGCACATCTTGTAAATGCCGACCTCGATCGGGCGCAGGACGGGACGGAGCAACGTACGCTCCCCGGCGAACACGCGCGTCATGTAGCCGCCCATGGGCTTGGTCAGCAGGACCACCAGAACGGCATAGAGCGCGATCTGCAGCCAACCGTTGAACGTCATATCACGTTGCTCCTAGTGACCCTGCTCAGAACTTCTCTGGGCGGATCAGGGCGTAAACCAGATACGCAAGCAGGCCGATCGTCACGATCGCGCCCAGCACATAGTCGATTGACATGGCAGTGGCCTCACAAACGGTCGCAGGCGAATGCGTAGAGCACGCAGCCGCCGAGGAAGGCGGCGCCGATCAGGATGTAGATCACGTCAAGCATGGCGATGCTCCTGGGTCAGCAAAGATGTCGCAACATACGGTGGGCATGTTGCGTTGCACACAAACTAGTCCCCGCGGCATATAGATTCGATGGCATACGGGCGGCGTTGGCATATAGATCCCATATAAATCGCCGATCCCGCCCGGCTCGGCAGCGATCTGCGGACTGCCACCAGAGACCCGCGTTGATCTGCATTGCGTACGGCTGACCATATTTTGTCATCCGCCGGCTGCGCCGACGAGCGCGACGATCACGTGCGCCAGAAGCGCCAGGCCAAAGCATACTGCAAGGACGCGGCCGACCTGAGCGACAAACTCGGCTGGTGTGGGATACGTACGAGTATCACGGCTGTCGCGCACGCTCGCGTTGTTCGTGGTGGACCGCGCCATATGCGAGCCGAACCGGATTTCCTTCACCGGTCACTCCATCCCAACGTTACGGCGGCGCGCGGCGCATCCGGGCCGCGTGCTGTTGGCATCACGATATCGGGCGGCAGCATATAAAATCCATGCTGGCCCGGTGGCCAATGCGGTCAGCGGCCGATGCGTGGCACGGCTATTTTTCTGCCTGACCGACCCCGCCGGCGAAGGCGACAGCCAGGAACAGCAACATCAGCAGATTAAGCATCGCGTCGCCTTCCCGGCGCCCCGGCTCGCCGGCAACAAATTTCGGCATTCATCGGGCCGGTTGCATAACCTCGTGGGAGCGGAATAAAAATTCGATTGGGCACGACGGCGATTCGAATAGCAATGTCATCAGTGGCTCCCGATCGTCGGCCGCGACCGTGATTGCGGGCCCATCGGCACCACGATATGACTCAGCGCGCAGTGCAAGGCCTGAGCACGACACGCTCGGCGCAACCGACCTGGCGCAAACCGCTAGCCCCTTCGGAGCCAATGCAATGACCATAGGCGTGATAGCCCTTCAACCACTCGTTGCGCTCATCGCGGGGATCCTGATCCTCGTCATCCCGCGGCTGCTGAACTTTATTGTGGCGATCTACCTGATCATCATCGGCGTGACGGGGCTGTGGCCCAACCTGCTGCACTAGAGATCGATGGCCGTTCGGGTCCGTCAAAATCTCCAGGCGCCGTCAATCGGTGAAGCGGGTCGGAATCCCGGTGCTGGCGGTCAGGCCGCCATCGGCCACGAACGCGGCGCCCGTCACGTAGGAGGCCAGGTCCGAGGCCAGGAACAGCACGACGTTCGCCATCTCCTCCGGACGCCCAAGTCGGCCCATCGGAATTGCGGCGCGCGTTGCATCGGCGAAGCCCGGAATGCTGAACGAGCGCTGCAGCAGCGGCGTGTCGATCGCACCGGGGCAGACGCAGTTGACGCGGATGTTGTGCCGCGCGTACTCGATGGCGACGACGCGTGTCAGATTGACCACGCCGGCCTTCATCACGTTATAGGCGGCGATGCCGTAGTCGGCGCGCAGGCCCGAGATCGACGCGGTGTTGACGATGGCGCCGCCGCCCTGGCGCTGCATGACGGGCAATGCGGCCCTGATCGCCTGCATCACCGCAGTGAGGCCCACCTGGATTGTGTAGTCCCAGACTGCCTGATCGATCTCGCCCGACCGTGCCAGCCGGTTCTGCCGCAACGTTGCGGGGACGCCGAACGCATTGTTGTGCAGGACATCCAGCCGGCCGAACTGCTCGACCGTGCGTGCCACCATCGCATCGATATCGGCGGGGCTCGCCATGTCGGCGACGATCGCGGTCGCCGAGCCGCCGAATGCAGCGATGTCTGCCGTGACCTCGCCGGCGCTGTCACCGTTCACGTCCGCGACCATGACCTTCCCGCCACGTTGCGCGAAGCCGATTGCCGTCGCGCGGCCGATGCCCGATCCGGCGCCGGTGACCAGGCAGACCTTGCCGTCGAAGCGCATCGGAATTTCTCCCCGATCAGTCGCGGCTCGCCTCGATCGTCTGGATGACGTCGAAGCCTTCGAATTCGGGATGGCCGAGATAGAGTTTCCTGTTCTGCCCGGCATCCTGGTGCGCGCGCCGGAACGCCTCCGATCGCGTCCAGGCCTCGAAGTCGCCCTTGCTGCGCCAGATCGTGTGCGACGAGTACAGCACGTGATCGTCATGCTCCGGGCCACGCAGAAGATGGAATGCAGCGAAGCCCGGGACGCCCGACAAATGGCTGTCGCGCGATGTCCAGACCTGCTCGAAATCTGCTTCGGATCCGCGTTCCACCTTGAAGCGGTTCATCGCGATGAACATTGGTGCACCTCCGACCGGGAGGCGTTCGGCCTCCCCGCATAGGTTGGACGGGCATCGCTGAGAACGCAAACCGGCCGGCCCTGTATCGGCCTGGCAGCAAACGGTGACCCCATGTTCGCGTTGCCGCGACTGTGCGGGTCGGGCTAGCCTCGCTCAGCCGATATCGCTATCTGCTCCGATCGCGCAGGCAAAAGGGACCCGGCCGATGGACATCGACACTGCTGCCCCGACGACCAACTCGGCCCCGACCACCTCGGCCCCAACCACCTCGGGTGAGGACCGCCAGGCGCGCGTCGATCTCGCCGCTGTCTACCGGCTGCTCGCCCATCACGGCTGGGGCGACGTGATCTTCAACCACGCCGCCATGCGCTGCCCGTCAAATCCCCGACGTTTCCTGATCAAGCGCCACGAGCTGCTTTACACCGAGGTCACCGCATCGAACCTCGTCGAGGTCAGCATGGACGACGACCTGGATGAACGCTCGGGCGTCAATCGTCCCGGTTTCACGCTGCACAGCGGCGTGCTGCGCGGCCGGCCCGACGTCAACTGCTCGGTGCACGTCCATCCGGAGGAAGGCATCGCGCTGTCGGGCATCCGGCACGGGCTGCGCATGCTGTCGCAGAACGCGATGCGCTTCTACCAGCGGGTCGGCTACCACGACTACGAAGGCCTGACCGACAGCTTCGACGAACGCGAGCGCATCGTCGCCGCGCTGGGCAGAAACCGCGCGCTGATCATGCGCCATCACGGCGTGACCACGGTCGGCGCGACCGCGCGCGAGGCGTTCAGCCTGATGAAGGAGTTGGTCCGCGCCGCGCGCATTCAGTTGATGATGGAGGCGACCGGCGCGCCGCTGCTGGAAATTGCACCGAGATCTGTGCGCACGTCGCCGAGCAGTATGAACACCATGACAGGGGGCGGGCATCGGCTGAATGGCCCGCCTATCTTCGACTGCTCGACGGCATCGACCCCGGCTACCGCGACTGATCGCTGCGACCCGGCCCGGCGGTGCCGAATGGCGCCGGGCCTGCCATGAACCCGATCTGGATCGTGCGCACGGCGCGGCTGGTGCTGACGCCTGTGGGTGGGGCAGACCTGCCCGACCTGTGCGCCATCAAATCCGATCCGCGGGTCTTTGCCGTCATGCTGGGCGGCGTTCGCTCGCCGGTGCAATCGGCCGAGGAACTGGCCGAGGACGTCGTCTGCCTGGGGCGCCAACGGCTTCGGCATGTGGGCGATCCGCGAGCTGCAGGCAGCGAGCGGACAACCTTCGTCGGGATCACGGGTCTGGAATTGCGGCCGGACGGCCGGGGCGTCGCGCTGCGGTTCGCGCTATGGCCCGAGGCGCAGGGGCGCGGCCTGGCGCGCGAGGCAGCCGGCGCCGCCCTGCGCTTCGGTCACGAGCAGGCGAGGCTGCGGCGCATTGTCGCGGTGGCGCGGGAGGACAACTTCGCCTCGCGCATGGTGCTCGGCGGCATCGGCATGACCGCATGCGCCGGCTTCATGCAGCAAGGCTATCGCATGGTGGAGTACGAAAGCGTCGCTAACGCCGGCGCTGCTATCCCGCCTGGGCCACCTGCTGGCGCATCGCGTTGAGCAGCGCATCGATGTTGTTGTTGTTGCGGCTCAGATAGGACGCATAGTCGCTGCGCTGCGTCAGACGGAGCGAGGTGCCCTCGGCGACCACGTCGATGATCTTCGGGCTGCCGCTGGCGTTGCTGATGATCCAGTCGACATTGGTCGGCGGATTGTTCGGACGCTCGACGACGGTGGAGACCACGTCGTTATCCTCGCGCTGCTGCGTGCGGCCCATGGTGAACCGGACGCCCTGGTAGTCGCCGAGCTTGCTGGTGATGTTGTTCACCAGCACCTGATGGAACAGCTCGACGTAGTGCTTCTGCTGCTCGGGCGAGGCATTGCGCCAGAACCGTCCCAGGCAGAAGCGCGCCACACCGTCGACATCGACCCCCGCGTCGATGATCTGGGTCAGCCGCTCACGCTTGTCGCTCTGGCTGCCCGGGCCGTTCACGACTGCCACGAGCTTGTCGCCGATGCCCTTGACGAAGTCGCTGGCATGGCCGGCCGCCTGGGCCCATGCGGGACGAACCAATCGGCCGGCGGTTGGCAGCAGCGAAGCTGCGATCAGGACCAGGAATTTGCGGCGATTCGGCATGGGGTGCTGTAGCCTCGGTCAATAGGCCGACGATACGGCCGGGGAATAGGTGACGGTATTCGGTGCGCCCGACTCGGGGAACCATACCGGAATTGTAGCCCGATTGTCTTTGCGAAGATCATCGATCTGGCCGCGCCGGTGCTGCCGGTACAGGCTGCGGAACGTGGCATACGGGTCCAGCGCCGTCTTCTTGGTGCTGTCGATGTCATCGAGATGACGCTCGCGCTGGTCCAGCGCATTGACGCCCATCCGCGACCAGTTGAGCGCCTGCACCGCCGTCCCCTGGCCCACCCAGTTGAACGGGTCCATCGCCGCGTTGACGCCGAGCCCGACGGCGTCCCGCGGATCGGACGGTCCGAATACCGGCAGATACAGGAACGGTCCCTCCGGCAGCCCCCAGAGTGCCATCGTCATGCCGAAATCGGCGTCGTGATCCGGGTAGCCCCAGTCCTTGGCGAAGTCGAAGACCCCCAGCACGCCTACCGTGGTGTTGATCAGGAAGCGCATGGTGGTGTCGCCGGCGCGGCGCGGCTTGCCATCGAGCATGTCGTTGCTCAGTTGCACCGGCGTGCCGAGGTTGGTCAGGACGTTGTGGATGCCGGTGCGCGCCGGCCCCGGCACGAGGAAGCGGTAGGCCTTCGCGGCCGGACGCAGGATGACCGTGTCGAGTGCGTCGTCGAACGCATAGATCGCGCGGTTGGTGGGCTCCAGCGGATCGTTGGCCTCGTTGAAGTCCGCGACAGCATCCGGATCGTCGGCCGGCGGCGGCGTGGCGCAGGCGCCCAGACTGCCCAGCAGCACGGTGGTGATCACCAGAAGGTGACGGCGGTTGACGGCGCGCATCATGTTCCTCGGACGAAGCACAGATATCACCCTGCTGCCAAGCGGGGACCCACAGGCAGCACATGGCGGCTCTGTTGCCCACTGGGAACAGGGGGGCGGTTGAGGTTTCCGTGTTCGAGACTAAGCGTGGGATCGCTGGCGCGCAACTTGGACGGCCTGCTGCGTGGACCGCCTGCAATCGGCGCTTGCCTTTCAGGGGCAACCTGGGGAAGAGAGGCCATGAACGATATCCCCGACGGCCTGACGGGTGATCCGGGACGGCCGACCTTGGAACGCTGGCTCACCGGTCCGCGTTTCTCCGCGCTGCCGTCGCGGGGCGCGACCCATGCGCCGCCGCTCCTGTCCTTCGAATTCTTCCCGCCAAAGACCGAGGCGCTGGAGGGCCAGCTTTGGACCTGCATTCGCCGGCTGGAGCCGCTGCGGCCCCGTTTCGTCTCGGTCACCTATGGTGCGGGCGGCAGCACGCGGCTGCGCACCCACGCCACGGTGGCGCGCATCGTGCAGGAAACCGCCCTGGTGCCGGCGGCGCACCTGACCTGCGTGGGCGCAACCCGCGGCGAGGTCGATGAGGTGGCGCGGCAGTACTGGGAAGCCGGCGTGCGCCATATCGTGGCACTGCGCGGCGATGCTCCGCCGGGTGCCGCCTACGAGCCGCACCCCGATGGCTACGCCTTCGCCGCCGACCTGGTCGCCGGCCTGAAGCGCGTGGCGGACTTCGAGATCTCGGTGGCGGCCTATCCGGAGACCCATCCGGCGGCGATAGACCCTGGCGCCGACCTCGACAGCCTGAAGCGCAAGCTGGACGCCGGGGCGACCCGGGCCATCACCCAGTTCTTCTTCGATACCTCGGTCTATCTGCGGTTTCTCGACCGCTGCCTGGCGGCCGGGATCACCGCGTCGATCGTGCCGGGCATCCTGCCGGTGTCCAACTTCCCGCAGGCGGTGAAGATCTCCTCCATGTGCGGCACCAGCGTGCCGGACTGGCTTGGCCATCTGCTCGATGGTGTCGACGACGACCCGGAGATCCGCCGCATGGTGGCCGCGGTCGTGGCGGCCGAGCAGGTCCGGCTGCTGCAGGCCAACGGGGTGGACGAGTTTCACTTCTATACGCTGAACCGACCGGACCTGACCTACGCGATCGCGCATATCCTGGGGGTGCGCCCGGCCCGAGCCGCCTGACACGGCGGGTTCTCCGGCGGTCAATTGCTGGTTGCGAACCCGTACTGGCGGCCGCGTCGCTTGCCAAACCGCAATATCCGTTCGTCATAAGTGACGAGAGGACAGGCCAGTTCGATCGCAGTGGCGATCAGCAGCCGGTCGGCAGGGTCCCGGTGTTCAAGGTGATGGAGTTGGTAGCTGCCACAGGCGGCGCCATGGCTGAGCGGCAGAGCTTCAACCGACGGCCGATCGAGAAAGCGCTCGATCCACCTCGCGATTGGAACATCGAGTTCGATCCGGCCGCAGTCGACGAGCAGGGCGATCTCCCAGGCGCTGATCGCGCTCAGGTAGATCGTCCCGCCATCGTGCCAGCAGGTGTCGATTGCGGCGCGGGTCGCGTCGCGCAGGTTGTCGCTGCCGCTGTCCAGCCACAACGCGATGTGGGTATCGAGCAGCAAGGCATGCGTCACCGCTCCAGTTCTCGGCCGGTGGCAGCGTCGGGTTCGACGTCGAGCACCGGCGCGGTCAGGTCAACGCCGTCGCGGACCCTGACCGATCCGGGATGCGCACCGAACAGCGATCCGCTGCGCGCATGCTGCTCGAGCAGGCGCCGCATCGCCAGCGCCACGGCCTCGGTCTTGTTGCCTGCCGTCAGGGTACTGGCTGCGGTCTCGATCAGGGCGACAACGTCCGGGCGATTGATGGTTACCACTGTGGGCATGTGAGTCGACTCTATCGTTGTTATCAGTAATGATATAATGATCCATCGCTCCGAGGCAAGTTCCGTCACCAGGATGGTCATAGGAACCGATTGGCCCGAACCGACGCCGCGCACTATACCCGGACCCATGCCCTCGCCGCGCGCCGCCGCATGACCGACTACCTCGCGCGTCTCAACGCCGAGCAGCGTGCCGCGGTCGAGACCGTCGACGGGCCGCTGCTGGTGCTGGCCGGCGCCGGGACCGGCAAGACGCGGGTCCTGACGACCCGCTTCGCGCACATCCTGCTGACCGGACGCGCGGCGCCCGGCCAGGTGCTCGCGGTGACGTTCACCAACAAGGCAGCCCGCGAGATGCGCGAACGGGTGGGCGCGATCCTCGGCCGGCCGGTCGAGGGCCTGTGGCTCGGCACGTTCCATGCCCTGTGCGCGCGCATGCTGCGCCGGCACGCCGAGCAGGTCGGACTGACGCCGAACTTCACCATCCTCGATGCCGACGACCAGTTGCGCCTGCTCAAGCAGGTCATGGAGGCCGAGCGGGTGGACGCCAAGCGCTGGGCGCCGCCGGCGCTGATGGCGGTGATCCAGCGCTGGAAGGATCGCGGGCTCACCCCGGCGCGCGTGACGCCGGCCGAGGACACCGATTTCGCCGCCGGCCGCTCGCGCGCGCTTTACGCGGCGTACCAGGCGCGGCTGCGCGCGCTGAACGCGGCGGATTTCGGCGACCTGCTGCTGCACATGACCGAGGTCCTGCGCGGGCAGCCGGACGTGCTGGCGGACTACCACCGCAGGTTCCGCTACATCCTGGTGGACGAATACCAGGACACCAACCTGGTGCAGTATCTCTGGCTGCGTCTGCTGGCACAGGGCCATCGCAACATCTGCTGCGTCGGCGACGACGACCAGTCGATCTACTCGTGGCGCGGGGCGGAGGTGGAAAACATCCTGCGCTTCGAGAAGGACTTCGAGGGCGCGCAGCATCGTCCGGCTGGAGGCGAACTACCGATCGACCGCACCGATCCTGGCCGCCGCCTCGGCGCTGATCGCCCACAACGAGGGCCGGCTGGGCAAGACGCTGCGGCCGGGCCGGCAGGATGCGGACGGCGAGCGGGTGACGGTGGTCAGCCTGTGGGACTCCGACGAGGAGGCCCGCATGGTCGGCGACCGCATCGAAACGCTGCGCCGCGAGGGCGAGCCGCTGGCGGAGATGGCGATCCTGGTGCGCGCCGGCTTCCAGACGCGCGCCTTCGAGGAGCGCCTGATCACTCTCGGTCTGCCCTATCGCGTGGTCGGCGGCCTGCGGTTCTACGAGCGCCAGGAGATCCGCGACGCCATCGCCTACATGCGCATCGTGGTCCAGCCGGCCCACGACCTCGCGTTCGAACGCATCGTCAATGTGCCGCGGCGCGGTGTGGGCGAGGTGGCGCTGCGCACCATGCACGAGACGGCGCGAGCCGCCGGCGTGCCGCTGTCGGAAGCCGCGGCGATGCTGATCGCAAGCGGCGGGCTGAAGGGGCGGGTGAAGGAGCAGGTCGATGAACTGCTGCGTGGTTTCGCGCGCTGGCGCGAGATGCTGGACAAGGACGGCCACGTGGTGACGGTGGCCACCATGCTCGACGAGAGCGGCTACACCGACATGTGGCAGCAGGACAAATCGCCCGAGGCGCCGGGGCGGCTGGAGAACCTCAAGGAACTGGTCCGCGCGCTGGCGGATTTCGAGACGCTGGCGGGGTTCCTCGACCACGTGTCGCTGGTGATGGAGAACGACGAGAACGCGGAAGGCGACCGGGTCAGCCTGATGACCCTGCACGGCGCCAAGGGCCTGGAGTTCGACACCGTGTTCCTGCCGGGCTGGGAGGAGGGGCTGTTTCCCAACCAGCGTGCGCTCGACGAGGGCGGGCTGAAGTCGCTGGAGGAGGAGCGCCGGCTTGCCTATGTCGGGCTGACCCGGGCACGGCGGCGGGCGATCGTCAGTCATGCCGCGAACCGGCGGATCTATGCCAACTGGCAGAGCAGCATCCCGAGCCGGTTCATCGAGGAACTGCCGGATGCCGATGTGGAACGGACCGGCTCGGCGGCGCTGGCGCGCGATGCGCGGGTGCTCGCGGCCACGACATTCACCGGCCAGTTCCCGCTGGTGGCGCGGCGGGCGCGAACGATCGAGGCGTGGGAGCAGCCGGGGCGTCCGGCGCGCGCCGATGCGATCCCGGTCGGCGCCCGCGTGTTCCACCAGAAGTTCGGCTACGGCACGGTGACCTCGGCGGAGGACGATCGGCTGGACGTGGCATTCGACAAGGCGGGCGACAAGCGCGTGCTCGACCGGTTCGTGGAGAAGGCGTGACGGCGCCTTTGCCCTTCCCCCAACCTCCTTCCGCAGGGGGAGGGGAAGACGCGAAATCGGAACTCCCCCTCCCCTTGCGGGAGGGGGTTGGGGGGAGGGGTAGCGCTGGTTGCGGCTCCCCCTATGCAACAGCGCCACGCTGTTCAGTTGAGACCGTGTCGGTCGATGTGCCGGAAGCGGCGCTCGAGATCTACGAATCGGCACTGTCCACCGCCTGCGCGACGGTCGGCTTCTTCCGCGATCACAAGACCGGCGATTGGCGCATCGAGGGGGTCAGGCAGGTCGGCGGCAACGAGCCGGCGCTGGCGGCCGCCCTGGCACTGGCAGCGGCCGTCTCCGGCGTGTCGGCGCCATTGCGGCGGACGCCGACGCCGGCAGAGGGCTGGCTGGCGCGGACCTATGCATCGTTCCCGGAACAGCTGATCGGCCGGCGGTTCGCGGTGCGCGGAACCCACCTGCGCGGACCCGCGACACCGGGCCGGATCACCCTGACGCTGGATGCCGGCCTTGCCTTCGGGTCAGGCGAGCATGGCTCGACGCGCGGCTGTCTGCGTGCGCTGGAGCGCGTCGCCTATCGGCGCCCACGGCGCATCCTGGATATGGGAACCGGGTCCGGGATCCTGGCCATGGCCGCCGCCCGGCTGCTGCATCGCCGCGTGCTGGCCAGCGATATCGAGCCGTGGTCGGTGCGCGTGGCGCAGCAGAATGCGGCGTTGAACCGGCTGGGACGGCTGGTGCGGCCTCGGCTGGCGGACGGCTGGCGGCATCCGGCGGTACGCGCGGGCGGTCCCTATGACCTGGTCTTCGCCAACATCCTGGCGCGCCCGCTTTGCCTGATGGCGCGGCTCGCTCGCGACAGCGTCTGGCGCCCGGCGGCACGGCAATCCTGTCCGGATTGCTGCGCACCCAGGCGCAGAGGCGTCGTGTCCGCCCATCGGGGCTGTGGCCTGCATGCTGGAGGCCAGCATCCAGGAAGGCCCCTGGACGACACTCATCGTGCGGAAGGTGCGGCTTCAGTAGGCGAGGTAATCCCGCCCGCGACCATGATCGGCGGCAAAGGCGGGATCGAAGACACGCGGCAGATCCGCGCGCGACAGGCCGATATCGGCCAGTTCGCGATCCGACAGCATCGCCATTTCCTGCAGCACTGCCTGCCGGCGACGCCACTCCGCGAAGGCGGTGATGGCACGGGTCAGCCAATGGCGGATGCCGTGCGCGGGTGTCTTGACGACGGCAACCGGCGGCTCGTCGTATAGGTAATCCACGTAGCTCGCGTTCCCGAGCGAGAACGTGAATTGGTCCTTGGTCATTGGGGCGCTCATGGGTCTCATTCCAATCCAGCGAACGGGTCGGCGCGGCGCCATAGCGGTGCGGCGTTCCCTCGCTCTTTCTTACTGCCACGCAACATATGCCTTGTGGTGCCTGTGGATAATTGCCGATTCACCCCGCCAGTCATGTGTTGAACGCATGAGTGATTAACGAGGCATGAAAATGTGCATGAGCTCGATACGACGGAGGTCTGACATGAGCGGCTCAGCCGGACTGCATCTGACGGCGCTGCGCGAGGAACTCCGGCGCCAGGGGCTGGACGGGTTCATCGTGCCGCGGGCCGACGAGCACCTGGGCGAATATGTCCCGGCCTCGGCCGAGCGGCTCGCCTGGCTCACCGGCTTCACCGGCAGCGCCGGGCTGGCGGCGGTGCTGGCCGACAAGGCGGCGGTGTTCACCGACGGCCGCTATGTGCTGCAGCTTGCCGCACAGACCGACCCAGCGCTGTGGGAGCGGCGGCACGTCACCGAGGAGCCGCCGCCTGCCTGGCTTGCGGCCAACGCGCCCGCGCGGGGCGAAGATCGGCTACGACCCGCTGCTGATCAGCGAGGAGGGGCTGGCGCGCTATACCGAGGCCGGTCTCGCCATGCAGCCGGTGACGCGAAACCCCATCGATGCGGTCTGGACCGACCGGCCGGCCCCGCCGCTTGCGCCCGCGGTGCCGCATCCGCTCGACTATGCCGGGCGCAGTGCCGACGGAGAAGCGCGAGCAGATCGCCGGGCTGCTGCGCGAGGCGAAGCAGGATGCGGCGGTGATCAGCGATCCTGCCTCGATCGCCTGGCTGCTGAACATCCGCGGCGGCGACGTGCCGTTCACGCCGTTCGCCCTGGGCTTCGCCTTGACGCACGCCGATGGCGGGACCGAACTGTTCATGGATCCGGCCAAGCTGCCCGACACAACGCGCGCCTGGCTCGGCAACACCGTGTCGGTGGCGGGACGCGAGGCGCTGGAGCCGGCGCTTGGGCGGCTCGCCGGCAAGCGGGTGCGGGTCGATCCCTCGGGTTCGCCGGTCTGGTTCGCGCAGAAGCTGCGTGCGGCGGGCGCGATGGTGGTGGCGGGCGCGGATCCCTGCCTGCTGCCGAAGGCATGCAAGAACGAGGTCGAGCAGCAGGGCGCACGCAATGCCCATGCGCGAGATGCGGTGGCGGTGTGCCGGTTCCTGCACTTTCTCGCCGAAGCCGGTCCCGATGGCGGCGAGACCGAGATGTCCGCGGCGGCGAAGCTGCTGGCCTTGCGCCAGGAGGTCGAGGGCTTCCGCGGCGAGAGCTTTCCGGCGATTTCCGGGGCGGGCGAGCACGGCGCGATCATCCATTACCGCGTCACCGAGGAGACCAACCGGCCGATCCGGCCCGACGAGGTCTACCTGATCGACTCCGGCGCGCAGTTTCCCGACGGCACGACCGACATCACCCGCACGGTCTGGACCGGGCCGGGGGAGCCGCCGGCGGAGGTGCGCGAACGGGTCACGCGGGTGATGCAGGGTCACATCGCGATCGCCACGCTGGTGTTCCCGCAGGGCGTCGGCGGCGCGCATCTCGACTCGTTCGCCCGGCGCGCGCTGTGGCAGGTCGGGCTTGGACTACGATCACGGCACCGGCCATGGCGTCGGCAGCTATCTGTCGGTGCACGAGGGTCCGGTCAGCCTGTCGCGCCTCGCAGGCCGGTGCCGATCGCGGCGGGGATGATCCTGTCGAACGAGCCGGGCTTCTACCTGCCCGGCGAATACGGCATCCGGCTGGAGAACCTGCTGCTGGTGCAGGAGCGGAACCTCCCCGCGGCGAGCAAGCCGTTCCTGGGTTTCGAGACGCTGACCCTGGCGCCGTTCGACCGCCGGTTGATCGATCCGCACATGCTCGAGAGCGCTGAACTGGCATGGCTCAACGCCTACCACGCGCGGGTGCTGGCGGAGGTCGGCCCGCATCTCGATCCGCCGGTTCTTGCCTGGCTGGTCCACGCCTGCGCGCCGCTCGCCTGATGCGCGGAGGCCGGGCGCGGGCGGCGCTCGTGCTGGCCCTGGTCTGGCCCTGTGCCGCCGCCGCGGCCGATCTTGCCTATGTCGGGCAACCCGGCACATTGGCCGAGCAGGCCGCCGATGCGTCGCGCTCCCACATGCCCGCGTTCGATCGCAGCGTTGCGCTGGCGACGATCGGTGACCTGGCCGATGCGGTGAAGAGCCGGCGGGCCGGCGGCGGCGTGATCCCGGCGATGGCGGCCGGCGGCACGCCGCTCGAGACATCGACGTTGCTGCTGGGAGCGCTCGATCCGGATGTTCGCATCGTGGGTGAAACGCGCGTTACGGACACGGCGGGCGGCGTCGCGAACTTCTGGGTGATCGCGCGCAGCCTGAGCCACATGCCGGATCTGCATCCGGACCGGCTGGTGGTGACCGTCGAGGCGCCTGGCGGCTCGAAGGCCTTCTCGCTCGTGGTGGCGGGGCTGTCCAAGCTGGGCTTCACGGTCACCGGCGTGGCGTCGGTCCCGCTGCCCGGAAAGCCGGCCGGCTCGCGCTACCTGCTGGCCCTGGCAGCCGACAGGCCTCTCCTGGTGTTGCGCGCAATGGATGCCATCGCGCGGGATTCGCGGGTCGGCGAGGGGCGCGCCCTGCTGATCGGCGCGTGGAAGCAGGAACCCTAAACCAGCGTTCCGCCGTTTTTCGATCGCTGTGTACGGCCCTTGATGAACATCAATATCACAAGTAGGTTGCGGCGACTGGGACTAGTTGTTTTTACGCAACCAAACCCCTACCATTCTGGTAGAAGAACGCAACGCGTGGGGAATGCTGTGTCGTCACGCCGGTCGGAGGACCCCGTCGTGCCGCAATATCGGTGCTTCTGCCTGACCGCAGACGATCGCGTGGCGTGGGGCCTCCACCTGGACGCCACCACCCTCGAAGCCGCCATCGAGGCGGCGCACCGCGCTTGCCAGGAGCACCTCAAGACCTCGTCGAGCCGCGTTGAGATCTGGCGCGGCGCGTATAAGCTGCATGTCGGCTCCAGAACGAAGAATTCACCTTGATTCATGCTTTTAGTTTACGGTTTTCTTACAGGAGCCAGTAATGATGGGTTCCTATGGAAATCATTTTTCGACCCACCGGCGATCTGACGGATCAGCAACTCCTGGAGCGGGAGCGGTCGCTTCGCGTCATGGCTTCGACTGCCTTGTCGCTTGAGGAGCTCACAACGTTGCTCGCGCTGGCGGAACAGTACGAACAACTGGTGACCGGGCGGCAGGTTCCGGAAGCGGGCAATCGCAGCTGACACCCCGCCCGTAGGCGATCGCGACCGGCCAGCCTGGTCCGATTGAACCACACGTTCGCCGCCGGTATGGTCCGGCCGGCCTTCCCGGAACAGGATTCTGCCCGTCATGTCGCTCGATCTCGCGACCATCCGCCGCATCGCCACGCTGGCCCGCATCCGCGTCGAGGATTCCGAACTGCCGACGCTGCAGGTCGAGCTGAACGGCATCCTGGGCTGGATCGAGCAGCTCAACGAGGTGAACGTGGATGGCATCGAGCCGCTGACCGGCGGCGCGCAGATGGCACTGAAAATGCGCGAGGACGTGGTGACGGACGGCGGATATCCCGAACAGGTGCTGGCCAATGCGCCGGAGCGGGCGGCGGACTTCTTCGTCGTTCCCAAGGTGGTCGAGTGAGCCTCACCGACCTCACGATCGCCGCGGCGCGCGACGGGCTCCGGGCCAGGCAGTTCACCGCGCGCGAACTGACCGAGGCGCACCTGGCGGCGATCGGCGCCCTCAACCCGCGGCTCAATGCCTTCATCACCGTGACCGGCGAGCGCGCGCTCGCCCAGGCCGATGCAGCCGATGCGGCACTCGCGCGCGGCGCGTTTGCACCGCTCACCGGCATTCCGCTGGCGATCAAGGACCTGTTCTGCACCGCGGGCGTGCGCACCACGGCGGGCAGCCGCATCCTGGAGCCGTTCATCCCGCCGTATGAAAGCACCGTCAGCGCCAATCTGCTGCGTGACGGCGCCGTGTTCCTCGGCAAGTCGAACATGGACGAGTTCGCCATGGGCTCGTCGAACATGACATCAGGCTATGGCGCCGTGACGAATCCCTGGCAGCGGCGGCAGGATACGACCGCGGTGCTGGTCCCTGGCGGCTCGTCGGGCGGGTCGGCAGCGGCGGTGTCGGCACGGCTGGCGATGGGCGCGACCGGGACCGACACCGGCGGCTCGATCCGCCAGCCCGCCTCGTTCTGCGGCGTCGCCGGCGTGAAGCCGACCTATGGGCGGTGCTCGCGCTGGGGCGTGGTGGCGTTCGCCTCATCGCTCGATCATCCCGGCCCGTTTGCGCGCACGGTGCGCGATTGCGCGATCCTGCTGGGGTCGATGGCCGGACATGATCCGAAGGATTCCACCAGCGCGGACATCCCGGTGCCCGACTTCGAGGCGGCCTGCCGGCGCGACGTGAAGGGGCTGCGCATCGGCGTGCCGCGCGAATACCGCATGGACGGGATGCCGGATGATATCGAGCGCCTGTGGCAGCAGGGGCTGGGCTGGCTGCGCGATGCGGGCGCGGAGATCATCGACGTGTCGCTGCCGCACACGAAGTACGGGCTGACCACGTATTATATCGTGGCGCCGGCCGAGGCGTCGTCGAACCTGGCGCGCTACGACGGCGTGCGGTTCGGATTGCGCGAGAACGGCGAGGATTTGCGCGACCTTTACGAGCGCACGCGCGCCTCGGGGTTCGGCGCCGAGGTGCGGCGGCGCGTGCTGATCGGCACGTATGTGCTGTCGGCCGGGTATTACGATGCGTATTACCTGCGGGCGCAGAAGGTGCGCGCGCTGATCCTGCGCGACTTCACGGAAGTGTTCGCCCGGGTCGATGCGCTGGTGACGCCGACCGCGCCATCGGCGGCGTTCGCGCAGGGCGAGAACATGGACGATCCGATCAAGATGTACCTGAACGACGTGTTCACCGTGCCGGCGAACATGGCGGGCGTGCCCGGGATCTCGGTGCCGGGGGGACTGGACGCCAATGGCCTGCCGCTTGGCCTGCAGGTGATCGGCAAGCCGTTCGACGAGGAGACCGTGTTCGCCGTCGGCGCCGCGCTGGAGCGCGCCGCCGGGTTCGATGCGTTGCCGCAGATCAGGGCGTAGGGCTGACCCGGCCAGGATATTGTGCGCCGCACAATTTTCGTTGGCAAACGCCCCGCGGATGGTGGATGCTCCGGCGGCATTGCCGGCATCGGCAACATAGCCCGCGCAGGGCGCGCTGACGCCGGATGTCCGGGGTGGTTCCGCCGCCGGCGCTGGCAAACCTGGGCAGCGCCGATGGCTGGACCGCACCGGTTGGGCTGAACAATCAACCGGGCGGGAGTCGCACCATGGCGATCTATCAGAGCATGCAGCGGGTAAGGTTCTCGAGCGCGGACGACTACCAGAAATTCCAGATCGTGTTCGCCGATGTGCGCCATCACCTCAAGACGCTGCCGGGCTTCCTGCACCTGACCTGGTGGACGCATCCGCAGGATCCGACCTGGCACAACGAGGTCAGCTTCTGGACCAGCTTCGAGGCGCTGAAGGATTGGCACATGAACACGTACCACAAGCACGCCAAGGAATGGGCCGTGCGCTCCGGTGCGATCATGGAGGACATCATCACCAACTTCGAATTCAAGAACGCTCGGCTGATCCGGGTGTGTCCGACCTGCGCGCTGATCCAGGACAAGCCGTACGATCTGCACATGGAGCAGATGGTGCTGGCCGAGCCTTGCCCCAAATGCGGCTATCATTTCCCGATGATGCCGGAGACGGCGGACAGCACGGCGGTCTTCAAGGACGTCGATCCGGCGACCATCGAAGCCGTCTGACCCGGCGCGCGACCCGGCGTCCGGCGGCGCTTGCACGCAGGTCGGCATGCGGGCAAATGTGCGCGGCGTTGGGAGCGGGCAAGCGATGGCATACCTGATCGAAGGCAGCACCGGAGCGTGGGAAGTGGTGGTCGGCCTGGAGGTCCACGCCCAGGTGATCAGCAAGGCGAAACTGTTCTCCGGAGCGGCCACCGATTTCGGCGCGTCGCCAAACTCGCAGGTCAGTTTCGTCGATGCGGCGTTTCCCGGCATGCTGCCGGTGATCAACCGCGAGTGCGTGGCGCAGGCGGTGCGCACCGGCCTGGGATTGAACGCGCAGATCAATGTGGTGAGCCGGTTCGACCGCAAGAATTACTTTTACGCCGATCTGCCGGCCGGCTATCAGATCAGCCAGTACCAGCATCCGATCGTCGGCGAAGGCACCATCGAAATCGAGCTTGCCGACGGCTCGACGCGCGACATCGGCATCACGCGTCTGCATCTGGAGCAGGACGCCGGGAAGTCGCTGCACGATCAGCATCCGACCAAGACCTACATCGACCTCAACCGCTCGGGCGTGGCGCTGATGGAGATCGTCAGCGAACCGGACCTGCGCTCGCCCGAGGAGGCGGGGGCGTATCTGCGCAAGCTGCGCACCATCCTGCGCTATCTCGGCACCTGCGACGGCAACATGGAGGAGGGCTCCATGCGCGCCGACGTCAATGTATCGGTGCGCAAACACGGCGAGCCGTATCGCACGCGCTGCGAGGTGAAGAACGTCAACTCGGTGCGCTTCGTCATGCAGGCGGTCGAGGCGGAGGCGAAGCGCCAGGTGGAAGTTTGGGAGAGCGGCGGTGCGGTCGAGCAGGAGACGCGCCTGTTCGACAGCGGACGCGGCGTGACGCGTTCGATGCGTTCCAAGGAAGACGCGCACGACTACCGCTATTTCCCCGACCCCGATCTGTTGCCGCTGGTGCTGGACGAGGCGTGGGTGGCGGCGCTGAAGGCGAAGCTGCCGGAACTGCCGGATGCGAAGAAGCGGCGGTTCATGCACGATTTTGGTTTGACCACCTACGATGCCGGCGTGCTGGTGGCCGAGCAGGAGACCGCGGATTTCTACGAGACGGTTGCGAAGGGGCGCGATGCGAAGATCGCGGCCAACTGGGTGATGGGCGATCTGTTCGCCGCATTGAACCGCGCCGGACGCACGATCGCCGACAGCCCGGTATCGGCGGACGCGCTCGGCGGGCTGCTCGATCTCCTGGCCGACAAGACGATCAGCGGCCGTATCGCCAAGGACGTGTTCGAGGCGATGGTGGAGACCGGCAGGGACCCTGCCGTCATCGTCGAGGAAAAGGGGCTGCGTCAGGTCACCGATACGAACGCGATCGACGCGGCGGTTGCGAAGGTGCTGGCGGCGAATGCCGACAAGGTGGCGGAATACAAAGGGGGACGCGACAAGCTGTTTGGTTTCTTTGTCGGCCAGGTGATGAAGGCAATGGCCGGCAAGGGCAACCCGGCGCTGGTCAACGAGACGCTGAAGCGCGCATTGTCATAGCGATCGCGCCTGCGTCATGGCCGGCTTGTCGCCTTGCGGACGGACAGATTGCGGAAGTGGCCGTCGGTGCCGTTGTCCACAAACAGCCCCACTGTCCCGTGCGCATCCGGGCCACGTTTCAGATCCTGCACGATGAGCACGGGCTGCGCGGCGGTGCCAACATAGAGGCGTGCCGTCGCGCCCGAGACCTCGATCCGCAGGTGGGTCCATTCGCCGGGCACGAGGTCGGCGTAGGACTCGTACCGGTCCGGTGCTTCCCGCCGCAATCGGTCGAAATCGTAGCCGGGATACGAGAAGTACTGGGTCGAATGGTTGCGGCGAACCTGGTCCTCGGCGCGGCCGTTGGTCGGGCGGATGTAGAAGCCTTCGCATCCAAAGGTGGCGCCTTCCGTATCGATGCGGAAGGCGACCCCGACGAAACCCCGGGCGCCCGGCAGCGCACTGGGCAGGGGAGACCCCGCGACGTCCACCTCGATTGTGCCATCATGGAAATCCAGGCCAGGAACGAATGCGAAGGTGTCCATATCGGGGCCGCGATACGCACCGGTCAGCCGGACCTCGACGGCATCGCTGTCACCGTAGCGCACTGACTTTACAGTCACGTTGTGAGGCTGGAGCAGGGTCGCGTCGTTCAATGGCAGCGTGATCACGTCTTCTGTCGCCAGTGCCTGCGACGCTGACACGGCCAGCAGCAACGCCGCACACGATGGGACCGATCCGCAGCATGGTCCGGGACTCCTGTTCGTTGAACCGCACAATTCTCACGTCATGGCCGGCTTGCCGTGTGGCTGTGCGCCGAGGCATCGGCGTCAACACTGCACGAAGCGACGCCTATGCGAATGCTATACGGACAGTCCACGACACAGATCGAAATTATATGCCGTCGCGCCGATCTTCCGGCCCGCCATGACCTGCGACCATTCCGGTCCGAGCATTGCACCTGCCAGGAGACGCCTCCGATGCTGACCCACGTCCGTGCGGCGGCCGCGCCTCGATCGCGCGCCGCCCAGCCTGCCGCTGAAACCGCCCGAACCGGGCTCCTCCTTGCTCGACAGCCTGGGCGCGGTCAAGCACGAGGACCACATACTTGTGCTTGGTGGGAATGGCCCGGACCTGATGTGCGCGCTGCTGCGGGCCGGCGCTGCGCAAGTGACTCATCTTCGCTCGTTCGAACGACCCGAGGCCGACAGCGCCAGCCTGGTGATCGTGCCGCATGTCCCCTCGCTCGACTGGCTGGCGAGCGCGCTGCCACGCATCCGCCGCGCGCTGATGGTGAACGGTCGTGTGGCGATCTGCGTCGACATGCTGCCGACGCTGGAAAACGCTCGTGCGCCGCATGCTGACGTTGCACGGCTTTACCGCGATCCGCGCCAGTTCGCGCGGCGGGACGCCTGGTGCTCCGCGCCGAGGTGCCCGCGTTCGGCATTCGCCGGTGCGCATGAAAGGAACCAGCACGATGCGCAACACCATCTCCGGCGTCGGCGGTTCACTGACCGCGCTCGCAACACCGTTCCGCGACACGCGCGTGGACTGGGACGCTCTGGCCCGCCTGTCCGAACGGCAGATCGAGCGTGGCACCGCCGCGCTGATCGTCTGCGGCAGCACGGGCGAGGCCGCCGCGCTGATATTGTCGGAATACGTGCGCGCCGTGCGCACGGTGGCTGACGCCGCGGCCGGACGCGTGCCGGTGATCGCCGGCTGCACCGCATTGGCCACATCGGCTGCGGTTGCGCTGGGCGTCGAGGCGGCATCCGCGGGCGCCGATGCGCTGCTCTGCGCCGTGCCGCCCTATGTGAAGCCGACGCAGGAGGGCATCATCGCGCATGTCCGCGCCATCGCGCATGCGACCGATCTTCCTGTCGTGCTCTACGATGTTCCGTCGCGGTCGGGCGTGGCGATCGCCGACGACACCGTGGCGCGGCTGCACGACGCCGAGCTTATTGTCGGCACTCAAGGACGCGACGGCCGATCTGTCGCGGCCGGCCAGGCTGCGCGCACGCTGCGGCGATGCCTTCCTGCAATGGAGCGGCGATGATGCAACCGCGCCGGCCCACCGGGCCATGGGTGGGATCGGCTGCATCTCGGTCACCGCCAACGTCGACTCCGGCGCTGTGCGCGCTGCTGCACCGTGCGTGGGACAACGGCGACCTGGGCCGCTTTGCCGCGCTGCGCGACCTGCTCGATCCGCTGCACGCGGCGCTGTTCCGGGAGAGCAATCCGATCCCGGTGAAGGCGGCGCTGGCCAGCCTGGGGTTGTGCACGGACGAGGTGCGGTTGCCGCTGACGCGCGCGACGCCGGCGACGCAGGAACGGCTGCTGGCGGTGATGCCGCCGGTCATGCTGGCCGAGGAGCATGCGGCGCAACGGGCGGTGTTCGCGATGGCAGGTTAGCCCGAGCCGGCGCATTGCGCGCGCGTGTCGGGCGCTCGGTCGTGCTAGCCGATCCGCATGTAGGACGGCGCGCAGCGGCTTCAGCACCGCGATCGCGAGCAGCGCGGTGAGCAGGTCCGCGGCAATCGCCACGGCGAAGACGCTCGTCCAGGTGCCGGTCGCCTCGTGCAGCAGCGATGCCATCGGGCCGCCGAAGATCGCGCCGATGCCCTGCGCCATGTAGAGGCAGCCGTAGTTGCGCGTGGCATTGCGCGTGCCGAACGTGTCGGTGAGCGTTGCCGGGAACAGCGAGAAGATCTCGCCCCAGCCGAAGAACACCAGCCCGGACAGCAGCACGAACAGCAGCGGATCGCCGCGCGTGACCAGCCACAGCGTCATGGCGACGCCCTCCAGCGCGAAGGCCAGGCACATCGTGTTCTCGCGTCCGATCCGGTCGGATACCCAGCCGAAGAACGGCCGCGTCAGACCGTTGGTGAAGCGGTCCACGGTGAGCGCCAGCGGCAGCGCGGCCATGCCGAACACCACGGCCTGCGTGATGCCGAAGTCCGCGCCGAAGCTCGCCATCTGCGACGTCACCATCAGTCCCGAGGTGGACATCAGGCTCATCATCACGAACATCAGCCAGAAGATCGGCGTTCTCAGCATGGCCCCGGTGGACGTGAATGCGCCGTCGTTTGCATCGCCATGGGCCGCCGGCGGCGGTTTGAGGCCGAGCGCGGCGAGGAAGCCGACCACGCCGAAGATCAGGCCGAACTGCTGCAATGTGGCCTGATAGCCCGCGCTGGCGAGCGAGCCGGCGATCGGAAAGGTCGTGACGATCGCGCCCATGCCGTAGCCCGCGGCGACCACGCCCGCGGCGAAACCGCGCCGGTCCGGGAACCAGCCGACCATCTGTCCGACGACGCCGATATAGACGATGCCCGTGCCAAGCCCGCCGATCACGCCATAGGTGAGATAGAGCATGAGCAGCGAACCGGCCTGCGCGGCGAGGATCCAGGACAGCCCGGTGAGCACGGCGCCCAGCGCGATGAGCCGGCGCGGGCCGAAGCGGTCCACCAGATAGCCCTGGAACGGCGAGAAGAACGTCTGCAGCACGATCAGGAGGGAGAATGTCACCTGCAATGCGGCCGGCGCCGCGCCGAGTGCGCCGCCGAGCGGCTTGGTGAACAGCGTCCAGACGTATTGCGGGCTGGAGATCGCCATCATGCAGATGAGACCCAGCGCCAACTGGAACCAGCGCGTCGCGGGATGGGCGAGCGGGATGGGAATGCTGACCGCGGATTCGCTCACTGGTCTGGCCTCCTGGTGGAGTTGATCGCATCACCGGGTTGCAAGCAGCAGGCCACGCGGGCGGACCGATGCCGGCGGCTGGTTGCTTACGAAGTGATCAGTTTCGCCGACGGATTGCCTGCATTGCAATCGGGTGTTTGGGCGTCGGGGTGCCGGTTGCGGACGGGCTCCGGCTCGGTGACAATCCGCGTCGAACGTCATGTCGCGGGAGGCTGCCATGCCCATCGAACTGCATACCTGGAACACGCCGAACGGCCGCAAGATCAGCGTGGCGCTCGAGGAGATGGGGCTTCCCTACAACGTCCATCCGGTGAACATCGGCAAGGGCGAGCAGTTCAACCCCGACTTCCTGAAGATCAGCCCGAACAACCGCATCCCGGCGATCATCGATCCGGAAGGTCCGGGCGGCGCGCCGATCAGCGTGTTCGAGTCGGGCGCGATCCTGATCTATCTCGGGGTGAAGTCCGGGAAATTCTATCCGTCCGACCTGCGCGCGCAGGTCCCGGTCCTGGAATGGCTGATGTGGCAGATGGGCGGCTTCGGCCCGATGCCCGGCCAGGTGCACCACTTCCTCCAGGTGGAGAACGAGCAGGATCGTCGCTACGGCCTCGACCGTTATACGAAGGAGACGCGGCGGCTGTACGGCGTGCTGGACAAGCGTCTGTCGCGAGGTGGAATTCGTCGGCGGGCCGGTGTCGATCGCCGACTTCGCGATCCTCGGCTGGGCCTGGCGGCACGAGCGCCACCAGGTGGACCTGGCCGATTTCCCGAATGTGAAGCGCTGGTACGAGGCCATGATGGCGCGTCCCGGCACCCGGCGCGGCTTCGAGGTCGCCCTGAGCTGAGTGTTTGACGCGCTGTGTTTGACGCGGGCAAGGTCCTTAGAAACCGGGGTGCAAACGCCGTGTCCGGGCGGTGCTCCCGGTCGATGTTGGGAGCGAGGTCCGGTGCCCTGCCCCCGGGTTCGTTCCGGGGATCTCCAGGCGGAGGGGTGGCCGAGCGGCTGAAGGCGGCGGTTTGCTAAACCGTTATACGGGGTCAACTCGTATCGTGAGTTCGAATCTCATCCCCTCCGCCAACCGTCGAAATCTCAACCAGCCCAAGTGTTTATAGCGCCAACAAACCGGCACGCGCGCACGTCCCACACGCTTCATTAACAATTTCGCTTCGGTCGGCAGCTATGCCTTGGCCGACTGAGGTGTATGTCGGCCGGCCGGCATAGGCGGAATCTATCGATGACCGACTGCCGGCGCAGCGCTGCCGGCGCCCTCGCTCAAGCTCTTTGGTGGGACCTGACCGCTGGCCCGGAGATCGGCGACAACGTGGTCGAAGCTGCTCGTGACCCGGTGGGCATCGATATAACAGATCGGGCAGTTCAGTGACCGGTATTCCTCGACGAGGTGGCCACGGATTGTTGCGTGGCGGGTGGGTTTCATCGCAAGTCCCCTGTCGTTCCGAGCTTCTCTCGGTCTGAGGCTGCGCGAATAGTATCATCACGTTTCCGTGACTACAAGTATAAAATATAACATAGGGCTCATAGATCGCGACGGAACCAGAATTGATGGCCGCTTGAAGTGAATGATCCGACGGGAGGGTAAGCCACGGGGCGCGCCTCACAACAAGGCGTCCATAGCGGCGCGCAGGGACTACCCTTCGCGCGGCCGCACAATTTGCAGGGCCCGAGCCTCCAACTCGGCGGCGAACCTTTCCAAGCGCTCTTCCGCCGGGTTGCCAGCGAAAAATCGGGCTTGCTGACGGATACGGGCCGCCCTCGAGAGCAGATCGACAGGCGATTCCGGCGCATCAAAGGACAGGTTGGCCCCATCGCTGGGCATGACATGACTCCAATTCTGATCTTCGCGTCGGATGTGGCGGCAGGTCTAGGATACGGCATCGCAGCAGGAGGAGGAGGACGCCGGCTGGAGGTTTCGGTGACAGGTCTGTTCTATCACCGAACTATAACGGTGGTATAACACTTCGTCGTGATTTCCCCCGGACGCGGCTGCAGGCGCGGTGTCCTATTGCGCTGCGACAGTCTCGGTTTCATCGTCCGGTTACTGGTCCAGGCCGGCCGGATTGTCCTGCCTGGACAACGCCTTATTCGGAAATTCTGACAACCGCCTCCAGGGAGGGCAGCGAATGTTCGAGATAGGTGTTTTCCACAACGGCGCGTCCAGTCTTCCGGTCGTCGTCACCAAGGACGGGGTCGCGGTGAACGACGGCTCGCTCGCCGAGGTCCATGTCGCCGCGCAGGAGGTCCTGGTGAACCAGGTCCGCCAGGGCATCCTGGCCGAGAAGCTGGGATACCAGTCGTTCTGGCTGACCGAGCACCATTTCCAGCCGGAAGGCGCGGAGATGAGCCCGAACCCGCTGTTCACCCAGATGGCGATCGCCGCCCAGACCAAGAAAATCCGGCTCGGCCAGTGCGCCAACATCGTCGTCTGGCACCACCCGGTGCGCATCGCCGAGCAGATCGCGCAGCTCGACGTGATCAGCGGCGGGCGGGTCGAATGCGGCATGGGCCGCGGCTACCAGCCGCGCGAGAACGAAACCCTGGGGCGTCCCTACGGCTCGACGATCCAGGACCAGGAGCGCAATCGCAAGTCGTTCGAGGAGGCGGTCGAGATCATCCGCAAGTGCTGGACCGAGCCGTCCTTCGTGCACCGCGGCGAGAATTTCTCCATCCCGCCGTCGTACACGAAATGGAACCACAAGCAGACCATCGCCTATTTCCAGATGGACAAGGTCGAGCGCCGCCTGGAGGACGTGCTCGCGATCGGCGCGCCCGACATGTACTCCGCCGGCAACCCGGTGCAGGCGACGACAACCACGTTGAAGGAGCTGCAGGTGTTTCCCCAGCCGGTGCAGAAGCCGCACCCGCAGATCTGGGAGCCGGTCACCAGTTCGCGCTCGCTCAAATGGGCCGCGGAGCATGGCATCAACGGCGTGATGATCGTCGAGCCCAACGATCGGCTGAAGAAGAATATCGACATTTACTATGAGGCCGCGGAGAAGGCCGGCTGGCCCGACATGCTGAACCGGGGAAAATTCAAATACGGCTGGGACGCGCAGAAGCGTCGCGGCATCATGACCAGCCGCTATATCCACATGACCACGCCAGGCAAGGAGAAGCAGGCGCTGGAGCGTGCCGCGCGCGCGATGGAGCTGCAGTTCGACTACTACGGGCCGTTCGGCTTCGGCGCGGTCGTGGCGCGCCTCGACGAGCCGATGTTCGACCTGAACAAGCGCGTCACGGCCGAGATGCTGCGCGAGCGCGAGATCGCGATCCAGGGATCGAAGCAGTTCGTCATCGACAAGATCATGCAGATGAAGAACGCGATCGGCTACGAGGACTTCTGCTTCCTCGGCTGGTTCGAACTCGGCGGCTTCGAAGGCCGCGAGATCGAGGACCAGATGCAGCTCTTCGCCGAGGAGGTGATGCCGGTCATCGCGCGCGAGTGCGGCGGCAAGGTGGAACTGCCGGAGCGCGGCATCAACTACGCGGCCTGACCACACAGCGCATTGCGACAGAACGGAGGAAAATCATGGCCAGCAAGCAGAGCGAGCAACTGATCACGCTGTACAAGAGCTTCATCGCCGCCCTGGAAGCGAACCCCGAGATGCCGATCGATGAGTTGCGGGCGCTGCTCGGGCACATGGGCGACGTGACCGGCGAGCCGGGCGCGGTCGATTACATCGAGACCGAGGCGGCCGGCGTGCCGGCGCTCTGGGCGGCGCCGAAGGGCTGCGCCGAGGACCGCGTGCTGCTGTGCTCGCACGGCGGCGGCTATGTCGTCGGTTCGATGTTCACGCACCGCAAGCTGTATGGCCATCTGGCGAAGGCCGTCGGCTGCCGCGCGCTGATCGTGGATTACCGACTGGCCCCCGAGAGCGTGCATCCCGGGCCGGTGAACGACATGGCGAGCGCGTATCGCTGGCTGCTGGAGCAGCGGATCACGCCGAACCACATCGCGCTGACCGGCGATTCCGCCGGCGGCGGGCTGGCGATCACGACATTGATCCGGCTGCGCCAGCTCGGCCTGCCGATGCCGGCGGCGTCCATGCCGCTGTCACCGTGGCTCGACATGGACGCGGCGGGCGCTACGTTCGAGACCAACAAGGACCGCGACGTCCTGGTCGCGCGCGAGATGATCCAGAACATGGCCGCGGCCTTCCTCGGCGAGCACGGCGACCGGCGCGACCCGCTGGTCAATCCGCTATGCGGCGATCTGTCCGGGTTGCCGCCGGTCTATATCCAGGTGGGCAGCTACGAGACGCTGCTGGACGACAGCCGGGCGCTCGCCGAGGCGCTGCGGCGGGCAGACGGGGAGGTCAGGCTCGACGAGTATCCCGAGATGCAGCACGTGTTCCATTTCCTCGCCGGCGTCGCCCCGGAGGCGGACGCAGCGATCGCACAGCTCGCCGCCTGGGTGCGCCCGAAGCTGGGGCTGGGATAGCATCCGTCATCGCAAGACGCTGCGCTCGGGGTTTCACCCCGAACCCACCAGAGGCTCCGCCTCTGGACTCCGCCAAGGGCGGAGCCCTTGGAACCCTTCACTTTGGTAACGGATTCCAAAGGCTATGCCTTTGGTGGGGGTCCCGGGGGCAAAGCCCTCGGGCGGGTTTCAGGGCAGAGCCCTGAGCGCTTCCTGCCCCCCTCCCGCAAGTGGAGGGGAGCATTTTTCTCCAGGCGCACCGTTATCCTGGTCCCTATGGGGACAGGCTCGGCCATGACGGCCTAGCCCTGGCGGGAAGCGTCAACAGAGAAGGCGCCTGTTCCCAGATGCGGCGCGAGCGCAAAGGCAAGTGGCACGATAGCCAGCGCTGTGGCGGCGGTCGCCATCGTGGCCATGCTGGCACCAAGAGCGTCGCCGAGGATGCCGTAGAGAACCGGGGATAGTGCGCCCGATCCGATCGTCCCGGTGTAGAACAGTGCGAAGGCGCGCTCCACACCGTGCGCGGGCGCCAGGTCGGGCACGGTGCCGTAAAGCACCGACGACGTGCCGTTCAGCATAACGCCCAGCAGCGGCAGCATCGGCAGGACGGCCGCGAGCGGCAGGACGAGCACGGCGAGGATGCAGGCTGCCGTGCCGCCCTCGGTCAGCACCACCGTTCGCAGCACGCCAAACCGGCCGCCCAGCCAGCCGCAGGCGAATTTCCCTCCGGCCCCGCCGATGAAGACCAGTGCCAGGGCCAATCCGACGGTCGGGAGCGACGCACCCTTCGCCTGCAGCAGGAACGGCAGGAAGGTCAGCAGGCCCATCCGTACCGCGGTGTCGAGCACGCCGATCGTGAACAGCAGCGGGAAACCGCCGCGCCCGCCGCCCGCGCGCGCGGACCGCGTTTCCGCGTTCGGTCGCGCCTTGTCGATCGGCGGCAGGAGCAGGGCGATGAGTGTGGCCGCAAGCACGGCGGCAAGCGCCAGCAGCCAGAGCGACCTGCGCCACGGCATGAGCGTCAGCAGCAATGCAATCAGCGCCGGAACCGCGGCCTTCCCCAGATCGCCGGTGAAGTTGTAGGTGCCCAGCGGGCCGCGGGCCGCGCTGCCGTAAGCGCGCGCGACCGCCGCCGAGGCGATCGGGTGCTGGGTGCTCGACCCGACGCCGGAGACCATGAGGGCAACGCAGAGCCCAGGCAGAGTTCCGGAAACGCCGGCGAGAGCATATCCGACGCCAACGAGCGCCGTCCCGAGGGCGAGCACCATCCGGCCGCCGAAGCGTTCGGCCAGGTGCCCCGCCGGGATCTGCAGCGCCGCCATCGCGCCGGCGTAGAGGCCGCGCAGCAGGGCGAGCGCGCCGTAACCCAGGGCGAATTCGCTCTGCCAGACCGGCAGCAGAATGTAGATCGCGTCGGTGTAGCCGTCATGCAGCGCGTGAGCGAGGCCGGCGATCGCAAGGGTGCGCCTTGCCGTGTGCCGGTCAGCGACCGTGCCTTTGGCCACCGTGGCAGTGGCGAACTCCGTCATTGCAGTTCCTCGCAGCAAGGGCATGGCACGAAACCTCACGTGCAAACGACTATGGGTTGCTGCAAACCGCCTTGCAAACGACTAATCTTCGGCAATTCGATCAGGAAAACTCACACGATAGCCACGCGATGCCGCTGCAGCGACGAACACTTCCGCCTTTGAATGCCGTCCGTGCGTTCGAGGCAGCCGCCCGACACGGCAGCTTCAAGGACGCGGCCGCGGAACTCGGCGTGACGCACGGCGCGATCAGCCGGCAGGTTCACCTGCTGGAGGAATGGCTCGGGTCACCGGCGCTGTTCCGGCGGTTGAACCGGCGCGTGGTGCTGACGCCGGGCGGCGCTGCCCTGCTCGCCGAATTCGGCCCGGCGCTGGATCGCGTCTCGGCTGCCGTGCAGCACCATCGAGGCCGCCGGGGAGAGCCGCAGACGACAGTGCTGCGGGTCAATGCCCTGGCCACGTTCGCCCTCCGCTGGCTGGTGCCGCGTCTGGCGCTGTTCCGTGAGCGCCACCCGGACATCGAGGTAAGGCTGGCGACGTCCAACGACCCGCTCGACGCGCTGCCGGAGCCGTTCGATGTCGTGATCCGCGGGGGACCGGACACGTTCCATGGCTTCGTCGCGCGCCCGCTGCTGCCCGAGCGCCGGCTACCGGTGTGCAGTCCCGCTTTGCTGGCGCGCCTGCCGCTGGCGGAAGTGGCGGATCTGGCCAGGCACACGCTGCTCCACGTCACGACGATGCCGCGATTGTGGCGTGACTGGCTGGCGACGGCGGAGCACGCGACCCTGGAGCCGGCGGCGTCGCTGACGCTCGATCACTTCTATCTCGCCATTCAGGCCGCGATCGACGGGCTCGGGCGTCGCGATGGGACCGACTGCCCTGGTGGCCGATGACCTCGCCGCCGGGCGTCTGGTGACGCCGTTCCCGGGGATCAGCCTGCCGGCGCGCGGCTACTTCGCCTACCTACCCCAGAGGCAGGTTGCCGATCCCGCCAGCACGGCGTTCTGCGACTGGCTCGAAGGCGAGGGACGCCGCACGCCGCTAGTACCTGTAGTGTCGCCACCCCGCGCAGTTCCTCGGGCGTGCTGGTGCCGAAGCCGAAGAATTCCAGGTAGGCCGGGATCATCTCGAACAGCATGTCGGTGCCGACCTGGACCGTGCAGCCTTTCGCCATCGCCGCGCGCAGCAGCGGGGTGAATTCCTCCTTCATCACGACCTCACCGACGAACGTGCCCGGCGCGATCTTCGCGACATCGACGGGCAGCGGATCGCCAGGCTTCATGCCGAGCGGCGTCGCGTTGACGACGACGTCGTAGCCGGTCGGATCGTTCGACCCGGTCGCGATCCGCAGGTCGGGGTAGTGCAACCGCAGCCGATCGCCGAGCGCCTCGGCCGAAGCCGCCGATGCATCGAACAGCCCCATCGCGGACAGCCCGGCCGCCGCCAGCGAGGCTGCGATGGCCGAGCCGACGCCGCCGCAGCCGATCACCAGGCCGCTTGCCCCGGCGATCTGCCGGCCCTTGCGCTCCACGCCGCGGACGAAGCCCGCGCCGTCGAACATGTCGCCGAGCAGCGATCCGTCGGCGCGCCGCAGGATCGCGTTGCAGGCGCCGGCGATCTTCGCCGTCGTCGTCAGTTCGTCCACGAGCTGCGTCGTCGTCACCTTGTGCGGCATCGTGACCAGGGCGCCGTGCATGTTCGTCGCATGGAACAGCGCCTTGAGCAGATCCGGGTAGTCCTTCGCGACGACACCGATGGGCACGACGACGGCCTCGATGCCCTTCATCTCGAACCAGGGATTGTAGATCATCGGCGCCTTGAACGACTCGGTCGGATAGCCGAGGTGGGCGATGACTCTGGTCCTGCCGGTGATCATGGCTGCTCCCCCACGCTATGGTCAGCTTCGGGCCGGATGCAGGCGGGCCTGTATCGCCATTCGCACGGCGGCGTTGGCAGCGCCGAAGCCGGCGTAGCCGTCCCGCCGCTCGACGATCTCGAAGAAGAATCGCTCCTGGAAGGAGTCGGTATAGGTATGCCGGAACTCGCCGACGGCGTCCCGGTCGTAGAGCAGTCCCAGTCGCTCCAGCTCCGCCGTCGTGGCGTCCTCCAGGCCGAGCCTGGCCGACACGTCCTCGTAGTAGCTGCCGGGAATGGCCAGTTTTGGCGCCTCCGACCGTTCCAGGCGATCGACGGCAAGTGCCGCGTCGGCGGTGGCGAATGCGATGTGGTGCACGCCGGCGCCGGCGAAGGTGGACACGAAGCGGTTGGTGACCGTGTCCCGCGCCTCGGAGACGTTGAAGGTCAGCCGCAGGGTGCCCGTCCGGTTCACCATCGCCCGGCTCTGGATCAGGCCGTACGGGTCGGGCAGGTCCCACACCGGCTGCGGCTCGAGCCCGAACAGTGCGCGCCAGAACAGAATATAAGTGTCCATCCGCCCTGCCGGCAGCGCGATCGCCAGGTGGTCGATGGTGTCCAGTCCGGCGGTTTCCGGTTCGGTGGGCAGGGGATGAAAATCCTCGTTCCAGAAGTTCGACCAGGACGCATCACGGCCCACCAGGTAGATCAGCGTCCCGTCCGGGCCGCGAACCGCGGGGATCTGGCGCTCGCCTTCGCCGATCCGCTCGCGCCAGTCAGGCACCAGGAGCGCGCGCGCCCGGGCCACCACCCGCGCGGGATCGTCCACCCGTAGCGCCATGGCGCACACCGATGCGCCGTGGTGCTGGAAATGCTCGTATGCCGCGCTGTCCGGCTCGCTGTTCAGGACCAGGTTGATGCGCCCCTGGCGGTAGAGTTCGACCGACTTCGACCGGTGACGGCCGGCATGGTGGAAGCCCAGCCGGCGCAGGAGGCCCGCCAGTTCCTCGCTCGCGTCGGTGTCCACGGCGAACTCCAGGAACTCGACGCCATCGACCTCCGGCAGCGCCGGCAGCGCGTCCGGCCCGGTCGCCTGCGCCTCCGCCAGGATCAGCGAGCGCAGGCCGTCGCGCGCGATCATGCGGGCCGGGGCGGAGCGGAAATTGTCGTTGAACACCTCGAGCGACAATGGCCCGCGATATCCGCTGGCCAGGACCGCGCGCACGAAGCCTTCGATCGGCAGATCGCCCTGGTAGGGGAAATTGCGGTAGTGGCGGCTCCAGGACAGGACGTCCATGGTCAGGCGCGGCGCATCGGCGAGCTGCACGAAGAAGATCCGGTCGCCCGGAATGTCCGCCAGGCCCGACGGGTCGTCGTTCAGGGCGAGCGTATGAAAACTGTCCACGATCAGGCCGAGCGCCGGATGCCCGGCCTGCTGGACGATGTTCCAGGCGTGCCGCCAAAGCCGCACGTGCCGCGCCCAGCTCAGTGCCTCGTAGCCGATCCGAAGCCCCCGGCGGCCCGCCCGCTCGGCCATCACGGCGAGGTCCGCCGCGGCGCGCGCATCGTCGTCCAACGCGGCGGCATGCGTGTTGCTGCAGACCAGGACCAGATCGGTGCCCAGTTCCTGCATGGTGTCGAACCTGCGCTCCGCCCGATCCAGGTTCCGGCCGCGCTGCGGCTCGGGCATCGCCTCGAAGTCGCGAAACGGCTGGTAGATATCGATGGCGAGGCCGAGGTTCTCGCAGATGCGCCTGACATCGGCGGGCGAGCCGTCGAACGTCAGCAGGTCGCTTTCCATGATCTCGACGCCGTCGAAGCCGACCGTGGCGGCGGCCTCCAGCTTGTCCACCAGGGAACCGCTGAGGGCCACTGTCGCGATGGACTTGCGGAGCGGCTGCGCGGGCTGCGAGACGGTGCCGATCGGTTCAGGCAATGTCGATCTCCCTACCCGTCGCCGCGGCCGGCGCGATCACCTTCACCCTATTTCGCCTTCTCGTCGATCAGCCGCGCGACCCGGCGCAACGCCAGCAGATAGCCTTGCGTGCCGAACCCCGCGATCACGCCATCGGCCCGCATGGACACGAAGGAGTGGTGCCGGAATTCCTCGCGCTTGTGCACGTTGCTGATGTGGATCTCGATGACGGGCGGGTCGAATGTGTTCAGCGCGTCCAGGATGGCGACCGACGTGTGGGTGAACGCCGCCGGATTGATGACGATGCCGCCGGCGGTCTCCCGCGCCTCGTGAATCCAGTCGATGATCTCGTACTCGCGGTTGCTCTGGTGGAAGCGAAGTTCGAGGTTCAGCTCCTTGGCCACGGCGCGGCAGTCGCGCTCCACATCGGCCAGCGTCTCGTGGCCGTAGATGTGCGGCTGACGCTTGCCCAGGATGTTCAGGTTCGGGCCGTTCAGCACGAAAACGAGGCGGCTCATACTGTGTCCTCCCGGCTCATGCGAGTGCCGCGGGCGATCTCGCATCGGCCAGCGTCTGGGCCCGCATCCGGTCGTAGTCCTGCTTGTCAACGGCAACCGCACCGCGCATCGCCGAGGTCGTTCAGGTGAATCCGATAGGTCTCCCGGGCGTTCCAGGCCGCGGCCGCCGCGATGACGGTCACGGCGAAGGTGATCGCCCCGATGGTCAGCGGGATGTTGGTCGAGCCGGGCGGCGCCACGGTTGCGAACAGCGCCGGAAGCAGCGCGGTGATGGTCGTTCCGACGTTCTGCGAAATGGCCATCGCGGTGACCCGCGTGCGCGTCGGGAACAGCTCGGGGATAGAAGCTTGGGAAAATGGCGTTGTAGCCTTGGTAGATGACGCCCCACATGAGCAGCGACGTGACAATCGCCAGCGGCACGTTCCTGATGCTGATGGCGTAGAGGTAGACGAACGAGAGCAGCCCCGCACCGAGCGCGCCGACGATCACCGGCGGCCTGCGACCGATCCTGTCCGACAGGTTGCCGACAAGCGGGATGACGATCACCGCCACGATGTTGCCCAGGACCGGGATCCACAGATAGACGTCCTTGTCGAAGCGGATCCCGTACGCCGCCTGCACCGCGTAGGCCCCGCCGAATATCGTGGCGACCACCGGGATGACATTCATCAGGGCCATGCAGACGACCCGGAGCATGTCCATCCAGCTGTACTTGAAGGCCTGGATGATCGGCGTCCTCGGGACGTCGCCGTGCTCGCCCTCTTCGGCGAAGGCCGGCGTTTCGGCGACCTCGCGGCGAATGATGTAGCCCGCGACGATGACGACGAAGCTGAGGAAGAACGGAATCCGCCAGCCCCAGGACCTGAACGCCTCGTCGGGCAGGTAGTGCGCGAGCGGCAGGAAGACCGCCGCGGCAAGGATCTGCCCGGCCTGCACGCCCTGGAGGCTGAAGCTGGCGTAGTAGCCGCGCCGGCCGAACGGAGCGTGCTCGAGGATCATCGAACTGGCGCCGGAGATCTCCCCGGCGACCGCGAAGCCCTGGATGAGACGGAGCGCCACGAGCAGGATCGGCGCGAGCATGCCGGCCTGCTGGTAGGTCGGCAGGAACGCGACGGCCATCGTCGAGAACCCCATGAGGAACATGCACAGCAGCAGCACCGTCTTGCGGCCGTGGGTGTCGCCCCAGTGGCCGAGGAAGAAGGCGCCGATCGGCCGGGCGACGTAGCCGACACCGTAGGTCGCCAGCGACGCGACGATGGCGACCTGCGGGTTGTCGGAGGGGAAGAAGACCTGCGGGAAGATCAGGGCGGCGGCCGATGCGTAGATGAAGAAGTCATAGTATTCCAGCGCCGAACCGATCCAGCCGCTGGCGGCCGCCTTCTTCGTCTGGTGCGCACCGTGTGGCTCATGTTCCATGGAGTCGGACATTTTCGTCTCCTCCGATTTTCTTCGGCCGGCATTCCCAGAGATTCGGGGCAGCCGTCTGTGGAAATCTGTATCGCCGAGCGGGCTACGGCAAGCTTTGCCCGGTCAGCCCTTTACCGCGGCAGCGGTCAGTCCCTTGATGAAGTAGCGCTGGAAGAACACGAACAGGCATGCGATCGGGATCGTCGCGACGGTCGAAGCCGCCATCGCCGCTCCCCACATCGGCTGGCGCTGATACGGCTGGCTGTAGTTGGTCAGCCCGACCGCCAGCACATTGAGCTCGCGGTCCTGCACGATCACCAACGGCCACAGGAACGCGCCCCACGCCCAGATGAAGACGATGATGGCAAGGCTGGCCAGCGCGGGCACCAGCAGCGGCATGACGATGCGCAGGAAGATGTGGAACTCGCCGGCGCCATCGACGCGTGCCGCTTCCAGCAGTTCATCCGGCAGTTCCGCGGCATATTGCCGCATCATGAACACGCCGAATGCGTTCATCATGCCGGGGATGATGAGGCCGGCGTAGCTGTTCTCCCAGCCGAACGCCTTGATCTCGATGAACAGCGGCACGACCAGGACCTGGAACGGGATCATCATGGTGGAAATGACGAAGAAGAACAGGAACGTGCGGCCCGGGAAGCGGTACTTGGCAAATCCGAAGCCGGCCAGCGCACCGAAGAAGACCGTGACGCCGACATGGACGAGCGAATAGACGGTGCTGTTGAAGAAGTAGCGCCACAGCGGCGCGAAGTCGGCGGCCTCGCGAAAGCGTGCGAACCACTGGAAGTCGTGCGGCAGCCAGTGGATCGGGATGGCCTGGATCTCGCCTTCCGCCTTGAACGCCGATGTCACCATGAACCAGATCGGAAAGGCGAAGACCACCGCCGCGGCGAGCGCGATCAGGAAGAGCACCGGACCTGTGCTGATGCGGCGAAGCTGCATGTCAGGCCAACGCGCAGTGGGATGGCCGCCGGAGTGAAATTCTCCCCCTCCCCTTGCGGGAGGGGGTTGGGGGGAGGGGTCGCACCATCGCAAGACAATGCGTTCGGATAAATACCAAGTCTGACTTCGTCCCGCGTTCCCCTCCCCCAACCTCCTCCCGCAAGGGGAAGGGGAGCACTTTATCTCCAGCGGCACCGTTATTCTGACGCATGCGCTGTCATCCGCCATCAGCCTGTGCGCCGGTTGAACCGGAGCTGCGCCGCGGTCACCGCCAGGATGATCGCGAACATCACCACCGACACCGCCGCCGCATCGCCCATGCGGAAATACTGGAAGCCGTATTTCAAAACCAGCAGTCCGAGCACCAGGGTCGAGTTCGCGGGACCGCCGGGATCGGGGCTCAGCACATATTGCAGCGTGAATGTCTGGAACGCGTTGATGGTGCTGAGCGCCGCGACGAGCACGGCCGTCCCGCGCAATTGCGGCAGCTCGATATGCCAGAAGGTGCGCACTGCATTGGCGCCGTCGATGTGCGCCGCCTCGCGCAGTTCGGGTGCGATGCCGGCAAGGCCTGCCAGCCAGATCATCATGAAAAACGGGATCACCGCCCAGTCGTGCACGACGATCATCGACAAGGGCGCGAGCACCGTATCGGCCAGCCAGCGGATTTCGGTAATGCCGCGGAACGAGCCGACCAGCCAGGTCATGATGCCGTTTGGATGCAGCAGCATGCGCCAGACCACCGCGATCACCACGACCGGCGGCAACACCGGCAGGAAGAAGGTCGCCTTGAGGATGTTGCGACCGCGGAAGGCCTGGTCGAACAGCAGCGCCGCCAGCAAGGAGGCAATCCAGACCGGAACCGTGCTGCCGGCGACGAAGACGAGCGTATTGTTCAGCGCAGTCAGGAACAGGCGATCGGAAAGCAGGTTGCGGAAGTTGTCGAGCCCGACCCATTCCGGCGGGCTGAGCAGGTCATAGTCGGTCAGGCTGAGATAGAAGCCGAACATGACCGGAAAAACGGTGAACAGCGCGAAGAAGCCGACCACCGGAAGGACGAAGACGAGTCCCCACCATTTGCGGTTGATCGGGCGCGGCCGTATTCCGAACATCGCCTCCTGGCTACTTCGCCATCGCCTCGGCGCGCGCACGCTCGCGCCGCAATATGGCGTTCATGTCGTCGTTCATGGCGGGCAGCACGTCCGCCACCGGCTCGCCGCCCTGCACCATGCGGTCGCGGCCGCGCAATATCGTGTCCGCCACCTGGTCGTACCCGACGACACGCGGCGAGAATTTTGCCTTTTTGAGCTCTTCGATGAAGACGGCACTCGTCGGATCGGCCTTGTAGGCGGGCAGGTCCATCACCTCCTTGCGAGGCACGAACAGGCCGGCGCCGATGAACAGATCGCTCGCATGATCGACGTAGGAGCGCGCCAGTTTCCAGGCGGCCTTCTGCGTCGCCGCGGGGGAGCGCGCATTCACCATCATGTAGAAGGCATAGGCGTCGAAGCCGTTGTCCGAGACGGCGTCGGAGAAGCGCGGCGCCGGCTTCACGGTGTAATCGATCTTGGCATCCTTCATCTGCGGAACGCCCCAGATCCCAAAGCTGCATTCCGTCGCAAGCCTGCCCGCGAGGAAATCCGTGCGCGAGTCGGTGTACTGCGGGCCGCCGAGCCGCAGCCTGTTGGCCCAGTCGGCCCAATACTGCATCACCCGTCGTCCGGCCGGCGTATCCAATGTCGCCTTGTAGCTGGCCTCGTCCACGATGTTGCCGCCAAGCTGATGCAGCATCGTGCTCGAGGTCATCCAGACGGCGTTGCGGTTGGACCAGTTGAAGTCGAAGCCGCGGCGCAGCGGCACGCCGTTTGTGTCGCGCTGCGTCAGTTTCTCGGCAACCGCCGGAAGGGCTTCCCACGTCGTGGGGAAATCGCGCCCGGGATCGAGCCCGGCTTCCTGCCAGATTTTGTTGTTGGCGTAGCAGGCCCAGTTGCTGACCTCGGTCGGAATGCCGTAGAGCCGACCGCCGAAGCGCGCGCCATCGAACCCGTTCAGGTATTGGCCGGTGAGCGCGGCCTCATCGGCATACCCCATGGCAGCAAAATCGATCGGCGCGATCACGCGGGCGTTGTAGTACTGCGCGACCAGCCCGGAGAACTGGTTGAACAGATCGGGACCGGCGCCCGAGGCGAACGCGGTCAGCAGCTTGGTACCGTACTCCGCGACCGGGATCACCTCGTACTGGATCTTGACGTCGGGATTGGCCTGTTCGAACGCGGCGATGATCGATTTGTCGATGGCGATGCGCGGCGGGTGCTCGTGCATCCACATCTTCACGATGACCTGCTCCGCTCTTGCGCAACAGGCGCTCAGCACGATGCAGACAGACAGTCATGGCGATCCACAGCAGAAACCGTCCTCGTGCTTTCCCGACCGTCTGCATCATCGTTCCCCCGGAGCAGCAGGCGACACCTCGGCTAGATTTCCTTCCGGCTCATCATGCCGGCCATCGCATCGGCCTGCCGGATCGCCAGTGCGACGATGGTCAGCGTCGGGTTGCAGGCCGCGCCGCTGGTGAACTGGCTGCCGTCCGAGACGAACAGATTTTTGACGTCGTGCGTCTGGCCCCACTTGTTCACCACCCCGTCGCGCGCATTCGCGCTCATCCGGTTGGTGCCGAGGTTGTGCGTGCTCGGATAGGGGGGCGTCGGGAAGGTGCGCACGGCGCCCACCGCCTCGTAGATGGCGGCGCCCTGCTGGTAGGCGTGGTTGCGCATCTTCTCGTCGTTCTCGTGGTCGTCGAAATGCACGCTCGCCACCGGCATGCCGTTGGCGTCCTTCACCTTCGGATCGAGCGTTACCCGGTTCTGCTCGCGCGGCATGTCCTCGCCCACGATCCAAAGGCCCGCCATGTTCGGGTAGTCGTCGAGCGCGCTGGTCAGGCTGCGACCCCACGCGCCCGGATTGAGGAACGCCGCCATGAACGGCAGCCCGAGCGACAGCGTCTCCAGTTCATAGCCGCCGACAAAGCCGCGCTTCGGATCGTTGCGCGCCTCGTCGCGCACGATGCCCGCCATCGTGGTGCCGCGATACATGTGCACCGGCTTGTCGAACACGGCGTAGACGCTGCCTGTGGTATGGCGCAGGTAGTTGCGTCCCACCTGGCCCGAACCGTTCGCCAGCCCGTTGGGGAAGCGCGCCGATGCACTGTTCAACAGCAGGCGCGGGCTCTCCAGCGAATTCCCCGCCACCGCGACCACGCGTGCCTTCTGTCGCTGCTGCTTGCCGTCCGCATCGGCGTAGACCACGCCGGTGACCTTGCCCTGTGCGTCATGCTCGATGTGAATGGCCATCGCATTCGGCCGCACCTCCAGGTTTCCGGTCGCCTCGCCCTTGGGGATCTCCGTGTACAGCGTCGACCATTTGCCGCCGGACTTGCAGCCCTGGAAGCAGAAGCCGATCTGCTGGCACGCGCCGCGACCGTCGCGCGGCTGGCTGTTGATCGACATGTTGCCGGTGTGCACTTCCTTGTAGCCGAGCTTGCGCGCCCCGGCCTCCAGCACCTTGTAATTGTTGTTGCCCGGCAGCCGCGGGATGCCATTGGTCCCCGTCGTGCCCATCTTGTCCTCGGCCTTCGCGTACCAAGGCTCCATCTCGGCGAGCGTGATCGGCCAGTCGAGCAGGGTCGCGCCGGCGAGGTTGCCGTAGGTGCTGCGCGCCTTGAACTCGTGCTCCTGGAAGCGCAGCGAGGCGCCCGCCCAGTGCACCGTCGAGCCGCCGACCGATTTGACGATCCACGCCGGCAGATTGGGAAAATCGTGCGCCACGCGCCAGGAGCCCGACGTGGTGCGCATGTCCTTCCAGGCAAGCTGCGTAAAGCTCGCCCATTCGTCGTTGATGAAGTCCGGGATCTCATGGCGTCCGCCCGCCTCGAGGATCACCACCTTGATGCCCTTCTGCGCAAGCTCGTTGCCGAGCGTGCCGCCGCCCGCGCCGGAGCCGACGATGCAGACCACGCTGTCGTCGTTCAGATCGAATGTCGCCATGATCGCCTCCCCTACGCCTGCGGCAGCCAGTCGATGTCGTTGAAGCCGCGGTTGATGTAGCCGCCCTTGTCGGCCGAGGCGCCCTCGTAGCCGAACTTCGGCCAGATCTCCTTGTTGTTGTACAGGCTCACCAGCAGGTCGCCGCGCATCTTCTGGAACAGCGCGCCGTGTTCGACGCCGCGCAGCAGCGCAACGCGATCGGCTTCCCACGCCACCACCAGATAGGTGCTTTTGTGGTTCTTCTGCGCGGCGGCATCGAGTTGCGCCACGCCCTCCTCGACCATCTTTTGGAATGCGGCGTCCTGCCCGGCCTTCGCGTCGTACCCCGCCACCGCCTGCACGTAATAGACGTCGGCGAGCCGGTCGTGCGGATAGATATCGCGCGCCATCAGGACCAACGTCGCCATGGTGTGCGGCTTGAGGTTCTTGGCCGCCTGCGCCCAGGCGGCCTCGGGACCGATGCTGACGCCGGCGGCCGCCACGGCGGCGGCAGGAACCGCGGTCGCGCTGCCGCGCAGGAACACGCGGCGACTGACCCTGGTGCGTCTGTCCACGAGCCTCATGGTCGTCTCTCCCGTTTTTGTCTCGATTGCCGCCGCTCAGCGATAGCGGCCATGACGCTGCAGCACCTCGATGCGATAGCCGTCGGGGTCCTGCAGGAAGAAGAATTTTGCCATCAGGCTGCCGTCGCGATGGAACTCGCGAATTGGAGTCGGCGCCAGCCCGTCGGCCGTGACGCGCGCATGTTCCGCGGCAACGATCGTCCGCCGCGAATGCGATATGCCCGTAGCCGTCGCCCAGCGTGTATGGCTCGGTCCGGCCGTGATTGATCGTCAGCTCCAACTCGAAATCGCCCGTTTCGCCCAACAGGTAGACCAGGGTGAACCCCTCGAAGGCGAAGCGGTCGGCGACCCGCATGCCGAACGCGCGCTTATAAAAGTCCACCGAGCGCGTCTCGTCGAGCACGCGGATCATGCTATGGATTGGCTTGGCCATCAGTGCTGTTCCTTCAGCCATGCGATGATTGTGCGGCGGATCGCCGGATCGTCCTGATGGTACAGCATGACCGCACCGGGGATCAGCCGTTGCGGGCTGCTCAGCCAGGCATCGAGATGCGTGTCGTCCCAGACGAAAGCGGCGTGCGCGAACCCGTCCGAATAGTGGAACCCATCGAGCGTGCCGGCCTTGCGCATATAGACGCCCGCCAGATTGGGTCCCTGTCGCGCCGGGGCACCGGGCTGCACCACGTGGCAGGTACCGCATTGGGTGACGAACAGGCTCGCTCCGTCCTGCGGCGCGGTCTTCGGCAGATCGAACGGCAACTGCGCGTGCGCGATGGGACGTGCGGCCATCGCCAACAGCAGGCACGCAGATGTCCGCCGTGCGATCTTGCTGCCTCGCGTCCGGCAGGCGGCCGGAAGCCAGCCCCGTGGGTTGGTTTTCCTGGTTCGCATTTCCCCGATGAACGCTCTTTTGGGCTTTCCGAGGACAGAGTAACGGCCGATCAATGGGTCCAGCAACCGGCGGACTGCCGACAAGGCCGCCGGAGTCTCTTCGACCGCTCAATGACGCTCGGTGCCGGACGCGCCGCAGCCCGTTTGTTGTCCAGGTCGAGACGGTCGCATCCCCGTCCGCCGGACACGGATGACCGGGCCAGCCGCCTGTCTGCCGCAGTCCGCACGTCGGACGATTGGCTTATTCGCATTCCGGTCCTTATGGCGTTGTTGGCCGGCGTCTTGGCAACCATGCCGTGTATCTATGTGAGCTTTACACAATAACGAAGCCGGACTCGTCGCTCGGTCAACCGGCAGCGGTGTTCATCGGCCGGAGCCCGATGGCCCATACCGGACGGAGGCGCCACCGCCGGCGGCTGCGTCGTCACGATATCGTTACCTTGGGAATGCGGGACGACCCAACCACGTAGATGTGATGCTCGGCGGCAGGAAGCCCTCGGGTCGGGGGGCAGGGCTATGTCGGCTAAGCGATCAATCCTGATCGTGGAGGATGACGCTGCGGTACAGGAGGTCCTGGCGGATCATCTCGCCGGTGAACTCGGCTTCATCATCTTCACCGCCGATACGCTCAATGAGGCAGCGAAAGTCATCGACGACGAAGAGCGGCGGTTCGACGCCATATTACTGGACATAGGTTTGCCGGACGGCGACGGCCGCGATTTCTGCGCCAATCTCCGGCGGAACGGGCACAAGATGCCCGTCATCATGCTGACCGGTCGGGATGGCGAGCGAGACATCGTTCGCGGTTTTGATTCGGGCGCCAGCGACTACATTGCCAAGCCGTTCCGTTTGAATGAACTGCTCGCACGGCTCCGCGCTCAGTGGCGCGCATTCGAAAGCAGCGAGGAGGCCGTCTTTTCGCTTGGGCCATTTGTCTTCCATCCGTCCAAGAAGCTTTTGCATGACCCGACGAACAATCGCCGCATCCGATTGACCAGCAAGGAGGTGGCAATCCTCAAGTACCTCTATCGCTCGGAAGACCGCCGCGTGGAGCGCGAAATCCTGCTGCACGAGCTATGGGGATACAATGCCGCCGCGACCACCCACACGCTGGAGACGCACATCTACCGCCTGCGCCAGAAGATCGAGCCTGATCCGAGGTTTCCGTCGCTGCTGGTCTTCGACAAAGGAGGCTATCGCCTCAATCTGCCAATCGTGCTGCCTATCGTGGCCACGCGCGGAACATGACGGCGCCGCACGACGCCGCGCACATCGCGGTATCTTGAGCGGCTCCATTCGCTGCTCACAACAAAGCGAACCGGACGGGGCCAATTTTGGCCACGATTGGAACCGAGCGTTCCCCTCACGCCGTCGGATGCGCCGATGGCAAGCAGCAATTGCAACTGGGGGACCGAGCCATGGCAGCCAAACGAGCCATCCTGATCGTGGAGGACGACGAGTCCCTGCGCGACACGCTGGCAGAACAGCTTGCGGATGATCACGGATTTGCAGTGACCACGGCAGCGACGCTCGATGCGGCAGGCAAGGTGTTCAACGACGACGGCGGCCGGTTCGACGCAGTGATACTCGACATCGGCATGCCGGACGGCGACGGGTGTCATTTTTGTGCCCGGGTTCGCCGACAGGGGCACAATATGCCGATCATCATGCTCACCGGCTCGGACGGTGAGGCGGATGTGATCCGGGGCCTGGAGTCCGGCGCGAACGACTACATTGCCAAGCCATTTCGGACGAACGAACTGCTGGCACGTGTGCGGGCGCAATTGCGCCTGTTCGAGAACAGCGAGGACGCCGTCTTTTCAGTGGGGCCATACACCTTCCGGCCCGCCAAGAAGCTGCTGCACGAACCGGTCAACAATCGTCGTATTCGGCTGACCGACAAAGAATCGGCGATCCTCAAGTTTCTGTATCGCTCGGACAGCCGCGCCGTGGATCGCCAGATACTTCTGCAGGAGGTTTGGGGCTACAACCCCGCCGTGACGACGCATACGCTGGAGACGCACATCTACCGTCTGCGGCAAAAGATGGAACTGCATCCGAGAAGCCCGGTCCTGTTGGTCACCGAAAATGGCGGCTATCGGCTGAGCCCGGAAATGGCGTCAGCCGGCGGAGCGTAGCGCTGCGGCGAACGCCGCCAGAAACACATCCGGCAAAATCATCGCGGACGAGGCAGCACCGCGGCAGGCTCCGAACCGGCCTGCCCGGTGACGCGAAACAGTCGGAACGCCTCGACGGTGTTTCCGTCGTCGATCCGCTCGGCCTGACCGACTTCCGCGATATCGGACCACCGCGACGGCATAATCCACGTCGCCGCGGCGCGCGCTGCGCACCAGGATGCCGGTCCTGCCGGCCAGCGTCGGGTGCGGCAGATCGAACAGCGCCCAGCGCGGTTCGATCCCGACAACCGGAATGCCCGGCGGCAGACCGAGTGCGAGTTCGGCCGCGACGCCATACTGGTCCGCCGCCACAAAGTCCGCGCCTGTCTGTCGCCGGACCTCGGCGATCTGCGCGGCGAGGGTGTCCCAGCCAGAGAGACGCAATGCGATCGGATCGAGCCGCACCGGCAGCGGAACCGGCGCCAGGCCTGCCTGCAGATAGACGATCAGCGTGATGCCGAAGCCCAGCGCCAGAGCCGGGCCTTGCAGACGTTGCCAGACGCGTCCCTGCAGTCCGGCGGCGGCAATTGCGGCGGCGGGATAGAGGATCGCCGGCCAGTTGCCCTGCACCCGATCGCCGAACGCATGCTGGGTGAACACCAGCGCTGCCGGGAGGGTCAGCGCGGCGAGCAATGTCCAGACGGGATCGCGCGTCCGCCACGCGCGCCCGGCCGCCGATCACCACCCCGGCGACGAACAGGACGAACACCAGCGGCGTCGCGAGCCCGATCTGGCCGCCGATCAGTTCGCCGATGAAGCGGATGGCGCTGGCGGGATGCCACTCCGCCACCCGTCCGCCCTGCCGCGCGAAACTCGCCCAGTCGTGCTCGGCGTTCCACAGCACCACCGGCAGGAACACCGCGCCGCCGAGCAGCGCGCCAAGCCATGCCGCAGGCCGCAGCAACTGGCCGCGGACCGACGGTGTCGCCAGCAGCCACAGCGCAATGCCGAGCCAGAGAAACGCGGCGGTGTATTTGGCCGTCATCGCCAGACCGGCGAACAGCCCGGCTGCCAGCCACCATGCCGCGCCGCCGCCACGCAGCCAGTCCTGGCCAGCGCCCACAGGCAGCATGTCCAGAAGAACAGCAGCGGCGTGTCCGGCGTCATGATCACCGCCCCGACGCCGAGCAGCAGCGTCGCATTGAGCAGCGCGGCAGCCATCAGTCCGGCACGCCGCCCCGGCAACAGCCGATCGGCCGCGTCCGCCAGCAGCACCGAGGCAACCGCCGCCGAGAGCGGACCCAGCAGCCGGATGCCCAGCGGCGTGTCGCCGGCCATGATCGTGCCGAGCGCGCACCCACAGTGCCACCATCGGCGGATGATCGGGATATCCCGCCGCCAGCGCGCGCGACCACACCCAGTAATACGCCTCGTCCGGCGCGAGCGGCGCGATCGCAGCGACGGCGAGGCGCAGCACCGTCAGCGCGGCAAGCGCCCCGAGTGCCGGCAACCTGTCAGATGCCCGTCGTCTCAGATGCCCGTCGCCTCAGATGCCGGTCACCGGGTGCGCCAGACCAGCGTCGCCGAAACCGCGTAATTCCACACCACGCCGATCACCGCGCCGATGGCACCGGCGATGCTCCAGGTGGTGTGGCCTTCGTAGAGCACCTTTGCGATGCCGACATTGGCGACCGCGCCAATGCTGCACACCAGCATGAACAGCAGCAGCCCGCGCCACAGACGCGGGCCGCGCAGCCGCTGGTCGCGATAGGTGATGTCATTGTTGAGCTGGAAGTTGAAGACCATCGCAACCACCGTCGCGATCGCCTGGGCCGCCTCGAAACTCAATCCGGCCAGCATCAGCGCCGCGGTCAGCACCGCGAGATGCACCACGACGCCGAGCGCGCCGACCAGCGCGAAGGAGATGAAGCGAAGCGGCAGCAGCCCGCCGAACACCTTGTCCAGCAGCAGGCCGGCGAACTGCGTCAGGACCAGCGCGTCCAGCTTGCTCTCGCCCGCGACGCGCTCGTGGAAGCGGACCGGGATCTCGATGACGCGCAGCGGGGCGGGCGAGCTCAGCACCAGATCGAGCAGTATCTTGAAGCCCTGCCCGGTCAGGCTCCCGGCAAGCTGCTCGAACAGCGGGCGCGGCAGCATGAAGAAGCCGCTCATCGGGTCGGTCAGGCGCACCGGCAGGAACGAACTGCGCCAGCCGGATCCCGCCGTCCGACAGGGCGTGTCGCCAGTGACTGGCCAGTCCGGCCGAATCGCCGCCCGCGACGTGGCGGCTGCCGACGGCGAGGTCGTAGCGGCCGGTGCGCAATGCGGCGAGCATGTCCGGAAGCTTCGCGTCTCATCGTGCTGCAGGTCGCCGTCGATCACCGCGACGAACCGCGCGGAGGACGACAGCGCTCCCTCGATCACCGCCGAGGCCAGGCCACGGCGCCCGATGCGGCGGATGCAGCGCACGCGCGGATCGGTCTGGGCGATGCGGCGCACCTCGGCCGCCGTGCCGTCGGGGCTGTTGTCGTCGACGTACACCACCTCCCAGGCGATGCCGAGCAGGGCGGCATCCAGCTTCTCGATCATCGGCGCCACGTTGGGCCGCTCGTTGTAGCAGGGGACCACCACGGTCAGTTCGGGAGCGCCGTGGCGTTGCCGCGTGCGCCGGGAATTCGGTCAGGGTGGTGGGTATGGACATGCGCTCCGCTCAGCTTCAGGCCCGGTCTGGATAGCGGGCGCGCGCGGCAGCGTCAAGCTGGCCTAAAGCGGCACCCCGGCCAGATGGCGGCTGGTCCGTATCGTCTGGAGCGTCTGCACACGGGTGACGGTGGGCAAGCCGGTCAGGCGCTGGGTGAGCTGGTTCTCGTGCGCGGTATCGCGGGCCACGAGCTTCAGCAGGAAGTCGCCGCCGCCGCGGATCATGTGGCATTCGCGCACCTCGGGCCAGCCGCCGACGAGCTGCTCGAAGGCGGAGAGAACCGATTCCTTCTGGCTGTCCAGCCCCACGATGGCGAAAAAGGTGATCTCCCAGCCGAGCTTCTGCGGATCGGAGTCGGCGTGGTAGCCGCGGATCACGCCGGCCTCCTCGAGCCGGCGCACGCGGCGCAGGCACGGCGGGGCGGAGATGCCCGCCCGGCGCGCGAGTTCGACGTTGGTCATCCTGCCGTCGGCCTGAAGCTCCGACAGGATGCGCCGGTCGATCGCGTCCAGGATGGGCGTATCGGCGGTGGTGGGGCTCTTCATCCGCGCATTCTACCGGGCGCTGGGCGGTTGGCTTCGATGGTGACGATTCCAATGGTGGTCGGGAAGAGCGCAATAATATTGCACAATGTGGCGCCCGCAAGGCCGCTTGGAGCAAAGCAGGAAGCAAGATCCCGCGCGGAGATCGCCGGCACGGACACGCTGCGGCGGCACATTCTCCGTGTGGACCCTGCCTTGCTTCCTTGTCTGGCGGCGGCCGAGGCCGATATGGTCAACGCGCCTTCGCACGATATGGTCCCCGCGCCTCAGCATTGGAACGTCACGATGCCCGAAACCTACCGCACCCGCATCCTGATCATCGGCTCCGGCCCCGCCGGCTACACCGCCGCGATCTATGCGGCGCGTGCCAGCCTGTCGCCGATCCTGGTCTCGGGTATCCAGGCGGGTGGTCAACTGATGATCACCACGGATGTCGAGAACTACCCGGGCTATGCCGACGTGATCCAGGGCCCGTGGCTGATGGAGCAGATGGCGGCGCAGGCCGAGCATGTCGGGACGCGGATCATCCACGACCTGATCGTCCAGGTCGATTTCACCGCGCATCCGTTCCGCTGCGTGGCCGATTCGGGCGACGTCTTCCTGGCGGACTCGGTGGTGATCGCCACCGGCGCGCAGGCGCGCTGGCTCGACATCGAGTCCGAGCAGCGGCTGCAGGGGCGGGGGGTATCCGCCTGCGCCACGTGCGACGGGTTCTTCTATCGCAGCAAGCACGTCGCGGTGGTCGGCGGCGGCAATACCGCGGTGGAGGAGGCGCTCCACCTGACCCACCACGCGGACAGCGTCACGCTCATCCACCGCCGCGATGCCCTGCGGGCGGAGAAGATCCTGCAGGCCAGGCTGTTCGCCAACCCGAAGATCCGGGTGATCTGGGACAGCATCGTCGAGGAGATCGAGGGCGGCGGCACCCCCGAGGTCGTGACCGGCGTCCGGCTGCGCAACGTGAAGACCGGCGCGGTGACCACGCTGCCGGTCGACGGGGTGTTCATCGCCATCGGCCATACGCCGAACACGGCGATCTTCGCCGGGCAGGTGGCGATGGACGGCGAGGGCTACATCCAGACGGTGCCCGGCAGCACGCGGACCTCGATCGATGGCGTGTTCGCGGCCGGCGACGTGCAGGACAAGGTGTTCCGCCAGGCGGTCACCGCCGCGGGCACCGGTTGCATGGCGGCGCTCGAGGCGGACAAATGGCTGGCGGGCCTGGCCGCGACCCCGGCATCGCGCCCGGGGGCGGCGCTTGCCGCGGACTAGCGGGGAATCCGCAAAAAGGTCCATTCGAAAACCACCAAACTCGTGGGAAACTGGCTAAACTGCCCCGCTTTGCGCGAGGTAACCGGCGGCTAGCGAGCCACGCCAGGGCAGGTTTCATGGACGCCGCCGGGAGCTGAACCCGGCGGATAGGAGTGACCAAGTGATCGACTGGGACAAGCTGCGCGTCTTCCATGCCGTCGCAGAGGCCGGCAGCTTCACGCATGCGGGGGATACGCTGAACCTCAGCCAATCCGCCGTCTCGCGCCAGATCTCGGCACTCGAGGAGGCGCTCCAGGTGCCGCTGTTCCACCGTCACGCGCGCGGCCTGATCCTGACCGAGCAGGGCGAGGCGCTGAACCGCACCGTGCGCGAGGTGTTCGCCAAGCTGGCGATCACCGAGGCCCTGCTGACCGAGAGCAAGGAGAAGCCGGCCGGGCGGCTCAAGGTGACGACGACGGTCGCCTTCGGGGCGAGCTGGCTCGCCCCGCGGCTGCACGAATTCCTCGGAATGTATCCCGACGTGTCGATCTCGCTGCTGCTGGACGACGGGGAGCTCGATCTTGCGATGCGCGAGGCGGATGTGGCGATCCGCATGCATCCGCCGAAGCAGCCCGACCTGGTGCAGCGCCATCTGATGACCCTGCAATGGTTCATCTGCGCCTCGCCCGAGTACCTGAAGGAGCACGGCGTGCCGCAGCGTCCGGAGGACCTGGACGCCCACAAGCTGGTTCTGTTCGGCCATCATCATCCGCCGGTGAGCGACATCAACTGGCTGGCCGAGGCGGGAAGGCGTCCCGGCAATCCGCGACGGCCGCTGCTCGAGGTCAACAGCACGCACGCGGTGCTGCTGGCGATCCGCTCCGGCCTCGGGATCGGCACGCTGCCGGACTTCATCGTGGCGGAGAACCCCGACCTGGTGCGGATTCTGCCCGACCTGAAGGGTCCGAAGGTGGACGCCTATTTCGTCTATCCGGAGGAATTGCGGAACTCGAAGCGCGTTGCCGTGTTCCGCGACTTCCTGCTGGCGCGGCTGGCCGAGTTTCACTAGGCCGCGCGGCCTCGGCGGACCCTTCGGGGTCCAGCACCCTCCACGTCGCCGCCGGCGGAGTGCCGTAGCGCCCGGATCGCCGGTCCCGCAGCCTTGGTTTTGGCTCGCGGGCGGTGTCGGCCGGGGGTGGCCAAGAACGGATTGGCCACGAAACGAATGGACGACGCAAGCACTTCTTTATTATTCCATTATAAATTTCGCTCCGTATCAATTTTACTTGACCGCGCATTGCGACATTGCAATATTGCCCTCAGGCAACATTGCTCAAACCCAAAAACTTCCTGGAGATTCAAGAACATGAGCGCCACGCGCGAGATGGCCGCCCCGTCGCCTGTCCGCAGCACGCAATCCGGTTCCACGCCGCGGCGCAGATGGCGTCGTGCCCTGATCGCCTCGACGGCCGCGCTGTCGCTCGGCGTTCAGGACGCCGCGTGGGCGACCTGCTCGGACGGCTCGAAGCTGCCGGCCGCCGGCTTCGTGATCGGGCTGGCGCCGCTGCAGACCGCCGCCAACTGGTCGCCGCATGTCTTCACCGGCACGGCCGGTTCGCTGTTCATCCCCGACAACTCGGTCAACGAGCAGAACGATCCCAAGCAGCCCAAGACCGGCGGCGGACACAATTGGGTCTTCGATCAGGGCTCGACGCTCTGCAAGGTGACCGACGTTGGGCCGGCCGACAAAAAAACCGGCCTGGCATCCGGCTGGGAAATCCCGCCGAATACGCCGACCGACTGCGTCATCCTGCCGATCATCGAGAACGGCGTGGTCACCAATCTTGGCGATGTGCCGTATCAGGGCGACGTCATCACCCCGACCTGCGATCCCTCCAAACTGAGCACGACGGTTCCCAATCCCGCCAACACCTACTTCAATCAGCTCGGCTGCTCGATCTCGCACGGCAAGGCCACCACGCCGCAGACCGCGACTTCCTATCTGTTCGTGGCCGGCGTGAAGGGCGGGATGTTCTCGGTCGAGCTCAATAATGTTGCCAATCCGGTGAAGGGTGGCGAGGCCGGCAAGACGGTCGGGCCGCAGAACTACTACAACGGCATTCCGGAGGGCTCGCTGCTGACCAGCGCCACGGTCAGTCCCGACGGCATGTTCGCGGTTGCCACGTCGCTGAAGCGGCTGACGGCGGTTTATGCCTGCTTCAATCCACTGGGCGATCCCGGCGACCCGAGCACGCCGATCAATCCGAACTTCTTCGTCGTGCCCGGCAACATGGTGCCGTGCATGATGGTCGGCAGCAACAACATGCAGACCGATCTGACCACCGCGTTCGGACCCGACTTCCAGCCGTATTTCGGCGGGCAACGCGTCGTGATGTCGTTCAACAGTCAGCCTGGCGGTCCGTTTCCGACGTCCTGGCCCAACTGCATCTGGCAGACCGTCGGGGCGGCGTCCCTGGCTGACGCCTTCTCGAACCCGCTATTTTTCTCGAACGGCTGCGGCGATGCCCAGCCCACCTTCGGCTTCTCATCGGCGCTGGTCACCCAGCCGAACGCCCTGATCAGCCACGGAAACTATATGTACACCGGGCCGGTCGGCGGGACGATCGACCAGTTCTACGTGACGGAAGACCCGGTTTCCCACATCACGCAGTACCAGTTCCGCACCTTGGTGACCGGGCTCTCGATCGTCACCGGGCTTGGCATCGCCGAGGACCAGCAGTCGCTGATGATCTATGCCGATCCGACGGCCATCGGACTTTCGGGACAGGAAGTCGTGACCAAGGTGCCGCTGTGCGAGGACATGGGACCGGTGGTGCCGTTCACGGTCAGCAAGAAATCACCGAAGACCGGCGGGCCTGTGACCGGCGTCAACAATACAGTCCGGGTGAAGCAGGTTGCCCAGGCCGCCAAGGCTGCCAAGGCCAAGAAAGAAGGGGTAGCGGCTGACGGCATCGCCGGCACGCAATAATCCGGCGAACACGAAGACCGAATTGACAGCGGTTCCTCGATCGAGGGACCGCTGTCTGCTTTTGCGGGGTGCCGTTCGAACTCAGCGCGGATCGGGCTGCGGCACATCCTGTCCGGCATAGTGCCGGCGCCCGCGGTGAAGCCCGACGCGCGCCGTCGCCGATCCCGCAGTTGCCCGACATGGGGTGACGGCTCGTGCGAGGCATTCAGGATTATTCCCCTATAAATTCGGAATCGCATCAACATTCCTTGACAGAATGTCCCGATACCGCAATATTGTCATAACGCAACATCGCGCCGCAGCCAATGGCCAGGAGATCGAAGCCTATGACGACGATTCGGGAAATATCAGGGCCTTACGTTGCCGACCGAGCGAGATCGGGCTCGATGCCGCAAAGACGCTGGCGCCGGGTCCTGCTGGCCTCGACGGCTGCGCTGTCGCTCGGCGTTCAGGACGCCGCATGGGCGACCTGCTCGGACGGCTCGAAGCTGCCGGCTTCCGGCTTCGTGATCGGGCTGGCGCCGCTGCAGACCGCCGCCAACTGGTCGCCGCATGTCTTCACCGGCACGGCCGGCTCGGTGTTCATCCCCGACAACTCGGTGAACGAGCACAACGATCCCAAGCAGCCCAAGACCGGCGGCGGACACAATTGGGTCTTCGATCAGGGCTCGACGCTCTGCAAGGTGACCGACATCGGACCGGCCGAGCCGAAGACCGGCCTCGCGTCCGGTTGGGAAATCCCGCCCAATACGCCGACCGACTGCGTCATCCTGCCGATCATCACCAACGGCACCGTGACCAATCTTGGCGACGTGCCGTATCAGGGCGACGCGATCACCCCGACCTGCGATCCCACCAAGCTGAGCACGACGGTCCCGAATCCCGCCAACACCTACTTCAATCAGCTCGGCTGCTCGATTTCGCATGGCAAGGCCACCACGCCGCAGACCGCGACGTCCTATCTGTTCGTGGCCGGCGTGAAGGGCGGGATGTTCTCGGTCCAGCTCAATAATGTCGCCAATCCGGTGAAGGGCGGCGAGGCCGGCAAGACGGTCGGGCCGCAGAACTACTACAACGGCATTCCGGAGGGCTCGCTGCTGACCAGCGCCACGGTCAGTGCGGATGGGATGTTTGCGATTGCCACGTCGCAGAAGCGGTTGACGGCGGTTTATGCCTGCTTCCATCCATTGGGCGATCCCGGCGATCCCGAGCACGCCGATCAATCCGAACTTCTTCGTCGTGCCCGGCAACATGGTGCCGTGCATGCAGGTCGGCAACAACAACATGCCGGCCAACCTGACCACCGAGTTCGGACCTGACCTCCAGCCGTATTTCGGTGGGCGCCGCGTCGTGATGTCGTTCAACAGTCAGCCTGGCGGTCCGTTTCCGACGTCCTGGCCCAACTGCATCTGGCAGACCGTCGGCGCCGCGTCGCTGGCTGACGCCTTCGCGAACCCGCTATTCTACTCGAACGGCTGCGGCAATGCCCAGCCCACCTTCGGCTTCTCATCGGCGCTGGTCACCCAGCCGAACGCCCTGATCACCCACGGAAACTACATGTACACCGGGCCGGTCGGCGGGACGATCGACCAGTTCTATGTGACCGAGGACCCATTCTCCCATATCACGCAGTTTCAGTTCCGCACCTTGGTGACCGGGCTTTCGATCGTCACCGGGCTTGGCATCGCCGAGGACCAGAAGTCGCTGATGATCTATGCGGATCCGACCGCCATCGGGCTTTCGGCACAGGAAGTCGTGACCAAGGTGCCGCTGTGCGAGGACATGGGGCCGGTGGTGCCGTTCACGGCCGCCCAACAGTCACCGAAGACCGGCGGGCCTGTGACCGGCGTCAACAACATTGTCCGGGTGAAGCAGGTCATCCAGGGCGGTCGTGGCGGCGGCGGCCGCGGCGGCAACAACGGCGGCGGCAAGGGGTCGCGGCTGACCGCATCGCCCACGTCATCCGGCGAGCACGATAATCGAATTGGCAGCGGCTCCTCGATCGAGGAGCCGCTGCTGCCTTTTCTGGGTTCGCCGCCAGCGTGGATCGGGCCGCAGCAGTTCGCGCGCGGTATTTGCCACCGCGCTCATCCCCTGCCGCAGTCCCCTGCGGCATCCCCTCCGGCACATCGATGGCACCGTGCGGAAGCCCGACATCATCATTGCGGCGCACCGGGGAAACGCGGGCATGCGGTCGGCTCGCAAGGGTCATGCGCGATTATTCCATTATAAGGACGACTTTTCTTGACAAGAAATTGCGTTAGTGCAATATTGCTATTAGGCAACGTTATGCAAACAACCGATTGCCGGGAGATTCAAGACGATGAGCACGATACGGGAGAAATCCGGGCCCTCCGCCGCCGGCAGAGCAAGATCGGGCGCCATGCCGCGAAGGCAATGGCGCCGGGCGCTGCTGGCAACGACGACGGCTCTGTCGCTCGGCGCGCAGAGCGCCGCCTGGGCGACCTGCTCGGACGGCACCACGATGCCCAACGACGGCTTCGTGGTCGGCCGGGACAAGCAGGTGCTGACCGCGGCGAACTGGTCGGCGAACGTCTTCACCGCCGCCGCCGGCTCGCTGTTCATCCCCGACAGCTCGGTGCATGAGCACAACGACCCGGCGCAGCCCCTGACCGGTGGCGGCCACAACTGGGTGTTCGACCAGGGCTCGACGCTCTGCAAGGAGACCGATGTCGGGCCGGCCGATCCCAAGACCGGCATGGCCACGGGTTGGAGCATCCCGCCGAACACTGCGACCGACTGCGTCATTCTGCCGGTCATCAAGGGCGGCCGCGTTGCCAACCTCGGCGACATTCCCGGCCAGGGCCAGGCGATCACCCCGGTCTGCTATCCGAGCAAGCTGAGCACGGCAAGCGTGCCCAACCCGCAGAACACCTACGCCAACCAGCTCGGGTGCTCGATCTCCCATGGCAAGGCAACCACCCCGCAGACCGCGACGACGTTCATGTTCGTGGCCGGCATCAAGGGCGGCCTGTTCTCGATTGCGCTGAACAACGTCATCAACCCGGTCAAGGGCGGCGATGCCGGCAAGATCAACGGGCCGCAGAACTACTACTCGGCCATCCCGGAAGGCCAGAAGCTCACCAACGCCGCGGTCAGCCCGGACGGGCAGTTCGCGATGGCCACCTCGAACCGGCGGGCAACGTTCGTCTATGGCTGCCTCAATCCGCTGGGCGATCCGGGCGACATCAGGAAGCCGATCAACCCGAACTTCTTCGTCCCGCCTGCCAGCAGCGTGCAGTGCATGCTGGTCGGCCAGAACAACCTGAAGCAGGATTCGGTCACCGCCTTCGGCCCCGACAACCAGCCCTATTTCGGCGGCCAGCGCATCGTCAACACCTTCGACAGCGAACCTGGCAGCAACGCGCTGAACCCGGTCGCCTCCGCCTGGCCGAACTGCATCTGGCAGCTCAACGGCTCCGCGTCGCTGGCCGACGCCTTCGCCCACAACCGCGGCAACGGCTGCGGCAACGCCCAGCCGAATTTCGGCTTCTCGGCGGCCCTGGTCACGCAGCCGTCGGCCCTGATCCCTCACGTGGCGGCGAACGGCGACATGTACATGTACACCGGTCCGCTCGGCGGCACGGTCGCGCAGTTCAAGCTGACGGTGGATCCCAACTCCGGGCTGACGAACTACGCATTCCGGACCATCCTGACCGGGATCTCGCTGACCACCGGGCTCGGCGTCGCCGACGACCAGAAGTCGCTGATGGTGTTCACCGATCCGTCCGCGGTCGGACTGGCCGGGCAGGGCGTCGTGACGAAACTGCCGCTGTGCGAGGACATGAAGTAGCCTGTTGCCATCGACCTGCGATCCCGGCCCACCGGCCCGGCCCACCGGCCCGGCCCACCGGCCCGGATCGCAGGACGACCGGCCGGCCATCCGCATCGATGCCGGCCTGCCGCGTGAACTCATCCCACCGCCTATCGGCTGATGGGATGGATGGTTGGATGCAGTGCTGGACCCCGTTGCCCGAGTCATATCGGGTGCGATCATAAATTTGTGTTCAGCTTCTTTGGCGCTTGACCGGTCGTTGCGGTTTATCACAAATTACGTCTCGTCAACCTGCCCAGGCGCCCATGCCAGGGCGCTTTCCAGGACGAGGCCACCGCCATGAGACGACCACACCCCCGAATGTGACCAGTGCAGCACGGCGTCGATCTATCACGACCCGTGATCAGCCAGGATATGTCTGCAGCAAATCATAAATCGCCGCGATTTATGAGCGAGCAGCCGCGACCAAAACCACAAAAACAGGCCCGAACCCGGGCCGCGGTCGAGCCCAATCCCGGGCCCGACCGGAGAGAGATTTCGGAGAGAGCCATGAGCACAACACACGCAAAGGTCAACACGTATGTCGCTGGCGGACGAAAATCCGCATCGCAGCGCGCGGGGCAGATGGCGCCGGACCTTGCTGGCGTCGACCGCCGCGCTGTCACTCGGGATGCAGAACGCCGCCTGGGCGGTCTGCGTGGATGGCAGCACGTTTCCGGCGAACGCCGGCGGGTTCGTGATCGGCGTCGCGCCGGCGCCGGCCGTGGCGGCCAACTGGTCGCCGAATGTCTTCACCGGCACCGCCGGCTCGCTGTTCATCCCCGATACCTCGGTCCACGAACACAACAATGCGACGCTGGCGCTGACCGGCGGCGGGCACAACTGGGTGTTCGACCAAGGCTCGACGCTCTGCAAGGAAACCGATCGCGGGACGGTGGGAACCGCCGTGGCCACGGGGTGGACGATCCCGCCGACCACCAGCAACGACTGCGTCATTCTGCCGATCATCAAGGGTGTCACGGTCGTCAACTTCGGCGACATTCCCTTCCAGGGCGACGTGATCACGCCGACCTGCAATCCGGCGATCCTGGCCTCGACTGCCAACACCTACTTCAACCAGCTCGGCTGCTCGATCTCCCACGGGGTCGCCAACACACCGAACACGGCGACCTCGTTCGTGTTCGTGGCCGGCGTCAAGGGCGGGCTGTTCTCGATCCCGCTGCACAACACGCTGGGAGGCCTCGACGCCGGCAAGGTGACGGGACCGCAGAACTACTATTCCGCCATCCCGGCCGGGCAGAAGCTCACCAATGCCGCCGTCAGCAAGGACGGGCAGTTCGCGATCGCCACCTCGGACAAGAAGCCGCCGACGGTCTTTGCCTGCCTCAATCCGCTGGGCGATCCGGGCGATCCGACGAAGCCGATCAACCCGAACTTCTTCATCCCGCAGGCCAGCGCCGTGGCCTGCATGGCGGTCGGCAACAACAACCTGGCGGTCGATCTGACCACCGCCTTCGGCCCGGACAACCAGCCCTATTTCGGCGGGCAGACCGTGGTCGCCGGGCAAAAGGTGGCCGTCACCGGCTTCGGCGTGAGCAACCCGACCGCCGGAACGTTCAAGTCCGCCTGGCCGCAGTGCATCACGCAGGGCACGACCTTCTCGATTGCGGCGGCGTTCGCGGCAAAGAGCGGCGGCCACTGCGGCAATGCCCAGCCGAACACGGCGGTCTCTGCACCCTGGGCGCTCAGACGGTCTCCCTGATCAGCCACGGCAGCTACCTGTACGGCGGGACCATCAGCGGTCCGGTCATGCAGTTCAAGGTGACGAAGGATGCCACCGGGCTCTCGCATTACAGTTCCCGGGCCTACGAGACCGGTCTCTCGGCCACCACCGGGCTCGGCGTCGCCGACGACCTCAAGTCGCTGATGGTCTACACCGATCCGTCCGCGGTCGGCCTGGCCGGGCAGGAGGTCGTGACCAAGCTGCCGCTGTGCGAGGACATGCCGTAACCAGTCCACCGAACCCCCTGCGACCCCGGGCGCGCCAGGCCCGGATCGCAGGCCGATCGGCAGGCCATGCGCAGATACGGAGGGCATTCGTGCTCTCCGTATTTTTTTGTCGATGCGACAGCCAATTGCGGTCCGAACGGCGTCTGAGGTCGCCGACGCCTGGCGAGATTATATCGATTTTATTCCATGTTTTTGATACTTCAAAAAAACGTTATGGCAAACATTTCGTTTGCGGGAACATTACAGTTATGCAAACTTGGCGTTGGTCAATACCGACCCAACCGCACCGCTTCATCAGGAGATCCAAGGTTATGACTACGACTCGTGCAATGAAATCCAGCCAGCGCCTTCACTGGCGCCGGGCCCTGCTGGCCACGACCGCGGCGCTGTCGCTCGGCGCACAGAACGCCTATGCGATCTGCTCGGACGGCACCACCCTGCCGAACGACGGCTTCGTGGTTGGCCGGGACCCGCAGGTCCTGACCGCGGCGAACTGGTCGGCCAATGTCTTCACCGCGCCCGCCGGCTCGATCTTCATCCCCGACAATTCGGTGAACGAACTGAACAATCCCGCACTGCCTCTGACCGGCGGCGGACACAACTGGGTATTCGACCAGGGCTCGACGCTCTGCAAGGAGACCGACACCGGCGGCCCCGGCGCCGTGGCCACCGGCTGGACGATCCCGCCGAACACCGCGACCGACTGCGTCCTTCTGCCCGTCATCAAGGGCGGCAAGGTCGTCAACCTCGGCGACATCCCGCTGCCAGGGCGAGGCGATCACCCCGACCTGCAATCCGGCCCTGCTGAGCACCGCGACCGTGCCCAACCCCGCCAACACCTACTTCAACCAGCTTGGCTGCTCGATCTCCCACGGCGTCGCCACCACTGCGAACAATGCGACCACCTTCCTGTTCGTGGCCGGCATCAAGGGCGGTCTGTTCGCGATCGCGCTCAACAACGTCACCAACCCGCGGGTCGGCGGCGACGCCGGCAAGATCAACGGCGCTGCAGAACTACTACTCCGACATCCCCGAGGGCAGCAAAATGACCAACGCCGCGGTCAGCCCGGACGGAATGTTCGCAATGGCCACCTCGATCCGTCGCGCGCAGCAGGTCTGGGCGTGCCTCAACCCGCTGGGCGATCCGGGCGATCCGAGCACGGCGATCAACCCGAACTTCTTCGTCCCGCCGGCAAGCTCGGTGAAGTGCATGGTGGTCGGCAGCAACAACCTCGCGGTCGATCTCACCACCGCCTTCGGCCCCGACAACCAGCCGTACTTCGGCGGCCAGCGCATCGTCAACAGCTTCGACAGCCAGCCCGGCAGCAACGCGAACAACCCGGTCCCGTCCGCGTGGCCCCAGTGCACCTTCAACGGTGTCGGCGGTCTGACCGGCACCTTGATGAACAAGCTGACCACCGTCTTCAACAACCACAGTGCCAACCACTGCGGTCCTGCCCAGTCCAACTTCGGCTTCGGGTCGGCCCTGGTCACCCAGCCGTCCGCCATCATCAGCCACGTGGCGGCGAACGGGGACAGGTTACATGTACACCGGTCCGCTCGGCGGCACGGTCGATCAGTTCAAGATGACGGTCGATCCGTTCTCCGGCCTGACGAACTACCAGTTCCGGACCTACCTGACCGGGATCTCGCTCACCACCGGGCTCGGCGTCGCCGACGACCTCCAGTCGCTGATGGTCTTCACCGATCCGTCCACGGTCGGCCTGGCCGGCCAGGGCGTCGTCACCAAGCTGCCGCTCTGCGAAGACATGTAATCGGCAGCCTTCGACTTGCGACCCTGCGATCCTGGTCTCCCTTGACCCGGATCGCAGGCTCACTGGCCCAACTTTGGGAAATGCGGAGAGCAGGCGGGCTCTCCGCATTTTCTTTTGCCCACCGCCCGCACGCCGCTCGGCCCGGTCGATCGCGTAGGCCACGAGCATCCAGTCCGCCACGCTGGCGGAGATCCGCCGGGCGCGCGCAGCAGAAGCGTGTCGCCTGTCGGCGATGATCGTCTCACGACACAAGGTCCAGCAGCGGGTTGTTCCGGTACGACATCGACGGCTCAGCCGGCGCGGCCCGCGGACGAGTGCGCGATGCTGTCGGGCAGATGCCTCTGGCGAACCGCGGCGCTCAGCGAACCGAGATACAGGCGGCCCTGCCGCAGCCATTGGCTGCGTCTGATCTGCGACCAGATCTGCGGCGCAGCGGCGAGCGCCTGGCTTTCGCTCCTGGGCATAAGCCAAATGCCAGCGAGGACCGGAAGAGCCATCCCAGTCATCGAAACGAGAATTGCACCGAACATCGTAACCCCTCCCATCTTTCCAAGGCTGCTGCACTGGCCGTTCCGAGCGCGGCCTCTATAAACATCACTAATAACGTATTATTCCGTAGTACGCAAGAAAAAATTTGCGTGATGCCAAGAACGGCATCCGACGCTGCGCCGATCGGCCGTCACGCCGGGCCCGGCCCCGACATCCGGCTCGCTCGATCGCCGGTCGGGCTGGTGCGCGGCGCACAGGCGAAACGCCGGGAGGCAGCCAATCGCATGGAAACGTCCGGCCCCAATGCAACGGCAATACCTCGCCGGTCGGGCACGAACATGCCAGGAGTTCGTTGCAGAACAAGTGTTTAGGATGGCGCAACGGTCGCGCCGCCAACGTTATGGCTGGCGAAGACCGGCCATAACGATAGAGCAGGTGGGGAGCGCATCGTTGACCGCCCCGGCCGACACCGGCCCATCGCGGCCAAATCCGCAGATATTTCGTCCCGGTAAAAAAATAATCCTGAAATCCGGGTCAAAACCGCTTGATTGAAGATTACGGTTATGCAATATAGCCATTGTTCACTTCATCCCAGCCGCACCGCTTCCCAGGAGCTTCAACCCAATGAATGCGACTAGCGCAACCGCCTATCCTCCGACGCCGGCAAGAAATCCGCTTCCAGGGCCCGCCTCAACTGGCGCCGCGCCCTGCTCGCAACCACCGCCGCGCTGTCGCTCGGCGCGCAGAACGCGTGGGCAGTCTGCTCGGACGGCACCATCATGCCGCACGACGGCTTCGTGGTCGGTCGGGACCCGCAGGTCCTGACCGCGGCGAACTGGTCCGCCAACATCTTCACCGCGCCTGCCGGCTCGCTGTTCATCCCCGACACCTCGGTGAATGAGCTGAACAATACCGCGCTGCCCCTGACCGGCGGCGGACACAACTGGGTATTCGACCAGGGCTCGACGCTCTGCAAGGAGACCGACACCGGGGCCGGCGGCGCCGTGGCCACCGGCTGGACGATCCCGCCGAACACCGCGACCGACTGCGTCCTTCTGCCGATCATCAAGGGCGGCAAGGTCACCAACCTCGGCGACATCCCCTTCCAGGGCGAGGCGATCACCCCGACCTGCGATCCGACCATGCTGAGCACCGCAACCGTGCCCAACCCCGCCAACACCTACTTCAACCAGCTTGGCTGCTCGATCTCCCACGGTGTCGCCACCGACGCGCAGCACGCGACCACGTTCCTGTTCGTGGCCGGCATCAAGGGCGGGCTGTTCTGATCGCGCTCAACAACGTCGGCAACCCGCGGGTCGGCGGCGACGCCGGCAAGGTCAACGGGCCGCAGAACTACTATTCCGACATCCCCGAGGGCAGCAAGCTGACCAACGCCGCGGTCAGCCCGGACGGAATGTTCGCAATGGCCACCTCGATCCGGCGTGACCAGGCAGTCCGGGCGTGCCTCAACCCGCTGGGCAACCCGGGCGACCCGAGCACGGCGATCAACCCGAACTTCTTCGTCCCGCCGGCAAGCTCGGTGAAGTGCATGGTGGTCGGCAGCAACAACCTCGCGGTCGATCTCACCACCGCGTTCGGCCCCGACAACCAGCCGTACTTCGGCGGCCAGCGCATCGTCAACAGCTTCGACAGCCAGCCCGGCAGCAACGCGAACAACCCGGTCCCGTCCGCGTGGCCGCAGTGCACCTTCAACGGTGTTGGCGGTCTGACCGGCACGTTGATGAACAAGCTGACCACCGTCTTCAACAACCACAGTGCCAACCACTGCGGTCCTGCCCAGTCCAACTTCGGCTTCGGGTCGGCCCTGGTGACCCAGCCGTCCGCCCTCATCCCGCCACGTGGCGGCGAACGGCGACATGTACATGTACACCGGCCCGCTCGGCGGCACGGTCGATCAGTTCAAGCTGACGATCGATCCGTTCTCCGGCCTGACGAACTACCCGTTCCGCACCTACCTGACCGGCATCTCGCTCACCAGCGGGCTCGGTGTCGCCGAGGACCTCAAGTCGCTGATGGTCTTCACCGATCCGTCCACGGTCGGACTGGCCGGCCAGGGCGTCGTGACCAAGCTGCCGCTCTGCGAAGACATGTAATCGGCAGCCTTCGACTTTCGACCCTGCGATCCTGGTCTCCCCTTGGCCCGGATCGCAGGCTGACTGCACGACCATCGGCGAATACGGAGAGCATGCGCGCTCTCCGTATTCTGTTGTCTGGCGGCCTGCGGTCGCTGCCTGGTCGATGACTGGACGGTTGGGCAATCGAAATCGTCGCCGTTCGCGTCGTGCTCGACACGGCTCTGTCACGGTCGGGGGCGGTCGGCATACGCCGATCGAGATCCCCGGTGGTCCGTGGCCGTGCCTGACGCCAGGCCATGACGCGGGGATTTGGTTCGGAACTCCCATCGATTCGATTGTTCCGGACGACGCCAGACGCAGATGGCAGCGGGCCTTCGAGACATGGCGCAGAGCGGGGCGCCTCCGGCCGCTCGGCACAGCCGCAATCCTAACCCGCAAAGCCTAAGAAATCCCTGTCCTATATCGAAATACTACCGATATCGAAACAAATGCGCTTGAACTGACGTTGCGGTTATGCAATATTGACTTTGTTCACTTCCGCCCCATCCCGCCCCGCCACACCGCTAGTTCAGGAGATCCAAAGCGATGACTACGAGCCGTGCAATGACCACACCTGTCGCCGACGGCGGCAAGAATTCAACCTCCAGGCCCCGCCTTGATTGGCGCCGGGCGCTGCTGGCCACCACCGCGGCGCTGTCGCTCGGCGCACAGAACGCCTACGCGATCTGCTCGGACGGCACCACTCTGCCGAACGACGGCCTCGTGGTTGGCCGGGACCCGCAGGTCCTGACCGCTGCGAACTGGTCCGCCAACGTCTTCACCGCACCTGCCGGCTCGATCTTCGTTCCCGACGCCTCGGTGAACGAACTGAACGATCCGTCCAAGCCGCTGACCGGCGGCGGCCACAACTGGGTATTCGACCAGGGCTCGACGCTCTGCAAGGAAACCGACCTCGGCGGCCCCGGCGCCGTGGCCACCGGCTGGACGATCCCGCCGAACACCGCGACCGACTGCGTCATCCTGCCCGTCATCAAGGGCGGCAAGGTCGTCAACCTCGGCGACATTCCCTTCCAGGGCGAGGCGATCACCCCGACCTGCAATCCGGCCCTGCTGAGCACCGCAACCGTGCCCAACCCCGCCAACACCTACTTCAACCAGCTTGGCTGCTCGATCTCGCACGGTGTCGCCACCGACGCGCAGCACGCGACCACCTATCTGTTCACCGCCGGCATCAAGGGCGGCCTGTTCAATATGGCCCTCAGCAACGTCGGCACCCCGCGGCTCGGCGGCGACGCCGGCAAGGTCAACGGGCCGCAGAGCTACTACGCCGACATTCCGGAAGGCAACAAGCTGACCAACGCCGGCGTCAGCCCTGACGGGATGTTCGCAGTGGCCACCTCGATCCGGCGTGCGCAGCCGGTTTGGATGTGCCTCAATCCGCTGGGCAATCCGGGCGATCCGAGCACCGCGATCAACCCGAACTTCTTCGTCCCGCCGTCGTCGTCGGTGAAGTGCATGACGGTCGGCTCCAACAACCTGGTGCAGGATGCGACCACCGCGTTCGGCCCCGACAACCAGCCGTACTTTGGCGGCCAGCGCATCGTCAACAGCTTCGACAGCCAGCCCGGCAGCAGCGCGCTGAACCCGGTCCCCTCCGCGTGGCCGCAGTGCACGTTCAATCAGGTTGGCGGTCTGACCGGCACGTTGATGAACAAGCTGACCACCATCTTCAACAACCACAGTGCCAACCACTGCGGCCCTGCCCAGTCCAACTTCGGCTTCTCGTCGGCACTGGTCACCCAGCCGTCCGCCCTCATCAGCCACGTGGCTGCCAACGGCGACAAGTACATGTACACCGGTCCGCTCGGCGGCACGGTCACGCAGTTCAAGCTGACGGTCGATCCGATCTCCGGCCTGACGGGCTACCAGTTCCGCACCATCCTGACCGGGATCTCGCTCACCACCGGTCTCGGCGTTGCGGACGACCTTCAGTCGCTGATGGTCTACACCGATCCGTCCACGGTCGGCCTGGCCGGCCAGGGCGTCGTGACCAAGATCCCGCTCTGCGAAGACATGTAATCGGCAGCCTTCGACTTGCGACCCTGCGATCCCGGTCCTTCCAGGCCCGGATCGCAGGCACACTCGCCCAACTTTGGGAAATACGGAGAGCATGCGGGCTCTCCGTTTTTTTTGCCCATTTTCCTGCAACCACCGGCCGTTCGCGCGCCCATCGGCGGCGGCTGCGGCCGTGCCGTTTTGATCGGCTCGATCCCGTCTGGTCCCGGCACCGGCGAGCACCGGTCAGCCCAAGCGGCCGACGGGCGCAGCTTCGTCCGCACCGGACGTTGCGGCCTTCGCAAGGACGCTATTTATTTTCTATATGATACCATCACGAATACGTGACCATATCAATTTACGTTGATGGAATATTACGTATATGCAAAATTGGCGTCGGCCGATTCCGGTCCAAACATGCAAATTACCTAGGAGTTCCAAGGCTATGAACGCAACCCATAAGATAGCTGTGCCTGCCGCCGCCGGCGGGAGGAACGCTGATTCCAAATCCCGCATTCGGTGGCGCCGGGCATTGCTGGCAACGACGACCGCCTTGTCGCTCGGCGCGCAGAATGCCGCCTGGGCGACCTGCTCGGACGGCACCACGATGCCCAACGACGGCTTCGTCGTCGGCAGGGACAAGCAGGTGCTGACCGCGGCCAACTGGTCGCCGAATGTCTTCACCGCCCCCGCCGGCTCGCTGTTCGTCCCCGACAGCTCGGTGTACGAGCGCAACGATCCGGCGCAGCCGCTGACCGGCGGCGGGCACAACTGGGTGTTCGACCAGGGCTCGACGCTCTGCAAGGTCACCGACACCGGCCCCGCGCGGCGCCGTGGCAACGGGCTGGAACATCCCGCCGAACTCCCCGACCGACTGCATCCTTCTGCCGATCATCAAGGCCGGCACGGTCACCAACCTCGGCGACATTCCGTTCCAGGGCCAGGTGATCACCCCGGTCTGCAATCCCCTCCTGTTGAGCGCAAAAGGCGCGCCCAACAAGCTGAACACCTACGCCAACCAGCTCGGCTGCTCGATCTCCCACGGCGTTGCCACCACCCCGCAGACCGCGACGTCCTACATGTTCGTGGCCGGCATCAAGGGCGGGCTGTTCTCGGTCCAGCTCAGCAACGTCGCCACCGCGGTGAAGGGCGGCGAGGCCGGCAAGACGGCCGGGCCGCAGAACTACTACTCGAACATCCCGGAGGGCCAGAAGCTCACCAACGCCGCGGTCAGCCCGGACGGGCAGTTCGCCATGGCCACCTCGATCCGGCGGGCGCAGTTCGTCTATGCATGCCTCAACCCGCTGGGCGATCCGGGCGACATCAAGAAGCCGATCAACCCGAACTTCTTCGTCCCGCCGGCGAGTTCCGTGCCATGCATGCAGGTCGGCAGCAACGCCCTGGCGACTGACCTGACCACCGCCTTCGGCCCCGACAACCAGCCGTATTTCGGCGGCCAGCGCATCGTCAACAGCTTCGACAGCCAGCCCGGCGGAGCGTTCCCGTCTGCCTGGCCCAACTGCATCTGGCAGCTCAACGGCTCCGCGTCGCTGGCCGACGCGTTCGCGCGTGGCAATGCTGGCGGTGTCGGCGTCCCCGCCGCGCGGTGGTGGCGGTGGCGGTGGCGGTGGCGGTGGCGGTGGTGGCGGTGGCACCGGCGGTGGCGGCGGTGGCACCGGTGGCGGTGGCGGCGGCGGTGGCACCGGTGGCGGCGGCACCGGTGGCGGTACTGTCACCGTGGCGAACGGTTGCGGCAATGCGGCGCCGAACTTCGGCTTCTCCTCGGCGCTGGTCACCCAGCCGTCCGCGCTGATCCCCCACGTGGCGGCAAACGGCGACATGTACATGTACACCGGTCCGCTCGGCGGCACCGTCGTGCAGTTCAAGCTGACCGTCGATCCGTTCTCCGGGCTGACGAATTACCAGTTCCGGACCATCCTGACCGGCATCTCGCTCACCAGCGGGCTCGGCATCGCCGACGACCTGAAGTCGCTGATGGTCATGACCGACCCGTCCGCAGTCGGACTGGCCGGACAGGGCGTCGTAACGAAACTGCCGCTGTGTGAAGATATGTGACTTTACCCATCGACCTGCGATCCCGGCCGCCCGGCCGGGATCGCAGGCCAGACTGGCCGACAACGACGCGCAAATACGGAGAGCAGGCGGGCTCTCCGTATTTTCGTCGGTTCATGCCGGCCGCGCGTGGTAATCTGCCGGCGCACCATGACACCGCAATATCGCCTTCCCGGTATCGAGATATTATCACCTGGACAACAACCGCGACCGCTGACTTCCCGATGAAACCAGCAGCACGATCGGCAAAAGCACCATTCCGCCTGGCGCCGAGCACCGCGTCGACGATGCGTCGGCGGCGGGATCGCTGCGCATCCGCCGGCACAACGAGCGGGTTCACGCTGCTCGAGGTCATGATCGCCTTTCTCATCGCCGGCCTGGCACTCGGGGTGCTGTTTCAGTCGGGGTTGAGCAGCCTGCAATCCATCCAGACCGCCGCCCGCTATGAAGAGGCGCTTGCGCGGGCCCGCTCGCGCCTGGCAATCGCGGTTCACGGTGCGCCCCTGGTTGCCGGTGATCTGGAGGGCGAGGACGGCGGCGGCTACGGCTGGCGCGTGCGTGTGACGCCGGTATCCAACACCGCCGTTCGTCCGTTCGGCATGCGTGGCGCGGGCCGGCCGACATGGGTGGCGGTGGCGCTGTATTCCGTCACCGTGTGGGTCTGGTGGACGGACCGCCCCGGCAAGGCCGGTCCACGGCGCGAGGTGCGGCTGGAGACGCAGCATATCGAGGCGGCACCGCAATGAGGCTGCGGGCAGGAGCGGGGAATGCCGTCTTGCGGCCGGGGCAGGTCATCCGACCCGCCCGTCCCACTGCACGTCCCACTCCACGTCCCACTGGCGGATTCACTCTGATCGAGGTGCTGGTCGCACTGGTCGTTCTCGGCTTCGTGGTGATCGGCCTCGGGCAGGGCGTCCGCTTCGGGCTGCTGGCCTGGAACAAGGCAACCAGCACGGCCGGCACGCGGGAGAACTTCGACGCCGTCGATCGCACCCTGCGTCACCTGATCGAGCATACGGATCCCGGCAACGAGATCGATCCGCCGCTGTTCACCGCCAGTTCCGACAAGCTGGATTTCATCAGCCGGCTGCCCGACATGTCGGGGATGGCAACCAACCGGGTCGAGGCCGGGCTCGGCGTGGACAGCCACCATCGGCTGGTTCTGCGCTGGCGGCCGTACCTGCACGCCAAACGCCTGCGGCCGCCGCAATACACCGAAACCGAGCTGCTCGGCGGCGTCGCCCGCATGGAGCTGTCCTTCTGGGCGCCGGGCGCCGGGTGGACGCAGACGTGGGAGGCTGCCGCACTGCCGGCGATGGTGCGGATCCGGCTCGAATTCACCGATCCGGCGCAGCGCCGCTGGCCGGATATCGTGGCCGCCCCGGACCTCGACCGGCCATGAGCCGCCACCGCAACCCCAACCGCAAGCGCGGTCAGCGCGGGTTCGCCCTGCTGATCGTGCTTTGGACGCTCGCCTTCCTGTCGCTGATCGGCGCCGCACTTGTCGCGACCAGCCGCCAGGATACGCAGCGCGCCCGCAACCTCGTGGACGGCGCAGCGGCGGAGGCAGCAGCCGATGGTGCCGTGCAGCAGGCCATCTACGCGCTGCTCGATCCATCGGCGCGGCGCTGGCGCCCGGACGGCACGGCGCATCTGATCCGGTCCGGCCAGAACCGCATCGAGGTGCGGATCGAGAACGAGAACAGCAAGGTGAATCCCAACTTCGCGCCGGTCGAACTGCTGCAGGCCGTGATGATGGAGCTTGCCGTCAGCTCGTCGACCGCGGCGCGGCTGGCGGCCGCGATCGCCGACTGGCGCACGCAGGGCGAGCAGCCGCTGCCGCTGGGCGCGAAGGCGCCGCAGTATGCCGCCGCCGGGCGCGACTATGCCCCGCCGGGCGCATCATTCGAAAGCCTCGACGAACTGGGTGCCGTGCTGGGCATGACCCCGGAACTGCTCGCCCGGCTGAGGCCGCATCTGACGCTGTATTCCGAGGCCGACCCCGATGGATCGACCACCGATCCCGTCGTTGCGGCGGCGCTTGGGTCAAAGGCCCGTGCCGCTCCTCGGCGGAACGCAGACGAAGGCAGTCAGGTGGCGACCGTGAGCGTGATCGTCCGAGGGCCGCGGCGCACGGGATTCAGCGAACGCGTCATCGTGCGGACCAATGCGCTCGACGGCATTCGTCGGCACGAGATCCTGCTGCGTGAGCCCGTCGCAATGCCCAGCTAGGCGCGCAGCGATCCGGCAACGTTACGCTACCGAGCGTCAGATGTTCACGCTTGGTTATCCAATGATCGCATACGATCGAACGTAACGATGTCGGCGGGGTTCTCCCGGCAAACCGGCGCCGGTGAAGGAACCCATTCATGGCGATCCGCACATGGACTGTTTTGGGCAGAGCTGGCTCGGGGCCGTGGAGCGCCACCGCCCATTGGGTGGGCGGTGCTCCTGGCGTCACGGACAGCGCATTCATCGACCAGGCACTTGAGGGCGCCTACACCGTATCGGAAGATACCACGGCGACGATTGCCGCGCTGACCGTCGGCGCCGCGAACGCGACACTCGCGTTCAACACGGCCGCCACGACGCTGAACGTCAGCGGTGCGACCATTCTCAGTCTCGGCACGATCAGCATCACGAACGCCTCCGCCGCCCTGTCGACCGGCACATTCTCCGCGACCGGCGGCACCTTCACCGAGAGCAACGGCCTGCTGAGCGTCACCGGGCTTGCGAGCTTCACCGGTGGCACCGACACGATCGCCGGCGGCGCATTCAACGCGGGAACGTTGAGCGTCGGCGTCGATGCCGGAGCCGTCGCGACGCTCACTCTGTCGGGCGGCACCACGACGGTCAGCGGCCTCACCACCATTCATTCGGCGGGCAGCGCCGACGGCGGCAGGATCGCCATGTCCGGCGGAAGCCTGGTCGCCACCGGCGGCATCGACTTCAGCGGCACCAGCAACCTGGGCAGGCTCATCGGCAAGGGCACTGTCAGCGGCGGCACGATCACCGGCGCCGGGACGATCACCGCAGCCGGCACACTCGACATCGCCAACACCATCAGCAGCGGGCCGACGCTGACGATCGCGACGAACCTGGCTTCGGTCCTCAAACTTGACGGCACCGCGACATCGGCCGGCGCGATCACGATCAACAACGCCAACCAGACACTGGAAATTGGCGGGTTCGGCGCGCTGACGATCGGCGCAGCCGAGAATGTCACCGGCGGTCAGATCACCCTGGATGGCGGCACGCTCACCGATGGCAACGGCATTTCATTCGGCAACGCCGCCGGTAGCGGCAGGCTGAGCGGTTTCGGCACGGTCGCCGCGAACCTGACGCGCGTCGGCGCTGGCGGTGCCAACACCATCACCGCTTCGGGCGGCACGCTCGAGGTGACCGGGACGTTCGGTGCCGGGCTGGTTGCGGCGATCGGCACGACATCGGCCTCCGTCCTGAAGTTCGATAGCGGCGGAACGGCCGCGGCGCTGACCATCAACAATGCCAACCAGACACTGGAAATCGGTGGTTCGGGCACGCTGACGCTGACCGGGAGGCAAAACGTCAGGCTCGGCAAGATCGCGATGTCGGGCGGCGCGCTGACCGACAGCTCCGGCATCGTGATCGGCGACGGTGCGAATGTCGGCACCCTGATCGGCTTCGGCACGATCTCGGCAGCCACCTCGATCACCAAAGGCGGCACTGGCATCGGCAATCTCGTCGAGGCATCGGGCGGCACGCTGATCCTGGGCGCAGCCATCGGCGCGGCCACGGGCCTGGCCTATCAGATTGCCGCCACCGTCTCGTCGGTCATGGAACTGGACGGGGCAGTGGGCGTGGGCAATACGTTCACCTTCCTCGGTGCGGCCGGTGACCTCGCCTACAACCATAGCGGCGGCTTCAGCGAAAACATCATCGGTCTTGACGTCGGCGCGACAGCCACCCCGACGAATTTCATCGACTACACGAACCACAGCGTCACGATCTCCGGCAGCAACGTCCATACTGGCAATTCTGCCGTTGTCACTCTGTCGGACGGTTCCGTCCTGACACTCACCGGCATCACGCACGCGCCGGGGACCTGGTTCGTCAACACGAAGGCGGACGGCGTCGGCACCGATATCTTCCTCAGCTCTGGTTTGCTACGCGGCCGGCACGCACATCCTGACCGCGACCGGCGAGCGGCTGGTCGAGACCCTGCTGCAGGGCGACATCGTGCTCACGCTGTCGGGTGGGGAACTGATCGCGCAGCCGGTCAAGTGGATCGGCCATCGGCGGATCGATCTCGCCGCGCATCCGCATCCGGAGACGGTGGCGCCGATCCGCATCCGGCGCGGTGCGTTCGCTGAGAACATGCCGCACCGCGATCTGCTGGTGTCGCCGGATCACGCGGTGTTCGTCGACGGCAAGCTGATCTGCGCCCGCCAGTTGGTCAACGGCACGACGATCCGCCAGGAGAAGGGCGGGGCCTCGGTGGAGTATTTCCACGTCGAACTGGACTCGCATGCGATCCTGCTGGCCGAGGGCCTGCCGGCGGAGAGCTACCTCAACACCGGCAACCGCGGCTTCTTCGCCAACTCAGGCGAGCCGCTGGTGCTGCATCCCGACCTGACCGACGAGACGGACTACCCGGCCCGTGCGGCGGGCTCGTGCGCGCCGTTCGTGTCGGACGAGGCCAGCGTGCGGCCGGTGTGGCAGCGCCTGGCCGAGCGTGCCGCGGCGCTGGGTCAGCCGGCGCCCGATCGCCACACGACCACCGACCCGGACCTGCACATCGCCGCCAAGGGCCGGACCGTGCGGCCGCTCTATGGCGAGAACGGACTCTACATCTTCGCCCTGCCAAAGGGTGCGACCGAGGTGCGCCTGGTCTCGCGTGCCGGCGCGCCGGCGGATGCGTGGCCGTGGCTGGACGATCGTCGCTGCCTCGGCGTGAACGTGGAGCGCATCGTGCTGCGCGGCGCGAGCGAACTGCGGGAAATCCCGGTCGATCATCCGGACCTGCTGCAGGGCTGGCAGGCGGTGGAGCGCGACGGCACGGCGCTGCGCCGGTGGACCTGCGGCAGTGCGGTGCTCAAGCTGCCGCAGCCGATGCTGGATGGTCCGACGATGCTGGAGATCCGTGCCGGCAACGGCGGGATGGCGTACGTGACGGATCCAGAGCGCTCCGTCCGGGGCAGTGCGGACAAGGCTGGAATCACGCGTCGCGTGAGGCAGGTCCGCACTTCGTCACCAGGACATAGGCGTCAGGATAAGCGCAGGCCGGAGCGTAATTCTCCCCCTCCCCTTGCGGGAGGGGGTTGGGGGGAGGGGTCGCACAATCGCAAGACACTGCGATCGGATAAATTCCGAGCGCGACTTCGCGCCGCGTTCCCCCTCCCCCAACCCCCTCCCGCACGGGGAGGGGAAGCACTTTTCTCCAGCCGCACCATTATCCTGACGTGCATGGGGACAAGCCCGACCATGACGATGCGAACGCAGCGACCGCGCTAACCCCCGAACGCCTGGTCCCAGAACTCCGGCAGCATGAGGTATCCGTCGCCCTGCTTCACCACATGCGCGAAGCCCGGATAGTGCACGTGCATCCCGGCGATCAGCAGCCGGTCGGTCGCCACCATGTCGAACACGCGCCGGCGCGTCGCCGCGGCGGCATGCGGATCGGTGTCGAACTCGATCGTCACCTCCGGCGCGCGGCACCTGGATGTCCGGCACGTGCACGATATCGCCCCAGATCAGCAGCGAGTCGTTTCCCGACGCGATCATGTAACCGCTATGCCCCGGCGTGTGCCCGTGCAGCGGCACCGACGTGACGCCGGGAAACACTTCCACACTCCCGGAGAACGTGTGCATCACGTTGTGATACGGCGCCATCTGCTCGCGCGCGCACTGGAAATACAGTTTCCTCGCCCGCTCGTTCGCCTTCGCCATGGCCGCATCGTCGTTCCAGTGGCGCGGCTCGTTCTCGTGCACCACCAGTTCGGCGTTCGGGAACATTTTCGTCCCGGTCTTCGGGTCCGTCAGCCCAGCCGAGTGATCGGGGTGCATGTGCGTCAGGATCACCTTCTCGACGTCGGCCGGATCGATGCCCGCCGCGGCCAGGTTCGCCTGAAGCTTGCCGGCGGTCGGCAGCAGGTAATCGCCCGAGCCGGTCTCGATCAGCGCCAGCCGACCGGCCGAGTGGATGGCATAGCAGTTCACCGACGTCCGCCGGCCGGGGCGGAACGTCTCGGTCAGCATCCGCATCGCCTCATCCGGCGCGATGTTCTGCAGCACGTCCACGGTGCCATCCAGATAGCCGTCGGACAGCGCGGTCACGACGATGTCGCCGATCCGGCGATGATACACGCCGGGGATCTGCCGGGTTGGCGGCTGGATCATCTGCGGTCTCCCTTGCTAATGCGCGATGAAGCCGCCATCGATCACCAGCTCGGTGCCGGTGACGAAGCTCGCCTCGTCGGACGCCAGGAACAGCACGCCATACGCCACCTCGATCGGCTCGCCGAGCCGGCGCAGCGGCGTCTGCGCGATCTTCGCCGCGCGCCCGGCGGCGTTCGTCGCGTTCAGCATCGGCGGCATGTAGCCCGGATGCACCGAGTTCACCCGCACGCCCTGCGGTCCGTACCGGCAGGCGGCGGCCTTGGTGTAGTTGCGAACCGCGGCCTTCGAGGCGGGATAGCCGGGATGGCTCTCCTCGCTGGCGACGATGCCCATGATGGAGGAAATATTGACGATGGAGCCGCCGCCGGTCTTCGCCATCTCGGCTGCCGCGAGCTTGGTGCCGAGGAACACGCTGGTGGCGTTCACCGCGAGCAGCTTCTGCCAGCCCTCCAGGCCGTCCGGGTCGCCGACCGAACTGCCGCTGATGCCGGCGTTGTTGACCAGGATGTCGAGCCGGCCATAGGCGGCAACCGCCTCGGCGATCAGCGTCTTCCAGTCGGCCTCCGACGTCACGTCGGTGCGCACGAACCGCGCCTGCCGCTGGCCGGCGGAAATGTCGGCCGCCACCGATCTCGCCCGCCGTCACCAGCACATCGGCGATGACGACCTTCGCACCTTCCTGGGCGAACAGCCGAGCCTCCGCCTCGCCCATGCCGTGGGCGCCGCCGGTGATGATCGCCACCTTGCCGTTCAGTCGCATGGCTTCCCCCCATCGTTGCCACCGATCATCCGATGGCGGTGGGCAGCGTGCAATGCGTCACCGACGCGGCGCGGCCGCGCGTCATATCCGCGGTGCGCGCCGCACGCGGCGCAGCCGGTCATTGATCGCGCGCCCGATCCCTTGCTCCGGCACCGGCATCACCGCGATCCGCTCCAGCCCGAGCGAGGCGGCGTCTTCGTCCAGCGTCCGCAGGCCGGCGAAAAGGCGTGCCGCAGCCTCGGTCAGATCGGCTGCGTCACTCAAACCGAAGACCGCGCCGGCACCTGACAGCGGCGGACCGAAGGCCAGCAGTGCCTCGTTGCGTTGCACATCCACCGCATCGAGCCGCACCGGCAGGTTCGGCGCATAGTGCGACGCGAGCAGGCCCGGCGATCGCAGCGCGCCTGGCAGCGCTGCGTGATCGCCGAGGCGCACACGGCCGATGACCGCCTCGATCGCCTCGATCGTCGCGCCGCCCGGCCGCAGCAGCACGGGCTCGGCGTCGGAAAGATCGAGCACCGTCGATTCCACACCGACCGGGCAGGGCCCGCTGTCGAGCACCGCCGCGATGCGTCCGGACAACCCGTCCAGCACATGGCGCGCCGTGGTCGGGCTCACCTGGCCGGAGCGGTTGGCCGATGGCGCGGCGACCGGCCGGCCGGTCTCCCGCAGCAGCGCCAATGCCGCATCATGTGCCGGAACGCGCACCGCCAGCGTATCGAGCCCCGCACTGGCCAGCAGGCTCACGCCACAGCCGTGCCGGCGCGGCAGCACCAGGCTCAGCGGGCCGGGCCAGAACGCCGCAGCCAGGCGGCGTGCCTGCGCGTTCGCCACCACGTCGGCGAACGCCGCGTCCGCGTCGGCATAGTGACAGATCAGCGGATTGAACCGCGGCCGCTCCTTGGCGGCGAAGATGCCGGCGACCGCGCGATCGTTGGTCGCGTCCGCGCCAAGCCCGTAGACCGTTTCGGTCCCGAACGCCACCAGCTCGCCCGCGCGCAGCAGTGCAGCCGCGCGTGCGATGCCGATCGGGTCGGCCTGCAACAGTTCGGTCATGACCGCCCGGGGATAGCCGCGCGCGACGGGCGTGGCAAAGGCCGGAGGCGCTGCTACAGTTCGCCGCCGCCGTTACGCCGGCGTCGTCGCCAGGGGAGTTCCGCATCATGCTCGACATCACCTTCGCCAAGCCTGCCTTGCCGAAGTCCGGCGCGCTCGTGCTGCTGGTGAGCGAAGGCGAGAATCCGTCCGGCCTGTGGCAGCAGGCCGATGAAGCGACCGGCGGTGCGATCGCCCGGGCGTTCAAGGCGTCCGAGTTCAAGGGCGCGAAGGGCAAGACCTGCGTCATCCTGGCACCCGGCGCGGGACTTACCCGCGTGGTCGGGGTGGGCCTCGGCAAGCCGGCCGAACTGACCCAGCAGATGCTGAACGAAGCCGGAGGCCACGCCGCTGCCTCGCTCGCACGCGAGACGGCCGCGTGCGTTGCCACCGGTGCGCTGCAGCCGGCGCAGGCCGCCGAGGTGGCGCTCGGCGCGGCGCTGCGGACGTATCGGTTCGACAAATACCGCACCAAGGAGAAGCCGGACGAGAAGCCGAAATTCGCCAAGCTCACGCTGTTCACCGGCGACCCGGCGCGCGCGAAGTCGGCGTGGGAGCCGCTGGAGGGCGTCGCGAAAGGCGTGTTCCTCTCGCGCGACCTGGTCAGCGAACCGCCCAACGTGCTGAACCCGGCCGAGATGGCCGACCGCTGCAGGAAGCTGACCGATCTCGGGCTGAAGGTGGACGTGCTCGGCCCGAAGGAGATGGCCAAGCTGGGTTTCGGTGCATTGCTCGGCGTGGCACAGGGCAGCGTGAATGAGCCGCGCATGGTGGTGATGCAGTGGCACGGCGCCTCCGGCAACGGCCGCAAGGGCAAGGGCAAGCCGGTCGCGTTCATCGGCAAGGGAGTCACGTTCGACACCGGCGGCATCAGCATCAAGCCGGCCGGCGGCATGGAAGACATGAAATGGGACATGGCCGGCGCCGGCACGGTGGTCGGCCTGATGGCGGCACTCGCCGGACGCAAGGCCAAGGTCGATGCGGTGGGCCTGGTCGGGCTGGTGGAGAACATGCCCTCCGGCAACGCGCAGCGGCCGGGCGACGTGGTGAAGAGCTACTCCGGCCAGACGATCGAGGTGATCAACACCGACGCCGAGGGCCGGTTGGTGCTGGCCGATGTGCTTTGGTACTGCCAGGAGAAGTTCGACCCGCGCTTCATGGTCGATCTCGCGACCCTGACCGGTGCGATGATCGTGGCGCTCGGCCATGAATATGGCGGGATGTTCAGCAACGACGATGGGTTGGCGCAGAAGCTGTCTGCGGCGGGGCAGGCGACCGCCGAGAAGGCTGTGGCGCTTCCCGCTGGATGAGTCCTACGACCAGCTGATCAAGTCCGACATCGCCGACATGAAGAACATCGGCGGCCGGCCGGCGGGATCGATCAGCGCGGCGCAGTTCATCCAGCGCTTCGTCAACGGCAAGCCCTGGGCGCATCTCGATATCGCCGGCGTCGCCTGGAGCACGCGGGACGCGCCCTGCGTGCCGAAGGGCGCCACGGCGTACGGCGTGCGGCTGCTGGATCGGCTGGTGTCGGAGCATTACGAGGCTTGAGCGACATCGGCTTCTATCATCTGACGCGGACGGGGCCGGACCAGGCGCTGCCACAGCTTCTCGGCCGCACCTTGGCCGCGGGTCAGCGGGCGCTCGTGCTGTGCGGCAGTGAGGCACGCGTCGCCGCGCTGGATGCTGCGTTGTGGCAATGCGCCGATCCCGACTGGCTGCCGCACGGCACAGTGGCCGATGGCGACGCGGATCTGCAGCCGATCTGGCTGACCGCCGAAGACGCATCGGCGAACGGCGCGCGCTACCTGTTCCTGATCGATGGCGCGGAAACCACGCGCATCGGCGCATTCGACCGCGTGTTCGATCTGTTCGACGGCACGAACGATGCGGCGGTGGCAGCCGCACGCGCGCGCTGGACGGCGGCGAAGGCGGCCGGCCACACGCTCACCTATTGGCAGCAGGGTCCGCGGGGCTGGGAGAAGAAGGCGTAAGCCGGGACGCCGGCGGCGTTATCAGGCGCGTCACCCGGACGCATCGCGACGACCTGACAGGGCCGGTCGCGCCGCCGCAGCAGCCGAGCGGCTCGGGCGAGCACCGTTGTCCCGGTTTTGATCTGACGCCAGCGAACAGTGGCACAGACCGATTTTTTAGTTTTATTCCACATATCGTTCAAAATATCTCTGCCTAAAAATGCGTATTGTCAAAATTTCTGTTGACCATCGCTCTTGCACAGAATTATGTTCCTTATTCGAAATAAAAAGCTTTGGGGAGTGACAATACTGTGTCAACGAAACATTCGCCTGGCGGCCCGCCGGCCTTGCCAGACGGGGCAGTCGCGAGCCCTCCGACCATTGGCGACATTGCCATTCCTGACGACAGCAATCCTGGTAGCCCAGGCGCCAGCGGTAGTCCTGGTGGCTCCGGCAGCGATCACAGTGGCGGCAATCGAGGCGGCAGCAGCGGTCCCGGTGGCAGCAGCAGTCCGGTGGCAGCAGCAGCCGCGGCCCCGGTGCCGACAACAACACTGGAAACAGTGCTTCAGGTGACGGCGGGCCCGGCAAGAACGGCACCGGTGGCGGTGACGGCGGCGATGGCGACCACTAGGGATGGCGTCATGCCGAACTTCAACATTACCGATATGACCACCGGTGCATCCAGCGTCGTCGCCGGCGACGCTTACCTCGGGCCGGTACCTGCGCTGCAACGTGAATGCGTCATGCCGACGCAGGACAATATCAACATAACTGCCAACATCCCCAATGTGTTCGTCCACAGCGGCAGCGGCGAGGATGCACTCAGGGTGCTGAGCGGGACCAACGTGCTCGATGGCTCGACCGGCAGCAACTTCCTCACCGGCGGAAGTGGAACGGACACCTTCTTCGTCGACGATCGCGGAGCTGTCGCTGACATCTGGAGTACGGTGGTTGGTTTCCATACCGGCGATGCAGCGACCGTGTGGGGCGTGACGCCACAGGACTTCGCATTCTCCTGGGTGGACAATCAGGGCGCGGTCGGTTTCGCTGGCCTGACCTTGCATGCCACAGCGGCGGGCAAGCCGATTGCATCGCTGACATTGGCGGGCTTCACGACCAATGATCTGAACGACGGTCGATTGAGCATCAGTTTCGGGCATACCGCCGATCTGCCGGGGCTGGCAGGGTCGAACTACATGATGATCCACGCCAGCTAGGGCCTGAGCCTGGACAACCGAACCGGCTGGTAACGTGGCGATCCGCTCACGGACACGTCGAATTGCCGCTTCGCAGCGCGGCATGCACGCCGGTCGCTTGCTGCGATCAGCAGACGTGGATGCCTCGGTGCGCTCCGCCATGACGCTCGGTGGGCATCGACAGCGCGGCACTTGAAGCAGCTATTCGGCGTCGGTTCCTGAGGGCGACTCAGGACGCCGCTTCGAGCGCCTCCTCGGCCGCCAGCCACTCGGCCTCGGCGGCGGCGGCCAGGCGGGCGATGGCGGCCAGCTTGGCATTGGCCGCCGCGATCTCCGGCGTATGTCCGGACGCATACAACTCGGGATCGGCCAGCTTCGCCTCGATGGCGGCGCGCTCGGCGGCCAGTCGCCGCAGCCGCGCCTCGGCATCGCGCGCCTGCCTGCGCAACGGAGCCAGTGCGGCGCGGGCGTCGGCGCGTTCGCGGCGTTCATTGCGACGCGTCGCCACGTCCTGCTTCGCCGCCGGACGCGCGCGTTCGGCCAGCAGGGCGCGATAGTCATCCAGGTCCCCGTCGAACGGCCGCACCGTGCCGTCCGCCACCAGCCACAGCCGCTCGGCGATCAGTTCCACCAGATGCGGGTCGTGGGTGATCAGCAGCACCGCGCCCTGGAAGTCGGCCAGCGCCTTCACCAGCGCCTCGCGCGCGTCGATGTCGAGGTGGTTGGTCGGCTCGTCGAGGATCAGCAGTTGCGGCGCGTCGCGCGTGGCCAGCGCCAGCAGCAGGCGCGCCTTCTCGCCGCCCGACAGGTTCGCAACCGGGGTCTCCGCGCGATTGGCGTCCAGACCGAAGCGGGCAAGCTGCGCCCGCACCTGCGGCGGGTTCGCGCCGCGGCAATGCCCGCGTCATGTGCGCGACCGGGGTTTCGTCGGCGACCAGTTCGTCGGTCTGGTGCTGCGCGAAATAGCCGACCCGCAGCTTCGGTCCGCGCCGCATCTCGCCGGACAGCAGCGCCAGCCGCCCGGCCAGCAGCTTCGCCAGCGTGGACTTGCCGTTGCCGTTGGCGCCGAGCAGCGCGATGCGGTCGTCCATGTCGATCGACAGCGAGACGTGGCGCAGCACGGGCGTGTCGTCGTAGCCGACGGCGACGCGCTCCAGCGTCAGGATCGGCGGCGCGATGCGCGCGGGCTCGGGAAAATCGAAGCGGGTGGGCGCGTCCTCGATCACGTTGTCGATCTGCGGCAGCCGGGCGAGCGCCTTGATGCGCGACTGCGCCTGGCGCGCCTTGCTCGCCTTGTAGCGGAAGCGGTCGATGAACGACTGGATATGCGCGCGTTCGGCGGCGATGCGCTTGACGGCGCTGGCCTGCTGCATGGCGCGCTCGGTGCGGATGCGGACGAATTCGTCGAAGCCGCCCGGGGTGAGCGAGATCTTCCCCCGGTCGAGGAACGCGATCGCCTCCACCGCGCGGTCCAGCAGGCCGCGGTCGTGCGAGACCAGCAGCGCGGCGCCGGGGAAGCGGGCGAGCCAGCGCCTCCAGCCAGAGCGCCGCCTCCAGGTCGAGGTGGTTGGTCGGTTCGTCGAGCAGCAGCAGGTCGGGGTTGGCGAACAGCGCGGTCGCCAGCGCCACGCGCATGCGCCAGCCGCCGGAGAATTCCTCCACCGGGCGCGCCTGCGCGGCTTCGTCGAAGCCCAGGCCGGCGAGGATGGCGGCGGCGCGGGCCGGGGCCGCATCGGCGCCGATCGCGCGCAGGCGTTCGTGGACCTCGGCCAGGCGGTGCGGTTCGGCGGTATCCGCCTCGGCCAGCAGCGCAAGACGTTCGGGGTCGCCTTGCAGCACGGTATCGAGCAGCGAGGCGTCGCCGGAGGGCGCTTCCTGCGCCACGGTCGCGATGCGCGCGCGCGAAGCGAGGCGGATGTCGCCGCCGTCCAGCGGGAGTTCGCGCATGATCGCGCGCAGCAGGGTGGACTTGCCGGCGCCGTTGCGCCCGACCAGGCCGATGCGGCGGCCGGGATCGACCGTGAGGTCGGCGCCGTCGAGGATGGGGCGCCCGCCGAGGCGGATGGCGGCGCCGGAGATGACGAGAAGGGACATGGCGGGGAGTGATCGGACGGGTTGGGGGCGGGGGTCAAGGGTGTCGTGGATCGCTGCCGACGGCGCACTCTGCTACGGATAGCGCATCAAAAATGGCTCCAGCCGCCGGTTGGAAGTGCCATCGGTTTCCCGTCCGGACCGCTCACGATGACCTGGGGTGGTCCGGAACGGAAGGCGCCGATACGCGTGACTGAAATTCCGGCGGACTGCGCCGCACGGCTGCAGCGCCGCCTCGTGCGCCGGGGGGACCGCCAGCAGCAACTCGTAGTCGTCCCCACCGGTCAGGCAGGTGACGAGCCACGCCGGCCCTGCCTGGCGTGCCGGCGGTGACAGCGGAACGAGCGCGGCGTCGATCTCGGCCATATGACCGCCGGCGCGGCAGAGATGACCGAGGTCCTGCACCAGACCGTCCGACACGTCCATGCCAGCCGAGGCGATGCCGGCGAGCGACAGACCGACGCGCGGCTGCGGCAGCCGGTAGCGCGACAGCAGGTATCCGCTGGGATCCTGGAGCCTGCCGCGCGCCACGGCGAGCCCGAGCGCTCCGTCGCCGATCGTCCCGGTGACCCAGATGCCGTCACCCGGCCGGGCCCCGGCGCGATGCACCGCCTGGCCGGGCGCGACATGGCCCACGATGGTCAGCGACAGCGAGATCGGCCCCGGTGTCGAGGTCGTGTCGCCGCCCAGCAGGGACACGCCGTATTCAAGCTGATCCTGTGCAAGCCCGGCGGCGAAGCCGGCGAACCAGGCATCCGGCGTGTTCCGCGGCGTCGAGACGGTCATCAGGTAGCCGAGCGGCGTCGCCCCCTTGGCCGCAAGGTCCGACAGGTTCACGCGCAGCAGCTTGCGGCCGACCAGATCGGGGGGATCGTCGGGCAGGAAATGCACGCCCGCCACCATGGCATCGGCCGTCAGCACCAGATCACGCCCCGGCGGCGGCGCCAGCACCGCCGCGTCATCCCGCAGGTCGAGCGCCCCCGGTCCGGCAAGCGGCCGGAAATGCCGTGCGATCAGCGCGAATTCGGCGGGGAGATCGCTGGCCACGCCTCACGCCAGATCGACGGCGTACTTTTTGAGGTCGGCCAGCGCGCAGTGTTCCAGCGCCCCCTCCTCGGTGGCGCGCAGCACGATGCGCGGTGCGGCGCCGGCGTCCAGTGCCTCCTGCCAGCGCGGCGCGCACAGGCACCAGCGGTCGCCCGGCTGCAAACCGGCAAAGCCGAATTCCGGCCGCGGGGTCGAAAGATCGTTGCCGCTCGCCTTGCTGAACGCCAGGAATTCGGCCGTCATCACGACACAGACCGTGTGGCTGCCGTAGTCTTCGGGGCCGGTGTCGCAGCAGCCGTTGCGGAAGAAGCCGGTCATCGGCCTGATCGAGCAGGTGTCGAGCGGACCGCCCAGCACGTTGCGCGACGGTCTGCGGCCCGGGCGGCGGGAGGTTTCGTCGAACGGCATTGGTTCGCTCCGTGGTTGCGGCAGTTGACGCCGCCGATGCACGCCATCCTATCGCGGATTGCGCGATCGGGCGAACCCGACCTGACCTCCCCTGCCAGCCTCAAAACCCGACGTTCACCCCCAATTCGCCGCCGTAGCTGATCACCTGCGGATTGGCGAACATCGCCGAGACCGCGCCGCGCAGGATCACCTGTGGGGTCAGCCGGTAGGAAACGCCGAGCAGTCGCGGTGGCCCAATCGGACGCGACGGGCGCGGCCGCCGCGGTGAATGACGGCGCGGCAATCGAGGTGAGCGAGGCGGTCACCGTGCGGTTCCTGCCGCCCCATTCGTGGTTCCAGTCCACCTCCGCGAACGGCTGCCAGTCGCCCAGGTCCACCGCGCCGCGCCAGCCAAGCTGGCTGACCAGCGAATTGCGCGTCTGGTCGCCGAACGACAGCGCCGTGACGCCGCTGGTGCCGGTCTCGGTGAAGCCGTTCAGGCGCACCTGCTGCAGCACCACCCCCGCCACCGGGCCGGTGGTGACCTGGCCGAACGTGAAATCGCCGCCGCCGCGCAGCGCCAGTGCCAGCCCGTGTCCGTCGGTGTCGGCGCTGTTCTGGTCGGTGAAGATGCCGAGCGGCACCTGTCGCGCGATGTGGTCCTGCAGCATGCCATAGCCGGCGACGCGTTGCCCCACACCGGCCCGGACCGGTAGGCGGCATAGAGGCTGATCGCCTCATCGGCCTGCGTGTAGTTGCCTCCCGTGGAGAAACGCTGCGACAGGCCGCCCGCCGTGAGCGCCGCACCCACGATCACCCCGCCGGGCAACTGGTAATCGGCGCCCACCGTGCCGCCGAACGGCGGGCCCGAGACATTGGGAAAGTCGGGCGCGTTCTTGATGGTGAGGCTGCTGGCCCCGGCACTGAGCCAGACGTTGATGCCGTTCGGCCCGCGATGTTGCCAGGACAGATCGATCTGCTGCTGGATGGTGGTGGCACGCGCCAGGCCGACCTGCACCGCGCTTTCCGCCAGCAGGGAGATCTGGCTCGGCGCCGTCAGCAGGCTGTAGATGTAGTCGGACTCGATGGTCTGCGACGCCGTGGTCAGGTGCGCGTCGTCTGCCCATAGATAGGTCTGCTCGGCGTTCGGCGTGACCAGCAGGCCGGGACTGCACAGAAGGCTGCTCGTGCTGCCGCACGCCGGGCTGGTCGACAGCACGGTGGCGGCGGCAAATCCGAACCGCGTCGGGTTCCGCGATACGTAGGTGAACAGGCTGCTGATGTCGGCCGGCACGAAGTTCACGCCCGCTGCCGCCAGCGAGGACCAGATCGCCGCGCCGTATGTCAGGGACTCTTCGAAACCGACACGATTGGCGTCGGTGAGCTGTCCGTTCGCTCCGACCAGCCTGGCATATTCGTTGAGATTGAGCACCACGATGCTGCGCGCGCCGTCGGCCTGCAAGGTCGCAACGCTGCCGGCCAGGTCGCGGCCCACGGCCGCATGTAGGTTTCCAAGAGCTGCTGCGGCGTCAGGCTCGCCTGTTGGCTCTGCATCCAGAACAGGTCGTTGGCACCGGCGCTGATCATGTAGAGCGCGTTGGGATTGGCACTGTTGTGGCCGGCGGCGAGATAGTTGGCGATCTGGGCAACGGCCGGCACGTTGTTGAAGAAGCCATTGCGATAGCCATCGGCCTGTGTGGTGGAGACCGCTTGCGCAGAGCCGTTGGCGTAATTGGTTCCGCCGCCCGGAATGGTGACCGGCAATGCGGTCTGTCCGAAACGCGCAGCCAGCAATCGCGTGCTCACCACGCCGGGCCCCACGAAGGCACCGCTCGCGCCGGCCGCGACCGCCGAGGCGATTCCTGCGTCGACCGCCTGCGCCGATCCGGCGCCGAGCGTGAAGAGGCCGCCCGTCGAACCGTAGCGGAAATATCCGCTGTCCATGGTGCTGTCGCCGAACCCGATGAACTGGTCGAATCCCGCTGCGCCGGCCGCGCCGATGGCACCAAAAGCGAGCGCCGACAGGCATGCGATTACGACGAGGCGGCGCACGCGCGCCAGCCATACGTGCTGCGCGACGCGAGGGCGCTGCCACACCGTCGGTACGGTCCAAATCGGACGTCGCATCAGGCATTGTCCTGCGAGCTGATTTGCTCCAGATCATTGCATGATAATGTCTAATTGCCCGTTAAGCGGCGGCGTTCGCTCGCGCTGGCATGGCGGAACCGCATTACGCCAACTCGTCTTCAGAATAGGTGTACCTGAGATCTCGGCTTGTCGGGCGCCGCAGCAGCGTTTCACGCCCGCCGCCCCCGCTCCACCATCCGCAGAAAACTGACCACCGCCGCCCCCGCCGCCGCGCACGCCGCGACCACCAGCGCGATCGTGGCGCCATCGCGCGGCGACAGCCCGAAGATCAGCGCGACCAGCGCGGCCCCCACGCTCTGCCCCAACAACCGCGACGTCGCCTGCATGCCGCTCGCCGCACCCGCGCGCGTCGGCGGCGCGGACGTTATGATCGCGCGATTGTTCGGCGTATTGAAGAACCCAAACCCGATACCGCAGATCAGCATGCGCCACACGATGTCGAACGTGTCCGGCTGCGCCGGCAACAGGCTCAGCGACGCCAGTCCGAACGCCATCACCCCCAGCCCGCAGCCGCCGAGCATCCCCGCCGGGTAGCGATCCGCCAACCGCCCGGTGAACGGCGCGACGACCGCCACCGCCAGCGGCCAGGGCGTCAGCAGCAGCCCCGTCTCCACCTGGCTGCGGCCGAGCGTGTTCTCGAACAGGAACGGCAGCGCCACCAGCGCCATGCTCTGCCCGACGAACGAGCAGATCGACGTGGCGACCGACAACGCGAACAGCGGGATGCGCAGCAGGTCCACCGGCAGCATCGGCGAGGTCTGCGACAGTTGCCGCGTCACCAGGACGAAGCCGAAGATGATCGCGAAGGCGAACTCGGCGCCCGCCAGGCTGCCGCTTTCGCCGTGGCCCCAGCTGTCGATGGCGGTGATCAGCAGCCCGAAGGTCAGTGCGCTCCAGATCGCGCTCGCCGCATCGAAGCGCGCTCCGGAACTCGGCGTGTGCGGCAGGAAGCGCCAGGCGATCGCGATCGCCGCCGCACCGATCGGCACGTTGACCGCGAACAGCCAGGGCCACGGACCGATGGACAGGATCCCGGCCGCAACCGTCGGCCCCACCGCCGAGGCGATCGAGCCGATGGTGGCGTTCAGCCCGACGCCTCGGCCGAGCCAGCGGCGCGGATAGATGAAGCGCACCAGCGCGCCGTTGACGCTCATGATGCCGGCCGCGCCGAAGCCCTGGACGACGCGGGCGATGGTCAGCGTGAACAGCGAGTCCGACAGCGCGCAGCCCAGCGAGGCGACGGTGAACACCACCAGCCCGTAGCGATAGACGCGGCGATAGCCATAGATGTCGCCCAGCGAGGCCAGCGGCAGCAGCGAGATCGTCACCGCAAGCTGGTAGGCGTTCACCACCCAGATCGACGCGGCGGGGCTGGCGTCGAGGTCGCGCGCGATGGTCGGCAGCGCGACATTGGCGATCGCGCCGTCGAGCACGGCAAGCGTGAGGCCGAGGGCGATCGCCAGAATCGCCCAGTAGCGCTGCGGCAGCGGAACGCCGTCCTCGGCGACAAGTCGAACCGGCGCGGTTGTGTGTTCCGGCAGAACCGGCCGATCCGCCATCAGCCGGCGACCGGCGCGGCATCGAGCAGCGGCGCCGCCTCGGACGCAGCATGCAGCACCGTCGCGACATCCAGCCGGCCGAGGTCCGGGCGGCGCAGCACGCTGACACGGGGGCCGCGCGGGGCACACAGCGCCGGGTCGGAATCCCGCGAGAACAACACGACGGACGGGCAGCCGGCGGCGGCGATCAGGTGCATCGGGCCGGTGTCGTTGCCGATTGCCAGCCTGGCCGGGCGCGCCAGGCTGGTGAGCTGGCGGAAATCGGTCCGCCCGGTCAGGTCGATCCCGCCGCGCACATCTGCCAGTGTCGCGGCGGCCAGCGATTGCTCCGGCGCCGTCCCGATGACGACAGGCGTCACGCCGCGTGCCGCCAGGTCCGCTGCCAGCTCCCGATAGCGGTCAACCGGCCAGCGCTTGAGCAGCCGGTGCGGCGAGCTTCCCGGGGCGAGCAGGGCGAACGCCCGGGGCAGGCCGAACGCGCCGATGTCGCCATGGCTCCACGACAGGTCTACCGGTTCGCACCCGGCAATACCCGCCTGGCGAAGCTGGCCGAACTGGCGGTCGATGTCGTGCAGACGGTTGCGGTTCGGATCGCGGTCGGGGAGTGCACAGCCATGCGCGATGCCCGACCAGTCCGGGCGGTTGCCCGGCGGCAGCAGCTGGAAATAGCGGCTTGAACGCCCGGAGGTCTGCAGGTCGTAGGCCCGATCGAACCCGCCATCGACCAGTCGCCGCCGCAGCCGGAGCCAGCCGGGGACGTCCCACCACTCGGGGCGCTCGTCGATCCAGACCGTGTCGAACCAGGGCGCCGTCGCCAGCCAGTCGGCATAGGGCGCGGTGGTCAGCAGCGTGATCTGTGCGGTTCCGTGGTGGCGGCGGATCGCCGCGAACGGGCCAAACGACTGAACGACATTGCCCAGGGCGCCGAGCTTGACCACGAGGATCCGGCGCGGCGGCGGGCCGGAAGTCCGCGCAGCCGTCATACCGGCGGGTGGTTGGCGGCCCAGTGGCGCGCGATCTCGATGCGGCGGGTCACCCACACGCCGGAAAAGCGACGGACATGGTCGAGCAGCCGCTCGAGCCCGGCGGCGCGGGCAGGGTGTCCGATGATGCGCATATGCAGGCCGATGGACAGCATCTTCGGCTGCGCGGCGCCCTCCCGGTAGAGCAGGTCGAACGCATCCCGGCAGTAGGTGAAGAAGTCGTCGCCGGTCGCGAACGTGCCGCGGCCGAACTTCGAATCGTTGGTCGACAGGCTGTAGGGCACGACCAGATGCGGCCTGTCCCGAACTGTCACCCAGTATGGCAGTTCGTCGTCATAAGCATCTGAGTCATAAAGAAAGCCGCCTTCCTCGACCAGCAGATCCCTGGTGTTCAGGCTCGGCCCGTAGCGGCAGTACCAGCCGAGCGGCCGCTCGCCCATCGTCTGCTGCAGCGAGGCGACCGCGCGGCGGATGCGATCCCGCTCCTCCGCCTCGGTCAGCTCGAAGTGCTTTTCCCAGCGCCAGCCATGGCAGCAGATGTCGTGGCCGGCCGCGCGAATGGCGGCAGCGGCCGGCGGGTGCCGCTCCAGCGCCAGTGCACAGCCGAACACGGTGAGCGGCAGGCCCCGCTCGGCGAACAGCCGCATGACGCGCCAGAACCCGACGCGGCTGCCATAGGCGAACATGCCCTCGGCTGCGAGGTCGCGCCCCGTCACGCCGGGGTTCAGCATGCCGTTCTCGGTCAGGCCCCATTCCGAGGCCGGATCGCCGTCCGGCACCGAGGGCTCCGAGCCTTCTTCGTAGTTCAGCACGAAGTTGAGTGCGAGCCGCGCCCCGCCCGGCCATTTCGGGTCGGGCGGATTGGCGCCATAGCCGATAAGATCTCTGTCCATGGTGGCCAGATTGCCACCGATCGCCGCGCGCTGGCCACTGCAGGAGATGGATTCGAATGGCGATGATGCGCGACCTGTTCGAGGAGCCGCAACGTCGTCTCGCCTTGTCCGAGGGTGCGGTGCTGCTCGGCGGTTTCGCCACGTCGGTCGAGGCGCCGCTGCTTGCCGCTCTCGAGACGGTGGCAGCAGAGGCGCCCTTTCGTCACATGGTCACGCCGGGCGGCTTCACCATGTCGGTCGCCATGACCAACTGCGGCGCGGCGGGCTGGATCACGGACCGGCGCGGCTATCGCTACGACGCGATCGATCCCGGGAGCAGCCTGCCGTGGCCGGCCATGCCCGCGGTGTTTGCCGACCTCGCCCGACGCGCGGCCTCGGCGGCAGGTTTCGACGGCTTTGCGCCGGATAGCTGCCTGATCAATCGCTACCAGCCGGGCGCGCGGCTGACGCTGCACCAGGACAAGAACGAGCGGGACTTCGGCGCTCCCATCGTATCCGTGTCCCTGGGCCTGCCTGCCGTCTTTCTCTGGGGCGGCCTGTCACGCGCGGACCGGGCCCGGCGCGTGCGCCTTGTCCATGGTGACGTCGTGGTCTGGGGAGGCCCGTCGCGGCTGGTCCATCACGGCGTCGATACGCTGCCGGATGGCCGACACGACCTGACAGATGCCGTCCGCTACAATCTGACGTTCCGGCGTGCGCTGTAGTTTGACTTGGACCCACCGCCCGCCCATAACCCGGCGCATCCGGGTCCCTTGACCGCCCGGTCCCCGCCCGGCGCGGGGGCTCCGCCGCTCCGCGAAGGTTCGCGCAGCGGCGCGTTCGTCGTTTCGCGGAGTGTCGCCACGTGTTCGAAGCGCTGTCAGACAAGCTTACCGGGGTGTTCGACCGGCTGCGCGGCCGTGGCGCGCTGTCCGAGGCCGATGTCACCGAGGCGCTGCGCGAAGTCCGCCTCGCCCTGCTGGACGCCGACGTGGCACTTCCCGTGGTGCGCGACTTCATCGCCAAGGTGCGCGAGCGCGCGGTCGGCGCAGAGGTGCTGTCCTCCGTCACGCCCGGCCAGCAGGTGGTCAAGATCGTCAACGACGTGATGATCGAGGCGCTCGGCGGCGAGGGCGCCGTCCCGCTGAACCTGAACGCGCCGGCGCCGATCCCCATCCTGATGGTCGGCCTGCAAGGCTCCGGCAAGACCACGACGTCGGGCAAGCTTGCGCTGCGCATCCGCGAACGGCTGCGCCGGCGCGTGCTGCTGGCCAGCCTCGACACCCAGCGCCCCGCCGCACAGCTGCAGCTCGCGCAGCTCGCCGAGCAGGCGCAGGTCCCCAGCCTGCCGATCGTCGCCGGCCAGACGCCGGTGCAGATCGCCCAGCGCGCCATGGACACCGGGCGGCGCGAGGGCTTCGACATCGTCATCCTGGACACCGCCGGCCGACTGTCGATCGACGAGGCGCTGATGGACGAGGTGCGGCAGGTCCGCGCCGCCACCAACCCGGCCGAGACGCTGCTGGTGGTCGATGCGATGACCGGCCAGGACGCGGTCAACACGGCCAAGGCGTTCAACGAGGCGGTCGGCGTCACCGGCATCGTCATGACCCGGATGGACGGCGATGCCCGCGGCGGCGCGGCGCTGTCGATGCGCGCGATCACCGGCGCGCCGATCAAGCTGGTCGGCGTCGGCGAGAAGCAGGACGCGCTGGAGGATTTCCACCCCGAGCGCGTCGCCGGCCGCATCCTCGGGCAGGGCGATATTCTCGGACTTGTCGAGCGCGCCGCCGAGACGATCGACCGCGAAGAAGCGGAAAAACTCACCGCGAAGATGATGCGGGGGAAGTTCGACCTCGAGGACTATGCCAGCCAGCTCAAGCAGATCGGCAAGATGGGCAGCCTGTCGGGCATCCTCGGCATGCTGCCCGGCGTGGGGAAGATCAAGGCGCAGCTCGAAGACGCCAACCTGGACACCGCGATCCTGAAGCGCCAGTCGGCGATCATCTCGTCGATGACGCTGAAGGAGCGCCGCGCGCCCGACATCATCAAGGCGAGCCGCAAGAAGCGGATTGCTTCCGGATCAGGGACTTCCGTGCAGGAAGTGAACCGGCTGCTGAAGCAGTTCGACGACATGACGACGATGATGAAGCGGATGAACAAGCTCGGGCAGAAGGGGCTGATGCGCCACGGGCTTGCCGGGCTGATGCCGAAGGGCATGCAGCCGAACCGACGACCGTACTGATGGCCGGCACAAGGCCGGCCACGACGCCAACAGGAGATACCGATCGATGGGTCTGAAGATCCGCCTTGCCCGTGCCGGCGCGAAGAAGCGCCCCTACTACCACATCGTGGTCGCCGACAGCCGCAGTCCGCGCGACGGGCGCTTCATCGAGAAGCTGGGCAGCTACAACCCGATGCTGCCGGCGGAGCACGACGACCGCGTCCGGTTGCAGGGCGAGCGCATCCAGCACTGGGTGTCGCAGGGTGCCGTGGCGACCGATCGCGTCGCACGCTTCCTCGGCAAGGCCGGGATCGGGCCGATGCCGGCGCTGCACGAGCAGCCGGTGAAGTCGGCGCCGAAGAAGAAGGCCCAGGAGCGCGCCAAGGCGGCCGCCGGCGCGCCGGCCGGCTGAGGCTGGTGTGCCGGAGAGCCGCATCCTGATGGGCGTGATCGGCCGGCCGCACGGTGTGCGCGGGCTGCTGCGCGTCACGTCCTATGCCGAGGACCTGGCGGTCTATGGGCCGCTGTCGGATGCGAAGGGGCGGCGTTTCGTGGTGCGCCCGCGCGGCGCGGGCGTGGCCGAGATTGCCGAGATCGTCGACGGTGCCGAAGTGAAGATCGCCGATCGCGCGGCGGCCGAGCGGCTGACCAATACGCGGCTCTATGTCGAGCGGGCGCAGTTGCCGGAGCCGGAGCCGGACGAATTCTACCTGGTCGATCTGATCGGGCTGACTGCGATCGATGCGGCGGGCGCGTCGCTCGGGACGGTGAGCGCGGTGCACGACTACGGCGCCGGCGTCAGCCTGGAGATCGCCCGCGACGATGCGTCGCCGCTGCTGGTGCCGTTCACGCGCGCCTGCGTGCCGGACGTCGATGTCGGGGCAGGCTGGCTGCGAGTGGAGCCACCCGCTGAGATTGAGACCGGCCGACCAAATTCTCCCCCTCCCCTTGCGGGAGGGGGCAGCGGGAGGGGGGAGCCGACGACACCCGACGGCGGCGCAGCTGACCCCTCCCCCCAACCCCCTCCCGCAAGGGGAGGGGGAGGACTCGCGATGACCTGGCGCGCCTCCGTCCTGACGCTGTTCCCCGAGATGTTCCCGGGACCGCTCGCCCAGTCGCTCGCCGGCCGCGCCTTGCAGACCGGCATCTGGTCGCTGGACACGGTCAACATCCGCGACTTCGCCGACCGATCGTCATCGCACCGTGGATGACACGCCGTTCGGCGGCGGCGCCGGCATGGTGCTGCGCCCCGACATCGTCGATGCCGCCATCGCATCCGTCGCCGACGACCGTCCGCTGATCTTCCTCTCGCCGCGGGGCCGCCGGCTCACGCAGCAGGACGTCCGCCGCTACGCCGGCGGCCCGGGCGTCGTTCTGCTCTGCGGCCGCTACGAAGGCGTGGACCAGCGCGTCGTCGAGGCACGCGGCATGGCGGAGATCAGCATCGGCGACTACGTGCTGTCCGGCGGCGAGCTTCCGGCGCTCGTGCTGCTGGACGCCGTGGTGCGCCTGCTCCCCGGCGTCATGGGCGCCGCCGAGAGCGCGGCCGAGGAGTTGTTCGCGCACCACCTGCTGGAATACCCGCACTTCACGCGCCCCGCCGAATGGCAGGGCCGCCGCGTGCCCGACGTGCTGCTGTCGGGCCACCACGCCGCGGTCGCCGCCTGGCGCCAGGCCGAGGCCGAACGCACGACGCGCGAACGCCGGCCCGACCTCTGGGACGCCCACCGGTCAGCCACGCGCGCGGCGCCGGTTGTCAGCCCGGCAGGGCCGCCGTAAGGAACTCGCTACAAAGGGACCACAGCGATGAACATCATCCAGCGTTACGAGGCCGAGCAGATCGCCCGCCTGACCGCGAACCGCGCGGTGCCCGACTTCGTGCCCGGCGACACGGTGCGCGTCGCGGTGAAGGTCGTGGAGGGCGAGCGCACCCGCACGCAGGCCTTCGAGGGCGTGTGCATCGGCCGCTCCAACCGCGGGCTCAACAGCAACTTCACCGTGCGCAAGATCAGCTACGGCGAAGGCGTGGAGCGCGTGTTTCCGCTGTATTCGCCGCTGATCGCCGAGATTGCCGTGGTCCGTCGCGGCGACGTGCGGCGCGCCAAGCTGTATTACCTGCGCGGCCGGTCCGGCAAGCGCGCCCGCATCGCCGAGCGCGCCCGCACCAGCCCGGGGTCCGGCGCGACAGAAGCTCCGGTCGCCACCAACGAACCAACCGCAGCCGAGTAAAGGGAAGCGACGCCATGTCCGACGCGAAGCCGCGCACGCTGTTCGACAAGATCTGGGACAGCCACGTCGTGGAGAAGCTCCCGGACGGGACGTGCATCCTCTACATCGACCGCCACCTGGTGCACGAGGTGACCAGCCCGCAGGCGTTCGAGGGCCTGCGTCTGGCCGGTCGCAAGGTGCGCCGCCCGGACTGCACGATCGCGGTCGCCGACCACAATATTCCGACCGTCGGCTCGCGGGTTCCCGGCGACATCAAGGAAGAGGACAGCCGCATCCAGGTCGAGACGCTGGAGAAGAACGTCGTCGAGTTCGGCGTTCCGTACATTCCGATCCTGGATGTGCGCCAGGGCATCGTGCACATCATCGGCCCGGAGCTTGGCCTCAGCCTGCCGGGCACGACCATCGTCTGCGGTGACAGCCACACCTCGACGCACGGCGCGCTGGGCGCGCTGGCGTTCGGCATCGGCACCTCCGAGGTCGAGCACGTGATGGCGACGCAGACGCTGCTGCAGCGTCCGGCGAAGAACATGAAGGTGCAGGTGGACGGCAGCCTGGGCTTCGGCTGTTCGGCGAAGGACATCGTGCTGGCGATCATCGGCCGGCTCGGCACCGCCGGCGGCACCGGGCACGTGATCGAATACACCGGCGAGGCGATCCGCGCGCTCGACATGGCCGGGCGCATGACGGTGTCCAACATGACGATCGAGGCGGGTGCGCGGGCCGGGCTGATCGCGCCGGACGCGACGACGTTCGAGTACATCAAGGGCCGCGAATTCGCCCCGAAGGGCGACGCGTTCGAACAGGCGGTGGCGTATTGGCGCACGCTGCCGTCCGATGCCGGCGCGCACTACGACACGACGGTGCTGCTGAACACGGCCGACATCGCGCCGATGGTGACGTGGGGCACCAATCCGGGCGCGGTGGTGCCGATCACCGGCGAAGTGCCGGACCCCGCCGATGAGCCGGACGAGGGCAAGCGCGCGCAGATGCAGCGCATGCTGGAGTACATGGACCTGCGGCCGCACCAGAAGCTGGCGGACGTGCCGGTGGACGTGGTGTTCATCGGCTCCTGCACGAACGGGCGCATCGAGGACATCCGCGCCGCCGCCGCGGTGGCGAAGGGCCGCAAGGTCGCCGCCAACGTGCAGGCGCTGGTGGTGCCGGGCTCGGGCCTGGTCAAGCAGCAGGCGGAGCAGGAGGGGCTGGATCGCATCCTGCTGGACGCCGGCTTCGAATGGCGCGACCCGTGCTGCTCGATGTGCCTCGGGATGAACCCCGACAAGCTGACGCGCGGCCAGCGCTGCGCCAGCACGTCCAACCGCAATTTCGAGGGGCGCCAGGGACCGGGCGGGCGCACGCACCTGCTCTCGCCGGCGATGGCCGCGGCCGCCGCGGTGACGGGGCGGCTGTCGGATGTGAGGCAGTTGGTGTGACGATGCGAGCCGTCTGCGCGTCATCGTGGCTGAGCCGAGCCTCACCGTCATGGCGGGCGAAGGCCCACCCCTCCCGTCATGGCGGGCGAAGGCCCGCCATCCACGTCTTTCCTTCGTTCCGAACCGCCGGCGACCTCAGACCAGATCGTCATAGAGGTCCCGCCATTCGGGGTTGGTGCGACTGATCAGCCTCGCCTTCCAGGCGCGCGGCCAGTCCTTCATGTTCTTTTCCCGTTGAATCGCCCCCAGAATCTCCTCGTGCCGTTCGACATAGACCAATCTCGCTCAGTCCGTAGCGACTGGTGAACCGGCTGCCGATGCCCGTCCGGTGTTCGTAAGCGCGCCGTGCAATGTTGCTGGTGACGCCGATGTACAGCGTGCCATTCGGCCGGTTGGTCATGATGTAGATCCAGCCGCCCTTCATGGCGTCGGATTGTGGAGTCAGCGGGCCTAAGAAGACGTGGATGGCGGGCCTTCGCCCGCCATGACGTCGTGGAGGTGCTGGTGGGCTCTGCCCGCCATGACGCTGGAGGGTCGGTGGGCTCGACCGGCCATGACGACTGTAAGGCTGGCAGGTTCGGTCCACCATACACGCGGGGGGTTAACGCAATGGACAAGTTCACGACGCTCACCGGCATCGCAGCGCCGCTGCCGATGGCGAACATCGACACCGACAAGGTCATTCCCGCGCGCTTCCTCAAGACGATCAAGCGCTCCGGGCTCGGCGTGCACCTGTTCGACACGCTGCGCTACGACAACGAAGGCAAGGAACGCCCGGAGTTCGTGCTGAACCAGGAACCGTACCGCCACGCGGAGATCCTCATCGCGCACGAGAACTTCGGCTGCGGCTCGTCGCGCGAGCACGCACCCTGGGCGCTGCTCGATTTCGGCATCCGCTGCGTGATCGCGCCCGACTTCGCCGACATCTTCTTCAACAACAGCTTCAAGAACGGCATCCTGCCGGTGCGCCTGCCGCGCGCGATCTGCGATGCGCTGATCGAGGATGCGAAGCTCGGCGGCAACGCGCGCCTGACGGTCGATCTCGACCGCCAGGTGGTGGTGCGGCCGAACGGCGAGGAGATCCACTTCGACATCGACCCATTCCGCAAGCACCTGCTGCTGAACGGTCTGGACGACATCGGCCAGACGCTGCAGCACGCAGCCAGGATCGACAGCTTCGAGGCGACCCGCCGCCAGCAGCAATCGTGGCTTCCGTCCACCGAAGCCTGAACAGGGACATTCATGCCCGCCAACAAGAAGCTGCTGATCCTGCCCGGCGACGGCATCGGCCCCGAGGTGATGCGCGAGGTGCGTCGCGTCATCGACTGGATGGACCGCCGGCGCATGGTCTCGTTCGACATGTCGGACGATCTGGTGGGCGGCGCCTCGATCGACGCACGCGGCACGCCGATCACCGATGAGACGATGCAGAAGGCAAAGGACGCCGATGCGATCCTGTTCGGCTCGGTGGGCGGGCCGAAATGGGAGAAACTCGGCTTCCAGCTTCGCCCGGAACTCGCGATCCTGCGGCTGCGCAAGGAACTCGACCTGTTCGCCAACCTGCGGCCCGCGATCGTGCTCGGTCCGCTGGTCGACGCATCGACCCTGAAGCCCGACGTGATCCGCGGGCTCGACATCATGATCGTGCGCGAGAGCACCGGCGGCATCTATTTCGGCGAACCGCGCGGCATCGAGACCCTGCCCTCGGGCGAGCAGCGCGGCTTCGACACCGAGAGCTACACCACGAGCGAGATCGAGCGCGTCGCACGCGTGGCGTTCGAACTGGCGCGCAAACGCAAGAAGCAGGTGACCAGCGTCGAGAAGGCCAACGTGATGCAGTCGGGCCTGTTCTGGCGCCAGACCGTCACCGCCCTGCACGAGCGCGAGTATGCCGATGTCGGACTCGCGCACATGTACGCCGACAACTGCGCCATGCAGCTGGTGCGCAATCCGCGCCAGTTCGACGTGATCGTCACCTCCAACATCTTCGGCGACCTGCTGTCCGATCTGGCGTCGATGCTGACCGGCAGCCTGGGCATGCTGCCATCGGCCACGCTGGGACCGGCCGATGCGTCGGGCAAGCGGCTGGCGCTGTATGAGCCGATCCATGGGTCGGCGCCCGACATCGCCGGACGCGGCATCGCCAACCCGATGGCGCAGATCTTCAGCTTTGCCATGCTGCTGCGCCATTCGTTCGGCATGGAGGAGGACGCGGCGCTGATCGAGCGTGCCTGCACCAACGTGCTGGCGTCCGGCCTGCGCACCGCCGACATCATGGCGCCGGGCACCGCGAAGGTCGGCACCAGCGTGATGGGCGAGTCCATTCTGCGCGAACTGGACAAGCTCGCGGCCTGACCCCTTGTCGCGGGGCAGGGGGTCCGCTACATCCGCCGCCCTGGCAGGCGCCCGTAGCTCAATTGGATAGAGCACCAGACTACGGATCTGGGGGTTGGGAGTTCGAGTCTCTCCGGGCGCGCCAACACAATCAGCGGATTGCCGAAATCCGCTATCGGCGCCGGTTCGACTCTCGGGTAACATCGATGGATAGCCCCGGGGACATCCGGAAACTCCACCTATGGGCTTCTCGCAGATCGCATCCATTGTCACTACGTTCAGCCATATGACATCAGCATCCAACACGCCGTCGCCCGTCACGGATGATCGTCCGAGCTATCGGCTCGTGGTGAAGGCTCGACGATCTGGCCAAAAGGCCTACGTCTGGGAAATCGTTCGCGAGGACGACAATATGCCTCATCCGGTCAGTCGGTCGTCGGGGTCGTACGCGACGATGGAAGAGGCCTATAGCAAAGGATCCGTTGCCCTGTCCCGGGTCCGTGCCTTCGGTGCCCCGGCGCGACCGGGCTGACGCACACGTCTCGGCCAGGCGAGCGGAACCGGTGCACTTCGCGGGCGGCGGAGGGCGTTACCCTCCCGGCGAGCCACCCCTCGCAGTCTCGATCGGAGGTCGGGTGATCCCAGCCCGCGGCCGGGCGCAGGGAGGCGCTCGCCACGCGGGGCACCGCCGTTCGGGGCACCACCGTTGTGGCCGCAGTCGTTCGAGCAGTGCTGCGATCTCCTGGGCGGCCGCCAGCGCATCCATGCGGTACCGGGCCATCACCACTGGTCCGTGCCAGGTCGGCACGCCGGGCTCGCCCCAGGCGCTGCTGATGTGCATCAGCACATCCTGCCAGCGGGATGAGCGCGACCTGCATCTCCTGCAGCGAGGGCGAAGTGCGCGCCGCCGGTCGGGCCATCGGTGTCCCCTGCATGCTTCAACCGGCGCAGTGTGCGGCTCGACCTGTTGGGCGCATTGATCCAGATCAAGTGCGGCGGTCAATTGTCGCGCAGGGCGTGAACCAATGCCCCGTTCGAAGCGCGGCTCCCGAGAGTGACCCATGAGGCGGCGGCGCACCGACCGCCGCCAATCCGCAGCTGGTAAAATCGGACCGTGGCGGCCGGTGCCCTGTACCGACACGCGCGACGCGCACCAACGGAGAGAAGTTGCACGCCGCAAGTTCCGGTAACGTGCCATTCTACCACCGAACCGTAACACAAGGTTAATCACGCCCAGGTGGTCATAACCCAAGGGGGCATAACCCACGTGGTCATAACCGAACTGGCCATAACCAACCGGCCATGCTGGGCAGCGGCCACGCGCAAGGCGCCTTGTCGTCCGCGCCATGACTCCTACGCCTCGCAGCCCCAGGCTATCCTGACGGCGCAATTTGCCCGGGAGGAAACCGCCATGCCGTCGAAGGTCGTGCTCGTCAATACCGTTGCCGAAACGGTCCAGGAGGCACAGGAAATGACGCCGCCCGGCTTCGAACTCATCGTCGCCGCGCCGCGCAGCGCGGGTTACGCCGCCGCGCTGGCCGATGCCGAATACCTGCTGGGCAATGTCGAGGCCATGGACGATGCGTTCTACCGCGCCGCCCCTCGGTTGCGGCTGGTCCAGCTGTTCAGCGCGGGGTACGACCGGGTGGATCTGGATGCCGCCCGTCGCGCCGGCGTGCTGGTCGCCAACAACGGCGGCGCCAACTCGCGTGCTGTCGCCGAGCATACGATCCTGCTGATGCTCGCCGTCTATCGACGCCTGGTGCCGCAGCACGAAATGACTGCCGGCGGGCGCTGGCGCGGCAATCAGCCGATGCCGACGTTCTACGAGATGCACGACAAGACACTGGGCATCATCGGCTTCGGCACGATCGGCAAGCGCGTCGCGCGCATTGCCGCGGGCGGATTCAACATGCGCATCCAGTACAACGACATCGTCCGGCTGAGCGAGGATGCCGAGGACGCGATGAACGTGCGTTACCGTCTGCTGCCGGAATTGCTGCGCACGTCGGACATCGTCACGCTGCACGTGCCGCTCGACGTCACTGACGCGCAACATGATCAGCACCGCGGAGCTGGCGCATATGCAGCCCCATGCGGTGCTGATCAACTGCAGCCGCGGTCCGGTGATCGATTTTGCCGCGCTGCACGAGGCGCTGACCGGCGGGCGCATCGCCGGCGCGGGGCTCGACGTGTTTCCCGCCGAACCGCCGTCGCCATCGGAGCCGGTGCTGTCGCTCGACAATGTCGTGCTGACCCCGCATCTCGCGGGCGCCAGCCGGGAGACGCGGGTGAAGCAGACACGCAACGCCTTCGACAATGTGCTGCGCGTCTCCCGCGGCGAGCGGCCGCTCTGGGTGGTGCCGGAACTCAGGGATATGCCGTTGCGCCGGTAAGTGCCCGAGGCGACGATTTGCCAACAGCCGGAACCGACGACCTTCGGTCCTTGCGTCATGGCCGGGACAGGCCCCACACGCGTCAGGATAATGGTGCGACTGGAGACAGGTCCTCCCCCTTCCCTTGCGGGAGGGGTTGGGGGAGGAACCCGGTACGACGTCAGACCTGGCATCTATCCGACCGCATGGTTTTGCGATGGGCGCGACCCCTCCCCCCAGCCGCCTCCCGCAAGGGGAGGGGGAGAATTCCACGGCGGCCTGCGCTTATCCTGACGCGCATGGGACACGTGCGGCCATGATGGTGAGCGCCGCGTCGCCTACGGGCTCTTCGCCGGTGTGCCCGGAACCACGGCTGCCACGCCATCGGGGTTGATGTTGAACGCCAGGAACGTCAGCGGCTCGTTTTCCGGGTTGCCCCACTGGTGCACGAGACCGTACGGTTCATAGATCAGCGTGCCTGGTCCTCGTGCCGCTGTCGTCCCGTTGACCGTGTTGGCTCCCGTGCCGGAGATGATGAAATACAGCGCCGCTCCTGACCGATGGTGTGGCGGGTTGGATGGCATCTGCGCCGGAAATGTGACCCGCGTCAGGTTGAGATCGTAACCGCCCGGCTTCAGGTCGGGGATCGAAGCCGTGGTGCGGTATAATTCCTTCACGGTCGCCGGTTCGGTCTCGACAGGCCGATCCAAATCCGCAGCCTGGACCAGGAAGAAATGGAGGAAGGCCGATGGCCCTCCGCTGCCCGCCTTCAGCTTCGCCGGCTTCCCGCCGGGGATGAACAGTCCCTCGCCGGCGTTGACGATTTTGGTCCCGGTTTCGAGCGCGACCTCGGTCGATCCGGATATCTGGTACAGGATGCCGTTGGCCAGGGAGACGCTGCTCGTCTCGCCCGCAGGAAGTGTGACACTGACGGCTCTGAAGTGAAGCGGTGCGTCCGTGACGGTCGGCAGCTTGGTCGCGGCGACCGTTGTCCGGGTAATTGCCGGTGGCGCCGGCGCCGGTTGCGCAGTCGCTGCGGCGGAGAGCGCCATGGCGCCAAGCATCAGCATAGCGGTTGTCCTGAACTGCATGTTGGCCTCCCGGTCCAACCGATGATCGGAGCACCATACACGCTCCGCGAACGGCTTGAAGACATCGTGTGGCGGGCTGCTTGCCGGGCGACCGCGTGCATGCTGCATTGCCGGTGCATCGGTCAGCAGCAAGAACCATGTCGCGGAGGACGTCCCTTATGAAACGTCGCAGCTTCCTGGCGGGGGCCGCGACCGCGACCATCGCCCGCCCCTCGCTCGCGCAGCCCGCTGTGGGCGGCAAGGCCAGCACATTGCGCTACGTGCCGCAGGCCAATCTCACGAGCCTCGATCCGGTGTGGACCACCGCGCTCGTCACGCGCAACTGCGGCGCGATGATCTTCGAGACGCTGTATGGCCGCGACGAGAAGCTCGACCCGAAGCCGCAGATGGTCGAAGGCCATCTGGTGGAGAACAACGGCCTGCGCTGGACGATGCGCCTGCGCGACGGGTTGCTGTTCCACGACGGTGAGCCGGTGCTGGCGCGCGATTGCGTCGCCTCGCTGCTGCGCTGGATGAAGCGCGATGCAATCGGCCAGAGCATTGCCGACCGGATGGATGCGCTGGAAGCGCCGGACGACAGGACGATCGTGTTCCGGCTGAACAAGCCGTTCGCCTCGCTGCCGTACGCGCTGGCCAAGACGCAGCCGACACCGGCGATCATGCCCGAACGCCTGGCAAACACCGATCCGTTCAAGCAGATCCCCGAGGTGATCGGCAGCGGTCCATTCCGTTTCGTGGCCAACGAATATGTCGCCGGCAACCTGGCGGTGTTTGCGAAGTTCGAACGCTACAACCCGCGGCCGGAGCCGGTCAGCTTCGCCGCCGGCGGCTATCGCGTCATGGTGGATCGCGTCGAGTGGCGCATCATCCCGGATTCCGCCACCGCGGCGAATGCGCTCACGGCCGGCGAGGTGGACTGGCTCGACGCGCCGCTGCCGGATCTGCTGCCGATGCTGCGCAAGGCGTCCGGTGTAACGGTCGGACCGATCGACATCTACGGCACGTTCGGCGGTCTGCGGCCGAACCAGTTGCAGGGACCTACCACCAACGCGGGCGTGCGCCGCGCCATGCTCGCCGCGATCGACCAGGTCGAGGTGATGACCGCGGTGATGGGCGACGAGTCGAGCCTGTATCGTGCGCCGGTCGGCTTCTTTCTGCCCGGCACGCCATCGGCCAGCGACGCCGGCATGGACGCGGTCCGCAGGCGCCCCGGCACCGACGACATCAAGGCCATGCTGAAGCAGGCCGGCTACGGCGGCGAGCGCGTGGTGCTGATGCATCCGACCGACCAGACATTCTACGACGCGATGAGCAGTGTCGCCGCGGCGTCGTTGCGGCGGGTCGGGATCAACCTCGATGAGCAGTCGCTCGACTGGGGCACCGTCGTGCAGCGCCGCACCAGCAAGGAGCCGCTGGACAAGGGCGGCTGGTCGGTCTTCCCCTATGGCGCGCCCGCGGCGGAATACCGCGATCCGATCTTTGCCACCAATCTGCGCGGCAACGGCAAGGACGCGTGGTTCGGCTGGCCGAGCGACGACAAGATGGAGGCGATGCGCACCGCCTGGATGGACAGCAACGACGCGGCGGAGCGTAAGCGGCTCGATGCGGACATCCAGGCGCGCGCCTTTGAAACCGTGCCGTTCATTCCGCTCGGGCAGTACCTGCCGCCTTCGGCCTGGCGCAGCAATCTCACCGGTATTCTGAAAGGAGCGGTGCCGGTGTTCTGGAACGTGACCAAAACCTGAGCGCCGCTCTGCCAGGTCTGCTGGTTCGCCGCCTGCCGTTCTTCTACGGCTGGGTCGTTCTGGGCTGCGCGTGCTGCGCGGGATTTTCGCGCCAGGGCGGCGCGGTGGCCACGCTGTCGATCTTTGTCGAGCCGATGACGCGCGAGTTCGGCTGGTCGCGCACCGGCCTGTCCGGTGCGGTGTCGCTGGGTGGCGTGCTGGCGGCATTGTCTGCACCGGTGCTCGGGCGCGTGCTCGACCGGAGCGGCGCGCGGCTCGTGCTGTGCCTCGCGGTGCTGCTGACCGGCGCGGCCGATATGCTGCTGTCGCTCACCAACTCGCTGCCGATGTTCTATCTGCTGTTCTGCATCGCACGGATGAACTTCGCCGGGCCGTTCGACCTGGGCATCTACGGCGCCGTCAACAACTGGTTCATAGCGCACCGCGCGCTGGCCACGTCGATCGCCACGCTTGCGCGGTATGGCCGGTCTCGTGGTGCTGCCGCTGATCGCCCAGGCCGCGATCCTGCACGACGGCTGGCGTGCGGGCTGGCTTGCGGTCGGCGCTGCCGTGCTGGTGATCGGCTTCATCCCGAACTGGCTGCTGATGGTGCGCCGGCCCGAGGATGTGGGGCTGGTCCCCGACCGCCGCACGGTGCCGCACGCTGCTCCGGCGGTCATGCGCCGGGCGGAACCAAATTACTCCCGCGCCCAGGCACTGCGGACGCCGTCATTCTGGCTGCTGTGCCTGTTCACGCTGTTCGCCTATCCGGTGCAGGCCGGCGTCAGCCTGCACCAGGCGCCCTTTCTGATCGAGCGCGGCCTGAGCCCGACGGTCGCTGCGGCCATCGTCAGCACCTTCTCGCTCATGTCCGGCGTCGCCAGCCTCGGCTTCGGCTTCTTCCCGCGCTCGCTGCCGATCCGCTACGCGCTTGCGCTGTCCGGAATTGCGTTGAGCGTCGGGACATTTGTCATGCTCGGCGTCCATTCGCCGCGCCAGGGGTTCGTCGCCGGGGCGATCTTCGGCATCGGCATCGGCGGGCTGTTCACGCTGTTGCCGATCGCGTGGGCCGACTACTACGGCCGTGTCGAGCTACGGTGCGATCCGCGGCATTGCGCTTGTCGGTGCAGGTGCTGGCGCAGGCATCCGGCCCGCTGCTGTCCGGCATATTGCGCGACTGGTCGGGCGGCTATGATCTGTCGCTGCGATGTTTTGTCGTGCTGTCCTGTCTCAGCGTTCTGGCGGCGTTGCTCGCGCGTGCGCCGCGGCAGGCGCCACTCCAAGGAGGAACGTGAATTGGCCATCAAATACGAAAAGCGCGATGGGGTCGCCTACATCACGCTGAACAATCCCGCGAAGGCGAACATCTTCGACAAGCCGACATCCGACGAGATCTCGGCCGCCTGGATCGATCTCTGGGAGGATCGCGACATCCGCTGCGCCATCCTGACGGGCGCCGGCGACCGGCATTTCTGCGGCGGACACAATCTGGCGCCGCGGCCGAACATCACCGAGGAGGAACGCGAATATCTGCGCACCAACCGCATCTTCTGGCCGCTCGCCGGAACGGTGCACGGACAGAAGACCGGCGTCGACGGACGGATGGGCGACCACTATCCGCGCGTCTGGAAGCCGGTGATCGGCGCGGTGAACGGCTGGGCGGCGGGCGCCGGCCTGTACGTCCTGCTGTCGTCGACCGATATCCGCATCGCGAGCGCGGAACATGCGCGGTTCAAATTCTCGCTGATTTCGCAAGGCTGGCTGGGCCATGGGCCGGGTGCGAGCCTGCTCGTCAAGCAGCTTCGCTATGCCGATGCGATGAAGATCCTGCTGACCGACGACCCGTTCGACGCGCAGGAGGCGTTGCGCATCGGCCTGGTCAACGAGGTGGTGCCGCATGCGCAGTTGATGGAACGCGCGGAGAAGATCGCCCGCCACATCGTGACGCTGCCGCCGGTTGCGGTGCGCATGATGAAGGAGTTCGTCGTGCGTTTCGGCGACCTGCCGACGGACCAGGCGTGGCACGTGCAGAATCTGATCAACAACCTGCTGATCCAGGTGACGACGGACGGCGAGGAGGGACGCCAGGCGTTCAACGAGAAGCGCCCGCCGAATTTCACCGGCGCGCTGCGCCGCCGCGGCGAGGTCTGGGAGGAACCGTCGGAGGAGGACGCCGCACGGCTCGACGAAGCGTATCGCAGCGGGGAGTTCTGATTGCACAGACCGACCGGAGCATCCTCCCCGTCATGGCGCTGGGGGCTGGCGTCCCGCCTATCGCGGACACCGCGGTCGGATGGATAGCACGTGGACGTCGCCCGGTTCCCTTCCCCCAACCCCTCCCGCAAGGGGAGGGGGAGTGCTTTTCTCCCCGCGTGAACCGGCCTGAATGTGAGCTATCCCAACGCACCCGATCGGCGCAGCGCATCGACCTCGTCGCGCGACAGGTCGAGCACGTCATGCAGAACCGCGTCGGTATCTGCGCCGAGACCCGGCGCTGCACCGGATCGCCGGCCAAAACTGGCGCGCCATGGCAGGCCGGGCAGACGCCCATCACCATGCGCTTCCCAAAACCCGCGTTCCCGCAGATGGCCGCTTGCGACAAGGTCCACAGAGTTCGCAAGCGATGCGGCCGGAATGCCGGCACGCAGCAACATGGCGGCGGCAGTTTCCGCGCACTGCGATCGGAACCACGCACCGAGCACGTCATCAATCGTTGCCCGCTGGTTCATGCGTTCGCCGAACCCGAAATCGGCCATCCGTGCCAGGCCAGGAACCATGGCGCACAAGCCTCGCCAATCCGTGTCGCCCCGCACGGCGATGCTGATCCAGTCGTCGTCTCCGGCGCAGCGATACGCGCCATGCGGAACGCAGCAGGGAGAAAAATTCCCCCGCGGCTTTGGCGCAGCACCAAGCTGCGTCGCCAGCAGCGGTTCGGCCATCGTCCAAAGCATCGCCTCGATCATCGAGAAATCGATGCGCGCCGCAGCGCCGTCGCGTCGCCGCCGCCACACCGCCGCCGCGGTGATGAACGCAAGCATCAGCCCGCACATCGGATCGAGCCAGGCGAAGCCGACGCGCGGGGCAATATCGGGATGGCGATTAAGTCCGGCGAAACCGGCATAGCATTGCAGCAGCGTGCCATACGCGACGGCGTGCGACTCCGGCCCGGTTCGCCCAAGCCCGGATGCCGACACATAGATCAGATTTGGATTTTCTCTCCGCAGCGCCTCGGCGCCGAGGCCCAGCCGGTCCATCACGCCGGTGGCAAAATTCTCCACCAGCACGTCCGACCGGGCGGCCAGCGCGCGCGCGACATCGACCGCCTCGCGCTGCTTGAGGTCGAGCACGATCGCCCGCTTCGCCTGCCCGAGCACGGTGTGCAACTCCGAGGCGCGGCCGGGATCGCCGCGCCCCGGCGCCTCGACCTTGATGACATCGGCACCCATCGCCGCGAGGTAGCGTGTCGTCGTCGGACCCGCGATGACCCAGCTGAAATCCAGCACGCGAATGCCGGACAGCGGCATCGGCCCCGACTGCACCGGATGCAGCCCGATCGCTGTGCGCGATCGTCAGCCCGAACGGCGAGCACGGCACCTTTACGGTCCGGCCGCCGACCGTCACATCGCGGTAAAAGCCACGATGCTCGAGCTGCGGCGATGCAAGCTGTTCCGCCGGCTCGCGGAGAGAAAAACTCGGCACGTGCGCTGTCTGCGCGGTATCGGCGATCCACTGCTTGTCGTGGCGGCGACTCCAGTCGGACATCAGCGCATGCAGTGCATCCCAGTTCGCGACGCGATCGGGTTTGGTTTTGAAACGCGGATCGCTGCCCCACGCGGGCGAGCCCATCGCGGCGAGCCAGGACGCCCATTGTCGGTCCTCGCGCGGCGAGATCGCAACGTAGCCGTCGCGCGCCGGCAGAATGCAGACGGTCGCGCCGTTGCCGTCGGTCAGGCGCCTGCGCGATCGGCTTTTGCCGGCGAGCCCGGCGCCGGTCAGTTCGCCCATCGCCATCGTCGCCAGCGCCTCCTGGATCGACACGTCGATGACGGCGCCGGGCTCGCCCGCCTGTGCTGCATGCATGCCGGCACACGCGGCAGCGATGCCACCGATGAAGGCGGACTGTTCGCCGACCGGGCGGATCGGCGCTTCGGCGAGATCGTCCACCTGTCCGGTCAGCAGCCGGGCGATGCCGCTGGCGAAGAACAGCGTGAGGTCGGTCGCCGGATCGTCAGCCCGCGGTCCGGTCTGGCCGAACGGCGCGATGAACACGAGCGCCGCCGATGCATTGAACCGGCGCATCCCCGATGCATCGTGGTGCCGCGCGCGAAGCTCGGCCGGGCTGCCTTCGCAGACGATCATGTCGGCCGCTGCAAGTATGTCGTGCGGTGCGGCGGAGTGATCGCGCTTGCCATTGTTGAGATGCTCGGCCAGCGGCGTGGATCGGTCCGCATCGATGCAGGCGACGTCGGCGCCGACATCGGCAAGCAGCCGTCCGCACACCGCGGCGGCCAGGCCCGGGCCGATCTGGACCACACGGAAGCCAGCCAGCAACGACATTGCCTTCCCCGCTCCACTCTTGTCACATCTGTGGCAGGATGCACGTCACATGGTCACCGCGGCAATGTGCCCTTGGAGGAAACGATGGACTACGAACATATCCTGGTGGATGCGGAAGACGGCGTGGGGATCGTAACGCTCAACCGTCCCGACAGCCTCAACGCAATGAACCGCAAGCTCGGCAGCGAACTGCACGACGCGGTGAAGCGTCTGGAAGCCGACGATGCGATCGGCTGCATCGTCATCACCGGCGCCGGCACGCGGGCATTTTCCGCCGGCGGCGACATCCACGAACAGCGCGAGGACGATCGCCGCTACACGCAGGAGGAACTCGACAAGATGCGTGACGGCCGCAGGAGCTACGACATCAGTGCCTGCGCCAAACCGGTGATCGGCATGATGAACGGCCTGGCCTATGGCGGTGCGGCGGTGCTCGCCTCGTCGCTCGACATGCGGGTGGGCTGCGAGGATACGCGATTTCGTTTCCTGGCCGCCGCGTATGGCCGGATCAACAGCACCTGGACGCTGCCCAATCAGGTCGGCTGGCCGATCGCCAAGGAGCTGCTGTTCACCGCGCGCGTCGTCGAAGCCGAGGAGGCGTATCGGATTGGCCTGCTGAACCATTTGGTGCCGCGTGCGGAACTGCGGACGAAGACGATGGAGATCGCGCGCATGATCGCGGGCAATCATCGTGGCGCGGTGATGGGGGTGAAGGCGCTGCTGCTGAAGCAGAAGGGCGAGAACCTCGAGCAGCAATGGGCGGAGGAGCACGACTACACGACCCACGTCCTGCGCGGCGCCAAGGCCGAGGACGCGTTCCCGGATTTCATCGCGCGCAGGGGCAGGTCTTTGGGGTGAAGGCTGGGGGGTGAAGGCTGGCGGAACGGTGGTGGAGCTGAGGGGACTTGAACCCCTGACCCCCTCATTGCGAACGAGGTGCTCTCCCAGCTGAGCTACAGCCCCGTCCCGCGTCGCGCCCGGTCGCGCGAGGCGCGGACAATGCTCAGCACCCATGGTGAAGTCAAGCGAGCCGAATTCGTGCGGGTTGCGGGCTGAATCGCCCCCCGCTAGCTTCCGCCGACCCTTGGGAGACCGCCTCTGATGATCGCCCTGTTCTGGCTCGTGGACCGGCTGCTCAGCCTCTACATGTGGGCGGTGATCCTGTCCGCGGTGTTCAGCATCCTCACCAGCTTCGGCGTGCTGGACACCCGCAACCGGATCGTCTGGACGATCGGTGACTTTCTGTATCGCATCACCGAACCCGCGCTGCGGCCGATCCGCAGGATGCTGCCCAATCTCGGCGGCGTCGACATCAGTCCGGTGATCCTGATCCTGCTGCTGCAGGCGGCCCGTATGCTGCTGGACGAGATCGAAGGCAGCCTGGTGCGGAGCATCTATTGAGCCATTTCTGGCGCCCATTGCCCGATGGCGTCGCCGTGGCCGTGAAGGTGCAGCCGAAATCGCGCCGGCCGGGCCTGCATGGCACCGCTCCGGCCGCCGATGGCGAGCGCCTGCGCATCGGCGTGACCGAGGCGCCGGAGGGCGGCCGCGCCAACCGCGCCGCCTGCGCTGCACTGGCCGCTGCACTGGGCACCGCACAATCCGCCGTCCGCCTCACCGCCGGCGCCACCAGTCGGGACAAGACGCTCCACGTCACCGGCGATCCGGCCCTGCTCGGCGCAAAGCTGGCGGCTCTGTGAGCGCGCGCATCATCGATGGCAAGGCGGTTGCCGCCGCGCTTCGCGCAGGGCTGGCCGAACGCGTGGCGACGCTGCCGTTTCGTCCAAATCTGGCCGTCATCCTGGTGGGCGACGATCCGGCGAGCGTCATCTACATCCGCAACAAGGACCGTGCGGCCAATGCCGTCGGCATCGCGGCGCACACCATCCGCCTGCCGGCCGAGACGTCCGAGGAGGAACTGCTGACACGGATCGCCCGGCTGAACGCGGATCCGGCGATCGACGGCATTCTGGTGCAGCTGCCGCTGCCCGCACATATCAGTACGCAGGCGGCGATCGAGGCGGTCGATCCGGCCAAGGACGTGGACGGCTTCCATCCGCTCAACGCCGGCCTTCTCGCGTCCGGCAGGCCGCGGCTCGTGCCCTGCACACCGCTCGGGGTGATGAAGCTGCTGGCGGCGACCGGCGTCTCGCTGGCCGGCGCCCGCGCTCTGGTGCTGGGCCGCTCCGGCATCGTCGGCCGGCCGATGGCGGCACTGCTGATCGCCGCCAACGCCACCGTCACTGTCGCGCATTCGCGGACCCGGGATCTCGCCGCCGAGTGCCGGCGCGCCGAGGTGCTGGTGGTGGCGATCGGGAAACCGGAGATGGTGCGGGGCGACTGGATCGCGCCCGGTGCCGTGGTGATCGATGTCGGGATCAACCGCCTGCCCGACGGCCGGCTGGCAGGCGACGTGGCGTTCGCCGAAGCCACCGCGGTCGCCGGCGCGATCACCCCGGTTCCCGGCGGCGTCGGTCCGATGACCATCGCCTGCCTGCTGGAGAATACCGTGACCGCCGCGCTGCGCCGGCGGTCGGGCACCCATTGACGCCCGATCAGAAATCGATGCAGCGGCCGTTCAGTTCCCAGTCGCCGTAGCGGGTCGGCTCGGGTCCCTTCGGGCCACCGATTTCCTTTGGCGCAGGTTCCGCCACCGGGTGCTCCGGGGTCACGGTGTCGGCTGGCTTCTCTGTCTCGCGCGGTTCGCTCATGCGTTGGAGATAGGTCGGCGCGGCGGCCCCGACAACCGGTCATGGACTTGCGGTGCCCGGCGACGCGCGATCATCATCCATCGCGACAACTCTCATGCGGCCCGATCCGAGCAGGAGGATACCATGGTGCGCGTCGTCGGGATCGACCACCTGGTGATCAGGGTCAGCGACTATGAGGCGTCAAAATCCTTCTACGGGCGCCTGTTCGCGTTCCTCGGCTTTCAACTGTCCGATGAATATGAGGACGCGATCGGCTGGACCAACGGCAAGACGCGCTTTTGGATCGGCCCGGCTGATGCGACCGGCAAAAAGCGGAAATACCGCATCGGCGACGTTGGCTTTCATCACTACGCGTTCGAATTGCGCAGCCGCAAGGACGTGGACGCGTTGCAGGTATTCCTCCAGGAACTCGGCGCGACCATCGTCGATCCGGCCGGCGAGTACTACGACGACTACTACGCGGTGTTCTTCCTCGATCCCGACGGGCTCAAGCTGGAAGGCATGAAGTACGGCGAGCGTCAGGCGCGCGCCGGCCGCAAGAAAACCAACGGCGAATGACGGTAGCGATGCTCGCGCGCCTGCCGTTTTACTATGGCTGGGTGATCGTTTCCGTCGTCTTCGTCACCATGGGCGTCGGGGTCAACGCGCGCACCGCCTTCTCGCTGCTGTTCCCGCCGATCCTCGACGAGTTCGGCTGGGACCGCGGCGTGACGGCCGGCGCGTTCTCGTTCGGCTTCATCGTCTCCGCCGCGTTGAGCCCTTCGCTCGGCAGGCTCATGGACAGCCACGGACCGCGCGTCGTCAACGAGATCGGCGTGGTGCTGATCGGCGCCGGACTGATGCTGGCGACATTCGTGCACGAACCGTGGCACCTCTACGCCACGCTGGGCATGCTGGTGGGCGGCGGCAGCGTCTGCCTCGGCTACACCGGGCAGGCATTGTTCCTGCCGAACTGGTTCGTCCGGCGGCGCGGACTGGCCATGAGCCTCGCGTTCTCCGGCGTCGGCGTCGGTTCCATCATCCTGTTGCCCTGGCTGCAGGGACTGATCGCGCGCGCCGGCTGGCGCTATGCCTGCTTCGCCATGGGTGTTTTAGTACTTGTGCTGTTGCTGCCGCTCAATCTGCTGGTGCGACAGCGGCCACAGGACATCGGACTCGAGCCGGATGGCGACCGCTCCGCGCACGATGCCTCGCACGCCGCGCGGCACTCCAATGTTGTCGACCAAGCCTGGGTCGCCGTCGATTGGACGCTTCGCCGTGCGGTGCGCACCGGCAGATTCTGGTGGATCGCACTGGGATATTTCTGCGCGCTGTTCGCCTGGTATGCCGTGCAGGTGCACCAAACCAAATACCTGATGGAGGTCGGCTTCAGCCCGAGCATCGCCGCCTGGGCGCTCGGTGCCGTCAGCCTGGCGGGCATACCGGGCCAGATCGGGCTCGGCCATCTCTCCGATCGGATCGGGCGCGAGTTCGTCTGGTGCATCGGCTGCCTGGGTTTCGTGTTGTGCTGTCTGCTGCTGCTTCTGTTGCGTCAGACACCTTCGCCGGCATTGCTCTACCTCATGGTCATCGCACAGGGCGCGCTCGGCTATGGCGTCACGTCCGTGATCGGCGCGATCCCGGCGGAGATCTTCCACGGCCGGCAGTACGGCGCGATCTTCGGCACGCTGATGCTGGCATCGATCACCGGGGGCGCCGTGGGGCCGTGGCTGACCGGCGTGCTGCACGACGAAACCGGCAGCTACGATCTCGCCTTCTGGATCGCACTCGGCTGCAGCGTGCTGTCCGCGCTGGCCATCTGGCTCGCCGCGCCGCGCAAGGTGCGGGCCGTCGCAGGGCGCATCGGCCGGCTGGCCTGACGACACTCATTGTGCGGCTTCGAAGGCGCGCGCAACCGCGACAAGGATGGCATCGGTGCCGCGACCGCCGATGATCGACAGCCCGATCGGCAGCCCGTCCACCGTTGCGCCGGGAAGACTGACCTGCGGCACGCCGGTCAGTCCGCCGTGCGCGCACAGGCAGGTGATGCGATCGCGCATCGGACCAAGCACCGGCAGCGACAGCCCCTTCTTCGGTGCCGGAAACGGCGTGGTCGGCAGGCAGAGGATCGTCCCCCGCGGCAGCAGATACGCCATCCTGGCGCGCGCCTCCTGTCGCATCAGTTCCGCCCAGCTTCTTTCGCTTTCCGGGATCATCGAGCCGGCGACAAGACCGCGTGCAACGCTGAACGCCATGCGCGGATTGTCACGCTCGACCCATGGCCGGAAGGTCTGCCACGCTTCGTGCGGCTGCAGGGTTCGCTGCGCGCGCGACCACACCGAGAGGCCCTGCGGCGCCATCATCTCGTCGTGCACCGATCCGATCAGCGTGCCGAGTCGTGCGACCATCGGCCGCAGCGCGTCAGCCACCGCGGCATCGGCAAAACCAAAGGCATCGACGGCGACGATCAGAGTCTGTCGGCAACTGATCAGCGATCGTCTCGCCAAGCAGCACGCCGGACACGCGGGCAAAGGTGTCCGCGTCGCGGGCGAACCAGCCCGTCGTGTCCGAACTCGGCGCCTGCGGCAACATGCCGGTAAGGTCGAGCCGTCCGTGCGTCGGACGGATGCCATAAAGTCCGGTAAAACTTGCCGGCACGCGCACCGAGCCGCCCGTGTCGGTACCCAGCGCCGTATCGCATAGTCCGCCCGCGACGGCGGCGGCCGAACCGGAGGACGAGCCGCCCGGCACGCGGTCCGGCGCCTTGCTGTTCAGCGGTGTGCCGTCGAACGCATTCTCGCCGAGTATGCCGAGCGAGACCTCGTCGGTGATGGTCTTGCCGATCAGCGTCGCACCGGCGTCGAGCAGCGTCTGCACGGCCCACGCGTGGCGCGTCGGCACCGGATTGGTGCGTGCCCAATCGTGGTTGCCGCCGCCGGTCGGATGGCCCGCGACATCGAACAGGTCCTTCGCCGCAAAAGTCAGACCCGCAAGCGGTCCGTTCCGTGCACCTTCGATGGTGATCCGCGGACCTGGAACGAAGGCGTTGATTGCATCGGTCATTCGTGAACCTTTGGCTTCAGTGGCCTGACAGGAAATTCGACAGCGCCTCGTTGAACAAGGTGGGATCCTGCAGGAAGGCGAAATGGCTCACGCCGGGCAGTATCAGTTCACCGGCGCCGGGAATGAGCGACGCCATGTGGTCGGTGTCCTCGCGCTTGATCGCCTCGTCGTGGTCCGCATCGACGATCCAGGTCGGCACCTTGATGCTGCGCAACTGATCGTCGGTGAAGTGCGGCTCGCTCGTCCACATGTGGCTGATGTTGTCGAGGAACGCCTTGAACGCGCCAGGTGTGGGAGAAAGCCCTGCGTATTCGTGCGAGGCGCGATCGATGTAGGCAGAGAACACCGGGCTCTTGTCCACGTCCTTCACGCCCGATGGATCGGAATTCGCCGCGAAGGCGAACAGCCGCGTCAGCCGTTCCGGGTGGTGGATCGCGATGTCGAGGCCGATGATCGCACCGTCGCTCCAGCCCACGAGCGCTGCCTTGCCGATATGCAGCGTGTCCATCAGCGCAAGCACGTCCGATGCCATCACGTCATAGCCGATCGGCGCGGCGGTGCGCGTGCTGCGGCCATGGCCGCGGCTGTCGAGCACGACGACCTGATAGTGCTGTGCCAGCACCGGGATCTGCAGCCCCCAGTAGTTGGAATTGGCCAGCCCGCCATGTACCAGTATCACCGGATCGCCATGGCCGAACACGGCGTACCAAAGGCGGATGCCGTTGACTGCGGCAACGCCGCTGCGCTCGGGCTTCGGCAACGCAGGCGTCGGCGGCAGTCGCTCCCACCTGGGTTGCTGTGCGCTGACAGGCACCGCACAGCAGAGCAACATGCAAACCAACAAGCCGAACCCCACGCGGTGCATCGCCATGCGTGCTGCCCTCCGTGACTTCGTGTCTTCGGGGTGAACCTTCCTACTTCACTTCACCTCCGACAACCGCTTCTGCGCCATCGGCCGCCATGGCGCATCGGCCGGCGCCTCCGCCAGCGCACGGCGAAACAACCCGGCCGCCTCATCGGTCATACGGCCTTCCGTCTCGCAGATCGCTTCGGCTGCCTCGGCTGCAAGCGTCGGATCGAAGCGGGTCGCCAGTGCGGTCCGCCACGCATCCGCGGCCGCACTCAATCTGCCGCGGCTCACCTCGGCATTGCCGAGCAGCACGTAGCCCTGCCGCGCCTGTTCGCTGTGCGGATCGAGCGACGCCAGCCGGCGGCGAAGCTGCGCGATCAGCGCCGCCTCCTGTTCGGCACGCTGTTGCGCGGCAGCGATGCGCTCGGCGAGCGGCGCGGCCGGCAGATTTGGATTTCCGCCGACGACATAGAGCGCGAATGCGCCGAGCGGAACCAGCACCAGTGCGAGCAGGATCGGCGAGGGGGAACTTGTCCGCGGCGCATCCTCGGTTCCGCCGGCGGCATTGAGCAGACGGCGCTGCACTTCCAAAACCGCGCTCGCATGTTCCGCGGCGGCGATCCTGCCGTCGGCCAGGTCGCGATCCAGTTCGGCCAACTGGCCACGATGCAGCCCGATCGCTGCCTCGCGCCGGCTGCGCGCCCCCGCGGCACGGCGCAGCGATAGTGCCAACGGTGCGAGCGCGATGGCCGCCAGCAGCGCAATGGCCAGCCAGATCATGCCCGGTCGGTCACGACTTCATCAGGTCGGCGACGCGCCGCTGCTCGGCCTCGGTCAGCGGTTCGGGCGGGCGGGGCCGGCGCCGCCTGGCGACCAGAACCGAACCAATTCCGGCCAGCAGCGCAAGCCCGGGTGCCGTCCACAGCACGAAGGTCACCGCGTTGAACGGCGGACGCAGACGAACGAAATCGCCGTAGCGTTCCACCATCCAGTTGACGACCTGCCGGTCGCTGTCGCCGGCGACCACACGCTGGCGGATGATGTGGCGAAGGTCGCGCGCCAGGTCTGCATTTGATTCCTCGACGCTTTCGTTCTGGCACACCAGGCAGCGAAGCTGGTGGCCGAGCGCCTCGGCGCGCAGTTCCTGCTGGCGGTCGGGCAGCAATTCGCCGGGGTCGCTGACGGCATGCGCAGGCACGGCGGCGAACAGCAGCGCGGTCAGCAGGCATGCCGCGAGCAACACCGGGCGCTTCACGTCAGGCTCTGCAACAATGGCGCCAGAGACTGCTGCACGACGTCCTCGCTGAGGCCGCCGGCCCAGCGCCAGCGCACGATGCCGGCCTTGTCCACCAGATACGACTCGGGCACGCCGTAAACGCCGAAATCGATCGCAACCCGCCCCGGCTCGTCGCGCGCGACCCGTGTGTAGGGATCGCCGTTCTGCTGCAGGAAGTCCGCGGTGGCGTCGACCTTGTCCTTGTAGGCAATGCCCCAGAGCGGCAGCCCCTGCCGCTTGAGCGCCATCAGCACCGGCGCCTCCTGCACGCAGGGAATGCACCATGAGGCGAAGAAGTTGATCAGCACCGGGCGTCCGCCGGCGATGACGTCGGCGCTGGAGAACCCCGCACTCGACTGCTGGCCGGGCAGCGTGAAGCTCGGCACCGGCTTGCCGATCAGCATGCTCGGCACGCCATGCGGATCGTAGCTGCCCGCACGCATGCGTTCGAGCAGCGTCCAGAAAGCGGCCCCGCCGACGGCGGCGACACCCAGCGGGGCAAGCAGGAAAAGGCGGCGCTGGATCGGGGTCATGGGCACGGCCCCCGCCCCCCGACCCCCTCCCGCAAGGGGAGGGGGAGGATTTGCAGCAGCAGCAGCGCTCCCCCTCCCCTCTGGGGAGGGGGCTGGGGGGCGGGGTGCTGCCCCATCACGGCACCACCCCCGCCTGCACGCCGGCAGCACGCCGCGACGGTGCACCGACACGCAGGCGGCGGTCGGCGAGCGACAGCGCGCCGCCAATGGCCATGACCAGCGCACCAAGCCAGATCCACGGCGCCAGCGGATTGACGTGCAGGCGCAGCACGGCCGCGCCGTCGCGCTCCTCGCCGAGCACCGCGTAGAGATCGCGGAATCCGTTGGTCTCGATCGCCGTGTCGGTCACCGCCGTCTTCTGCACGGTGAACACGCGGTGCGACGGATGGAACGTCACCACCTCCTGCCCGCCGCGGGTGACGCGGATATCGGCGACGCGCGCCGTGTAGTTCGGCCCCTGCGCATCGTGCAATCCCAGCAACGTCCAGTCGTAGCCGGCAAGCTGCACGCTCTGGCCCGGATTGACCGCGACGATGGTGCTGGCCGCGAGCGACATGCCAGCGATGCCGGCAACGGTGACGCCCATGCCCGAATGCGCGACCGCCGACCCCCACACCGACAGCGGCTGCGCGGCCACACGCGTGCGGAACGTGGCAAACGGCGCGCGGAACAGCCGCGTGCGCTCCACAACCTCGGCGAACGCGCCGCAGATCAGCCACGCAGAGGCGGCGAAGCCCAGCGAGGCCAGTCCGTAGCGCAAACCCAGCGCGGCAACCACGCCGACCGCCGCCGCGATCAGCGCCGCCCACCACAGCTTGAACAGCGCCGGCCAAAGCTCCGCGCGTTTCCACGGCAGCACCGGGCCGAGCGACATCGCCAGGAACAGCGGGACGGCGAGCGGGAACACCGTCGACTGGAAATACGGCGGCCCCACGCTGAGCTTGGCACCGAACACCAGTTCGGCGAACAGCGGATACGTCGTCCCGGTCAGCACGACGGCGCAGATCGAGCACAGCAGGATGTTGTTGAGCACCAGCGCGCCCTCGCGCGACACCGGCGCGAAGATGCCGGTCGCCGCCATGACCGGGGCGCGCAGCGCGAACAGCAGCAGCGAGCCGCCGATCACCAGCGCCAGCAGCGCCAGGATGAACACGCCGCGCGTGGGATCGTTGGCGAAGCTGTGCACCGAATTGAGGATGCCGGAGCGCACCAGGAAAGTGCCGCACAGCGACAGGGAAAAGGTGCCGATCGCGAGCAGGATGGTCCAGATCTTCAGCGCCTCGCGCTTTTCCACCACGATCGCCGAATGCAGCAGCGCGGTGCCGGACAGCCAGGGCAGGAGGGAGGCATTCTCCACCGGGTCCCAGAACCAGAAGCCGCCCCAGCCAAGCTCGTAGTACGCCCACCAGGAGCCGAGCGCGATGCCGCCGGTGAGCAGTGACCACGCGGCCAGCGTCCAGGGCCGCACCCAGCGTCCCCAGGCGGCGTCCACGCGGCCCTCCAGCAGCGCGGCGACGGCGAAGGCGAACGGAATGGCGAAGCCGACATAGCCCGCGTAGAGCACCGGCGGATGGATCGCGAGGCCGGGGTCCTGCAGCAGCGGGTTCATGTCGCGGCCGTCGATCGGCGGCGGCCACACCCGGTCCAGCGGATTGGACGTGGTCAGCGCGAACAGCAGGAAGCCGGCCGAGGTGAACCCCAGCACGCCGATGACCCGCGCCCGCAGGCTCGACGGCAGCGCGCGGCCGAACCCCGCCACCGCGCCACCGCACAGCGCCAGGATCAGGCACCACAGCAGGATGGAGCCCTCGTGGTTCCCCCAGGTGCCGGTGATCTTGTAGATCAGCGGCTTCAGGCTGTTCGAATTCTCCACGACGTTGGCGACCGAGAAGTCGTCGACGACCGCGCTCCAGACCAGGCACCCATAGGCGGTCGCCAGCGCGATGAACTGGCCGATCGCGAGCGCCGGCGCCGCAGCCATCAGACGGGCGTCGCGCCGGTGGGCACCCCACAGCGGCAGGATTGCCTGCGCCCCCGCCAGGGCAACGGCCAGCGCCAGCGCGAAATGGCCCAGTTCGGGGATCACGGCGCCCAACCCTCGCCGGAGCGGCCACGGTGGTGACTTTGCATCATCCGCCGGTCTTTCCCGATTGCAGTGTGTTCCAGGTGGCCGCGGGCGGCGGCGGACCGGATGCGGGGTTCCAGTGGCCGGCCTTCTTCAGCGCATCCGCGACGTCCTTCGGCATATACGTCTCGTCGTGCTTGGCGAGCACCTCCGAGGCGCGGAACGAGCCGTCGGCGCTCAGCGTGCCCAGCGTCACCACGCCCTGACCCTCGCGGAACAGGTCGGGCAGAATGCCGACATAGGTTACATCGACGGTGGCGCCGCCGTCCGTGATGCGGAATTTCGCTGCCGGCCGGCCATCGTCGGTGGACCGCTGGACGCTGCCCTGCTCGACGAGGCCACCCAGGCGGAAGCTGCGGCCTGGCGCCGGCGCCTTGGCCGCGAGATCCGAGGGCGCGACGAAGAACACCAGATTGTCGCGGAACGCGAACAGCGCCAGGGTCGTGGCGGAGCCGAGGCCGAGACCGCAGGCGAGAACAATCCACAGGCGGCGGCGCTTGCGGGTCATTGCATGGCCTCGGGCGCGCCCCTGCGCCGGCCTGCCCCCGGGCGGTTGCCCCGCGGGTCGATCGCGGCGAGCCGCCGCTGTGCGGTGCGCATGCGCAGGAAGGCCGCCACCGCGAACGTGCCGGGGATCAGCACGCCAAGCGCATAGGCCACGACGATGTACGGCAGATGGGTCACGCGGGCGCCTCATGTGCCCGCGCCATCAGAAGCGCGCGGATGCGCCGTTCCATCACCGCGGCGCGGGTCCGCGCAACGACGATGGCGGCGAACACCAGCGTGTAGCCGAGTGCGGCGAACAGCAGCGGCCAGAGCATGCCGATATACATGCTCGGCGCGCCGGTGAAGCTGATCGTGGCGGGCTGATGCAGCGTGTTCCACCAGTCGACGCTGAACTTGATCACCGGCAGGTTCACCGCGCCGATGAGTGCCAGGATGGCGCCGGCGCGGTAGCCGCGGACCGGATCGTCGAAGGCGCGCACCAGGGCGACGTGGCCGAGATACAGGAAGAACAGGACCAGGACAGACGTCAGCCGCGCGTCCCACACCCACCAGGCGCCCCACATCGGCTTGCCCCAGATGCTGCCCGTCGCCAGGCAGAGCGCGGTGAATCCGGCGCCGACCGGGCCGATCTCGGCCGCCGCCAGATCGGCGAGCGGGTGCCGCCAGACCAGCGACAGCACCGAACACACGGCGAGCCCCAGATAACCGGCAGAGGCCAGCCAGGCGGCCGGGACATGCACATACATGATCCGCACGGCATCGCCCTGCTGCCAGTCTGCCGGGGCGAAGAACAGGCCCCAGGCCAGGCCCAGCGCGGTGAGCCCGACGCCGCCGGCGGCAAGCCATGGCAGGACCGCGCCGGAAAGACGCAGAAAGCGTCCCGGATTGGCGAAACGGTGCAGAGAGCGCCCCGGATTTCGCTCGCTCGGGGGCGGGGCAGTAACGGAACTCAAGGCCACGCGACCAACCTAGCCCAATCCGGCTTGCGTTTGAAGGAAAACGGCGTTGGCTTTACGACGCGGCGCGCTGCCGAGGGCTGGAATATTCCTGAAGGAAAATTCATCTCGGCGCCGAAGCGGTCCTGGCGCCGAATTAGCCGGCCCTTAACCCGACACTGTTTGCATGTGCGCGTTCACATCGCACAGGAGCCTGCCGGTGAGATACCTGCAGTTGATCGCCGTTGCCGCACTGGTCCTCGTCGGATATTCCGCCGCCGTTCCGGCCGCCGGCGCGGAATACGGCACCAAGGACGAGGCCGTGGCGCTGGTGAAACGGGCCATCGCCCGCACCAACGAGGTCGGCTTCGACAAGGCCCAGCCGGAGTTCATGGACCACGGGGGGAAATTCGTCGACCGGGACCTGTACCTCATCATCGTCGACAGGAACGGCGTGCGCGTCGTGCACGGCCAGAACCCCAAGCTGGTCGGCAAGACCTACTTCGACTCGGTGGACGTGAACGGCAAGGAATACGGCAAGGACGTTCAGCACATCGCCGAGGGCCCCGGCACCGGGTGGATAAGCTTCGCCTTCAAGGATCCGATCACCGGCAAGATCCTGCCGAAGGAGAACTACGTCGAGAAGTCCGGCGACTACATCTACCTGGCCGGCGTGTACACCCGTTGATCGGCGTTCGTTCCTTCCATGACCTGCCGCTCTGGGCGAAGGTCCTCATCGCCCCGGCAGCGGGCATCGCGTCCGGCGTCGCGGTCGCCGCGTCGATCTGGCTGGGCGCAACCCAGACCGAGGGAAGGCTGGCCGAGATTGCCGACAAGGCGCTGCCGACCGCCGCGGCAAGCGCTCAGCTGCTGGATGCCGTCGATACCATCCAGGCCACGGCGATGCGCGCGATGGTGCTGGCAGCTGGCGGGCGTCTCCGAGGCCACGATCGACGGGCTCGGCAAGGATATCGAACGCGAGTTGAACACACTGCGTGCCGGTTCGGCCGCCATGGTTGCGGGTCGCAGCGAAGGCGATGCCGATATGCCGCGGCTCAAGGCGATCGCGGCGAAATCGACGGCGTATGTCAAGCAGGTCGGCGATGCGCTCGATCTCATTGCCGACCCGGCGATCGCGGTCGGCTATTTCCGGCGCACCGACACCGCGTTCGCGGCGCTGCGCGGCGACATCGCAGGGCTGGCGACGGCGCATCGGGCAGCCGAGGCGGCGTCCGTCCAGGCTGCCCGCGACGGTTCGCATGCCGCGCTGATCCGCTTTTTCTGGATCTTCGGCGGCTCGAGCATCGTCATGATGATCGCGCTGCCGATCGTGGTGGGGGCGATCGCCCGTCCGGTCCGCGCATTGACCCGAACGATGACCCAGCTCGCTGCCGGCGATATGGATGCCGCGGTCGGCGCGCAGGATCATCACGACGAACTCGGCGGCATGGCCCGTGCAGTGCTGGTATTCAAGGAACACATGGTCCGGGCGAGGCAGCTTGCCGGCGAGCAGGAGGCGGAGCGCGGTCGCGCCGAGGAAGAGAAGCGGGCGGCATTGATCCGCATGGCAGCGACGATCGAAGCTGCCACCGGCTCGGCGCTGCAGCAGATCGGCGACCGCACTGCCGCGATGGCGGCAACCGCGGACGCCATGAGCGCGTCTGCCACGCGTACCGGCGCTTCGGCTCAGGATGCCGCGGCAGCAGCCGCACAGGCACTTGGGATCGCGCAAACCGTCGCAGGTGCGGCGGAACTGCTTGCCGCATCGATCCGCGAAATCGGCGTCCAGGTCGGGCAGTCCTCGGCAATGGTCGGCCGCGCGGTGGCGGCCGGGACGGAGACCCGCACCACCATCGGGGCGCTGACGCAGGAGGTCGATCGCATCGGGGCAGTGGCCGACATGATCAGCGAGATTGCCGCCAAGACCAATCTGCTTGCGCTCAATGCGACGATCGAGGCCGCGCGTGCCGGCGATGCGGGCAAGGGATTTGCCGTGGTGGCATCGGAAGTGAAGGCGCTGGCCATGCAGACGGCGCGATCCACGGAAGAGATCACGCGGCACATCGAGCAGGTGCGTTCGGCGACCGGCGCATCGGTCGCGGCGGTCGCGCAGATCGACGAGACCATCAGCAAAATCAACGTGATATGCCGGCTCGATTGCCGTGGCCGTGACGCAGCAGGATGCCGCGACGGCGGAGATCGCCCGCAACGTGGCCGCGACAGCCAGCGCGGCGAACGAGATGACCAGGCGGACCAACGACGTCTCGGACGAGGCGGTCGCCACCGGGCGCAACGCTGTCGATGTGCGCGACAATACGGCGGCGTTGAATCTTGCCGTGGAAGAACTGCGCCACTCGGTGATCCATGTCGTGCGGACCTCGACTGCCGAGGTGGACCGGCGCGAGACCTCGCGCTACGCGGTTGACCTGATGGCCCAACTCTCCGTTGCCGGCGGCGCGGAACACAAGGCCAGTGTGCGCGACCTTTCGGAAGGCGGTGCCTGTGTACGCGATGGCCCGGAGATGCCGGTCGGATCGCGTGGCGTGCTGCGACTGGATGGGGTCGCTGTCCCGTTGCCCTGCGTTGCGCGGGCGATCGACCATGACGGGCTGCATCTGGGGTTCGAGCTGGACGCAGCGGCCACGGCCGCCCTCCACCAGATGCTGGAGCGTCTGACACTGCGCCCGGCTGCCTGAACCGACCTGCTGCAGCGCCGTTTGAAGCCAGTCCGCGTTGGCTTACTGTGGGTGCGGTCACCCCACGGGACTGAGGATCGGCGGCGATGCAATACTGGCTGGTGAAGTCGGAGCCCGACGCATTCTCGTGGGATCAGCAGGTGGCGAACGGGGTGGAACCCTGGACCGGCGTGCGCAATCACGCGGCCAAGCTCAACCTGAAGGCCATGAAGAAGGGCGATCGCGCGTTCTTCTATCACTCCAATGAGGGCAAGGAGATCGTCGGCGTGGTGGAGGTGGTGCGTGAGGCCTACCCGGATCCGACGGCCGAGAAGGGCGACTGGGTCGCGGTCGACATGAAAGCCGTGCGTCCGATGCCGCAGCCGGTGACGCTTGGGGCGATCAAGGCGGACCCGAAGTTCGCCGATCTCGAGCTGGTTCGGCAGTCGCGGCTGTCCGTGGTGCCGGTGTCCAAGGCGCACTGGGATGCGATCTGCCGGATGGGGGGATGGAAACGTTGAGCGAAGATCGTTGCGTCGGCGCCCCCTCCGCCCAACCCGCAAGGGGAGGGGGAGAACTGTCACAATCAGAGCTCCCCCTCCCCTTGCGGGAGGGGGATGGGGGAGGGACGCGCGCGCTCTGCCGGCTGGACGACCTCCCCGACGGCGCCGCCAAGGGTTTTCCCCCGGCATCCGGCGGCTTCACCGGCCTGTTCGCCGTTCGCCAGGGCGATGCCGTCTTCGTCTACGTGAACGCCTGCCCGCATATCGGCACACCGCTTGAGTGGACGCCGGACCGCTTTCTCTCCCACGACGGCAGCCTTATCATTTGCGCCACCCATGGTGCCGAATTCCGCATCGCCGACGGGGAGTGCCTGCGAGGCCCATGTTTCGGCGACCGTCTGGAGCCCGTCATGATCCAGATCAAGGACGGCACCGTATTTGTACCCGAGGATGCCGGCCTGTAGACCCGCTCCAAGACGAACGGTCCCAGGACGAATGGAAGGAAACGCGTTCATGTCAGAGACCCATCCCGCCGACGGGCATGTATTCCCGGTCAGGCCCGAGATCGCCGCGAAGGCCCACGTCAGCGCCGCCCGCTATCGCGACATGTTCGAGCGCGCGGGTCGCGACCCCGAGGGCTTCTGGGCCGAACAGTCGCGCCGCGTCGCCTGGATGAAGCGTCCGACGAAGATCAAGGACACCAGCTTCTCCGGCAACGTGTCGATCAAGTGGTTCGAGGACGGCACGCTCAACGCCTCGGCGTCGTGCCTCGACCGCCACCTCGCGACGCACGGCGACCGGACCGCGATCATCTGGGAGGGCGACGATCCCGCGACGAGCCGGCACGTCACCTACCGGGAACTGCATGAACAGGTCTGCCGCCTGGCGAACGCGATGCAGGACCTCGGCGTCAAGAAGGGCGACCGGGTGACGATCTATCTGCCGATGGTGCCCGAGGCCGCGGTTGCCATGCTGGCCTGCGCCCGCATCGGCGCGATCCATTCCGTGGTGTTCGGCGGATTCTCGCCGGACAGCCTGGCCAACCGCATCCAGGATTGCGCGTCGGAGCTGCTGATCACCGCCGATGAAGGCCGCCGCGGCGGGCGCAAGGTGGCGCTGAAGGCCAACGCCGACGAGGCGCTGAAGTCGTGTCCGGACGTGAAGAACGTCATCGTCGTGAAGGTCACCGGCGGCAACGTGGCGATGCAGGCCGGCCGCGACCATGACTACGCGACGCTGTGCGCGCAGGCCTCGCCGGATTGTGCCCCGCTCGAGATGAACGCCGAGGATCCGCTGTTCATTCTGTACACGTCGGGCAGCACGGGACGGCCGAAGGGCGTGCTGCACACCACGGGTGGCTACCTGGTCTGGGCCAGCTTCACGCACGAGGTGGTGTTCGACTACCACCCGGGCGAGGTCTACTGGTGCACCGCCGATGTCGGCTGGGTGACCGGGCACACCTATATCGTCTACGGACCGCTGGCGAACGGTGCGACCACCGTGATGTTCGAGGGCATCCCGAACTATCCGGACAGCTCGCGCTTCTGGCAGGTGGTGGACAAGCACAAGGTCAACATCTTCTACACCGCGCCGACCGCGATCCGCGCATTGATGCGCGATGGCGAGGGCCCGGTGAAGAAGACATCCCGCCGTTCGCTGCGCATCCTCGGCAGCGTCGGCGAGCCGATCAATCCCGAGGCGTGGTTATGGTACGACCGCGTGGTCGGCGAGCATCGCTGTCCGATCGTCGACACGTGGTGGCAGACGGAAACCGGCGGCATCCTGATCAGCCCGCTGCCGGGTGCGACGCCCACCAAGCCCGGTTCCGCCACGTGGCCGCTGCCCGGGCGTGAAGCCGATCATCGTGGACGGCGACGGGCACGAACTGCACGGACCCTGCGAGGGCAATCTGTGCCTGGCTGATGCCTGGCCGGGGATCATGCGCACCGTGTTCGGCGACCACGAGCGTTTCGTGCAGACCTATTTCTCGACGTTCAAGGGGCTCTACTTCACCGGCGACGGGGCGCGGCGCGATGCCGACGGCTATTACTGGATCACCGGGCGCGTCGACGACGTGATCAACGTGTCGGGCCATCGCATGGGCACGGCCGAAGTGGAAAGCGCGCTGGTGGCGCATCCCAAGGTGGCCGAGGCCGCGGTGGTGGGCTTCCCGCACGAGCTGAAGGGGCAGGGCATCTATGCCTATGTCACGCTGAAGCTCGGCGAGGAACCGACCGAGGCCTTGCGCAAGGAACTCGTGGCCTGGGTGCGCAAGGAGATCGGCCCGATCGCCTCGCCGGACGCGATCCAGTGGGCGCCGGCACTGCCGAAGACCCGCAGCGGCAAGATCATGCGCCGCATCCTGCGCAAGATCGCCGCCAACGAGACCGACACCCTGGGCGATACGTCCACCCTTGCGGACCCCGCGGTGGTGACGGAACTGGTGGACAACCGGGTGCAATAGACGGCCCGACTGTTTCCGCCTGACCGATCGGCTGGTGCCGCGGGTCCGGTGGCCGGAAGGACGCGAGGCAGCGCGGCGGCCAGCACCCGCAATTGGTGGAAGCCGCGCGCGGCTGCCTGATCGTCGGCCTGCCTGAGCGTGATTCCTATCGCCGCTCCTTCAGCGTCATGGCCGGGACGACAAGCCCGGCCACGACGTGAGGACCGAGCCGAAGCCGAATGTCATTGGTTCGGGCCGTTGGTGCGACAGATCGGCCGACACGCCCGATTGGTTTATTGCGTGGAGACGCGCGTGTTCCAGAGCCGCCTTGCGGACACTCCATAGCCGCCCGCTGCCAGTGCCAGGATCTCGATGTCCTCCTGGTTCAACAGCAGATCGGCGGAGGCGCCGCAATTGGCCGGGTCGTCGCTGCTGTGCGCTCCGGCCCAATGAACGCGGTAGCCGCTGCTCGTTTGCAACTGTCTGGCTTCGATCACCACGCTTCCACCGCCCGCGTGCATGGTGGCGACGTCGAGGACACACGCGGCTTCGGTTCGCTCGTCCACCCGTGTCGCGGCGATTTTCGCCTGCATATCGCGCGAAAGCGTCGCTTGCGGGTCGAAGGAGACGATGTCGCCGACCTTCGGACCGAAATCGTCAATTTGACGCAACAGGCCGATGGTGCCGACTGTCCCGACCAGGCCCAGCACGACCACGCCGAGAATGACACTCGATACGCCGCTCCAGTTGCTGCCATTCGCCTGCATTGTCGCTCTGCCTCTCCGTTCCCGAACCTTTCCAGGCCGTATCAACGATTTTGACCGCGACTGGTTCAGAATCGGTGAACCACCGTCCGAGGACCGACCCATGACCGGTCGCACGGAGGAAAAAAATGGCGGCGCCAGAGGCGCCGCCGAGGGTATGGGGAGGAGTCCAAGAGAGAGAAGGGGGCGGGCTAACCCGCCGATCTCACGAGACGGACAATGCCGTACGCCGCCTCGGCGGTCATTGATCCAGATCAAAGATCGACATTTTTTTCGCGCTCGGGCCCAACTGGATGAAATTCATGCCAGCGATTGCGCTGTGACCAGACTGTCTATGCCCATGCGCATTTGCCGGGCGTCCCGATGAGAGGGCCGGCTTCAATCGATCGGGCAAAAAAATGGCGGCGCCTTTGGCGCCGCCGAGGGTATGGGGAGGAGTCCAAGAGAGAGAAGGGAGCGGGCTGACCCGCCGATCTCACGCGACGGACAATGCACCCGGCCGCTTCGACCGGCATTGATCTAGATCAACGATCCGGGCTTTTTTCAGGCGATTGCGCTGAAAGGCCTCAGAACACGGCCGCAAGTCGTGCCAGGGCCTCCTCCTTGCCCAATGCCGCCAAGGTCGCGTCGATGCCTGGACTGGCGGTGCTTCCCGTCAGCGCAGCGCGCAGTGGCTGCGCCACCTGGCCGAGCTTGCGTCCGGTCGATGCGGCAAAGTCACGCAACGCCACCTCGATCGACGGCGACGTGAAATCCGTTCGCGCCAGCGCGCCGGCGACCTCGCGCAGGATGATCCTGGCCTCTTGGGTCAGCACGGCCGCCGCCTTCGGCTCCATCGGCAGTGGCCGTGGCCGCACCAAAAATGCAGCGGCGTCCGCAAGTTCGACCAGTGTCTTCGCACGCTGCTTCAACTCCGGCATCAGTGCCCTGATACGCGTGGCCGCCTCGCTGCCGAGCACAACGTCCGTCCGATGCGCCAGCCTCTCGAGCACGTTGGCTGTCAGTCTGTCGTCGTCCGCCTGGCGGATATAGATGCCGTTCAGGTTGGTCAGTTTGGCGTAGTCCATGCGGCTCGGGGCGCGTCCTACGCCATCCAGGTCGAACAGCCGGATCGCCTCGTCGCGATCCAGCACCTCGACGTCGCCATGTCCCCGGCCGAGTCGCAGCAGGTAGTTGCAGAGCGCTTCGGGCAGATAGCCCTGTTCGCGGAATTCCAGTGCCGACACCGCGCCGTGCCGTTTGGACAGCTTCGCCCCGTCCGCCCCATGGATCAGCGGGATATGCGCGAACCGCGGCAGCGCCCATCCCATCGCCTGGTAGATCGGCACCTGGCGAAACGTGTTGGTCAGGTGGTCGTCGCCCCTGATGACATGGGTTATGTCCATGTCGTGGTCGTCGACCACCACCGAGTGGTTGTAGGTCGGCGTGCCGTCGCTGCGCAGGATGATCATGTCGTCCAGCTCGGCATTGGCGACCCGCACCGTGCCCTGCACGAGGTCCTCGACGACGGTGTCGCCGTCCCGCGGCGCCTTGAGCCGGATGGCGGGTGCCACCCCGGGCGGCGCATCGGCCGGATCGCGATCGCGCCAGCGGCCGTCGTAGCGTGGCGACCGGCCCTCGGCCACCGCCGTCTCCCGCATCTGCCGCAACTCGTCGGCCGTGCAGTAGCAACGATATGCGTGGCCGGACGCCAGCATCTGCCGCGCCACCTCGGCGTGCCGCGCCATCCGTGTGGACTGGAACACCGGCGGCTGGTCCGGCGTGACGCCGAGCCATTCCAGCCCCTCGAGGATCACCTTTGTCGCCGCCTCGGTGCTGCGCTCGCGGTCGGTGTCCTCGATCCGCAGCAGGAATTCTCCGCCGTGGTGGCGGGCGAACAGGTAGTTGAACAGCGCCGTCCGGGCACTGCCGATATGCAGCAATCCGGTCGGACTGGGGGCGAAGCGCGCGCGAACTGTCATGGCGGGTGCATGTAGCACGCGAATTCACCGGCTGTAGAGCCACACAAGCTAACCTCCCGTGCGTGCAGCAGATGGTTGCCGTTGCGGGCTTGGTTCAGGCGCGATCGTCCGCCTGGGTGCAGGCATGGGTCGCGGCCGAGCGGGATCGGCTGCCCCTGTGGCTGCCGGTTTTCATGGGAACCGGCATCCTTTGCTACTTCGCGCTGCGCAGCGAACCGCCCGGCTGGCTGGGAGCGGCGATCGCGGTGCCCGCAGTGGTCGCAACGGTGCTCCTCGGGTCGCGGCCGGTGCTGCGCGGCATCATGATGTCCCTGGCCGCTGCCGCGATCGGCCTTGCATCGGCGCAGTTCGCCACCTGGCGCGCGCCGCCAGCGGAGAATCTGCCGACCCATGCGCTCGTCATGACGGGCACGGTCCGCGGGGTGGAAGCGTTGCCCGAGGGCAGGCGGATCACCCTGGAAGCGGCGCAGCTTGACGGCGCGCCGCCGCTGTCGCGCTGGCTGCGCATACGGTTGCGTGGCAACGACCCGGCAGAAATCGCCGCGGGCGATACAATCAGGCTGCGTGCATTGGTCCGACCGCCGGCGCCGCCTGCCTATCCGGGCGCGTGGGACCTCCAGCGCGACGCCTGGTTCAACGGCCACGGCGGCTCCGGGTATGCGCTTGGTCCGGTGGAGCGACTCGCCGCAACGGCGCCGACCGGGCCGCTGCGCCTGGTGCAGCAGCTGCGCGAGGTGATTGCCCGCCGCATCACCGCGGTGGTGCCGGGTCCTGCCGGAGCGATATCCGTCACCCTGCTGACGGGGGTGACAACCGGCATCCCGCCCGCCGACCACGACGCGTTCCGGGCATCGGGATTGGCCCACCTGCTGGCCGTGGCGGGGTTGCACATCGGCATCGTCATGGGCTGGGTGCTGGCCTTCGCCCGCCTGGCGTTCGCTGCCTCGGAGCACGCCAGCCTGCACTGGCCCACCAAGAAGCTCGCCGCCCTGACCGCGCTCGCCGCGGGTGGCAGCTACATGGTGCTGACCGGCATGCATGTGCCGATCGTGCGCAGCTTCTCCATGGCGTGCCTCTTTACCGTTGCGGTGCTCGCCGACCGCCGGCCGATATCGCTGCGCGGCCTCGCACTCGCGGCGACCGTGCTGATGCTGCTCGAGCCGCAGGAGGTGCCCGGCGTTTCGTTCCAGATGAGCTTTTCCGCCGTGCTGGCGCTGATCTCCGGCTACGAGCTTCTCCGCCCGGCGCTGAACGCGGTTCGCGGCGACGGCAACCGGAAGCGGCGCTTCGCACTGCACCTGGCGGCACTGGCGCTGACCAGCGCGCTGGCCGGCACCGCCTCCGCGCCGTTCGGCGCATACCATTTCGGTCGTATCCAGGTGTATTTCGTCGTGGCCAACATGGTTGCCGTTCCGCTCACGGCGCTCTGGGCAATGCCGGCCGGCCTGATCGGGCTCGTGCTCATGCCGTTCCGGCTCGATTGGCTGGCGTTCATTCCGATGGGCTGGGGCGTGCAGGCGATCCTTTGGGTGGCGCGAACCACGGCGGCATTGCCGGCCGCGACGTTCGACGTGCCGCATATGCCGCCATGGGGGCTGGCGGCGACCGCGCTCGGTATCGCCTGGCTCGGGCTGTGGCGAAGCCCGATGCGTCTGCTCGGCGTGCCGCTGATCGCGCTCGGTCTGGCCTCGCCGATGCTGGCGCGGCCGCCCGACCTGATGGTCTCGGCGGATGCACGCCTGATTGCCGTTCGTGCCCATGGCGAGGTGTTCCTGCAGCAGACCTCGGGCGCTTCGAAGTTCACCCGCGAAGCCTGGCTGCAGTACCTGGGCGGCCGGCACGGCGCGGACCATGCCGAGCGAAGGATCGGCCGCCGACGGCGCGATTTCGTGCCGGACGGATGCGTGCATGCTGCGGCCGCAGCCGCTGGCGAAGGCCGCGCTGCTGGTGCGCGGCGCGCTGCATCCGGAAGGTTGCGCCAAGTCGTCCGTGATCGTGTCGGCGGAACCCGCGCGTGGACTGTGCCCGAAGCCGTGGCCGGCGCTGGTGGATCGCTTCACCGTCTGGCGATACGGCGCGGTCGCGATCTGGCTGAATGCCCGCCACGCCTACGTCCTGACGGATCGCGCCTATCGAGGTGTCCGACCCTGGGTGCCGCCGCCTCCCGTGCCGCGCGCGCACCAGGTGCCGGCATTGCCGGCCGCGCGGACCGACGTGGCACCGGATGCGGCCACGCCGGCCGACGAGTAAGGACGGTACCGCCCGGGTTTCGCTGCGACTGCATCGCACTCCCGGACCGCACTTCGCTCCCTGACGGCCGGGGCTGTTCCGCGACAACCACCGTTCCGTAACGGCAAATTTAGGACTTGCCCCTACACTCGCGGTACGGCCGGGGATTTGCGGGACACGCAACCGCCGGCTCGGCATTTGTGGTGATGTGACGATATGTCAGTGACAATGCGCGACTTTTTGGCGGTCAGGCCGGCGTTCGCCGCACGATTCACGCTCAAACGCTTGCTGAAAATAGGCGTGGCCTGCGGCGTACTCGCGGCCGGCGGCTACGCGATCTGGTCCGCGCAAGGCTACGTCGTGAGCGACAATGCAGTCGTTTCAGCCTATGTGACCTCGCTGCGCACGCCTATCGAAGGCTTTGTGTCCGCCGGTCACACCCAGGTGGGAAGCGAAATGGGCCGGGGCGAAGTACACGGCGACGGTGACCAATCCACGGGTCGATGACCAGCGCCTCGCCACGCTGCAGGACCGGGTGCACCGCCTGGACCTGGAAAAGGCAGCGATCACCCGTCAGCGGGAAACGCTTGAGACGACCTGGCGCGAGCTGACGTCGCGGGCT
>CAVUBS010000026.1:0-230488 GCA_963739725.1 uncultured Alphaproteobacteria bacterium | reverse complement strand
TTCGGCTGCGGTTGCTGAAGATCGCTGTGCGGATCAAGGAGACCGCGAGCCGGGTCAGGCTGGCGTTCGCCGCCAACTGCCCGGATGCCGAGCTGTTCCGCGGGTTGCTTGGCACGCTGATCTTGCGGCCAACGTGAGCGATCGGGCGGATGCCCGTGTCGAACCCCTCCTGATCAACCCCTGACGCCTCACAGATACGGTCTGAAAAGCGGGTCCAGCCAGCCAGCGGTGGACTGGCAATTGTCACCTCTTGTTCGATAAATGTAATGTGTCCCTGGCCGCGCACAGCCGTGAATAAGATGGGCTAGAGGCAGCACTGGAGTCTCATAATATTTACCGAAAGCTCACTGCGCCAGCCATCGAAGCGCGACGGCTTAGGGACCACAAAATTGAACGCCTCGGCTGTGTCTGGGGGAAGACTACAGACACATATTCGATCGTCGCTACAAGGTCGAGGCCGCCTCTGACTTTGAGGTGCCTATTATGGTACAACATTCCCTCGCTCGCCCGATTACCGGAGGGGCGCAGCTGACGAGGATCTACAGAACCGGCAAAGCCTGCGACCTCGGGTATGAAATCGAATTGTCGTGCGTCAGCCTTGGCATCCGGCTCGATCCAGACGGCGTAGCTAGAGCTGTCGCACGGTGTGAACCTGTCACACGAAGATTACGCCGCAGTCGAGGCCGCAGCGCATTTGGAACAGGTAACCGACACGTTCGCAGCGCAACGCGAGCGGATTAAGAATTCCCGTGGCGCGCAACGAGTTCAACGCCTTCCTCGCGGCCCTAGAGGACGAGGTGTCCGGCAGCGCCGGCAAGACCCATCGGTCGGCCGGAATACGGCGTTCCGTCATTAAGACATCCAAGCGGAGCACGGGAGAAAACCTAGCCGACCTCACAGTCCTATCGGCAGCCGTCGACCTCTATCGGCTCGATACGCCAGCCGGCCACCGGATCGGCAAATGGTTCGCTGATCAGGTGCAGCGCTTCGTGTCCGACGACGCGCTCACAATCCACTTACGGGCGCTGCACTACCGGGTGTCGATCTCGGGCAAGGTCGTCCTGAAACCTGAGGGGGTGGGCGAGCTATGAGCCACATATCCCACATTTCCCCACCCGACATTTCCTTCGCGCACGACTATCGCGCGCACGTTCTGTCGCAGATTACATCGTTGATGCCTGTCTCCGCATGCCTGATAGTATTGAACCGCGCCAGCTATTGCGACGAATACAATTCCATCGTCCGCGTCGCGTGGCATCTCGGCGGATGGTTTCTGCGGGAGGATCTGTGGATAGACCTCGAAGACTGGATCAGCGATCGGCTCGTTGAAGCTATCGACATATTCGAAGCCGAATTCGAGGAAGATGAAGAACAGGATTTAAGCCAAGACATCATTTCAAGGGAGATGGTTCATGTCGGATGATCTGAATCCCTGGAACGATGGACAGTTTCCCCAGAAGCCAATACCTCTGAAGGCGAAGCTAAAGAATGCAAACGGCAGCGCGACTGTGGAATGGCAAACCTTTCTGCAACGCGACGATGGCGAGCCAATAACCAACCTTGCAAACGCTGCTATGACATTAAGAAGTGCACCAGAACTAGCCGGGCTCGTTGTCTACGATTTAATGGCCATGATGGTTCTAGTAACACGTAGCCTTCCCGGTAGCCGTATGGAGAAGGTAATCCGGCCACGTTCAATCGAAGATACTGACGTTGCCGCAATCCAAGAATGGATGCAACGACATGATATGCGCCGAATGCCAAGGGATACCGTTCATCAGGCCATCGACCTTGTCGCTAAGGAACATGCGTTCCATCCCATCCGGGATTATCTGAACGGACTGCGATGGGATGAAGAAAAGCGATTAGGCGGATGGCTTAATGCGTATCTCGGTGTAGACCATACCGGCGGATACGCCAAGAATATCGGCACGATGTTCCTTATCAGTATGGTGGCACGTATCTTCGATCCAGGGTGCAAAGTAGATTACATGCTTGTTCTCGAAGATGAGAAACAAGGCACGCTGAAGTCAACGGCGTGCGCTATCCTGGCTGGAGATTGGTTTTCCGATAGCCTTCCTGCATTACATCACGGTGACGCCGTCCGTGTGTCTATGCACCTTCGCGGCAAATGGCTTATCGAAATCGCGGAACTGTCGTCTTTCAACAAAGCAGAAGCCGGCTCGCTCAAGGCGTTTCTGACTCAACGTAAAGAGCAATACACGCCGAAGCATGCTCGGTGTGAGGTAGTGGAAGAACGGCAATGCGTTTTCATCGGCACGACGAACAAGCGAGCCTATCTACGCGACGAAACCGGCGGCCGTAGGTTCTGGCCGGCCAAGGTTGGACTTGTCGATATCCCAGGACTGAAACGCGACCGCGAACAGCTATTCGCAGAGGCAGTCCAGCTTTACCGCGACAAGGTCCAATGGTGGCCGGATAGAGAATTCGAGGCGGAGCACATCAGGCCGCAGCAGGATGCGCGTTTCGAGGAAGATGCATGGGAAGCGCCGGTAATCGAGTTCCTTTCCAAGAAAGAGAGCAACACGGACGAGAAAGAGAGAAACACGAACGTCATGGAGATCGCGCGCCAAGCGCTGTTCGTCGACGCGGGCCGTGTCGGCACGGCAGATCAACGCAGGATCGTCGCCATCCTAGAGCGCGAGGGGTGGTGCAGAGGGGCAAGAGAGGCCAGCGGAACGCCGTGGATCAAGCCAAAACCCGTTACGCTATCGTAGTGCTGCAGTGCTGCACATGCTGCATTTTCTATAGAGACCCCTGGGCTCTTTTGTTACGTAATGAAAGACACTGGCGCGCTCTAGGGAAAATGCAGCACATGCAGCATATGCAGCACTACGACAGCGCAACGTGTGAACAATGATTTCAATAGCTTGGCGGAAAACCGACCGATGATCACCACTCACCGCTTCGCGTCGCCGCCGAGTAAAAAATCCCCACAGATCCCTGCTATCCCCACACCATCGCAAACCCGTGAATAATGATTTCAACAGCTTAGGGAAAAACCACAATGAGTGCCCAGGCACCCCGGCAGCCACGCTACCGCGAACAGCCGACGGCCCCCGTCAGCGAGTGGGACACGCTGGTCGCCGACATCTGGCGCATCGTCGGCGCCACCACAGACCCGCTGTTGCGTGGCATCTCGGTGCATACGGTCGACGGCTGCTCCGAGTTCATCAGTGCGGCGCTGGCACGCAAACGCGCCGGTCAGGAGCCGCATAAATGACAGGCGCAGCGAATGACGACGGCATAGATATCTACATCATCCAATCGCCAGTCAACGTCGAGTTGGTACACATAAGCCGTGTGCGTTCTGGCTCGTTGTACGCACTCGTCAGTTGTGCAATCCACATTGCTGATGTCGAGATACGCATGAACGGCGTTGGTATTCTGCGCGCGCCAGACGGCAAGTGGTGCGCCAGATCGCCAATGTATAAAGCGTCAGATGGTGTGTGGAAACATGCACTCGAAATGCCGCAACGCGTTTATGATGCGATACTCGAATTGGTTTCCGATGAAATGGCCGACGTTTCAGATCCACAAAACATTAACCGGAGATAATCAATGACAGAATACGTGCATTTCGCAGGCTGGAAGCTGAGTGATAGATGGCATGCGCATATTGAGAAGTGCATCAAGTGTGGCAGCCCAGCAGGCGAGACGATTATACAAGTGCGCGTCGTGCCGCACAGTAAAGGTAATTATGCTTTCGAACGCGATGACATTCGCAACCGTTTGTGTCCAGCGTGCAAGGTTAAGTACCTGCCGCTGACGCATGCGATGAATAAGGAACTCGACAGCCTATGCAATAAGCTATGGCGCAGTCTCGGCCAGCGTGGCTGCATCTGTTGTGAAGCTGGCGTCCGAGTGGCATCCGTCTGAACAGATGCACTGAAGATGGCATCGTGAAAAAATGCGTAGCGATTACAATGGGGTAGGCACCACCCCCATGGCGGTGTCGCGTCTGTACCCGAGCGGGCGCCCAATCCGTTCCACACAACTACACGAACGAAGCGTGCCCCCGTTCAAAATGAGTTGGATTATCATTTAGCAAAATGAGGAATTATGGCCCTGAAACCGCCGGCATCGCCGCCGAAACCGCCGAAGCATCTTAGCGCCGCGTCTGCCGCGTGGTGGAAGCACGTGCTCTCGGAATACGAGCTTGAGATGCACCATCGCCAGCTTTTATTGCACGCGTGCGAGGCCCTGGACCGATGCGAGATTGCGCGGGCTGCGTTGGCTGCCCATGGCGAGACCTACACAGATAATCACGGAAACCCGCGCACGTGGCCGGAGGTTGCGATTGAGCGAGACAGCCGCACAGCGTTCGCGAGGTTGGTGCGAGAACTCGACCTAGACGTAACGCCCGCTGCACCGCCCCACGGCCGCCGGCCGCCAAGCCTTCGTAGCAATCGGAGGGAAGGCTGATGCCGATCAAGAAGCGCATGGCGAAGCCCAAGCTCCGCTATTCCGACACGATTGAGCGTCTGTTGGCCCGCCAGCCGATCGAGTGGACGGACGAAGCCGATAGCGCCTTGGTCGGCTGCACCTATTTCGACGAGCCGCCTGATTTGCCGCCAGAGGCCGTATGGCGCGCGAGTGAACTGGTCGGACGATGGCGCGATAGGGAAATCGAGTTACGGAATAAGGGCGAATGGCATGGCATTCCGGGAGGGCTGTGGGATGCCGGTTAAACGCCGTCCAGGCAAGATGCACACGTCCAGCGAACTGACCGCCGTCGAGATGGCGTTTTTGAAGAGCGATAGCGAGCCAGAAGAAGCCGCGTTCGGTGAATGGATGTCGTTGACGCGCGACGACGATGCATTTCGTCCTGGCCGCCCGCCCGTCCGCGATATGTGGCGCGAGTTAGGCGCCGACATAGTCCAGGAGCACGCCCAGGCAGCGCCAGGGACGCGTCCGTCGTTGTGGTGGAAGCACGATGCGCCCGAAGGCCGCCGCCGTCTGGACGATGGCCCAGGCAAGCCGGGCTGGCCTGATCGGCTGTCCCGAGGCATCCCGACCGGTTGGCAGTGGCCGAGAACCCTGCCAGTCGGCGCGACGTTTGTCGGTGGGCCGGAACCGTGCGACCCCGACCATCCGCCGCTGTACGAGGCCGAGGCGCATTACCTCCGCCGGCTCGATTTGCTGTTGCCGGGCGAGCTCGAAAGGCTAGAGCCGGAGGACTTCGAGCCGGAGGCGATCGAGCGGTGAAACCTCCTCACGTGAGGACGTTTGCCGGAAACAACCTCTTCCCGGCGGGAAGAACCTCGTCATATGGATAGGTTGTGACTGACGCGCGCGCCTTCGTTGCCATCGCCAGAGCCGTTGCAGCCACCGCCACGGCGGCGATCGAGCGTGGGCTACCGATACGCGACGCGGTGGCCGGCGCTGTCCTGGCGCATCTGGGCGGGCAAACTACGTCACGTGACGTAGTTGTCTCTGATCGCCCGTCCGACCGCCTCGCGCGCGAGAACGCCAAGGCGCTGGAAATCATGGACGAGATGCACTCGCGCGGGCAGGGCCGGAACGCGGCTGCCAGTGCGGCACGGCGGCTCGCGGTCGACCCGTACGATCCGGCCGAGTGCGAATGCTTGGCGCAGAGGTTCAGAAGACTGCGCCGCGACGCCAAGAAAAGCGAACGTTGTTCGGTTGAGGCCGAGCCAATCTGCTAGCCATGGTGCCATGGCAGACGACATCCACCAATTGACGATGGCCGAGATCCAGCGGCTCACGGCGCAGTATAACCGAGACCGCGTCGCGGCCACACGCGAGCTTGCGGCCATCCATGCCGGCCGTCAGTTCGGCAACGCGGAGGTGGCGTTACCAGCAACCGACGTAGAAGCCCGTGCACGGGCGGTGGAGATGCTGAACGGCTATGCGCCGGCCGATCTGCGCATGCCGCCACGTGTCAACCGCGAGGCCGCTCTGACGGTCGAGATTGCCAGCCTGGACATCGTCATTTCTGCCTTGGGACAGAAGGAACTGGTAACGCGCGCCAGCGAGGCGGCCGAGTGGCTGATTGCCCATGGCAAGCAGTGGTCCGATCTATGCCGCGCCATTGTGCTGACGGCCACGCGATTGCGGGCGCTGGAGCAGAAGGCGGTGGATATCCGGCGGCAACTCGGCGAGACACCACCCGGCATGCCGATGGCCGATGTCGTTGGCGTGCGCTCGGTGGCCGGCGCGCGGTGGTCGCATCCCGACCAGGGCGGCTACGAGTCCGACGTGTTGACCGCATCCATCCTGAAGGCAATTTCGCAAAAGATCGTCTCCGAGAAGGAGATTAAGGAGGCGAGCAGTGCGTAAACAAGTTGTTCCGGAACAGACGTTCGAGCGCATTGGCCATTGGTTCAAGGCGCTGTCCGGTGACGAACGCAGTCAACTGTATTGCAGCGTCAATGGCATTGCATTGATAAAAGCCGGCGCGGAGTTTCCGGATAGTGCCGGCGGGTTCATTACCCCTGATAGCTTCGATCCGCTGGTTATCGACGTTCGAGAGACAGCCGGCGCATTCCGCAAGGGTTGTGAGGTTCGGCCGGTTCCTAGCAATTCCCAGATCCGCCCGCGTCGCAGCGGCACGATCAGCGCGGCATGGGTGAACGAGGGGCAGAGCATTCCGGAGTTCTCAGTTCCAACTGGATGCGCTGCAAGTCAGTATGTCCAAGCTGGGAATTCTGGTGCGGTGTTCCAGCGAGCTATTCGATGACTCGGCATCGGATTTGGGCGCGTTTTTAGTGTCGCAGTTCGGCTACGCCTTTGCCGGCATCGAGGACGACTTCAGGATTCAGCGGAGACGGCACTTCGGCTTTCCGAGGCATTCGCGGGTTGTCTTTCATGCTCACCGGCATGCGCTCGGCAACCACGGCGGCGAGCGGCCACAATACCTATGCGACACTGGACGGCACAGACCTCGCCAATATGATTTCCAACGTCCTGGCGTCGGCTCTGCCGAGCAGCGCATGGTACTGTAGCTCCATGGCATACGGTGCGTTGTTCTGCCGACTGGCCGGCACGAATGGTGGCTTGGTCGCAACGCAGAATGCCAACGGCACCGTCAATGCATCCTATCTCGGATACCCGATCAGATTCTCCAGTAAATTGCCGGACGTGAGTTCGACGTTGGCCGGCTTGCCGATGCTGTTTTTCGGCGATCTTAGCATGTCGTCACTGCTGGCCGAGCGTCGGCAGTTGGTGGTTGCGATGTCGCGGCAACATGCGTTGGATGCGGACGAGATCCTGATCCGCTGCACGGCGCGCATGATGATCGCAAATCACGATGTTGGTTCTGCGACGGTCAAGGGACCGATCGCCATGCTTGTTGGAGGCGCATGATGGAGTTGCGACGCGGCGCTAGGATCACGACATCGAACGGGTGGAGCGGCGTTGTCGACAGCTATCAGCGGGGTAGCATCGTCGCGATCGAGGATGGCTATGAGCCGAACGACATGCTGGAAGGCTACCGCGTATTCGACCAGAAGGCCGTTGCGATTGCCGGAAAACAGGGATTCGTGACTGTGAAGCGCACTGTTCCGGCACGCAAGCCGGGTTGTGCAAATCCGCGCAAGGAGGCTGCGGCTGCATTGAAGCGCGAGGATGGGGTTCGGCGCACGTGGAAACTGGCGCCGGCATATTGACAGGAAATCGGGGGTTCGTGTGTGGGTCGTCCCCGATCATCGGCCACGCGTTTGCCGCTCCGTGGTCGAGCAAGGCGGGCGGTCAGGTGAGTTCTCTGCCTGACGGCCCGCCACCTTTTTAGCCTCGTTGCGCCATCAAGATTGCAAAATGCAATCTTGATCTACGGAACCCACACCGGCTCCGGCGGCGCAGGCGCGCGCGGTATGAATTCCGGCACCGTCTGTCCTGGCAGCGGCCGTGGCGGGATGAACGACAGCATCGGCACGTGGCATCGCACGGCTGCATTGCCGATGCTTGCTGTGAATGGGTTTGATGGTACGCTTGTTTGGAAGCGTGCCGAGGCGGCATTGCGTGTTGATGCTAACGCGAAGTTGCCACCTATGCCGGGTAGTGCGGAGCAATCAGCAAAGCGATGAGGATTTCGGCCGATGCCTATGATGCGTGCCTGCGTCAAGGTGCTTACGCGTCGCAGCGGGACGCGAATGCGTCGATTGTCTTTGAAAGGCCGGCGCCGTCATTGATCTGGATCAATCGAAATCGTCGCCATAAAGGGCGCGTTCTGGCCGCCAAACCGGCGGCGTCTATGTCGGTCAGCCTTGGTTGCGGATTAATGGTTTGATGGCCTGAGATACCTTCGTCCATTATCAGTGACTAAGCGCGCCAGCTTTGGGTCGGCGTGACCACTCTCGATGATCTTCTGCATCGTGCGGCTTACGCTATAATTGCCGCATTTCGAGCACGAATAGTCTGCACGGTCGCCGACTGAGGGGAGAAGCTTCGCGTCCGCGTTGCCGCAATGAATGCAGGTTGTTGTCACCGGCTGAATACGATTGAGAGACACTTATAACTCCGGGAAAGCGTCAACGTGGGCATGCCGCCAACAATCCTCTCTGGCGATCAGCTTGGCTCCTCCATCGAACTCAGCGCGGCGTAAGCTTCGTCCAGCTTGCGCATTTCAAGGTAAATGGCTGCGGATTGTTCCCTTGTGCTCAGACTGAGCCAGACATCGGCCGGATAGGCTGAAGCAGCCCAGGCGGCTGCGATCTGGAAGCGATCGACGGGAACGAGATTACCGGCAACCGACCCCGCCGTGGGGTCGCGCAAGAGCGGAATAAGAGCCGGGCTGACGTCTTGAATGCGGCCCGGCCGGCGACGATCCTTGACGGTCTCCGCCTGACGCACGGGCGTGACCTGAGCATCGATACAATGGGAATCTCGAATATCATACATGAGGAATCGTCCTACGTGACATCAGACCTCACAATATCGTGAGTTGACTTTTGAAACGAGTTATATCGCCGTTATAAAGGCGTTACTAAGGAGGAACGAGTGATGCGATGCCACCCTCTTGTCATTGAACAATGTCCATTTCGTGGTTTTTGCGTTCGATCACAATCTTTGTCTCCGCGTTGTGTTTTTCTGCGCACCACGGGAACCGAATGCGCCCGTTGAATGCCGCGCTAAAACTGCTCCGTGGTTGAAACTTGCGGTTCGCATCTGGGACGACCCCGACTATTTCATGCAAGATCGCGTGGCTCACTTCCGAAATACAGTCCCTTCGTGTTTGACATATATAATACATTGATCCAAATCCGGACTGGACACGAAGATGGTGGTGGATCTATGGGTGAAGCTCAATATCTTGCATTGGCAAGGAGAGCGGAGGCTTTGAAACCATCAGCGCTTAACAAAACCCCTCGGCTCGCCGGGCCGCCTTGGCCTGCAAACACAATGTCCGCAAGTTCGCGATGACCTGGAATTGAACCGCGCTCGGGCTCGCCTGTGCCGTCGGCTTAGCGCTGGGATGAGATTACGCCTTGGCATACTCAATCCCTGTGGTCGCTGCCCAGGCATGGGCGCTTCTTTGGTCGTGTGCGGTCGGGATGCCAATGGTTCCCAGCATGTGTAGGTGGATGGTGATTGTGCTCGCCGGGACGATGGCGAGAATAGTTCTACGCCATCGGTTCTTGGGCGTATTTAGCGTGGTTCCCGTAACGCCTGCCGCCGCAAGGGGTGCACCGGTTCGCCAGGGCGGCTTTTCTTTGCGCCATGAATTGGGTTGCCTAAATCCACCAAAGCCACTTTAATACATTCGTTATCGGAATGGGTTTCCAGGGGGAGAGAATTATGTTAGAGTTTCGGTACTACTGCCTGCATAATGACGGCGTGATCGCCCTCGGCGAATTCGTCAAGGCGACTGACCTGGACGCTGCAATCAGCCACGCCTACGAGGCTTGCCGTTCGCATCCCACGCGCACTTATCGCTACGTGGAGGTCTGGTGCGGGTCAGAGATATATTTTAGTCCGCGCGAACAAGGGGGCCGGGAATCGCAGTCCGCCGTGGCGGCAGGTTAGACAGGACCGATACACCACGATTTGGCCAAAATTAACCAGCGCAATGCGCGTGACAAGCCATGATGAGCCTTTCCGAAGGTTTCCGTAGCCTCGTGGCGTGCTACCAACAGCTTTCCGAACGATCAGCTCAACCGCAATTCAAGGAACGCTTTGCGAAGCTTGCGGCGCTCTATGACGCCGTTGCCGATTGGCGGGAAGCTATCGAGCGCTCCTCGGCTGCAATCTGGAACCTGTCGTCGGGCATACGCCACCATCCTACTTCCCGACCAGTCCTACTCACTATGTGGAGCGGGTTGCTGGGCGGGGGACGCCGGTAGAAGGCACGCACCAAGGGGGTGTCCCAAGCATACCCAGTTGATAAATATATCTATCAATTGAAACACATTAATATTGCTTAAGCGCCGCCCTAGTACCTCTGCACAGTGATTTTGACCGGTTGAATGATCGACTGCATTCGACCCTTACCTGCCATTCAGGGGACATTCGCGCCATAAAGGGGTGATCCCTTACCCTTTCAGGTTTGCTACTCGTTTGAGCGAAGGTCGACGCTCTACCCCTCGGGCATCCCGGCGCGGCGCAGGCCGTCGAGCAATTTGGGAGCGGCGAGGTAGTCGAACTTCTGGATCTCGGCCATGGTGCGCCAACTTCGCGGCGTGGCGAGGAACTTCTGCAAATCCGCACGCGCCTCCGCGTCCTGCCCATTGGCGCTTTCGGCTGCGATCAGAACCAGCCACGGGGCTTCAGCGGTGCGGCCGCTCTCGGGTGGGAATTCCCCGATCGCAAGCCGCGCCTGCGCAATCGCCTCGGGGAACCGATCGTTCACCAGCAATCCCATGGCGAGGCTCGAGTCAATCGGCGCGATGGAGTCGACTCCCGTGATCGAGATGAGCCGCTTCGCGCTCACGAAGATCTCCAGAGCCTCCTTGTAATGCCCTTGCGACAGCAGAATCTGGCCGAGATCGCGACGTGGCCACCCCCACTGCGGGGCAAGCTCGATCACCTTGCGCAAAAGCGCCGCAGCCTCATCCAGATCGCCTTGGGCGCGCAGCACAATCGCTTTGTTCCTCAGTACCCCGACGTCGTTGGGCGCGAGCTGAAGCGCCCGGTTCGCAAAGTTCGTCGCGCGCGCCAGATCAGCGTCGCGGTTGGACGAAAAGCCGCTGAGCACGAGGAATGCAAGATTGCGCGCGGCGTCCCGTAACGCCCAGACGTAGTTGGGGTCGAGGGCCAGCGCCCGCTCATTAAGTGCGATCCTCGCCAGAAGGTCTGCCTTTGACCCCTGTGCCAGGGAAATCGCGTGCCGCGAACATGAGATCACGCTTGTCCAGGCTATCAGGATGATCGCGTGTGGCGCGCGCAGCCTCGGCGTTCATCATGGCCTGATCGATGCTGTCGGACTATGCCCGCGGCGATGCTGTCCCGCGCATCGGGACTATCCGGACGGTCGAACCGCTGCGACCACACGGGCCGGACGTCGGCCGTTTCATACAGGGTTGCCGATACAATCAGGCGCCCGTCCTGCCGGCGGGCATTGCCCGTGAGCGCGAAATGCACGTCGTGGTCGCGCCCAATCGCGTGCAGGTCGAGCGTCTTGCCCCGGTATGCAGAAGCGGTCCCCGGCGGGGATGAGCGGCATGGTGCTGTCCTCGGCGATGCGGTCTTGCACATCGCGGGTGATGGCGGCGGCGGTGTTATCCTGTGTGGGGTCCCCGCTGCTGTTCTCGAACGGCAGCACGATGACCGATTGACGCCGGTCCTGCGGGGAGTAGGCGACGGGCCGTGGTGGCGTCGGCGCTACCACGGCCGCGATCGGCGGCGCAGTACTGACGTGGAACGTCCACCACCCCCCAGCGGCAAGGATCGCCGCTGCGGCGATCCCGCCTGCGACCATCGCTCCGGCCGGGCGGCGGCGCACAGGCGCCAGCGGAGTGCGCAATTCGGGCGGTTCAGGCCCCGGCAGCGCCTCCTCGGGCAGTGCGGCGATGTCCTTCGCGGCCAGCCCGAACACGCCGACGGCGCGGGCGATGTTCTTCACCGTCTGCTCGCCGAGGTCGGCGAAGGTCAGCGACAGCTTGTCGCGCACCTGCTCGTTGGCGTACCGCGAGATGCACACCCCGCCAGGCTCGCACAAGGCCTCCAGACGGGCGGCGACGTTCACGCCGTCGCCGAAGATGTCGCCGCCGTCGAGGATGATGTCGCCGACGTTGATGCCGATGCGCAGGACGATCTGCCGGTCCACGTGGATGCCCGCGTTGAACGCCAGCATGGCGCGTTGGATCGCCACCGCACAGCCCACGGCATCCACGACGCTGGCGAATTCCACCAGCAGCCCGTCGCCGGTCGTCTTGACGATCCGGCCGTTATGGCGGGCGATGGTGGGGTCGATGCGCTCGCGCCGATGCTCCTTCAGCGCGTTCAGCGTGCCGACCTCGTCCGTGCCCATGAGCCGGCTATAGCCCGCGACGTCGGCCGCCAGTATCGCCGCCAGCCGGCGCTCGATTCTCGGCGATGTCACGGTGCGGGTCGTTGGCATCGATCGCTTCACCAGATTTTCCTGACCAGCATTCCACATCCGTCGCGATCAATACAGCGAATGTCGCACCAGGCCCAAAGGCGATCTGCCAGCCCGCCCTGATCGCGCTGCCACAGCGAGGAATGGCTGCTTTCCACCCAAAGCCGTCCATCCGAGAGGTCCCAAACTCAGCCGACGTTGGACGTGGCGCGAGTCAGGCGGCGCGCAACCGATCAAAATCACTGTGCAGGGGTACTAGCCCTGGTCTGCAAGTTGCGGGCCTTCGGGGACCGCCCGCGGCGAGAAGCCGAACATCATTTCGAACTGATCAGCAACCCTACTCGGGAACTTCCAAGAGCACCAGCGGCCGTCGCGCACCATCGGCCGGCTTGGATGGCTCTCAACACCCAGTCCGGCCGCCGCCACACTGCCGCTTGGCTACGTATGCAATGCCGAGGGGCCTGAGTGCCGGGCGGCAGCCGGCCCCAATGGCCGCAGGCGCAAGGCAGTATGTGCACTAAACCCGCGATGACCCGGAACCATCAGCCCTGGCCCGCGTTAACCACGATGGCAAAACAGCTATTCAGTGCCCGCCCCTAGCCCTACGGCGCTCCGGCTACAGGCGAGCCACATTCGGGGCCTTGCCTGCGCGCTGGTTCACCCCGAGGCCTGGATCGTGTTGCACGGGTACGCTACCGAATTGGACGCGCGGGCAAACACATTGGAGCATGCCGTCGCGGGTGCCGATGGAGCACCGCCACCAAAATCTGACTAGCATTCGAGGGGAAATAACTGCTCCACCCGTGCACCAAAACGCAAGGCGGCAACTCGGCACCTGCCGTGCGGAATGATTCGTCGCTTACCCTCGAGCCCTAAGGGGGTTTGAGACGGCCGGCGTCCTTAGCCTGTCGGAAATTCTCCCCGCTTGGTGGCTCTGGCGCCGGCTCAGGGCCTTTGGCCTCTGTATCGAGCTTATGGAGCTCACGGTAGATCGCGGCAGATTGCTCCGTGGCGCTCAATTCGAACCAAGCATTGGCCGCATAGCTCGCGGCAGCTCGTTCGGCTGCGAGCTGAAATCTATCGGAAGGCATCCAACACCCCGCTTCAAGCTTCACGTTATAGGGCGGCCACTGATTATAAACAGAACATAATATGACCGTCAATTCACAAGGCGTTCATGTCGCAAAAGCTGTTATTGACAATCCGCTAACTCTGGAGGCATCTAATAACGCGTTTTTAACTATTTCCTGACGAACAGTGCGGTGGCATTACCTGCGCGTGGCAACGCAAAGAGAAGGTTAGAATGATGATAGAGCGCGTAGCGGTGCTGCTTGGCACCGTGCAATATCGTCTGAAGGTCAAAGTCGTTGTCCCTGAAACGGCTTCCCTTGAGGATGCTGAAAAAGCAGCATGGGCTAAGATCGCCGATGCGCCTGTTTCGAAATGGACTTTAGTTGATGATCTAGGGGTCGGCCATGCTGTGCCCCTCTCACTCAACGACTTTGTGGAAGTCCGTCTACACAGCGTCGAGACATCCGTGCCAGATAACGTGCGGCCGGAGATCCTTTGGGAGAAGGAGGATTGAGCAACCGCTTACGTGGGCCGGCGCTCTGGCGGGCTCAGTCGGGCAATGCCGGGGCGCCGTAGGAACGAACCTGGGCCAACGCATCGGAGCCGTGGGTGTAGGCCTCTTCCATCGACCTGTACCACTTGGAGGAGCGATCGACGAGAGGTTGTGGATGGTCCTCCTCGCGGACGATTTCCCAAATGTATTCCTTGCGGCCCGATGTTCGGGCCTTCACCACCAGTCGGAAACCGGAGAACCCGGGGGGCGGAGGCAATGGGGTATCGGGCGATAGGGGCATATCACGAAGATTGCGACGCCGGATGTGGGCCGCGATGAGCGCAAAGGTATACCGGCCAGATTCGCCGGAATTTGTTCCAACAGCATCCATGGCTGTATATTGGCTAGATATTGGACAAGGCGTCCGAGAGATCCTCTAAGCCATTGAAAAGATTGGCGTCCCCTGGGGGATTCGAACCCCCGTTGCCGCCGTGAGAGGGCGGTGTCCTGGGCCTCTAGACGAAGGGGACATCAACCGAGCCGCGCCTTCTAGGGCAGCCGGCCGGCAAGTTCAAGCCGGCTCACGGGCCGCCGGCGCGCAACCCGATCCGTCCCGCGACAACGCCGGTCCGTGCGTCCAGCAAGACCACACGGTCGGCCCCGCCACCCTCCAGCCGCACCGCCAGCCGATCCCCGACGGCCGCAATGCCGGCGATCCGTGTCCCCGCCGGCTCATCCAGCAGCACGGCGATCTGCGCCGGCACCGCCGGCACCCCGGACCGCCGATCCGCCGGACAATCGTCACCAGCACCACCGTCGTGCCGAGCACGATCAGCACCGCCATGGCGACCGTAATTATCTTCAAGAACCGCAGGCCGTATCCCACCGGACGCTTCCCCATGGACACCAATGGCGTTATCCGCCCGGCATCATGCCCAGCCAGACCGCGCACGACGATGCCGCCTTGCCCGATTCGTTCACCACCGTCGCGAGCGCGGCGGCGCGAGGACAGCGGGTCGATCGGTTCCTCGCCGATGCCATCGGCACGATCTCGCGTTCCCGCGTCAAGTCGCTGATCGAGCAGGGCCAGGTCCGGCGCGACGGCGCGGTGCTCGGCGAACCGGCCGAGCAGGTCCGGCCAGGCGCAACCTATGTCCTCGACCTGCCGGCGCCGGTGCCCGCCGCTCCCCAACCCCAGAGCATCCCGTTCACCATCCTCTACGAAGACGCCGATCTGATCGTGCTCGACAAGCCGGCCGGCCTCGTGGTGCACCCCGCGCCCGGCAACCAGGACGGCACCCTGGTCAACGCGCTGCTGGCGCATTGCGGCGACACGCTCGGCGGCATCGGCGGCGAGCGCCGGCCGGGCATCGTGCACCGCCTCGACAAGGACACCACCGGCGTCATGGTGGTCGCCAAGACCGAACTGGCCAGCGCCGCACTGACCGCCGCCTTCGCCGCCCGGGACATGGATCGCGCCTATCTCGCCCTGGCCTGGGGCCTGCCCAACCCGCTCGCGGGCGAAATCGAGGGCGCCATCGGGCGTGATCCGCGGGATCGCAAGCGGATGGCCGTCGTCAGCCGCGGCGGCCGGACCGCGCTCACCCGCTACCGGACGAAACAGGCCTGGCAGACGGCGGTCTCCCTGCTGGAATGCCGCCTCGCGACCGGACGGACACACCAGATCCGTGTGCATCTTGCCAGCCGAGGCCATCCGATCGTGGGCGACCCGGTCTATCTGCGGCGCGTCCCGGCGGTGGCACGAACGCTGCCCGAGGCGGTCCGCCAGAGCCTGCTGGATTTCCCCCGACAGGCCCTGCACGCGGCGCGCCTGGGGTTCACCCATCCGAGGACTGGCCGGCCGCTCGACTTTGCCACCGGACCGCCGCCCGACCTGGCGAAACTGATCGCCGGCCTGGATGCCCTCAGCGTGGATGCCCTGCACGCCGCGCAGACCTGAGCCGGCCCAACGTCATTGACAGGACTAAAGCGGTCCTGTATGAAAGCTGCGCCGGCACGAACAGGTGTATTGTGTCGGTGGGGACGTCCGGAAGCGCCGCCGCCAGGATCTGGGGCGGGTATCCGGGACGTGATGTCCCATCCCGCACCTCTGACTGGTTCAGTCACAATCCGGCCTCAGTCCTGCGCCGTAATGGGCGGGCTGAAGCAGCCGACGAAAGGAGCCCTCCGTTGGCCTCTGCCGTCATCAACGTCGCCCCTGAAGGCAACCTCTCGCGTTACCTCCAGGAAATCCGCAAGTTTCCCATGCTCTCGCCGGAGGAAGAGCTCTCGCTCTCCAAGCGCTGGCGCGACCACGAGGATATGGAAGCGGCACACAAGCTTGTCACATCACATCTGCGGCTCGTGGCGAAAATAGCCATGGGTTACCGCGGCTACGGCCTGCCGGTCGGGGAGCTGATCTCCGAGGGCAATGTCGGCATGATGCAGGCGGTGAAGCGGTTCGATCCCGACCGCGGATTCCGCCTGGCCACCTACGCCATGTGGTGGATCCGCGCCGCGATCCAGGAATACATCCTGCACAGCTGGTCGCTGGTGAAGATGGGCACCACCGCGGCGCAGAAGAAGCTGTTCTTCAACCTCCGCCGGCTCAAGGGCCAGATGCAGGCGATCGACGATGGCGACCTGCAGCCCGAACAGGTGGCCAAGATCGCACGCATGCTCGACGTGCCCGAGCAGGACGTGGTGAGCATGAACCGCCGCCTCGCCGCACCCGACCACAGCCTGAATGCGCCGGTCCGTCAGGACAGCGAGGGCGAGTGGCAGGACTGGCTGGTCGACGAGACCGAAAGCCAGGAAACCACCATCGCCGACCGCGAGGAACTCACCGGGCGGAAGGCGCTGCTGTCCAGCGCGCTGAAGACGCTGAACGAGCGCGAGCGCCACATCCTCATCGAGCGGCGGCTGAAGGACAATCCGACCACGCTCGAGGAACTGTCGCAGCAATACGGCATCTCGCGCGAGCGGGTGCGGCAGATCGAGGTCCGCGCATTCGAGAAGCTGCAGAAGGCCATGAAGGCGCAGATCGCCGAACGCCGCCTGCAGTCGCATGCGCAGTTGGCGGCGAATCGCCAGCCGCCGGCGCGGACCGCGCCTGAGCACTGATCGGCCGGCACTGATCAGTCGGCACTGATCAGCCGGCCACCGATCACACGTCGCCGGCGGCCGAATCGACGCGCCATTCGTCCGCAAGCCGGCTGCGCGCTGCCCGCAGCCGGGCGGCGCGCGAGATGCTGAGCGCCTCCAGCGTCGCGCGGACCGCGACGGGCGCCACCTCCGCCAGCAGCCATCCGGCGGCGGCAGCGGCCCAGGCGGTGGCGAGCACGTGCAGGTCGCCCAACAGGGCCGCCGCGATCTGCATGGTGTGACCGCTTACCCACAGCGTGCGAAGCGGCTCGACCGACGCGGCCATGCCGAACAGCGCGATGCTGCGCGCCCTCGGCCGTCCCGCCTGGCGATCGAACACCAGCGCCAGCAACGCCGGCCCCAGCAGGACACTCATCAGCAACGCGGTGGGTGGGGCGAGCATCGCCAGCCCCCCACACAGCAGCCCCTGCAGCCACACCATCGAATGCTGACGCTGGCCCGGCGACACGGTGCCGGCGGCCGCCGGCTTGGCTGAGCGCTTGGCCATGGCGCCGCCTCAGCCCAGCGCCACGACCGCCAGCACGATCGCCAGCGTCGCCAGACCGATGCCGGCGGCGATCTCCTGGCCGATGCGACTGGCTATGCTGGCGCGGCTGTCGGCGCCGCCGGCGATCTGCGCCAGTTCCGCGTCGATACGGCCGATCTCGATCGCAGCAAGCTGCGCCTGGCGTGCATCGGCGTCGCGTCCCGCAGGGTCGTCCACCAGCGCCAGCATCGGCGCCAGGTGACCAGCCTGGGCAAGCACCTGAAGGCGTGCGGTGATCGACGCACGGCTATCCCGGTTGTACCAGCTTTCCAGCGCCGGTCCGGCCTGCTCGGCCAGCCAGCCGGCGAGACCGGGCAGCGCCGGGACATGGTGGCGGCTCTGCAGCTGGGCCAGAATGCGGATCTGCGCCAGGCAGGCCGCATCCTCCGGCCCACCGCCGGTCAGTGCCGTCAGCTCGTTGTCCAGGCGCCGTTCCGAGCGCGCCGCGATGAACGCCGCGATGTTCGCAGTCCACCGCCCGGACCTGCTTGCGATCCACCGTGCCGGCCGCCGCCTCCAACGCCAGCAGCAGTTCCGGCAATCGCGTCACCCAGCGCCCGCCCATCAGCTTGTCGGAACAGGGCATGAGGGGGTTGAGCAGGTAGCACAGCCGGGCCTCTCCCGCGCCCGCGCCGCGCGTCTGCAGCCAACCATGATGCTGGCGGGCGTCCGACCGATACAAAGCGAAATCGCAGCGATCCGGGCGCACCGAGGCCCAGTTGCCGACCAGTTCCAGCGCCACCAGTTCCCGCAGCCGCTCGATCGCATCGGCGTCGGTCGCCTGCGCCGCGGCAAGTGCCGGGCCGAGACCGTCGGGCCATAACACGAGGCCTCGCCAGCACAGCGGTGCCAGCGGATCGATCATTGCGATGGCGCGCATCACGAGAGCGGTGTCGCCGTTCGCATCGTCGCTCTGCGAGTTGAGAACCCGATGCCGCACCAGGTCCTCCAGCCGGGGCGCGAGCAGGGCGTCGCCGAGGCCGCGCCGCAGCCACTGGACGGCCAGCCCGCTGCGCAGGGCATGCACGCCGGCTTCCGGCTCGACCGCCATGGCGTAGGCCAGCGACCGTGCGTCCCATACCTCGGCGCCGCCCATCGGCATCGGACGCTGTGCCCGACGCGGCGGCCGGGCGGCAACATGCCGGCTGCGCGCGCTGGCAGGGTCCAGCAGCAGACTGGGCGACGGTCGATGTTCGGGGTCTTCCGCAAGCATGCCACGGACCAGATCGCCGATCGCCGGTGGCAGCCGCACATCACCCAGGAGGGCGGCATACGTCCCGACCTCGAGCTTGCGGCGCACGATCGCCGCATCGTCGAGTTGCGCCAGCGGGGCATGCCCAAGCGCCAGGCAGAGCATCAGAACACCAAGCGAATACACATCGTCGGCAATGCTGCCGTCGCCCCGCCCAGCCGGCATGCACATGGCGGAATAGGGCGGCTCGAACAATGCCGGCTGCCCGACCCCCGGCGGTGCGGCCCAGGCGGATCCCAGCACGACCGGTTGCCCGGGACGCGCCTGAAACACGTTGTCGAGGCGAATGCCCCGATGGGTGACGCCGCGCGCGTGCAATTGCTCCAGGACCGTCGCCGCCGGCCGGAGCACGCAGGCGAGCAGATCGGCTTCCGACCAGGGATGCAGCCGTGCCAGCAGGCTTGGCCCGGTCGGCGCCAGACAGATGACGTAGCCGGCCTCTTCCGCCGAGCCCGGCTGCGCGGCGGCAATGCCGTGGGCGAGCGGCGTGAGAAGACCATCGATCGGTGCCGTGAGCGCAAGCAGCACCCGCGACCTCGGCGGCAGGTGGCGCTGGACCCGCAGTGCCATCAGGTCGGTCCGCCCGGTGGTCTGATCGGTCGCGGCACAGGCAAACAGCCCGCCCACCGGCGGCAGCGGCCGGCCGGCCTCCACCGCGTAGCGGTCGGCGATCAGGGAGACGCCCGGGGGACGCCCAGGGAGACGCCAGGTCGGGGCGGCGGAGGATTGGCCATGGCGCCGGCAATCGTCTGCCAGAAAGGTTGACGATCGGTGACTTCCGATCGCGTGGTTCGTCAGCCCTCGAACGGGTCCTTCACCATGATCGTGTCGTCGCGCTCGGGGCTGGTCGTCAGCAGCGTGACCGGCGCTTCCACCAGTTCCTCGATGCGGCGGACATACTTGACGGCCTGTGCCGGCAGGTCCGCCCAGGAGCGCGCGCCGCGGGTCGAACCCGTCCAGCCTTCCATCAGCTCGTATTCCGGTTCGGCCGCGGCCTGTGCGCCGCGCGCCGCCGGGAGATGGCGAAAGTGTTCGCCGCGGATGCGGTAGCCGGTGCAGATGCGCAGCTCGGAAAAGCCGTCCAGCACGTCGAGCTTGGTCAGCGCCAGGCCGTGGATGCCGCCCACCTTCACCGCCTGGCGGACCAGCACGGCATCGAACCAGCCGCACCGCCGGGGCCGCCCGGTGACGGTGCCGAACTCCTTGCCGCGGTCGCCCAGCAACTGGCCGGTCGCGTTGTCCAGTTCGGTCGGGAAGGGACCCGAGCCGACGCGCGTCGAGTACGCCTTGGCGATGCCCAGCACGAACCCCACCGCCGATGGACCAAGCCCGGAGCCCGCGGCGGCGGTCGAGGCCACCGCATTGCTCGAGGTCACGTAGGGATAGGTGCCGTGGTCGACATCGAGCATCACCGCCTGCGCGCCCTCGAACAGGATGCGCCGCCCGGCCCGCCGCGCCTCGTCCAGCCGCTCCCAGACCGGCTCGGCGTAGGGCAGAATGCGCGGTGCGAGCGCGAGCAGCCGGGCCAGCAGATCGTCCTTGGCGAAGGTCTCCGCGCCCAGGCCCTGCAGCAGCGCGTTGTAGTGCAGCAGCAGTTCGTCGAGCTTGTCGGCGACGGTGTCCGGCTCGGCGAGGTCGGCGACCCGGATGGCCCGCCGCGCCACCTTGTCCTCGTAGGCCGGACCGATGCCGCGCCCGGTGGTGCCGATCCGGCGCTCGCCCCGCGCCGCCTCGCGCGCGCGGTCGATCGCCGGATGCAGCGGCAGGATCAGCACGGCATTCTCGGCGATGCGCAGGTTGTCCGGCGAGACCACGAGCCCCTGCGCCCTGACGCGGTCGATCTCGGCCAGCAGCGCCTCGGGGTCGATCACGACGCCGTTGCCGATGATGCCGAGCTTGCCGCGCACCAGGCCGGACGGCAGCAGCGACAGCTTGTAGGTCTCGTTGCCGACCACCAGCGTATGGCCCGCGTTATGGCCGCCCTGAAAGCGCACCACGATGTCGGCGCGGCTGGCCAGCCAGTCGACCACCTTGCCCTTGCCCTCATCGCCCCATTGGGCGCCGATCACCGCGACATTGGCCATCCAGCAGTCACTCCCAACAGTCAGTGATGCACCGGCGTCAGTCGAACCGCCGTGCCATTGCGCAGGATATGCGAACACATCAGCCGACGCGCCTCGGCCAACGGATCGCCGTCGGGCTCCAGCGCCGCGATCGTGGCATAGCCCAGCCTGCGCATCCGTGCCGCCTCGTCCTGATCGGCGCCGAGCGGGACATACAGACGCTGCCGTGCCTCACGCGGCGGCGCGGCGCGCAGGATCGCGTCGGGCAACAGCGTGAGGCCGGTCGCCGGCTCGGCGTCGCCGCTGAGATAGCGCCCGCCACGGCCGAGTTCCTCGTGGCGGCCGGGTGCGTAGATCGTCACCGAGACGCCGGTCTCGTAGCGGAACCCGCGGAACTCCACCGGATCGATCGTCAGGCGCAGCGTGGGCGCGCGGGCGCGGATCGCCGCCACGGCCTCGGCCAGCCGGTTCGCCAGTTCGCGCGCGGCCTGCGGCAGGGTCGCGGCCTCCAGGGCCTGCAGCGCCCGGTCGGCAGGGCCGGCGGCCAGCAGCAGATCGGTCAGCGTCGGCGCCAGGCTGCCGCCATGTCGCGCGACCGAGGCCGCGTCCTTGCGATCCAGCGCGCGCGCCAGCGCAGCGCGATCCGCCCCTTCCAGCCGGGCGTCGTCGAGCAGCAAGGGCACCAGCGTCGGCAGCGTCAGGTCGAAACTGGTGCGCGTCAGCCCCACGGACGCCAGCGCCTCGGCGCCCGCCAGCACGATCTCGGCGTCGGCTGCGGGATTGTCGCAGCCGATCAGCTCGATCCCCGCCTGGGCGATCTGCCGGTCCGGCGCAAGCTCGGTGCCGCGAACGCGCAGGCACTGCCCGGCATAGGACAGGCGCAGCGGCCGAGGGGCATGGGCGAGGCGCGTCGTCGCGATCCGCGCGACCTGCGGCGTGGTGTCGGCGCGCAGGCCCATCATGCGCTGGCTCACCGGGTCCATCAGGCGGAACGTCTGCTCCGCCACCGCGGCGCCGGAACCGGCCAGCAGGCTGACCTCGAACTCGAGCAGCGGCGGCTTGACCCGCTGGTAGCCGTGACCGGCAAATACTTCCATCAGCGATTCGACCGCCGATGCCTCGGTTTCGGCATCGGGCGGCAGCAGGTCGCGCAGGCCGGCGGGCAGCAGTGCGGGATTGTTCGGGAGGTCGTCGCTCATTGCGGCCCCCAGCTATCAGCTATCGGGCCGCGGAGGAACAGAAGATCGAAATGGCGCAGGCGCCTGAACACGTCGTGGCCGGGCGTGTCCCCATACGCGTCAGGATAAGCGCACGCCTTGCGGGAGGGGGTTGGGGGGAGGGGTTGCACCATCGCCAGTCAATGCGATCGGTTGGAGTAGATGCGCTCGGGGTTTCACCCCGAACCCCACCAGAGGCTCCGCCTCTGGACTCCGCCAAGGGCGGAGCCCTTGGAACCCGTTTCTTTAGAATTGGATCCCAAAGGCTTCGCCTTTGGTGGGGGTCCCGGGGGCAACGCCACTCGGGCGGGTTTCAGGGCAGAGCCCTGAGCTTCGGGGAAGGGAATGGAATCGTGCGACCCCTTCCCCACTCCCGCGCGTGCTTACCCTGATGCCTATAGGGCGTGTCCCGGCCATGACGAAGAAGCGGAGTAGAGAGACAGGCAGCGCCAGGGGCATTTACCGTTGGTTATGGCGGGCAGCGGATACTCGCGCCACCGCATGCCATGCTGTTCAATTCGCCGGAATTCATCCTGGGCTTCCTGCCAGCGGCACTCGCGGGTTTCTTCCTGCTGGGCCGGCTCGCCGGGCGCGACTGGGCGATGCGCTGGCTGCTCGCGGCCGGGCTGTTCTTCTATGGCTGGTGGAACGCCAAATTCGTCCTGCTGCTGGCAGGCTCGATCCTGGCAAACTACTGGTGCGGCCGACGCATCCTGCGCCTGGCGCACGCGGGCGATCGACGCGCAGCCAGGCGCTGGCTGATCTTCGGCATCTGCCTCAACCTTGGGCTGCTCGGCTGGTTCAAATACGCCGGCTTCGCATTCCACACCGTCGCCGCGGTGACGGGGCTTCGCACACCGGAACTGGATCTGTTCCTGCCGCTGGCCATCAGCTTCTTCACCTTCCAGCAGATCATGTTCCTGGTGGAGAGTTTTCGCACGGAGCGCAGCGACTGCGGCCTGCTGCACTACGCGAACTTCGTCGCGTTCTTTCCGCATCTGATCGCCGGCCCGATCGTGCGTCCGCGCGAGATCATGCCGCAACTGCTGGCGCCCGACATTGCGACGCCGCGAATGGAGAATCTGGCCGAAGGGCTGATGATCTTCCTGCTCGGCCTGGCGAAGAAGCTGGTGCTGGCCGATACGTTCGCCTCGTTCGCCGATGTCGGGTTCGGCGCCGCCGCGCAGGGCGCGCCGCTCAGCTTCGTGGAGGCCTGGTACGCGGCGGCCTCCTACGCGCTGCAGATCTACTTCGACTTCTCCGGCTATTCCGACATGGCGATCGGGCTCGCGCGCATGCTGAACGTGCGATTCCCGCTGAATTTCGCCAGCCCGTATCAGGCCACCAACATCCGCGAATTCTGGCAGCGCTGGCACATTACGCTCAGCGGTTTCCTGCGCGATCACGTCTACATCCCGCTCGGCGGCAATCGCCGCGGGCGAGGCGCGGCGCCATGTCAACCTGATGGCGACGATGCTCCTGGGCGGGCTATGGCACGGCGCCGCCTGGAACTTCGTGCTGTGGGGCGGGCTGCACGGGCTGTTCCTGGTCATCCACAGCGGCTTCCGGCGCACCCGCGTGCCGGTTCCCGCGCTCGCCGGGCAAATCCTGACGCTGCTGGCGGTCATCGTCGCCTGGGTGCCGTTCCGCGCCAGCGGACTGGACGCCACGCTCGCGATGCTGCGCGGCATGGCGGGCTGCAACGGGTTCGCCCTGCCGCAGATGATCGTGCACGCATTTCCGCCGCTGGCGGCGATCGCGACACCGGTCCCGCTGCTGCGCTTCCTCGGCGACGGGCGCACGCTGAGCTTCCCCGAGGTGTCCGCCTGCCTGCTGCTGGGCTGGACGATCGTCCTCGCCATGCCGACGGTGCACGAGTTGTCGGAACGTGCGCGCGGGTGGGCGCTGACCGCGGGCTTCGCGTTCACCGTGCAGGCGCTGTTCTTCGCCCCGCACGTGACGCCGTTTCTGTATTTTCAGTTCTGATGGCCGTGCGAATGACCGCGACCGGTACATCAGCGGCCCGATGCATCGACGCGTCGGACTCATACCAACGCCGTTCCGGTGACTCGCCCCCGCTACGTCACCGCGCATGGCCGAGGCTGTCCCGGCCATCAGAAGGGGCACCCTGTCACGTTCGTGATGCGCTGGACAAGCCCGCCCATCACGGAGGGACGAGCGGCGATAGAGTCGTCGGTTTCGGCTGCTGGTATTACCTCCACGTCATGACGTTGGTGGCGTTTCATGACCAACGGACGCACCACCTGCATCCGACTGATCTGCGCCTGCCTGGCATCGCTGCTGCTGTACGCCCTGGCATTCGGCTTCATCGCGGACCGGCCGCTCTCGCTCGGCTTTCTGCAACACCAACTCGACGCCAAGCTCGCGCGCGCCGCATCGATCGATGGCAGGAAGCTGGTGATCCTGGCGGGTTCCAACGGCCCCTACTCGCATCGCTGCGAGGTGATCGAGCCGGTGCTCGCGATGCCATGCGTCAACGGCGGCGTCGCCGTGGGGATCGGCCTCGACTACCTGTTCGCCCGCTGGCGGCATGCAACTGCATCCCGGCGACCTGGTCTACCTGCCCATGGAGGAGGCGCAATACGTCCGCACACGCGCGGCAACCGAGGTCGGGCCGGACGCCGCGATCATGTTCCGTCATGACTGGCGAACGCTTGCGTCGCTCGCACCGCCGCGCTGGCTCGCCGCGCTGTTCGCGTTCGACCTGCGCGCGGCGCTGATGGGGCCGATCGAGACCGCGCTGCTCGCAGCACACTTCCACGACCCGCGAGCGGCGGCGACCGGCGCGACCAATGCGTGGGGCGACCACATCGGCCACACCGCCGAATTGGCAGCGACGAGCCAGGCAGTCCTGGCGACCGCCATCCCGCAGCATCCCTCGGCTGCGCAGATCCGCGCGGGCTACGGCAGCGCGCTGATCGCCGACTTCACGCGCTGGGCCGGCGCGCATGGCGTTCGGGTGATCGGCGGACTGCCGACCGAGTTCGCCGATGCGCCGATGCCGGACGCGACGCTCGATGCCATCCGGTCGATCTATCTGGCCAACGGCGGCGACTTCCTCGTGCTGCCGAATTTCAGCCGCTATCCGCGGTCGGCCTTTTTCGATACCGCCGAGCACCTGAACGAGTTTTGGCAGATCGCGCATTCGAAGTTGCTCGCCGAGCAGCTTCGATGGCACCGCGCGCCCATTGCAGAAGCTCGTCCTGCTGGTCCAGCAGACCCTCCGGCACACCGTAATATGCCGATAGACTGACCTGGCGCTCGCCGCGCCGGTAGCTGAACGGCGCGCTGCCGGCGCGTTCGAACTGTTCGCGCGTGACTATCGTCGACCCGCAGATAGAGCGCCTCGCGCACCAGCAGCCCGAACATCACGCCGCCATGGAACAGTCCCACACCGCTGAACATGCGGCGCGGCATTGCATCGAGCGGGCCGAGCAGGTCCAGGACAAAGTCCTGAAAGCCGCTGCTCACGCTCGGCATCAGAACGCCAGCGAGGTCGCCTGCACCACCAGCGGCAACGTGCGCACCATCGACAGGACCGCCTCCGGCACCTCCTCGTCCACCGACACCAGGCAGATCGCATCGCCGCCCTGGCTGGCACGGCCGAGATGGAACGTCGCGATGTTGATGCCGGCGCCGGCCAAGGTGGCGCCGAAGCGGCCGATGAACCCCGGCTTGTCCTGGTTGGTGACATACAGCATGTGCGAGGCGAAATCGGCCTCGACCTTGATGCCCTTGATCTCGACGATGCGCGGCCGCGAGCCGGCGAACAGCGTCCCGGCGACCGAGCGCGTGAGCTGCTCGGTCTCGACCGTGACGCGCACCAGTGTCTGGTATTCGCTGGGGCGGTCATGCACGGTCTCGGCGACGTCGATGCCGTGATCGCGCGCCGCCACCGGCGCATTCACCATGTTGACGCCCTCCATCACCGGCGTCATCAGCCCGGCGAGGGCCGCGGCCGACAGCGGACGCGTGTTCAGTGCCGCAGCGTGGCCTTCGTATTCGATCAGCACCCGGCGGATCACGCCTTCCCGCGCCTGCGTGAGCTGGCCGGCAAACGCGCCGAGCAGACGGCACAGCTCCATGTACGGCATCAGCCGCGGCGCGTCCTCGGCCGAGACCGACGGCATGTTGATCGCATTCGCCACCGCGCCGGACAGCAGAAAATCGCTCATCTGTTCGGCGATCTGCAGCGCGACATTCTCCTGCGCCTCCGCCGTCGCGGCGCCGAGATGCGGCGTGCAGACGACATTCTCCAGCGCGAACAGCGGCGATTGCGTGGCGGGCTCGGTCTCGAACACGTCGAGTGCGGCGCCGGCGACGTGGCCGGCCTCGATCGCATCGGCGAGCGCGGCCTCGTCCACCAGGCAGCCGCGCGCGCAGTTGATGATCCGCACGCCGCGCGTGGTCTTTGCCAGCGCCTCGCGCGAGAGGATGTTGCGCGTCGCATCGGTCAGCGGCGTGTGCAGCGTGATGATGTCGGCACGCGCCAGCAGCGCGTCGAGTTCCACCTTCTCCACGCCGAGATCGAGGGCGCGGCTCTCCGACAGATACGGATCGTATGCGACCACCTTCATCTTCAGCCCGATCGCGCGGTCGGCAACGATGGAGCCGATATTGCCGCAGCCGATCAGCCCGAGCGTCTTGCCGGTGAGTTCGACGCCCATGAAGCGGTTCTTTTCCCACTTGCCCGCTTTGGTGGAAGCGGAGGCTTCGGGGATCTGCCGGGCGAGCGCGAACATCATGGCGATGGCATGTTCGGCGGTGGTGATGGTGTTGCCGTGCGGCGTGTTCATCACCACGACGCCGCGTGCGGTGGCGGAGCGAATGTCGACGTTGTCGACGCCGATGCCGGCGCGGCCGACGACCTTGAGATTGGTCGCCACATCGAGCAGTTCGCGCGTCACCTTGGTGGCGGAGCGGACCGCGAGCCCGTCATACGGCGCGATGATGGCGCGCAGTTCGGCCGGCGAGAGGCCGGGTTTCAAATCCACCTCGACGCCGCGCCGGCGGAAGATGTCCACCGCGGCCGGGGAGAGCTTGTCGCTGATCAGGACTTTCGGCATGGGAACTTTCTCACCGTTCAATCGTCATGGTCGGGCTGGGACCCCTCCCCCCGGCCCCCTCCCGCAAGGGGAGGGGGAGCAGCAACAACAGCACTCCCCCTCCCCTTGCGGGAGGGGGCCGGGGGAGGGGGCAGCACCGCTATTCAGCCGCCTTCTGAACGGACTCCGCGACCACGCCGTACGCCCAATCGAGCCATGGCAGCAGCTTCTCGATGTCGGCCGTATCGATGGTTGCACCGCCCCAGATGCGCAGGCCCGGCGGTGCATCGCGATACGCACCGATGTCGTAGGCGACACCTTCCTTCTCCAGCAGCGCGGCCACCGCCTTCGCGGCCTCCGGCGCCGCCAGCTTCAGGCAGATCGACGTGCAGGATCGCGTGCCGACATCCTCGGCCAGGAAATCAACCCAGTCCCTTCGCGCCACCCAGTCCGCGATCGCCGCCAGATTGGCTTCCGACCGTGCCATCAGCCCGGCCAGTCCGCCGACCGATTCCGCCCAGCGCAGCCCGTCCAGCGCGTCCTCGACGCACAGCATCGACGGCGTGTTGATCGTCTCGCCCTTGAAGATGCCCTCGATCAGCTTGCCGCCGCCATCTTTTCCCCATTGGGTCAGGCGGAAGATCTTCGGCAACGGCCACGCCGGCCGGTACGACTCCAGCCGCGCGACGGCACGCGGCGACAGCGCCAGCATCCCGTGCGCCGCCTCGCCGCCCAGCACCTTCTGCCAGGACCACGTCACGACATCGAGCCTGTCCCACGGCAGCGCCATCGCGAACGCGGCCGACGTGGCATCGCAGATCACCAGCCCCTGCCGGTCCCGCGCGATCCACGCGCCGTCCGGCACGCGCACGCCCGAGGTCGTGCCGTTCCACGGGAACACCACGTCGTGGCTGAAATCGACCGCCGCGAGGTCGGGCAATCGCCCGTAGGGCGCGGACAGCACGCGGGCATCGGCCAGCCGAAGCTGCTTCACCACATCGGTGGCCCAGCCCTCGCCGAAGCTTTCGAACGCCAGGACATCGACCGGCCGCGCGCCGAGCAGCGACCACAGCGCCATCTCGACCGCGCCGGTATCCGAGGCGGGCACGATGCCGAGCCGCCAGTCCGCCGGCATGCCGAGCATCGCGCGCGACCGCTCGATCACCTCGGCCAGGCGCGCCTTCGGCTCCTTGGCGCGATGACTGCGGCCGAGCACCGCGCCCGACAGCGCGTCCAGCGTGAAGCCGGGACGCTTGGCGCAGGGACCGGAGGAAAAATTGGCATTGGCCGGACGGATGTCCGGTTTCGGCGTGATCGCCATGTGCAGCTCTCCCTTCCAGAAGAGAAGCGCCCCGGTGGGGGGGCGTGACCCGGTGCGGCCTATAGCGACAAGGTTGACGGCGCGTCAACGAAATTACAGAGACAGCGATGACCTGCATTTGCCTGCCCGGCCGGCCGTTCCGTCATGTTCTGCTGGCGGTGCTGTTCGCCGTTTCGTTCGGCATCGTCGCCCACGGCCAGACGCCGCCCGCGCCCGATCCGCCGGCGCCGGCGCACGAGGCCGCCGCAGCCGCCGGCGATGCTCGCCATCTGCCCGCTGACGTCACGACGCAGCACACGCTGGAACTGCCGGACCGCACCCTGCGGTTCTCGGCCACCGCGGGTGCCATCCGGCTGGCCGACGACAAGGGTGCGCCGCGCGCCGATGTCGCGTTCATCGCGTATCGGCTGGACGGCGCCGATCCGCGCAGCCGGCCGGTCACCTTCGTGTTCAACGGCGGGCCCGGCATGGCGTCCGGCTGGCTGCAGGTCGGCGCGGTCGGGCCATGGCGGATCAGGCTCGGCGCCGATGCAACGATTCCCTCCGCATCGCCCGATCCGCTGCCGAACGCCGAGACCTGGCTCGATTTCACCGACCTGGTGTTCATCGATCCGCCCGGCACCGGCTACTCGCGCATCCTGGCGACCGGCGATGAGGGCCGCCGTTCCTTGTTGTCGGTGGACGGCGATATCGCGGCCCTGGCCGAAGTGATCCGCCGCTGGCTCGATCGCAACGAGCGCAGCGTGTCGCCGAAATATCTGCTCGGGGAAAGCTATGGCGGCTTCCGCGCGCCGCGCCTGGCGCGCGCTCTGCAATCCGAGCAGGGGGTCGGCATCGCGGGCATGGTGCTGGTCTCGCCGGCGCTGGAGATCGCCGGCGGCCGCGGCTTCGATCCATTCCGCTGGGTCGTGCGCCTGCCGTCCATGGCCGCCGCGTCGCGCGCCGCCAAAGGCAGAATAACCCCCGACATGCTGACCGATGTCGAACAATACGCAGCCACCGACTATCTGCTCGATCTGGTGCGCGGCGTGCGCGATGCCGCCGCGGTGGCGCGGATGTCGGAGCATGTTGCGGCGCTCACCGGGCTCGATCCGACGTTGGTCGCACGCTATCGCGGACGCATCGACAGCGATGTCTTCCTGCGCGAACTCGGCCGCGCCGAGGGCCGGGTTGCCAGTGCCTACGACGCCACGATCACGCGGGCCGATCCGTCCCCGCACGCCGCGTCCAGCGAGTATGCCGACCCGGTGCTGGACGGCATGAAGGCGCCGGTCAGCAGCGCGATGGTGGCGATCTATGCGGGCCGGCTGCACTGGGTCCCCGACAACGCCTACCACCTCGCCAACGACGAGATCTTCCGGCAGTGGCAATGGGGGCGCGGTTTGGCGAGGCCCGAGTCGGTATCATCGCTGCGGGCGGCGCTGGCGCTCGACCCGCGCATGCGTGTGCTGATCGCGCACGGCATGTTCGACCTGGTCACGCCGTATTTCGCCACCAGGCTGATGCTTGATCAGCTGCCGGAGTTTGCCGGGCCGGACAGGGTGCGCATGGCGGTCTATCCGGGCGGGCACATGTTCTACACCGATGATGCCTCGCGCGCTGCGCTGAGGGAGGCATCGCGGGCGATCATCGAGCCACGCTGAGGATAACAAGCCGCTGCACGATCGGCTTGAGCTGACCCTGCATCAGATCAAGCCGGTGGCAGGCGGCGCATATCAATTGCGGGTCGCGCCGGTATTACGTCCGTCCCGATACCCGTCGTCCGATCTCCAGGGCGGCGAATGACGGAACCGGCCCCGGCATCAGCCAGCGGAAACCCTGTTCGATCAGGCCTTCGACGTTCTTCGCATCGACGTGCGGATGACCGCAGGGCACGTTGTACTGCTTGCAGATCGCCAGCACCTCGTTGATCGCCGATGCGACCGTGGGATGTTCGTACTGGCGCGGATAGCCGAGGTCCTGCGACAGGTCGCCCTCGCCGATCAGCACCACGCCGATGCCGGGCACCTGCTCCAGCATCTTCGGCAGATTGGCGATGGCGCGCTTTTCCTCGCACATGATCACCACCAGGACCTCGCCCGCCGGGTTCAGCGGCCAGGTATCGGCGCGCGGGTAGTATTCCTGGTCGGTCAGCCCCCAATAGCGCGCGGCGGTGCGCGGCGCGTCGCCACGCTGGCCCGGCGGATCGTAGTATTTCGCCTCGCGAGGGCGCGGGTAGCGGCAGGCCTGCACCGCGTTGCGCGCGTCCTCCACCGTGGATACGTGCGGCCATACGATGCCATAGACGCCGATATCCAGCACCTGCTTGGCGATCCACTGGCTGTTCTCGCCGCCGTTCGGCGGGATGCGCACGAACGGCGTCACCGGCGGGGCGATGGAGCCCGAGGTGGCGATCTGCCGGCGGTTCAGCATGTACTGCAGGCAGTCGCGCAGCGCCTTGATGTCGTACGGGTTGTGTTCCATCTCGAACACCACGCCGTCATAGGGCGCGCTGCTGATGGTCAGCGCGTTGCTGATCTCGCCGCTGGTGAAGGGAACGAACGCCGGCTTGCCGGATTCCAGCGCCTTGATCGCGCCGTTCAGCCGCGGAATGTCTGCCATCGTCAGCTCCTTATGCCCAGATCCTTACGCGAGGTTCGCCACGAACAGTTCGTCGACGCGGTACGCCCGCGGGATCAGCTTCTGCTCGGCAGCATAGCGCATCAGCAGATCGATGGCAGGGCGGTTGGCGGCGATGCCATACGGCACACTGTCATCGGCGCTGCGCTTCGCGGCGGCGAACAGGCGCATCAGTTCTTCGGCCAGCCAAGGATGCTCGGCGAGCAGCGCGTCCTGCACCACGACGACATGGTTGATCGGATAGACACCGGTCCTGCGCGACCATGCGGCGGCAACCGCATCGGCATCCGGGATCACCGTGCGAACCGACGCGGGATCGACCGCCAGTGCCACGGCGGCATCGATCTCGCCGGCGAGCAGCATCGCCGGCAGCGACTGCCCCGCCGCGATGCGCTGCACGAAGGGCGGATCGACGAATTCCTGCACGTGCGCGTCTTCCTCGGTGACCCATGTCATCGCGTCGGGCGCGATGCCGTACTCGTCGTGCAGGATGCCGCGCACCCACACGCCGGTGGTCTGCGACCAGGCGCGCACGCCGATGCGCTTCCCCGCCAGATCGGCCGGCCCGCGCAACGGCGAGTCGCGCCGGCAGATCAGCGCGCCGTGGTGCAGACCACGCAGCAGCACCACGGGCAGCGCGGTGATCGGCTTGCCAAAGGCGCGCGCCTGCGCATGCGTGGTCAGCGCGATCTCGCACAGGTCGAACTCCAGCGCGCGTGTCATGCGGCGGAAGGCGCGGGTGATCGGATCGACGTCGACGAAATCGAAGCGCACGCGGTCGGAGGTGACGGTGCCGTCCTTCAGCGCGCGCACCAGCGGCGATTTGCCGAGCGCGGTGCGAAGGACAACGGTCTTCATGGCTGGCTAAACCCCCTCCCCAACCCTCCCCCGCTTCGCGGGAGAGGGAGATCGGCCACACTCCCTCCCCTGCGAATCGGGGGAGGGTTGGGGAGGGGGCCGCCGCTCATGGCGCCTTCACCGTCGGGTAGATGTCCGCGCCATAGTGCTTGCGAAATTCGGCGATCTGGTCCGGCGGCGGCGGCGCATAGGTGCAGCGCTTCGACGTGAACCGTCCGCCCATCAGTCGGTGCATCTTCACCGCCATCTCGCCGAGCTTCACCAGGTTGGTGATGCCGTTCAGGATCGGCATGCCGGCCGACTGGTGGATGTCGGCATGCGCCAGCAGCGCCATCACCACGCCGCCGGCGGCGATCACCACCTCGGCGCCCGCCTCGGAATTGGCACGCGCCGCGCGATGGAACTGCACCACGATGCGGTCCCGCGCCTCCGCGTCGTCGAACGCCGCGCCGAGGTCGGTCAGCCGCTCGACCTGCATGCGGTTCACCGCCGCAAGCCGCCCCGTCAGCCCATAGCGCTGCACGTTCTCCACGATGCGGGGGGAAAACTTCTCGTTGATCGTCACCAGCGAGAAATTGGCGCCCATCATGCACGCCACGTGCAGCGCCAACTCGCACAGCCCCAGCACCGGGATGTCGGCGATCTCGCGCGCCTCGCGCAGGCCGGGATCGGCGATGTTGCCGATCAGGAACGCATCGAACCCCTCGCGCACCGCGCGGTGCACGTTCTTCAGCACCTCGCCGGTCTCCAGGTACTCCAGGTAGCGGAACTGGTCGCCCGTGCCGCCGATCTCGGTGATGCCGGCGACATGGATCTCGGTTTCCGGATCGCGCACCTTGTCGAGGATGCCGCGCAGGACGCGCGGATAGCCGCCCCACTCGGCCTGGCGCGACATGCTCTGATACCAGAGTTTCATGCGGGACTCCTCGCGGAGGCACTCACTGTGCGGGATGCCAATCGAACCGGCTGGCAAGCCAGCGGCGCAGCTCGAGCAACGCCGTCGCATCCGCAGCGGTGGCCGCGGTGATCGCGGTGGCGGAGGGCCCGCCGAGCGGCCGCACGCCGAGTGCGGCGCCGACGCTCTGCACGGCATTGGCCGCGGTCGCATCGGTGCCGGCGCGCCGCCACAGCGACACCATCGCAGCAGCGGTAAGCTGCGGCAGGACCAGTGCGAACTCCAGCTGCGTGGCTGCCGCGGCGGCGGACCAGGCACTGTACAGCGCGCCAGTCGGCTTGCGGCCGAAGCGCATCGCATAGAACTCGGCCAGAATCGGCACGTCCGGCAACGCCGGATCGCGCACCATCCCGCCCGCATCGTCGAACGTGCCCAGCGTGAACAACGGCTGCGCGCCGGCCGAAGCGAGTGCCGCGAATTGCTCGGGCACGCCGTGACCGCGCAGGAACACCGCGTCCACCGTGCCCTGGGCGAAGGCATTCTGCACCGCGGCAGGTGTCCGTCAGACCGAGGACCGGTTCGGGTCGCGCGCCGAGCAGATCGCAGCCGAGCAGCGCCGGCAGGTCGAGGCCGGCCACCCCACCCGCGGCAGCGATGCGTACGTGCCCGTTCTGCGCTGGGACGATCGGCCGGCCGACGACAAGGCCGGGCGTGACGCCGGCCATCACCGGCACCCAATGGCCGACATCGAACTGTGCCCTCGGGTCGCCGACCATCCAGGCGAGCACGGCCTGGCCAGGCACCAGCAGCACCGTCAATCCGTCCGGCACGCCGCGTGCCTCGAACGGTTGGCGCCGGTGACGCCATCGGCGCCGCCGACGACGACGCGATGGATCGACGTATCGGGCGGCAGCGATTGCTCGAGCGCCGGCAGCACGGCGTCAGCCCAGCCGTTCAGTGCGCCGGTGTCGCGGACCTGCCACCAGCAGCCGGGCGCCATCCGGCAAACGGCGCGACGTGCGACGGGAGCGGTGGTGCCGGCAGCGCGGGCCGGCGCGGCCATCGGCTGTCCCGCCCGTGCAAGAACGGGCAGGGCTGTCAGCATTCCAAGCAGGTGACGCCGGCCGTGACGCGGCAGGTCGGTCATCCCAGACTCCCCAAGCGACCTTCCTACCGCTAACCGGACCCGAGGCAAAGTGCGGGCGCTCGGTATTCGTCGCCCGCCTATTCGTCGTACGAAACCAGCGCCTCGCACGGCACGTCCAGGCGCGCGCGCCCTTTCAGGAAGGTCAGTTCGATCAGCGCCGCCACCGCCGGCACCACCGCGCCGACCTGGCGCAGCAGGCGCGATGCCGGCCGCCATGGTGCCTCCGGTGGCGAGCAGGTCATCCACCACCACCACGCGCTGGCCCTGCTCGACGGCATCGGCCTGGATCTCGACGCGATCGGTGCCGTATTCCAGCGAGTAGTTCAGCCCGACGGTGACGCCCGGCAGCTTGTTGCGCTTGCGCAGCATGATGAAGCCGCAGCCGAGTTTCAGCGCGAGCGGCGCGGCGATCAGGAAGCCGCGGCTTTCGATGCCGGCGAGCAGGTCGGGCTGGTAGGCGCGCACCGCCTTCGCCATGCGGCCCATCGCCACCTGCCAGGCGTCCGCGTCCCGCAGCAGCGTGGAGATGTCGTAGAACAGGATGCCGGGCTTGGGAAAATCCGGAATGCCCCGGATGTGGTCCTTGAGGTCCATGCGCGCCCGAAGCCTTTCTCGCTGAACAGCCAGTCGAGGGATGTAGAACGCCAGCCACGAGCCGGCAACGCACGGCGGTGGGCTGTACTGGGCTGTCAGGTGAAGGTGAAGCGTGCAGGGCTCTGCCCTGCAACCCGCCCGAGGGCGTCGCCCCCGGAACCCCCACCAAGGCGTAGCCTTTGGGATCCATTTCTTAAGTAATGGGTTCCAAGCGGCTCCGCCCTTGGTGGGGTTCGGGGTGAAACCCCGAGCGCTTCTGCCTCACCTGATTGCCCCGACGCTCTGCGTCAGGGGTGACGCGCCGCGCCTGACGGGCACACTCCCGCCCCGGGACGCGGAGGACGCCATGAGCGAGACGGAACTGCGCAACGCCGACATCGATACGGCGCTGACCGAGGCGAAGGAAGCCTACGTCGCGCGCAATCCCAAGAGCCTGGCCCGGTTCGTCGAGGCGACCGCGGTGATGCCCGGCGGCAACACGCGCACGGTGCTGCACTACGCGCCGTTCCCGATCGGCATCGCGCGCGGCGAGGGCTGCCGGCTGTGGGACCTCGACGGCGCCGAATACATCGACTTCCTCGGCGAATACACCGCCGGCATCTACGGCCACTCGCATCCGGTGATCCGCGCCGCGGTGGATCGCGCGCTGGACGCCGGCATCAATTTCGGCGGCACCAACCTGACCGAGGCGAAGTTCGCCCGCGCCGTGTGCGAGCGCTTCGGCCTGGAGCGCGTGCGCTTCACCAACTCCGGCACCGAGGCGAACCTGCTGGCGATCTCGGTCGGCCGCATCTTCACCAAGCGCCCGAAGGTGATGGTGTTCGACGGCGGCTACCACGGCGCGGTGTTCGGCTTCGCCGGCGGCGGCTCGCCGATCAACGCGCCGTTCGACTACGTGATGGCGCCGTACAACGACATCGCCGCGACGCGGGCGCTGATCGAGCGGCATGCGGCGGACCTGGCGCTGGTGATCCTGGAGCCGATGATGGGCGGCGGCGGCTGCATCGCCGCCGAGCCGGCGTTCCTGACCATGCTGCGCGAGGCGACCACGCAGCGTCGGCGCGCTGCTGATCCTCGACGAGGTGATGACGTCGCGCCTGTCGCCGGGCGGCTTGCAGCAGGTGCGCGGCATCAAGCCGGACCTGACGACGTTCGGCAAATACATCGGCGGCGGCATGTCGTTCGGTGCGTTCGGCGGGCGCGCCGACATCATGGACCTGTTCGATCCGCGCCGTCCCGATGCGCTGCCGCATGCCGGCACGTTCAACAACAACGTGCTGACCATGTCGGCGGGCCTGGCGGGCCTGACCGAGGTCTATACGCCCGACGCGGCGAAGGCGCTGAACGCGCGCGGCGATGCGCTGCGCGAGCGGCTGAACGCGCTGTGCCGATGCGCATGACGCGCCGATGCAGTTCACCGGCATCGGCTCGATGCTGGCGGTGCATTTCACGCGCGGGCCGGTGCGCTCGCCGGCGGATGCGGCGAAGGGCGACCAGAAGCTGAAGGAGCTGTTCTTCTTCGACATGCTGGCGCAGGGCATCTGGCTGGCGCGGCGCGGCATGTTCACGCTCTGCCTGCCGATCGGCGATGCGGAGTGCGACAGGCTGGCGGCGGCGGTCGAGGAGTTCCTGTCGTCGCGGTCGCTGCTGGCGGCAATTGCGCTAAGCCTCGCGCTGCCACGGCATCACGGTATCAGAATGACGGCCGGGAATCTTCCGGCCACGAAAGGGAGAGCGTTCATGTTGAAGTCACCATCGCTTACGCGCCGGCACGTCCTGCTCGGCGCGGCCGGGACCCTGTTCGCCCCCGCCATCGCGCGCGCGGCCACCCGCGGCGTCAGCGACACCGAAATCATCGTCGGCAGCATGGCCGATCTGTCCGGCGTCACCGCCGTGCAGGGCGTCAACAACGCCGGCGGCATGCGGATGGCCTTCGACGAGGTCGAATGCCAAAGGCGGCGTGAATGGCCGCAAGATCCGCTTCATCGTCGAGGACAAGAATACATCGTGCCCGAAGGCGGTGCAGGCGATGAACAAGCTGGTGAACCGCGACAACATCTTCTTCGCGGTCTGGGCAACGGCGGCACGCCGATGAACGACGCGGTGATGCCGATGATGTTCGAGAAGAACGTGCCGAACGTGTTCCCCACGACCTGCGCGCGGTCGATGTACGAGCCGTTCAACAAGCTGAAGTTCGGCCAGTTCGCCTCGTACTACGACCAGATGCGCGCCGGGGTGAAATACTTCGCCGAGAAGCAGGGCAAGAAGACGATCGGCGTGATGTACCAGGACACCGACTACGGCCGCGACGTGCTCGCCGGCGCGCGGGCGCAGGTCGAGGCGATGGGCCTGAAGCTGGGCGGCACCACCGGGCACAAGCCGACCGACACCGACTTCAACGGCGCGGTGGCCAAACTGCGCGACGCCAACTGCGACCTGATCGTGCTGGGCAGCATCGTCAAGGACACCGTGCTGATCCTGCAGACCGCGCACAAGAACGGGCTGGAACCCGATCTTCATGGGCAATTTCGCCACCTACTCCACCGCGGTGGCCGAGGCGCCGGGCGGTCCGGCCGAGGGGTTCTACTCGATGTCGCCGGCGCCCTATCGCTATCCGGATGACCCGCGGCCGGCGGTGCATGCGTTCGCGACGACGTTCAAGAAGACCTACGGCTTCGACGTGAACTACCTCGGCGAGGCCGGCTACACCGCCGCGAGTTTCACCGTCGCCGCGCTGGAGAAGGCGGGCCGCGACCTGACGGTGGACAGCTTCATCGCCGCGATGGACAGCATGAACGACTGGCGCGACATCTTCGACGGCCCGCCGTTGTCGCTGAGCGCCGACCAATCATCACGCATCCAACCAATCCTTCCTGTCGGTGGTGAAGGACACGCGATGGGTGCCGGTCCTGCAGGAGCCGCTGAGCTTCTGACGGCGACTTCATCGAAGCGTCATCGGGGCACAGACAGCAACGGAAGACCGTTACGCCAGCAGGCTGATGGGAGAGAATGAAACGTCGCACGCTGCTTGCCGGACCGCCGCCTGCTGCCGCTGCCCGCCATCGTCCGCGCCGCCGAGAAGACAAAGATCGTCTGGTGGCACGCGATGACCGCGGCGCTCGGCGAGCAGGTGAACCATCTGGTCGATGCGTTCAACCAGAGCCAGGACGCGATCGAGGTCCAGGCGATCTACAAGGGCGGCTATGCCGATGTGCTGACCGCGACGATCGCCGCGTTCCGCGCCGGCCAGGCACCGCATCTCGTGCAGATCTTCGAGGTCGGCACCGGATCGATGCTCGCCGCCGGCAAGGCGACGAAGCAGGTGTGGGAGCTGATCCAGGAGACCGGCGTCGCGATCGATCCGAAGACGTACATCGCGGCGGTGCGCGGCTACTACAGCCTGGCGGACGGGCGGATGGCGTCGATGCCGTTCAATTCCTCGACCGCGGTGATGTGGTACAGCAAGGATGCGTTCCGCAAGGCGGGGCTCGATCCGGAGAAGCCGCCCGTCACCTGGCCCGACGTGGTGCAGGCGGCGCAGGCGATCAAGGCGAAGGACGCGGCCGAAATCCCGATGACCAGTCGTGGCTGAGCTGGATCCAGCTCGAGCAGTACAGCGCCCTGCACAACATTCCGTTCGCCAGCAAGGCCGACGGGTTCGAGGGGCTGGACGCGCAGCTCGAGATCAACAGCGCGCCGCACGTGAAGCACATGCAGCGCCTGCTGGACATGTCGAAGGACGGCACGTTCAAATACACCGGCCGCGACAACCAGCCGGATCAGCTGCTGGTCTCGGGCAAGGCCGGCATCCACTTCAACTCGTCCGGCATGCGCGGCGACATGATGAAGAGCGCGAAGTTCGACTGGGGCGAGGCGTTCCTGCCGTACGATCCCGACCTGATCAAGGCGCCGCTCAATTCCATCATCGGCGGCGCGAGCCTGTGGACGATGACGGCGCCCGCGCGGACGCCGGCGGAATACAAGGCGGTCGCGACGTTCCTGCAGTTCATCGGCAAGCCCGACAACGATGCCTACTGGCATCAGCACACCGGCTATGTGCCGGTGACGCTGGCCGGTTTCGATCTGTCCGAGAAGCAGGGGTTCTACGACAAGAACCCCGGTGCGGACCTGCCGGTGCTGCAATTGACGCGCGGCAAGGTGACCAGCAACTCCAAGGGGCTGCGGCTGGGGCGGTTGGTCGAGATCCGCAACATCATCTACGAGGAGATGGAGAAGGCGTTCCAGGGCGGCCAGACCGCGCAGCAGGCGATGGACAGCGCGGTCGCGCGCGGCAACAAGGTGCTGCGGGAGTTCGAGAAGTCGGTGAAGACGTGATGGGTTCTACCCCTCCCCCCAACCCCCTCCCGCGAGGGGAGGGGGAGTGTAGTGTTGCGCTGTATCGACTCCCCCTCCCCTCTGCGGGAGGCGGCTGGGGGGCGGGGACTGCCGGCCGCACTGAATGGAACGCCGCACCCTCTTCGACGGCTGGTTCCTGCCCGCGGTGCTGGTGCTGCCGCAACTGCTGCTGACCGCGTTCTTCTTCCTCTGGCCCGCCGGCGAGGCGATCTGGTCGAGCCTGACACGACAGGACCCGTTCGGCCTCGGTTCCACCTTCGTCGGGCTGGAGAATTTCTCCGACCTGTTCGCCGACCCGCTCTACATCGACTCCATCGTCCGCACCGTGGTGTTCTGCGCCGCGGTCAGCCTGCTGTCGATGAGCGTCGCCCTGCTGCTGGCGGTATTCGCCGACCATGAGATCCGCGGCCGCGCGATCTACCGCACGCTGCTGATCTGGCCCTATGCCATCGCGCCGGCGGTCGTCCGCCGTGCTGTGGCTGTTCATCCTCAACCCGCAGGTCGGGCTGCTCGGCCGCTGGCTGAACGCGCACGGCATCCCGTGGGACTATCACATCAACGGCGGCCAGGCGCTGCTGATGGTGATCCTGGCCAGCGCGTGGAAGCAGGTCAGCTACAACTTCATCTTCTTCCTGGCCGGCCTGCAATCGATCCCGCGCGCGGTGACCGAGGCGGCGCGGATGGACGGCGCCAAAGGCTGGCACCGCTTCCGCACCATCACCTTCCCGCTGCTGGCGCCGACGACGTTCTTCCTGCTGGTGGTGAACCTGGTCTACGCCGCGTTCGACACGTTCGGCACGATCTACGCGCTGACCCAGGGCGGCCCGGGCAAGGAGACCGAGACGCTGGTGATCAAGGTGTATCGCGACGGCGTGGTGAACCTCGATCTCGGTTCGTCGTCGGCGCAGTCGGTGGTGCTGATGGTCGGCGTGATCGCGCTGACCGCGATCCAGTTCCGCTTCATCGGCCGGCGGACCGCGACGTGAGCAGCCCCTCCCGACCCTCCCCGCTTCGCGGGAGAGGGGCATTGACCCTCGCCGCGCAGCGGGGAGGGTCGGCCCGACTGGCTGGCGCACATCGTGCTGGGCCTCGGCGTGCTGCTGTTCGCGCTGCCGGTCTGGCTGGTGCTGGCCGGATCGACGCAGGATTCCGGCGCGATCACCCGCGGCGAACTGTCGCTGCTGCCGCGCCTCGACGGGCTTGCCGTCTATCCGCGCGTCCTGACGCACGGCACCATGGGCACCCAGCCGGTCTGGCACATGCTGCTGGTCTCCGGCGGCATGGCGCTGGCGATCGCCGTGCGGCAAGATCGTCATCTCGATCCTGTCGGCCTATGCCGTGGTGTTCTTCCGCTTCCCGCTCCGCCGCACCGCGTTCTGGCTGATCTTCATCACGCTGATGCTGCCGGTCGAGGTGCGCATCATCCCGACCTATGCGGTGATGTCGGACTTCGGCCTGATCAACAGCTTCACCGGCCTGACCGTGCCGCTGATCGCCTCGGCCACCGCGACGCTGCTGTTCCGCCAGGTGTTCGTCGCCATCCCCGACGAACTGGTGGAGGCCGCGCGCATGGACGGCGCCGGCCCGCTGCGCTTCCTGCGCGACATCCTGATCCCGGTGTCGGCGGCCAACATCGCGGCGCTGTTCGTCATCCTGTTCGTCTACGGCTGGAACCAGTATCTCTGGCCGCTGCTGGTCGCCACCGATCCGGGCCTCGACACGATCGTGATCGGCATCGTCAAGATGATCGGCGTGGAGACGCAGACCGACTGGAGCGCGGTGATGGCGACCGCGGTGCTGGCGCTGCTGCCGCCGGTCGTGGTGGTGGTGCTGATGCAGCGCTGGTTCGTCGCCGGGCTGACCGAGGGCGAGAAGTAGCTGGCGCCGTCAAGGCGACCGCCTAATCCAACGACCGCTTCGGGTGGATTCCGGACATTCCGGAAAGCTCTTCCGGTCAGATGTTCGCGCGAACTGTTGCCATCGAACCTAATCGATATCCAAAAGCGGATTGGAAACATCGAGAGACCGGCTGAGCAGATGCTTGCTGTTGAACCGCTGATCCCCCGTCACCGCCGACGGAAGCCAAAAGACACGGCGCGCTCATTCAGGAACGCCCGAGCGCCTGAGGCCCTCGTAGAACGAGTTGGCGACGCCCGGGGTCTTGAAGATGTTGTTCATGTCGAACTCGATGTGGCGGCGCGCCCGGGCGATGGTGAAATCCGGCACCAGTTCCACCAGCCGTTGCACGACCTGCCTTCCTTCCTCCAGGCGGCTGAGCAGGCCAAGGCTCGCCGCCCGATAACGCAGCGAAGCGGAATGGTTCGGCACGTGCTGCAGTGCCTTTCCCGTCCATTCGACTGCCGCTTCATGTTCGCCCGCCACAAAATGCGCGAGTGCATAGGCGAAATAGAAATTAAGGGTTCGGTTGATCGGATTAAGCCGAACGGAACGCTCGAGTTGAGCAATGGCCGATCGCTTGTCGCCGGCGTAGGCATACAGCACGCCGGCCATTTCCCGTGCCGATGCGCTGTTCGGATTTAGGTCGATCGATTTGTTGATCAATGCGATGCCCCCGCTCAGGTCACCACCGGGCAGAGCGATGATCCAGCTTGCCTGCTGCAGCACCCCAGGGTCATTGCCGTCCAGCGCCAACGCGGCTTGAGCCAGATGGATCATGTCGTTGACGGCCGGATGGGCCCGATCCATCCAGTTCTGAGACACCATTATCCAATGGCACGACGCAAGAGCAGAGAGGGCAGGCGCATAACCCGGATCAATCTCGATCGCCCTGCGCAACAGGCGCGCCGCCTCCGCCAGGCTCTCCCGGCTGCGCGTGAACAAGTGAGGCCACGAGCGCAGCATGAGGTCGTAAGCCTGCAGGTTCTCCGTCGGCTTCCGCTGCGCCCGCTGGATCTCAGCCTTGAGGAGATTTGGCTGGATTGCTGCGACCACGCTCGCAGTCACCTGGTCCTGCAGATCGAATACATCCTCCAGGGTGCCGTCGAACCGGTCGGCCCAGAGATGCGCCCCATTTGCCGCGTCGACCAGCTGGCCCGTGATGCGCACGCGCGATCCCGCCTTGCGGACACTACCCTCCAGCACGTAGTGCACGCCGAGTTCGCGGCCGACCTGCCGTACATCGACCGCACGGCCTTTGTAGGTGTAGGCCGAGTTGCGCGCGATGACGAACAGCGAGCGGATGCGCGACAGCGCCGTGGTGATATCCTCCACCATGCCGTCGGTGAAATACTCCTGCTCGGGTTCGCCGCTCATGTTCTGGAACGGGAGAACGACCAGCGATGGCTTGTCGGGCAGCGGCAGCGCGGCGCGTTCCGCCGCGCTGAGGCGGACGCGGAACACGCGGATCCTTGCCGCAATATTCTTCAGTGGTGGCTCGCCGAGGTCGTCGACCTCCAACGCCATTTTGCCGGAGGCGTCCTCCCGCACGCGGGATGAAATGCAGATGCCGCCAGGCTCCGCCAGAGGTTCCAACCGAGAGGCGATGATCACCCCGTCGCCCATCAGGTCGTCACCTTCCGGCACGACCTCGCCCTGATGCACGCCGATGCGCAGGCGCAGCCCGTCAGTCTGGGCACGCAACATATCCTGGATGGCGATGGCGCAGCGTAGCGCCTGCACAGTACTGGCAAACTCCACGAAGAAGCCGTCGCCAGTGGTCTTGAAAAGCCGGCCACCGTGCGCGACCGCGAGCGGTTCGATGACGTCGGTGCGCAAGGCGCGCACGCGCGCCAATGTGCCAGGTTCGTCCGCGCCGACCATGGCGGAATAGCCGACAACATCGGCCGCCAAGATGCCGGCAAGCCGGCGCTTCGCCTCGCTCATGCCCAATGCTCCGTTACAAAGAGCATAGGGCGGTGGGATTTGGCGGACAATTATCGTCAGTCAGATCCTTCGAAGCAATCGCCCAGTGTTGTCAGAATTCCGCAATGGGTCGAGAGCGGAAATTCAAACTGTCGCACTTCCTATGGCGGACAAGGCTGCTCCTGGTACTTGGTTGCAGTGCACCCGCGAAGACCCATCGCCAGGCAAGCGTCTGCCGCGCAGCTAGCTACGGACCAGTCACAGCCGGCCCACACGATATTCTGCGTCATGGTCCGCTTGGTGCCCATTACTCATAGCCCGCCTGGCGTTGCAGCCGCCCCTGGAAAATATTCCTTGCCACTGCCCCTCGACTTATGTTCCTGTCCCGTTCATGTCCGCCCCGCCCGCCGCCGCCGTCCAAACCTCCCGCCCCGATCCGCAGCAGGATCGGCTGGCCACCGGCGCCGACGCACCCAACCGCACCGGGCGCCTCCTCGGCCTCGTCCGCACGCTGATCGACTACGGCAGGCAACTCGCCGCCACGCTGCAACAGCACACCGCCGCCACCAATCTCGCCGACGTCACGCGAAACTTCGGCACCCTCGACATTCGGGAAATCCTTGCGTGCATCGCCCGCGGCCTGCTTCGCGCCGCCGCGCTCGAAGAGAGGCTCGCCAGCCGCCTCATCCGCCAGCCCTTCGAGCCAGCCACCCAAAGCGCCCCATCCCCTCGCCAACCGCGCGCTGCCCGACCCGTGGACCGAAGCGCCCGCCCCGCCGACCCGAGTCTCGCCCACCTGCCCACGCCCGAGGACATCGCAGCCGAAGTCCGCCGCCGCCCGGTCGGCGCCGTCATCGCCGATATCTGTCGCGATCTCGGGATCGTGCCGAGCAACCCGCTGTGGCGCGAACTCTCCCTGGCCATCATCGCCAACGGCGGCAACCTCGCCACCCTGTTCAAGGACACATTCAAGCGGCTCAGCACGTGGCTGGTCGATCCGCCCGCCGCCGCGCATCCCGCAACACACGCACCCGACCTGCCATTCGCGGTGACACCCGGCACCGGCCTGCCCTGAACCGCTATCCCATCCCGGACCATCGCGGCGTGACGCACGCGGCCGGCCCGCGGCGCGTCCCGCCGCCCAGAGCGGCCGCCGGCGCGGCTGTCTCGACCCGCACCGTTGACCGCACGTCCGACGAGTGTTACCTCTACAACGAGCGACCTGGAGGTCCCGTTGTGTCACGCGCCCAGACCTACGAGCCCGAGACCCCCATGACCCGGGATGAATTCCTCGCCTGGGCGGAGCAGCAGCCTTCCGGCCGGTTCGAGCGTATCGACGGCGTCGTGGTCGCGATGGCGCCCGAGCGGGCCTCGCACAACCGGCGCAAGCGCGCGGCGCGCGATGCCTTGCAGCGCGCTGTCAGCAAAGCGGGACTGACCTCCTGCGAGGCTTTCGCCGACGGCATGACCGTTCCGGTCGAAAACAGCGACTTCGAGCCCGATGCCCTCCTGCGTTGCGGGCCACTTCTGCCGGGTGACGCCACCAGGGTCTCCGACCCTTTGGTACTGGTCGAAGTGCTGTCTCCTGACAGTGGCACCAGGGATCGGGCCACCAAGCTACGGGCCTACTTCAAGCTGCCGTCGGTGCAGCATTACCTGATCGTCTGGCCCGACGAGCCGCGCATCGTTCGCCACTCGCGAATGCCAAACGACCAGGTTGCGACACAGATTTTCATGTCCGGCGAAATCGGCCTCGATCCGCCGGGGATCATGCTGACCGTCGAGGCGTTCTATCGCACCGCATCGACTGAGCCGCGCGTGCGGTCACCCGACAGGAACGCCGGCATCAGTGCCGGAAACCGAACAGCTCCTGTGCGTTGTGGTGCAGGATCCGCGCCGCGTCCTTCTCCGGCAACCCCATCCGCGCGATAAATGCAAACGTCTCCCGGTACTCCTCGTAGTCCTGCAGCACCGGGTAGTCGCTGCCGGTCACCAGCTTCTCGACACCGAACGCCTCGCAGGCACAGGTGAAAGCGGCCTTCGAGCCGTAGCACACCGTGTCGTACCAGAACCGCCGCGCCGTCACGCTCGGCAGCTCCGCCAGACCGCCGAGATCGCGCACGCCCTGCTTGTCCAGCCGTTCCAGCAGCATCGGGATCGGGCCGCCGAGATGCGGCACGATGAACCTGATGTTCGGATACCGGTGCGGGATCTGCCGCGCGATCATGTGCGCCACGAACATCGCATCCTCCACCGAGTTGCCGATCGCGGCCCGGAATCCCCACTCGTTGATCACCGGCGAGCACACGCCCGTCACCGACGGATGCACGAACAGGATCGCGCCGCGCCGGTTCATCTCGGCATACACCGGCTCGAACGCCGCTTCGGCGATCGAGCGGCCAAGACAGGAAATATTCATGTTGACCCCGACGCAGCCGAGCTGGTCGAACCCGCGCTCCATCTCGCGCAACGATGCGTCGATATGCGGCAGCGGCAGCATGACATACGACGCGATCCGCCCCGGATGGCGGTGCGCCAGATTCGGCGTATCCGTCATTCAGCAGATGCAGCGCCCGCACGCACTCGGCCTCGTCCGGCAGGTAGGGCGGGCGGTGCGGCGACAGGATCTGCGTCTCGACCCCCGCGGCGTCCATCAGTTCCAGCCGTCCCTGGATGTCGGCGGGCGAGTCCGACACCGGATGCCGCGCAATCCCGGTCGGCGCCGCCACCCCGATGCGCGGCGAGAAGCGATCGCCCATGAAGTCGCTGAACGCCTTCGGAATGTAATGCGCATGGACATCGCAGATCATCGGACGGTTCCTTCCCCTGGGCCTGACCGGATGGCAGTGTGCGGCCGAAATGGCGACCCTGGAACTCCAAGGCCTGCGCAAGAGCTTCGGCCTGATCGATGTGCTGGAAGGCATCGACCTCGCGCTGCCCGACGGCGAGATGCTGGTCATCGTCGGCGCCTCGGGCTGCGGGAAATCCACGCTGCTGCGCCTGGTGGCGGGGCTCGAGCGCCCCACCGCCGGCCGGGTCGTGCTCGGCGGGCGCGACGTCACGAACCTCGACCCGTCCGAGCGCGACATCGCCATGGTGTTCCAGAACTACGCGCTCTATCCGCACATGACCGTGTTCGACAACATGGCCTACGGAATGCGCATCCGCGGGCTTCCCCGCGACGAAATCCGCCGCCGCGTGGACGAGGCGGCGGGGCTGCTCGGCATCGGCGCGCTGCTGGAGCGCAAGCCGCGGCAGCTTTCCGGCGGGCAGCGTCAGCGGGTCGCGATGGGCCGCGCGATCGTGCGGCACCCGAAGCTGTTCCTGTTCGACGAGCCGCTGTCCAATCTGGACGCCAAGCTGCGGCTCGCCATGCGTGCCGAGATCCGCCGGCTGCAGCGCCGCCTGGGGGTGACCAGCCTGTTCGTCACCCACGACCAGGTGGAGGCGATGACCTTGGGCGATCGGCTGCTCGTGCTCCACCAGGGCAAGCCGGCCCAGCTTGCCACGCCGATGGAGGTGTTCGAGCGCCCCGCGGACACCTATGTCGCCGGCTTCATCGGGGCGCCGACGATGAATTTCCTCCCCGCCGAACTGGCCGGCAACGGCACGGCGACGCGGCTGGCGGCCGGGTCGCTTATTCCATTCGTGGATGGACGCAGGCCCGGGGCGGACGGCTGGCCCCTGACCGTCGGCATCCGGCCCGAGCATCTGGAGCCTGCCCCCGACGGATTCGACCTGCTGATCGACCTGATCGAGCCGCTCGGCTCGGAGACCCTGGTGCACGGCCATCTGACCGGTGGGGAGGAACAGTCGCTCGTGGTCAGGCTGGCCGGCGCCGCGCCGGCGGGCGAACGCCTGACCGTCCGGCCGCAACCGGAGCACCTGCACGTGTTCGACCGCGCCTCGGGGCAACGAATTGATCCGAGGCGGGAAGAAAAGCCGGCGACTTATCTTGCCGCTGCGGGCACGGCTGACTAGGGTTTCACAGCCGTTTCAAAAAGGTTGCCGAACCGCATGTCCGTCTCTCCGGCCGCACCCGCGCCGTCGCTCAGCCCTGGCGAGATGCAGCTTCTGCTGTCCCGCGCCGGGCTCGCGCTGAATCCGGGCCAGGTGGCGGATCTCGTGCTCGCCTGGCGGCAGGTTGCCGGGCTGATCGCCGGCATACCGCGCGACCGGCCGCTGGCCGACGATATGGCCTACGCGTTCCGTCTGCCGCCCCCGGCCTCGGTTCCTGGAATTGCGAGCCCCAAGGCGGCTGGTACGGCAAGGAAGGCGAAGGCGCCCGTGCAGCGCGCGCGCCCGGCCGCGAAGGCCAAATCGACGCCGAAGCGGCGTGCCACCCGCCCGGCGGAACGCAAATCCGGCAAGCGTGGTCGATGACGGGCAGCGTACCGCCGTTCCTCACCATCGCCCAGGCCGGCAGGCTGATCGCCGCAAAGCGACTTTCACCGGTCGAACTGGTCAAGGACCTGCTGGCCAGGATCGAGGCGACGGACCCTCGGCTCAACGCCTTCCTGCTGGTAACCGAGCGCCAGGCCCTCACCGCGGCCCGCGCAGCCGAGCGCGCCGTGATGGCGGGCCGCAAGGGACCGCTGCTGGGCATCCCGCTCGGCTACAAGGACATCTACGAGACCGCCGGCGTGCGCACCACCGCGCATTCCAAGATTCTGGCGGACAACGTCCCGGGCAAGGACGCCGAGACGGTGCACCGGCTGCACGCCGAGGGCGCGGTCATGATGGGCAAGCTCGCGACCCACGAGTTCGCCATCGGCGGCCCGGCCTTCGACCTCCCCTGGCCGCCGGCGCACAATCCTTGGGATGTGCGGCGCTTCACCGGCGGGTCGAGCTCCGGTTCGGGCGCGGCCGTCGCGGCGGGGCTTGTCCTGGGCGCGCTGGGCTCGGACACCGGCGGTTCGATCCGCCTGCCGGCAGCCTATTGCGGCATTGCGGGCCTGAAGCCGACACCGGGCCTGGTCTCGCGCCGCGGGGTGATCCCGCTGGCGCCCAGCCTGGACACGGCGGGTCCGATGGCCTGGACAGCCCAGGACTGCGCCATCCTGCTGGATGCGCTCGCCGGCTACGACCCGGGCGATCCTGCTTCGGTGGCCGCGCCGAAGGTTGCCTATGCCGCCGCCATCGCCGCGCCGCTGAAGGGGCTGCGGATCGGCCTGCTCCGGCGCTTCTACGAGCACGACGTGCCGGCCTCGCCCGAGATGCTGCACATGATCAATCGGGCGGTCGCGACGCTGAAGGGGCTCGGCTGCCGGGTCGAGGAGGCCACCCTGCCGCCGGTGCAGGACTACAACGCGGTCGGTCGGGTGATCATCTCGTCGGAGGCCTATGCGCTGCACGAGGCGACCCTGAAGACCCGGCTGTCCGACTATTCGCGGGTGTTCCGCGTGCGGGTGCTGGCCGGCGCACTGATCCGCGCGGCCGACTACATCACCGCGCAGCGCCGGCGCACCGATCTGATCGCCGCCACGGCGAAGGCGTTCGAGAAGTTCGACGTGCTGATCACGGCGCCCACCGCCGGCGCGGCGCCGTTGCTGAATGAGCAGCGGCCCGATAACGGGTTTTCCCGGCCTTTGGTCACAACGGTGGCGAATGTGGCGGCAGTTCCGTCCATGGTGGTGTGCGGCGGCTTCACGACGGCCGGGCTGCCGCTCGGTCTGGAGATCATCGGTCCGGCCTGGGCCGACGCGACCGTGCTGCGTGTCGGCCACCAGTTCGAGCAGGCCGCGGGTACGCGGAGCAGGCGGCCGGAGCTATAGGGCCCGGATGCGCGAGGCGATATCGCGCAGCGCGAAATGCGCCGATTGCACCGCCCCTTCCTGCCAGCCGGTGATGTAGGACATGTGCTCGCCGGCGAACAGGAACGGGCCGTCGCCCCGGAGCAGCACCGGGTAATGTCTCGTCCGGGCGTCACGGCTCCATTCCGCCCAGGCCGACCCGCTGTAGGGGATGTTCTTCCAGGCCACCGACACGCCATTGGCCAGATGCCGGCCGTAGCCCGGATGCAGGCGACTCGCCGTCCGCCAGCGCGCGCTCCAGCCGCTGCGCCGGCGTCATCGCGGCGAATTTGTTGCCCAGATCGTCGGTCCAGATGTACGCACCCACCAGAATGCCCTTCTGACGCTGGACGCCGGCCGATGGATACCAGACCTGGGTGATGTCGCGGCTCGTCCATGAAATGCCGCCGTAGATTGCCTGATCCTCCCAGAACCGGCGCTCGGCCTGGAACGCGATCTTGACGGCCGGGATATACTCCACCGCCTCGATCGCAGCCCGCGTTTCGGCGGAGAAATCGGCGGGGATCGTGCGCAGCACCGGCAGCGGAACCGTCACCACGACCAGCGGCGCCTCGATCGCATGCGTGGCGCCGGTCTTCGTGTCCTTCCACGCGACGCGCGCACCGCTTCCCGCACGGCGCAGTTCCGTCACTTCGGCGTTGTAGGTGATGCTCGCGCCAAGCTTCCGTCCGAATGCCTGGCCGATGCGGCCCATGCCGCCAACCGGCTGCATCATCGTCGCGGCCTGGTGCCAGCCCTCGCCGAAATTCGTCTCGAACTCCCAGAAGCTGGACGCAAGGATCGCGCGCAGCGCGAGCGGTTCGCTGCGCCGGCCTTCCTGGGTTCCGCCGCCTGGCGGTTCGGCATAGCCGGCGCGGCCGGAGCCCTTGTATGTCAGGTCGCGATCGAGCGCGCCGAAAGCACGCAGGAAGGCGCGGATACGCTGCTTGTCCTCGGTGCCGACCGGCTGCTCCAGCGCCTCCTGGTCCACGGCCTTTGCCGCCAGTTCTGCGATGTAGCCGCGGATGTCGTTGACCACCTGCCGGTTGCTCTGGGGCTTGCCGTCGAACGCGGCATCGTCGTGCAGCAGGGCGCCGCGATTGTCGTTGCACATGACCTCCAGGGCCACGCCGAGTTCGCGGCAATAGGACAGGATGCCCTGATGGTGGTACGGCAGCCGGGCCGGGCCCGGATTGAAGTACAGATGGTCGCCGGCATCCCAGCGGACGCGCTGCACGCTGCCGGTTTCGCGGATTTCGTCGCCGGCGCGCACCGACCAGTTGCGGCCACCCGGCCTCGGCCGGGCCTCCAGGATGGTTGGCGCATAGCCGGCCTTGCGCAGTTCCCAGGCCGCCACCATGCCGGCGATCCCCGCACCGATGATGACGACCTTCCGGCCATGCCCGGGCGGCAGGTCCGGCGGTCCCGCGTACGCATCGGGGATCGGCAGCAATCCCATCGCCGCCATGGTGCGATACGCCGCCGCAACGCCCCCCGCCTTGCCGACCTGGTGGATCAGCGCGCGTCGCGACAGGGTCACGCCGGCAGTCACGACGGCCGTCGCGCGCGCAACGCAGCGGCGAGCGTGCCCTCGTCCAGCACGTCGAGCGCGCCGCCGATCGGCACGCCTTGCGCGACACGGGTGACGGCAACGTCCAGCGGCCGCAGCCGGTCGGTCAGCCAGTGCGCGGTGGTGGCCCCTTCCACCGTGGCGCCAAGCGCCAGAATCACCTCGCTCACGCCGCCTTCCGCGATGCGCGCGAGCAATGGTGCGACGTTCAGATCCTCCGGACCCACGCCGGACAGTGCCGAGAGCGTTCCGCCGAGCACGTGATACAGCCCGCGATACACCGAGGCGCGCTCCAGCGCCCAAAGATCACCCACGCCCTCGACGACGCAGACCATCGCCTGGTCACGATGCCGATCGGTGCAGATGGCGCACGGGTCGCGGCTGTCGAGATTGCCGCACAGGCTGCACGACTTCACCGCACGCGCCGCATCGGCGAGCGCGGCGGCGAGCGGCAGCATGCGGGCCTCCGGCTGCAGCAGCATCTTCAGCGCCGCCCGCCGTGCACTGCGCGGCCCCATGCCGGGCAGTCTGGCCAGCAGGCCGATCAGTTTCTCGATTTCAGGGCCGCCCATGGCGGGTCGCCACCGACGCCACCAGCGCCGTCGCCGCTCACACCCGCATCGGCATCAGCACGTAGAGCGCGCTGGCGTCTGCGGCGTCCTGCACCACTGTGGGCGCAGAACCATCGGAGAAGCGGAACTCCACCTCGCCGGTGATCTGGTCGGTGATGTCGTTCAGATAGCGCGCCTGGAAGCCGATCTCCAAAGGACCCGCCTCGTACTTCACGTGATCGGAGTCCAGCTCCTCGGTGGCCGTGCCCTGCTCCGGACTGGCCGCCGACAGCACCAGCAGATCGCGCGCCAGCGACAGCTTCACCGGGCGCGAGCGCTCGGCCGAAATCGCCGACACCCGGCCGACGGCATCGGCAAAATCCTTCTTGCCGACCCGCAGCACCTTGTCGTTGCCGCGCGGGATCACCCGCTCATACTCCGGGAACGTGCCGTCGATCAGCTTGCTGGTCAGCAGGATCGCATCGGCGTGGAACTGGATGCGCGTGTCGGACAAGGCGATCTCCACGTTGCCCGTCACCTCGTCCAGCAGCTTGCGAAGTTCGTTCACCGTCTTGCGCGGGATGATCACGCCGGGCATCGAGCCGGCACCCTCCGGCAGCGGCTCCTCCACCCGTGCGAGGCGGTGGCCGTCGGTGGCGACCGCGCGCAGCACCCGCGTGCCCTCGCTCTCGGCCGCATGCAGGTAGATGCCGTTGAGGTAGTAGCGCGTCTCCTCGGTGCTGATGGCAAAGCGCGTGCGGTCGATCAGCGCGCGCAGCACCTGGGCCGGGAGATTGAACCGATGCGGCAGCACGCCGGCGGTCATCGAGGGGAAATCCTCGGTCGGCAGCACCACCAGGCTGGTGGAGTAGCGGCCGGCGCGCAGCGCAAGCTGGGCATCGCCGCCCGAGTGGTCGAGCTCCACCTCCGCCCCGTCGGGCAGCTTGCGGACGATCTCATACAGAGTGGCGGCCGGGGCGGTGCAGGAGCCGTTGCGGGTGGTGCTGGCCGGCACGTCCTCGACGATGGCGATCTCCATGTCGGTGGCGGTGAGCGTCAGCTTGCCGTCGCGCACCGCGATCATGACATTGGCCAGGATCGGGATGGTGTTGCGGCGCTCCACCACACTCTGGACGTGGGCCAGTGCCTTCAGCAGGGTGGCCCGGTCGGCCTTCAGCATCATGGCATCCATCCTCAAAAGGCCGGGTTGCAGCGGCGCGCTGACGACTCCGTGCGATGCACTGTAGCAATGGCACGGCATGCGGGGAAAGACCGGTTGCGCGCGGTCCATGGCATTCGGGCTCAGGGCTCTGCCCTGAAACCCGCCCGAGGGCTTCGCCCCCGGGACCCCCACCAAAGGCGAAGCCTTTGGGATCCGATACTTTAAGTGAGGGGTTCCAAGGGCTCGGCCCTTGGCGGAGTCCAGAGGCAGCGCCTCTGGTGGGGTCCGGGGTGAAACCCCGAGCGCGGTTCTGACCTCTCAGGACTCCAGCATGCGCCGCAGCAGCTCGACATCCTCGGCCAGGGCGGCGTCGCGGCCCATGAGTTCGCTCACCCGCGAGCAGGCGTGCATCACCGTCGTGTGGTCGCGATTGCCGAACCGGCGGCCGATTTCCGGCAGGCTGCGCTGGGTGATCTGCTTGGCGAGATACATCGCCACCTGGCGCGGACGTGCCACCGCCCGCGCGCGCCGCGCCGAGGACATGTCGGTCAGCCGGATCTTGAAATATTCGGCGACCTTCTTCTGGATCTCCTCGATCGTCACCCGGCGGTCCTGCGCCTTCAGGATGTCGTGCAGCACCTCCTGTGTCGTCTCGAGCGTGATCGTCCGGCCGAACAGGTTGGCATGGGCGACCAGACGGTTCAGTGCACCTTCCAGCTCGCGCACGTTGGTGGTGATCTTGTAGGCCAGGAACTCCATCACCTTGGTGGGCACCGCAAGGCCGGCGCGCGCCGCCTTGGCCTCCAGGATGGAGATGCGCAGCTCGAACGTCGTGGCGTGCAGATCCGCCACCATGCCGTAGCCCAGCCTGGTGCGCAGCCGGTCGTCGAGGCCCGACAGATCCGACGGCGATTTGTCGGCCGACACCACGATCTGCTTGCCGACATCCACCAAGGCATTGAATGTGTGGAAGAACTCCTCCTGCGTGTTGTCCTTGCCGATGAGGAACTGCAGGTCGTCGATCATCAGCACGTCGGGGCTGCGCAGCTGCTCCTTGAACTGCATGGTCTGCTGGCTGCGAATGGCCGCGATGAAGCGGTACATGAACTTCTCGGCCGACATATAGGCGACCGAGACCGGACGACCGCCGTTGGCGCTGTTGCTCGCCATCAGCTCCCAGGCGATCGCATGCATCAGATGGGTCTTGCCGAGCCCGACGCCGCCATAGAGGAACAGCGGATTGAAGCCGGGGCTCGAAGGCTGCTCGGCGACCCGGCGTGCGCAGGCGTAGGCGAACTCGTTGGGCTTGCCCACCACGAACGCATCGAAGGTGAAGCGCGGATCGATTGCCAGTTCGGAGCGCTGGTCCAGCCGCTCATCGAGCCGGGCCGGAACCGCGGGCAGAACCGGAACTGCCGGCGGCGCGTCGCCAGGCGATGCGAGGCTCACGGCCAATGCCGCCGAACGCGGCGCACCGGCGACACGAATATCCACCCTGCGGATCGCAGCGTTCTCGGCGTGCCACAGTGCGCTCAGTCGCTCGCCGTAGCGGCTGCGTACCCAGTCGCTCAGGAAGCGGGTCGGCAGATGCACGGTGATTTCGTCGCCGTCGGCGCCGGCCAGCGTCATCTGACGCAGCCAGTTGCGATACTCGACCTCGCCGACCTCGCTTTGCAACCGGCCCCGGATGCGGGCCCATTGGGTTGCCAGCTGCGATGTGTCCACGGACTCTTTGTCGATCGTCGCGGACACATCGCGTTCCATGAAGTCGCTCCCCGCCGCCACGAACCCAGATCCCATCGCGACGGTCTTGTCGCCGCCGCACAGGTACGATGCTCACCGCCGCATGAAGCGGCAGGAAGAAAAATCGGAAGACAAGCTACCACCGATGGGTGGGCGGCTCAGAAATAATTATGTCAGACTGTCGGACTCAAGCAATCGGAATCTGATGTCTCGCATCGCCTCGGAGTAAAACGCAAGAAGATTTCCGGTTGTTGTGGATAAGTGTCGTGCCGCGATCAGTATAGTTACTTCGTCGCAGCTTGCAGTTGTTTGTAATCGATTCAACGCGACCGAGCGTGGGCGCGATTATCGGTCCTGTCCGTCTCTCCGGTCAACCGGGACGGACGCGTCGTCGTCAGCCCGTCGCGAGTGATTTGATCTGCGCTGACAGGCGCGAAAGTTTGCGCGCGACGGTATTCCGGTGCACCACGCCTTTGCCGGCCGCACGCTGCATCTCGGGTTGCGCCGCGCGCAACGCCTCGCCCGCGGCCTGCTTGTCGCCGCCGGCGATGGCCGTCTCGACCTTCTTGATGAAGGTCCGCATGCGCGATTTGCGCGCCTGATTTCGCTCGGTACGGCGCTGGGACTGCCGGTTGCGCTTGCGCGCTGATGCGGTATTGGCCATGGATTCCTGTGGTTCGCTCAATAATGCACGTATGCCCGAGGATCCATTTTGTGGGTCATCGGGAGGAAGGCGATTTCTATGCACGGTCCGCTCCCGGGTCAAGCCCGGCGACGGAGCACGCGCCAAGCACGCCATTTGCCGCATGCGGAGTGGCGCAATTCCGCGCCCATCGCCGCCAATTCGTCGCGCGATCAATTCCGCCGAGCGCTTGCATGCAATGGCCCGATCACCCGCAGTGCTTGAGCAAACGCAATATTTCAGCAATCACGGCGCGGCGGCAGTCGCGCTGAACATGTACGTCGCAAGTTGCTTCGTTCAGTTCGGCGCGCAGGCGTTCGCCAATGATGCGCGCATGCTCCGGCGCAAGCGACACCGGCGAGAACAGCAGTACGCCTTCGTGGCGGCGCGCGAGTGAACACAGGATCGACGGCGTGCCCGCGGCCAGACGCGCGGCCAGTGCATCGGCATCGTCGACCTTCACCTCGAGCAGCGGCATCGGACGATCCAGGATATGCAGGTCCATGCCCTGCACGCGACCGGCGGCAACGACGATCTCGTGCAGCGTCCGTCGCCAGGCAGCGCTTCGCATCGCACTTCGCTCGTCGGCGACGAAGCGTTCCAGGGCAACGAGCAGGCCGATGATCTCCTCCTTGCCCACCTTGCAGGAACGGCCGACGCCGTGCCGCGGCAGGCCGGGCAGCTGGCGCAGCGGCGCGAACTCCTCCGGCACGTGCCACATGTCGGGGAACACATCCAGGTCCAGCATCTGCAGCAGTGCCGAGGCGATCAGATCGCGCGCGACCGCACAGGATCCCCGAAGCCTGCGGCCCGCCGATCGCCTTGCCGCCGCTGAACGCGACCAGATCGGCGCCCTGATCGAGGAAGCGCCGCAGATTGTCCGCCGGCGGCAGTTGCGCCGCGGCATCGACCAGCAGCGGGAGGCCATGCTCGCGCGCCACGGCAGCGACCTCCGCAAGCGGCGGCAGCGATTGCGGATGCGCGAGATAGTAGATCGCGGCGGTGTCCGGCGTGATCGCGGCCGCGATCTCCCATGCGGTCGCGTCGCGCACGCCGGGTCCGGAGTAACGGTCGGGAATGCCGACCTCGACGATGCGGCCGCCGGCGACCACAATGGCGCGGTCGTACATGTTGCGCTGACTGCGCACGACGATGAATGCGTTGCGCCCATCGGCTGACCTCGGGAAGGCGGTTCATCCGCGCCGGATCGAGGCCCGCAAGGCACGCGGCGGCACCCAGCAGCACGCCGGCGGACGCGCCCGACGTGACGATGGCAGCCTGCGCGCCGGTGATCCGCGCGATGACGCGGCACGCACCGGCCTGCAAGTCGATCATGTCGACGCATTCGCTCGAGGCCGCGGCCATCGCGGCTGCGACTTCCGGATGCATGCGGCCGCCCGACAGCCGCGTGACCGTGCCGCAGGCGTTGATGACCGTCGGAACGCCGAAGCGCTGATAGACGCTCGTCATGCTGCCGCGCGGTCGCCGGTCCCGGTTCGTCGAGCTCGCGCACCAGGTCCGCGGCCTTCTCGCCGATCATGATCGTCGCGGCATTGGTATTGCCGGATATCACGGTGGGCATGATCGACGCGTCCACCACGCGCAGTCCTTCGATGCCGTATACGCGCAGTTCAGGATCCACCACCGCCATGGGATCGACGCCCATCTTGCACGTGCTGGTCGGATGGAACACCGTGCCGCCGGTGTTGCGCGCGTGTTCCAAAAGCTGCTCGTCGGTCTTCACCGCGGCGCCCGGCTGGTATTCCTCCGTGATGAAGTGCTGCATGTACGGCGTGGCCGAGGATGCGCCGGCCGATCTTCAGCCCCTCGACGATGGCGCGGCGATCCGTCTCGGTCGCCAGGTAGTTCGGCAGCATCGCCGGCGGGTCGGCCGGGTTGGCGGACTTCAGCCTGATCTCGCCACGGCTTTCGGGGCGCAGCTGATAGACCGTCAGCGCCGAAGCCCGACCAGGGATGCAGACCGTCCTGCAGCCTTGTCGGAGCTGAACGGTGCCACGGATATCTTCACGTCCGGCGATGCAAGCTCCTGCCGCGTGCGCACGAACAGCGCAGCCGGGCCGGCGGCCATCGTCAACGGTCCGCTGCGGAACAGGTAATATTGCAGTCCCACCTTCAGCTTTTTCACATTGCTCTGCATCACGTCGTTGACCGTGATCGGCAGACGGCATTTGAGCTTGACCGGCGCCGAATAGTGATCCTGCAGGCTCTGGCCGACGCCCGGCAGATGGTGCACCAGCGGTATGCCGAACTGTGCAAGCTGATCCTGCGGACCGACGCCGGACAGCAGCAGCAGCTGTGGCGAATTCACCGCGCCGCCGCACAGGATCACCTCGCGTGCGGCGCGCACCGTGCGCGGCTGGCCATGTTCGCGGAATGCCACGCCGACCGCGCGCCTGCCGTCGAACAGGATCTTCTCCGCCAGCGCGCCGGTGACAACGCGCAGATTGGGCCGCTGACGCACCGGGTGCAGGTAGCCGACCGCGGTGGAGCAGCGCTTGCCGTTGCGCGTGGTGGTCTGGTGGTAGCCGACGCCGTCCTGGCTGGCGCCGTTGAAGTCGTCGTTGCGCGGATAGCCGAGTTCCATCGCGCCCTGCGATGAAGGCCTCGCAGATCGGGTGATGCTCGGTCGTGTCGGACACGCAGAGCGGCCCGCCGGTGCTGTGGAATTCGCTGGCGCCGCGCGTCTGGTGTTCGGCGCGCTTGAAGTAGGGCAGCACGTCGGACGACGACCAGCCGGTGTTGCCGAGCTGGCGCCACAGGTCGAAATCCTCGTGCTGGCCGCGGATGTAGACCATGCCGTTGATGCTGGACGAACCGCCGAGCACCTTGCCGCGCGGCCAGAAGATGCGCCGGCCGTTGGCGCCGGGATCGGGCTCGGCCTCATAGCACCAGTTCACCGAGGCGTCGGCAAAGGTCTTGCCGTAGCCAAGCGGGATGTGGATCCAGCGGTTGCGGTCCTCGCCGCCGGCTTCCAGCAGCACGACGCGCGTCGCGGGATCTTCGGACAGGCGCGTGGCCATGACGCAGCCGGCGGAACCCGCGCCGACCACGACAAAATCCGCCTCGAGCGCATCCTGCAGCATGGCCATCGTCGTTTCCTCGTGCCCCGATCCGGTCAGCCCGTCGCGCGCATCTCCGGTTCGGTGCGGAACGCCGGCATTACCTCCTTGGCGAAGCGGCGCAGGTTCTCCCGTGACGTGCCCGCCGCCGTTCAGCAGGATGTATGTCGACACCCATGTCGCGCAGCTTTTCGATTTTGCGCGCGATCTCGTCGGGGTTGCCGTACAGCGCACTCTCTTCGCTCGCCGCGCGCGTATCGGAAAAAGCCATGATGCTGGCTGTGTTGTTGCCGTCCGGCCGCTGCGAGATCGTGTGCAGCCGGCGCTGCGCGGCGATGCGGCGGTCGAGTGCAGCCTCCTTCTCCGCACTGTTGCGTGCCACATAGAAGGCGCGCGCGACACCGACCTGCGACGGATGGAACGCAAAGCCGTTCGCCTGCATGGCGTCCCGGTAGATCGCAAACCGCTCGCCGGTCACATCGAGCGAGGCGAACTGGTCGAGCAGCAGGTTGTGGCCGCGCCGGGCGACGCGGCGGATCGATTCAGGATGGCCGGCGGCCTGCCAGAACGGCGGATGCGGCTTCTGGATCGTCGGCGGCTCGACGATGATGTCGTCGAACTGCCAGTATTTTCCGCCCCAGGAGAACCGCTCGTTCGACGTCCACGACTTGGTGATGATGTCGATCGATTCCTCGAACCGCGGTTCCGCCTCCTCCATCGGGATACGGAACCCGACGAACTCGTTGTGGCGATAGCCCTTGCCGATGCCGAAATCCAATCGTCCGCCCGACAGCAGATCGACCGTCGCCGCCTGTTCGGCCAGCAGCACCGGGTTGTGCCACGGCAGCACGATCACGGCAGTTCCAAGCCGCAGCGTGCGGGTGCGCGCGCCAATCCAGGTCAGCAGGTTGAGCGTCGCCGAGACCTGGCCAAATCCGGTGAAATGATGTTCGACGATGAACGTGCTCTGGTAGCCAAGCGCCTCGGCTTCGACGACGTACTCGATGTAGTCCTTGAACCCGGCGGCGCTGTCGACATCCGGGCCGCCGCGCTGCGCCTGGGCTGCACCAAAGAGTCCGAACTGCATCGTTGTTCTCCTCGCCGGTGTCGTTGCGGTCCACCACGCCGCCCGCCGCCGGTGTTGGCCGAGACAGCCGTGACGGTCGACAGAGGTCGCATACACGCCGCAGATGCGATCGATCTCGACAGTCCTCGGTCAGTTTCCAGTTCCGGCTTTGACATTCTGCTCGAGTTGTTCAGGCCTCGTGGCGCCGGCGATGACGCTGGCCACCGGGCTTTGCGCAAGCAGCCAGCTGAACGCAAGCTCCAGCAACGTGTGGCCGCGGCCTGCGGCGAAGTCGCCGAGCCGTTCGGCGATCTCCCAGTTGCGCTCGGTCAGGTAGCGGTCGGCGAGGCGCTGCGTCGATGCCAGTCGCGTGCCCTCGGGCAGCGCCACGTTGCGCCGGTACTTGCCGGTCAGCAGGCCGCTCGCCAGCGGGAAGAACGGCAGACAGCCCAAGCCCCAGCTTGCGCATCGCCGGCATCAGTTCGGGCTCGGGCTTGCGGAACACCAGCGAGTATTCGTCCTGGCAGGAAACGAATCCGTTCAGGCCGCACGTCTTCGCCGTCCAGTGCGCCTCCGTCACCTGCCACGCCGGAAAGTTCGAACAACCGATGTAGCGGACCTTGCCCTGGTGGATCAGGTCGTCGAGCGCGCGCAGCGTCTCCTCGATCGGCGTGCGCGGGTCCGGCTGATGGATCTGGTAGAGATCGATCCAGTCGGTGCGCAGCCGCCGCAGGCTGTCCTCCACCGCGCTCATGATGTAGCGGCGTGAACCGCCGACCTTCACGTCCTCATCGTCCATCGGCATGCCGAACTTGGTGGCGAGCACGATGCGCTTGCGATCGTCGCCGAGGATCTGGCCCATGCCGGTCTCGGAGCCGCCACGCTCCCCATAGGTGTCGGCCGTGTCGAACAGCGTGATGCCGACGTCGAGCGCCTTGTGGATCACCTTGCGCGTGGCTTCCAGATCGATGCGCGCGCCGAAATTGTTGCAGCCGAGGCCGATGGCCGACACGCGCAGGCCGGATGCGCCGAGATTGCGGAATTCCAAATCGATTGTCCCTAGAACGTGAGCAGCCGGGCGACATCCTTGCCGCGTTCGGCCGGAGCGTCAAAGTCGAGCAGCGGGCCGGCGGGAACGATGCCGGTCGGATTGATGCGCTTGTGGCTCTGATAATAGTGCCGCTTGATGTGGGAAAGATTCACCGTCGGCGCGATCCCCGGGATCTGGTAGATGTCGCGCGTGTAGGCCCAGAGATTGCGGTAGTCGACCAGGCGTCGGATGTTGCATTTGAAGTGACCGTGATAGACGGCATCGAAGCGCACCAGCGTGGTGAACAGCCGGATATCCGCCTCGGTGAGCGTGTCGCCGCACAGGAAGCGCGATTGCGACAGCCGCTCCTCCAGCCAGTCCAGCGTCTCGAACAGCGGCGCCACCGCTTCCTCGTAGGCCGCCTGCGTGGTGGCGAAGCCGGCCTTGTAAACACCGTTGTTCACCGTGTCGTAGATGCGCGCGTTCAGCTCGTCGATCTCCTCGCGCGCGTCCCTCGGGTAATAGTCGCCCGGCTGTCGCGCCCACCGCATCGAAGGCGCTGTTGAACATGCGGATGATCTCGGAGGATTCGTTGTTGACGATCGTCTGCGTGTGCTGGTCCCACAGCACGGGGACAGTGACCTTGCCGGTGTAGTGTGCCTCGGCGCGGGTGTAGATCTCGTGCAGATAGCGGCTGTTGAACAGCAGGTCGGGGATGACGCCTTCGCCCGGCGTGAAGCTCCAGCCCTGCTCGGCCATCAGCCAATGGGTGACTGAAACCGGAATGATCTGCTCCAGCCCCTTCAGCGCGCGCATGATCAGCGTGCGGTGCGCCCAGGGGCAGGCGAGCGAGACATAGAGGTGATAGCGCCCGGGGTCGGCCGAGTAGCCGTCGCTGCCGGACGGTCCGGGCCGCCCGTCAGGCGTCACCCAGTTGCGGAACGCGCTGTCCGATCGCTCGAAGCGGCCGGCGGTCCTGCCGGGTTCGCCCTTGGCGGCGTCGCTCCTGGCCGTCTCGGTTTTTGTTGCGGCCGGCTCCTGTTCCTGCCAGACGCCGTCGATCAGCAGACCCATAATCTCTCCTCGTCTTCCCCGACATTATTTATGCTACCTGGGTTCATACCTGGCGCCGGCCTTGATGCCAGCGCCCCGCCGCCTTCAGGGGGCGGCGGCCAGACTGCGCTGCACGGCGGCGGCGGCGATCTCGGTGACCAGCTTGCGGGTCATCGCCTCGCCGAAGGTGTGGAAATCGTGCACCTCCAGCACGAAGCTGCTGGGCCCGCCGGTGACGTTCTCGCGATAGTAATTGGGCAGGCCGCCGGGCGGCTGGACATGCGCATAGGTCCACGACACCGGGTGATCGTTGATGATCGCGAGCCCGTTGATGGTGATGCCGGCCTTCAGTGCATCGTCGCGCGCCTCGGTCACGTCGCGTCCGGCATTGTTGGTGCCGTCGCCGCACACGTCGATGACGTGGCGCGGCGCCTCGAAGCCGCTTTCCGCCAGCAACTGCACCGCGCGGTCGACGCCGGCGCTGATCGCCGTACGCCCCCAGAACGAGCGCGGCGCGGCCACCAGCCGGTCGGCGAACGCCTGCGCCGATGGCAGGTCGCGGATCACGCCCCAGTCCAGCACGGTGCGGACCTCGAAGCTGGAGGCGAACTCGACATAGGCGACGGCGATCGCGCCGATGGTGCCGCCCTGGATCGCCTCGATCACCTGCTTCGAGGTGAAGGCCGCGGCGTAGCCATCCTTCTCCAGCTTGAATTCCGAGTCATCGATGCTGCGCGAGACATCGGTGACCAGGACAAGCGTCAGGTCGACGCTTTCAGCGGCATGCGCCATCGGCGCGAGGGCAACAGATCCGGCGAACAGCCAGACGATAGGGCGCATGGCGTAGGTTCCCGCGTTTGCCGGAGCGCGCTGCGCGTCCCGGTCTGTCGTCATGAAACGCAGCCCCGCGGGGCGCGTCAAAGAAAATTCCCGCGTGCACTTAATGTGTTGCCGGTCAGCTTGGCTACTGGCTGGCCCAGACGATGCGATGCAGCCAGGCGACCTCGGCCAGGTCGAAGCTGTAGTCCTGGTGTGCCGGGTTGAGGCTCTTGAGCTCGATCCGGCGGGCCGAGCGGCGGGTGAGCTGCTTGGTCATGACCTCGCCCCGCATGGTGCGCACCACGACCCGGTCGCCGCGCCGGATCGGCGCTGCCGGCGAGACGATGACCATGTCGCCGTCGCGGAACACCGGCTCCATCGAACTCGCCGCTGACCTCCAGCGCATAGGCGTTGGGATCGCCGATCTCCGGCAGCGTGACCTCGTCCCAGCCGCCGCCGACGGGGTATCCGCCGTCATCGAAGAAGCCGTCGCTGCCGGCCTGGGCGAAGCCGATCAGCGGAATGCGCCGGGCCACGTTGCGCGCCGCGCCGTTGGTGGCGAGCGCGCGTGCGCCGGACACCAGGGCGGTGAAGGCCTCGAGGCTCGCTCCGGTGGCGTCCAGCACCTTCGCCACGCTCTCGGTGCTGGGCCAGCGGGCGCGGCCGTCCGGCATGCGGCGCTTCGACGGGTTGAAGGTCGTCGGATCGAGGCCCGAGCGCTTGGCCAGGCCGGACGCGGACAGGCCGTTCTCGGCCGCGAGCGTGTCGAGCGCACGCCAGATGTCGTCATGCTTCATGCACGCGGTCCTCGTGTCATGCGCCGCCCCCGCCTCATGCGCCGTGCTGCCGCGCCACAGTGGCACGGCGCGGCGCAGGGGTGCAGGTCCCGGCAAGCGGTAGGCGAATCGGTGAGCAGCAGTGTCGTAGGATTCCAGGCGGAATGAAATAGGAAAATATGCAAATAATGCTTGCCACTGTGTGCAACCTATGGTTTCATAGTTCGTGTTCTGTTCCACCTCCAAGCGCAGCCCAAAAGGAGATCGCCATGGGTGTCACGGCTTTGCGGAGTGTCGCCATGCAGTTCCCGTCCAGTGATCTGACGCGACGGGTCGAACCCTTTCGCAGCGCGGAGGAGGCTTGGTTCTGGACGATGGCAGCACTCATGGCGCGACGCGAGGGGGCGCGCTATACCGCCAATCAGGGCCGGGTTTCGCGGCCGTGCGAGCCCGACGATGTGGTCAAATGCCTCGACGCGCTGTACCGGCAGCGGCGGATCGACCTCGTGCACGCCCGGATCCTGCGCATCTGGGGCGAGCGGCAGGCCCCGCCAAACCCTGCCTATGCCAGCGAGCGCTGCGACTGGCGGTTGTGGCGTGAGGCGCTGGGTCGCCTGGAGTGGCCGCTCCGGGTGAAGGGTATCGTCGTCTGAGAGTGCCGAAGTTTTCGGATTTTATAGGAAAATAATCATTGACACGGTGAGTTCCCGCCACATAGATTGTTCCCGTCAACGGGCGAGCCGCGCCCGGCGACATTTTCTCCTCCTCAGACCTCGAAGGCCGCTGCTCCCCGCAGCGGCCTTCTTTTTTGGCCCGAAGGGAATTCCCAGCCATGGCCTTTGCGATCCGCAACCTGTCCGTGCTTGCCTATGCCAACGGCTTCACCCTCTGGCACTACAAGGCGGGACGGGATCCGCTGGACGAGGTGGAGACCTGCGATTTCTTCGCCGATGCGGCCGACATGCTGGCCGAGGGCGACATGATGATGATCTCGGCGGCGGATGGCGGGCGGGTGCTCTGCGTCGCACCCGGGGTGGCGGGCGAGGTGGCGACCGCGCGGCTCGTCTGATCACCGATCGGCCGGTGCCGGCCGCCTCATCACCGTGCGTCTGTGGCGGATCAGGCCGGTCTCGGTGATTTCGTAGCGCCCGTCGTCCCTTTCCCGGGCGCAATCCATCCCGGCAAGGCGAGCCAGGCATGGCCCGTCCTTCAGCCCGGCCGGACGCCCGGCGGCCCCGCTCAGCGTCAGCCGGTGCAGCGCCGATCGGCAGCAGGTTTCCAGGTAGGGCTCGTTCCACTCCGGCGGCATCGCGCTTCAATAGGCGAGGCGTGCCGGATCGGCCAGGAGCGCCGGGATGGCCGCAAGGCAGCCTGGCGGCTAAATGTCACAGACCGGGCACGGCGATCGTCCGACGCGATAGGGATTGCCGCACGAGAGAGATTGCCACACGGGGCGCAGTTGCCATGCCGTGCGCCGGGCGCGTCGCGTGCCGATCCAACTCCAGCCGGAGCCGACATGACGCCATCCATCGCTTCGGCCATGCTTCCGCTGCTGCGCTTGATGGATCCTGAACGGGCGCATGACCTTGCCTTGCGCATGCTGGTCCTCGGGCTCGCCGGGCGTGCGCGAAGCGACGATGATCCGGCGTTGGCGGTGGAGGTTCTCGGGCGGCATTTCACCAATCCGATCGGACTGGCCGCCGGGTTCGACAAGAACGCCGAGGCGGTTCCGGAACTGATGCGCCTCGGGTTCGGCTTCGTGGAGACCGGCACCGTGACGCTCCGCCCGCAGCCCGGCAATCCGCGGCCACGGCTGTTCCGCCTGGACGCGGATGCGGCGGTGATCAACCGCATGGGGTTCAACAACGCCGGGCTCGATGCCTATCTCGCCCGCCTCGCCGCCCGTCCGCGCGGCCCGGTCGTGCTCGGCGCCAATGTCGGCATCAACAAGGAGGATGCGGACCCCGAGCGCGACTATCCGACGATGATCGCCGCGGTCGCGCCGTACGCCGACTATGTCGTGATCAATGTCTCCTCGCCCAACACGCCCGGACTGCGCGATCTGCAAGGCGAGGCGCGGTTGCGCGCGATCCTGCGCGCCGTGGGGCGGGTGGTGCCGAACTGTCCGCCGGTTCTGGTGAAGATCGCGCCCGACGTCACCCCCGACGGCCTCGCCGCCATCGTCGAGACATGCGTCGCCGAACGCGTCCAGGGCCTGATCGTGTCCAACACGACGATCGAGCGCCCTGCCGGGCTGCGCTCGCCGCTCGCGCGGGAAATCGGTGGCCTCTCCGGCGCGCCGCTGCATGTCGCTGTCGAACGCCGTCCTCGCCCGTGCCTCGCTGCTGGCGCGCGGCCGCCTGGTACTGATCGGCGCCGGGGGCGTGGCGACCGGTCAGGACGCACTGACGAAGATCCGCGCCGGCGCGTCCCTGGTGCAGCTCTATACCGCCTTCGCCTATGCCGGTCCGGCCCTGATCCCCCGGCTGAAACGGGAACTCGCCGCTGCGCTGCGGGCGGCGGGCTTCGCTGCGATCAAGGATGCCGTGGGCAGCGACGCCGAACGTCTGGCACAATAGGCGGCATGGAACATTTTTCTGGTTTTGCCCCGCTTGCCGAGCGCTATGACGGCTTCATCCTGGACCTCTGGGGGGTCATCCACGACGGGGTGAATGCATTCCCGCATGCCGTGGACTGCCTGGCCCGGCTGCGTGCGGCCGGCAAGCGAACCCTGCTGCTGTCGAATGTGCCGCGTCCGAATGATGCGGCACAGGACCTGATGCGCCGCATGGGCATCCCGGACGACCTCTATACCGATATCCTGACCAGCGGCGAGGCGGTCCGTCGCGCGCTCCAGCGTCCGCCCGATCTGTGGTGGGCCGAACTCGGCCAGCGCGTCTTTCACCTCGGCCCGGAGCGCGACCGCGGCGTGATCGAGGGCCTGCCGCTGACCAAGGTGGCGGGGCCAGGCGAGGCGAATTTCGTGCTGAACACGGGTCCGGACGACCACCGCAATCCCACCGATATGAACGAGTTCGAGCCGGTGCTGCGGGAATGCGCCCAACACGGCCTGCCGATGATCTGCGCCAATCCGGACCTGCAGGTGATCCGCGGCGGCGTGCGGGTGCTGTGCGCCGGCGCGCTGGCATTGCGCTACCAGGAGTTGGGCGGCGACGTCCGTTCGCTGGGCAAGCCCGATGCGGCGATCTACCAGCCTGTGCTGGAGCGGCTCGCCGTGCCGGTGGATCGCGTGCTGGCGGTCGGCGATGCGCTGCATACCGATATCGCCGGCGCCGCCGCCGTGGACGTTGCGGCATGCTGGGTGCTCGGCGGCGTCCATGGCGAGACGCTGGCAGCCGGACCGGGCAGCTACGACACCGCGAAGGCCGAAGCGGCGGCAACCGCGGCGAGTCTGGCGCCCGCCGCGACCATCCCGCGTTTCGCCTGGTGACCGGCCGGCCGGCGAGCCCGGCCAGGGAACCGGGTTAGTGCGACAGCAGCACCGGCGCCGTCATCTCCGCGATCAAGGTGCGGGTGACGCCGCCGAACACCAGTTCACGCGCCCGCGAATGGCCATAGGCGCCGGAGACGATCAGGTCGGCGCCGATATCGGCGGCATAGGACAGCAGAGCCTCGCCGTCGGCGATGTCCTTGGCCACCGTGTGTGCGGCTTCGGCCTTCACGCCGTGGCGTGCGAGGTGCAGCGCGATATCGGCGGCCGGCACGTCGCCATGGCCGCCGATGCCGCGCTGCGGGTTGATCGCCAGCACGGTCACCTGCTTCGCCGCGAGCCATCAGCGGCAGTGCGTCGTTGACCGCGCGCGCCGCCTCGCGGCTGGCGTTCCAGGCGATCAGGACGCGCTCGCCGATGGTCGGGAAATCGCCGGCAAACGGTATCGCCAGCACGGGCCGTCCCGACGTCATCACCGTCGTCACCGTGATCGCGTCACTGTCCTGCGGTTCGTAGGAGTTGGGCTGGCCGACGATCACGAGGTCCGCATAGCGGGCGTGCAGCGCCACCATGGCCGCCGGGCTGCCCTCCACCAGGCGCCACTCGCCCTGCAGGCCGTTGCGGCTCGAGGAGTCGCGGAAGGCTGCCTCGATCGGGCCGGCCGCCTCGGTCGCGTCGGCGCGCATGCGTTCGACGATTTCCTCGGGATTGGTCGGCACGAACGGCATGGCCGCGCCGTAGAAGTAGTTGGCCGAGGGAATGTCGATCACATGGACGCCCGTGAGATGCGCCCCGCACTGCACCGCGAGCCGGGCGGCGACCTCCAGTCGTACCTTGCTGCGCGGCGTGGCATCGAGGTGAACCAGTATGTCCTTCAGAGCCATCGGTGTTTCCCCTGTGGCTGCGATCCACCCACTATATGGGGAGTTCCAGCCAGGTCGCCTTGATCTGGATCAGACGGCCTGAAGGATCATTCCGGGGCAATTCCGTGTCAAATCGCGCCGGTTCTCGGCTCACCCGGACGCGTCGGCCGTGGCGAACGTGATCCGGACGTCCGTCGGCCAGGGCGATTTCCCTGTCCCGCGACCGGACCGCCGGTGCGCCACCGCCGCCGCCGATATGGTCCCGGCCATCGCCGTGGAGCGCCGGCAGATCGAGCCGGCTGGCGTGCAGCCTCGGATCGTCGAGGCTCCCGGATGTCTCGCTATGCCGCAAGGCATGATGTTCCGGAGCGGTATCTGAAGCCGAGTGTCAGACGTCGTGTCGTATCATCGATCTGCACTCCTGACGGGGGCCGTGAGGGGCCCATCAGGCAGTGTGTCAGAGTTTGTCCAATTTTTGATTAACGTCGCATTCCGGCGTGTGTTCGCTCATGTGCCGATTGTTGTTATTGCAGCGGCACCCGCACTGTCAGCCCGGGCGTCTGGACGACACGGCGATCCTCGCTCGTCTGGAACTGTGACCCCGGCGAGTAGCCCAGGCTCTGATTGTCGCGGTCGAGACGGAAATCCGTGAGGCCGACCTGGGCTCCGCCCGCTGATTCTGTCCTGCGGCGCGCGGACATCCGGGTTCGGGGATCGGCGCCGACTGAGCGGCCGGCGGATGCGCGGGTGGAATAGGCGGCACCGGCAGCGAAGGTGCCGGCGCCGGCGCCGCGCCGGCGGTCACGAGCAGCAGAAACAACATCGGGCCGGTGCGCTTCATGGTGTGCCACCCTCATGTCCAGCGGCGAGCGACCGCGTCCCGCGCGGATCGGTTAGTCGGATTGCCGGCGGGCGCGCCGAGCGGCCCCGTCTGAGCGCGCCGCCACGCATCGAGCGCCCAGGTCACCGATGGAAACGCGATTTCGTCGCGGGGGATGCATTGCCAGGGAAACAAGGCGACTTCGAGGCTCTCGGGACCGGCCGCAAAGCGCGGCGCATCCGGTGCGGCGAAGCGCGCCCGGAAGATCACCTGGACCTGGCCGATGCGGCTGATGCTGAAGACGCCGAGAATGCCGTCCAGCACGATGTCCGCCTGCGCTTCCTCCCAGGCCTCGCGCGCCGCGCCTTCCTCGAGCGTTTCGCCGAGTTCCAGATATCCGGCGGGAAGGGTCCAGTAGCCGCGCCTCGGCTCGATCGCGCGCCGGCACATCAGCACGGCATCGCCGGCAACGACCACCGAGCCGACGACCACCTTCGGGTTCTCATAGGCAATGTGGCCGCAGTCGGCGCAGATCATGCGCTCGCGATTATCGCCTTGCGGGATGCGACGGACGAACTCCGGCATGGCTGCAGGGTGGCGCTTTCGCCGAGCCGGAGCAATCCCCGCATCTGGCCCCCGGGTGCCCCTCACAGGACCCCGGGCGTGACCCCTCACAGGGCCGCCTGGCAGCCTATCTGGCAGCCTACACCGACAGATCGAGCAGCGATCCGCGCGGCAGGATGCGGTTGGGCGACGCGTCGCCCTCGCTGGCGCGTGGCGATGCGCCTGCCGTTGGGGCCGCCGGCTGGACCGGTTGCGGGGCGACGGCACGTGCGCGCTGCACCGGTCGGACCGCGCTGGCGCCAGCCAGTACCGGGGCGGACGAGAAGGCTGCGAGTGAGATCGGTGACAACATGCGGGCAGTGTCGGCCACCGGTGTTAAGAATGCCTGAAGGCCGTCGCTTCAGACCATCTCGATCTGCAGGGCCTCGCGCATCGCGGTCGCGGTGCGGACGATCTCGGCCTCCAGCTCATCGGCGATCGCGCTGGCGGATGCCGGTTCGCTCGCGCACGAGCTGCATCAGCATGCGGACGCGGCTCTCCAGCGCGGCCATGCCATATTCGGCGGCCATGCCCGCCATGGCATGCGCGTCGGCAATCGCCTGCTCCGTCGCATCCGACCGCAAGGCCTGCTGCAGCGACTTCAGGCGCTCGGCGAGATCCACGAGGCAATCCTCGATCAGGCCGCCCAGCGTGTCCGCCGAAATCGCGCCGCGCAGCTCGTCCAGACGTGCGGCCGACAGGATCGACGGCCGCGCCGCCGATGCCGGAGGCGACCGCGGCGTCCAGCGTGATCCGATCGGGCCGGTGCGGCCAGACATGCCGCGCCAGCGTATCGAGCAGTTCCGCCAGCGCCACCGGCTTGCCCAGCATTCCGTTCATGCCGGCCGCGGCGCAGAGCGCCTGGTCCTCGGGGCAGACATTGGCGGTCAACGCCACGATCGGCACCGCTCGCGGGCGGTCCGGCAATGCCGCGGATCAGCTTCGCGGCGTTCAGGCCGCTCATGCCGGGCATGAAGATGTCCATGAAAACCAGATCGTACGGCCGACTTGCGACGGCGCTGACCGCATCGAGGCCATTGCCGGCGATGTCCACCAGATGACCCTCGCGGCGCAGCAGCGTCGCGGTCACCAGCTGGTTGGCCACGATGTCCTCGACCAGCAGGATGCGGGTCCGCGGCAGCCGCCGCTGGCGCTGCGCATCGGCGCGCATCGCGGCAGCGTCGGCATCGATGGGCGGCGCCGTCACCGGCAGCACGAACCAGAACTCGTTTCCCGCCTCGCGACCGCCCATCGTCCAGACATTGCAGCCGATATCGCCACCCATCAGGGCGACGAGGTGATGGCAGATCGCGAGGCCCAGGCCGGTTCCAAGCGGTCCCTCTGCGCCCGGCTGCTCGATGCGGGAGAACGGCTTGAACAGCCGGCCGCGATCTTCCTCGGGAATGACCGGTCCCCGATCGCGCACCGCCAGGCGCAGCTTCGGCTCGCCGCCGGCGTACAGCGCCTCGGCGGTGACCCGCACCTCGCCGGACGCGGCGAACTTCACGGCGTTGGACAGCAGGTTGAGCAGCACCTGCCGCAACCGGCCGGGATCGGTGTGGAGCTCCTCGGGGACGCCGGGGCCGATCGACTGGCGCAACGCGATCCCCCGCTCCGCGGCCGGCGCGCGGAACATCTCGAGCGCGCTCTCGATCAGCTCGCGAAGCACGAAGGAGCTCGGCCGCAGCATGAGGTGGCCCGCCTCCATCTTCGACATTTCCAGCACGTCGTTCACCAGCGCCATCAGCGCATCGCCCGACTGGCGGGACATGCCGACCAGCGCCTGCTGGGTCGGCGCGAGGTTGCTGTCGGCCAGCAGGGTCAGGCTGCTGAGCAGGGCGTTGAGCGGCGTGCGGATCTCGTGGCTGACGATGGCCACGAAGCGCGACATGGCCCGCGTCGCGGCTTCGGCCACGGCGCCGGCCTGGCGCAGCGTGGTCTCGGTCTGCTTGCGCGCGGTGATGTCGGTATACAGGCTGACGAAACCGCCATCGGGCAGCCGGTTGCGCCGCAGCTCGATCACCTTGCCGTCCGGCTTGATGCGCTCCGACGTTGCGGCGTAATTGCCGCTGGACAGCAGTGCCGCCCGCCGCGCCACCTCGGCTTCGACGTCCACGTCGCCGAACTCGCCGGCTTCCGCCTGCGCCCGCAGCAGTTCCTCGACCGTCATGCCGACCCGCAGGACGCTGCTCGAAATGCCGGCAAGCCCGGGGTAGCGCGGGTTCCATTCGACCAGCCGCATGCTGCCGTCGACCATGGCGACGCCGTCGGTCATCCCGACCAACGTCGCCTCGAGCTGCGCCGACTTGGCGTCCGCCGATGCCTTCGCCAGCTCGAGCTGCGTATTGGCGGCGGCAAGCACCGCCCTGTCGTGCGCGAGCCCCTGTTCGCGGCGGCGCGCACCGTGCAGGTCATGCAGCAGCAGACCGGCCATCGCGAGCAGCAGCGCCGTGATGCCGCCGGCAAAGCCGTAGGCGGCCTTGACCCACGCGTTCGTCGCGCCCATCGCCTCCGCCTGGTCGATGCCCACGACGACTTCCAGGTCGCGGTCGGCGACGTGGCGGAAGCCATGGACGCGCTCGATCCCGTCGAAGGCGGATCGCCCGATCCAGACGCCGTCGGGTTCGGCCTGCATGGCCCGGAACATGTCGGTGTCGGCGATCAGCGAGCCAGGGTCGATCCGCTTGGATCCGACCGCGACGCGGACGCCACCCCGCTCCATGGCCACGACGGCGATGATGCCGTGCGAGCCGATATTCGCCATCTGGTAGAAACTGCCGAGGGCACTGATCCGCATGCTGGCGACGACGACGCCGGCGAACGAACCATCCGGCTTGTGCAGGCGGCGCGCCAGGTTCAGATGCCACTCGCGGACGACCGAGCCCATCGTCGTCGGGCTGATGAACATCCGATCCTCATCGGCGGTCTGCGCCGCTTCGTAGCGGAAATAGTCGCGGCTGCCGACGTTCGTGCCCACGGTCGCCGGCACCGTGTCGTGCAGCACGGTGCCATGTTCATCGGCGATGAAGACCTGGGAACTGAGGTCGTTCAGCGCGACGAACTGATGCCGCGCCGCCGGCAGGTCGAAGTGCTCCGGGTCGGTCTCCCAGGTGCGGGCGAGAATGCGCAGCGTCTGGTCGACCTCCAGCAGCTTGCGCTGCAGCTGCTCTTCGAAGATCTGCGCCTGGTTGAGGACGTCGGCGCTGATCCGGTCCTCGGCGTCGGTGCGTTCGGTGCCTATGGCCGTCAGCGTGCCGATCCAGGTCAGCGCGATCAGCGTCAGGGTGCCGGCAAGGATGCCGAGGAGGCCCAGAAGCCGGCTGCCATTCTTCCGGATCATCATGCCGCCATCTGCGGGACCACCTGAATTGTGTCCAAGACCTGCCGCCATTGGAGCCACGAGAGCCGCGGAGCTATAAACCACCACGCGGTTCGTTTCGTAACATTTTCGTGAGCCGGAATGCAAGCCTCGGCCCGCAGCATCCGCGGGCCGCTTGCTCCTGGCCTGGACGGATGCGAATGTCCGCGCGCTTGCACGCCCGGGAACGACGGACCCGGCTCACTTCTCAGCGGCCAATGAGGCAGGGACAGGATGGCGAAGATCAAGGTGAAGAACCCGGTCGTCGAGCTCGACGGGGACGAAATGACGCGGATCATCTGGGGGTTCATCAAGGACAAGCTGATCCTGCCCTACCTCGACATCGACCTGAAATACTACGATCTCGGCATCGAATATCGCGACCAGACGGACGATCAGGTCACCGTCGATGCGGCGAATGCCATCCGGCAGTACGGCGTCGGGGTGAAATGCGCGACCATCACGCCGGACGAGGCGCGGGTGCGCGAATTCGACCTGAAGCGGATGTACCGCAGCCCGAACGGCACGATCCGCAACATCCTGGACGGCACGATCTTCCGCGAGCCGATCATCTGCCACAACGTGCCGCGCCTGGTGCCGCACTGGACGCAGCCGATCGTCATCGGCCGCCACGCCTATGGCGACATCTACCGTGCCACCGAGATGAAGATCCCCGGCCCGGGCAAGGTGACGCTGACCTATCAGCCGGACGGCGGCGGCCCGGCGCAGACGCTGGAGGTGCACACCTTCAAGCATGGCGGCGCGGCGATGGCGATGCACAACACCGAAGAGAGCATCACCGGGTTCGCGCGCGCCTCGTTCAACTACGCGCTGATGCGCGGCTGGCCGCTGTACTTCTCGACCAAGAACACCATCCTGAAGGCCTACGACGGCTACTTCATGGATATCTTCCAGCGCATCTACGACACCGAGTTCAAGGCCGAGTTCGACAAGAAGGGGCTCACCTACGAGCACCGGCTGATCGACGACATGGTGGCCTGCGCGCTGAAGTGGAACGGCGGCTATGTGTGGGCGTGCAAGAACTACGACGGCGATGTGCAGTCCGACACGGTGGCGCAGGGTTTCGGCTCGCTGGGTCTGATGACCTCGGTGCTGCTGAGCCCCGACGGCAAGACGGTGGAGAGCGAGGCGGCGCACGGTACCGTCACGCGGCACTACCGCCAGCACCAGAAGGGACAGCAGACCTCGACCAACCCGATCGCGTCGATCTTCGCCTGGACGCGCGGGCTGATCTATCGCGGCCGGTTCGACGACACGCCGGACGTGACGCGGTTCGCCGAGACGCTGGAGAAGGTGTGTGTCGGGACCGTGGAGTCCGGGTTCATGACGCGCGACCTCGCGGTGCTGATCGGCGCCGACCAGAAGTGGCTCAACACGCAGGACTTCCTGGCGAAGCTCGATGAGAACCTGCAGAAGGCGATGAAATAGAACCATCCGGTATGGCGCGCAGAACAGTCGACGAGGTGCTGCCACATCGTCCGGCCCGGCGCCTGCGCGCATTCCGGCGGGCTTTGGAACGCGCATTGCCGGGCCGGATCGAGGACGTGCTGCTGTTCGGATCGCGTGCACGTGGCGATGCGGCGCGCGGAAGCGATTATGATGTGGCCGTTCTCGTGCGCGACCTTTCGGACCGGCCGGCGGTGCAGCGAGTGCTGTCCGACACTGCCTATCGGGATGTCGTGGCTGGCCTATACCTGCATCCATTGCCTCTGCCGGCTGATTATCTCGCATCGGCCAGTGAATTGGCCGACGACATACGGCGCGACGGCGTGTTGGTGCCCTGAGCGAGCCTCCGACCGGCCCGGCCGCCAGCCCGGCGGTGCGGGCGGCCCAATCGTGGCGAAAGGCCAAGGCTCACCTGGCCGAACTGGATGGTCAGGATTTGAGCAGAGCGCCGATGGCCGTGATCCATTCAGCGTACTACGCGATGTTTCACGGTGCCAGGGCCGTGCTGTTTCATGCCGTCGGTTCCGCTCCGCGCAAGCATGACAGAGTGGTCAGTGCATTTGGTCGCCTGGTGCGCGATGGTGATGCGTCATTGCGTCGCGCAGGACGCTGGCTGAATGCGACAAAGGACGGACGTTTGGTCGCGGACTACAATGAGGATTTTGATCCCGCGGAGGACGAGGCCCGGGAAGCAGCAGTCCTGGCGCGGGAATTTATCGCGGTCTGTCGCGCGCGTTTTGACATCGAACCGGACACGCCCTCGCACGAGTGAGCGAATTTTTGGGGCTGGCCGGCGATCCTGCCACACACAATATTGCGCAATATCGATTTCTCCCCAATTGTCTGCCCGTCTTACCGGCGAAGGGGAGAAAACATGAACGACGTGTCCGAGATCAGCGGCCTGCATCGCTATCCGCTGGCGCGGCGTGGCTTTGTCATGACCAGCCTGATCAGCGGGTTCACTCTCGCGACGCAGCGGGTCGAGGCGCAGGCGATCCAGACCGATACGAGCGGCCTCGAGGCCGGAGAAGTGCAGATCCCGGTGAAGGATGGCCATATCCCGGCCTACTCCGCGCGTCCGGCGAAGGGCACCGGATTTCCGGTCATCCTGGTGAACGAGGAGATCTTCGGCGTTCACGAATACATCAAGGACGTCTGCCGCCGCTTCGCCAAGCTCGGCTACATGGCGGTGGCGCCGGAGGTCTATGCCCGGATCGCCGATCTCTCGACGATGACCGACACGAAGCAGATCTTCGCCGAGGTGATCAGCAAGAAGCCTGACGCCGAATTGATGACCGATCTGGACGCCACGCTGGCGTGGGCCGCGCACAACCACGGCAGCGCGACAGCCATCGGCGAGACCGGATTCTGCCGTGGCGGCCGCAACACCTGGCTCTATGCCGCGCACAATCCGAAGCTGAAGGCGGCGGTCGCGTGGTACGGGCCGATCAAGAGTACCGCCAGCCCGATCCAGCCGCTTGCGCCGATCGACATCGCCGACAAGCTGAAATGCCCGCTGCTGTGCCTGTACGGCGGCAAGGATGCCGGTATTCCGGTGGCCGACCTGCAGGAGGCGGCCGCGAAGGCGAAGGCGTCGCACAAGATCGTGGACGTCGTGGTCTATCCGAACTCGCCGCACGGCTTCCATGCCGATTACCGCCCAAGCTACAACAAGACGGATGCCGAGGACGGCTGGAAGCGGGCGATCGCCTGGTTCAAGCAGCACGGGGTCGCGCCCAAGGGCGGCACCCAGGCGGCCTGAATCTCCGGCCTCGGTCGCGCCGGCCTGAGCGTTGCCCCTGGCCGCGCGCAGTCGCCGCGCTCAGTCGCCGTGCACGATGCGGTGGTAGCCGCGCGCGTAGTAGATCAGGCCGTCGTGCATCTCGCCGACCTCCACCGCCTCGACGGTGCAGATGAACACGTCGTGCGTGCCGACCTCGACGATCTGGATGATATGGCAGTCGAACGCCACCAGCGCGCCGTCCAGCACCGGTGCGCCGGTGGCCAGCGTGTGCCACGTGGCGCCCTCGAAACGCGCCGCCATCGTGTGGTCGGTCATCCCGGCGAACACCGGCGAGAGTTCCTCGTGCGCGCCGGCCAGCGTGTTGACGCAGAGTGCCGCGTTCGCCCGCATCGCCGGGTATGAGTCGTTGGTGCGGTTGGCGCAGACCAGCAATGTGGGCGGCGTGTCGGTGACGCTGCAGACAGCCGATGCGGTAAAGCCGGCGCGGCCGCCCGGCCCGTCCGTGGTGATCACGTTCACCGCGGCGCCAAGGCGCGCCATCGCCTCGCGGTAGGCCTGCTTCTCGAGTGCCACGGTCCGCTGCTCCATCTGTGGCTGCGTTGCGCCGACTATGGCGCTATCGCACGGCAGAGGACAGTGGCGGGGCGATGTCCTCCAATGCGCGCCGCTCGGCGGGGACCGCGAGGAAGGCGGCGACCACCGCCGCACCCACCATCAGCCCGCCGCCGAGCAGATAGCCCCACAGGATCGAGACGCGCTCGCCGGTTGCGATCAGTGCGCCGAACAGCGCCGGGCCGGCGACGCCGCCCACGCCGGTGCCGAACGCGTAGAACAGCGCGATGGCGATGGCGCGCATCTCGAGCGGAAAGCTTTCGCCGACCGTGAGGTAGGCGGAACTCGCCGCCGCCGAGGCGACGAAGAAGATCGCGGTCCAGGCCATGGTCTGCTGCGTCGCATCCAGCACGCCGAGCACGAACAGCCAGCCGGTCAGCGCCATCATGACGCCGGAGATCGCGTAGGTCGCGGTGATCATCAGACGCCGCCCGAGCGTGTCGAACAGCCGGCCCAGCACCAGCGGCCCGAGGAAATTGCCCGCCGCGAACGGCAGCATGAACCAGCCGATGTTGCCGGACGGAATGGCGTAGAACTGCGTCAGGATCAGTGCGTAGGTGAAGAACACCGCGTTGTAGCAGAACGCCTGTGCGGCCATCAGCGCGATGCCGAGCACGGCGCGGCTGCGGTACTGGGTGAACAGCGCGCGCGTGCCGGCGCCGAACCATGAGTGCACGTCACGCCGGAGCAGCAGCGCCTGATGCGGCACCGGCGGCAACGGGCGGCCGGTCTCGCGCTCCACGCGTTGCTCGATCTCGGTCACCACGCGATCGGCTTCCTCCGGGATAGCCATGGGTCATCAGCCAGCGCGGGCTCTCGGGCAGGAAGCGGCGCAGCACCAGCACGACGAAGCCCAGCACGCCGCCGATCAGGAACGCGAACCGCCAGCCGTATTCCGACGGCAGCACCGCCGGGTTCAGCACCACCAGTGCGGCGATCGCACCGAGGGCGGCGCCGATCCAGAAGCTGCCGTTCACCACGAGGTCGGTGAAGCCGCGGCGCCGGGCGGGGATGAGTTCCTGGATCGTGGCGTTCACCGCCGCGTATTCACCGCCGATGCCTGCGCCGGTCAGCGCGCGGAACACTGCGAACGACCAGAAATCCCACGACAGGCCGCAGGCGATGGTGGCGATCGCGTAGACCAGCACCGTCAGCGTGAACAGCTTCTTGCGGCCCAGACGGTCGGTCAGCCAGCCGAAGAACAACGCGCCCGATACCGCGCCGACCAGATAGGCGCTGGCGGCGAGGCCGACCTGCTCGCTGGTGAGGTGCAGCACCGGGCTTTCGGTCAGCGCGCCGGACAGCGAGCCGACGATGGTGACCTCGAGCCCGTCGAGGATCCAGGCGATCCCGAGGGCGAAGATCACCAGCCAGTGAAACCCGCTCCAGGGCAGCCGGTCGAGCCGGGCCGGCACATTGGTCTCGAACACCGCCTCGGTTGGTATATCGGCGCGTATCTCATCCGGCATGTCGCTCGATCCGTCTCCGTGGCTATAGTGGCATCGGCAAAATCGCGGAGAGCGAACATGGACCCGTTCGAGGCCGAGGTTGAGGCAACGATTGCGCGATGGCACGGCATCGCCGCACCAAATGATCCGGCACGGCGGATGGCGGCGGACCTGATCGCGACGATCCGCGCCTTCGAGGCGCTGCGCGGCACGCTGGCGTTCGAGGACGAGCCCGCGAGCTTCGAAGCGGCGCTGCACGACACCAAGGAGTGAGGGCGATGACCGATCTGGCCGATCTCTCCCTGGTCGAGGCCGCCGATGCGGTGCGCAACGGCGACGCGACCTCGATGGAACTGCTGGATGCGTGCTGGCGCAATCTGGAGGCGCTCAATCCGAAGCTGAACGCGACGATCTGGCTCGATCGCGAAGGTGCCGAGCAGGCGGCGGACGCGGCGGATCGCGCGGTGCGTGCGGGCGCATGGCTGGGTCCGCTGCACGGCGTGCCGCTGGCGCACAAGGACATGTACTACCAGGCGGGCAGGCTCAGCACCTGCGGTTCGGCGATCCGCCGCGACTTTTCCCCCACTGTGACCGCGACCGTCATCGAGAAGCTGTCCGCCGCCGGCGCCTACACGTTCGGCGGCCTCAACATGGCGGAGTTCGCGCAGAACCCGACCGGTCACAATCGCGCGTTCGGCGACTGCCACAACCCGTGGAACCTGCCCTACATCACCGGCGGTTCATCGTCCGGGTCCGGCGTCTCGGTGGCGGCGCGGTTCAACTACGCGGCGTTGGGCTCCGACACCGGCGGCTCGATCCGGCTGCCGGCGGCGGCGTGCGGCGTGACCGGGATCAAGCCGACGCAGACCCGCGTGTCGCGGTTCGGCGTGATGCCGCTGTCGTTCAGTGCCGACAATGTCGGACCGCTGGCCCGCACCGCGCGCGACTGCGCACGCATCATGGGCCTGATCGCCGGACGCGACCCGCGCGATCCGACCAGTTCGCATGAACCGGTGCCCGACTACGAGGCGGCACTCGACGGCGACATCCGCGGGCTGCGCATCGGGGTCCCGTCCACCTGGTTCCTCGATGACGTCGATCCGCCGGTGCTGGACGCGCTGGAGCACGCGCTTGCGGTTCTGGCGGCGCGCGGCGCTGTGGTGCATCGCATCACGCTGCCGCTGATGGATGCGGTCACCACCTATGGCGGCATGGTATCGCGGGTCGAGGCGGCGACGATCCACGCGCAATGGATGCGCGAGCGGGCAGGGGAGTACGGCATCCATATCAGCGCGCGGATGTACGGCGGCTATGCGATCCCGGCGACCTACTATGTCGAGGCGCTCGCCCGGCGCGGGCCGATCCTGAAGGCGTTCGCCAAGGAGGTATTCGCCAAGGTCGATGTGCTCGTGACACCGACCATACGCACCTGCCTGCCGACATTGGCCGAGACCGACATCGATCACGGGCCGCCGGGCACCGAGACGACGTTCATGGCCGTCTCGGCGAACACGCGGCCATTCAACTACCTCGGGCTGCCGGCGGTCAGCGTCAATTGCGGCTTCGATCCGAACGGCCTGCCGATCGGCCTGCAGATCGCCGGGCGTCCGTTCGCCGAGGCGCGCGTGCTGAAAGTGGCAGACGCCTATCAGCGCGACACCGACTTCCATGCGCGTCGGCCGCCGATGCTCGATGCGGTGGACGCCGGCGGCGTCATCGTCGCATGAAGCCGAAGGTCGCATTCATCGGCACCGGCGGCACGATCGCCTCGGTCGGCGCCGGGCCGCTCGATCTGCAGGACTACAGCGCAACCGGGAATGTGATGCACGCCGATGAGATCATCGCGCGGTTCCCGGAGGTCGCGCTGGTCGCCGATGTGATCCCCGTCCGCTACCGCAACATACCCAGCACGGCGATCGACTTCGCGGACTGGAAGGCGCTGGCGCTGCTGTGCGGGACGCTGGTCGCGGAGCAGCCCGATCTTGCCGGGATCGTCATCGGCCACGGCACGGCGACGCTCGAGGAGACCGCGTATTTCCTCAACCTGACGCTGAAGGTGCCGGTGCCCGTCGTGCTCGTGGGTGCACAGCGGCCGCCCAGTGCGCTGTCCACCGATGCCGGCCTCAATCTGGTGAACGCGATCCGGGTCGCTGCCAGCCCGGACGCGCGCGGCATGGGCGTTCTCGTGGTGCTGAACGACGAGATCCAGGCGGCGCGCGAGGTGACCAAGACGGCCACGCTGCGGCTCCAGACGTTCCGCACCGCCGATTTCGGCGTGCTCGGCCACGCGGATGGCGATGCGATTGCATTCTATCGACGCCCGCTGCGCCGCTGCTGTCCGGATACCGAGTTCGACATCGCCACGCTCGATGCGCTGCCGCGCGTCGATATCGCCTATGCCTATGTGGGCGCGGACGGGACCGCGGTTCGCGCGTTCATCGCGGCCGGTGCGAAGGGCATCGTCTCCGCCGGATTTGCGCCCGGCTCTCCCGGCGCCGGCGATTTCGACGCGTTGAAGGAGGCAGTTGCGCAGGGCATCGTGGTGGTGCAATCCACCCGCGCAGGCTCCGGCCGGACGTTCCGCGGCACGCGGCTGACGAATGCCGGCTTTCTGATCGCCGACAACCTGCTGCCGCAGAAGGCGCGCATCCTGCTGGCGCTGGCGTTGACCGTGACGACCGATCCGGAGCAGATCCGGGAAATCTTTCGCACCTACTGAGGAGGTCATCCGATGATCCATCACATCTCGATTTCCGCCCGCGATCCGAAGCACGTTGCCGGTGTGCTCGCCGAACTGATGAACGGGCGCTGCTATCCGTTTCCCGGTGGGGTCGCCAACTCGTTCATGGCGGTGAGCGGCGACGAGCATGGCTCGATGATCGAGGTCTATCCTGAGAATGTCGCGTTGCAGCCAGGCAAGGGAGACTCGCAGGTGCGTGCCGCGCATGACGCAACCCCGGGCTATGTGCCGTTTCATCTGCTGCTGTCGGTGCCGGTCGACCGCGCCACGGTGGAGCGGATCGGCGAGCGCGAAGGCTGGCGCACGCGCTATTTCGGCCGCGGCGCTCCCGGTCAGCCGCCGGCGTTCCACGTCATCGAGTTCTGGCTGGAGAACCGGGTGATGGTCGAGGTCGCGACGCCGGACATGGTCGAGGAGTATACGCGATATGATCCGCTACGACGCGCTGGAGGCGCATTTCGGCAGTCGCGTGGCGGCGTAGGACCGCAAGGTTTCACACGGAGTCCACCGAGGACCACAGAGAGCCACAGAGGAGATGCTGCTCGGTGGCTCTCTGTGGTCCTCGGTGATCTCTGTGTGAACCCTTTTTCGCCATGACATTCGATCCGGAAGCAGTTCGCAGCTTCGAATATTCCCGCTGGCAGCGCGCGGCCGATGCCTACGGGGCGACATTCGCCGGCGCGACAAGGCCGTTCATCGACGCTTTGCTCGACGCGGCCCACGTCGCTCGCGGCGTGCGGTTGCTCGACATCGCGTGTGGCCCGGGCTTCGTCGCATCCCGCGCGGTACTGCGAGGCGCGGGCGCAACCGGGCTCGATTTCTCGCCCGCCATGCTCGCTGTCGCCAGGGCGCGTGACGGCGCGATCAGCTTCGATCAGGGCGACGCCGAGGCGCTGCCGTACGCGGACGGTGTATTCGATGCGGTGGTGTCGAACTTCGGCATCCACCATGTGCCGCGGCCAGTGCTCGCGTTGCGTGAGGCGCATCGGGTGTTGCGCAGCGGCGGTCGCGTCGCCTTCAGCTTCTGGGCCGACTCGAGCGAGAACATCGCCTGGAAGCTGCTGTTCGACGCGATCGCGCGACATGGCGATCCGGCGGCGTCCGGATGCGCCGCCTCCTGGCGGTGGGTTCAATTCCCCGAAGCAATGCGCGGACGCGCTGCGCCACGTCGGCTTTGTCGACTGCACGACGGAATTGGTGCGCGCGACCTGGCATCATGCCGACGCGCAGGCCCTGGTGGCGTCGTTGCAGGCGGGAACCGCGCGGATGGCGGCGATGATCGAGGCGCAGCGCCCGGCCGCCATGCCGGCCATCATCGCCGACATCGATGCGCGTGCAGAACCCTATCGCGACGCCCAGGGCATTGCCGTGCCGATCGCCGCGGTGATCGCCTCCGGCGTGAAGCCCTGAGGAGTTCGCTTTGGACATCTATCACGCCTGGTGCGATCTCAAACCCGGCGTCGGCGACCTGGAATTCAGCGAGAAGGTCGCCGGCTACCTGGGCCATCTCAAGGAACAAGGTCTGATCCAGGACTGGCGTCTGACGCGGCGCAAGCTCGGCCTCGGCGCGCCGGGGCTCGGCGAGTTCCATTTGATGATCGAGGTGAAGGACCTCGCCCAACTCGAAGCCGCATTCGAACGCGTGGCCGGACGGCGCGAACCAGTCGAGGGCTTCCATTTCGGCGTGAATTCGCTGGTGCAGAACGCGGTGTTTGCGCTGTACCGGGATTTCCCCGATGCGTTCCGCCATCACGGAGAGGAACGCTTCTGACGCTGCAGCACGCGCAGCGGTCCGCACGCGAGCGGCCTCGCGAAATGGGCACGGCGCGTCCGGCTGAGGCCAGTCAGAGCCAGTGCGCAGTATGAGCAATCAGATACGCAAGACCCAGCGAGGTAGTGATGATGGCGCCGAAGGCGAGGCGGAAATCGCGCTCCCTCCGCTGATCCATGGCGATGATTTCCGAGCGCATGGCCCGCTGGTCCGCCCTGATCTCGGCGAGAATCGCCTTCGTGCCCGCGGCAATCTCTTCCAGAACGCGCAATCTGGCTTCCATGTCCGCAGGATAGCCACGCTGGTCGCCGTCTTCAATCGGCCCGTCAGGCATGCTGCGCATCCCTCCATGTCGCGAGGGACGTCGCCACCGCCGCAGTCACCGCACGCCAATCGCCAATTGCCGGCTGGCGGAACAGACGCAGTGACGCGTACCATGGCGTGTCGTCGCGGCCCAGCAGCCAGCGCCAATCCGGCGCATGGGGGAGCATCAGCCAAGCCGGTTTTCCGATCGCACCGGCAACGTGCGCAACCGCGGTGTCAACCGTCAGTACCAGATCGACCGCGGCAATCAGCGCAGCCGTTTCGGCGAAGTCGGTCAAATATGGTGAAAGGTCCTGAAGCGCACTCTCGCCTGCCCGCGGCCCGACCTGGAGACTGACGAACCCGATGCCGGGCGTTGCCAGGATACCGGCAAGGTCCCCATCCCCCAGCGAACGGCGGCGGTCGTTGCTGTGCACCGGGTTGCCGGCCCACGCGACGCCGACCCTCAGCCCCGCCGGCAATGCGCCACGCCACGCGGGCAACGCGCGCCGGATCAGCCTGAAGATAACCCCCGGCGGAAGGGATCGTATCCAGGCGCGTCCCAAATATGCGCGGCAGACTCATCTGGTCGATCCAGCAATCGTAATGCGGCAGCGGCGCGTTCTTCGCCACGATCGCCACACCGGGCATGCAGGTCAGCAGCGGGATCAGCGTCTGCTCGCACGCGAGCACCGGATGCCCCCCGCGTGCCGCGATCAGCGGCAGATAACGGGCGAACTGAATCGTGTCGCCGAGACCCTGCTCGGCGTGCACCAGCACGGTCAGCCCGGCGGGGTCGCTGCCATCCCATTGCGGTCCGGGCAGATCGATGAAGTCGCGCCGGAACCGGTCATGGCGCTTCCGCCATTCGTATTTCCGAAAGCCAAGCTCGAAGTTCCCGGCCAGCAGTGCCGCCACCGCCTGGTTCCAGTGGGCCTGGGTGAAATCCGGACGCAACGCGATGGCCGCCTCGCAGGCGCCAATCGCCTCATCGAAGCCGTCCGCACGAGGTCAGTATGAAGCCCAGACTGGCATGTGCTTCCGCCAGATGCGGCGCCAGCCCGATCGCGCGACGGCAATGCGCCTCCGCCGCTTCCAGGCGATCGAGATCGGCACAGGCATTGCCCAGGTTGAGGAACGCGGCGGCATTGGCGGGATCGCGTGCAACCGCCTGCTCCAGCAGACCTGCGGCGGCGGCCGGCTGGCCCAGCGCGTTCAGTGCGGTGCCGCGCAGGAAGGCGATTTCGGCGCTGTGCAGCGCGCACGAGGATGCCACCGCCAGCGCTTCCGCGGGCCGCCCGTCGGCAAGCAGGGCGCGCATGAGGTTGGTCAGCGTGGCGGCGTGGCCCGGTTGTGATGCTGCGGCCTTCTCGAGCATCGCAACCGCCTCGTGTGCTCGCCCGATATCCAGCAGCAGCAGGCCATACAGATAGAGCGCCCGCGGATGACCCGGCTCCTCGCTGAGGACCGTCCGGTAAAGCGCCTCCGCCTCGGCGTGTCTCGCAGCCTGGTGGTGGGCAATGGCGGCGCGCAGCGTGTCGATGACGTCCTGCATGCGCAGAGCATCGGCCAGCGGCGTAAACGGCGGATGAAAACTATCGCGCCTGCGCGCTGGCCTCGGTGCGTGTCGCGCCGGAACGGGCCGCCAGCGCCGCCGCCATGAACGCGTCGAGGTCGCCGTCCAGCACGGCGTCCGGGTTGCCCTTCTCCACGCCGGTGCGCAGGTCCTTCACCAACTGGTACGGCGCCAGCACGTAGTTGCGGATCTGGTGCCCCCAGCCGATGTCGGTCTTGGCGTCCTCCACTGCCGCGGCCGCCGTCTCGCGCCGCTGCAGTTCCGCCTCGTACAGCCGGGCCTTCAGCATCGCCATCGCCATGGCCCGGTTGCGGTGCTGGCTGCGGTCGGTCTGGCAGGCGACGATGATGCCCGACGGCAGGTGCGTGATGCGGATCGCGCTCTCGGTCTTGTTGACGTGCTGGCCGCCGGCGCCCGACGCGCGATAGGTGTCGACCTTCAGGTCGCCCTCGTTGATGTCGATCTCGATGCTGTCGTCGACCACCGGATACACCCAGACGCTGGCGAAGCTGGTGTGCCGCCGCGCCGCCGAATCGAACGGGCTGATCCGCACCAGCCGGTGCACGCCCGCCTCGGTCTTCAGCCAGCCATACGCGTTCGGCCCGCTGATCTGCAAGGTCGCGGACTTGATGCCGGCTGCCTCGCCCTCGCTCTGCTCCAGCAACTGCACCTTGTAGTCGTGCTGCTCCGCCCAGCGCATGTACATGCGCATCAGCATCTCGGCCCAGTCCTGCGCCTCGGTGCCGCCGGTGCCGGCGTTGATCTCGATATAGGCGTCGTTGGCATCCGCCTCGCCGGACAGCAGGCTCTCGATCTCGCGCCGCTTGGCCTCCTCGGCCAGCGCGCGCAGGCTCGCCATGCCGTCGGCCACCATCCCGGCGTCGCCCTCGGCCTCGGCCAGCTCGATCAGTTCCAGCGTATCGCCGACGTCGCGCTCCAGCTTGCGCACGCCGTCCATCCGCGAGGCCAGGTTATTGCGCTCACGCATCAGCTTCTGCGCGGCGGCCGAATCGTTCCAGAGATTGGGATCCTCGGCCTGCGCGTTCAGCTCGGCCAGACGGCCCTCGGCGACATCCCAGTCAAAGATGCCTCCTCAGCAGTGCGATCGACTGCTTGATCTGCTCGTTCAGGGCATCCGATTCGGCTGACATCGCTCGCTCGCGGTCCAAATGAAGGCGCGGCTAATACAGCCCGCCCATGCTGCTGTCGACCCCGCCATGCACCGCCTGCGGCGCGCCGGCCGGTGTCGTGCCATCGGCCGGCGCGGCATCGCTGGCGACCGCGCCGCCACCGATCGGGCGGGAGGCGCCGGGCACCTGGTCAGGCTTGAACGCGTCGGTCACCGTGCCGGACCCGGTGTCCCAGGCGGCCATCGTCACGCCGGGCGGCTGCGGGAAGGTCAGCACCGGCCGGTTCTTCAACGCGACCGCCATGAAGTCGTGCCAGATCGGTCCGGCGAGCGCTGCGCCGGTCTCGTTGTTGCCGAGCGTCGCGGGGTTGTCGAAGCCGACCCACACCGTCGTCACCAGATCGGGGGTAAAGCCGGAGAACCAGGCGTCGGTGAAGTCCTGCGTCGTGCCGGTCTTGCCGGCGATCGGATGCCCGAGCCCCGCCACGACCTTCGTCGCCCGTGCCGCGCGTCGTCACGCCCTGCATCATGGTGACGATCTGGAACACGCTGGCCGGATCGGCGATTTCCTTGCGCTGGTCGGTCAGCTGCGGCGGGTTGGCCTGGTCGGCGCAGTTGCTGCCGCAATCGATCGCCGAGGGCCGCCAGACCACGTGGCCGTCGCGATCCTGCACGCTGTCGATCAGCGACGGGATCACCTCGCGCCCGCCCTCGTCCAGCGCGGCATAGGCGGCGGCCTCGCGCAGCACCGTGGTCTGCACCGCGCCGAGCGCGGCGGGCAGCACGCGCGGCATCGCATCCACCTCGTGGAAGGCGATCGCCGTCTGTGCCACCGCCTCCATGCCGACGCTCTGCGCCACGCGCAATGTCACGAGGTTCAGCGAGCGCTCCAGCGCGACGCGCAACGGCGTCGGTCCGCCGAATTCCATCTCGAAGTTGTTGGGCCGCCAGCGTCCGGCCGCGCCCATGTCCATCACGACGGGCGCGTCCAGGAAGCGCTGGCTCGGGGACACGCCCTTTTCCAGCGCCGTCAGGTAGACGAACGGCTTGAAGCTGGAGCCGGGCTGCCGCTGCGCCTGCGTCGCGCGGTTGAACTGGCTGCCCTCGAAGCTCCAGCCGCCGACCAGTGCGAGCACCCGTCCCGTCCGGGGATCGAGCGAGACCAGTGCGCCCTGGACCGCGGGAACCTGCCGCAGTTCGACGCGCTGCTGCGCCACCTGTGCCGGCTTGCCCTTCGCGTCGGGACCCGAGGTCGGGCTCTTTGGCGACTGCACGGCCTGCGCGGCGGCGACCGGTTCGACCATCACCACGTCGCCGGGCTGTGCAACGTCCGCGATGCGCCGCGGCGCCGGACCCGGCTTGCCGTCCTTGATCGGCCGCGCCCAGGCGATGTCGGACAGCGACAGAACGCCGAGGTGCTGCTGCGGCGCCTGGCCCCCGGCCTGTCCGACCGGATCGAGCCAGCCGATCCGCGCCTCCGTGATCGGATGCACCCAGCACCACGGCCAGCTTCCAATCCGGCAGCATGCCCTGCGGTCTGACGATCTGTGCCAGCGGCTCGGCCCAGTTCTTCGCCAGTCCCGCGCCGCCCTCGAGATGCAGCACCGGCCCGCGCCAACCGCCCATCTTGCGGTCGTAGGCGATCAGTCCGTCGCGCACCGCCTTCTCGGCCACGCTCTGCAGCGCCGGATCGAGACTGGTGCGCACCATCAGCCCGCCCTGCGTCGTCACGTCGGCGCCGAACCGGCCGATCAGTTCGCGGCGCACCTCTTCGGCGAACCAGTCGGCCCCGGGGATCGGCTGGGGCCGGCGGAACTCCGCGGGAATGATCGGCTCGGCCTTGGCCGCCACCGCCTGCTCGGGCTGGATGACATGATCCTCCGCCATCCGGTCGAGCACCCAGTCGCGGCGGCCTTCGCGGCCTCGGGGAAGCGGAACGGGTTGTAGTTGTTGGGCGCCTTCGGCAGCGCCGCCAGGAACGCGGCCTCCGACAGGGTCAGCTTGTCGAGCGGCTTGTTGAAATAGGCCTGCGCGGCCGCCACGACGCCGTACGAACTCATGCCGAGATAGATCTCGTTCAGGTAGAGCTCGAGGATGCGCTCCTTGGACAGGTTCTGCTCGATCCGCATCGCCAGGATCGCCTCACGCGCCTTGCGGGCGAGCGAAACCTGATTGTCCAGCAGCATGTTCTTGGCGACCTGCTGGGTGATCGTCGAGGCGCCGACCGGACGGCGTCCCTGGCCCATATGCGTCACATCGAACACGGCGGCACGCACGATCGCCAGCGGATCGACGCCCTTGTGCATCCAGAAATTCTGGTCCTCAGCCGAAACGAAAGCCTGCTTCACCAGTTCGGGCACGGCGGAATACGGCACGAAGATGCGGCGCTCGGTGGCGAGTTCGGCCATCAGCCGCGCATCGCCGGCATAGACCCGGCTCATCACCGGCGGCTGGTAGTTGCGCAGGCCATCGACGTTCGGCAGGTCGGCGCTGAAGCGCAGCCACGCGAAATAGCCGCCGGCGCCGCCCAGCAGCGCCACCAGCATGCCCACGCCCAGCACGCCGCCGGCCACGCCGCGCACGAATCGGCGAATGCGGCCGCGGCGCGGACGCGGCACGGCAGCCTGCGCAGTGCGCCGTTTGCGTCGACCGCCGTCGGGTGACTGCGCCAGCGGTTCGCGTGGCTGTGAGGGGCTCGTTCATGGTGACGCGATATGGACCTTTTCGTGAAAGACGACCAGCGAGGAGAACGCCAGTCAGTCATCCTTTTCACGCGATCCCGGGCTTCCGTGTCACGCAATCCACATCGGCCATCCGTGCAGCGGCGGCGAAATACGCATCGACGGCGCGCTTCATCGCCTCGGCCACCCGTGCGCGATGGTCGGGACGGCGCAATTCCGCCTCGTCATTCCGGTTGGACATGAATCCCATCTCCACCAGAACACTCGGAATATCGACCGCCTTCAACACGACAAATCCGGCATGGCGCTCGGGATTCGGCAGCATGGGAAGGTCCTGGTCGAGACTGCCGACCAGGCTGCGCGAGAGCCGCACGGACCCGATCCGCGTCTCCTGCCGCACCAGGCTGGCCAGGATGCGCGACACCTCCGGCGACACATCGTGCCAGTTCGCGCCGCCGAAGCGGTCGGCGCTGTTCTCCCGCTGCGCCAGCGCGGCGGTCTGCGCATCCGAGGCAGCGTTGGCCAGGGTGTAGACGCTGGCGCCGCGCACCGCATGGTCCGACAGCGCATCGGCGTGCATCGAAACGAACAGGGCGGCGCCGTGGGCCTGCGCCTTCGCCACCCGGTCGTCGAGCGGGACGAACACGTCGCGCGTGCGGGTCAGCGCCACCCGGTAGCGGCCGCCTGCCTCCAACTGACGCTTCAGCTCGAACGCGGCGGCGAGCGCCACCTGCTTCTCGTAGGTGCCCGAGACGCCGATTGCGCCGGGATCCTTGCCGCCATGGCCCGGGTCCAGCATCACCAGGGGCGCCGGCGGCCTGGCGGATGGCCGCGGCGGGGGCGCCGGCGGTCGGGTCGGTCCGGCAGAATGGGCAGGCGCTGCCGCGAGTGCGCCCCGCATCCAGCCCGGCAGCAGGAAGGTGCCGACGATCGCGCTCCCGGAGCCGAGGCGGCCGAGCAGCAGGCGGCGCGTGACCGGTGCACAGGAAGGCATGATGGAGTATTAACAAATCGGATACAGAATTGCACGTTTCCCGTTGATTACGGCTGATTCATGGCGCACGACCCTCAAGCGTGCCGCGGCTTGCGGAAGCGCCCGGATTGCTTCATGGTCAGGCTCGCTCTGGTGACGCACCCGGGGGAGGCGGATCATCCGCCGCCCCGGTCGTGGCCCCGGCGGAAGCGATGGCCCGTGGTTCGGCTGGGCGCGAGGTACGGCCGGATAGGTCCGGGGAGGGTCGGCATCCGCCGCTGCCGCGTCGCCGCCTGCGTCGCGCCGCTGTCTGGACATGGGCGAGGTCTGGACATGCGCGAGGTCTTGACGCGGGCGAGCGCGCCGGATCGGCCTGCCCGACAGGGCCGGCAGACGCTCAACTTTCACGCGGGGTGTTTCCCACTGGAACACAAGCCCCGATGCCAGGGACCGAAGATCGTCGAAATCATGATTGCCGCAGGGCCAACCCTAACCAATTCATCGGCAACACCCATCTTCAGTGACGGGATGATATGCTTCCGTCGCGTTCGGCCGGACGATTTTCCGATCCTTGAGCGGACGGGCCACCCCTTTCCCATAACCCCATTCCGCTGCCCGCCGGCGCGCGCCCCGATTGGGCCCGTGCGACTGCGCCGGGCGGCTCATCGGAGTTCAGGTGTAGATGACCAAGCGCATGCTGATCGATGCCACGCACGCGGAGGAAACCCGCGTCGTCGTGCTGGATGGTAGCCGGCTAGAAGATTTCGACGTCGAGACAGCCACCAAGAAACAACTCAAGGGCAACATCTACCTCGCCAAGGTGGTCCGGGTAGAGCCGAGCCTGCAGGCCGCGTTCGTCGAATACGGCGGCAACCGCCACGGCTTCCTCGCGTTCGACGAGATCCATCCCGACTACTACCAGATCCCCGTCGCCGACCGGCAGCGCCTGATCGAGATGCAGGCGGAGGATGCGCGCCGCGAGGAGGAGGCAGAAGACCGCGCGGCCGAGTTGGAGAGCCACGCGGCAGTCGACATGCCCGCGATGCCGTCCGAGAGCGCGGCGCCGGACACGGCGGTCGACGCCGCGTGGCATGAACCGGCAATCGAAGGGTCGCAGACAGCGGCTGAGCCGGTCACCGACCCGGACCGGTTGCAGCCGCCGGAGTTCGATACCGCAGCGGTGGAACCGGATTTTCCCCGCGCCCAGCCGGCAGCGATCGCCACCGAGAGCGTCTCGGCCTATGCCGAAGACGCAGCGCCCGCCGAACCTCCACCGCCCGCGGCGGAGAGCGCGGATGAAGCCGCGGCCGTCGCGGCACCCGACACCGGGACCTCCGACACCAATATCGAGGTGCACGCCGGCGAGGTCATCGAGGCGGCCGATGAGCACGCGCCGGGCCAGGACATTGCCGAGAACGGTCAGGACACCTGGTCGGCCGGCGATCAGATCCCCGAGCAGCCGCCGCCGGAGACGATGGGCGGCGAGAACGACAGCGGTGACGACGCACGCGATCGCCGCACCCAGTCGCGCTTCCTGCGCAACTACAAGATCCAGGAGGTGATCCGGCGCCGGCAGATCCTGCTGGTGCAGGTCGTGAAGGAGGAGCGCGGCACGAAGGGCGCGGCGCTGACCACCTATATCTCGCTCGCGGGACGGTTCAGCGTCCTGATGCCCAATTCGCCGCGTGGCGGCGGCATTTCGCGCAAGATCACCTCGGTTGCCGATCGCCGCCGGCTCAAGGACATCATCGCCGAACTGGACATGCCGAAGGGCATGGGCCTGATCGTGCGCACGGCCGGCGCCAACCGGCCGAAGCCGGAGATCAGGCGCGACTGCGAATACCTGCTGCGCCTGTGGGACGACATCCGCGAGCATACGTTGAAGTCCGTCGCCCCGGCGCTGATCTACGAGGAAGCCAGCCTGATCAAGCGCGCGATCCGTGACGTCTACTCGCGCGACATCGACGAAATCCAGGTCGACGGCGAGGAGGGCTGGCGCGCGGCGCACGAGTTCATGCGCATGCTGATGCCGAGCCACGCCAAGAAGGTGCAGCTCTGGCGCGATTCATCGGTGTGCCAACGGCGCCGGCCAGCCGCTGTTCGCGAAATACTCGGTCGAGGCGCAGCTCGACGGGATGCTGCAGCCCATCGTGCAGCTTCGTTCCGGCGGCTATCTGGTGATCAACCAGACCGAGGCGCTGGTGGCGATCGACGTCAACTCCGGCCGCTCGACGCGCGAGCGCGGCATCGAGGAGACGGCGGTGCGCACCAACCTCGAGGCCGCGGACGAGGCCGCCCGGCAATTGCGCCTGCGCGACCTCGCGGGTCTGATCGTCATCGACTTCATCGACATGGAGGCGAAGAAGCACAACGCGATGGTCGAGCGCCGCCTGAAGGAGGCGCTGAAGAACGACCGCGCGCGCATCCAGGTCGGCCACATCAGCCATTTCGGCCTCATGGAAATGAGCCGCCAGCGGCTGCGTCCGTCGCTCGCCGAGACCAGCTTCATCGCCTGCCCGCATTGCGGCGGCACCGGCCATGTGCGCTCGACCGAAAGTGCGGCGATCCACGTGCTGCGCGGGGTCGAGGAGGAGGGGGCGAAGCGCCGCGCCGCGGAGATCGTGGTCTACGCGGCGGTGCCGGTTGCGCTCTACATCCTCAATCACAAGCGCGAGCGCCTGGCCGAGATCGAGGCGCGGTATGCGATGCAGGTGATCTGTCTGGGCGACGAAGCGCAGATGACATCGGAGTACCGCATCGATCGGCTGAAGCCACAGGTGGCGGGTGATGTGGTGCCGGTCATCACGCAGGACATGCACCCGCCAGGCTTGCCGGCGCCGGAAGCGGCGGTGGAGGAAGTCGAGGCCGAGGAACCGGATGTCATCCTGGCCGAGCCGGTCGGACGTTGAGCCGGCGGCGGATGCGGACGACGTCGAGGAGCCCGGCGGTGCGGCGCAGGCGGAGGTCGGCGAGACGGCCGAGGAGGCCGAACGTCGCCACCGGCGGCGGCGGCGGCGGCGGCGTGGCGGACACCGCGATGACGCTGCCCCCGCAACGGTGGCGGAGCCGCGCGATGCCGATGCCGATGCCGTTGGCTGTCGGCTCGGTCGTCGAGGCGGCCGAGGATGTGGCCGCGGAGACCCATATCGAAGGCGTGCCCGAGCATGCCGAGGCTGCCGCCGAGGACGAACCTCGCGGTCGCCGTCGCGGTCGTCGCGGTGGGCGTCGGCGTCGGCCGGATGGCACGGACGGCGAGATGCCGTCGCATGCGGAGCCTGGTGCAGACCAACCGGATCTGCCGCCGGTCTATAGCGGTCCGACACCGGCCGATCCGTTCGGCGGCCACGCCTTCGATATCTTCGACGTGCTGGACCGTGTCGAGTCGACCGCCGTCGCACCCCCCCATGCCGCGATTGCGGAGCCGGCTGTGGAACCGAACATGGAACCGGAACCGGAGCCGGAGCCCGCGCCTGTCGCGGTGGCGGAGCCGGTATCGGCGCCGGTCGAACCGAGCATTGCCGAAATCGAACAGCATCGCCGAACCGGTGACCGAGCCTATGCCGGAGCCGGTTCCCGAGCCTTCGCCGGAGCGGGTTCCCGAGCTTGTCGCGATCGGCGGCAACGAGCTGGAGCCGGCGATCAAGCCGATCGTGATCGGCAACGGCGAGGCACCCGTCGTGGAGAAAAAGCGCGGCTGGTGGCGGCGTTAGGCCGTTTCTCGGGGAACGGACTGAACCCACGCTCAGGCGCGCTTGCGGCCCGAGGCGCGCTTCGCGGTCGGCTTGGCCTTGCGCGATTGGTCCGGGCGCGATTGGTCCGGGCGCGATTGGTCTGGGCGCGATTGGTCCGGCTTGCGCTTCGCCGGCACGGCGTCCGGGCGCGCCCGTGCTTTGCCGTCGCCTTTGCCGTCCTGGCCGAGGCTTCGCTTCAACGCCGCCATCAGGTCGATCACATTGTCGGCCCGCGGCGTGGGCGCCTCCTCCGGCGTGATGCCTTCACCCTTCAGTTTCGCGTCGATCACCTCGCGCAGGCGGGCCTCGTAGCGATCCTGCAGATCGGCCGGCTCGAATTTTGCCGCCTGCCGCTCGATCAGCTGGGTCGCAAGCTTCACCATCTCGACATCCGGCCGCGCATCGGGCACCCGATCGAACAGCGTCTGGTAATCGTAGAGGTCGCGCGGCTCGTGCAGCGTGTGCAGCACCAGCCCGTTCTCCAGCGGCAGGATTGCCACCGCACGTTCACGCCGCGAGATCACCACACGCGACAGTGCGGCCCTGCCGGATTCCGCGATGGCATCCCGCAGCACCACATAGACGTCCTCGCCCGCATCGCCATCCGGCACCACGTAGTAGCTCGTGTCGAAATAGATCGGCTGGATCGCATCGTGTGCGACGAACTTGTCGACCGTCATCGTCGAGGAGGTTTCTATTTTCGCACTCGCGAAATCCTCATCGTCCAGCAGGACATAACGATCCTTCTCGAATTCGTAGCCCTTCACGAGTTCGCGGCGCGGCACTTCGGTGTCGGTCTCGGCATCCAGCGTCACGGTTCGTACGCGATGGCCGGTCTTGGGGTTGATGAAATGGAAGCGGAGATTGCCGCTCGCGCGCAATACGCTGTGCAGGGCCACGGGACAGCTCACCAGTGCGAGCCTCAAGTGTCCGCGCCAGACCGGTCGCTCCGCCATCACCGCCTCCGAGCATTTGAGCCAGCCGATCATCTGGTGTCGTTCGCAGGTGGCTGCCAGGGCACGGACGCGGCGGACCAGGTCACATCACTTCGCGCTCGCACGTTCTTTTGTATCCGAACCGAACGCAACCGGCAGGCAGCGGCGCCGTTCGTTGCATGTCTTAACTTCACCGCAGGATCACCAGGTGCGCGCGAGCAAGGTGGTGGGCGCCAGTGTCTACAATGATGAGGACGGATCGATCGGGTCGGCGGACGACCTTCTGTTGAGCGACAGCGTTCACAAGGCCGGCACTGCCGTGATCTCGGTTGGCGGCTTCCCCGGCATGGGCAGCAAACTCGCAGCAAAGGCGTCGCTGGAAGGCATGGCGGACTATCGATACACCAATGCGTGATCCCATCCCGCGCGGGGCTGGCGGACGCTGGACGGTGGGGCGTGCGACTTCCTGCCCGGTACGAAGGCTGCCATAATCTGCGGCGGGCGCCGCGCTCTGCGGTGTCCCGCGCTGTCACGCTCGAGGGGAGCGCTTCGACGCCGGCAAGGGACCATACCGACAAGGAACCATGAGGGAGGCGGCCTGAACTGCTCAGGCCAGTCGCTGTCCAACGGCGGGAGAATGCGATGAACGAACTGGCTACGTCGGCGCGCGTTGTCGGCACCTCGACGATGCTGCAACGCTTTGCGGACACGCGCGCCTGGACCGAGCACCTCGCTGCCGCTCTGAGCGACGAGGACCAATGTGTACAATCGATGCCGGATGCCAGCCCGGCAAAATGGCACCAGGCGCACACGACATGGTTCTTCGAGCAGTTCGTGCTGCGCAGGTTCCTGCCGGACTATCGAGTGTTCGACAGCGATTTCGCCTACCTGTTCAATTCCTATTATGAAGCGGTCGGCCCTCGGCATCCGCGCCCCAACCGAGGGTTGCTGACGCGACCTTCAGCAGAACGCGTGCGCGCATACCGCAGGCATGTCGACACGGCGATGCTGCAGCTGCTCGACCGGCTGCCGAGCGCTGCGGTCGCGCTGATCGAGCTTGGCGTGCAGCACGAGCAGCAGCATCAGGAACTTCTGCTGACGGACATGCTGCATGCCTTCGCGCAGAACCCGCTGGCACCAGCCGTATTGCCGGACTGGCAGGAACCCCGGGGCGCGCCGGCGCCCACGCGGTTCGTCGATTGCGACGGGGGATTGGTACGGATCGGCCACCACGGCGCGGGCTTCTGCTTCGACAATGAAACGCCGGCGCATCTTGTGCACCTGTCGCCGTACCGGATCGCCTCGCGCCTGGTACGCAACCGGGACTGGCTGGCATTCATCGATGACGGCGGCTATCGCACGGCGACACTATGGATGTCGGACGGCTGGGCGAGCCTGCAAGGCGCCGGCTGGTCGGCCCCGCTCTATTGGCGCGAAATGGATGGGGCGTGGTGGCAGATGGGCTTGCGCGGTCTCGTGCCGCTGGATCCCGACGCACCGGTGCGTCACGTCAATTGGTACGAGGCCGATGCCTACGCGCGCTGGGCGGATGCGCGGCTGCCGACCGAGGCAGAGATGGAATCCGCAAGCGGGCATCCCGATGTCGACGAATTGACCGGGCATGTATGGCAATGGACCACCAGTGCCTATGGACCTTACCCCGGCTACCGTCCTGCAGCCGGTGCCGTGGGCGAATACAACGGCAAGTTCATGATCAATCAAATGGTGCTGCGCGGTGCGTCGCTTGCCACGCCGACGAACCATGCGCGAAGCAGCTATCGGAATTTCTTCCATCCGGACAAGCGCTGGCAGTTCAGCGGCGTGCGCCTGGCACGCGACATCTGACAAGGAAAGCGCTCGATGCCTGATTACACCGCCCTGATGCCGGCGGCGGGAAGCAGCGTGGCAGATGCCGCGATCTCCGGCCTGTTGCAAACGCAGAAGACCCTGCCTGCAAAGTTGTTCTACGATGACGAAGGCTGTCGCCTGTTCGGACGCATCACGGAGCTGCCCGAATACTATCTGACGCGCACCGAGCGGGCATTGCTGGCGGATGTTGCGCCACGCCTGACAAGCGAGTTGTCCGGCCCGGCCGTGCTGATCGAATACGGTGCCAGCGACGAGGCGAAAGCCGAACTTCTGCTGCGCGAACGCGATCGGGACCGGCTCGCCGGTCTTTCAGGCCTATGTCCCGATCGACGTCGCCGTGACGGCGCTGGAACAGATGCGGGCGCGGCTGCGACACCGGCGACCGGAGCTGCTGGTATGTGCCGTCGCCGGCGACTTCATGGATGCGATGGAACTGCCCGTCGATGTTCCACCATTGCCTCGGCTGGGTTTCTTTCCGGGCTCGACGATCGGCAATCTGGATCCGCCCGACGTGCGTCGCTTTCTGCGACAGGCGCGCGAGACGCTGGGCGCACAGTCATCGTTTCTCGTCGGTGTCGACCTGCGCAAGGACCCAGCCATACTCGTGCCCGCCTATGACGATGCGGAAGGCGTCACCGGAGCATTCAACCGCAATCTGCTCGTGCGGCTGAATCGCGAGGCAGATGCAAATTTCGATTTCGATGCCTTCGCGCACCGCGCCGTGTGGAACGATGCCGAAAGCCGGATCGAGATGCACCTGGTCAGCCGCCGCAAGCAGTCAGTCACTGTCGCCGGTCAGACACTCCAATTCGAACGCGGCGAGACGATCCACACCGAGAACAGCTACAAGTATGCGCCGGAGCACTTTGCGACCCTCGCCGAGGAGTCCGGATGGCACACCGCCGAGCTGTGGACCGATCCGGCGCACTTGTTTTCCCTGCACCTGCTGGAGCCGCGGCGTGGCCCCTGATTGGATTTGAACTCAGGCCGCGCCGGATATCTGCGATGTCGGCTCGCCGGTGAGGAAAGTGCGAAGCTGCGCACGCGCGCGATGCACCCGGCTCTTCAACGTACCGATCGCGCAACCGGTGACCTCGGCCGCGGTCTCGTAGGATTTCTCCTGCAGCACGATCATGAACAGCGCCTCGCGCTGGTCGGGCGGCAGACGATCGAGCGCCCAGCCAAGCTCCCGCAGTGCGGTCCTGTCCTCGTGCGGCGCCGGCACCGCCACTTCCGGTACCGTATCCATATCGGTGAATTCGCGCCGGTTGCGCACGCCGCTGATGAAGTGGTTGATCATGATGCGATGGACCCAGGCCGAGAAGTTGGTGCCAGGCGTGAAACCGTCGCGAGCAACCAGCGCCTTGGTCGCAACGTCCTGTGTCAGGTCGTCGGCGGCCGCTCGATTTCGCGTGAGCGCCAAGGCCCACACGCGCATCTTCGGCAGGAACTCGATCAGTTGCTCCTGGAATTCTTTTGCCATGATGGATATCTCCCGGTGCTGAAAGTGTGGTCTTGTGCATCGTACCTGTGGCGGAAAGGGAGCGCCCGCAAGACGAATGACACGAGCTTGATGCGAGACGGCAGGTAATCGAGACTTTGGCACTTCGCGAAAAGATGAAGCGCACACCGTGATAATTTCTCGCCGGCGCTCACGATCTGCGGATGTTGCCATTCGCGATTGCGTGAAGTACGGTTGCGTGAAGTACGACGCGGTGCAGCGTCGCTTCCGGCCCTGCCTGGCCGGATTGCCAACGGCGATTGATCCGGCAATGCGACGCTCTATGTGTTAGCCTGTAGATGCGGTCGATGGCCATTGTGCCGAAGGGGGCCACATGTGGCGTTTCTTGCTGGCCGGGCTGAGCACTGTCGGCGGTCTGGTGTTGCTGTTCGTGGCCTCGTTCGGCGACCCGATGACGATATTGCGTGACCTGCGCTCGCCATCCACCGCCCAACAGTCCACGCCGCAGGCGACGCAATCCGCCACATCCGCCACGCAAGCCGCGCCGATTCCGGACGCGCCGGTCGGCAGCCCCGATATGGCTGGTTCCCCCTCACAACGCGACGCGCTGCGTCAGTTGCATGATCTGAAGGCCAGTCTGGCGCAGGCGACGCAGGACAGTGCGACGCTCCGTCAGCAGGCCGAGCAGGCGCGGCGTGAAATCGAAGACCTCCGCCAGCAGCGTGCCACCGATGAGGCGGCGCTGGAGCAGGCCAGATTGGTGGCACAGCGCGACGCGGAGGAGCGCCGGCAGCGTGCGGCCGAGGCGGAGAAGCAGAAGACAGCCGCGCTGGCGACGCCGCAACCGAGCCAGCCTGTCGAGCCTCCGCAGGACGTGAAGCCTCCCGCAGACGTGAAGCCGGTGGACAGCAAGCTCCTGCGACGTGAAGCCCTGTGGATATCAAGCCGCCTGTGGACATCAAGCCGCCTGTGGACATCAAGGTGGAGGCCAAGTCGGTGCCGCCGGCGCGTCCGGTCGTTGCCGCGCCATCGGCGCCCAGGCCTGTCCCGCCCTCGGTGAAGCCGCCACCGGCTGAACCGGACGCTCGAGAGACTGTGCTCACCCGCCTGCGGCGCGAGGTGCCGTCGCGTGGCGGCGCAGCACAGGTCGCCTCGGATACACCACGACTCGGCGCACCGGATCCGTTGCGCCAGATTGCACCGGAACCGCCGCGCACCGCGTCGCCGCGCCAACGGCTGATGGACGCGCGCACCGCGTTGGCGGCTGGCCGCACCGACGAGGCGCAACATCTGCTGGAACAGGCGCAGGTGCAGCTCGTGCTGCGGCCGGTCAGTCCGTCGCGGGACGCCCCCGTCGGCGCAAGCGTCGCGGCCGGGCAGGTGGCCGAGGCGCTCAGCATGCTCGGTGCCGGCGATCTGCTGCACGCGATCCGCTATATCAATCTCGCCGTGGCGCAGGCCGACCAGGCTCCGGCGCTCGCCACCGTGGCGCCGGTGCCCGTCGGCGGCGTGCCGCAGCCGCAGCGTTCCGGCAACGACTACAATTTCAGCCGGTGATCGCGGGCTTCGCCGGAATCCGCCGCGGACGGTGTCACGGGGTCCGATCGGGGAGCGGCTGCATCCCGAATATCGCGTATATCCGGCCGCTCGGCGGCCAGGCAGCGACGATCTCGGCGCGCCATGCATAGGCAGCCCAGCCGAGGAACGCCAACACCGCCAGACTGGCCAGCCAGGCCAGGCGCAGCTGAAGGCGTGACGAGGGCCGGGTCGCCTGCAAGGCCAGCCGATCCATCGCGGACGGAGGCCGCGGCGATGCTTCGGCGGCGGCCGGGCTGTCGAGCGGTGGCGCCGGGGGCGCCGCAGGTCCAGCCGGTTCGTCGGACACCGCCGGCGGATCGTCGACCGGTGTCGCGACCGGTGTCGGCGGCGCGCGTTCCGGCTCCGCGGCGTGAGCCTCGATTGGTGCCCATTCGCCGCCGCAACGCGCGCAGCGCACCACCCGCCCGGCGGTGACCAGCGAGTTCGGCACGTCATATTCGGCCGCGCAGGACGGACAGACAATGCGCATGCGAAATGGCTGCTCCGGCAGGATGATGGGCCGGCCCGATGGTGCGGGACGGCCGGCCACGAAGCAAATGGAGTGCACGCTTCCGGCGCGGTGCGCAGAATGGCAAGAAGGATGCGGCGGCCACAGCGGGCGTTCGCATGGTTCGATTCGAGGAAGTGGGGCTCCGATACGGGCGTGCCGGCCAAGGCCACCATGACGCGGGCGGTCCGGAAGTGCTGCACGATCTCAGCTTTGTGCTGCCGGACGGGGCGTTTCGGTGGCTGCTCGGCCCATCCGGCGCGGGCAAGACCAGCATCCTGCGCCTGATGTATCTGGCGGTGCGTCCGACCTGCGGCCGGCTGGCGATCCTTGGCACCGACATCGACACGGCGCGGCGCGGCGCGCTGCCGCGGCTGCGACGCCGAATCGGCGTGGTATTCCAGGACTTCCGCCTGCTGCCGCATTTGTCCGCGTTCGACAACGTCGCCCTGCCGCTGCGGATTGCCGGCCGGCCCGAAGGACAGATCCGCGCCGATGTCGGCGAGTTGCTGCGCTGGGTCGGCCTGGCGAAGCAGGCGGGTGCACGGCCGGCCGCACTGTCCGGTGGCGAGCAGCAGCGCGTGGCGATCGCGCGGGCGGTGATCAATCGGCCGAACCTGCTGCTGGCCGATGAGCCGACCGGCAACCTCGACGATGCCCAGGCGGAGCGGCTGATGCAGTTGCTGAAGGAACTGAACCGCCTCGGCACCACCGTCGTGGTCGCCACGCACAACGATGCCCTGGTGGGGCGTCATCCGTCGCCGGCGCTGCGCCTGGAGCGTGGCCGCCTGGCGGAGCAGCGCTAGCAAATGGCCGCCCTGCGCCCGCGCCATCTGCTGCGGCCCGCCGGCTTCGACGAGCTCGGTCTGCGCCGCGCCATTTCCGATCGCATGCTGCCGTTCCTGGTGGCGGCAATGGCAGTTCTCGCGGCTTTGGCGCTCGGCGGCTGGGTCGGTGCGGCCTCGCTCGCGCGGCATTGGCAGCAAGGTGCGGGGTCGGCCCTGACCGTGCAGGTGCCGCAGCCAAGGGAGCCGGCGGCACAGGGGTCCGGCTCGCGCCTCGCGCACGTCGTGGCACTGCTGGCAGCCACGCCGGGCATTGCCGAGGCGCGCCCGCTCAGCGAGGACGAGTTGGCGGAACTGCTGCGGCCATGGCTCGGCAGTGGCGCGGAGCGGCTCGCGTTGCCGCTGCCGGCGGTGATTGCGGTCCGTCTGGCGGATGTCGGGCTGGATATCGATCCGCTGGCGCGTCGGCTGGATGCGGCGGCACCCGGCACGCTGGTCGAGAACCACGGCGTGTGGATCCGCCGGCTGGCCGTCCTGGCGCGCAGCCTGCAGGCCTGCGCCGGGTTTGCCTTGCTGCTGGTCGCCGCCGTGGCCGCGGTGGTGATCGCGGTCGCCACCCGTGCCGGGCTCATGGCGCGTCGCGAGGCGATCGAGATCGTCCATGGGCTGGGCGCCACCGACGGCTATATCGCGACGCAGTTCGCACGCCGCGCCACGTTTCTGGCGGCGATCGGCGGTGCAGCGGGGGCGGTCGTGGCGCTCCCGGTCCTGCTCACCCTGGCCAACCTGGCGGCGCCGTTCCTGGGGAATTCACCGGACGCGGCCACACCGGCCGAGATGCTCGCCATGCTGCCGGCAATGCTGTGGCTGGGCGCTGCCGGGACTGCCGGCTGCCGCGGCGGCAATCGGGTTCACCACCGCCCAGGGCACGGTGCGTCGCTGGCTCCGGCGGCTGCCGTGAAGGCGCTGGGGATCGGCCTGCTGGGCGTCCTGGTGGCCTGGGGCATCGGCTTCGCCTGGTTCATCCAGATCGCCGGGCACACGGGGCAGGCGCCGCCGCATGCGGACGGCATCGTGGCATTCACCGGTGGCGCGGAACGGGTCGAAACGGCGCTGCGCCTGCTCGCCGAACAGCGCGGCGACAGGCTGCTGCTCTCCGGCATCGGCGGTGGGGCGGAACTCGCCGAGCTGGCACCGCGCGCCGGGGTCGATCCGACGGCGCTGGCCGCCCGCGTCACATTGGGGCGGAGTGCGACGACAACGCGGGGGAATGCACAGGAGACCGCCGTCTGGGCCAGGGCGAATGCGATCCACTCGCTGCTGGTGGTGACCGCCGCCTACCACATGCCGCGCGCACTGGCCGAGCTGAGCCGGGCGCTTCCGGACGTGACGCTGTATCCGCTGCCTGTGCTGTCGGCCGACCGGCCGGGATACGGCACGGTGCCGCTGCGGCTGATCGCGGAGGAATACGTCAAGTACCTGGCAACCCAGGTTGGCCTCACCTCGGTCATACCACCGCGCGAGGCGCCCCCTCTGCATGTCGGTCGTGCCGGATGATCCTGCTCCGCTCGGCGCTGTTCAACGTGTTCTTCTTTGCCACGACCTTCGTTCTGACGCTGTTCGGCACCGTGGTGCGGATCGTGCGGCCGGACCGGGCGTTGGATGTGGCGCGGCTCTGGGCGCGCGTCGTGGTCGGCGGACTTCGCGTGATCTGCGGCATCCGCCTGCAGGTATTCGGCCAGGAGCGGCTGCCACAGGGCGGCGCGATGCTGATCGCCTCGGCGCACCAGTCGGCCTTCGACACGTTCGTATGGCTCATACTGGTGCCGCGCTGCTGCTACGTGGTGAAGCAGGAGCTGTTGCGGATCCCGCTGTTCGGCACACTGGCGCGATCGACCGGCATGATCGCGGTGGATCGGGCAGGTGGCGCCTCGGCCATGCGCGGCCTGATCCGCGCGGGCGAGCAGGCTGTCCGCGAACGACGCCAGATCGTGATCTTCCCCGAGGGCACCCGAGCCGAGCCCGGGGTCGCGCTGCCGTTGCAGCCTGGCGTGGCGGCGCTGGCAACGCGGACCGGATTGCCGGTTGTGCCGGCGGTGACCGATTCCGGCTTCTGCTGGGGCCGCAGGGCATTTCGCAAGCGACCCGGCACGATCCACATCCGCGTGCTCGAGCCGATCCCTGCCGGGCTCCGCCGGGACGAACTGATGCAGCGTTTGGAGTTGGCATTGCGGAGCGATTTGTTTCAGTCGGCGAACCCTGTGGAGAACTCTGTGGGCTAACTGACCGCCTGGCTTCCAGGCCGTCGCAGCCGGCGCTCTGAACTGACTGAATTCGCAGGTGTTTTCCGAGGAGATAGGGTGCCCGGGTGGGTGTGGCACAGCATGGGGGCAATGCCGCGTTTGCCTTGCCGGTGTGCTTGCCTATAAGCGGCGTTCCGGTCCGGGGCGGGGGAAGATGCGGCGGCGACGGAGGCTCTGGATCATTCTCCTGGCGACGCCGCTGGTCCTGGTGGCTGCCGACACGCTCTATTGGCGCCTGGCCGAACGCAACCTCGATGACGGCTTTGCCGCCTGGATTGCCGGATGGCGAGCCTCGGGCTGGACCGCGACGACCGGCAAGCCGGTGCGAGGCGGTTGGCCGCTGGCAGCGACACTCACCGTGCCGGATGTCCACCTGGAGGGCGGCGATCCGGACATTCCCGGCGGCCTGACCTGGAAGACCGATCGGCTGGTGCTGCGAAGCGCGCTTCTGCGACCCGGCACACTGGAGATTGCCTCCGAGGGCATGCAGCGACTGCGCCTCGCGGAAGGGCCGGAAATCCCCTACACCGCCGACCAGCTGCATATGACGCTGCCATTGCAGCCTGGCGCGCCGCCCCGATCGGCCACCGTCACCGCACAGGCTCTGCGCGCCGGCATACCGGCCGGCAACGACGCCGCCGCCAGCCTGACGATCGGCGCGCTCGACCTGCACCTGGACTTCAAGCCCGCCGCGCAGGCAGCGGAACCCGCATTGCAATTTGCGCTGAATGCCGAGGCGATCGGTCTGCCGGCGCCGTTTGCGCGGCCGCTCGGACCGCGGGTCGCCAGCCTGACGCTGCAAGGCGCCTTGGACGGGCCGGTGCCGCACATGCATGCCCTGGGAGAACGTGCGTCCGCCTGGCGCGACGGTGGCGGCACGCTCGAAATCCAGCACCTGGCGGTCAATTGGGGGCCGCTGGATCTCACCGCGAGCGCGACGCTGGCGCTCGACGAACAGCAGCAGCCGATGGGCACCGGCAGCGCCCGCGTGGTCGGCTATGCCGAGACGCTCGATGCGCTCGCGGCGCATGGCGTCATCAGCAGGTCCGCTGCCACGGCGGCGAAGGCGGTGCTGTCGCTGCTCGCCCACACGCCCGACGATGGCGGTGCGCCGGACGTGGAGGTGCCGCTGACCTTGCAGTATCGGACGCTGTCGATGCGCCAGGTGCCGCTGTTGCGGCTGCCCGAGATCGACTGGCCGTGATTTGAAATTACTCCGGCCGACGTGTATGGTGGCGTCATGATAATCCGGAATCAGAGCACGCGAATTAGCGGCCCGGCTGCCTGAGCAGCCGGGGTTTACCCGCAATCCTCTTCGCGTCTCCGTCCGGAGTTCCCCTTCATGTTTTCCGATCCGACCGTGGCCCCGTGGCCGACCGTCGCTGTCCGCTTCATGCTCGATACGGATTGCTCGCCGGGCCTGCTTCCCCGCCTCCTGCAGCCGTTCGCCAAGCGCGACCTGATCCCTGACCGCATGTGGTCGCACCGTGCCGGCGAGACGATGCACATCGAGATCGCCATGGAGGCGATGCCCGGTGATGCGGTGCACCTGGTCGAGGGCAACCTGCGCCAGGTGGTCGGCGTCCGCAGCGTCGTCCAGATCCGGCCGGAGGCGGTGCGCCAGGCCGCATAGGCCCGCGCTTGATCGCGCGCTTGGTCTGGACGACTGAGCCGGCCATACTGACCACACCGGCAAGGTGGTGAGGTTGGCATGTCAGGAGCAGACGCGGTCCTGCTGGCGCGTGCGCAGTTCGCCTTCACCATCGGCTTCCACATCGTGCTGCCCGCCTTCACCATCGGGCTGGCGAGCTATCTCGCGGTGCTGGAGGCGCTCTGGCTCGCCACCGGCCGGCAGGTCTATCTCGACGTCTTCCAGTATTGGCTGAAGGCATTCGCCATCGTTTTCGCGATGGGCGTGGTCTCCGGCGTGGTGATGGCGTACGAGTTCGGCACCAACTGGGCGCGCTTCGCCGACAAGGCCGGCGCGCGTGGTCGGACCGCTGATGAGCTACGAGGTGCTGACGGCGTTCTTCCTCGAGGCCGGCTTTCTCGGCATCATGCTGTTCGGCCGCGAACGCGTGGGGCGGGCGGTGCATTTCGCCGCAACCATGCTGGTGGCGATCGGCACGCTGATCAGCGCCACCTGGATTCTGGCGGCGAATTCCTGGATGCAGACGCCGCAGGGCTACACGCTGTCGCCGGACGGACGCTTCATCCCCGCGGACTGGTGGCAGATCGTGTTCAATCCGTCGTTTCCCTACCGCCTCGTGCACATGGTGATCGCGTGTTTCCTGTCGGTCGCGTTCGTGGTGGGGGCGGTCGGCGCATTCCATCTGCGGCGCGACGCGCAGAACCAGGCGGTGCGGCTGATGTTCTCGATGGCGATGTGGATGGCGCTCGTGGTGGCGCCGATCCAGATCCTGGCAGGCGACCAGCACGGGCTCAACACGCTGCGCTACCAGCCGGCCAAGGTCGCGGCGCTGGAGGGCGACTGGGACACGAGGCCAGGCACGCCGCTGATCCTGTTCGGCATGCCGAACATGGCCGAGGAGCGCACCGACTGGGCGGTGGAGATCCCGCATCTGGGCGCGCTGGTGCTCACCCATAGCTGGGACGGCGCCATCAAGGGACTGAAGGACTTTCCGCCGCAGGATCGCCCGCCGTCGCCGGTCGTGTTCTGGGCATTCCGGGTGATGGTGGGGCTGGGCTTCCTGATGGCGGCAGTCGGCCTGTGGGCCGCCTACCTGCGCATCGGCGGGCAACTCTACGCGTCGCGCTGGCTGCAGCGTATCGCGTTGGCGATGGCTCCGGCCGGCTTCGTGGCACTGCTGTCCGGCTGGACCGTCACCGAGGTCGGCCGCCAGCCCTTCACGGTCTACGGCGTGCTGCGCACCACCGACAGCGTATCGCCGGTCGGGCTGCCGGGGGTCGCCGTCTCGCTGGCCGGATTCGTCGCGGTGTATCTGATCGTGTTCGGCGCCGGATTCGTGTTCCTGCTCCGCGTGATGCGCCGGCCACCGCTCGTGGGCGAAAGCGGTCCGCCGCCCGGCGTGCCGACGCGCAGTGCCGGCATCACGCCGGCTGCCGCAATGCACGACGGGCGGACGCCATGATCCTGACCTTGGTGTGGGCCTGCCTGATCGCCTTCGCCGTGCTGGCCTATGTGCTGCTGGACGGGTTCGATCTCGGGGTGGGGATTCTGTTCGCCGTCGAACGGCGCGATGAGGACCGCGACGTGATGGTGAACACCGTCGCGCCGGTGTGGGACGGCAACGAGACCTGGCTCGTGCTTGGCGGCGGCGGTCTGTTCGCGATGTTTCCGCTGGCCTACGCGGTGATCCTGCCGGCGCTTTATCCGGCGATCATCGCCATGCTGCTCGGCGCTGGTGTTTCGCGGCGTCGCCTTCGAGTTCCGCTTCCGCGCCGTCACCGTGCGCGGACGGGCGTGGTGGGACCGGGCGTTCCTCTGCGGCTCCACCCTGGCGGCGTTCTGCCAGGGCCTGGTTCTGGGCGGCCTGCTGCAGGGCATCCACGTGGAGGACCGGGTCTATGCCGGCGGCTGGTGGGACTGGCTGACCGGCTTTACCGTCCTGTGCGGCATCGCCGTCGTCATCGGCTATTCGCTGCAGGGGGCATGCTGGCTGATCTGGCGCACCGAGGGCGCGCTGCAGCAGCGCTGCAGGCGGCACGCCCGAGTGCTGGCGGTCGCCACGCTGGGGTTCGTCGTTGTCGTGAGCGTGTGGACGCCGATGCTCAATCCGATGTTCATGCAGCGCTGGTTCACCTGGCCGGGCATCGTGCTGACCAGTCCGGTGCCGATCCTGGTCGCGCTCGTCGGATGGACGCTCTGGCGTGGCCTGTCGCTGCGGCATCAGGTGACGCCGTTCCTCTGCGTCGCAGGCCTGGTTCGTGCTGTGCTATGCGGGACTGGGCATCAGTCTGTGGCCGCTGATCGCACCGCCCGGCATCACGATCTGGGACGCTGCCGCGCCGCCCTCGAGCCAGGCGTTCCTGCTGGTCGGCGCCGTCGTGCTGATCCCGATCATCCTGGGCTACACCGGCTACGCCTACTGGGTGTTCCGCGGCAAGGTGCGGCCGGGGATGCACTACCACTGATGCCGTGGAGGTGACGGCAGTCGGGTCAGGCAGAAGCGCTCGGGGTTTCACCCCGAACCCCGACCAGAGGCGCTGCCTCTGGACTCCGCCAAGGGCGGAGCCCTTGGAACCCGTTACTTCAGTAATGGATTCCAAAGGCTATGCCTTTGGTGGGGGTCCCGGGGGCAACGCCACCGGGCGGGTTTCAGGGCAGAGCCCTGAGCGCTTCAGCTTCCCCCAACTGGCCCTGCACTGCCCCGTTTGGGCGGTTTCGCCACCGGCTGCGGCGTCTTGTCAGGGTACTTGCACCACGCGGCGGCGACACAGCGCCAGCATTCGGGCACGCGCGCCTTGCACACGTAGCGGCCGTGCAGGATCAGCCAGTGATGTGCATCGCGCAGCAGTTCGGCCGGCACCCTGCGCAGCAGGGCGTCCTCCACGGCGCGCGGCGTGGCGCCCGGTGCGATACCGGTACGGTTGCCGAGGCGGAATATATGCGTGTCCACCGCCATCGTGCTTTCGCCGAACGCCACGTTCAGCACGACATTCGCGGTCTTGCGGCCGACGCCGGGCAGCGCCTCCAGCGCCTCGCGTTCGCGGGGCACCTCGCCGCCGTGCTTCTCGATCAGCTGGCGCGACAACTCCACGACGTTGCGCGCCTTGCCCTGCCACAGTCCGATCGAGCGGATGTGCCGGCCGACGCCCTCGACACCCAGCCGCACCATCGCCTGCGGCGTTGCGGCGTCGGCGAACAGCGTCTCGGTGGCGCGGTTGACCGACACGTCGGTCGCCTGAGCGGACAGCACGACGGCGATCAGCAGCGTGTAGGGATCGATGAAGCTGAGCTCGCTCCGCGGGTCCGGCGTGACCTTGGCGAGCGCTTCGAGGAAGCCCCGCACCTCGGCAAGCGACATCGCCCGCGGTTTTCGTGGTCTGGCCTTGGCTGGGCGGGTTGTTGCCGACATGGCAATGTTTGTCGCCCAATCCGGGTGTTCCGGGCAAGGGGATGCGAAACTGCTGCTTGCCAGGTTGGGAGCAAGAAAGCTTTCACACGGCGTTCACCGAGGGCTCACAGAGGGCCACTGAGGCAGCAGAACAGGCGCGCCGCACAACGCCATTTGCGCTGCCTGCGTCGCTTCTCGGTGGCTCTCTGTGGCCCTCGGTGACCTCCGTGTGGACCCTTCCTTTCTGCGCCCGGCCTTTGCAATCTGGCTTGCCGCGCTACATTCGCCTGATGGGACGCGACGGTCAGGCCGCGGAAAGCGGAACGCTGTTCGAGGCGGTGATCATACCGCATCGCAGTCTGTCGCCGCGCGGCCTGCGCATCCTGATCGCGGTGATCTGCCTGCTCAGCGGGCTGATCGTGCTGCGCTTCTGGCTCATCGGTGCATGGCCGGTCGCCGGGTTCAGCGTGGTGGAGATCGGCATCGCGATCTTCCTGCTGCGACTCAACGCGAGCCGCGCGCGAGCGAGCGAGCTGGTTCTGCTGTCGGAGGATGCGCTGCGCATCGTGCGCACCGGCAGGGCGGGCCGGCGCGACGAGCGTGTGCTGCCGGTCGGCTGGCTGAACGTGGTCCTGGATGAACGGCCGGGGCGGGTGCCGAAGCTGCTGCTGGTGGCGCGCGGCGTGCGCGAAGAGATCGCTGCCACGCTGGGCGAGGCCGAAAAGCGCGACCTTTGGTCAGCCTTGCGCGAGGCGCTGCATCAGGCACGCAATCCGCGATTCGACAACGCTCAATTGCGCGCCACTGACGAGTAGTCCGCTCGGCAAGTAGTTGGTCGCGCGAGCAGTCCGTCGTGTGCCGCCCGGCCGTCAGGTCTCGACCGGCCCCATCGACTTGATCAGGTCGAACACGCGTTTGCGCACCGCGGGATCATTGATGCGGTAGTAGGCCCGCACCAGCTCGAGCGTTTCACGCCGGTTCAGCGCATCGTCGACAAAGCCGTCGGTTGTCTCGGGATACCCGACGGCGCGTCGGCCGGCATGGCCGCCATAGACGCTGGTCAGGCTCTCGGGCATGTCGTCGAAGAAGAAACTGATGGGCACATCGAGGACCCGCGACAGATCGAACAATCGCGAGGCGCCCACGCGGTTCACGCCCCGTTCGTATTTTTGCACCTGCTGGAACGTCAGGCCCAGCGCCTCGCCGAGTCGCTCCTGAGACATACCCAACAGTGTGCGCCGCAGGCGGATGCGCGAGCCGACATGCACGTCGATCGGACTCGGACGCCCTTCCTTTTCGGTGCCCACGACGTGTTCGCCGCGCGCCATCTCCGTCTTCCCTTTCGGCTCATTCAACATAGACGGCTCCTCAATGCGGGCTTGCACAACCGGGTGTCGAGCTGCCGTTAACCAGACCTTAACGACACAACCTTTAATTGTCAACTCCTGCCATCAAAATAGAGATATTATATAAATTATGAGTTTCTTCGCCTGGGCTGATCCATGGTCTGCTGATCCGTGACGTCTCCGATCCCGCTTCAACCGGACGCTGCAATCCGTCCTGCCAGAAGGCCGGTGGCAAGTGCAACGGCTCCCGCGAGGCCGGGCAGCCATAGTCCGAACCGTCCGAACAACGTCTCGGCCAGCGGGCCGGGGAGCGGCACCACCAACGCACCGGTTACCTGCATGGTCAATCTGGCAAGTTCATGGCCGCGGGCGTCGAACGCGGCCGAAATACCGGTGTTGGCCGCGCGCAGCAGCGGCAGGCCCTCCTCCACCGCGCGCAGCCGGGCGGCGGCGAGGTGCTGGCGAGGGCCGGTGGAGTTCCCGAACCAGGCGTCGTTGGTGACATTCACCAGCCATGCCGGGCGATCGCTGCGGTCCAGGATCTGTCCGGGAAAGATCGCCTCATAGCAGATCAGAGCGCCGAACGGCGGCAATCCGGGAATGTGAAGGGTGCGAGGACCGGGGCCGGATGCGAAGCCGCCGCCCGGCATCACCATGAGGGGCAGGGGCAGCCAGTCGGGGATGTATTCGCCGAACGGGACCAGGTGCCATTTGTCGTACACGCCGCCGATCGCGCCGTCATCGATCACCGCGAACAGGCTGTTGCGCGGACGCTGCTGCTCGTCGAAGCGGACACCGCCGACCAGGGTCGGTGCGCCGCCGGTCGCGTGCTCGATCGCCTGGCGCGCCCGTTCGTCGATCTCCAGCAGGGCGGGAAATGCGGTCTCCGGCCAGATCACCACAAGCGGACCGTCGCCCGCCTGCTGGCGTCCCTGCTCGGTCAGCGCGAGGTAGGATTCGAAGATCCGGATCGCCAGCGCCTGGTCGAATTTCTGGCCCTGCGCCACGTTGCCCTGTACCAGAACGACATTGAGCCCCGCCGGCGGCGGCACCGCCTGGCCGAGCCGGATCAGGCCGAGCGCAATCCATCCGGCGAGCAGCACGGCGCCGCCGACCTGCCAGCGCCGGCCCAGCACCGGCACCGCGGCGAGCAACAGCGTGGCCAGGGTGAGCCCGTGCACGCCCACCCATGCGGCCGGCTGGATGAAGACATCGCCGGCCGTTCCCGGGATCGCCCACACGCTGCCCCACGGGTTCCACGGGAAGCCGGTCAGCACGAACTGCCGCGCCAGGTCGGTGAGCACCCACGCACCGCCCAGCGCCAGGACGCGCGGCCAGCCGCGCCGTGCCAGACGCGCCACGCCACAGGCAGCGGCGATAAAGACGCCCAGCACCCCCGCCAGCGCCGGCACGGCCAGCGGCACCAGCCACCAGAACCGGGCCGCCTCGAACAGGATCGCCTCGGTCACCCAGTAGAGCCCGAGAACATGGTGGCCAAGACCGAACCACCAGCCGCGTCGCGCAGCCGCGATCGGTGTTCGTGTGCCGTCGAGCAACACGAGCAGGCCTGGCACCGAGACGAGCAAGACCGGGATCGCATGGATCGGCGGCAGCGCGGCAGCGGACAGCGCGCCCAGACCGAGCGCGGCAAGATCGGCGCGCAGGCCGCGCAATGCGGCGAGACGCAGCAGGAAACCGGAGACCATGCGTGCCGGCTACACGCGCATCTTCATGCAGGCAAGCGAGTTGACTCCCCGCGGGATCACTTGCCCACTCGCTGCATGGCAACGGAGGAACCGGCGATGGCGAACTGGGAAATGCGCCGCATCGGGCGCACGGCACTGCAGGTGACCGCGCTCGGCCTTGGCACCGCAACGATGGGCGGCAGCCGCATCCCGGTGACCCGCGAGGAAAGCGAGAAACTGGTGCGCGCCGCCTGGGACGCCGGCGTGCGCTATGTCGACACCGCGCCATTCTATGGTGTCGGCGCGGCCGAGCGGCGCGTCGGCGATGCACTCCGGGAAAAGCCGCGCGACGAATGGGTGCTGTCGACCAAGGTGGGCCGGCTGCTGCGCCCACGCAGTGGCGGCGGCGGGGCGACCGACGGCAGGCTGGCGCCGATGCCGTTCGAGGTACAATACGATTATTCCTACGACGGCATCATGCGCTCGGTCGAGGACAGCTATCAGCGCCTCGGCCTGGCGAAGATCGACATCCTGTTCGTGCACGATATCGGCGTCTATCAGCACGGCGCGGAGGCAAACGCGGCACACATGAAGGTGCTGCGCGAGAGCGGCTACAAGGCGCTCGATGCGTTGCGCCGCACCGGCGTGGTCAGTGCGATCGGTCTCGGCGTGAACGAGAAGGACGTGCTGATCGAGGTGCTGAAATTCGGCGACTGGGATGCGTTCCTGCTCGCCGGACGCTACACGCTGCTGGAGCAGGGGCCGCTCGATGACCTGCTGCCGATGTGCAGTGCGCGCGGCACGTCGATCGTGGTGGGCGGCCCGCTGAACTCCGGCATCCTGGCCGGGCGCGACACCTGGAACTATGCCGCGGCGCCGCCCGAGATCGTCGCACGGGTGAAGGCGCTGCAGGAGGTGTGCGACGCGCACAACGTGCCGCTCGCAGCGGCGGCGCTGCAGTTTCCGCTGGCGCATCCCGCCGTGGCGGCGATCATCCCCGGGCCGCGCGCCGCCGCGGAGTTCGAGGCGAACCTGCCGTTGCTCCGGCAGGCAATCCCAGCAGCGCTGTGGGCGGATCTGCGCGAGAAGGGGTTGCTGCATCCCGAGGCGCCGACGCCGTCCTGACGCTGCGGGACATCACGGGTCCGCTGCGCCGGCGGTCAGAAGAGCCACCGCAGCGGTTCCATGCCAAGCAGCAGACGCCCGGCCATTTCGTACGTTCTGATGGTCCCGATCACGTGCTGGTTCATGGTCAGGACGTCGCGCAGACAGCGATCGAGCGGACCCTTCTGATAGACCGCCGTGCCGCCCGCCGCCTTGAACACAAGTTGCACGACGTCGACTGCGACGCCGACGATGTAGTTATGCAGTGTCGTGAAGCGGGCGATCTGTGCGGGTGCAGGTTCCTGGCCGTCGACCAGCGTGCTCCACAGGTCGCCCATGACCGCGAACAGGTGCGCGCGTGCAGCGGTGAGCATGGTCTCGGCACGCCCGACCGCTTCCTGAATGAACACGTCGTCGCGCATCATCTTGGCCGGTTCCAGATGGTCGCCAATCGTATAGCGTCGTGCCGTCTTGTTGGTCGCAGTCTCGATCAGTACGTCGATTGCGCGGCGTGCAATCCCCAACGCCACCGGCGAGGATTTGGCCACGAACATGAACGGAAACGCATACAACGGACCGGGGCGCTTGATCAGGTCCTTGTCCTGAAAGCTGAACGTGTGTTCAGCAGCGACGAACACGTCTTTGGCGAGAAGATCGTTGCTGCCGGTACCGCGCAGGCCGGTCGTGTACCACGTGTCCAAAATCTCGCATTGCGACAGCTTCACCAGGCATTGCCTGGTCTGCGGCACACCGTTGCCATCGGCGAGCGGCTTGCCGTCTGCCATGACGATGCAGCCGAGCCAGACCCATTCCGAATGCTGGCAGCCGCTGGCGAACGGGAAGCGTCCGCTGACGCGATAGCCGCCGGGCACGAGCAGCGCCTGTCCGGTGGGCGAGGCCGTTGCCGCGGTACCGACCTCGAGGTCGGGATACATGGTCCGGGCAACCTGCTGGTCCAGGAAGGCCGTGACGTAACCGCCATCGCAGTTGATCATGGCGCACCAGCCGACCGATCCATCGGCCATGGCCAGTGCCTCGAGCACGCGGAACTGCGTCAGCGGGTCGAGTTCCGGGCCACCCCAGGCACGCGGCATCGCCATGCCGAAGACACCGGCGCCCTTCAACGCTGCCACGATCGGTGCAGGGATGCGGCGTGCCTGCTCGATCTCATCGCCCGATGCACGGATCTTGTCAGCCAGCGCGATGGCGGCGTGCAGGATGGGAGAGTCAGCCGGTCCTGCCTGGCCTGCGGCGTAGGTCATGAGCGGTTCTCCAGTGCGTTTTTGTGCCGGCGCTGATGCCGCCGGGTTCGGATCTTCAAACGGAACAGCCCGCGTGAAGGTCGCGGCACATGAGTGGACAGTGACTCAACGGACCTTTGAAACACCAGGATAATCATTCTAAAGTGTGGATAGCAAGAATAGACTTTGTCGCTTGCTCACAATCGTTCTCGACTTGCGATAATGCAAATAACAGGGTCAACTTGCCGCCTACGTGGACATGATGGAGACGACAATGTTCAAGGATGCCCAGGGACAGAGCGTATCCGGTGCGACGGCCGCCGCGGTCGCGCTCTACGATCAGGCGGTGCGTGCATACAACCGTGGCTACGGCGATGCTCCCGGGCTGTTCGATGCGGCGCGCGAGGCGTCACCCGACTTCACCATGGCGCATCTGGGGAAGGCCTGGCTGTTCGCACTCGCCAACGATCCGAGCCTGCTCGGTCAGGCCAGCGCCCTGGTTGAGAGCGCGGCGACCCTGACCATGAACGAACGCGAGCAGGCACATTTCGCGGCGCTGCAGCAGGTGGTGGCGGGCGCGCGGAGTGCGGCGGCCTCGGTGCTCGACCGGCATCTGATGCGCTATCCGTTCGACCTCGTGGCGCATCAGGCCGTGACGTTGCTCGACGGCTATCTGGGACGCTTCCGCTGGGTGCGCGACCGGACGGCGCGGGCATTGCCGCTCTGGTCGAAGGATATGCCAGGCTACGGCATCATTCTCGCGTTCCACGGCTTTGGCCTGGAAGAGGCCGGCGACTATGCGCGCGCCGAGGATGCGTCGCGTGCGGCGGCCGAACTCGAACCGCACAGCTTCTGGCCGCATCATACGGTTGCGCACGTGATGGAGATGACCGGGCGTCCGGAGGACGGTCTGGGCTGGATGATCGCACGCGAGAAGTTCTGGTCGGCACCCGAGAACGTCACGCAGGTGCATATCTGGTGGCACAAATCGCTGTTCCATCTCGAGCTTGGACAATACGACGCGGCGCTTGCGCTGTACGACGGTCCGCTGCTGAACACGCTGCGGCCTTTGGCGCTCAATCTGTGCAATGCATCGGCTTTGCTGTGGCGGCTCGACACGCTTGGCTGCGACGTCGCGGGACGGTGGCGCGATCTGCTGACGCACTGGGAAGGTCATGCCGATGGCAGGTGCCTTCCGTTCGTCGATATGCACGCGGCAATGGCAGAGTTGCGGTCCGGCCAGGAGGCGCTGGCCGAGCGGCGCCTCGGCTGGATGCGTGACACGGCATCGAGTGACGCCGAGGCGGCGTCCTGCTATCGCGAGGTCGGCATTCCGGTGATCGAGGGCCTGATGGCGTTTCATCGCGGCGCGTATGACCAGGCCGTGGCGCTGCTGCTCCCCGCGCGTCTCGACCTTTGGCGCATCGGCGGGTCGCATGCACAGCGCGATATCGTCGATTGGACCCTGACCGAGGCGGCGGTCCGCGGCGGAATGCGCGATGTCGCTCTGGCGATGGCGTATGAGCGTCTGGGCAGCCGCCCGCGCAGTGCGGTGAACCAGAATTTTCTGCGCCGCGCCGGGCAGATCGCCGCGTGATCGCCGTTCCGCTATGATGCACGACGCATGTCACGGGAAGGGAGTACAGCAATGCCGGAGGTCTACATCCATGCCATCGAGGGTCGCTCGAAGGACCAGAAGCGTGCGCTGATCAAGGACGTCACCGACGCGGTGGTGAAGAACTTCGGCGTGACCGCGGACGCGGTGCTGGTGGAGATCGTCGAGACCTCGCGCGACAACAAGGCGAAGGGCGGCGTGCTGTTCAGCGAGCGCTGAACAGGCTCAGCAGGCCCTGCAGCAACTGCGTCGGCGTCGGCGGACAGCCGCGGATGACAAGGTCGACCGGAACGACCTCCGCCACGGCGCCGATGCAGGCGGGACTGGCGGCGAACACGCCGGTGCCGGCGGCGCAATCGCCCACCGCGACCACCCATTTGGGATCCGGCGTGGCGCGCCAGGTGCGTTCCAGTGCCTGGCGCATGTTCCTGGTCACCGGCCCGGTCACCATCAGCACATCGGCGTGGCGCGGCGAGGCGACGAAGCGCAGGCCGAAGCGCTCCAGATCGTAGAACGCGTTGTTCAGCGCGTGGATTTCCAGTTCGCAGCCGTTGCACGAGCCGGCATCCACCTCGCGGATCGACAGGCTGCGGCCGAGCCGACGCTGCGCCGCGCTGATCGAGCTTCGAGGCCAGCGCGGCAAGTTCCAAATCGTCGAGCGCCGGCGCCGGCTCGGTGACGGGGCGGCGCAGGCCTTGCAGCAGGGTCCTCACGCGTCACAGGTCGTGCCCCGAGTAGGAGCAGTTGAACGATTTGTTGCAGAGCGGAAAATCGGCGACGATGTTGCCCTCGATTGCCGCCTCCAGCAGCGGCCACTGGAACCATGACGCGTCGCGCAGATGGCAGCGATCGATGCGTCCCGCCGCATCGATGCGCAGCCATACCAGCACGTCGCCGCGGAACGCCTCGACCAGCGCCATGCCTTCCGCGGGGCCCTCCGCTGACCGGTCGGCTTGAACGCGATGCGCATGTCGCCGTCCGGCATGCGCGCCAGCATCTGTTCGATCAGCGCCAGGCTTTGGTCGATCTCCTTGATGCGGATCCAGACGCGGGCATTGACGTCGCCTTCCTCCCGCACCGGGACCTCGAACTGGAGCTGGTCGTAGGGCGGATAGCCGATGTCCCGGCGCGCGTCGAAGTTGCGACCGGAGGCGCGGCCGACATGACCGCCCGCGGCAAAGCGCTGCACGAGGTCGGAATGCACGATGCCGGTGCCGACGGTGCGATCCTGCAGCGAGGCGGTCGCGTCGTAGAGTTCCACCAGCGATGGAAAGCGCGCGCGTATTTCATCGATCAGCGCGCGGATCCGGGCGGCGCCGTCGGGCGGGCAGATCGACCGCGACCCCGCCGGGCACGATGCGGTCCATCATCAGGCGATGGCCGAAGCAGGCGGCGGCACAGCGCAGCACGCGCTCGCGCAGGATGCCGCAATGCGCCAGCATGATGCTGAACGCGGCATCGTTGCAGATCGCGCCGAAGTCGCCGAGATGATTGGCGATCCGTTCAAGCTCCGCCATCACGCCGCGGAGCCAGATCGCGCGCGGCGGCGGCTCGATGCCGAGTGCCGCTTCCACGGCGCGCGCGAACGCCAGGGCATAGGCGACGGTGCTGTCCCCGGATGTGCGGCCCGCGAGACGCGCCGCCTGATCGAGCGTCGCGCCATGCATCAGGTGCTCGATGCCCTTGTGCACATAGCCGAGACGCTGCTCGAGGCGCACCACCGTTTCGCCATCGGCGGTGAAGCGGAAATGGCCCGGTTCAATGATGCCTGCGTGCACCGGGCCGACCGGGATCTGATGCAGGCTTTCGCCCTCGACCGGCAGGAACGGATAGGACGTCGGATCGGCACCGTGGGCGAGCCAGGGCCGCGTATCGGGCAGACCGTCGGGGACAAGACCGAACAGGTCGCGCATGGTGCGTTCCAAACGGATCGCCGGCGCGTGCACGGCACCGACCGAGGGATAGCGACCGTCCGGGCAATCGAGGCTCAGCACGGTGACCGGCGGCTCGCCCGCGTGAAGCATTGCCATGTGCGCGCGACCGACCTCGCCCCACAGCCCAAGCAACGACCAGTCACCGGCGGCAAGCCGATCGGCGGCATGCTGCCACGTCGCAGCGTCGATGACGAAGCACGGAAACGGGCTGTGCCGCGCGATCATGCGGCCGTTGGTCAGGATTGCGCCCAGTCCTTCCATCGTCGGCGCTTCCATGGTCAGCCCAACAGCGCCGCGACGTGCTGGAACCAGGCGACCAATGGTCCGGGCAGGTAGATGCCGGCGATCAGCACCAGCGCGAGATGCGCGAACATCGGCACGTAGGATGCCTTCACCGGCCCGGTGGGTCCGATCGGATCGCCGAACGCCACCGAGGTCACGCGCAGGAACAGCGCGCCGAACGAAATCAGCAATCCAAATACGAACAGGATCGCCAGCAGCGGCTCGCGCGCGAAGGTCGAGGACACGACAAGGAACTCGCTGGTGAACACGCCGAACGGCGGCAGGCCGGCGATTGCAGCGACGCCCGCGATCAGGCCCCAGCCGAGCACCGGGTGCGACGCCGTCAGCCCGCCCATCTCGGCGATGCGCTGGGTGCCCTTCACCTGCGCTATGTGCCCGACCGAGAAGAAGATCGCCGATTTGGTCAGGCTGTGCATGGTCATCTGCAGCAGGCCGGCAAAATTGCCCAGCGGTCCCGCCATGCCGAAGGCGAACACGGTGATGCCCATGTGCTCGATCGAGGAATAGGCGAACATGCGTTTGATGTCGCGCCGGCGATACAGCATGAAGGCGGCGAAGATCAGCGAGATCAGCCCGAGCGTGATCATCAGCGGACCGGGCGCGATGGCGCCGGGATTGGCCGCGAGCAGCATCTTGAAGCGCAGCAGCGCATAGAGCGCCACGTTCAGCAGCAGCCCCGACAGCACCGCCGATATCGGCGTCGGGCCCTCGGCGTGCGCGTCCGGCAGCCAGGCGTGCATCGGCGCGAGGCCCACCTTGGTGCCGTAGCCGAGCAGCAGGAAGATGAAGGCGATGTTGAGCAGGGCGGGATCGAAGTCGTGCGCGCGGGTGATGAGCACGGTCCAGACCATTGCGTCCACGCCCTCGCCGATCACCGGGCGTGCGGCGAGATAGACCAGGATGGTGCCGAACAGCGCGAGTGCGATGCCGACGCTGCCCAGGATGAAGTATTTCCAGGCGGCCTCGATCGCCTCGTGCGTGCGATAGATGCCGACCATCACGACGGTGGTCAGGGTCGCGAGTTCCACCGCCACCCACATCAGGCCGATGTTGTTGGCGATCAGCGCGAGGTTCATGCCGAACAGCATGAGCTGGAACATGACGTGGTAGAACCGCAGGTAGCCCGGCGTGAGGCGGCCGGTGTCCAGTTCGTGGCCGATATAGCTGGCGCTGAACGCACTGGTGGTGAAGCCGACGAACGTGTTCAGCAGGATGAAGACCACGTTCAGGTCGTCGATCAGCAGGTATTGGCCGGGTGTGGGCCGGTCAACGAGCAGGAACAGCGCGCAAAGGAACGACAGCAGGCTGGCGGCCACGTTGATCCGTGCCGACAGCCGGTAGTCGGAGATCGCTGCAAGGATCGCGGCAGCGGCGAGGGGTACAAGGAGGATGGCGAGTTCTGTCATCGTTCTCCCCCTCCCCTTGCGGGAGGGGGCTGGGGGGAGGGGGTCGGGCAGCCGAATTGCTGTCTGCCGCGTCACCCCCCTCCCTAACCCTCCCCCGCAAGGGGGGAGGGAATCTCCTTGCCGCCTGCTTCCGTTCTTGTCTCACCGCCGCTCCCCCCGGAACTGATCGAGCGCCTCGAGATCGACGGTGTCGAAGCGTTCGCGGATGCGGAACAGGAAAATGCCGATGACGATGAACGCGATCAGAATGGAGAACGCGACGCTGATCTCCACCACCAGCGGCATGCCCTGCGCGCCCGTCGCGGCCAGGTTCACGCCGTTCTCCAGCGACAGGAACCCCGCCACCTGGCTCACCGCGTTGCGCCGCGTCACCATCATCAAAAGCCCGATCAGCACCACCGACAGCGCCATGGCGATGTCCTCGCGCGCCACCGGATCGGCGTGCGCGGTCACCGGCAGCATCACCATCAGCGACAAGGCCACCAGCCCGATGCCCGCCAGCATGGTGAGGCCGATGCTGACCACCGTCTCGATCTCGCGGTGGATGCCGAGCCGGAACACCATCCGCCGCAGCGCCCAGGGCACCACCATCGCCTTGAACACGAGCGCGATCGCCGCGGTGATGTAAAGGTGCGGCGCGTCCTGGACGTAGGCCTGCCAGGCGACCGACAGCGCCAGGATCAGGGCATGCAGCGCCAGCACGTTGATCAGCGCGTAGAGCCGGTCCTGGTAGAGCATCATGAAGCTGACCAGCACCAGACCGCCCGCCAGCATATGCGAGACGTCGAAGGCAAATCCGTGCATCACATGCCTTCCGACACGAACCGCAGCAGCACGCCGAGCAGACCCAGCATCAGTGCGATGCCCAGGAAATTGGGCACGCGGAACACGCGCATCTTGGCGATCGACATCTCGAACACGCCGAGCAGCACGCCGGCCGCCGCAACCTTGACCAGATACAGGACGAACCCGACCGCATAGCCGTAGGCGAGGCCCACCGGAAAGAACAGGCAGGCAATCACCGACACGTACAGCAGCAATTTCAGCGACGCGGCGAGTTCGATCATCGCCAGATGCCGGCCGGAATACTCCAGCACCATCGCCTCATGCACCATCGTCAGTTCAAGGTGCGTGGCCGGATTGTCGACCGGGATGCGCGCGTTTTCCGCCAGTGCCACGATGATCAGCGCGACCAGGCCCAGCGCCAGCGACACGCGCAGCCCGACGGCGGAGAACGCCATGTAGTCGGCGATCGTGGAGAGCTGCGTCGAGCCGGCGATCAGGGCGACCGACAGCACGATCATCAGCATCGCCGGCTCCGCGAGCGAGGCGATCATCACCTCGCGCGACGCACCGATGCCGCCGAAGCTGGTGCCGATGTCCATCGCGGCCAATGCCTGCGTGAAGCGGGCGCTGCCCAGCAGTGCGGTGATGGCGATCAGGTCGCCGGACCAGCTGAACAGCAGTCCGGTGGCGAAGGTCGGCACCAGTGCGGCGGCCACCCAGGTGACGGCGAAGATCACGTAAGGTGCGACGCGGAACAGCCACGAGGCGTTCTCGGCGAGCACCACTTCCTTGCCCAACAGCCGTTTCAGGTCGCGATAGGGCTGGATCAGCGATGGCCCGCGCCGGCGCTGCACTCGTGCCTTCACCTTGCGCACCAGTCCGGTGAGCAGCGGTGCCAGCAGCAGCACGAGCACCATCTGCACGCCCTGCACGAGCAGGCCCTGGATCATTGCCACAGCACCAGCGCCAGCAGCAGGATCACCAGGGCGGCGAACACGAAGCCGAGATAGCGGCGGATCGTCAGGAACTGCAGGTGATTGAGCACCTGGGCCATCCACCAGACGGCGCCGGCGATGGGGGCATAGAACAGGTCCCAGATCACGTCGCTGATGTGCTTCTCGATCCGCGCCGGGCCGATGTCGCCGGGCGGCGGCATGGTCACCGTCTCATGCGTGCGGAATACCACCGCGCCATAAACCCGGCGGATCGGCTGGGCGAAGCTGCCGCTGGTGTACTGCGTCGCCGGACTGGGGTCAGGGAAGCCGCAATCCCATGCCGGTCCGCGGCGCAGCGCACGCGAGGCGAAGCGATGGATCGCCAGCACGGTCAGCGATGCCGAACCGCCGATGAACACGAAGACCAGCAGCCCGTTGTACGAACTGCGTGCACTTTCGATCGGCACGATGGAGAGCCACGCCACGCCGAGCTGCGTCGGCATATGCGCCCCGGTCAGTGTTTGAACCACGGGCGCGAGCAGATCGATGACCACGCCGGGAAAGATCCCAGCCAGCAGGCAAAGGCCGGCAAAGGCGAACATGGCGGCCAGCGAGCAGCGGTCGGTCTCGCGTGCGTCCGCCGCGACCGGTGTGCGCGGCCGGCCGAGGAAGGTCACGCCGAACGCCTTGACGAAGCACGCGGCGGCAAGTGCCGCGGACAGCGCCAGCAGCGCGCCGTCGGCGGGGATCATGATCTTGAAGCCCCATTGCGGCAGATCGGGGTGCAGCAGGATCGCCTGGAAGGTCAGCCACTCGGACACGAACCCGTTCAGCGGCGGCAGCGCGGAGATCGCGACGCAGCCGACCAGGAACGCAAACGCCGTCTTCGGCATGCGATGGATCAGTCCCCCCAGATGATCCATGTCGCGCTCGCCGGTGGCGGTCAGCACGGCGCCGGCGCCGAAGAACAGCAGGCTCTTGAACACCGAGTGGTTGAACACGTGGAACAGCGCCGCGGTCAGCGCGAGCGCCGCGGCCGTCGCCAGCCCGTTGGCGCCGAACGCCAGCGCCAGGCCAAGACCGATGAAGATGATGCCGATATTCTCGACCGTGTGGTAGGCGAGCAGCCGCTTCAGGTCGTGCTCCATCAGCGCGTACAGCACGCCCAGCACGGCGGTGATGCCGCCGACCGCCAGCACGACGATGCCCGACCACGCGGTGGGCGCGCCGAGCAGGTCGAACACGATGCGCACGAAGCCATAGACCGCGACCTTGGTCATCACCCCGCTCATCAGCGCCGAGACATGGCTCGGCGCGGCGGGGTGCGCCAGCGGCAGCCAGGCGTGCAGCGGCACCACGCCGGCCTTCGATCCGGCGCCGATCAGCGCAAGCACCAGGGCCAGTGCCGCGATCCCCGGCGTGGGGCGCACCGCGCGTATCGCGTCGAACGCGTAGCTGCCGGTCGGTCCCGCCAGCAGGCCGAAGCACAGCAGCAGCGCCAGTCCGGAGAAGATCGCCATGACGATGTAGACGTAGCCGGCATAGGCATTGCCGGCCTCGCGATGGTGCGACATCACCAGCGCCCACGACGTCAGTGACATCAGCTCCCACGCGAACAGGAAGCTGAACGCATCATCGGCCACGACGACAAGGTTCAGCGCGGCCACGAAGGCGGGATAGAACGGCAGCACGCGCTGTGGCTCGGCTTCGTGCCGGCCGTAGCCGAGCGCGTAGAGGCTGGCGCCGGCGCTGCCGAGCCCGACCACGATCAGAAAGAAGGCCGCCAGCGGATCGAGGCGGAAATGCGCGCCGATCCAGGGCAGGCCGAGCGGCAGGGTCACGACCGATGGCTCGGCGCCGAGCGAGGCGAGGGCGGCCAGCAGCGACACCAGCGAGACGCACAGGCTGCCGCCATAGACGATGACGGGTCCGGCTGGCGTCCGCGCAAGGCAGGCGCCGGCGACGCCGAGGCCGAGCAGCAGGGCGATGCAGGCGAGGGTGAGGAGGATCATGCGCGGCGTGTGCCAGTGGGGGCGCCCGTGGGAGGTCGTGCGCGGCCCGATGCGGTCGTGGGCGTCATCAGGCGCACGCCGCGGCCGCCATGCGCGCTGGCCGCGCCTTCCGCGATCAGTTCGATGCCCGCCGCCTCGAGAGCGCCGACCAGCTTCATCAGAGAATTGACGTTGCCGCGCACGACGCCCTCACTGGCCTCCATCCGCTGGATGGTCGGCAGCGACAGGCCGGACAGCTCGGCCAGCGCCCGCTGGTCGATCCGGAGCAGCGCCCGCGCCGCGCGCATCTGTGCCGCGGTGATCATGCGCCATACGCGATTTATGATGTCTTAAGCATCAAGACGCACTATGCGGCAATCTTTTTGTGGATTCAAGATGGGCGGCCAGGCTTGCCGGCCAGGCGATGCAGCGTCCGGCCGGGACCGCCCGTCGTCAACCGTTGGCTAGGGATTTGCTGCCTACAATCGTGGACCTGGAAAGGCAGAATCCATGGGTATGCCCATATTGCCGGCGCGCATGAAGCGCTGGTCGCCGCCTTCGCTGACGACAACAATGTTGCTGGCGACCGCGGCTGCTCTCACCCTGGTCTTCGCCGTCCTGTGCGGGGTCCTGGCGCTGGACGCCAGCCGCGATGCGGAGCGGCAGGCGAATGCGACCGCCGCCCGAAGTGCCGCCGCGGTGGAGCAGGATGTCGGGCGCAACATCGAGTTGTTCGATCTCACGCTGCAGACAACGATTGCAATGCTGCAATCACCGGCCATCAAGGGCCTCGGTCCGGAACAGCGCAACCTTGTGCTGTTCGGTGCCGCGCCGCGTGATCGGTACGTCGCGTTCGTGAATGTGCTGGACGCGAACGGCGATGTCACCGCCGGTCTGCCCGTCGCCGAGCATGCCTCCAACTGGGCAAGCCGCGACTACTTCATCGCGCAGCACCGGAGCGAGGCGAGTGGGCTCTACATCAGTCGGCCATTCGCGACCGCACAGGACGAGAGCGCCGGCATAGCGATCAGCCGCCGCGTGTCCGATGCGGACGGCGGATTCGCCGGTGTCGTCGTCATCGGCATACGGCTCGCCTATTTTCGTGATCTGTTCAGCCGGCTTGGGTTGGGCCCTGAAGGATCGGTCGCGCTGCTGCGCGACGATGGCGTTGTGCTGATGCGGCAGCCGTTCGATCGCAACGATATCGGCCGCAGCCTCGATGCAGCGGCGCCGTTCAGCCAGTTCTCCCGAACCGGTTCACCGTCATTTGCCGCAATCGACTCGATCGATCACATCCAGCGGCAATTCGCATTTCGCCGCGTCGGCACGCTGCCGCTGCTCGTGAGCGTGGGCGTCGCGACCGAGGAGATCAACAGCGGCTGGCGGCTCAGGGTCGTGCTGATCGCCGTCGCGGGCGCCGCACTCGCCGTCACCGGCGTACTGTTGATTGTCCGACTGTGGCGGGAACTGCGGCTACGCGAGGCGGCCGACCAGGCCGGGCGGGAGAAGTCGCGCTACCTGACCACATTGAGCCACCAACTGCGCACCCCGCTGCAGGGTGTCCTAGGCTACGCCGACCAACTGACCAGGGACGACGACCTGACGCCGGCGCAGTCGGCGCAAGTCGCCGAGATCGTCTCCGCCGGCAAGCACATGCGCGATGTGGTCAACGCCGTGCTCGACTACTTCCGGATCGAGGCACGCGGGCCGGCACTGCACATGGTGCGGCTCGACGTGAGGGTCTTGCTCGAAGAGTGTCTTGGCCTGATCGAACCGGGCGCCAAGGCGCGACAGCTGACGACGAGCCTCAGCGTAGCCGATGGCGCGCCGAGCCACTTTGTCACCGACGGCGTTCAGCTGCGGCAGATCCTGATGAACCTCCTGAGCAACGCGGTGAAATACACGCCGCGCGGCGCGATCGAAGTGCGCCTGATGGGCACCGAGGAGCACCTCAGGATCGAGGTGGCCGATTCCGGCATCGGCATACCGGAGGAGCTGCGCTACCGGCTGTTCAAGGAATACGAACGGTTCGGCGCCGAGCAGACCAGTATCGAAGGAACCGGCCTCGGGCTGGCGATTGCCCACCGGCTCGCGATGCGGATGGGCGGGCATCTGGGCTACCGCAAGAACCTGGGCGGCGGCAGCGTGTTCTGGCTGGAGCTGCCATCGGGCGCGGCGGACGAGCCCGCCGTGGTGACCGGCAAAGCAGCCGAGCCGTCCGGGCGCAGGCTTCGCGTTCTGGTGGTCGACGATACGGAACTGACCCGTACCGTGACGGTGTCATTCCTGGAGCAGGCGGGACACACGGCAACGGATGCCCACGACGGCGTGGAGGCGGTCCGTCTCGCCGCCACCGAGGACTTCGATCTCGTGCTCATGGACATGCGGATGCCCGGGATGGACGGTCTGGAGGCGACACGGCGGATCAGAGCGCTTGCCGGATCGCGTGGCCAGGTCCCCATCGTGGCGATGACCGCAAACGCGCTCGATCAGCACGCCGAGGAATGCCGCCGCGCCGGCATGGTCGAGCATCTGGCCAAGCCGGTCACCCAGGCGGAGCTTCTCGCGGTTGTCACCCGGGTTGCCGGGGCTTCGCCGCGCGATGAATTGCCGGTGGTGGACGTCGACACCATGGCCCAGCTGGAATCCTGCATGAGTTCGGATGCCGTGCGCTGGCTGCTGGAATGCCTGACGTTGCGGGTCGAGGCGCTGGTGGCGAAACTGGGCGACGACGACCCGTTCGCCACGTCGGGCGGGCTTGGGGAACTGGCGCACGAGATGGCGGGCAGTGCCGGCACTTTGGGATTTGCCCGGCTGTCGGCGACTGCCTCGCGCTTCGACAGGGCAATCGCGGAGGATCCGGTTCTGGCGCCCAGGATGGTCCATGAAATCCTGCGCGAGGCGAACGCGGCGCTTGCGGAACTGCGAAGGCCGCGCTCGGCTGGACCGAGGCTCTTCGCGCAGACAGGCGAACGCAGCCGCTGATATTTATCGGCGGCAGATGTTCAGCAGCCGGCGACCTTCGGACAACTCCGTCGGCTCGCCGAACAGCGGCGTCGGGTCCGACTGGCGCTTCCACACCTCCGCCACAGGATCGGCCGGCACGGTTATCGCGGCGCCCTCGGCCGGGCCGGCGCCCATCAGGTGTGCGATGCCGCGCAGCAGGTCGACTGTCTTGAATGGCTTGACGAAGAACGCGGTCACGCCGGCTTGCCTGGCCGCCTGCCGCGTCGCCTCGTCGTCGAACGCGGTGAGGATGGCGATGGGCACATGGGCATAGCCCGGCAGGCGGCGGATTTGCGCGCAGGTAGCGAAACCATCCAGCTTGGGCATCTTGTAGTCGAGGATCACGAGATGCGCGTTCGTGCGGGTGGCGTAGTCGAGCGCCTCGATACCGTCGACGGCCTGCAAGACGCTGAACTTCTGACCCTCCAGCACTGAACGCAGAATGCCGCGGATGATGTAATCGTTGTCCGCGATGATGACATCCCTCGCGGGTGCATTGCTCGACATGCGGGACACCTTTTGGTTGCGGCTTTCGATCGCATGGTGGCCGTTGCGGGTTGCCGCGCGGTTAATCCACCGCAACAATCCGGACGCCGCCCCGCCGCTAACCTTGCATCATCATTTGCAGCGTATGCCCAGGATGCGCCCGGCAATCCTGCCGGGAGCCATCGGAGGAAACCGCAATGCTCAACCGCATTGTCTGGGAACTCTGGTGGGGCAGGTGGCGGGTGCGAGTGATAATCGCACGCCGCCGGTAGCCTGTTCAACCAGGTGGCGGGGTCGCGGTGTGCGGCCTCGCTGCTTGGGTTTTTAGCACAATCTCGCTGCCACCACGAGCAATTTTTGCCGAGCACCCGGGGCAGCGCGCCCGGTTTTGGCCGGGCGGTCAGCCGCGCCCGAGGTCCCAGAAGCGGGCAATGTGACGTGCCGCGTCGGCCGGCCAGGCGTGCGTCTGACCTGGCAGTGTCCAGAGTTCGACGGTCGGCGGCTCCGACTGGCCCCAGGCCTCGCGCCGGACCCCGGACGGTTCGACGGTGATCGCGGGGCTGTCGAGGCCATGCAGTTCCGACCATTGCTCGGCCAGCAGGCGGGCGTTGGCGGGGTCGACGACACGATCCGCCTCGCCATGCCAGATCGACAGTCGCGGCCATGGCCCTGGAAAGTCATCCGGTGCGGCGCGACGAGCCAGGTCCGCCCAGGCCGCAGGGGATGCGGGCGGGCCCGGCCTCGGCCATCCGCCGCAATGCCTCGGATATGCCGTTCGCCGCACCGACCGGCAGGCCGGCGACCACGGCCCCGGCGGCGAACACGTCCGGGTACCCCGCCAGCATGGCAGCCGCCATGGCACCCCCGGCGGAGAGCCCGGCAATGTAGATGCGTCTCGGGTCGGACCCGAAGCGCTCCGCTGCCGCGGCAACCATCTGGCGGATCGACAGCGCCTCGCCGGACCCGCGGCGCACATGGGCCGGCTGAAACCAGTTGAAGCATCGTCCGTGGTTGTTCTCGCCGGCCTGCTCCGGCAGCACCAGAGGCACTCCAAGCTGCTCGGAAAGCGCAATCCAGCCGGTTTCGCGGGCAAACGCGACCGCCGCCTGGCCGCAGCCGTGCAACAGCACGATCAGCGGTGCGCGCGGCGCCGGCGGAACTGCCGGAACATGCACGAACATTGCAAGCTGACCCGGATTGCTGCCGAAGTCGGTGATCTCGGCCGGCCCGCCGACGGCCTGGCCGGGATCAGGCGTTGACCAGGGTGCCGACTGCAGCGCCGCAGGAAGCTTCGCCTGGGCCTTGGCCATTGCGGAAGCGGCCCGTACGGCCGTCCTGATGCTGCGGCGGGCGATCTTCAATTCGCGCGACCATTTCATGATGGGTCAGCATTCCTGTCGTTGAGATTTCAGAATAAGGGGATGCGCTGCAGTGCAACAAAGGCCTGACACGCTGATGCGATGACACGGTCTGTCACACCACCGTGTCGTCAACGCCCTATCAGCTTTTCGGGCGGCATCCTGCGCGTGCTCCCGGCAATTCGGCCGGGTGCCATCGGAGGAGCAGAGGATGCGGGTACGCATTCGCTGGCGAATCCGGTGGGGCAGGTGGCGGGTGCGACTGGTAATCGCACTCCGCCGTTAGCCTGCTCACCGGAGGCGGGGTCGCGCAAAGCGGCTCCGCTTCTGGGAAGCTAGCATCTTTCCCCGATCGCGCCGAGCAGTTTCTGCTACCGCGCCGCCCCCAGCGCCCATGCCAGCACGCCCTTCTGCGCGTGCAGCCGGTTCTCGGCCTCGTCGAACACCACCGATTGCGGGCCGTCGATCACGTCCTCGGTGACCTCCTCGCCGCGATGGGCCGGCAGGCAGTGCATGAAGATCGCATCCGCCGCCGCCTTCGCCATCAGCGCACCGGTGACCCGGTACGGCGCCAGCAGATTGTGCCGGCTGGTGTTCGGATCGTCCGACATCGAGACCCAGGTGTCGGTCACCACGCAGCGTGCCCCGGCCACCGCCTTCTCCGGATCGTCGGTCAGCTCGATCTTCCCCCCGTTCGCCCGCGCCCACTCGATCAGGTCCTGCGGCGGGCGCAGCGCGTCCGGCGTCGCCAGCCGCAGCGTGAAGCCGAAGCGCACCGCGGCCTCGATCCAGCTGCGCGCCACGTTGTTGCCATCGCCGCACCAGGCGACGACCTGCCCGGCGATCGGTCCGCGATGTTCCTCGAATGTCATCACGTCGGCCATCAGCTGGCAGGGATGCGACGTGTCGGTCAGGCCGTTGATCACCGGCACCGTGGCGAACTCCGCCAGTTCATGCAGCTTCGCCACGTTGTCGGTGCGCAGCATGATCGCATCGACGTAGCGCGACAGCACGCGCGCAGTATCGGCCGGTGACTCGCCGCGGCCGCTCTGCATGTCGCGCGCCGACAGCACGACCACGTCGCCGCCCAACTGGCGCATGCCGACCTCGAACGAGACGCGCGTGCGCGTGCTCGGCTTCTCGAAGATCAGCGCCAGCGTCTTGCCGGCCAGCGGGCGCGACGACACGCCGCCGCGCTTGTAGTTGGCCGCAACATCCAGCATCTGCCGCAGCGTCGCGCTGTCGAAATCGCGCAGATCGAGGAAGTGCCTCGGGCCGGCCACCTCATCGGTGGACCGGCCCTCGACATCGCTCGAGCGCCTGAGCGAGGCGCTCATTTCGCCGCAGCTTTGCCGACGGACGGCAGCACGCGCCGCGCCGCACGACGCAGCATCGCCACCGCCTCGTCCAGATCGGCATCGGTGACAACCAGCGGCGGCGCAAGACGCAGCACGTTGTCGCCCGCGGTGATCGCCATCAGGCCTTCGGCGACGCAGGCGGCCTGCACCTCGCCCTGCGGCAGCACGCACTTCATGCCCTGCAGCAGGCCCATGCCGCGCGCGTCCTCGAACACCTGCGGGAATTCGCGGACGATCTTCTCCAATTCGGTGCGCAGCTTGTTGCCCTTGCGCTGGACGCCCTCCAGGAAGCCAGGCGCCAGCATGACGTCGAGCACGGCGTTGCCCGCGGCGCACGCCAGCGGATTGCCGCCGAACGTCGTGCCGTGCGTGCCGGGCTTCAGCGCCTTGGCGAACTGCTCCTTGGCCAGAACGGCGCCGAGCGGGAAGCCGCCGCCGATGCCCTTCGCCGCCGACATGACATCCGGCGTGATGCCCGCCCATTCATACGCGAACAGCTTGCCGGTGCGGCCCATGCCGGACTGCACCTCGTCGAAGCCCAGGATCAGGCCGTACTCGTCGCACACGGCACGCAGGTCGCGCAGGAACTGCATGTCGGCCGGACGCACGCCGCCCTCGCCCTGGATCGGCTCGACGATGATGCCGGCGGTGCCGGGACCGACCTTGTCGCGCACCGCGTTCATGTTGTTGAACGGCACCTGGTCGAAGCCTTCCACCACCGGGCCGAAGCCTTCCAGGTACTTGGCGTTGCCGGTGGCGGCCAGCGTCGCCAGCGTGCGGCCGTGGAACGCGCCCTCGAACACGATGAAGCGGAAGCGCTCCGGCTTGCCGGCGTCGAACATGGCGCGGCGCATCATCTTGATCATGCCCTCGTTCGCTTCCGCGCCCGAGTTGCAGAAGAACACGCTGTCGGCGAACGTCGCTGTCCACCAGCCGCTGCGCCAGTTTCTCGGCGCCGGGGATGCGATACAGGTTGGACACGTGCATCACCTTGGCGGCCTGCTCGGCGATCGCCTTGGCCAGATGCGGGTGGCCATGGCCCAGCGAGGCGGTGGCGATGCCCGACCCGAAATCGAGAAATCGTCGCCCGTCCACCGTCCACAACCAGGCGCCTTCGCCCCGCTCGAAAGCGAGGTCGGCACGGGCGTAGTTCGGCAGCAGAGCGGAAATCATGGGTATTCGACCCTTGTCTGTGGTTTCCCCAATGGATCACCCGCCCGCGACCTTTCGGGGCGGGTCCAAAGGGAAGCGCGGATTGTTGGCGATTGTGGCGACGGGAGTCAAACGAACGAGGTCGCGTGCGCCGGCCGATGGCCTTGTATCGGGCCGCAGCCGTGCCATCGTCCGCCGATGACTGCTGCTCCGCAACGCCGTGGCGCTGGGCCGCCGCCTGACGCGGCGAGCCTGCACGATGCGGCGCTCAACTATCTGGCGCGCTATGCAGCGACCGAGGCCGGACTGCGGCGCTTTCTGGAGCGGCGGGTGGATCGCTGGGCGCGTCTCGCCGCAGGCCGACGCCGGCGATGCGGACGATGTCGCCCGTCAGGCGAGTGAAGCCAGGCGCATCGTGCGCGAAGTCGTCGCCCGCCTCGCCGCGGCCGGGGCGGTCAACGACGCGACGTTTGCCGAGAGCAGGGCCCGTACGCTGGTCCGTGCAGGACGCTCGCGCGTGGCTGTCGCCGCCTACCTGGCGGCCAAGGGGGTGGCTGCGGACCTCGCCCGGTCCGTGCTTCCCGAGGACGCGACCAGCGAACTTGCCGCCGCACTGACCGTGGCGCGGCGACGGCGCATCGGCCCGTTCCGTGCCGGCGCCGTGCCGGATCAGGTGGGCCGCCGCCGTGAACTGGCCATCCTGGCACGGGCCGGCTTCCCGCAGTCCATTGCCAGCCAGGCGCTCGCGATGGCGACGGACGAGGCCGAGGCGCTGGTGAACGAGGCGCGTCGTTGATCAGGCGGTCTGCCAGCCTGCCGCGCCGGCACGGCGGCTCAGCGCGATGGCGGGGCGATCGATCCAGCGCTCGAACAGCGCGGCGGCAACCAGGGTGAGGCCAATGAACAGCGCGAATACGACCGCCAGTGACGCGCCATGCGGCAACGCATTGCGTGTTCCGAGAAAGATCAGGCAGGCCACCGTGAACAGGATGGGGAAGTGCAGCAGATAGACACCGAAGGACAGGCGCCCGAGGTGCCGGCATGCCTGTCGTTCCAGCAGGGCCTGCACCGGTGAACAAAGCAGCACGCCGGCGAAGATCAGCAGTGCCGCCAGTTGGCTGGCGAACTGGAAGAGATTCGGGACGGCGGCCAACGCGATGGTGTCCAGCCAAACGCGGCACACTTCGATGACACGCCAGTCCTTGGTGGCGGAGAGCGCAAGGCCGGCCGCAAGCAGCAGAGTTCCGGCGACGGGCCGCACGGCGCGCAGCCGTTCACGGCCGCCGACGCGGACGGCTCATGACCGGCGTGAGCAAGTGCCCCAGCACGAACAGGAACATCGGATGCGTGCCGAACAGAACAAACGCCGCAGCGACGGCAATGTGATGCAGCCACACGGATCGGACGCGCAGCCACACCAGGCACAACACCAGCAGTGAGCCATACAGTTCCAGGTGCAACGACCAGAACGGCGCATCGAGCGACTGTTCCATCAGCGGTAACTGCTCGGCCAGCGGTGCGAACAGCGTCGCCTCGCGGTAGCCGAGCAGCAGACTGTCCAGGCCGATTTCGCGCGTCAGGTGCGCAAGCGTCGGCGCACCGCTGGAATCCATCGCGAGCCACGCCGATCCGGTCAGTGCGGCGGCCCGCAGATGGGCATCCGGCCAGGCCGCCAGCAGCAGCGTGGCGATCGCGGCGGCGGCGGCCACCGGGATGCCGAGCCGCACCACCCGCTTGACCAGCTTCGCGGCAAATGGTCCCGGACGGGCGAAGGACGGCGTCAGCACCGCGCCGCTGATCAGAAAGAACACATAGACGGCGGTGTGGCCATCGAACAGCACGCGCAGCGGCGGCCACGCGTGCTGCGCGGTCTCCGGCATAAAGCCACTGACGAAGTGCAGCAGCACCACCTGCATCGCCGCGATGCCGCGAAGGCCCTCCAGATACTGCACCTTGCCGGGCTGCATCGGCCGACCTTATCGCGCCGGCGTCACGCCCTGGCGAGCATCACCTCGTGCGCGGCCAGCCGCCGGTGCAGCAGATACATCGGCAGCGCCAGGGCCGAGACCGCCGCGGCGGCGAGCAGTGCGCCCTCCGGACCGCCGTAGAGATCGGCCGCCCAGCCGCACAGCGCCGGCACCACCGTCCCGCCGACGTAGTATGTGGTATAGAACAGACCCATTCCGACCGCCCGGTTTTGCGGTCGAGCCGACAGCGTCCCGACGGCCATGATCACGCCGGGATGGAACGAACCCACGATCCCGATCAGCACCGCCAATGAAATCGGCCAGTCCAGCACGGCCGTGCCGGTGATGCCGACCACCAGCGCCAGCGTGCCGAGCAGGAAGATGCGGAACCCGCCGAAGCGAGCGGCAAGGCCGCCCCCGACCATGGTCGCCGGAACGTTCCCCCACGTCGCGATCGTCAGCACGAGGCCGGTCAGCACGAGGCTCTGGCCGCGCACTGCCATGACCGAGGGCACATAGGACGTGTAGCCGGAATAGCCCGCGGTATAGGCCGTCCAGATCAGTCCCCCGATCACCAGCAGCAGGCACTCGCGCCCGCTCGGAAACGAGAAGGAGCGCGGCACCGGCGCGGCGTGCGGTGCCGGGCGAAAGCTTGCCACGAACAGCGCCGCGGGCACCGCCATGGCGACGGCATCGGAGGTGAAGGCGGCCTGCCAGCCATACGCGTGCACCAGCGGCGGCAGGATGAGCTGCGCCAGCCCCACGCCGATCGGGTAGGACGCGACCGAGATGCTGATCGCCAGCATGAAGTGCCGGCCATGGAACCAGTCGGCGATGACCTTGTTCTGCAGCACGATCATCGCCACCGCGCCGACCCCGGCGATGCTGCGACCGACGCCGATCCCCGCCGGCCCGGCGGCGGCCACACTGACCAGCGGCCCGGCCACCATCAGTCCGAGACCGGCTGCCGAGGACCAGCCGATCGCCGAACCGGCGGCCAAGCAGGCCGAGCGGGATCGCGGCGAAGCTGCCGAGCAGCATGAAGGCGCCGATCAGCGTGCCCAGCGTCGTGTAGTCGAGGTCGAACAGCCGTACCAGGTCGGGGCCGAGGGTCGGCACGGTCTGGTACTGGTAGCCGAAGCCGATGCGGCCGAGCGCCAGCGCGGCGAGAATGAGCCAGGGCCTGACGCCCATGAGCTAAATCTCCCCCTCCCCTCGCGGGAGGGGGCCGGGGGGAGGGGGCTCCAGCCGCTTCTCCATATTCACGAATGTCGGTTCGGGGTAGCCGGGATGCGCATGGCAGGTCGTCTCGACGAAGCCACACGCGGCGAACAGCCGGCGGTTGTCGAGCAGGACCAGCCGTGTGCTCAGATGGAGGCGCGGCAGCGCCATCCGCCGCGCGGCAGCCTCCGCGGCGGCCACCAGGGCCTTCGCAATGCCGCGGCCGCGCCACGCCGGCAGCACCGCCAGCCGGCCCAGGTAAAGCCCGCCCTCCTGTTCGGTCCACAGGGCCGAGCCCACCATGCGGCCCTCGGCATTTCCGACCGCGCCACCGCCCGTCCGCAGGTGCGCGGCGATTTCCTCCGCCGTCACCCGCAGAGCCGAGGGCGGAGGGTCGGTGACGGCGAACTGGGCGGCGAAGGCGGCGCGGATCAGTGCGGCAACCGCCGGGGCGTCCCGCTGCTTCATTGCGCGCAACGAAAATGCCGCTTGCCGGAGCACCATCGGGGGACGGTAGCCCGCGCGGCGATCGATGCCTATGTTTGGGCCATGTCCGATACACCTGCCTTTCTCGACAGCGGCCGACCGCCGGTGCCCGACATCGTCGTGCCGCGCGGCGTCACGCCGTTCTTCCTGCCCCGTCGTCCGGTGCGCGGCCGTCTGGTACGGCTGGGGCCGCTCGCACACGCCCTGCTCACCCGGCACCCGAACCACCCCGCGGTCACCCGGCTGTCGGGCCAGGCCCTGGCGCTGGCGGCGGCCCTGTCAACGGCGCTGAAGTTCCACGGCTCGTTCAGCGTGCAGGCGAAGGGGGACGGCCCGGTCACGATGCTGCTCGCCGACTGCACCGATACCGGCGGGCTGCGTGGCTATGCCCGCGCCGATCCGGGCAGGCTCGAGGCGCTGCTGCGGGACGATCCCTCGCCGGGGGCCGATCAGCTTCTCGGCGGCGGGTACCTGGCGTTCACCGTCGACCAGGGGCCGGACCAGAACCGCCACCAGGGCATCGTCACGATCGAGGGCGGAAATCTGGCCGAAATGGCGCTGCACTACTTCCGCACCAGCGAGCAGCTTCGCTGCTTCGTGCACCTCGCCTGCGAGGAAACCCGGGACGGCTGGCGCGCCGGCGCCCTGGTTCTGGAGAAGATCGCCGGCGCCGGCGGCATCGACCCCGAGCTGGACGACGACGCGCAGGAGGAAAGCTGGCGCACCGCGACCGCGCTCGCCGCCACCCTGACCGACGCCGAGCTGCTGGACGATGCGCTGCCGCCGGAGCGTCTGGTCTATCGGCTGTTCCACAGCGAAGGCGTCGCCGCCGATCGCGCCCGCGCGCTGTCCTACGGCTGCCGCTGCTCGCGCGCGCGGCTGGTCGGCATCCTGGAGGGCTTTCCGGGCGACGATCTCGATCACATGGCGGTGGACGGCGACATCGTCATGACCTGCGAGTTCTGCAATTACGACTTCCGGTTTCCCCGCCAGGACGTCCGTGGCCGCAGCGCCGCATCCTGATCGATCTGCCGTTCCCATTCTTTCCACTCTCATTCCACTGGCCGGAGTTGCGCATGCTGTCTCGCCGCTCGTCGTTGCTGCTGCCGTTCCTGCTGGCCGCCTGTGGCGGCGGGCACGAGCGCCTGTACCCGCCGCTGCAGTACGGCCACCTGACGCCGCTGCGGCTGAACGTGGGCGCGATCCAGATCGAGCAGCGCTACGTCCCGTCGAGCGCCCCGCCGGATGTCAGCCAGCGCGACCCGATGCCGCCTGTGCAGGCCCTGCGCAACATGGCCACGGATCGGCTGCAGGCATTCGGCACTGCCGGCCAGGCGGTCTTCGTCATCCAGGAGGCGTCGCTGACCCGCCAGCGCGACACCATCCTCGGCAGCTTCGCGGTCGAGCTGGATGTCTATACGTCGGCCAATACACGCGACGGCTATGCCCAGGCGCGGGTGACCCGCAGCTATACCGGCGACGTCGATGATCTGCCTTCGGCGCTGTATGACATGACGCAGCAGATGATGGACACGATGAACGTCGAATTCGAGTTCCAGGTGCGCCGTTCGCTGCGCGCCTGGCTGATCCCCGAAGGTGCGACCCAGACGCCGGTGCAGGAGCAGCCGCTCGGGGCGCCGCCGCGATAGAGAACGATCGTCTTGACGCTGGCACAGGCAGGACCGACGCTGCATCGTCGTCCGGGAGCGGTGCCAATGGATAGAGACAGCAGGGTCCCTCCCCGCGTCGAGGTCACGGCAGGGTTCCTCGCCGAGACCGGGGCCAAGCAGAAAGCCTATGAGGCGCGGCGGCGGATGTGGACGTCCGCGTTCCAACCGTCCGAGCCACGCGCCCAGGCTGCCGCGCGATCACGCCGCGGCGGCAGGATCCACGACCCGCGCCAGGGCAAGTTCGATCTCTGAACCGGCTCAGCGGCGCGCATCGGTCAGAATGCCCGGCAAATCGAGCCCATGCTCGCGCGCGCAGTCGAGCGCGCTGTCATAGCCGGCATCGGCGTGGCGCATCACGCCGGTCGCCGGATCGTTCCACAGCACGCGCTCGATCCGCCGTGCGGCGGCGTCCGTTCCGTCGCAGACGATGACCATGCCGGCGTGCTGCGAATAGCCGATGCCGACGCCACCGCCATGGTGCAGCGACACCCAGGTCGCGCCCGATGCGCAGTTCAGCAGCGCATTCAGCATCGGCCAGTCGGATACGGCGTCCGAACCATCCGCCATCGCCTCGGTCTCGCGGTTCGGCGACGCGACCGATCCTGCATCGAGATGATCGCGCCCGATGACGATCGGCGCCTTCAGTTCGCCGCTCGCGACCATCGCGTTGAACGCCAGGCCCAGCCGATGCCGATCGCCCAATCCGACCCAGCAGATGCGCGCGGGCAAACCCTGAAAGCGGATGCGCGCGCGCGCCATGTCGAGCCAGTGGTGCAGATGCGCCTGGCCGGGCATCAGTTCCTTCACCTTGGCGTCGGTGCGGTAGATGTCCTCCGGATCGCCCGACAGCGCCGCCCAGCGGAACGGGCCGACGCCGCGGCAGAACAGCGGACGGATGTAGGCCGGCACAAAACCGGGGAAGTCAAAGGCATCGGCCACGCCTGCATCCTTGGCGACCTGGCGGATGTTGTTGCCGTAGTCCAGCGTCGGTATGCCCATGCGGTGGAACGCCAGCATTGCGCGCACGTGCTCGGCGATGGAGGCGCGCGCAGCCGATGCGACCTCGTTCGGTGCGGCCTCGCGGCGGCGTTCCCAATCGGCAACGCTCCAGCCCTTTGGCAGATAGCCGTTCGCCGGATCGTGCGATGAGGTCTGGTCGGTCACCACATCGGGACGCACGCCACGTCGCACCAGTTCGGGCAGCATCTCCGCCGCATTGCCCAGCACGCCGACCGATATCGGCTTGCGCTCGCGGCACGCGCGTTCGATGACGGCCAGCGCCTCGTCCAGGTTGGCCGCGCGCATGTCGAGGTAGCCGGTCTGCAGCCGCATCTCGATCCGGCTCGGCTGGCATTCGATTGCCAGCAGCGATGCGCCCGCCATGGTCGCGGCGAGCGGCTGCGCGCCGCCCATGCCGCCAAGACCGGCCGTCAGGATCCATCGCCCCGCGAGATCGCCGCCGTAGTGCCGCCGGCCCACCTCGACGAAGGTTTCATACGTGCCCTGGATGATTCCCTGGCTGCCGATATAGATCCACGAGCCGGCCGTCATCTGGCCGTACATCATCAGGCCCTTGCGGTCGAGTTCGTTGAAATGCTCCCACGTCGCCCAGTGCGGCACCAGATTTGAATTTGCGATCAGCACGCGCGGTGCGTCCTCGTGCGTGCGGAACACGCCGACCGGTTTGCCGGACTGCACCAGCAGCGTCTGGTCCGCCTCCAGCCGGCGCAGCGTGGCGACGATGCGGTCGTAGCTGTCCCAGTCGCGCGCGGCGCGGCCCATGCCGCCATAGACCACCAGATCGCCCGGACGTTCCGCCACCTCGGGATCGAGGTTGTTCATCAGCATGCGCATCGGCGCCTCGGTGAGCCACGACTTCGCCGTAAGCTGCGATCCATGCGGTGCGCGGATGGTCCGTAGGTTGCTGATCTGTGCCATCCGATCTCCCATCACTGTGCGACGCCAGGCAGGCCGATGTGCTCCGCCGACTGCGTGATCCTGCCGGAGCGCACCAGCGCTATCGCCTTCGCGATGTCCGGAGCAAGTTCGCGGTCCTCCGCGAGGTGCGGCACTTCGGCGCGCACCATCGCACGGATATCTTCGAGCACCGCACTCGATTTCAGCGGCGCATGGAAATCGCAGCCCTGCGCCGCGGCGAGCAGTTCGATGCCGATCACCGCCGCGGTGTTCTCCGCCATGGGAAGCAGCCGGCGCGCGGCGTGCGCCGACATCGACACGTGGTCTTCCTGATTGGCCGATGTCGGAATCGAATCGACGCTCGCCGGCATCGCGCGCTGCCGGTTCTCGGCGACCAGTGCGGCAGCGGTGACCTGCGGGCACCATGAACCCGGAATTCAGCCCGGGCCGAGGCGTCAGGAATGCCGGCAGCCGCGACAATGCCGGGTCGATCAGCATGGCGATGCGGCGTTCGGCGAGTGCACCGATCTCGCACAGGGCCAGGGCGATGATGTCGGCGGCGAAGGCAATCGGCTCGCCGTGGAAATTGCCGCCCGACAGTGCTTCCGGCGGGTCGGCGAAGATCAGCGGATTGTCGGACACGCCGTTCGCCTCGGTCGCCAGCGTTGTCGCGGCATGGCGGAGAATATCCAGTGCGGCGCCCATCACCTGCGGCTGGCAGCGCAGGCAGTAAGGGTCCTGGACACGATCGTCGCCGGTGAGATGCGATGCGCGGATTGCGCTGCCGGCGATCAATGCGCGCAGGGCCTGTGCCACATCGATCTGTCCGCGATGGCGCCGCAGCGCATGGATGCGCGGATCGAACGGCGCATCCGAACCGCGCGCCGCATCCGTCGACAGCGCGCCGGTGATCAGGCCGGCCTGCAGCAGTGCCTCCGCCTCGAACAATCCCGCGAGTGCGTAGGCGGTGGAGAATTGCGTGCCGTTCAGCAGCGCAAGGCCTTCCTTCGCGCCGAGTGCGATCGGCGTCATGCCGATTTGGGTCAGCGCAGCAGCGGCATTCTTGCGTTCGCCCGCATGCACAACGTCACCGACGCCGATCATCGCCGCGGCCATATGCGCGAGCGGCGCGAGATCGCCTGACGCCCCGACCGAGCCCTGCGTCGGTATCACCGGCAGCAGGTCGTTTGCCAACATCGCCGACAGGAACTGCACGGTTTCGAGCCGTACGCCGGAGGCCCCCTGTCCCAGGCTGGCCAGCTTCAGCGCCAGCATCAGCCGTACCAGCGTCGCCGGCATCGGCTCTCCCACGCCGGCCGCGTGCGACAGCACGATGTTGCGCTGCAGCGTCGCGAGGTCCGCGGGTTCGATGCGAATGCTCGCCAGCCGGCCGAACCCCGTGTTGATGCCGTAGACCGGCTCGCCCTTGGCTACAATCGCGTCGACCGCGCGCGCCGCATTCGTGACGGCCGGGTGGCAGTGCGGATCGAGCGTTACGGCGGCGCCGCGATAGACTGCACGCCAGTCCGCCAAGAGTCGTGTGGCCCGGCCGCAGCACCACGTCGGCCACATCGGCCTCACGGCTCGAGCCGTACGTCGAGCAATGCCAAGTGTCCCTGTTCCACCGCGGCGATGGCACGCCCGATCGCCGATTCCAGTTTGGCGGGATCGGTGACGCATTCGCCGTGCGCGCCAAAGGCGGGCGCCATCGCCGCATAATCGGGTGTCGGCTCGATCACGCGGCCATAGGGGTTGTTGTCACGCAGCGCGTAGCCGGAGGCAAAATACTTGTACAGGTTCCATTCCTGCGAGACGTAGCCTTGGTTGTTGCAGATCACCACCAGGATCGGCACGCCGTATTGCTGTGCAAGCCCCAGACAGGCGGGCACCGGATTGTAGCTGAATGCGCCGTCGCCGATGACGCAGACGACCATGTCCTTGGGCCTGGCGAGCTTGACGCCGAGCGCGGTCGGCATGCCTGTGCCGAGTGCACCCGCCCAGCCGCGGACATGGCTGAAATCCCGTTCGCGGAACAAATGTTTGATCATCGCGGGTACCTGGGCGACGATCTCGTCGACGATCACCGACCGGTCGGGCAGCATTCGGTGCAACATGTCGAACAGCAGGGCCGCGTGAATGCGCTCGCTCGAACGCACGGTTTCGCGTTCTTTCGCCGCCTCGGTCTGGTTCGCGGCGTTGTGCGCGTGCCATCGCGCGGTTCGGGCGGCGATGCGATCGGTTTCCTCGGCCGAGGTGGTGCGCGCCTTCAGCAGGGCGGCCAGTTGCGCGAGATTGCTGCCGACATCGCCGGCGATGCAATGATCGGTCGGAAAGCCCCAGTACGGCGCGCGCGGCCGCAGCGGGTCCTCCTCGATCTGGATGACCGTGCAATCCGCCGGCAGTTTTGTCTCCTGCGGATGCCATGGGCCGTGCGCACCGACGACAAGAATGCAGTCGGCGTCTGCCAGATGCGTCTCGATCGGATCGGTCGCATAGAGCGGATGCGCGCGCGGGAAGTTCACGTACAGCGGCATCCAGTATTCGAACACGGGCGAGCCGATGTGTTCTGCGATCGCCACCAGCGCCGCCTGATCCTGCGGCGTGCGGGCCGCGTGCTCGGTGACGATGAGCGGCGAGCGGCTGCGCATCAGCAGATCGGCCACGTCCTGCAGACTGTCGGTCGCCGCAACCAGCAACGACGCCTTGGCCTTGTTGCCGTGCGGCTGTTCAACCTGGGTCATCAGGATGTCAAACGGCACGCTCAGAAGAGTGGGGCCGCGCGGCACGCTTTCGGCGAAATACCAGGCGCGGCGGACATCGGCCGCCAGATCGCCGCCGGTCTTCACCTCCTTGCCCCATTTGGTCACGGTCTCGCTGTTGCGCACGGGACCGGCGAGATCGACCAGCAAGGTCGGCCATTCGGGCCCCGGGTCAAGGCCGGGCACCGCGCCATGGGTCAGCGTATCCGGCGCGACGATGACCATCGGAATGTGCTCGTGGTAGGCCGAACGCACCGCCAGCGCACCGTGCAGCACGCCGAGCCCGGTCGGCAGCAGCACCGCCTGCGTCCGCCCGGTCGCCTTGTAATAGCCGGATGCCAGACCGACCGCGAGAATCTCGTGCCGGCAATTCAGGTATTTTGGGGTTTCGATGTTGGTCGTTGCCTGCCGCTTGGCAAGCGCCTCCCACAGCGGTGCCCATGCCGCGATCGGCGAGCAGAAAATGTAGTCGGTCCCTTGCGTCCGAAACAGTTCGAGCAGCGCTTCCGCCCCGTTCACCGTTCCCGTTTGGGTCATGGCTTCCTCCGCATCGCCGACGACGTGCTGTCTGCCGCATTGTGCATGCGCGGATCAGGCTTGAACAGCAGCAGCACGCTGGCGCAGCACGAAGCGTTGCAGCTTGCCGGTGCCGGTCCTGGGCAGCGACACAACGAACTCGATCGCGCGCGGATATTTGTATGGTGCGATCTCGGCCTTCACGTGGTCCTGCAATGCGCGCAGCAGATCGGGACCGGCTGCGTCCGGGTGCCGCAGCACGACATAGGCCTTGGCGATCATGCCGCGCGCCGCGTCCGGTGCACCGACCACGGCACATTCCGCGACGTCCGGATGCGTCAGCAGCGCCGCTTCCACCTCCGGGCCCGAGATGTTGTAGCCGGACGACAGGATCATGTCGTCGGAGCGCGCCTGAAACCAGAAGTAGCCATCCGCATCCTGATAATAGGTGTCGCCGGTTATGTTCCAGCCGTTCTGCACGTAATCCGTCTGCCGCGCATCGGCGAGATAGCGGCAGCCGGTCGGACCGCGCACCGCCAACCGACCGGTGCTGCCGCGCGGCAGGTCGTTGCCGTGCGCATCGATCAGTTTCGCCTCATAGCCGGGGACCGGAATGCCGGTCGCGCCGGGGCGGACCTTTTCGACCGGTGCGCCGATGAAGATGTGCAGCATCTCGGTCGAGCCGATGCCGTCCATGATCGGGATGCCGGTCGCGGCATGCCACGCATCCCAGGTCGGTTTTGGCAGCGTTTCGCCGGCGGAGACGCAGATGCGCAGGCTGGCGACATCGCCGGGCCGCATCGTGCCAAGCATCGCGCGATACGCGGTGGGTGCGGTGAAGCACACCGTCGGCCGCAGCGTGCGGATCGCATCCAGCAACGGCTCGGGCGAAGCCTGCTCCAACAGAATGGTGCTGGCGCCGACACGCAGCGGAAACAGCACCGCCGCGCCAAGTCCGAAGGTGAAGGCGATCGGCGGGCTGGCGATGAACACATCGTCTTTGCGCGCACGCAGCACATGGGCGCCGTAGGTATCGCAGGTCGCCAGCATGTCGCGATGGAAATGCATCGTGCCCTTCGGCTCGCCGGTGGTGCCGGAGGTGAAGGCGATCAGACACACATCGTCCGCCCTTGTGGCGCAGGCGTCAAAGTCATCCGTCGCGCGCGCCATCAGTGCCAGCAGATCATCCTCGGTGGCGCCCCCCATCGCCACGATGCGCAGTCCGTCGCGGGTGCGACCGGCAGCTTCCAGGTCAGCCAGCAAGCGGTGATCGCACAGCGCGAGATCGATGCGCGCCTTGTCGATGATAATGCCGAGTTCCCTGGCTCGCAGCAGCGGCATGGTCGCCACCGCGATGCCGCCGGCCTTGATCACCGCGAGGTAGGCGGCGACCATCAGGTTCGTGTTCGGTGCGCGCAGCAGCACCCGGTTGCCAGGGATCATGCCAAGCCGGCGCGACAGGACATTGGCAACGCGGTTCACGCGTGCATGGAGGTCCGCATAGCTCCATGTCTCTGTCGGTGACACCAGGCAAGGCCGCGATCCTTCGCCGGCTGCAACACGATCGTCCAACAGCGCCGTTACGCAATTCAGTTGTTCGGGGTAGTCCAGACCTTCGAGCAGCAGGTCCGGCCATTGCTCGCGCGGCGGCAGGTTGTCGCGGGCGAAGCTGTCAAACGCTGCGGGATCAGCCATCGCCCGCCACGGCCGTCGCCTCGATTTCCACCAGTGCGTCGCGCTCCACCAGGCAGGTCACGCCGATCGACGGACATCGTCGGGAAATGCCTGCCCATCACGCGGCGATAGCTCTCGCCGATCGCCTTTGCGTCCCGGCGATATTGCTCCATGTCCGTCACAAACCAGGTCAGCCGCACGACGTCGCTGGCTTCCGCGCCTGCCTCGCGCAGCAGCGTCACGACATTGCGCAATGCCTGCTCGACCTGTGCTGCCATGCCGTCGGCGACGCGCTGCGTCGTCGCGTCCCAACCGATCTGGCCGGCAAGAAATATCGTCGGTCCCCCCGCCACGATGCCATTGCTGTAGCCGGACGGCCTCGGCCATTCGGGAGGTTTTAGAATGCTGCGCACGGTCATGTTACCTCCCCGCCGGCGACGACGATCGATTGGCCGGTCATAGCCGAGGCCGCATCGCGGCACAGGAACGCGACGGATTCGGCAACTTCATCGGGCGTTACCAGCCGTCCCTGTGGATTATAGCGCGCGAGGCTGGCCCTCGCATCGGCTTCGCTGCGTCCGGTCTGCTGCGCGATCGTCTGGGTGGCGCGGCGGAGCAGGTCGGTGTCGGTGAAGCCGGGACAGACCGCATTCACCGTCACGCCGGTCTGCGCCAGCTCGATCGCCAGCGCACGTGTCAGACCGACCACGCCATGCTTGGCGGCGCAGTATGCAGCGGTATAGGCGTAGCCCTTCAACCCCGCGGTGCTGGCGATGTTGACGATGCGCCCCCAGCCGTGCGCGAGCATGTGCGGCAGGACAGCGTGGCACGCCGCGAACGTCGAGGTCAGATTGACGGCGATCATGGCCGCCCAGTCCTGCGGCGTGCTCTTCAGGAACGGCTGCGAGGATGCAGCGCCGGCGTTGTTGACCAGGATGTCGAACGGACCAAGTTGCTCGATCGCGGCGACGAGCATTTCCGGCTGCGTCACGTCCGCCACCGCATAGGCGGCACCAAGTTCGTGCGCTGCGGCCTGCAAAGCGTCGCGGTCGCGACCGAGCAGCGCAAGGCTGACACCGTCCTGCGCCAGCCGCCGCGCAATCGCCAGGCCGATCCCCTTCGCACCGCCGGTGACGAGGGCTCGTCGCGGCGAAGTCATATGATGATCGCCATGTCGCTGTCGCGCTTGAGCGTGCGCTCGAATTGCGCCTTGCCGGCGAGATACTGCTTCGGCCACGCCTGTTCGCTGTAGCCGAGTTCTGCCGCGGCGTGCAGGGCAAAATGCGGATTGGACAGATGTGGCCTGGCCAGCGCGCACAGATCGGCCCGTCCCGCGGCGATGATCGAATTCAAATGGTCGGGCTCGGTGATGTTGCCGACGGCCATCGTGGCGATGCCGACCTCGTTGCGGATGCGGTCGGCGAACGGCGTCTGGAACATCCGGCCGTAGACCGGCTTCGCCTCGATCGAGGTCTGCCCGGCGGAAACGTCCATCAGGTCAACGCCCGCCTGCTTGAATGCGTGCGCGATCATCACCGCATCGTCCGGCGTGATGCCGCCGTCCACCCAGTCGGTGGCCGATATGCGCACCGACATCGGCTTGTGCGCCGGCCAGACCGCGCGCATGGCGTGGAACACTTCCAGCGGATAGCGCAGGCGGTTCGCGAGGCTGCCACCATATTCATCGGTGCGGCGGTTGGTCAGCGGCGAGATGAACGACGACAGCAGATAGCCGTGCGCGGCGTGCAGTTCGACCATGTCGAAACCCGCCTGTTCGGCATGGTGCGTCGCCTGCACGAAGGCATCGCGCACCGCGTCCATGTCGGCGCGGGTCATTTCGCGCGGAACCTGATTGTGCGGGCTCCACGGTACCGGGCTTGGCGCGATGATCTCCCAGTTGTCCGCGTCCAGCGGCTCGTCCATGCCCTCCCAGCCAAGCTTGGTCGAGCCCTTCAAACCGGAGTGGCCAAGCTGCAGGCAGATCCGAGCGTTGCTCTGCGCGTGCACGAAATCGACGATGCGCTTCCAGGCCTGCATTTGCGTCCTCGGTGTACATCCCGGCACAGCCTGGCGTGATGCGGCCCTCCGGCGTGACGCAGGTCATCTCGGTGAACACCAGCCCCGCGCCGCCAAGTGCGCGCGAGCCGAGATGCACCAGATGAAACTCGTTCGGCATGCCGTCGCGCGCGCTGTAGGTTGCCATCGGCGAGACCACGACGCGGTTGGCCAGCGTCATGTCCCGCAATTTGAACGGCAGGAACATCGGCGGGATCGGCCGGTTCGGTGTGCCGCAACCGGCGCGCGCGGCGAGCCAGCGCTCCATGCCGTCCAGCCAGGGGCGGTCGCGCAGGCGCAGATTCTCGTGGCTGATGCGCTGGCTGCGGGTCAGCAGGCTGTAGGCGAACTGCTCCGGTTCAAGATCGGTGTAGCGCGCAACGTTCTCGAACCATTCGGTGGAATTGCGCGCGGCCGACTGCAGTTTCAGCACATCGACGCGTCGGGCCGTTTCGTAGGCGGCGAGTGCGGTCGGGATGTCCCCGTCGGACCGGTCGATGGATTGCGCGAGCCCGATCGCGTCCTCCAGCGCGAGCTTGGTGCCGGAACCGATGGAAAAATGCGCGGTGTGCGCGGCATCGCCCATCAGCACGATCCGGTCCTTCACCCAGGTCGCGTTGGAGATGCGGTGGAAATTGATGAACTGCGAGCCGCGCAGGTGACGCATGTTGGTCAACAGCGCATTGCCGTCGAGCCACGGAGCGAACAGGCGCTCGCAGAAGGCGACCGATTGCGGCACGTCCATTTGATCGAGACCCGCGGCCCGCCAGGTCGCCTCGCGCGTTTCGACGATGAATGTCGAGGTATCGTCGCTGAAGCGATAGGCGTGGGCCTGGAACCAGCCCCACTCGGTCTCGACAAAGATGAAGGTGAAGGCATCGAACAACTTGTGCGTGCCGAGCCAGGCGAATCGGTTCGTGCGCGCTTCGACGGACGGTCGGAAATGCTCCGCATAGCGTGTGCGGATCGTGCTGTTGATGCCATCGGCTGCGACGATCAGGTCGGCGTCGGCGAATTCGGCGACGTCCTGCACCTCGCGCTGGAAGATCAATTCCACGCCGAGTTCGATCGCGCGTTCGTGGAGGATGCTGAGCAGGCGCCTGCGCTCGATGCCGCAGAAGCCATGGCCGCCGGAGCGGATGACGCGGCCCTTGAAATGGATGTCGATGTCATCCCAATGGACGAAGCTGTCGCTGATGCGTTGTTCGGTTTGTGGATCGCCGCCTTTGAGGTTGCGCAGCGTTTCGTCGGAGAACACCACGCCCCAGCCGAACGTGTCGTCGGCGCGGTTCCGTTCGATCACGCTGACGCGATGGCCGGGATCGCGCAACTTCATCAGTATTGCGAAGTAGAGACCGGCCGGGCCGCCGCCGATGCAAACGATCCTCATCGGGTCTCCGTGCTTGACGGGAAACGCGTTCATACCTGCATTATCCGACGCGCGGCAAGGAGGCGTTGATGGTCCATCCGATGCACGGCCCCAATCGCTTCAAGCTGGGGATCTTCTCGGCCAACGCCGATGGCGGTCTGACGCTGACGCGCGTGCCCGAGCGCTGGTCGGCGCACTGGGATGAGGTCGTGGCGGTCGCGCAAATGGCCGACCGGGCGGGCATCGAGTTCTTCCTGCCGATCGCGCGCTGGAAGGGCTTCGGCGGCGAGATGAACAGCCGGGAGTGGAGTTTCGAGACGCTCACCTATGCCGCGGCGCTTGCGGGGTGCACGCGGCGCATTGCGCTGTTTTCCACGGTGCATGTGCCGATGGTGCATCCGGTGTTCGCGGCCAAGGCGTTGACGACGGTCGATCATGCATCGGCCGGCCGGGCCGGACTGAATATCGTGTGCGGCTGGAGCCCGCAGGAGTTCGAGCTGTTCGGTTTGACGATGATCGAGGATCGCTATGCGCAGGGGCTCGAATGGGCCGACATCGTGGAACGCATCTACGCCGGCGGACCGCCGTTCGATTACGAAGGCAGGTTCTATAGGCTGAAGGGCGTCTCGGGCCAGCCGGTGCCGGTGCAGCGGCCGCGCCCGGTGACGCTGAACGCCGCGTTCTCGCCGGTCGGGCGCGATTTCGCAGCAAGGACGGCGGACTTCCTGTTCACGACGTTCGTCGATATCGAGGGCGGGCGTCCGCATATCGCCGACATGGCGGTCCGCGCGCGCGCGGTGGGGCGCGAGGTCGGGGTCTACACGACGTGCCATGTCGTGTGCCGGCCGACGCAGGCGGAAGCCGAGGACTACTACGAGTATTACGCGGTGAAAATGGAAGATACCGCCAGCGTGGATTTTTACATGGGCGCCAAGGAGAAAAATTCGTCGTCGCATGATCCGGAGGCGTACCGACTGCATCGCAAGCGGTTTGTCGGTGGCGCCGGTACCTACCCGCTGATCGGCACCCCGCGTCGGATTGCCGAGGAGATGGTGCGGATGAGCGAGGTGGGTTTCGCCGGCACCACCGTGTCGTTCGTGAATTTCGGCAGCGAGCTGCCGTATTTCATCGAGACCGTGTTGCCGCTGCTGCACGAGGCGGGTCTGCGGCAGGCATAGCGGCACGTTCAGTCTGGCGCACAAACTCGGGACGAGAGTGGCGCGGCCGTCAGCACCGCACGGCCCGCCGCGTCGCTGCCTGCCGTGATGCCGACACGCGTTCCGGCATCGCAGCCCTCGGTCAGAAAGCAGACGACGGTCGGTCCCGGATCGAGCCGAACCAGGCCGACATGTATCGGCAGCGTTGCTCTCAACGCAGCATCGTGGCTGTGGTGCAGCACGGTGGTCGCCAACACTTCGCCGGCCTCGGTGTCGGCCGTGCGCCATTCCAGCCGATCGCTCAGGCACGCGGAACATAGTTCGCGCGGCGGGTATTGCACCGTTCCGCATGTGACGCAGCGCTGCAGCGCGAGCGTCCCGAGCGCTGCGCCGGCGTCCATCTGCTGCATCGGCGTCATGCTGCCAGCACCGCGGCGGCGGTGCAGAGACCGCGATCGTAGTTGATCATGCCAAAGCCGCTGACCAGCGCATGACAAGCGCCGGGAACGCCGCGCTCACCGGCCGCGCCGGCAAGCTGGCGCACGGCTTCCACCAGCCCGAGGAATCCGCCCGCCGCGCCGGCCTGTCCGCAGGAAAGCTGTCCGCCGCCGGTGTTGTGCGCGAAGGTCCCACCGGGGCCGAATTCATGGCGCCGGATGAAGTCCGCGCCGGCGTCCTTGGCGCAGAACCCAAGGTCCTCGAACTGCAGCATCGAGATCACCGGGTAGTCGTCGTAGGTCTGCACCACATCCATGGCATCGGGTCCAACCGCCGCCTGGCGCCACAGCGCTTCGGCATCCATGGCCCAACCGCCGCGCCATTGGACCGGATCATCGGGAAAGGCGTTGTGCCGCTCGATCGTGGCAAGGATGCGCACGCCTGGCATGCCGAGCGATGCGGCCCTGGCACGGTGCATCACGAGAAAGCCATCCGCGCCGGCGCATGGCATCACGCAGTCGAACAGGTGCAGCGGTGAAGCGACCGGCCGCGCGGCGAGATACGCCTGCATCGTGAGATCGCCGCGCAGCAGGGCCAGCGGATTGCGCTGCGCCCAGCGCCGCTGTGCCACGCACAGCTTGCCGAAATCCTCGCGCGTCGCGCCGGTGCGACGCATGGCGTGGTCGGTCAGCAGTGCGAAACTCTCGTTCGGCCCGCCGGCGCCATACGGCCAGACGCAGTCGCGCGAGAAACTGCTGAACTGTGCTACGAGTTCGCGAAAGCTGTCGGCCCCGTTGGTGTCGCCTGCGATGCACGCCACCACGTCGGCATCGCCGCACTGCACCGCCCTGGCCGCTCGCCGCAGCGCCATGATGCCGCATGCGCCGCCGGTCGGCAGGAATTCCAGGAAGCGCGGCGACAGACCGACATATTGCACGAACGGTGCCGGTCCATCCGGCGCCAGTGTGAAGCTGGACAGGCACAGCCCATCGATCTGCTGCTTCGCAAGGCCGCTCGCTGTCCAGCAGTTTGCGAAGGGCGCTGCCGAGCCACCATGCGGCGGCTTTCTCCGAGCGGCGCACGTAGGGCACGGTGACCGGCGCGCAGACGACGACGTCGCCATAGTCCTGTGCCGCGAAGCCGGCATCCGTCAGAGCGGATCCCAGTCGAACACCTCGCCCGAGCGGTCCAGCGGCATGAACGCCGCCTTCAGCGCCGGCGCCGCATGCGCGGCAATGCTCTCCGGCGTCCAGCCCTCGGCGCTATGGACGATGCGGATCGGCCGCGGCGAGCTGAACAGGATGACCTCGTTCATCCGCGTGCCGAACACCTGGCCGGTCACGTCCTTCGCCGCGTCGGACGACAGGAACACCGCCATCGGCGCGTTCTTGTCGGGCGTCATCTGCTGGATCTTCGCCACCCGCGCCTGCTGCTCCGGCGTGCCGGCGGGGATCGAGCTGGTCATGCGGCTCCAGGCGAACGGCGCGATGCAGTTCGACCGCACGTTGTAGCGCTTCATGTCGAGCGCGATCGATTTCGACAGCGCGGTGATGCCCAGCTTGGCCGCGGAGTAGTTCGCCTGGCCGAAATTGCCGATCAGGCCCGAGGTGGAGGAGATGTGCACGAACGTGCCGCTCTCCTGCTTGCGGTAGTGCTCGGCGGCGGCGCGGCTGACGAAGAAGCAGCCGTTGAGGTGGACGGCGATCACCGACAGCCAGTCCTCCGGCGACATCCGGTGGAAGATCACGTCGCGCAGGATGCCGGCGTTGTTCACCACGCCGTCGATCCGGCCGTAATGGTCGAGCGCCGCCTGGATGATCTTCTGCGCCGAGCCCCATTCGGCCACCGAGTCGGTGCTGATCTCGGCCGCACCGCCGCGCTGCTCGATCAGCTGCTTGGTCTGCTGCGCGGGGGTGGCGGACTGGCCCTCGCCGGACAGCGAGGCGCCCACGTCGTTGATGATCACCTTGGCGCCGGCCGCCGCCATGGCCAGCGCGATCTCCCGCCCGATGCCGCCGCCCGAGCCGGTCACCGCCACGACCTTGCCTTCCATCATGCCCGCCATGCCGATGTTCTCCTCTGCTGCGGGTACCTCCCTACTGGCCGGTAGACTGTGCGACAAGTCCCCCCGCGAGGCGGCGGTGCAACATCTGCGCTGGTCCACTGGTCGATGCCGGCGAGGCCGGGGCAGTGCAGTGGCAATGCCGCGCGGAAATCCGTCGACGTTGCGCGTAGCCACTGGACGCCTGATCGAGCAACTGCGGTGGCGTCAGGCGCAATCAGGTCGCCCGCGAAGTGCGTTCCGCGCAGACTGCGGTGGCGCGGCAATCAGGTTACGAGGGCCGGCCGGCATGCAGGCGCTGCCCAGAACGCGTGCGGCCGCGGCCTCGAGCGGGAGTATGCGCTGCGTTGCGAGTATGGCGTTCAGCCAATATCGGACAGTTGCGTCGCCAGCACGCTGCCAAGCGGCGCGAGCGTGATGCCGTATTCGACTTCCGTCGACGGAGAACGCTGCGACGGCCAATTCCGACTGCGGTTGTGCGGAAAACCACGCGACAACGTTGGCATCGGGGTTTGCAGTCGAAGTTCACTCAGGCACGTTCGTGTCCAGGACCGTCGTCACCCTTTTTCTCCGGGCTCACATTTTCGGGCATCAGACTGGCCCCGAGGGTCGCTCGGGATTGTCCAATGCCTTGTCGAACAGGTCGCCCCGCTCGCCAAAGCGGTGAGACAGCAGAACGGACTTCAGGTCAGGCTTGGTTTGCTCGTAGTATTCTTTTGATACGACAACCACCTCGCGACCATCTCTGCGGCGGACCACCTGCGGCCTCCGATCGACCGCCGCGTCGACGAGTTCGGAAAATCGGTGACGGCCGCACCCGCCTGCCAGAACGTTCGGACATCTGGAGGCCTCTCGAGCAATCCCGGCACATTGCGCTCCTGACCGTTGAAGTCATCACGCGATCCTGCACGACGCTAAGATCTCATTTCACGTTGGCGGTATCCTCGCAGCGGCGCCTAGTCTACCGATACCCCCCGACCTGCGACAACCCCTTGACGGCCCGCATCCCGTACGCCATTTCCAGCCAATCAGGACCGTGTTGGTCCGATTAGCTGAATGCCATACCTTCAAGGGGTTTCGCAGACCATGCTCAGGCTGTCGAAGCTGACCGACTATGCGGTCGTCGTGCTGGTCCGCCTGTCCCGGGACATGGGGTCCCCGAATGGGCGTGCAGACCTCGCCCGGCATCGCCGCCACCACCGGCATCCCCGAGCCCACCGTGGCCAAGGTGCTGAAGACGCTGGCTGCCGGTGGCCTGGTCGCCTCGCAGCGAGGCGCACGCGGCGGCTATCGGCTGCTGCGGCCGCTGTCCGCCATCCCGATCGCCGATGTGATCGCCGCCGTGGATGGCCCGATCGCGCTGACCGCCTGCGTCGAAGGATCCGCCGTGGAATGTGAATCCCAGGGGCTGTGCCCGATGCGCGGGCGATGGGATCCGGTGAACGAGGCGATCCATCAGGCGTTATCGACCATCACGCTCGCCGACATGCAGGAGGCAGCGATCCCCCGCGCTTTCCGTTTCCCGGTGCGAACGCCCGCCCCCCTACCTGCCGCCGAATAGGACGCATTGATGTCTGCTGCGACCGAAACACTCGACACCGTCCAGTCCGTCACCCAGTCCGGCTACAAGTGGGGCTGGGAGACGGACATCGAGATGGACCTCGCGCCCAAGGGGCTGAGCGAGGACACCATCCGGCTGATCTCCGTGCGCAAGCAGGAGCCCGAGTGGATGCTGGCGTGGCGGCTGAAGGCGTATGCCGCCTGGCTGCAGATGGAGGAGCCGCACTGGGCGCGCGTCGAGCATCCGCCGATCGACTACCAGGACCTGCACTACTACGCGGCGCCGAAGAAGAAGCCCGGGCCGAAAAGCCTCGACGAGGTCGATCCGGAACTGCTGAGGATGTATGAGAAGCTCGGCATCCCGCTGAAGGAGCGGGCGATCCTGGCCGGCGTCGATCCGGACACCGTCGAGAGCACGCAGGTCGCGGTGGACGCCGTGTTCGACAGCGTCTCGGTGGCGACCACGTTCCGGAGACGCTGAAGAAGGCGGGCGTGATCTTCTGTCCGATCAGCGAGGCGGTGCGCGATCATCCCGAACTGGTGCAGCAGTATCTCGGCTCGGTCGTGCCGGTGTCGGACAACTTCTTCGCCGCGCTGAACTCCGCCGTCTTCACCGACGGCAGCTTCGTCTACATCCCGAAGGGCGTGCGCTGCCCGATGGAGCTGTCCACCTACTTCCGCATCAATGCGCGCAGCACCGGCCAGTTCGAGCGCACGCTGATCATCGCCGAGGCCGGCAGCCTATGTCAGCTATCTGGAAGGCTGCACCGCGCCGATGCGCGACGAAAATCAGCTGCACGCCGCGGTCGTCGAACTGGTCACGCACGACGACGCGCAGATCAAGTACAGCACGGTGCAGAACTGGTACCCCGGCGACGCGGAAGGCCGCGGCGGCATCTACAACTTCGTCACCAAGCGCGGTGCGTGTCGTGGCGCGCGGAGCAAGATCTCCTGGACCCAGGTGGAAACCGGATCGGCGATCACCTGGAAGTATCCGTCCTGCGTGCTGCTGGGCGACGACAGCGTGGGCGAGTTCTACTCGGTGGCGGTGACCAACAACTGCCAGCAGGCCGACACCGGGACCAAGATGATCCATATCGGCAAGCGGACCAAGAGCACGATCGTCTCCAAGGGGATCAGCGCCGGCCGCTCCAACAACACCTATCGCGGTTTGGTGCGCGTGCTGCCGCAGGCCGCGGGCGCGCGCAACCACACGCAGTGCGACTCGCTGCTGATCGGTGACTGCTGCGGCGCGCACACCGTGCCGTACATCGAAAGCCGCAATCCGACGGCGAAGGTCGAGCACGAGGCGACCACGTCGAAGATCGCCGACGATCAGCTGTTCTATTGCCGCCAGCGCGGGCTGTCGGAAGAAGATGCGGTGAATTTGATCGTCAACGGATTCTGCAAGGAGGTCCTGAAGGAGCTGCCGATGGAGTTCGCCGTCGAGGCGCAGAAGCTGCTGGCGGTCAGTCTGGAAGGCTCCGTGGGTTAAGGGACGCATCGTTATGCTGGAAATTCGCGGTCTTTGTGCCGCGATCGACGACAAGCCGATCCTGCATGGCATCGATCTCACGGTGCCGCAGGGCGAGGTGCACGCGATCATGGGGCCGAACGGCTCCGGCAAATCGACGCTCGCCTATGTGCTGTCGGGCCGCGACGACTATGTGGTCACCGGCGGGTCGGTGACGTTCGACGGCATGACCTGCTGGCGATGGCGCCCGAGGAACGTGCCGCCGCCGGCGTGTTCCTGGCGTTCCAGTATCCGGTCGAACTGCCCGGCGTGGGCAATGCCAACTTCCTGCGCACCGCGCTGAACGCGCTGCGCCGTTCGCGCGGCGAAAGCGAGCTGGACGCGGTGCAGTTCCTGAAGATGGCGCGCGCCGAGACCAAGCGGCTGGCGATGCCGGACGACATGCTGCGGCGGAACGTCAACGTGGGCTTCTCCGGCGGCGAGAAGAAGCGCAACGAGGTGCTGCAGATGGCGATCCTGCGGCCGAGGCTCGCGATCCTCGACGAGACCGACAGCGGGCTCGACATCGACGCGCTGAAGATCGTCGCGGACGGCGTGAACGCGCTGCGTGGGCCGGATTTTTCCACGCTGGTGATCACGCACTATCAGCGTCTGCTCGAACACATCGTGCCGGACCGCGTTCATGTTCTGGCCGGCGGGCGGATCGTTCGTTCCGGTGGTCCGGAACTGGCGCACGAGCTGGAAGCCAAGGGCTACGCCGGCATGGTCGCGGAGGCAGCGTGACCGACCGTTCAAACTGGCGCCGCCGGTTTCCTCGCCCGCTTCGAAGGGCTGCGCGCGCGTCTGCCCGGCGACCCCGGACTGCGACTTGCGGCAGCAGAGGCATTCCGCCAGGCGGGGCTGCCAGGCGGTACCTCCGGCCGACGCGTAGAGGCATGGAAATACACCAGCCTGCGGCCCGTCGCCGAGGCGGCGTTCCACGCGCCGATGAGCCTGGTCGGCGACGACAGCACGTTGCTCGCGCGCCTGCCGCGGATCGATGCGCCACGCATCGTCTTCGTCGATGGCCGCTTCCGTTCGGAGCTGTCCGCGCTGCCCGGCGGCACTGCGGTTCACCCGCTTCGCCGATGATCCGGCGTTTGGCACGCTCGCGCGTCCGGACAGCGAACCGATGGTGGCGCTCAACACCATGCTCGCTGAAGACGGCGCGACGCTTGCGGTCGCCGATGGCGTGGATGCAGGGTTTCTGCTTCTTGTCAGCCTCGCGATGGACACACCGGGCGCACCCGTCGCGTTCCATCCGCGTCATGCGATCCGGCTTGGTGCCGGCGCCAAGCTCACCGTCCTTGAAATCTCGCTGGGCGAGGGTGCCTATCTGCACAATCCGGTCACCGAAGTGCATGTCGGCGAGGACGCGATCTTGACGCATGTTCGGCTGCAGGACGAATCGCAGACGGCCTTTCATCTTTCGACGGTCTATGTGGAGATCGCCGCACGCGGCACCTATGACAGCTTCGCTTTGAACCTGGGGGCACGCGTCGCCCGCACCGAGGTGCACGCGCGGCTGATCGGCGCGAAGGGCACCACGCATCTCAACGGCGCGCAGTTGCTCGGCGGCGTGCAGCATGCCGATTTCACCACCGTGGTGAAGCACGACGCGCCGTCCTGCATCTCGCGGCAGACCGTGAAGAACGTGCTGGCGGGACACTCGCAGGGCGTGTTCCAGGGGCGCATCGAGGTCGCGCGCGCGGCGCAGAAGACCGACGGCTACCAGATGAACCAGGCGCTGCTGCTGTCGCCCGATGCCGAGATCGACACCAAGCCGGAACTCGAGATTTTCGCCGACGATGTGAAGTGCAGCCACGGTGCGACGGTGGGCGAGCTGGATGCCGATCAGCTGTTCTATCTGCGCAGCCGCGGCATTCCCGATGCAGAGGCGCGTTCGATTCTGGTGCATGCATTCCTCGCCGAATCGCTTGATGCGGTGACGCACGAAGGCGTCCGCGCGGTGCTGGAGCACGCGGTGGAGAACTGGTGGGAGAGACAGGCTGCATGAACGTCGAGTCTAAAATCCATCTGGGCCGCCCCGCCATTCTGGACGTCGCGCGCATCCGCGAAGACTTTCCGATCCTGCGCCAGAAGATCCGCGGCAAGGATTTGGTGTTCCTCGACAGTGCCGCGTCAGCGCAGAAGCCGCGCGTGGTGATCGACGCGATGCGCGAGGCGATGGAAACGCAATACGCCAACGTTCACCGCGGCCTGCACTGGATGAGCGAGCGCACCACCGATGCCTATGAGGCGGCGCGCGACGCGGTGGCCGCGCTGCTGAATGCGCCGGATCGGCACGAGATCGTCTTCACGCGCAACATCACCGAATCGCTCAACCTGATGGCGCACAGCTACGGCCGCGGCGTGCTGAAGCCGGGGCAGGCGGTGCTGATCTCGGGCATGGAGCACCACTCCAACATCGTTCCCTGGCAGATGTTGCGCGACGAACGGGGGATCGAGCTGCGCGTGGCGCCGATCACCGATGCCGGCGAACTCGACATGGACGCGTTCGAGGCGCTGCTGGCCGACGGCAAGGTGGGGCTGGTTTCGATCACCCACATGTCGAACGTGCTCGGCACCTACACGCCGGCGGAACGCATCGTGCGGATTGCGCACGCGCACGGCGCGAAGGTGCTGTTCGACGGCGCGCAGGCGGTGGTGCACCGGGCCGTCGACGTTCAGGCGCTGGGCTGCGACTTCTATGCGTTCACCGGCCACAAGCTGTACGGCCCGACCGGCATTGGTGTGCTGTGGGGCCGTCGCGAACTTTTGGATGCAATGCCGCCGTTCCTCGGTGGCGGCGAGATGATTTCCTCGGTTTCCTACGAGCGCTCCACCTGGGCGCAGGTGCCGCACAAGTTCGAGGCCGGCACGCCGCCGATCCTTGAAGGCATCGGCCTGAAGGCGGCGATCGATTACGTGCAACAGGTCGGCTACGACGCGATCGCCGCGCACGAGACCGCGCTGATCGATCACGCCCTGGCACGGCTCGGCGCGATCGAGGGCATCCGCATCCTCGGCCGCGCGCAGGACCGTGGCGGCGTGGTGTCGTTCGCACTCGACCGCGCGCATGCGCACGACGTGGCGACGCTGCTCGATCGCCAGGGCATCGCGGTGCGTGCCGGGCATCACTGTGCCGAACCGCTGATGCACCGGTTCGGGCTGGAGAGCACGGCGCGCGCCAGCTTCGCGATCTATACGACGCTTGAGGAGATCGACTTTCTGGCCGACACGCTCACCCGCGTGCGGGAGTTCTTCAAATGACATCCGACACGTTCGACGACCTGCGCGATCTGTATCAGGAAGTGATCCTGGACCACGGCCGGCGTCCCCGCCACGCGCGGCGTCTGGAAAGCTTCGACGCCACTGCCAAAGGCGACAACCCGATGTGCGGCGACCGCATCGAGGTGTGGGTGAAATACGCCCCCGACGGCACGATCGCGGACACCGGCTTTCAGGCGCGCGGCTGTGCGATCAGCGTCGCCTCCGCCGATCTGATGGCCGAGACCGTCATCGGCCGCAGCAAGGCCGACACGCACGCGCTGTTCGATGCATTCCGCGAACTGGCGCGCACCGGCAAATGCCCGCAGTGTGACGCTGCATTGGCCGAACCGATGGAACGTCTGGAGCCGCTGGCGGGGGTGCACGAATATCCCTCGCGGGTGAAGTGTGCGACGCTGGCGTGGCACGCATTGGTCGCCGCGATGGACGGGGGCAAGGAGGCGAGCAGTGAATGACGTGAGCCAGACACATGCGGCCTGGACACCGGACGGCGCGACGCAGCCGGAACCGAAGCCCACCGAGGACGCGATCATCGCCGCGATCGCCGAGGTGTACGATCCGGAGATCCCGGTGAACATCTACGAGCTTGGGCTGATCTACACGATCGACATCGCCGACGACGGCGCGGTGAAGGTCGAGATGACGCTGACCGCGCCGGCCTGCCCGTCCGCGCAGGAACTGCCGGAGCAGGTGCACAGTTCCGTCATGTCGGTGGCCGGCGTCACGTCCTGCGACGTGGAGACCGTCTGGGATCCGCCCTGGGACCCGAGCCGTATGACCGAAGAAGCGCGCCTGCAGTTGAATATGTTCTGATCGACAACGATATCGAGCAAGCCATGAGCACGACAACGATAGCCACACCCCGCAAGCCCCGCGCGCTGCCGCCGCTGATGACGCTCACCGATGCCGCGGCTGAGCGCCTGCGTTCGCTCTATGCCCAGGGCGCGGCGGGGGGCGAACAGGGCAAGCTGCTGCGCATTGGCGTCAAAACCAAGGGCTGTTCCGGCATGTCGTACGACATGAGCTGGACCGACGCACCGGCGCCAACGGACGAGGTCGTGAAGGACAAGGACCTGACCGTTCTGGTTGACCGCAAGGCAAGCCTGTTCCTGATCGGGACGGTGATGGACTACGAGACGAAGGCGCTGACCTCGGGCTTCACGTTCACCAATCCGAACGAGAAAGGCCGCTGCGGCTGCGGCGAGAGCTTCCACGTTTAGCGATTGAAGACGCACACGCTTTCCAACCGGGCAGACCAGAGAAACTGATCGATCGGCGTGGCCGCTGCCAGGCGGTAACCGGCCTGCGACAGCAGCCTGGCATCGCGTGCGAGAGTGGCCGGGTTGCAGCTCACATAGATGACGCTTGGCACGGTCGCCGTTGCGATCTCCGCGACCTGTGCAGCGGCTCCGGCGAATGGCGGGTCCAGCACCACGGCCGCGAATCCTGCCAGTTCCTTTGCTTGGAGTGGCTGGCGCGCCAGATCGCGCTGCGTCACCGTGACGCGTCCCGACAGACCGGCCTGGTTGGCCGCGGCGCGCAGCGCGGATACGGCGGCAGGGTCACCTTCCCATGCCGTCACGCGTGTCCGCTGTGCCAGCGCGAAGCTGATTGTGCCGCAACCGGCAAACAGTTCGGCGATGCGCCCCTTGGCGGGAATTGCGTCGACAACGGCGGTGATGATTGCGGCCTCGCCTGATGCCGAGGCCTGCAGGAACGCGCCGGGTGGGGGCGTGATGCTGACGCCGGAGAGCATCGTGATTGGGGGCCGTAAGATGGCAACCGGCTCCGGCTCGTCGTTGTTACGCGCCCACGCGATGCGCGGCAGGGCGTGCGCCCGCGCGAACTCGGTCAGCGCGACGCGGTCTTCGAGGTGCAACGCTGCATCGGTGCGGAGCAGCACATCGGGACCGCTGTGCAGCAGGTTTGCGATCACCGAACCCTCGCGCCGGAAAGCCCGAAGCCGCGATAGCAGCGTGCACAAGGGAGGGATCAGCGCCATCAGTGCGGGATGCAGCACGTGACATTCGGTGACGTCGACCACCTCCGTGCTGCGCAGCCTGTGCAGGCCGAGCACGATTTTGCCGCCTGCGCGCCGTGCGGCGAGGTCCATACGCCGACGTTCTCCGGGACCGGTGCGGACAGGCGCCGCGATGACGGCATCGGGGTATCCGCCGCGGCGCAGCGCTGTCGTCAGGAGGTCCGACTTCCAGGCGATATAGGCATCGTCATGCCAGTGCTGCAGCACGCAGCCGCCGCACGTGCCGAAATGCGGGCAGGGCGGTTCGACATGCGCGGCGCCCGGATCGGGGAGTGCAGTGGCAGACCCCTCCCCCCAACCCCCTCCCGCAAGGGGAGGGGGAGCCATGGAGACCAAACTCCCCCTCCCCTTGCGGGAGGGGGTTGGGCGGAGGGGTCCGGCTTTCGCGTTCAGCCGCCGAAGGCCGACAGGCCGGTCTGCGCGCGGCCCAGGATCAGGGCATGCACGTCGTGCGTGCCCTCATACGTGTTGACCGCTTCCAGGTTCATCACATGGCGGATCACGTGGTACTCGTCGGACACGCCGTTGCCGCCGTGCATGTCGCGCGCCTCGCGTGCGATCGCCAGCGCCTTGCCGCAGTTGTTGCGCTTCAGCAGGCTGATCATCTCCGGCGCGGCATTGTCCGCATCGATCAGCCGCCCCAGCCGCAGCACCGATTGCAGACCAAGCGTGATCTCGGTCTGCATATCGACCAGCTTCTTCTGAATAAGCTGCGTCGCCGCCAGCGGCCGGCCGAACATGATGCGCTGCAGCGTGTAGTCGCGCGCCGCCTGCCAGCAGAATTCCGCGGCACCCAGTGCGCCCCAGGCAATGCCATAGCGCGCGTTGTTCAAACACGAGAACGGCCCGCGCAGGCCCTTCACCGCCGGCAGCATCGCGTCCTCGGGGACCGTCACGTTGTCCATCATGATCATGCCGGTGACCGACGCGCGCAGCGAGAATTTTCCCTCGATCTTCGGCGCGCTCAGCCCCTTCATCCCCTTCTCCAGGATGAACCCGCGAATGTCGCCGGCATCGTCCTTCGCCCACACCACCAGCACATCGGCGATCGGCGCGTTGGTGATCCAGGTCTTCGATCCGTTCAGCACGTAGCCGCCATCGACGCGCTTCGCCCGCGTGCGCATCGAGGCGGGGTCGGACCCGGCGTCGGGTTCCGTCAAACCGAAGCAGCCGACCCACTCGCCGCTGCGCAGCTTCGGCAGATACTTTTCCTTCTGCGCCTCGGAACCGAAATCCCAGATCGGATACATCACCAGCGAGGACTGCACGGAAAATGCCGAGCGGTATCCGGAATCCACCCGCTCCACCTCGCGCGCGATCAGCCCGTAGCTGACGTAGTTCACGCCGGCGCAGCCATAGCCTTCCAGCGTGGCGCCGAGGAACCCCATCTCGCCCATCTCGTTCATGATCTCGCGGTCGAACCTTTCGTGCCGGTTCGCCTCGATCACGCGCGGGAACAGCTTCTCCTGGCAGTACTCGTGCGCCGCGTCGCGGATCGCGCGCTCTTCCTCGGCCAGTTGCTCATCGAGGCGCAGCGCATCGTCCCATTTGAATGCGGTGAAGTGGCTCTTGTGTCGAACAGGTGCGTCGTTCATGCCTCGCTCTCGGCTTCCTCGATGGACGGGCTGACCGCGACCGGCGCGCTGGTCGCCGGCGCAGCAACATGAAGGCCGGCATCTCATCGCCGAAGCCGGTGACCGCGGGACCCAGATCGTTGTCCCGCCGTCTCGGCTCGCGGCGCGGCGCTTCTCGCGGCGGCGGCGCGTTCGCGCGGGGATTCGGGCCTCGGTTTCGCCGCGCGGGGCTGCGGCGCCGGCTTCTCGCGAACGGGTTTCTCGGAAGCAGGCTTCTCGCGGACCGGCTTCCCGCGCGCCGCCTTCTCGCGTGGCGGCGGCTTTTCGCGCGCTGCCGCCTTGGGCCGGGCCGCCGTCCGTCCGCGACCGCGCCGGCGGCGTCCATCGTCCTCCGCCCAGTCGATCGGATCGAGACCCTCGACATTGAACGGCGGAATCGGATGGCCGATCAGCTTCTCGATCGCCTCGACGTGCGGCGCGGTCCTCCGGCATCGCGATGGTGAACGCGTGCCCCTCCAGACCCGCCCGTCCGGTCCGGCCGATGCGATGCACATAGTCCTCGGCATGGATCGGCACGTCGAAGTTGAACACGTGCGACAGCCCGCCGATGTCGAGCCCGCGCGCGGCGACGTCGCTGCACACCAGCAGCCGCAGTTCGTTCGCCTTGAACTTCTCCAGCGTCGCGAAGCGCACGGTCTGCGCCATGTCGCCGTGCAGCGCGCCCACGTCGAACTTATGCCGCGTCAGCGACTTGCACAGGATATCGACGTCGCTCTTGCGATTGCAGAAGATCAGCGCGTTCTGCACCTTCTGGGTGCGGATCAGCCGGCGCAGCGCCTCGCGCTTGTCGTGCTCCGCCACCAGGGCCAGTCCCTCGACGATCGTGGTCGCCACCGAGGCCGGGCGCGAGACGACGATCTCCTTCGGGATTCTGCAGGAAGGCATCGGCCAGCCGGCGGATTTCCGGGAACAGCGTCGCGCTGAAGAACAGCGTCTGCCGATTGCGCGGCAGCAGCGACACGATGCGCTCGACGTCGGGAATGAAGCCCATATCGAGCATGCGGTCGGCTTCGTCGATCACCAGCGTCTTCACATCCGACAGCAGGATCGTGCCGCGCTCGAACATGTCGATCAGCCGGCCGGGCGTGGCGATCAGCACATCGACCCCGCGCATCAGCACGTCCTTCTGGTCGGACATGCTCTCGCCGCCGATGATCAGCGCGTGCGTCAGCTTCAGATATTTGCCGTATTGGACGAAGTTCTCGGCCACCTGCAGCGCAAGCTCGCGCGTCGGCTCGAGGATCAGGCTGCGCGGCATGCGTGCCCGCGCGCGCGAGCCGGTCAGGATGTCGAGCATCGGCAGGGTGAAGCCGGCGGTCTTGCCGGTGCCGGTCTGTGCCGTGCCGAGCACGTCGCGTCCCATCAGGACGGTGGGGATCGCCTGCTCCTGGATCGGCGTCGGATGGCGATAGCCCATCTCGGCGATGGCGCGCAGCACGGCCTCGGACAGGCCAAGGTCGGCGAACGTCGTGCGCGACGGCTCCGGGCCGGTCGTCGCACGGGCTCGATTGACACGGGCTCTATCGGCGCCGGTTCGATCGGAACGGGCTCGATCGGCGCGTGGTCGGTCGGTTCCGTGGGGACGGTTGTGCTATCGTTCAACTCATGTCCAGTCGGCTGGCTGTTCGCGACATTGCGCCGCGGCACCCGCGTTCAGGCTGCATGACGCCGCCCCGCGTAACGACCGGGGTATCAGGAGGATAAGGTTCAATGTCAAGTTCGGCAGTCCTTGGGTGCGCGCCGCTGTGCGGGTGGCGCACCGCGCGATATAATTGGGGCCTATCCCGACCATACACCAGCTTAGCATACAATGCGCTGCGAGGCTCTATAGAATGACCCGAGTGTTTCCCAGCAATCTCCGCCGTGCACTGGCCCTGGGCGGGTTCGCCGCCCTGGTTTTCGCCGCCCTGGCGGTGTCCGGGCCGGCACATGCCCGCGTCTTTGTCGGGTTCGGCTTCCCGCTCTACTTCGGTCCGCCGGCCTATTATCCGCCGCCGGCGTACTACCCGCCGCCGCCCTACTACCCGCCGCCCTACTATCCGCCGCCGCCGGGATACTATCCGCCGCCAGCGTCCTATGCGCCGGGGCCCGGCGGTCCGTCCGGCCAGGCCTGCTATGCCGGCGGCACGGTCTGCCCGATGCAGCGCCCGGTCGGGTCGGGGTCCTCGTGCTACTGCACGACCGCCCAGGGCCGCGTCTGGGGGCGCGCGAGCTGATGGCGAGCCCGCCAGGCAGCGCGCCGCCCGAGCAGGTCCGGCACAACCCCCGGCAGCGGCGGCCGGCGCCGGAGGCCGCCCCGCACACGGCGCCGATCGAGGACTACGCGCTGATCGGCGATTGCCGCAGCGCCGCGCTGGTCAGCCGCGACGGCTCGATCGACTGGCTGTGCTGGCCGCGCTTCGACAGCCCCGCCTGCTTCGCCGCAATCGTCGGCACGGCGGACAACGGGCGCTGGCGGATCGCGCCGCAAGGCACGCCGTTGCAGGTCACCCGGCAATACCGGCCCGGCACGATGGTCCTCGAGACGGTGTTCGACACGCAGGACGGCAGCGTCGCGCTGATCGACTTCATGACCGCCACCTCCGGCAACTCCTCGGTGGTGCGCATCGTCGAGGGACGCAGCGGGCAGGTCGCGATGCGGCTCGATCTCGCGCTGCGGTTCGATTACGGCTCGGCGGTGCCGTGGGTGACGCAGCTGCAGCACCGCACCGGCCTGCGCGCCATCGCCGGGCCCGACCTTGTGCTGCTGGCCAGTGCCGTTCCCCTGCATGGCCACCGCCTCACCACGATCGCGGAATTCAACGTCGCGGCCGGCCAGCGCGTGCCGTTCGTGCTGTCGCACGGACCGTCGCATGCGCCGGATCCGACGGTTCCGAACGCCGACGCGGCGCTGGCCGAGGCCGAGGCGGAGTGGGGCGCGTGGTCGGCCAAATGCACCTATCGCGGCGAATGGCGCGAGCAGGTGCAGCGATCGCTGCTGACGCTGAAGGCGCTGACCTATCAGCCGACCGGCGGCATTGTCGCCGCGCCGACCACGTCGCTGCCGGAGCTGCCCGGCGGCGAGCGCAACTGGGACTACCGCTATTGCTGGCTGCGCGACGCCACGCTGACCCTGCTCGCGCTGGCGCACGCCGGCTACAGCGACGAGGCGCGCGCGTGGGGCACCTGGCTGCGCCGCAGCGTGGCCGGCACGCCCTCGCAGGTGCAGACGCTGTATGGCCTGGCGGGCGAGCGCTGGCTGATGGAATGGGAAGTGCCCTGGCTTGCCGGCTATGGCGGTGCGCGTCCGGTGCGGATCGGCAATGCCGCGAGCGCGCAGCTGCAGCTCGACGTCTACGGCGAGCTGATGGATGCGATGTACCAGGAGATGCACTACGGCCTGGCGCGCCCGGGCACGAGCTGGAACATCCAGCGGGCGCTGATCGGGCATCTGGCGGAAACCTGGGAACAGCCGGACGAGAGCATCTGGGAGGTGCGAGGCGGCCCACAGCACTTCGTCTTCTCCAAGGCGATGGCGTGGGTGGCGATGGATCGGGCGATCCGCGGCGCGGAGGAGTTTCATCTCCCGGCGAAGCTCGATGAATGGCGTTTGCTGCGCCAGCGGATCCATGACTCGGTCTGCCGCGAAGGGTTCAACGCCGACAAAGGCAGCTTCGTGCAGTACTATGGCGCCACGGCACTCGATGCGAGCCTGCTGCTGCTGCCCATCGTCGGTTTCCTGCCCGCCGATGATCCGCGCATCGTCGGCACCGTCGCGGCGATCCAGCGCGAGCTGACCGTCGATGGACTGGTGATGCGGTATCGCACGCATGAAGGTGTCGACGGCCTGCCGCCGGGCGAGGGCGTGTTCCTCGCGTGCAGCTTCTGGCTGGTCGATAACCTGGTGCTGCTGGGACGGCGCGAGGAGGCCTGTGCCCTGTTCGAGCGCCTGCTTGGTCTGTGCAACGATGTCGGTCTGCTGGCCGAGGAGTACGATCCGCGCGACCGCCGCCAGCTCGGCAATTTCCCACAGGCATTTTCTCACCTGGCGCTGATCAACTCGGCGCTGAACCTGGAGAACCACGGACCCGCGCAGAAGCGGCGCCAGCGCGGTCACGCCAACCCGCATGCTGCTTAGGATTCGCTTTTGAATAATACCAAACGCCGTTTCCGGTGACTCTCCCTCGCTGCTGTCACCCGTCGTGGCCGCGACAGGCCCCATACGCGTCAGGATAAGCGCAGCCCGGAGTGTGATTTTCCCCCTCCCCTTGCGGGAGGGGGTTGGGGGGAGGGGTCGTACCATTGCAAGACGTTGCGGTCAGGTGGTTACGACATTTGCATTTGTGCCGCATTCCCCTCCGCCGAATTCCCGGGTCAACCGGATGAAGGTGAAGCACTCAGGGCTCTGCCCTGAAACCCGCCCGGTGGCGTTGCCCCCGGGACCCCCACCAAAGGCGGAGCCTTTGGGATCCGATTCTGAAGTAACGGGTTCCAAGGGCTCGTCCCTTGGCGGAGTCCAGAGGCAGCGCCTCTGGTGGGGTTCGGGGTGAAACCCCGAGCGCATTTCCTACCCTCGATTGCGGACTTCTTTTCTCCAGCCGCACCGTTATCCTGACGCGTATGGGGCATGGCCGGAACAAGCCCGGCCATGACGGAGGGACGCGTGGCGATAGAAGGTCATCAGTTCGGGCCGCTGGTATAAGTACCCAAAGCGGCGCATCGGCCGCGCCCCACCATGACGGTGGAGCAAGGCTCACTCTGCCGGTGTGGGCACTGCAATCGGCGGCCGCTGACCGGCCAGCCGCTCCAGCGCGAGGTAGACCACCGGGGTCGTGTACAGCGTCAGTATCTGCGACACGATCAGACCACCGACGATGGAAATCCCCAGTGGCTGCCTCAGTTCTGCGCCGGTGCCGAAGGCGAGGGCCAGCGGCAGTGCTCCCAGCAAAGCTGCCAGCGTCGTCATCATGATCGGGCGGAAGCGCTCCAGGCAGGCCTCGCGGATCGCCCGCGCCGGCGATAGCCCGCGCTGCCGTTCCGCCTCGAGTGCGAAATCCACCAGCATGATCGCGTTCTTCTTCACGATGCCCATCAGCAGGATGATGCCGATCAAACCCATGATCGACAGCTCGTTGCCGGTGACCAGCAACGCCAGCAGCGCGCCGAGCCCGGCCGATGGCAGCGTGGATATGATGGTCAGCGGATGCAGCAGGCTCTCGTACAGCACGCCGAGCACGATGTAGATCGAGATCAGCGCAGCGCCGATCAGCAGCGGCTGGGTCGCCAGCGATTGCTGCATGTATCGCGCGTTGCCGGCGAATTCGGTGTGCACATCCTCCGGCAGCCGCAACTCCCGTGACGCGTTGTCCACCGCCGCCTCGGCGTCGCCGAGCGCCATGCCGGGCGCCAGGTTGAAGCTGAGCGTGGCGGCCGGGAACTGCCCCTGATGACGCACCGCGAGCGGTGCGGTGCCACGCTCGAAATGCGCGACGGTGGACAAGGGGATCTGCTTGCCGCCCGTTGCGCCGACATAGATGCGGTCGAGCAGCGACGGATCGGTCTGCAGGCGCGGGTCGATCTCCAGCACCACCTTGTACTGGTTGCGCTGGGCGTAGATCGTCGAGATCTGCCGCTGCGAATACGCATTGTTCAGCGCATCGTCGATCGCCGAGGTGCTGACGCCAAGCCGCGCGGCGGCGTCGCGGTCGATCACCACATTCACCTGCGGTCCCGCGCGGTCCTGATCGGAGGTGACGTCCACGATGCCGGGCGTCGCCCTCAGCTTATCCTCCAACGCGATCGCCCAGCGGCGCAGTGCGTTGATGTCCTGCGTCACCATCGCGTACTGGTACTGCGCGCCGCCCTGCCGCCCGCCGCCGCGCAGATCCTGTGCCGAGAACAGGGTCGTCTGCACGCCGCCGAGCTTTTCCAACGGTTCGCGCAGCCGCGCAATCACCGCCTCGGACGATATGCCGCGTTCCGACAGCGGCTTGAGACTGACGGTGAGGCTGCCGCGATTGATCGAGCTCCAGCCGTTTGACACGCCGACGGTGGAGCCGACGCTCGCCACGGCGGGATCGGCCAGCACCACATCCACCACTTCGCGCTGGCGGTCCTCCATCGCCTGGAATGAAACGTCGGGCGAGGCGAGTGTGGAGCCGATCAGAATTCCGGTGTCCTGCAGTGGTAGAAAACCCTTCGGCAGCACGATGTAGAGCCGCACGGTCAGCACGATGGTGGCGAGCGTCACCAGCAGCATGAACACGTGGTGGTCGAGCGCCCAGCCGAGCGTGCGCGCATAGAAGCGCTGCACGGCGTCGAAGCTGCGTTCCAGGGCACGGTCCAGGCGTCCGGCCAGCCGGCCATGCGGCGCGGCCTTCGCCTCGGCGCGCATGTACTGGCCGCAGATCATCGGCGTCAGCGTCAGCGACACGACGGCCGAGACCGCGATCGCGATGGTCATGGTCATGGCGAATTCATGGAACAGCCGGCCCATGATGCCGCCCATGAAGATCAGCGGGATGAACACCGCGACGAGCGAGATGCTGATCGACATCACCGTGAAGCCGATCTGCCGCGATCCGATCAGCGCGGCGCGCAGCGGGTCTGCGCCGCGTTCGCGGTGGCGGACGATGTTCTCGATCATCACGATGGCATCGTCGACCACGAAGCCGACCGAGATCGTCAGCGCCATGAGCGAAAAGTTGTCGAGCGAATAGCCGAGGAACCACATGCCGGCGAGCGTGCCGCAGATCGACAGCGGCACGGTGACGGCCGCGGCGAGCGTGGGCATCAGCCGGCGCATGAATACCAGCACGACCAGCAGCACGAGCGCGATGGTGACCAGCAGCGTGTACTGAACATCGGCCACGCTGGCGCGGATCGTCGTGGTGCGGTCGGCGATCACCGTCAGCTGGATGTTGGCGGGCAGCCATTCCATGAGCTGCGGCAGCAACTGCTTGATGCGGTCGGCCGTCTCGATGACGTTGGCGCCCGACTCCTTGGTGATGTTCAGCAGGATCGCCGGCTGCTTGCCGTTCCATGCGGCGAGCCGCGTGTTGGCGACGCCGTCGACCACGGTGGCAACATCGGACAGGCGCAGGATCGCGCCGTTGCCGGCCTTGATCACCAGCGGCGCATAGTCCGACGCCTGCGACAGCTGGCCGTTGATGCCGATCGACTCGGCGCGGACCGGGCCCTGGAACGCGCCGGTCGGCTGCAGCACATTGGTGCCGCGGATCGCGTTGAAGACGTCCTCGCCTGAAAGGCCCGCCGCCGCCAGGCGAACCGGATCGAGCCGCACGCGCACGGCGGGTTTTTCCGCGCCGTTCACCGTGACCTGCGACACGCCTTCCGACTGCGACGAGCCGCTGCGCCAGGATGCTGTCGGCGGCGTCGTAGATCTGCGCGGTGGTGAGCGTGTCGGACGACAGCGCCAGCGTCATGATCGGCGCATCGGCCGGGTTGAATTTTCGATAGTACGGGCGCGTCGGGAGATCGGACGGCAGGTCGGTGATCGCGGCATTGATCGCGGCCTGCACGTCGCGCGCGGCGCCGTTGATGTCGCGGTCGATGTCGAACTGCACGACCACCGAGGTGTTGCCGATCGAACTGGTGGAGGTGATCTCGGTCACGCCGGAGATTTCGCCAAGGCGGCGTTCCAATGGCGCGGCGACCGAATTCGCCATGATCTCGGGATCCGCGCCGGGGCGCGCGGCGATCACCACGATGGTGGGGATGTCGACACTGGGCAGCGCCGAGATCGGCAGGAAGCGATAGGCGACGATCCCCGCGAGCAGCAGGCCGAGCGACAGCAGGATCGTCGCGATCGGGCGGGCGATGAAGGGGGCGGAAAAGCCCATCCTACACGCCCATGCCCGTCACGGCCGGGCTTAACCCCGTACGCGTCAGGATAAGCGCAGCCCGGAGTATGATTCGCCCCTTGCGGGAGGGGGTTGGGGGGAGGGCATTCCGGTCGCGTTCCCCTCCGCCGAATCCCCAGGGCACCCGCCCAGGGGCTTTGCCCCCGGGACCCCCACCAAAGGCGAAGCCTTTGGAATCCCATACTGAAGTGACGGGTTCCAAGGGCTCCGCCCTTGGCGGAGTCCAGAGGCAGAGCCTCTGGTGGGGTTCGGGGTGAAACCCCGAGCGCTTCTGCTGCACCCGAATGGCCTGCCCCAACGCCCTCCCGCAGACGGCAGGGGGTATCATTCCGCCGGTGCCGGTTGGGCGCCCGGCCGCGCGAGGCGCAGGCGCAGCCGCTCGAAGGCCAGGTAGATCGCCGGCGTCGTGTACAGCGTCAGGAACTGGCTGAGCAGCAGCCCACCGACGATGGTGACGCCGAGCGGCCAGCGCAGCTCCGATCCTGCGCCGCGTTCCAGCACCAGCGGCAGCGCGCCGAGCAGCGCCGCCATGGTCGTCATCATGATCGGACGGAAGCGCAGCAGGCACGCCTCGTGGATCGCCGCCTGCGGCGTGACGCCGCGCGTTCGCTCCGCCTCGATGGCGAAGTCCACCATCATGATGGCGTTCTTCTTCACGATGCCCATCAGCAGCACGATGCCGACCAGCGCCACCAGCGAGAGGTCCGTGCCGCACACCATCAGCGCCAGCAATGCGCCGATGCCGGCGGACGGCAGCGTCGACAGGATGGTGACCGGATGGATCCAGCTTTCGTACAGCACGCCCAGCACGATGTAGATCACCACGACGGCGGCGAGGATCAGCCAGGGCTCCGCGGCGAGCGATTGCTGGAATTCCGCGGCATCGCCCGAATAGCTGCCCGATATTGTCTCGGGCATGCCGATCGCCTGCTCGGCCGCGGCGACCGCCTTGACCGCATCGCCCAGCGCATAGCCTGGCGCCAGATCGAAGCTCAGCGTCACCGAGGGGAACTGCGCCTGGTGCGTGGCCACCAGCGGTGCGACGGTGCGCGTGACCGTGGCGATGCCGGACAACGGCACCTGCGCGCCGCCGGTTCCCGGCACGCGCAGCAGGCGCAGCGAATTCGGATCGGCCTGCCAGGATTGATCGGCCTCCAGCACCACGCGGTACTGATTGGACTGGCCGAAAATGGTGGAGATCTGCCGCTGGCCGAACGCGTCGTACAGCGTGTCCTCGATCGCCTGCATCGACACGCCAAGCCGCATCGCCGCATCGCGATCGACATTGATGTAGGTGCGAAATCCGTTGTTCTGCTGATCGGTGGCGACGTTCATCAGCTCGGGCGCGGCCGCCAGCGCACGCAGCAGCTTTGGCGCCCACTGCGCCAGCTCCATCTGGTCGGTATCCATCAGCGTGTACTGGAACTGCGTGCGGCTGATGCGCGTGCCGATCTGGATGTCCTGCACCGGCTGGAAGAACGCCGTGATGCCCGCGACGCCGGCGATCGCCTGCTGCATGCGCGCCATCACCACCGCAACCGGATCGCGCTGGCCGATCGGCTTCAGCGCGATGGTGAGCCGGCCGGTGTTGGGCGTCGCGTTGATCGTGCCGGCGCCGACGAACGACACCACGCCGGTCACCGCCGGGTCGCGCTCGACGATCTGCGCGACCTGTGTCTGCAAATCGATCAGCCGCGGGATCGACACGCTCTGCGCCGCCTCGGTCACGGCGATCAGCACGCCGGTATCCTGCTGCGGCAGAAATCCCTTGGGCACCACGATATAGAGGCCGATCGTGCCGGCCAGCGTGGCGGCGGCGACCATCAGCACGAAGCGATGGTGACCGAACGTCCAGAGCAGGCTGCGCCGGTATCCGGCGAGCATCACGTCGAAGCCGGCCTCGCTGATGCGTGCGATGCGACCCGGCCGTTCCTCGCGCGCCGGGCGCAGGATGCGGCCGCACATCATCGGCGTGAGCGTCAGCGAAATCACCGCGGAGACCACCACGGCGACCGACAGCGTGACGGCGAACTCCTTGAACAGCCGGCCCACCACGCCGGTCATGAACAGCAGCGGGATGAACACCGCGATCAGCGAGACGGTCAGCGAGACGATGGTGAAGCCGATCTGCGCCGCGCCGCGATAGGCGGCCTCCAGCGGGCGCATGCCCTGCTCGATGTAGCGCACGACGTTCTCGATCATCACGATCGCATCGTCCACCACGAAGCCGGTGGCGATGGTCAGCGCCATCAGCGAGAGATTGTCCAGCGCGTAGCCCAGCTGCTGCATCACGCCGAACGTGCCGATCAGCGACAGCGGCAGGGCGACGGCGGGAATGAACGTGGCGCGCGGCGAGCGCAGGAACACGAAGATCACGCCGACCACCAGCACGACCGACATGATCAGCGTGATCTGCACGTCGCGGACCGACGCGCGGATCGTCTCGGTGCGGTCGGTGACGATGGTGAGCTTGATGGCGGACGGGATGGCGCTCTGCAGGCGCGGCAGCGCGTCCTTCACCAGCTGCACGGTCTGCACGATGTTGGCGCCCGGCTGGCGCTGGATGTCGAGCACGGCCGCGGGCTGGTCCTTGTACCAGGCGGCGACGCGGTCGTTCTCCACGCCGGCGACCACGCTGCCGACGTCGGACAGCCGCACCGGCGCGTTGTTGCGCCAGGCGATGACCAGGTCGCGATAGGCCGCCGCGTCGACAAGCTGGTCGTTGGCGCCGAGCGCGAACGCGAGCCGCGGCCCGTCGAAGCCGCCCTTCGCGCCGTTGACGTTGGCGTTGGCGACCGCGGTGCGCACGTCCTCCATCGCCAGCCCGTAGGCCGCGAGCCGCGCGGGATCGACGCGCACCCGCACGGCCGGGCGCAGGCGTCCCTGCACCGTGACGCGGCCGACGCCGTCGAGCTCGGATAGTTTCGGCTGCAACAACGTGTCGGCGGCGTCGCTGATCATGTCGATCGGTATCGAGTCCGACGTCAGCGCCAAGGTGAGGATCGGCGCATCCGCCGGGTTCACCTTGGCGTAGACCGGCGGATAGGGAAGGTTCGCCGGCAACGTGCCCGCCGCGGCGTTGATCGCCGCCTGCACGTCCTGCGCGGCGGAGTCCATGCTGCGGTTGAGGTTGAACTGCAGCGTGATCTGGCTGGTGCCCTCCGAACTCTGCGAGGTCATCGTGACCAGCCCGGGGATCTGGCCGAACTGCCGCTCGAGCGAGGCGGTGATCAGCGTCTCCACGGTTTCCGGGCTCGCGCCGGGCAGCTGCGTGGTCACCTGGACGGTCGGAAAATCGACCTCCGGCAGGGCGGAGACGGGGAGGGCGCGGTAGCCGAGAACGCCGGTCAGCAGGATCGCGATCGCCAGCAGCCAGGTGGCGATGGGGCGGGCGATGAACGGTGCGGAGATGTTCACCTTGGGTTACCCCTCCCCCGGCCCCCTCCCGCAAGGGGAGGGGGAGTCGTGCGAGGCCGAACTCCCCCTCCCCTTGCGGGAGGGGGCCGGGGGGAGGGGTCGATCCGCATCATCCCGCCCCGCCCGACTGCCGCCGCCTGGTTCCCGGCGCGGCGGGCTGCGCGGCGGTCGGCGCGGCGCCTGCCGCAGCCGGCTGAACGATCGTCACCTTGCTGGCGTCCGACAGCCGCGAGGCGCCGTCGATCACCACCTTGTCGCCCGGCTTCACGCCCTCGGTGATGATGGTGCCCTGCGCGTCCTCGTGGCCGACGGTGACGTTGTGGCGGCTTGCCGTGTTGTCCTGGGCGATGATGTAGACATAGGCGCCGCGCGGACCGCGCTGCATCGCCGCCGGCGGAACCACCACGGCGTCCTTCGCCGTGTCCACCTGCAACTCCACGCCGACGAATGCGCCGGGCCACAGCCGATCGCCGGAATTCGGGAACGTCGCCTTCAGCTTGATCGTGCCCGTCGTGGGATCGACCTGATTGTCGAGCACGGCGAGCGTGCCGGTATCCAGCACGCCGGCGGGACTGCCCGCGGCGCCCTGCGCATAGGCCAGCACCTTGGGCGTGCCGGCACGCATCGCGTTCGCCACGGCGGCGAGCGACTGCTGCGGCAGGGTGAACACCACCGAGATCGGCTGAAGCTGGGTGAGCACCACCATCCCCGTCGCATCCGCGGCGTGCACGATGTTGCCGGCATCGACCTGGCGCATGCCGGTGCGTCCATCGATCGGCGAGGTGATCCGTGTGTAGCTGAGCTGGGTGCTGGCGGTGTCGATCTGCGCCTGGTCCTGCGTCACCTGCGCCTCGAGCTGTGCGACCAGCGCCTTCTGCGTGTCGGCCTGCTGGGCCGAGCTGTAATTGTTCGCAACCAGCTTCGTGTAACGCGCCAGATCGACCCGCGCGTTGGCGAGCTGCGCCTCGTCCTGCGCCTTCTTCCCTTTCGCCTGGTCGAGTGCGGCCTGGTAGGTGCGCGGATCGATCTGGGCGAGCAGGTCGCCCTTCTTCACGTCCTGGCCCTCGGTGAAGTTCACCGCGTTCAGCGGGCCATCGACCATCGCCTTGACCGTGACGGTATTGAACGCCTGCACCGTGCCGAGGCCTTCCAGGTAGATCGGCACGTCCTTCTGCTCGGCCGTGGCGATCAGCACCGGGATCGGCTGGTTTGCGTTGCGGTCACGGGCTGCCCGGCCGGCGGAGCCCGAGGGCCAGAACCAGATCGCGTAGCCGATGCCCGCCACGACCAGCAGGCAGAGCACGACCATCAGCCACCGGCGGGACCGGGGACGCGTCAGCAGGTCGACCGGTTCGCGGGTCGAGGAGTCCATTGCGTGCCTCGAGGCAGTCGTCGTCCCATTGGTGGCCGTCCCATTGGTGGCCGATATCGTGACACTCCGGGACGATCGCAATGCATCATCGGACGTTGCCTCCTACCGGCAGCGCGACGCCGCCGGGCAGTATGCCCGGCTTCAGGCCGGGAAACTGATCCGGGATCGGTCCGGGCGGCTGAACCCAGCCACCGCCAAGCGCCTTGTAAAGCGCCAGAAGCGCCTGGAAGCGCGTCAGCCGGACCTGTGCCAGCAGGTCCTGGTCGTTGAACAGCGTCGTCTCCGCCTGCAGCACGGTGGTGATGTCGACCGTGCCGGCGATCATCTGTGCGCGGGCGATATCGGCCGCCCGCTGCGCCGTCGCCACCGCCTGGCGCTGCAGCGCCTCCTGCTCGGTGGTGAAGCGCCATGCCGTCAGCGCGTTCTCGACGTCGGTGAACGCCTGGATCACCGCCTTGCGGTAGTCGGCCAGCAGTTCGTCGTAGCGTCCCTTCGACTGTTCGAGCTGCCCGCGCAGCGTGCCGCCATCGAACAGCGGCTGGGTGAACCCGGCGGCGAGCGACACCAGCGTGCCGCCCGGGCTGAACAGCGTGTTCAACGCGGCGTTGGCAAAGCCGTAGGACCCGGTGAGCTGGACCGCGGGGAAGAACGCCGCGCGCGCGACCTTGATGTCGAAGTTCTGCGCCACGAGCAGCGCCTCGGCCTCGGCCACGTCGGGGCGGCGCTCCAGCAGGCTGGATGGCAGACCCGGCGAGACCGGCGGCAGCGACAATGTATCGAGCGAACCGGGCCGGACCGTGATCGCCTCCGGGGGACGGCCCACCAGGATGCCGAGGCCGATCAGCGTCTGCTCGAGCTGGTTGCGCAGGCCGGGGATCACCGCCCGCTCGCCGGCCACCAGTGCCTCCTGCTGGGCGATGTCGAGCGCGCTGGCCGTGCCGGCCTCCAGCCGGCCGCGGATCACCGCCAGCGTGTGCTCGGCATCCGCCAGGTTGTTCTGCGCGACCACCAGCCGGTCGGCCAGCCCCAGCGCGGTGAACCAGGTGTTGGCGACGTTGGTCACCACCGTCAGCGCGACCACCTGCTGGTCGAACCGGCTGAACACGGCGCTGGACGCGGCGGCCTGCTGGGCGGCGCGGTTCAGCCCCCAGAAATCCACCTCGTAGGCGACATTCAGGGGCGTGAGGCTGTAATTGTGGACGTTGATCGTCGAGGTCGTGCTGCCGCCGCGCGTAACGCCCGAGAAACCCTTCGTGGCGCCGACCTGCTGCCAACTGGCGTTGCCGGTCGCGTCGACCGTGGGCAGCAGCGGCGCGCCGGCGATCCGCACCTGGGCATCGGCCTGGCGGACCCGCGCGATGGCGGCGGCGATGTCGAGGTTCTCCACGCGCGCCTGCTCGATCAGCGCATTCAGCTCGCGCGACCTGAAGCCGCGCCACCAGTCCTCGGAGGGCCAGGCGGCGGCCTCGGTTGCCGGCGTGGCACGGAACTCAACCGGCATGTCCACCTCCGGCCGCTGGTAGTCGGGACCAAGGTTGCAGCCACCGAGCAGCAGGACGAGCGGAATTGCGCTGCGGGTCACAAGGCCGATCATGGCGGTGGCCGCTATCGTGTTCTCTGCCTGGCCGCCCGCCATCGCCTATGCACCACGCGATCTCCTGCCGCTCTCTACCATGCCGCGCGGAACACGGCGCAAAGATGTCACTGGCAGGGTCGTGTAACGGCTGTATTGCGGGCCGGCGGGGGCGACGGCAGGGGGGCGACGGCAGGGTTGGTCGCGCAGGACCGCCATTCCACTTTTCAGTGCGGCGGACGTCGGAGCGGGGCCGGGACGCTCGCCCGGCCCTGCTCTTCCGGCGGTCTGTTTCGGCTACGCCCAGACGTGTTCCGGGGTTGCCCGCTTCACGGCGCCGACGATCACCTTCGGATCCACCAACGCGGGACTCATGATCCAGCGGTGCATCGGCACGTCGCCGATGCGTATGGCGGCGATATGCGCCTCGGGGTTTGCGTCCTCGACGGGATTCGAACTCGACAAAACCCAGGCGGTGGCGGAGCAGCTCGATATCGTTCGATCTGCCGGTCAGCAGCAACCAGCCCGGCCCGGCGTCGTAGGTCCTGGCGTAGGCGGCCAGCAGTTCCGGCGTGTCGATCTCGGGTTGCAGGGTGATCGAATACATGAAGATGTCCCTGCCGATGCGCGGGCCGAGAAGCTCCTGCACGGCGGCAAGGTTCTCCATCACGAGCGGGCAGGTCGCGTCACATCGGGTGAAGAAGAAATTGACGAGTACGATCTTGCCCCTCAGCAGGTCGTCGTAGAATTTGTAACTCCGGCCGTCCTGCGCGGTCACCTCGACATCGGTGAACCACGCCACGCCGTCCTGGGGGAGCTTTTCTGCGTTGCCCGATCGCGCAAGGGCGAACGGCGTAACAGCGGCTGCGGCAGCCCCCATGAAGAAGCTTCGCCTGTTCATGATGCAGATCCATCCTTCGTTGTTCGAGCGGTGCGGCAATGACTCTCCATCACAAGCAGGCCCATCAGGAGAACGGCGGCGTGCCGATGTCCCAGCGGATCATCATCGCGTGGTCTTCATGCACGACGTTGTGGCAGTGCATCACGTAGCGTCCCTGCATGTCACGGAAGCGGAAGAAGATCCGAACCTCGTTGTTGAAGTTCAGCGGCACCACGTCCCTGCGCGCGTAATCGATGGTGCCGTTGACCTGCGGATTGATCTTGCTGCCCGGCACGATCTGCGGGATCGGCACGCCATCGCGCGTCAGCACGCGGTGCTCCTCGAAATGGATATGCACCGGATGCCGCCAACTGCCGCCCGAGTTCTGGATGACCCAGACCTCTTCAGCCTCTTGTGCGGGATTGTCGCTGACCACGTCGGGGTCGAAGAACTGGCCGTTGACCTGCCAGGCGCCGCCGCCCCGCTCAAAATTCCAGGTGCGGGTCTTCAAGGTTGCGGCGAGCTTCTGCAGGGCAGCGAAGTCGGGATCGGGCAACGCTCGCAGCGGGATGCCGATGATGCCGCCGCCACTGCCCGTCGAGGGATCGACGCTGGGATCGTTCACTGTCCCGCCGGTCAGGTTGATCTGCACGATCGGCGTTCCCGGCGTGAGAATGTTGCCGGTCGGCCCGCGGCCATTCACCTGCTCGAGCCGGTTGACGAGATACAGGCGAGCCGCGGTGATCTTCGAGAAATCGACGATGATGTCGGCGCGTTCCGCGACGCCCAGGCGCACGCTGCTGACCTGCACCGCGTTCGGCAGCAGGTTGCCGTCGGTCGAGATCTGCCAGAACGACAGGAAATTCGTGCCGTCGAACAGCCAGAACTCGTACCAGCGCGATGGTCCGGGATTGTAGAGCCGGAACCGGTAGCGGCGCTTGACGACATCCAGGAACGGCTGGATCGCCCCGTTCGCGCAGAACTTGTCGCCGAGAATGCCATCGAGGTCGAACAGGTCGAACACCGTCTGGAAGGTCTGGTCGAACAGGAAGTCATTGAAGAAGATCGGAATGTCGAACTGGCCGCTCGGCAGGTGCAGCGCATTTGAATTCGGATCGTTTTCGTTGCCGGAATCCAGTGCGTCGAACAGGTTGTAGCAACCGAACATGCCTTTGTAGACGTTCTGCGCGGTGAAATCGAGGTGGTGGTCGTGGTACCAGAGCGATCCCAATGCCTCGGTGGGGTCGCCTGCCGGGGTGGCGATGCTGTTTCCCGCGGCGTTGCCCAGTTTCGTGTAACCGGCATAGACGTTGGGGTAGTGCTGATCCCTGAAACCGAGCGGATTGACCGGCAGTTTGGTTGTCGGGTCGATCGGGCCGGTATCGGCGCTCGAGTTGAAGAAGTCGACCGGGTTGCCGTCGCTCTCGAACGGCGTGTGGCCGTTGTGCATGTGCGTGGTTATCTCGGCGATGCCGAAGGCCTGAGGCACTTTGACCGACGGCAGGTTGTTCTGGAACCGCACCAGCACCGGCTCGCCGTACGTGGCGCGGATGAGCGGGCCGGGGACCTGTCCATCGAACCCCCAGACGGTGGTCGGCTCATAGGCGGGATTGAAGGTCTGCTGGGCCTGCTTCATGTCGAGCTGGTAGAACTTTTGCGGTATGAAGGTGCCGGATATTCCAGGCCCGAAGGCGACCTGGCCATTGGTGGTGGTGGCACTGAAATATTGCTGCGGAACGCGCTTCGTCGCGCCGTCGATGATGCTGGTGCCGTCGGGCGGGACGATTTTGGTCGGAACACCGCCCGGACCGTCCGGACCGGCGGTCATGGTGTTGGGGTCAACCGACACCTTCACCGGCAGGATCGGCATTGGCTGCACCCAGGGCGTGCTGGGTGGGCTTGGCGGGCCGTCGACGCCCTGCACGGCGTTTATGCTGCCGTCGGCGAGGGCCTGGCCCCAGCGGGCGCTCAGCCCCTGTTTGACGACGAGTGTGCCGCCGGCGGTCAGCAACCCCAGGCGCATCATCTCGCGGCGATTCAACTTGGCTCTGACGATGTCCTGCCGGTTTCTCTGTGCCGTCAGAGCCAACTTTTCTTTCCAACCTGCCATGATCGTTCACCTTGTTCATGTTTAGCCATTGCGTGACTGTGACGTTTCTTATAACGTTCCTTAGGAAGAACAATTCTGAACAATCTGGTCTGTCGAGCGGAGGAGCCCAATACGCGACTGCTGTATCTCGGTGAAAGGTTACCGAACAAAATGCGGGACGATATCCCCGTTATTGGGACACCCATCGTCGCGAACGCTTTTATAAATGCCTTAATTCCCCACAAGGTAGCAAAGATACATCACGTTCACGCGAGTCAATCTCAAAACAGATGCAATTTGACATGTTTGGTTACAAACAGCGCCAGGTGCCCGGCACGGCGCAATCGCGCGCCAACCGCCCGCGGCAGCGACCCAGCCTGCTGACGCCGTCATCGCGTCCCTTTTCGACAACCAAATCGCGGCATGGGCGGAAGAGCGAGACCGCGCGCATTGCGGCCACGGCGCTCCGGCTTCCCGTCGGTCGCTTCTGTCGCGTCTCAGACGGGTTCCGGGATCGCCCGTTTCACGGCCTGGACAATCGCGTACGGTGCCAGCAGCGCGGGACTCATGATCCAGCGATGCATCGGCACGTTGGCGATGCGCACGTTGCCCAGATGCCGCTCCAGGTTCGCGTCCTCGACCGGATTGGAATCGACAAAGCCCAGACGGTGGCGGAGAAGTTCGATGTCGTCAGGCTTGCCGGTGAGGAACAGCCAGCCGGGGCCGACGCCGTAGGTCTTGGCATAGGCCGCCAGCAGCGCCGGTGTGTCGTGCTCCGGCTGCAGGGTGATCGAATACATGAAGATGTCCTTGCCGACGCGCGGTCCCAGCAGGTCCTGCACGCGGGCAAGGTTCTCGGTCATCAGCGGGCACAGCCTGTCGCAGTCGGTATAGAAGAAGTTGACGATGATGATCTTGCCCTTCAGCAGGTCATCGTAGAACCGATACGTCTTCCCGTCCTGCGCGGTCACCGCGACATCGGTGAACCACTCCACGCCGTCCTGATGTAACCTTTGCGCCCTGCCTGACGACGCAAGTGCGAACGGCGCGACAGCGGCGGCGGCGGCCGCGACGACGAAGTCTCGTCTGTTCATGATGCTGATCCTTCGTTTGATATGGTCATGCAGCTGGCCGGACCCAGTCAGGTGAAGGGTGTCGTGCCGACGTCGAAGCGGATCATCATCGCATGGTCCTCATGCACGACGTTGTGGCAGTGCATCACGTAGCGTCCCTGCATGTCACGGAACCGGAAGAAGACCTTGACCTGGTCATTCGGGCCGAGCGGGACGATGTCGCGGCGTGCGTAGTCGATGGTGCCTTCGACCTGGGTATTGGGCTGGGGCGCCTTGCCGTTGCGCGACAGCGGGCGGTGCTCCTCGAAGTGGATATGCACTGGGTGCGACCATTCGCCGCCGGCATTCTGGATGACCCAGACCTCGTCCGATTCTTGCGCGGGATCGGCACTGATGACGTCCGGGTTGAACAGACGGTCGTTGACCACCCAGGTTCCGTCGCTGCCTGAATCGAACGTCCAGTTGCGGACCTTTGCCTTCGCAGCGAGCGCCTGAAGATTGGCGAAGATGGGATCCGGCAGAGCGCGCAGCGGGATGCCCACGACGCCGGTGCCGCCGCCCGAGGGATCAACGCTGGGATCGGCCACGGTCGAACCGATGTTGACCTGCACGATCGGCGTTCCCGGGGTGAGGATCCGACCGGTCGGCCCACGGCCATTCACCTGCTCGAGCCGGTTGACGATATAAACGCGCGACGCGCTGATCTTGGCAAAATCGACGATGATGTCGACCCGTTCCGCCACACCCATGCGCACGCTGGTGACCTGCACCGCGTTCGGCAGCAGGTTGCCGTCGGTCGAGATCTGCCAGAACGGCAGGAAATTCGTGCCGTCGTAGAGCGCAAACTGGTACCAGCGCGACGGTCCGGGATTGTAGAGCCGAAATCGGTAGCGGCGCTTGTCGACATTCAGGAAGGGCTGGATCGCTCCGTTCGCGCAGAACCTGTCGCCGAGAATGCCATCAAGGTCAAAAAGGTCGAACACCAGCTGGAAATCCTGGTCGAACAGAAAGTCGTTGAAGAAGATCGGGATGTCATACTTGCCGCTCGGCAGGTGCAGCGCAGCAGGGTTCGGGTCGTTTTCATTACCGGAATCCAGAGCGTCAAACAGGTTGTAGCAACCGAACATGCCCTTGTAGACGTTCTGCGCGGTGAAATCGAGGTGGTGGTCATGGTACCAAAGTGAGCCCAGGGCCTCATGCGGGTCGCCTGCCGGGGTCGCGATGCTGTTTGTCGAGGCGTTGTTCAGCGCCGTGTAACCCGCATAGACGTTGGGATAATGCTGATCCCGGAAGCCGAGCGGACTGAGCGGCCGGGGATCGGCGCTCGAGTTGAAATAGTCGACCGGGTTGCCGTCGCTTTCGAACGGCGTATGGCCGTTGTGCAAATGGGTCGTTATCTCGGCGATGCCGAACGACTGCGGCACATTCACCGACGGCAGGTTGTTCTGGTAACGCACCAGAACCGGTTCGCCGTATCTCGCCTGGATGAGCGGGCCCGGCACCTGGCCGTCAAAGCCCCACACCGTGGTCGGCCCGTAGCTGGGGTGCAGCTTCACCTGCACCTCCTTCATATCGAGCTGGTAGAACTTTTGCGGAGGAAACAGGCCGCCGAAGGTGAGGGCGCCACCATTGTTGGTCACGGTCCAAAGCTGCTGATTGACCCGCTTTGTCGCGCCGTCGAGCAGACTGGTACCGTCGGGTGGAACGATCTGTGTGGGGACGCCGTTCGGCCCATCCGGACCGGCGGTCATTTTGGTGGGATCGACCGGTGTTTTGATCGGCAGGATCGGCATTGGCTGCAGCCACGGCGTGATGGGCGGGCTGGGCGGGCCGTCGATGCCCGTGCCGTTGTCGGCCCAGGCCCAGCGGGCGCTCAGACCCTGCTTGATGACGAGCGTGCCGCCGGCGGTCAGCAGCCCCAGACGCATCATCTCGCGGCGGTTCAACTTCGCCCTGACGATTTCCTGTCGGTTTCGCTGCGCGGTCAGTGCCAGTTTCTCTTTCCAGCCTGCCATACGGGGTTCCTTTCTTGACTACAGGCACGGCGTTGCTGGTCCCGTTATTTGGACAATTCGATACCGGAAAGATAGCGCGCGATCTCCCTCGTCGACCGCGCAAGCATGGCGCGCGGAAGGCATCATTCCGTGTACGGTTACCGAAATTGAGATGAGGCATTCCGGTAACTGAGGTACCCCAATCACCGTGACCGCTTTATATACCCGGCTCAGGCGAGAACCCGAAAATTTCCTGGGTCGATGATGCGGAAGTTGTCGGTGACCTGGTCGCAGTAGACATGCCAGTTCCTCGGCACCTTCTCGCGCAGAAAAGTCAGTACCGCGCGACTGAAATCCTTGAAGCTGGCGTAGCATTTGTTGTGGGTGGTAGTGTCGGTGCATCAATCCCCACAATCGTTCGATCGGGTCCAGATGCGGGCAGTACGACGGGATGAAGTGCAGCCGGATCCGACATCCCGACCGCGCCAGCCATTGCTGCACCAGCTTCGCGTGATGATACCGGGCGTTGTCCAGGAATACGTGGATCAACCGCTTGCCAGGATACATCGCCTCGATCGCCATCAGCAGCATGATCGTGCTCGCGGCATTCACCACCAGCACCTCCAGCATGCGGGTGTTGCCGGTCTCGAGGTCGATCGCGCCGTGGATGTTCAAGCCGTTCCCGTCCGCTGCTCTGCGTGATCGCGACCGGGATGTCCTTCGGCGCCCAGCAGCCGACAGCTCGCGCAGCGTGCGTCGGATGCACCGCGTCCGCGAACATGACCGCTTCATCGGTCGATAGTTGGTTCAGCAGCGCTTCATAGCTCTTGATGAAGGCGGCTTGCTTCGCCGGGTCCAGCTTTCGCGATATCGCCTTTGGCTTGCGATGTTCCATCCCCAAGCGATGCAACAGGCGATCAGACCTGACCGTCCCTCGTACTCGATGCCGCATTCCCGCGCGATCCATGCCCCGACCTCACGGGTCGTCCGTGGCAGCGTCTCGGTAATCCAGGCTGTCAGCCGGTCCTGTTGCTCCGCCGTCAGCCGGCACGCCCCGCCTTCGTAGCCGAAACTCGCCAGGCCCTCGATCCCATCCTCTTGATACAGCCGATGCCAGGTCCGGATCGTGTCGTCGTCCAGGTACAGCACCTTCGCGACCGCCTCGCAGCTCATGCCGTCGTCCAGCAGAACCAGAGCGTTGGCCCGACGCGCCAAGCGGTGCGCGACCGAGCCGTCCCGCATCAGCTCGATCAGGTCTTGTCGCGATTCGCTGTCCAGGAAGCCGGGACGGATCATTCAGCCAGCAGAATCCCGCTCAGCCGGTTTGGCAAGCGATTCGTTCGGCTTCCCGCAGAGTCGGGGTATAAATGCCAAAAATCCGGATGGAATAGCGAATTTGTATCACTATTTCGTGATTTCGTCCAAATACGGCCCACCCCGAAATATTTTATGACGCGATCTTCGCGCTGAACGCTTGTGCGCAGAGAATTATTGCAACCTGCCGCTGCGTGGTTTCCCCCTCGTTGACCAAGGCGACATCCGCCCGCATCGGGCGAATTCGGGCTCGAGGGCGCGACGCTCTACGCGCGCTATCGCAGCAGTTGCTTCAGGCGCCTCGCGAGCCGCTCGGGTGGCATCAGACCCGAGACAAGCCCGACGAAGTGCCCGGCAGGGTCCATGATGTAAATGACCGAGGCATGGTCGACGCTATACGCGCCGTCGACCTCGTCGTGCCGCTGCGCGTGGATGCGATATTCCGTCTCGATCGCCGCCAGCTGCTCGTATGTGCCGCTAAGGCCGACAATGTCCGCCCCCTGGAACGCTTCGACATAGTCCTTCATCACCGGGGGCGTGTCGCGTTCGGGGTCGACGGTCACGAACATCGGCTGCAGCCTCGCCTGCATCGCGGCGTCGAGTTGCTCGATTGCATCGGCGACGTTGCTGAGCGTCATCGGACACGTGTCGGGGCAATGTGTATAGCCGAAATAGACGAGGAGCCATTTGCCGCGATAGGTTTCGTCGGTCACCCGGCGTCCGTTTTGATCCACCAGCGTGAAGGGCCCGCCGATCGCGGCGCCATCATCGTTCGGCGATGCCGGGTTCGCCGCGACCGCCGGCAGCGATCCGGCGGCCAGTGCCACGATGCCGAAGACCAACGCCGCCGCACGCGTGCACCGCCGTCGCCTGGTGCCGCTGCGGCGGCATCGGCACCGCTTCATTTTGGCCCAACGCTGCTCTGCGCGTTGGTGCCTATGCGCGACGTTTGATCGCGCAGGTAGGCGATGAGGTCCGCGGCGTCGGTCTCGCCCAGTCCCAAAAGCGGCATGTGCACGCCGGGAAACCTGGCAGCGAGCGCGAGCGCGTCCGGGTCCTTGCGCGCCAGCACCCTTTCCGGCTGCATGATGAAGTCGATGAGCCAGGCACGCTCGCGACGATCGGCGACCCCGCGGAGATCGGGGCCGATATGATCGCCGCCGCCGATTGTGTGGCACGGAGCGCACACCTTCTTGAACAGCGCCTGTCCCGGCTGGTCGCTGAGCCGATAATAGCCCGTATCGCCCGCCAGATGGTCCTGAGAAGCGCCGATCGCACCACGCCATCTCGGGTCCATCAGGCGGATCGTCATGACAAGCTGGTCGATATCGTCAAACGCGGAATCGCGTTCCCAATCGCCGGTCGCATCATTGCCGATCAGAATCTCGTTGCGATGGCTGCTCAGGCTGCGCTCCGCACTGCGGTCGCCGAACTTCGCGTTGATCGCGTTGATGTCTGCCGGCGGCCCGGTCACAAACTGCCATCCCGGGGCCTCGGCGCCGAACGCGTCGGCGAACGCCTTCAACATATCGGGCGTGTCGTGCTCGGGATCCACCGTCATCGAAACAAAGAAGATGGTGCGCCCAACGGCGTCACCCAGCTTGTCCTTCACCGCCGCGAGCCGCGCGGTCTCGATCGGGCAGAGCTCGGAGCAGCCCGTATAGACAAAGTTGACCACCACGATCCTGTCCTTGATCAGGTCGTCGTAGAACCGCAGCGTCTTGCCGTCCTGGGTCACCACCGGGAGGTCGGGGAAGTAGCCGGCGCCCCAGCGATCGCTGCGTGCCTCGGACGCGCCCGGCATCGAAACGATCACCATCACCATACCGGCGAGCCCAGCAAGTATGTTGCGCATCGTCCGCTGCTCCGTATCGTTCGGCCGAAGGGTGACCGTCCGCGACACCCTCCGGCTCAGTGCGCTATGCCTGCTACGCTTTGCTTCCGGATTATGCTTCCGGCAGAACCTCCGGCGTCGTGAAGACCACGCCGTCGGGCGTCGGGTTGGGTGTCGGCGTGATCATGGTCTGCGGTGACCCTGCGACGCCGGTCAGCAGTTGAATGCGCATCAACAAAGCGAAGTCCTCATGCACCGTGTTGTGGCAGTGGTTGACATAGGACCCGCCATATTCGCCGAACTGGATCTGGAACTGCACCTGCCCGCCCGGACGCAGCCGCCAGACATCCTTGCGGACAAGCTTCTCGGTTGCCGGGATGCGATCGCTTCCCCGGTTCATCGTAATGCCTTCCTCGAAATGGAGGTGGATCGGATGATCCCACCCGCCGCCGCCGTTGACGTAGGTCCAGTGCTCGATCTCGCCCGGCTTGGGGACCAGCAGCTGGATTCGATTGGCGTTCATCGAGTGCTGCTGCCCGCCATCGACGCTGACGACCCAAGAGAACTCCGCGGTCGCCGGGCAGTCCGGAATGCATTGGCCGTTGGCCCCGCGCGAATCGCCACTGCCACGCCCCCATGTGACGACCCTTGTCCGGACCGGCGTGACGATCGGGATCTGCTGGGTCAGGACGTCCGGCACCTGGCTGGGATCGGGATCGGTCGACCGATGGATCACGCCCGGGACGTCGACGCTGAAGACCTGCCCGACGACATTGAATTGCAGCAGTGGACCGACCATTGGATCATCCGGATTGCCCCGGAGCGCGCTCTTCAGCGACACCTGCCCGCTGGGCAGGCGCCCGTCGGTCTGCACCAGCGTGTTGACCAGCTGCACCGTGTCACCGACTTTGAAATTCGAGAAGTCCACGACGATGTCGTAGCGCTCCGCGGTGCCCTGCTGATCCAGGCTGACCAGCGGGATCGGATTGACCACAAGGTTGCCATCGTTGGCGATGAACTGGAACGGCACCGCGTTGCCGGTCTCGTCGGCGAGCTGCAGTTGCAGGAAGCGCGACATGCAGGCATTGAGGATGCGAAAGCGATACTTCCTCGGCAGGACCTCGAAGACCGGCGCGTAGGCAAAGTTGACCAACGGCACGTCGCCCAGGAAGCCATCAGTGTCGAAGATGTCGAAGAACAACTGGCCGGTGGGATCGAACGCGGAGTCCGACACGATGAGGTTCACGTCGAAGTCGAGATTGCCCGAATCCAGCAGGCTGCCGCTCGGCAGCATCAGATTGATGCCATCGTTGAGCGTCTCGTTGCCACGATCGGGGCCGCTGTAATAGTTGATCATTTCGAACAGCGCCCTTGTAGACGTTCTCGGCGGTGAAGAAGAAGCGGTGATCGTGCGCCCACAATGTGCCCTGGAGCTCACGGAAGTCGCCCGCCACATGGAACAGGCCGCCGTTGCCGTCGGGTCCCGAGGCGCGCGGGTCGGTTGCGCCGGTGTTGGTCTTGTCGCGGCGGGCCAGGGTCGTGCTCCAGCGGTAATCGTAGAAGGTGCCGGGGAAATGGTGGACATTGCAGGCGCCATCGCTCTCCGCGCCGTTGTGCGCGTTGTGGAAATGCAGCTGGTGTTCGTTGCGGCCGAAGCCGTTGTTCTGTGTGCGGTCAGCCGGCGTGTTGTTGTAGATCCGCCTGATGATGGGTTCGCCGTAGCGGCCCTTGATGAGCGGCGGCGGCAGCGTTGCCTGCCCGGTGACATTGCCTTTGCCATAGGTCCAGACGCTGTTGGTCTGCTGGGCCGGGAAATTGGGATGAAATCTCTGGTTCGGCCCGACCCCGGTCCAAGACGAAACGTAGCCGACCTTGGGAAAGAACTCGGTCCACCGCTGGTGGGCAAACACTTCGCCCGGCGGGCGGCCCTCGATCGGGCCTCTCCCGGTCAGCGGATTGACGAACTGCGGAGCGGGGGGTTTGGTGGCGCTGAAGTTGGTGTGGTACGACAGTCGCTTGGCCGGGCGTTCATTCGGCGTGTTCCTGAACGCGGCGTCGAACTGGCCGCCGCCGTCGAGCGAGGCCACCTGGTCCAGCGGTATCGGCGTCTGCAGCTGCAACCGCTGCATCACCTGGGTGAACTTCGCCGCGCCGAACAGCGGGCTGCGGGGCGTGCCGGTCGGCACACCGCTGTCCGCAAAGGCGCTGGGCGCGAACGGGCTGAGGCCGTTCTTCAGTGCGAGCGCACCCGTCACGGTGAATACGCCCCATTTGTAGAGATCGCGTCGCGTGATCTGACCGTGTGACAGCGCCCGGACGATCTCGGCGCGGTTATCGCGCGCACGCTGCGCCTCACGCTGGCGGATCCGCGATGCCTTCTCTGTCAGAAAATACATCTCAGCCTGTCTCCGGTGTTTTCAGACACGTTTCTGTCTGGGTTCAGAAATGAGCTTCCTCCTGTCCGCGCCGCTGCGACGGCCGGCCGGCGAAGGAAAGCAGCGAGCTTCCGACTGGTGGTCTGTGTGCCGGGTCGGGACGGGAGAGCAGGCTCACCGATCGAACCGGCGAATTTGGATTTTGACAGTGCTATCCGGATCGGTAGGTCCCGCTCCGGATCGGGGGTCGCGGCGACCACTCGCGTTCAGGTGCGGATCTGTCGGCTTCCATGCCATGGCTCGCATCGCCACCGGCGCGCTGCAGCTTTGCATGCATGATTTCGCGGCGGCCTGGCTCGGCGTCGATTGCTTTGTGTTGGTTCCTCTGGACCGCCAGAGCCAGGTTGTCTTTCCAACCAGCCATGTTCGTCCCCCATTGTGACGTTACAACACCGCGGTTTTGTTTTATATTGCGTTGTGGGAATGACAATGTGCAACCTTCCGTGCTGAGCGTACGACCCTGATTTGCGGCCGATGCCATTCCGCGAACGGTTACCGAATAGGAGAGGCGTGATATCCCGGGATTTGGGACACCCAACGCGGCAAACGCTTTACAAGTTGAAAAATTCCGCCGGATGCGGGGATCGCTTTAATCACATAACCGCGATGCAGCCGAAAACTGCTCGCAGTCGCAACAGATAATCACATTATTCTGACGTCTCCATAACGTGTCTATTGCGGAGGCATTTTGTCTGCGTGTCCGCGCAAAAGTTCGCCAGTCGTAGCGATGTCGTAAGCCAAGCCGACTGCGAATTCCGAGTTCATCGCGACCTGGGGTCAGCACGCCGGCTATTTCCTCGGCGACAGCGCGAGCCTGCGGCTCGCCGGGCAGAGCATCGATTATCTGCGCAAGACGATGCGCGAATTCCACGACGGGACCCGTGGCAACAATACCTGGATGGCTGCGCTGCTGAAAACGTTCACCGACAGTGATATCGATGCGTTGGCCCACTGTGTGGTCGGGCTGTAGCGCGGGCACATTCAACGCGTGCCATACAGCCGGTCGCCGGCATCGCCCAGTCCCGGACGAATGTAGCCGTGCTCGTCCAGTTGGCGGTCGATCGCAGCGGCATAGACGGGCAGTTCGGGATACGCATTCGGCCAGCGCCGCCAACCCCTCGGGCGCGGCGAGCAGGCACGCGAAGCTCATCTGGGATACGCGGGCCTCCGTGAGCCGGCGTATCGCAGCGACCGCGGAATGGCCCGTTGCGACCATCGGATCGACCACGATCACCACCCGTTCGTGCACATCATCCGGCAGCTTCAGGTAGTACTCGATCGGCACCAGCGTGTGCGGATCACGATAAAGTCCGATGTGGCCGACCCTCGCCGATGGAACGAGATCCAGCATGCCGTCGAGCATGCCGTTGCCGGCGCGCAGGATTGATACCAGGCACAGCTTCTTGCCGGACAGCAATGGGGATTCGGTCATTTCCAGCGGCGTTTCGATCGCAACGGTTTCGGTGGCCAGATTGCGGGTGACTTCGTACGCCATCAGCAGGCTCAACTCGCGCATCAGGCGGCGGAACTCGGAGGTGGACGTATCCTTCCGCCGCAACAGCGTGAGTTTGTGCTGCACGAGCGGATGATCGAGGACGGTGACGTTGGGAAACGATGACATTGGCGATCTTTCGGGGTTGGGAGATCAGGTCCGCAACGGTCGGCGCAAACCTCAAAATACGGTTCCGTCGCTCAAAACAGCAATCGGCGGCGCGCCATTGGCCCGGCGCTGCCTGGCGATCCTCCGCCCGGCATCCCATGTGCCGCCCTGGAGCAGGCGCGCGAGCGGCAGGTCCGCAGCGGCCAGGCCCAGGCGCGTGCGAAGCAGCGGTGCGATCCTGTCCAGCAGCGCGACGGTCAGTGCGCGCCATTCCACGATCGCAGAATGCTCCACGGGAAGCGGCGTCGAGGCCAGCGACGGATCACGCAGCCGCAGCACGCCGAAGTCAACGAACAGCCCGCCATTGCGGTATTCGGCGAGGCCGGTCAGGTCATCGAGGCCGACGACCTCGATCGAGGCCTGCTCCAGCACCTCCACCATCGAGTAGCTCAGCCATTGCGATAGTTTGTGGAACGGCACCAGGCCGGCGCCGGGTCCGGTTCCGCCCAGCATCGGGTGGCACCACACGTCGCCCAGATTTTCCCCGCCCAGCACCAATCGACTTGGCCAGATCGGCGCGAGCGTCTCCAGGATCGTTGTCAGCACCTCGCGCGCCGCGAGCACGCCGTTCGCCGCCCGCGACCGCCAAAGGTCCAGCAGGCCGCCGATGCGTGCGTCGGCGCCCACCAGATCCGGCCGTTGGCGCAGCGCGGCGCCAAGACTGCGCAGCAGTGCCGCGCGGCCAGCCACGCCGGGAAGCGGGTTGTCCGGCGAGACCTGGAACGCCGCCGCCAGTGCCGCGTCGGACACCCGCGACAACCCGTCCGCGTCGGCGCGCAACGGCTGTTTTGGATCGCCGGAGAACAGGCCGGAGCAGAAGGCATGCAGGCTGGCCACGGCGAGCCCCTCCGATCGGGACAGCATTTGACCCGATGCCGGCTCATGGAAAGTCCAGTGCTGACCGGCGCCGGCGTCCAGCAGCACGCTGACGGTGCACAGCTCGATGCGCACCCGCGCGATCTCGGTCGGGTCGGAACCGTGCAGCCGGGCGGCCAGCGCACCCCAGCGGTCGATCCCGCCGGCGTGAAAATGTCGCCAGCGCGCGTGATACGGGATTGCCAGATCTGGATAATTCGCCCGGATGACCGTCGCGACATAATCCGCCGCATCGTCGAGCCGGTCGGGATCGAACGCGAAATGCGACAGCGCGTCCTGTTCGGCCAAGGCCAGCAGAGCATGGCATCGTTCGCGCACCGCCTCGGGCGTGCGCAGCCAGTTCAGCATCCGGCGTTCGGCAGGCTCTGCCATCGCGCTCAATCGCGCAACGCGCGGCCTTTGGGCAGCTTCAGCACGACGGCATCCGGGACGCTCTCGGCGTAATAGCCGGACGCCTTCTTGGCATCCATCTCGACACCGGCATCGGCTGGGATCAGTTCGTCCGGGATTGGCACGCGCTCGATCACCTCGATGCCGCTCGCCACGATCGGGGCGTATTTCATGTGGCTCATCGAGACCAGCCGATCGATGCGCGCGATGCCGAGCCAGTGCAGCACGTCCGGCATCAGCTCCTGGACGCGCATGTCGGACACGCCGGCGACGCACTCGGTGCGCAGGAAATACGCCTCGGCGCGGTCACCGCCGGCCTGGCGCTTGCGCGCATTGTAAACCAGGAACTTGGTCACCTCGCCGAGCGCGCGGCCTTCCTTGCGATTGTAGACCACCACGCCGACCCCGCCCTGCTGCGCGGTCGCCACGCACACCTCCACGCCGTGCGCGAGATAGGGACGGCAGGTGCAGATGTCGGAGCCGAACACATCGGAGCCGTTGCATTCGTCATGCACCCGACAGGCGATCTGCGTGTCCGGACGGCCCAGGCGCAGCGGGTCGCCGATGACGTAGACCGACATGCCGCCGATCGGCGGCAGGAACACCTCCAGATCGGGTCGCGTGACCAGTTCGGGAAACATCCCGCCGGTCTGCTCGAACAGGCCGCGCCGCAGATCGGTGGTGCTGATGCCGAAGCGGCGGGCCACGCCGGGCAGGTGCCACACCGGCTCCACCGCAATCTTGGTGACGCGCACATCGGCAGTCTCGGTCAGCACGTTGCCGTCCGGTGCAAGGCGGCCGGCACGGATCGCCTGGGCAATCTCCGGCATGTTGATGCGGGCACGCGTCACCGCGATGGTCGGGCGAACATCCCAACCGGCCGCGATGCGATCGGCGAACACCTCGCTGGTCATATGGCCCCAGGGATCCATCGAGACGATGCGCTCGGGGTCGCTCCATTGCGGGAAGGGACCGATGCGGTCGGCCGGCGTGGTGTCGGTCAGGTCGGGCCGGTGGTCCGAGGCGAGCTGTCCGGCGGCAATGGCAAGCGCGCGGTAAAGCGCATAGGCGCCGGCATGCGTGCCGATCACGTTCCGTACGTCCGGGTCGTGCAGCGTCGCAACGACCGGGCCGCGCGCCATCGGGTCGGCGGCACCCCAGCGCAGCGGCACGATCCGTCCGGCCGGCGGTGGATGCGACGTGAGCACGATCGCGCGCGGTGCAGCGTTCCTGACCAGCGGCGGTATCGGTGGCGGGGCCGGCGAGCCAGACATGCGTGGTGAACCTCCATGAGCATCCCCACCGTAGGGTCGGCAAGGCCGGCAGGTCCAGCATTCTGTGGCTCCAGCGGAACGGAATCCATTGGTGCGCCCACTGGTGCGCCCAGTGGTGCGCTGCCGGATCGGCCGCCTGTCGCCGCCGGAATTTCGCTTCTTGCGATCACCCTGTTATGCAACGCTCACGGGCAAAAGCAGCAAGATGGGGCTTCATCATGGTTACCACCCGCACGACCCTGGGACGCCGTTCGCTTTTGCAGGCCGGGGCCGGCCTTGCAGTCGGGCTGGTCGCACTGACCGATCGCGCCAGCGGGGAAACGGCCGCGCTCAACATGCAGCTCGGCTGGCTGGGCGGCGGCAACCAGTTGGGCGAGGCCTGCGCCCATCAGCTTGGGTATTTCCAGGAGGAAGGCCTCGATCTCCACATCCAGCCCGGCGGCCCCAACAATGACGGCATCGCCATCGTCGCCTCGGGGCGCTACGAAGTCGGTGAAGTGTCGTCCAGCCCATCCTTGATGCTGGCGGCATCGCAGGACATTCCGATCCGCTGCTTCGCGGTGTCCGCGCAGAAGCATCCCTATACGTTCTTCTCGCTGGCGAAGAACCCGGTGCACGCGCCGGCGGATTTTCGCGGCAAGAAGGTCGGCATCCAGGCGACCGGCGTGATCCTGCTGCGCGCCTTGCTGGCCAAGAACAACATCGACCCGAAGGACGTGCAGATCGTCACCATCGGATCGGACATGATGCCGCTGATGACCGGGCAGGTCGATGTGGTCACCGGCTGGCTCACCAACACCACCGCGATCAAGGTGCTGGGTCCCGACCGGGTGGAACTGCGCCTCTGGGACACCGGGGTGCATCTCTATGCAAATCCCGTACTACGCGACGACGGATACGCTGTCGGGCAAGCGCGACATGCTGGTGCGCTTCCTGCGCGCGGCCGCCCGCGGCTGGGCCTATGCGTACGACAACCGCGACAAGCGCGATCGCATTGCTGATGAAGGAGTTCCCCAACCTGAATGCAGCGGACGAACGTGCCGCGGCGGACGTGATGCTGTCCCACTGCTTCGACGCAACCACGAAATCGGGCGGCTACGGCACGATGGATCCGAAGATCTGGCAGGACCAGATCGACACCTGGAGCCAGCTTGGCCAGTTCAGCAAGCGCACCCCGAAGCTCGACGAGGTGATGACGATGGAGATCCTGAACGCGACGCAGGACAGCCGGCCCAAGGTGGGCTGATGGCCTCTGCGGCCGTCCTGGGTCGTCCTGCGCAGGCAGCGTCCGGAGCATCGCCGGCGGTCGAATGCCGCGATCTGACGGTGCGCTTCATGAGCGAGCGGCGCACCGTCACCGCGCTGGAGAAGGTCTCGCTGACGCGTGGCGGAAGGCAGCTTCCTGACGCTGCTCGGGCCGTCGGGCTGCGGCAAGTCGACGCTGCTGCGGGTGATCGCCGACATCGTGCAGCCTTCGTCGGGCAGCGTGCGGGTGCTGGGCAGGACGCCCGGCCGATGCCCGGCGGAACCGCGCGATCGGCTTCGTGTTCCAGGACGCGGCGCTGCTGCCCTGGCGCACCGCGCTCGACAATGTCCGCCTGCCGCTGGAGGTGGGCGGCCGGCACGCGCTGCCGCCAGGCTCGATGGGTCCCGAGGCGCTTCTGACGCTGGTCGGGCCTGGCGGGCTGGGAGAAGGCGCTGCCGCACGAACTGTCGGGCGGCATGCGCCAGCGCGTGTCGATCGCCCGCGCGCTGCTCGGCGGACCGCGTGTGCTGTTGATGGACGAGCCGTTCGGTGCGCTGGACGAGATCACGCGCGACCGGTTGAACGAGGAACTGCTGCGCATCTGGCGCGAGACCGGCACGACGATCGTGTTCGTCACCCACAGCATCTACGAGGCGGCGTTCCTCGGTCAGCAGGTGCTGATGCTGGCCGCGCGTCCCGGTCGCGTGCGGGAGATCGTGACGATCGATCTGCCGGAGCCGCGGCGCTTGTCGATGCGCGAAACACCAGGGTTCACCGCGCAGGCGGCGCATCTGCGCGCGGTGCTGGAGACCTGCTGATGGCGAGCGATCTGTCCCTGCCGCTTGCCGCCGCATCGGGCGAGGCGCAGCCGGACACGGCCTGGATCGCGGCGCAGCGACGCGAACGCTGGCGCCGGCGGCTGCTGCCGCTGGCGGGCGGCGCGGCGCTGCTGTTCATCTGGTGGGCGCTGATCGCGATCTTCCACGTGCGCTCGTTCATCGCGCCGGCGCCCGACGTGGTGGCGCTGCACGTTCTATCAGAAGTTCGACATGCTGATGGCGAATCTCGGGCCCACCGCGCTGGAGGCGCTGTGCGGGTTCCTGCTCGGCAACACCGCGGCGATCGCCATCGCCACCGTGTTCGTGCATCGCAAGAGCACCGAGCAGGCGTTCTTTCCGATCGCCGTGCTGCTCCATTCGATCCCGGTGGTGGCAACCGCGCCGATCCTGGTGCTGCTGCTGGGCAACGGGCTGGCGCCGAAGGTCTCCATCGCGGCGATCATCTGCTTCTTCCCCACGCTGGTGAACATGGTGCGCGGCCTCGAGTCGGTCGGCGCGCAGCCGATGGAGCTGATGCACGTGCTGTCGGCGACGCAGCGCGAAGTGTTCTTCAAGCTGCGCGTGCCGACATCCTTGCCGTTCCTGTTCTCGGCGCTGCGCATCGCCGCCAGCACCGCGACGGTGGGGGCCATCGTCGGCGAGTGGATCGGCAGCCAGGTCGGCATCGGCGCACTGATCATCCAGGCGACCTACAATTTCGACTCGGCACTGCTGTACGCGACGGTGCTGTGCGGATCGATCTTCTCGGTGGCGTTCTTCCAGCTGATCCGTCTGATCGAACGGCTGGTGGTGCGCTGGGACGCAGGAGCGGTGTCGTGAACAGCACCGGGAGGCCTTGCCAAGGAGGACATGAAATGACCGACGTCATCCACGAACCCGGCCGCACCGTGCCCGTGGTCTCGCGCGCCGACGTCGTGGTGGTGGGCGGCGGACCGGCGGGCTTCAGCGCGGCGGTGGCCGCGGCGCGCAACGGCGCCTCGGTGTGCCTTGTCGAGCGCTACCCCTATCTCGGCGGCCTTGCCTCGGGCGGCATGGTGCTCGTGCTGGACGACATGTGCGCCGGCGCGGCGATCACCGTTCGCGGCATCTGCCAGGAGATGATCGACCGCATGCAGCGCATCGGCCTGGCGGTCTATCCGCCGGAGCACGAGCGCGGCCACGACCCCGCCGCGTTTCGCAAATGGTCACGCTGGGGCCTGTTCGATTTCAACACCCGCACGCGGCCGCATCCGATCTGCTACGCCGTTGCATTCGATCCGGACGGCTGGAAGCGCGTCTCCGACGACATGGTGCAGGAGGCCGGCGTCGAGCTGCGCCTGCATAGCTGGTTCTCGCACGCGCTGGTTCGCGACGGCCGCATGGAGGGCGTCGTGGTCGAGACCAAGGCCGGCCGCCAGGCGATCATGGGATCGATCGTGATCGACGCGACCGGCGATCTCGATGTCGCCGCCACCGCCGGCGCGCCGTTCATTCACGGTGCCTACATGGTCACCACCGTGTTCCGTCTCGGCGGCGTCGATACCGATGAAGCCGAACGCTTCCAGTTCGACGAGCCGGACCGCTTTCGCGCGCTCGACCGCGAGGCCAGGCGCATCATCGGCGGATCGTGGGACTATTGGTGGCTGAAGACGCCGCTGCCGGGCATCGTGTGGTGCAACTGCCCGCACATGACCGGGCTCGACGGCCTGAAGGTGGAGGACCTGACTGCCGCCGAGTTCGAAGGGCGGCGACGCATTCACGCGCTGGTCGAGTACGTCGCGCGCCAAGCTGCCGGGCTTCACCAACTGCTACGTGGTGGATGTCGCGCCGCAGACCGGCATCCGTCAGACCCGTCTGCTGGAAGGCGAGTACGTCGTCACCAAGGAAGACGTGACCGGACGCGTGCACTTCCCCGACAGCATCGCCCGTGGCCGCGATTACTACACGCCGTATCGCGCGATGCTGCCGAAGGGCGTCGATGGCCTGCTGGTCGCCGGCCGGCATTACTCGGCGACATCGCAGGCGCAGAAGATCTCGCGCGAGATCCCGCCCTGCATGGCGATGGGCGAGGCCGCCGGCACCGCGGCAGCGATGGCGCTCGCCGCCGGTGTCGAGGTCCGCGACGTCGATGTGCCGGCGCTGCAGCGGACATTGCGTGCCCAGGGCGCCGATCCGGGCGATCAGCCGGCGGCGGATGCGCGCGTGCTGGAGATGCCCCGTGTGCTGGAGGCGCACTGAATGACCCTGACGAACGACGTGCAGCCGCTCGCCGGCATCAAGGTGATCGACTTCACCCAGGTGATGCTTGGCCCGTGCTGCACGCAGATGCTCGGCGACTACGGCGCCGACGTCATCAAGATCGAGCGCATCGGCGCCGGCGATCTGTCGCGCACCGCGATCGAGGATCCCGCGGGGCCGCTCAACCCGATCTTCTGCAGCCTCAATCGCAACAAGCGCAGCATCGCGCTGGACCTGAAGGCGCCGGCCGGGACTTGCGGTGGTGCACAGGCTGGTGGCGAGCGCCGATGTGGTGGTGAACAACTTTCGCGCCGGCGTGATGGAGCGGATGGGTCTCGGCTACGCGGCGCTGTCGGAGATCAATCCGCGCATCATCTTTGCCTTCGGCACCGGCTTCGGCACCGAGGGTCCGTATTCGCACAAGGGCGGCCAGGACATCCTGGCCCAGGCGATGAGCGGCGTGATGGCGCGCAAGTGCGATCCGTCCGAGCCGCTGACGATCTATCCCACCGCGCTCGCCGACTATTCGGCCGGCATGCATCTGGTGCAGGGGATCCTGCTGGCGCTGCTGCAGCGCGAGCGGACCGGCCGTGGCCAGCAGGTGGAGGTGTCGCTCTACGACAGCATGCTGGCGATGCAGATGCAGGAGGCCGCGATGTGGCTGATGCGCGAACGGGATTTCTCCTGGGGAGCGATGCCGCACACCGGCGCCTTTGAAACCACCGATGGCGCGCTGGTGATCGTCGGTGCCTTCAAGGCCAATCCGCTGCGGGAGATCTCGTCGGCACTCGGGCTGGACGATCTGTCGCAGGACCCGCGCTTCGACACGTTCGACAACAGCGTGCGCAACCGCAACGCGCTGCACGACATCCTGCGCGCCCGCATCCGCACCAACAGCACCGCGCACTGGATCGCGCGGCTCGAGGAGCGCGATCTGCTGTGCGCCCCGGTGAAGCGGCTGGGCGAGGCGCTGGCCGACCGGCAGACCGAGGTCAACGGCATGCTGGTGCGCCACGAGCAGCTTGGGCTGGTCGGTTCGCCGGTGCATCTGTCGTCCGGCGGCTTCGCGCTGCGTCACATCGCCGCCGGCGCTGGGCGCGGACGGCGAGGCAGTGCTGGCGGAATTTGGTTTCAGTGGCGCGGAGATCGACCGGCTGCGTGCGGACCGGGTCGTGGCATGAGCGTCCGGCTGGAGATCGCGGAACACGTCGCGCGCGTCACCATCGACCGGCCCGAGGTGCTGAACGCGCTGGACAGCGACGCCGAAGCCGCGCTCGACGCGCATCTGGCAACGCCTGGAAGCCGACCGCGACATCCGCGCCGTGGTGCTGACCGGAGCCGGCGAGCGCGGATTCTGCGTGGGCGCCGACATGAAGAATGTCGGCAAGTCCGGGCTGGAGTATTGGGCCGCCGCGCGACCGAACGGGTTCGGCGGCATCGCATTGCGCACCACGCTCGACGTTCCGGTGATCGCTCGGGTGAACGGCCACGCCCTGGGCGGTGGGTTCGAGATGGTGCTGGGCTGCGACATCGTGATTGCGGCGCAGGAGGCGGGCTTCGGCCTGCCGGAACCGCGCGTCGGACGACTGCCGCTGGATGGCGGCATGGTGCTGCTGGCACGGCAGATCCCGTATCGCCAGGCCATGGGCATGTTGCTCACCGGGCGGCGCATCAGCGCGATGCAGGCGCTCGAATGGGGCCTGGTCAACGAAGTCGTGCCGCGCGCCGAACTCGACGCGGCGGTGGATCGCTGGCTCGCCGATATCGTGGCCTGCGCACCGCTCAGCCTGCGGGCCATCAAACAGACGGTGCGGCGCACTGCGCAGCTCGCAGCGACCGAGGCGCAGGCGCTCCGCCTGCCGGCATTGATCGAGTGCCTGCAATCGGCTGACGGCGAGGAAGGTGTGCGCGCATTTCGCGAAAAGCGTCCGCCGGCGTGGACCGGACGCTGATGACATACGTCGTGCCACGGGAATGCGGTCCCGGATGACGACGGCGATCACCGCACACGTACTGGGTGAGGCCGGCTTCGCCGAAGGCACCGTACTCGTCGAAGGCAACCGCATCGCCGCTGTCGGCCTCTCGCCCGCGGACTGTGCCGCGCTGCAGGCGCGGGCTGCGGAGCATGTCGATGCCGCCGGCTGCTGGCTCATTCCCGGCCTGATCGACGCGCACTCACACGGCTATGCCACGCTGCTGCGCGGTACCGAGAACAGCATGCCACTCGAACTGTGGGCGCTGTACACGGTGCTGTATGGCCGCGGCTACGACGCAGCGGCGATGCGCGCGGCGATCATGCTTGGCGCTGCGGAACGGATCCGCGCCGGCATCACCGGATGGATCGACCACTCGCCCATGGTGCATCTCGGCGAGGCGGCGTTGGCCGCGCACGCGGAGACCGGGCTGCGCGTGTGCTGGGCCGCGTTCCTGCACGACATTTCCGATTACACTTTGATGAAACTGCAGCTGCCGCCGGAGGTCGCACGGCTGGCCGGCGACATGCCGCCACTCGACGTGGACGCGTATGCCCAACGCTTTGGTGAGTTCGTGCAAGCGCCCAAGCCGGACCGCGTTTCAGTGCAGCTTGGTCCCAACGCACCGCAGCGCTGCTCGCCCGCCGCCTGGACTCTGTGGCGCAACCTGCGCGAGCGCCACGACGTCGGTGTCCATACCCACCTGATGGAAACCCGTGCGCAGGGCGCGTTGGGCGCGCGCTGGCCCGGCGGGCTGGTCGCCGAGATGGAACGGCACGGTCTGCTGGATGATCGGCTGTCGGTCGCGCATGGAATCTGGCTGACGCAGCAGGAGCGCGCGGTGCTGGCCCGGCACGGTGTGACGCTCTCGCATAACCCCGCCAGCAATCTGATGCTGGGCAGCGGGATTCTGCCTTTTGCCGACTCGCGCGCTGTCGGATTGGCGGTCGCGATCGGCACCGATTCGGCCAACACCGGCGGGCGGCACGATCTGTTCGAAGCGATGCGTCTGGCGATGATGCTGCCGCGGGTATCCGACATGCGGCACGAAGCCTGGCCGAGTGGGCGCGACGTGCTGGACATGGCGACGCGGCATGGCGCTGCGGTGTTGGGACAGCGCGAGAATCTCGGCCGCATTGCGCCGGGTCAGCTTGCGGATCTTGTGCTGGTGCGGCGCGACCGGGCGAGCACGCTGGCGTTTGCCCCCACCGAGGCGGCGCTGGTTCAGCACGGCAGCCCGGACGCCGTCGATGCGGTCATGGTCGATGGGCGCTGGCTGATGCGGAACGGCCAAATCGTTGTGTTCGATGAAGCCGCGGTGATCGCCGCATCCAGGGACGCCATCGCGGAATTGCGTGAACGCGCTGCTGCGACGGTCGGGATGGTTGCTGCCGCGATTCCCGGCCTGGCGGATCAACTCCGGCTGTTTCAAACCGACGTATAGACGTCTGCCAGGCTATGCCTCGTGCGTGCAGCGCCTTTGCTACGCCGCCAGTCTTTGTCGCGCTGCACCTTTGATCATCGAGGCGCCCTTTTCGGCGATCATGATCGTCGGCGCGTTGGTGTTGGTGGATGTCACCGCCGGCATTACCGAAGCGTCGATGACCCGCACCCCGTCGATGCCGTGCACACGTAGCTCGCTGTCGACGACGGCCATCGGATGCAAACCCATCAGGCAGGTGCAACTGGCGTGATAGCACGTGCCGCCGTTGCGCCGCGCGTAATCGAGCAGCTCGTCGTCCGTCTGGATATGGCTGCCGGGCAGGCTCTCCTCCCGCACGAACTCCTTCATCGCGGGCGCGGCGAAGATCTGCCGGGCAAACCGCAAGCCGCCGATAATGGCGCGCCGGTCGGTTTCGTCCGACAGGTAGCGCGGGTTTATCGCCGGCGCCTCGCCGGGACGGTTCGATTTGGCCTCCACATAGCCGCGCGACAACGGGCGCATCTGCCATGCGCCCGCGCTCAGGCCGGGCGTCCGCTCGAGTTCACCCATCTGACCGTCCTTGAGGCTGCCTGGCGCAAACGTGCATTGCATATCGGGCGTCGCCGAGCTTTCCAGCACCTTGACCGAGGCGGCGACAATCGAGGGGCTGTAGCTCAGCATGCCTTTGCCATTGTACAGCCAGCGCATGACCTCGGCGGCAAACGGCAGGCCGCGCGATCGCTCGTTGGCGGTCTGTGCGCCGACAATGCGATAGGTGACGCGCGCGACATAGTGGTCCTGCATGTTGCGACCGACGCCGCGCAGTTCATGCACGACGGGCACGCCGATATTCGTCAGGTGCTCGGGATCGCCGACACCCGATAACTGCAGTATGTGCGGCGAGCCGACTGCGCCCGCCGACAGGATCACCTCGCGCACCGCATCGGCTTGCTCGACGACACCCGCGCGTGAGAACTCGACACCGGTTGCGCGTTTGCCATCAAATAGAACCCGGTGGACCAACGCGTCGGTGACGAGCTGGAGGTTCGGTCGCTTCAGCGCCGGCCGCAGATACGTGCGCGCGGTGCTGGCGCGGCGACGCCCGCCGCGTGTCTGCTGGCACCATCCGACGCTGTTGCCGGCGCCGGGCGGCAGGTCGTTGACGTCCTCACGATATTCAAGACCGAGCTGTTTGCCGGCCTCGATCACCGTCGCGCAGATCGCCGGCCGGTCGGTCTTCGAGGTGAACAGCGGGCCGTCCTTGCCGCGCACCGCATTGCCTTCGCCCTCCCAGCGCTCGGCCTTGCGAAAGAACGGCAGGCAATCGTCCCACGTCCAGCCACGGTTGCCGAGTTGCGCCCAATGGTCGTAATCCTCGGGTTGGCCGCGGATGTAGATCATCCCGTTGATCGAGGAGGAACCTCCGATCACCCGGCCGCGCGTGTAAACGATGGAGCGCCCGCTGGTACCGGGATCAGGCTCGGCACGGTACTTCCATGTCAGGGTCGGGTGATCGAGCATTTTCATGAAGCCGGCTGGGATGTGAATGAGCGGATTCCGGTCGTGCCCGCCGGCCTCGATCAGCAATACCTTCGTATTGGGATCCTCGGTCAACCGGTTGGCCAGCACGCAGCCAGCCGAGCCAGCGCCGATGATGATGTAATCCGCCTGCATGCCACGTCCCCCGCGTTTATGGTTCGGTTCATCGCCCGACCCCACACCATAGCCGGACCACCCGCGAGCGCCTATGCTGGTCCTTCCAGTTGCAGCAATGGGGAACGACATGAAGTTCGGCGGCGCAATGTTCTTTACCGAGTATTCCATGACGGCACCGGAGCTGGCAGTCGCGCTCGAGGAACGCGGCTACGACAGCGTCTGGGCGCCCGAGCATTCGCATATTCCGCTCTCGCGCAAAACGCCGTTCCCGGGCGGCGGCGAGCTGCCCAAGCAATACGCCGACGCGATGGACCCGTTCGTGGTGCTGACCGCCGCGGGATGTGCGACCAAAACGATCAAGCTCGGCACCGGCGTGCTGCTCGTGCAGCAGCGCGACACGATCCAGACTGCGAAGCTCGTCGCCTCCATCGATCAGGTCAGCGGCGGGCGCTTCCTGTTTGGTATCGGCGGCGGCTGGAATCAGGACGAGATGGAGAACCACGGAACGGTGTACGGCACGCGCTTCAAGCGGGTGCGCGAAAGCATCGAGGCCATGAAGGAGATCTGGACGAAGCCGAAGGCCGAGTATCACGGCGAATTCGTCAACTTCGATCCGATGATGGCCTGGCCGAAGCCGGTGCAGAAACCGCATCCGCCGATCCATGTCGGGGGCGCCTTTCCACACGGCGCCCGGCGCGCGATCCGCTATGGTGACGGCTGGATCCCGACAGCGCGCGGCGACCTCGCCGTCGAGCTTGCAGGATTTCAGAAGATGGCACGCGATGCGGGACGCGATCCTGCGTCGATCGAGGTCACGTCGTTCGGCCTGGCCGAGGATCTCGACCGCCTGAAGCGACTGCGGGATTTGGGCGTGACCCGCGTCGTACCGATGTTCCCGCCGGAGAAATCGGACAAGGTCATGCCGATCATCGACCGTTGGACCAAGCTGATGCAGCAGGTCAACGGCTGACCTAAGCCACGCGATCGCCGCGCTTGATCTCCACCGTGCGGTTGTCGACGGCGGGGAGCATCTGCGCGGGATCGCGGGTGACGACGACGTCGATGACTGTCGGGCGGTCGCGTTCCTCCATGCCCTGCCGAAGTGCCGGCGACAACGCCTCGGGGTCTTCGACGCGAATGCCGCCGCAGCCCATCGTGCGGGCGATTGCCGCGTAGTCCATCTCGTTGAGGTCGGCCGACTGGTAGCGCCCGCCCATCATCGCGTGCTGCAGCGCCTTGACGTAGCCGGAGGCAGCGTTGTTGACGACGATCACGGTAAGACCGCACCCGGTGCGACGCGCGGTCTCGAGTTCGCCAAGCGTCATGTTGAATCCGCCATCGCCGCTGATCGCGACGACGGGCCGGTCGGGCGCGGCCAGTGCAGCGCCCATGCCGCCCGGCAGCCCGTAGCCGATCGACGCGAAGCCGCGGTCCGGAATGAAACTCCGTCCCGCACTCTTGGTGTCGTACAGCAGTCCGGTCCAATGTCCGGCGAACCCGCCATCGGCGACCAGGATCGCATCCGCCGGCAGGGTCCGATTCAACTCGCGGCAAAGGCGCGCCATGTGCACCGGCCGGTCGCGCGAATTGAGCCGTGGCGCGGCATCGTCTTCCCAGGCCCGCATGCGCGGCGCGACCTCGGCGACATAGTCGGCCCGTGCCGCGCGGGCGGCCGCGCCGCTGTCCGACAGCGCATCGGCGAAGTCTTCGAGCCCGGCTCGGGCATCGCCCCAGAGCGCGATCTCGGCAGGGATGCAGCGACCGATCTCTTCGGCGACGATGTCGAGATGGATCACCGGGATGTGGGAAGGCGGCAGTGCGAAGCGTTTGGTTGCGATCTCGCCTAGCTTGCATCCGACGACGATCAGGCAATCCGACGCCTCGATCAGGTCGTTGGCGATGCGCGAATAACGGCCGAACAGACCGACCGACAGTGGGTTCGTGCAGGCGATGCCGCCCTTGCCGGTCATTGTGTGCGCGACCGGGATCGACTGCGCTTCGGCGAAGCGGGTCAGCGCGGCCCAGGCTTCGGACAGGTGGACGCCGCCACCGGTCAGCAGCAGCGGCCGTTTGGATCTGGCGATCAGCTTCGCCGCACGCTCGATAGTGGCACGGTCGGGGCGGATGCGCCGGGCCGGCGCCTTCAGCGTTGCTTCGTCGATGACGAAATCCTCGGGCGCGAAATCGTGGCTGCCGTGGGCAACGTCCTCGGGCACGTCGAGCAGCACCGGTCCCGGCCGTCCCGAGGTCGCCACCGCAAACGCGCGCCGCACCAGTTCGGGGATGCGGCTGGTCATCTCGATGCGGATCAGCTCCTTCACCGCGGGTTTGAGGATTTCGACCTGGCGGGATTCCTGGGTCATGTTCTTCCAGGAATGCGCGCGGTTGGTATCGCCGGCGATCGCGACGATCGGAATGCCGCCATTCAGCGATTCAACAAGCCCGGTGACGAGGTTGGTGGCGCCCGGCCCGAGCGTGCCGTCGCAGATGCCGGGGCGGTTGGTGACGCGGGCATAGGCGTCCGCAGCAAATGCACCGCAGCGCTCATCGTTGATCAGGTGGTGATTTAGGCCGACCAGGCCGACCGCGTCATAGAACGGCAGCAGTTGGAACCCGCCCATGCCGAACATCGGCCCGGCGCCCGCGACGCGCAGCATCTCCGCGAGCGCGCGCCCGCCGGTCATCGTGCCCGACGGGCGATTATGCAGTGTGGGGCTCATGATTCGCTCCTTATGCGGCGATGGCGCGGCGCAGCGCGGCGACGAATTCTCGAGCCGCCATGCCCTCGTGAAGGCCGAGCGCTTCGGCGCTTGTGTTGACCCGGCTGACGATGCCGTCCTCGTAGGTCGAACGGGCGTCGCCGATGCGGGCGCTCGCCGCGGAGACAGTCGCAGCCGCGATGCCGCGTGCGTCGAGCGCCGGCAGGCGTGAGGTGCCGGCTGCGTCCTTGCCGATTCCGGCGTCGTTGTAGAGGGCGCCGAGCACGTCGTATTTGAGCGCGGTCTCCGGCCTGCCGCCGAGCAGCCCGCCATGCGAGCCGGTGACGACGATCGCGTCCCGGTGCTCGGGCAAGACGAGTGAAGCGGAATCGAGTGCCCAGACCTGTGGCGCTTCGGCGATCAGCAGGAACGCCGCTTCCAGCGCCTCCGGTGGCGCGCGATGCGCCGGGTGTGCCTGCTGCAGCGCTGCGGCAGCGTCGCGGCACGCCTGGCCGGGACCGACGCCAAGCGATGCGGCCAGTCCGTTCGCATGGGTGATGACCCCGCGCGCCATCATGTCGGCGCCGTCGCCGATCCGTGCCGTGTCATGACCGACGGTCGCGGCGGCGACACCGAACCCTTGCAGGTAATCGAGCCCCGCAATCCCGGCACGATCGCGGCCGACGCCGGCGTCGTTGAAGATCGCTGCTGCGGCCTGAAGTTTTGCCGCGAGGTAGGCGGCATAGACCCCGCCATGCGAGGCGTTGACGACGACCGCGCCGGCGGTTTCCTCCCCGACGCGGGTGATGCTGTCGGCAATGACGATCGGAGCAGGCACAGTTGCCTCCCGCGCGTGGTGACGGTGCCGTGGCATCATGCCGACACGTGCGCAAGACAACAATGGAGCACCCGGACCGGTGGCGTTGCGCGCCGGGGCTAGGCCAGCGCGGCGATCGCTGCCGCGAAGCGCGCGACCTCCTCCTCGGTGTTGTAGTAGTGCACGGATGCGCGCACGAAATCGGCCGACTGGGGCGCTTGCGCTTCGGTCGGCAGCGAACGCGGTGATGACCGGTGGCAATTGATGCGTTGCCGCCGCAGCGCCGCGACGATATCGCGTGCCGGCTTGCCCTCGACGGTGAACGTGACGATGCCGCAGAGCCGGCGCCCGCGGTCGCGGACGCTGACACCGGGGACCGCCGCAAGCTGCCGCCGCAAGTCAGCGGCCACCGCCTCGATGCGCTCCTCGATGTCGGCGAGACCCCAGCCGAGCGCGTAGTCGACCGCGGCGCCCAGGCCGAGCTGGGCGGCGACGTTGCGTTCCCAGTTCTCGAAGCGGCGTGCATCCGGGCGCATCTCGTAGCGGTCGGGCTCGACCCGGTTCACCGCCTGCAGATCGAGAAACGGCGGCTCGAGCCGGTCGAGCACGGCGCGCCGCACATAAAGGAATCCGGTACCGCGCGGCCCGCGCAGATATTTCCGTCCCGTGGCGGACAGCATATCGCAGCCGATCGCGGCGACGTCGACCGGCATATGGCCGACGGATTGGCAGGCGTCGAGCAGATAGAGAATGCCGTGGGCGCGGGCGATGCGCCCGACCGCCGCCGCCGGATTGACCAGGCCGCCATTGGTCGGCACATGCGTGATCGCGATCAGCTTGACGCGCCGGTCGATCATGCGTTCGAGCGCCACGACATCGATCTCGCCGGCAGCATCGCTCGGCACGACATCGACAACGGCGCCGGTGCGTCGTGCGACCTGCAGGAAGGCGATGTAGTTGCTGAGGTACTCGGCTTCGGCGGTGAGGATGCGATCGCCGGGGGCAAAGCCGATGGAATAGAACGCCATGTCCCATGCCATCGTGGCGTTCTCGACGAGCGCGATCTCCGCGCGGTCGGCGTTCAACAGTCGCGCGAGCGAATCGTAGATCGCTTCGACCCGATCGTCCTCTGCCGCGGCGGCCTCATAGCCGCCGATTTCGGCCTCGAGCTCCAGGTGACGCAGCTGCGCCTGCAACACCGGCGCCGGCATCAGTGCCGCGCCCGCATTGTTGAAATGCAGGATGTTGCCGGTCGCCGGCGTGTCCCGTCGCGCCCGCTCGATGTCGATGGGCATGGGAGGCTCCGCTCCGTGCTCGCAGGGTCGATGCTGAGCATCGTGCGGCGCCGGCGGTCGCTGTCAAGGTGCGACAGTGAAACGGCGACCCGGTGCGGCTTGCGTCAGGTGATGGCCAAGGGCACGCTACCGGTCAAACAAGGGGAGCCACCACTATGTCCGACGCCTCCGAATTCACGCCGCCGAAGGTCTGGGTCGCCAAGCCGGCCCTGGGTCGGTTCGCCAACATCAACCGCCCGACCGCCGGAGCACAGCATGAGAAGGAGCTGCCGGTCGGAAAGCACCCGCTGCAGCTCTATTCGCTGGGCACGCCGAACGGCGTGAAGGTCACGGTGATGCTGGAGGAACTGCTGGCTCTCGGCCACAAGGGCGCGGAATACGATGCCTGGCTGATCAAGATTGGCGACGGCGATCAGTTCGGCAGCGGCTTCGTCGCGATCAATCCCAACTCCAAGATCCCGGCGCTGCTGGACCGCAGTGGTCCGAAGCCAATCCGGGTGTTCGAGACCGGCGCCATACTGGTGCATCTGGCGGAGAAGTTCGGCGCTTTCCTGCCGAACGAGCCGGGCCCGCGGGCCGAATGCCTGTCATGGCTGTTCTGGCAGATGGGCAGCACGCCCTATGTCGGTGGCGGGTTCGGCCACTTTTACGCCTACGCGCCGGTCAAAATCGAATATGCCATCGATCGGTTCACCATGGAGACGAAGCGGCTGCTCGATGTGCTCGACAGGCGGCTGGCGGAGAGCGAATACGTGGCGGGTAGCGAATACACCATTGCGGATATGGCGTGCTGGCCATGGTATGGCGGGCTGGTGAAGTTCGATTCATATGGCGGGTCGGAGTTCCTCGCGGCGCACGAGTACAAGAACGTGGTGCGATGGGCCGACGCGATCTATGCGCGGCCGGCGGTGCAGCGCGGTCGGATGGTCAATCGCCTGCAGGGCGATCCGGCGAGCCAGCTGCATGAGCGCCATGACGCCGGCGATTTCGCGACAAAGACCCAGGACAAGGTGGCGGCCGCGAGCTGAGGGGGAAGGACAGTCATGCCATTCTACGAGAGGGGAAATATTCGCATCCGCTATGAGGAGACCGGCAGCGGCTTTCCGTTGCTGGTGACTCCCGGCGGCGGTTTGAATTCCCGCGTCAGCAATTGGCCGACGGCGGTGTTCAACGCCATGGAGGTCTTCAAGAACGACTTCCGCTGCATCACCATGGATCAGCGCAACGCGAACGGCGGCGAGTCGACAGGGCCGATTCCGGTCGATGATCCCTGGGGCGCGTTCGCCGATGATCAGCTCGGGCTGATGGATCACCTCGGCATCCGCGAGTTCTTCTTCATGGGCTACTGCATCGGCGGTTGCTTCGCGCTGAAGCTCATGGAGCGGGCGCCGGATCGCGTGGTGGCCGGCGTGGTGTGCCAGACCGTCGGGCACCGCGACGATGATCCCGATGTGATGTACCGCTCCGGCCGCGACGTCTGGGCGCCTGAACTTCTGGCGCAGCGGCCCGATCTGACGATGGCGACGATCGAGGCGTATCTGCACAATCTGTATCGCGCGCGGCCCGACTTCGTTTACAGCGTGTCGCGCGAGTTCGCGCGGTCGTGCCAGACACCGATGCTGGTGCTGCCGGATGATACGCCGTCGCACCCGATGCAGGCGTCGGTGGATGTGGCCGCGTTGGCGCCGAACGCGCAGTCGACAGTGTACCCCTGGCGAGAACCACCCGATCTGAAGGCCAGGACCATCGAGCAGGTACGCGCGTTCCTGCAGGCGCATCAGCCGGTGAGGGCTGCCGCGAATTAGGGCTCGCCGAGCCTGGGGCCGGCGCTCCGGCGCCGGTCACCCCCCTCGAGCGGCGCCGCCGCCTCCGGCGCAGGGGCGCCGGGATGGTGCCTGCACACTATCGATTGAATGGCTGCAACCACGACCCACGGGTGCGTTGGCCGCGGCCGAGGCGCAGAAGTGCCGTCGCGGCAGGGACAGCGGCCGTGAAGGCCAGCGATCCGCGGGCGGCCTCCAGCGCCTGCCGGCGCAGTCGCAAGGCCTCTTGCTCGGCACGGCTGGGCGAAGCGCGTGCGGCGAAAAATCCGAGAACGGCAGCGACGACCAAATTGGCGCCGAGCAGAATGACCGTCGCCGCAATCGATGCCACGTACAGACGCAGCACCTGCCAACCGGTGATTTCGGCGAGGACGAGCACGCCGAGCGCGAAGACCAGGGCAATCGCGCCCAAGGCGGCACGGCGCCCCTGACGTTCGGCCGTGGCGCGAAGCCGCAGAACCTCGGCTTCCGCAGCAATTCTGAGCAGGCTAATGATTCGCACGACGGAATCCCCAACGTCCAAAGGCAAAGCCGACCTGCAATGCGAGCAGAAGACTGACCCAGGGTCGCTCTGTGCCGATCTGACGCAGCCACTCCGTCGCGACGCTCAGTCTCGCGACCAGCGCGTCCGTTGCCTGATTGGCGACGTCGGTCAGAGGCCCTGCGCCTGCCCATTGCAGTCGGCGCCTCAATCGGTCGATCTCGTCATCGTGGACCATTGCTGTCTGTCTAACCTTCCATGCTTGCGCCGAGCGTGTCGGCTGCGTGCGCATCGCGTTGCCCCATCGCCCGCGGCTGACCTTCAGTGGAATCGTGGGTGGTCTGGCGCTCCGCTTGCGCGTTGATCGCAGCACCCAGCAGAACAATGATCGCCGAAAGGTATAGCCAGGTGAGCAGGATCACCACGCCGCCCAGGGATCCATAGGTCTTGTCGTAGCTGTTGAAGTTGGCGACATAAACGGTGAAAGCCGATGGAAGCCACGATCCACAGGGCTGTTGCGGTGATCGCGCCCGGCGAAACCCACCGCCACTGCGGCTTGTCGCGATCGGGCGCATAGCGATACAGGATTGCGAGGCCGAGCATCACGAGGACCACCAGCACGGGCCATTGCACGATCAGCAGCACCCATTTGGTGGCGGGGCCGAGCGGAAGAAGGTGTGCCGCGGCCGGCAGCACCGCGATGAGCGCAATGACGACCGCGCCGCCGATGATCAGACCCAGCGTGAGCGCCAGGGCGATCATGGTCAGTTTGAAGAAGCCGCGGCGTTCCTTTTCCTCGTAGGCAATGTTGATTGCGGTAACCAGCCCGCTCATCCCGCGTGAGGCGCTCCAGAGTGCCAGCACGAGCCCCATACCGGCGCCAAGACCGAGCGCCCCGCTCGATGCCGCCGCCAGCGTGTGCAGCTGCGCCCTCAGCAGGTCCAGCGTCTCCGGCGGCAATACGCCCACCAGCGCGCCGACCTGCTGCTCGATCTGCGTGACGTCGAAAGCCAGCCCGTAGAGGGAAACCAGCGCCGCCATCCCCGGGAACAGGGCCAGCAGGATGGCGTAGGTCACGCCGCCCGCGATGAGGAACAGGTTCTGCTCGGCGATCTCGTTCCAGGCACGCCACAGAACATCTTTCCACCCGCGTGGCGGGATTTCTGCAGGATGTGTCGCCTCGCGTCCGCGGCCATCACGCCTGGGCGTACCGCGATCGCCGCGCAGGTGGCGCGCGAGGTCGCTCTTGAGTTCCTCGAGGCGGGCCTCACTACTCATTGCCTGGAGACAGCTCCTTGAACGGACATGTACAGGTGCCCGACCTACGCCAGCCTCCACAGGCCCGCACGAGGATAAGGCGCATCCGGACCATCGGGTTTTACCGAGACCCAGGCCAACGCCAACAAAAGATAGTGTCTCCTGTCGCGCCGCCTGCGCTTTGGAGCATTGCCGCGGGCGGCGGCGGCGGCGCGACACGCATCTCGTGACAGGATTGGCCGACGGTTTCGCGACGCGATATGACTGCGGGCGAGGGAGCCGGCGATGTCTGCGCACCTGGCTCCTGCGACCGGGGCGCGAACACCCCCAACCCAAGGACATGCCGATGCCCGATCCTGAACACATCGACCCGCGCCGCGCGGCACTGATCGCCTACGATGTCTGCCGGCGCGCGCTGACCCCGTCGGATCCCGCGCGGAACGCCGCGATGCGCCCCGTGCTCGATGCCTGGGTGCAGATGATCGCAGCCGCGCGCGCGGCCGGCGTGCCGGTGATCTATACGACGCCGGTCAGCCGCGCCGATGGTGCCGATGTCGTCATGCTGCCGACCGACCTGTCGGCGGAGACCGGCGTGCCGCCGCTTACCAACGGCATCGAGGGCACGCCGGAGGCCGGCTTCCCCGACGAGATCGCGCCGCGCCCCGAGGATTACGTATTCCTGAAGCGCCGGCCGAGCGCGTTCTACGGGACGGGCGTCGCCGAACTCCTGCACATGCTGCGGCGCAACGTCATCATCATCGGCGGCGGTGCCACCAATCGCGGCGTCGAGACGAGTGTGCGCGAGGCCTTCAGCATGGACATCGCGTCGGTCGTGGTGCGCGAGTGCTGCTGGAGCGGCGATGCCGCCGCCCACGCCTACAGCCTCGACAAGGCGATGAAGATGTACGCCCGCATCCGGCGCCTCGAGCAGGTCGTGGCGATGTTGCGGGAATGACGGGTCGCCGCACGATGTGCGGACGTTCGGCGTTGGGCAGTTACGCGGCGGACCTGCGTCCCTCAAGTACCGCACGGATCCCGGCGATGATCCGGTTCCGGTCCGGAAACACTGCGCTTTCCAGGATCGGGCTGTAGGGGATCGGTACCGGCAGGGCACAGACCCGCTTCACCGGGGCCTTCAGACGCGCGAAAGTATCGGCGTCCTCGGTGACGACCGCGGCAACCTCTGCCGAGAAGCCGGCCGTCGGCCCCGCCTCGTCGGCGATGACGAGCCGCCCGGTTTTCTGCACCGAGTTGCGGATCGTCGCCGTGTCGAGCGGCACGAGCGTGCGCGGATCGACGACCTCGACCGATATTCCCTCCGCGGCAAGCGCTTCGGCCGCGGCAAGCGCCTCGTGAACCAGCCACGCCAGTGCAACAACTGTCACGTCGTCACCCGCGCGCTTTACATCGGCGACGCCGAACGGAATGGTATAATCCTCCTCCGGCACGGGCCCCTTGCGCGCCATCAGCCGGCTCGAACTCGAATGAGATGACCGGGTTGTTGTCGCGGATCGCCGTCTTCAGCAGCCCTTTGATGTCATGCGGCGTCGATGGGAGAAACATCTTCAGGCCGGCGACATTCATGAACATCGAATAGGGCGACTGCGAGTGCTGTGCCGCGACCTGCCCGCCGCCGCCGACCGCAGCCCGGTAGAGGATCGGGAAGCTCACCTGGCCGCCGAACATGTAGTGGATCTTCGCGGCCTGATTGACGATCTGGTCCATCGCGACAAAGCAAAACGTCACCTGACGCCAGTCGACGATCGGACGGAAGCCGCAGCCGGCGGCCCCGATGGCCATGCCGGTCAGTGCGGCTTCGGTGATCGGCGTCGCCCTGATCCGTTGGTCGCCAAACTCCTTGAGCAGCGGCGGCAGCGCATCCGTCGACATGTAGAAGATCTTCGGATCGCGCCGCATTTCCTCGGCAATGGCCTCGAGCGCGGCTTCATTGTAGGTCAGCTCTCGCATCGTACGGTCCTCGCATCACGCCGCAAACACATCGTCGGTCGCCTGCTCGGGCAGCGGGAACGGGCTTGCCTCGGCGAACGCGACGGCCGCCTCGAGCGCCGCCAGAACGTCGCGCTCGATGGCGTGGAGCCCCGCGTCGTCGAGGTCGCCCTGGTCCCGCAGCTGCCGCTCGAGCAGCGCGATCGGATCCTTCTGCGTCCACGCCGCGACCTCGCCCTTGTCGCGGGAATCCGGCTGCCCCCTGCGTTCCGTGTGCGCGCGCTGACGATAGGTCTTGCACTCGATCAGCGTCGGGCCGGCGCCTGACCGCGCGCGCTCCACGGCGCGGATGGCCACCTGATGGACCGCGACGATGTCGTTGCCGTCGACCACGACGCCCGGAATGCCGTAGCCCGCCGCGCGTGCCGCCACATCACTCAAGGCGTGCGTCGCGGCGGCCGCTGTCTGCGCCGCGTACATGTTGTTCTCGCACACGTAGAGCATCGGCAGTTTCCAGGTCGCCGCGATGTTGAGGCACTCGTGGAACGGCCCCGCGTTCGATGCGCCGTCACCGAAGAAGGACACCGCGACGCCGCCCTTGCCTTCCATCTGCGCCGCAAGGCCCGCGCCCGTGATGATCGAGATCCCGCCTGCGACGATCCCGTTTGCGCCGAGCATGCCGATGCCGAAATCGGCGATGTGCATCGAGCCCCCCTTGCCCTTGCAGTAGCCCGTCTGCCGCCCGTAGAGCTCGGCCATCATGCGGTTGAGGTCGGCGCCCTTGGCAATGCAATGGCCGTGGCCGCGATGCGTCGAGATGATCCGGTCGCGGCCATCGAGCGCCGTGCAGACCCCCACGGCGACCGCCTCCTCGCCGATATAGCAGTGCACAACGCCGTAGATCTTGCCGGCGTGGTAGTCAGCCGATGCGCGTTCCTCGAAGCGGCGGATGCTGAGCATCTGACGCAGCATTTCGCGCTGTTTGTCGGGCGGCAGGTTCGGCGAGAGGCTCGTGGGCATGGACGTGATCCCCCTTGGCCGGCCCAGTCTTGTCGTGACCTGGGCGCTTCAAGATCCGGGCTTTTCATGATGGGCAAGGCTGCGGAGCCTGGCAACCGCAACGCCGGCCCGCAAACTCAGTTGCGCCCCCACAGGGTCTTTGTCGCGCGCCGTGCGCCCTCGGCCATGGCCTCGAACTTTGCCCAGCAGATCGACGGATGGCCGACCCGCGTACCAATGCCGCAGTCCGTGCCGGCCAGCACGTTCTCCCGCCCGACCAATCGTGCGTAGCGCACCAACCGCTCGGCCACCAAATCCGGATGTTCGATGAAATCGGTGCAGTGACCGACGACGCCAGGGATCAGGGTGGCGCCGTCCGGCAGCTTCACATCCTCGAACACGCGCCATTCGTGTTCGTGGCACGGGTTCGACGCTTCAATCGAGAAGCTTCCCGCATTCACCCGGAAAATCAGATCGATGATGTCCTTCAGCGGGATGTCATCGTGATGCGGGCCGTGGTGACTGCCCCAGCAGACGTGCAGGCGGACTTTTTCCCGCGGGATGTCCCTCAGGGCGTGATTGAGGGCATCCACCCGCATCGCGGCGTATTTGCGGTATTCCGGCACGGTGATGTCCGGCAGGCAGTTCCAGCCGTCGGGCAGGTCCGGATCGTCGATCTGCAGTAGGAAGCCGGCATCGACGATTTCCTGGTATTCCTCGTGCATCGCATCGGCGATGGCGAACACGAACGCCTCGTCGCTTTTGTAAAATTCGTTCAGCATCCAGTGTTCGATCGTGCCCGGCGTATTGGCTGGCAGATAGGCTCCGGCGATAGAGACACCTGCCAGCGCTGCGGTGAAGTTCGCGAGGTCTTTTGCCAGGTCTGCCTGGCCGACATAGCGCAGCTCGCTGACACAGACGGGCATCGTTGCGGGACCCGTTGGCCGGCTGCGCGGGTTGGCCGCGAAATATCCGGCAAACTTCGTCTCGTCACGCGCCGTGATGCTCAGCCGCCGCGCGCCGGAGGATGGCCGCGCTTCATAGCCGGCAATCCGCGATCGCACGTAATCGGTAAAATTGGTCTTGGAGAGTTCGCCGTCATTCACGCAGTCGATGCCGCATTCGACCTGGCGGTGCACGACGTCCGCCACGGCCGATTTCAGCCGCTCGTCTAATTTGATCGGGTCGTACGGTGCACCGTTGGCTCGAGCGAAGACCATTTCCATGAGGTCGGGTGGACGCGGCAGTGAACCGGCATGGGTCGTTAGAATGCGATCGGTACTGTAGAGCATTTGACTCCTCCTGATCGCGGTGTCCGCCAGGGTTCAAACAATCCCGTCCCGACGCAACCCCGCGACCGCGTCGGCGTCGAGTCCGAGCCAGTCGGCCAGCACCTCGGCGGTGTGCTGCCCAAGCAGCGGCGCCGGCTTGACTTCGGTCGGCACGCCATCGAACCGCACCGGCCACGTCGGCATTGTCATCGTGCGCTCGCCATGCGTCATCGTTTGCAGGATGCCGCGGGCGCGAAAACTCGGCTCGTTGGTCAGTTCCATCGAGTTCGAGCACGGCGCCGGCAGGAACACCGACCGCGCTCAGCTGCGTCATCGCCTCGTGCTTGGTGCGCCGCCGCGTCCAATCGGTGACGATCTCGTCGACCTCGGCCTCGCACTTCAGGCGTGCATCGGGCGTGTCGTAGCGCGGGTCGCCGATCAGGTCCTCGCGCCCGATCAGTTTCAAAAGCCGGGGCCAGTGCTCGGGGTTGGCGCGGCTGGTCAGCAGGTAGACGTAATCGTTGGGGCCGCCGGGCTGGCACGGATAGATGCCGCCGGGCGGGTTGTTGGCGGGCGGTCGCCGAGGCGCGGCCTTGCCGGTGCGCGCCTGCGTGATGAACGCACCGCGGCTGTAATGCATGACCGAATCCTGCATCGCCACCTGCAGCCGCCTTCCCTTGCCGGTGCGCCCGCGCTCGAACAGCGCGCTGACGATGCTGAACGCCAGCAGCATGCCGGTGCCGGTGTCGCCGATCGTCGGGCCGGGTTTCACCGGTCGGCCGTCGCGCTCGCCGGTGATGCTCATCGCCCCGCCTGCGGCCTGCGCGATCGGGTCGAACGACAGGCCATTCTCATACGGGCTGCCGTCGCCGAAGCCCTTCACCTGGGCGTAGATGATTTTCGGATTGATCGCACTGACCACGTCGTAGCCGAGCCCGAGCCGCTCGACTGCGCCGGGAGCAAAATTCTCGGTGAAGACATCGGCCTGCTTCACCATCTCTTTGACCAGCGCAAGGCCGCGCTCCGATTTCAGGTTGACCGTGATCGACCGCTTGTTGGCGTTGTACATCATGAAATAGTACGCATCGCCGAAGCCGGTGCGGCCGGCTTCGCCGCCCTTCGGGTTTTCCACCTTGGCGATGTCGGCGCCCATCCAGGCAAGCGCTTCGGTGCAGGTCGTGCCGGCCTCGAATTGCGTGAGGTCGAGCACGCGGATACCGGACAGGCAGCCGGGCGATACTGGCGTTACGGTCATCGTGGCCTCCTTTGCGGGGAACGACGTTCAGAATTATCGTGTCTGGGCCTGGGCTTTCTGTGTGGCGATCCAGGACGACACCTGGTCGTAATGGTGAGCGAGGTAGTATTCGGCGATGTCGTCGGCGGTGGTGTTCCAGACGCCGTCATGGCCGAGGATATACCGCAGCGCCTGGTCGAGATACTTCGCGGCGTTGGGGCGCCCGATATTGTGCGGGTGCAGCGCGAGGCACATCACGCGCCCGCTTTCCGCGCCTTCGCGATAGAGCGTGTCGAACTGGTCCTTGATCATCTGCAGAAAATAGTCCGCCTCGCGGTTCCAGGCCAATATGCCCGCGTCGTTCGTCTGGCCGGTATAGGGAACGTAGATGAACTTCTGGCCGCCGCGTACGTTGATCGGCCAGGGCTGATCGTCGATGATCCATGACGTATGATAGAGGCAGCCGGCTTCTGCCATCAGGTCGTCCGTCCTGACGGTATAGCCCGCGCCGCCGCCGAGCCGTCCTTTCAGGCGTTTGCCGGTCATCGCCTTCACATGGGTGATGAAGTCCTGCCAGTACGCGCGTTCCTGCTCCTCGGTGTAGTCGTAGATCGGGCGGCTGTTGTAGAGACCGTGCGCCATGTAGTCCCAGTCGCTGGCGATCATGGCGTCCTTGATTTCCGGGAAGTGATCGAGGATTTCCAGATTGAGGCAGCAACACGCGCGGACCTGGTTGTTGTTCAGCACGTCGAGCATGCGCCAGAAGCCCACGCGATTGCCGTAATCCATGCGCGCGTAGTGCGGAATGTCCGGCTGCGTCGGTCGGCTCTCCGGCATGTACTCGAAGAACTCCATGTTCGGCGCGACCCAGAATGCGACGCGCGCGTTGTCGGGCCATTTGATGATCGGTCGCTGCGTGATTGGTGCGTAGTCAAACCGGCCGGGTGCGAGGGTCATAGTGTCGTCTCCATTCGCCCGCGATAAGGACCGCTACACTCGGCCTGATCGCGCCTGCGCCTTGAACCAGTCGATGATCTCGCCACCGGTCGCCTTCCAGACACCCTGATGGGCGCTGATGTGGCCGAGCACTTCATCGAGATGCCGGATCCGCCACGGCTGGCCCATGATCCACGGATGCAGATGGAGCACCATCAGGCGTCCGGTGGTCGCACCGTCGGCGTACAGGCCATCGAACCAGTCACGCCACAGCAGGTTCACCTCGTTGATGGTGCGGCGGCCGTGCAGGTGGATGTAATTGTCGTCGAGGTAGGCGTTCACACCGAGCGAATAGAGTTCGCCGGTCTTCGGCGTCATGCGGTACGGCTGCTCGTCGTTGCCCCAGTCACAGACGTAGCGGATCCCTTCGGCGGCGAGCAGGTTGGGCGTGTTCGGAGTCTCCTGGAAATCGGGTCCGGACCAACCGCTCGGGCGCGTGCCGGTGGCGCGCTCGACCGCCTCGATCGAGGCGCGGATGTACTGACGCTCCGCAGCTTCGGACATGCCGATGTGGATGATCTGACGGCGCGTGAGACCGTGCGCGATGAACTCGGCGCCACGCTTGTGGCCCTCCTCGATCAGCAAGGGGTAGTGGTCGGCGATGGCCTTATCGACCGCCAGGGTCGGCTTGATGCCGTACTTGTCCAGCACCGCGAGCACGCGGAAGATCCCGACACGGTTGCCATACTCATGGTTGCCGTAGCCGCCGATGTCGGGGAAGCGGTTGTCCGGCGGGTTTCCGGTCCACAGGCCCTCCGGGCCGCCCATCGGGCTCACCGGCAGCGGCGTATTCGCCGGAACCTCCCAGTCCCAGTGTTCAAGGTTGACGATGACGGCAAATGCCACGCGCGCATTGTCCGGCCACCTGAGAACAGGCCGCGTGACGATCGGGGACCACGAATAAAGGTCCTGGTCCATCCCGTAGCTTCGGCTCGCAGGCATGGTTCCACGTCCTCTTCCGGTCGTTGCTTCAGGCGATGCCGATCACGATCCACAGCGGATCGCCTTGCCGCGGCGTCGATGCCTGCGCGGCCAGGTCGGTGAACCCTGCTGCCCGCATGTAGGCTGCGACCAGACGCTGCTGGTCCGGCCCCGAAAGCGACTGCCAGATCGCGACGGCCTTGGTCGGAAAGCATCGGTTGGAGAACGACACCACGAACGGCGCGCCGGGTCGCAGCACGCGGCCAACCTCGCGGAACACGTCGACCGGTCGCTGCAGGTACTGCACCGATACGCACAGGCAGGCGCCGTCGAAGGCGTCATCGCCGAGCGGGAGCGTCGGCTCGCTATTGAGGTCCTGCACGAACCATCGCGAGAATCGCGGGTTCGCGGCAAGTTCCTCCTCGTTCATGCCGTGGCCAACGACCGAAGCGTAGGCAACGTCCTCCGGCAAATGGCTCACCCAACTGCTCATCAGATCCAGCACCGCACCGCCCGGCGGCAGCCTCTCGCGATACACCTGGGTCACGGCAGCGATCGCCGCATCATCGATGTGGGTGACAAATCTTGGGTCGACGTAGAACTCGGCGTCCGGCGACGGATCCGCTTTATCGAATGCCGCCTCCGGCAATCCCGGCAACTGTTCCATGGCGCACTGAACATCCAAGCATTTGGACTCTGGCGTCAGCCATCCAACCACATGAAATCGTCGACTGCCATACGCGAATTGCCGCTGTTGGGGATCACACTGGTGGACCATCGACAGGTGGTCGGGACGTTTCGGATCTCGGTCGGCCTGTTGCAACGCTCATGGAGCGGCTCAGTGGCGCGTTAACCGTCCCCCATGCGCAGCAGTCCGGTCAGGCTCGCCACATCCATGACCCGACGGAAATCGTGGATCACGGCAAGGCTCGCCTCGACTGCCTCCCCAGGTAACCCCGATGCCGGCACCAGCGCGCGGTATTTTGCGTCGACATCGCGCCAGTCGATCCCCAGCATCGCGGCGCCCTTCGGCACGTAGACCGTGCTGCTCGACACCCGACCGTCGCGCGCATGGATGCGCACCGTCGCGCCCTGCCGGTAGCGCGCTGCGTCTTCGGTGGGCGGGGCACCGACCCGCACAAGGTCGATGAGGCGATGGATCACCGGATCGGCGATCTTCGCCGCGCTCGCGTGCGCCCAGGAGAACGCCTGGTCGGCCGCCCCGGCGGCGACGAAATAGGCCGGGCTGTGCGCCATGTCGATCAGGTCGGCGGGATGCAGCGGGCCGGTCAGCGCGGTCATGCCGGGCCGCGACACGATGATGCTGTCGATCTCCTCGGCGGCGATCTTGCCGTCGCGCGCGGCATTCGCGGCTGCTTCGGCCAGTGCGTGCGACGGATGCCCGCCGGGCACCAGCTTGATCGCCATGTCGGTCAGGATGTCCCAGCTGTCCCCCAGCCCGCCGGTGGCGACTGAAGCGGCGGCGGCGCCATCCAGACGGCCGAACACCTCGAAAAATCCCTGCGGCGCTTCCAGGATGCGTTCTTCCACGCGATAGCCGTGCTGCGCGGCCATGGCGGCATTGATCCCCAGCAACGTTGCCAGTCCGGCGTGATATTCGCGCGCCGTGCTGGTGTCCGCCGCAGTGGCCAGCCCGCCGATCGAGGTCGCCGCGATCGCGATCGCCTGCGCCAGTTGCGCCGCATCCAATCGCAGCAGGCGTCCCGCGGCGACCGCGGCAGCAAAGATCGCACCATGGCAGCCGTGAAAGCCGCGTGCGCGGAAGCCGGCGATGGCCTCGCCGATGCGTCCCGCCGCCTCGTAGCCGAGGACGATCGCCGTCAGCACGGCCTCGCCGCTGGCGCCGATGCGCTCCGCCATCGCCAGCGAGGTCGCGGTCAGCGGCGTGCCGGCATGCACGATGTTGCGCAGGTCGCTGTCGTCGGATGCGGCGGCGTCGCTGGCGACGGCATTCACCTGCGCGGCGTCGGCGACCGGCAGTTTTCCGCTGTCATCGAACCACAGCGATGCGTCCGCCCGCCCGGCGCGCTCGCGGGCAAGGCTGCAGATGATGCGGGTGGAGTCGAGGCCGATGCCGCAGGCCGCACTGGCGATCGTGCTGGCGATCAGCATGGCCGCATGATCGAGCGCGCGTGGCGGCAGCTCGGCGGTGGTTGTGTCGGTCAAGAATTCAGCCAGTTGGCGGGCGACGGTCATGGCGCCAGGTTTCCTCACCGCTGCTCATGGCAGCTTGCACCAAGCCGTCGACCCTGTGCTATGGGTCGCGTGCTGTCGTTGGGCGAAGCGCGTGCTTTTTCGCCCCAACGCCCGCCGCGAGACGCGGTAAGCCGCCACTCGGCCCGCCCCGGCGCGACGTGGAGCAGCCATCGAAACCGAGGCGGAGCAGGGCATGCGGGCGTTGATTCTGGGAGGCGGTGTGATCGGCACGTCCATCGCCCACTGCCTCGCCGCGCGGGGCGTCGGTGTCATTGTCATCGAGCGGAACGCGATCGCCTGCGCGGCCTCGGGCAAGTCGGGCGGGTTCCTGGCGATGGACTGGTGCGACGGGACGCCCCTGATGCACCTCGCCCGCCGCAGCTTCGCGCTGCATGCCGAACTCGCGGAGGACCTCGGGGGTGACTGGGGCTACCGTCGCATGACCACGTATGGTGGCATCGTCGGGCGCGCACCGGCCCACGACCGGCATGGTGCTCGGCCGGGATGGATTTCGCGGGACGTCGCGATCAACGGGCAGCTCGGATCGACCGACACGACGGCCCAGGTGCAGCCTGCCGCCTTCACGGCCGGCATGATGCGCGCCGCGGAACAGCGAGGAGCCGAACTGCGGCTGGGCCGGGTCACGGGGCTGCTGCAGCGCGGCGGCGACGTGGTGGGCGTGGATCTCGACGGTGAGACGCTCGAGGCAGATGTGGTCGTGATCGCGATGGGGCCGTGGTCGGTGCTCGCGGCGCAATGGCTTCCGCTGCCGCCGGTGTTCGGCCTGAAGGGGCACAGCCTCATCTTTGAAACCGGATCGACGATCCCGCCGGAGGCCCTGTTCCTCGAATATGCGGAGGCAGCCGGTTCGACTCTCTCGCCCGAGATCTTCCCGCGCGCCGATGGCACAACCTATGTGTGTGCGATCTCGAGCGACTCCCCGCTGCCGGGCGATCCGGATCTCGTCGTGCCTGACGATGGGGCGATCGACCGGCTGAAGGCGCTTTGCGATCGCATGTCACCGGTGCTGGCAGGGTCCCGTGTTCTTGCGAGCCAGGCCTGCCATCGCCCGGTCACGCAGGACGGTCTCCCGCTGATCGGCGCCATCCCGGGCGCCCGAGGCGCCTATGTGGCAACGGGTCACGGGGTGTGGGGCATCCTCAACGCGCCTGCCACAGGGGAGGCGGTTGCCGAACTCATCCTGGAAGGGGCGGCGAGGACGGTCGATCTGTCGCCCTTCGATCCCGCACGCCTTGCGCCACTTGATCCGGGCCGCGTCGCCGTCACCAGGAGGCTCCGGGGCTGACGAAGCAGTCGTCGCGGCGGCCGCGCGGCAATGGGGGGTGCTGCTTCAACATGTCGTGGGCTAGGTTCGCGCGCGCGGCAGTTGCATTGCGGTTCAGCCGAGTTTGGCCTCGGCCAGGCGCTGCTCGGCAAGTTCTCGGTAACCGGGATCAGACGCAAAGCGGTCGAAAAGATTGTGGCGCGCGATACCGGCCATCCTTTCGAAATGTTCGATTATATGCCTAAGTCCATTTTGGATTTTCGGAAACTCTTTTGGATTTTCGACATCATTTGTAATATACGGAGTCACCAATTGACGGTGCTCGACCTCGACGACCACCTGCCCGTGTTCCGTCACGCCGACGCGCAAAGCCGAAAGATTGGGTGCTCTGAGCGCAGCCATCGTCGCATATACGGGTTTTTCTGCATCTCCATCCGGCATCGGGTTAAAGGCATAGGCCCACCTCGACCGTTTATCATGCGCATATCCCGGTGTCGTCGATGCGAATGCTTGCAGCACCTCTTTCAAAAACAGGACGAACTGATCGCGGAAGGGTTCTCTGAATTGATTATGTCCAGGCGTTGGATCCATATCCTGTACCCTTGACAGCACTTGACTGGAATTGTTGCAGCTTCCCCAGCGGGTCGACCCACCGTGTGCCAGAGAAGGTAACGCGTGCTCGGACCGCCAGCAAGCATGCTGCCATGCCGGCTCGTTGCGTCGGGGCGCCCCTTGTTGCGCCCGGTAAGCGATGGTCGAATACTGGCGGTGCGACGCCCTCGGGCAGCACAGCGCGTTCACCCCGCTTGTCGATGGCGGCGCGGCGTTTCGATGGCCCGATGGCGGCCCAAGACCCAGGCCCATGGAGGAAGTTCGATGTCATTCTACCGAGGCATGACCTGCGAGAACGTGACCATCAAAGGCGACAAAGGCACGCCGATAACGGCGTATGTGGCCAGGCCAGCGGGTCCCGGCCCCTTTCCAGGGGTCGTGTTGATCCACCATCTCCCGGGCTGGAGCGAGCTCTACATCGAGACGACGCGGCGGTTCGCGCATCACGGCTATCTGGCGATCTGTGCCAACCTCTACGAGCGCGAAGGCGGCGGCAGCGACGGCAACCCCGACGATGTCGCCGCCAAGGTGCGCGCCGAGGGCGGTATCGCCGACTCGCAGATGGTCGGCGATACCGAGGCCGCCGTGAAGTGGATGCGCGCGCAGTCCGATTGCAACGGCAAGGTCGGCCTGATCGGCTCCTGCTCGGGCGGCCGGCACGCCTTCATCTACGCCTGCCAGAAGAAGGACATCGATGCCTGCGTCGAGCAATGGGGTGGCCGCGTGGTGATGGGCAAGGAGGAGCTCAACCCCAAGACGCCGGTCGCACCGATCGACATGACGAAGGACCTGAGCTGTCCGCTGCTCGGCCTGTTCGGCAACGACGACCGCGCACCGAGCCCCGAGCAGGTGAACCAGCACGAGGCGGAACTCAAGAAGCACGGCAAGACGTATGAGTTCCATCGCTACGACGGTGCCGGCCATGGGTTCTTCTATTGGCACCGGCCGCTGTATCGGCCCGAGCAGGCGATGGACGGCTGGGACAAGATCTGGGCCTTCTTCGGCAAGTATCTGGCGAAGTAGGAGAGTTCCGGACATGTGCACGTCCATCATCGAGATCGCACGTGCGGAGGGCATGGCGAAGCGCGGGGACCAGTGGTTCCCGCTATCGCGGTCGGTGGTTGCCTATGACCACGCGCGCCATGCGCCGCTGGGCGACGTCATCACGCTCGACTTCTACAACACGGACCTCGACGCCGGTGCGCGGGCGGCGGTCGAGCTGACGCTGGAGACGGCCAAGGAGCTGCGCGCCGCGCTTGATCGGGCGATTGCCGCCGCCGAGTTCGAGGAGGCGGAAGTGCGGGGCAAGGGCGTCGGGCTGAGCCTCGTTCGGGCTGCGTGACGAGCGGGCTGCTCTTACATCGTCATGGCCGGGGCAAGCCGATCGGGCGAAGCAGACGCGCTCGGGGTTTCACCCCGAACCCCACCAGAGGTGCTGCCTCTGGACTCCGCCAAGGGCCGAGCCCTTGGAACTCGTTACTTTAGTAATGGATCCCAAAGGCTACGCCTTTGGTGGGGGTCCTGGGGGCAACGCCACCGGGCGGGTTTCAGGGCAGAGCCCTGAGCGCTTCAACGTCATCCGATTGACTATCCGACGATGCATTGTCCCTATGCTAGAATTCAAATTCGGGCCCATCGACATACCGGAATCGCTCGAGCGCATCATCGCGCAGCGTGAAGCCGAGGCCCGGTCGGTCGGGTGCATGCACCATGCCGTCCGGACGTATGTCGAACGTCTCGTTGAAGAGGTCCCACATCATCGGCATGTAGCCTTGCGTGACCTCGAGAATGTGGCAGTTGGCGGCTGCCATCGCGACGTGAATACTCGCCGCGAACAGTACCCCACTGCCCCAGGCGTGCGGCGCGAGACGCACGCCGTGCGCCGATGTCAGCGCTGCGATGCGCCTTATCTCCGTCAATCCGCCCGCGCGGGCGACATCCGGCTGTGCGATGTCGAGGGCACGGCGCTCTAGCAGATCCTGGAAGTCGAACCGCGTGAACTCACGCTCGCCCGAGGCGATGGGGATGGTCGTCGAACGCCGCACCTCCGCCTGGCCGGCGTGATCGTCCGGCGATACCGGCTCCTCGAACCAGGCGATGTCGTATTGTTCCAACTCCCTGGCAAGCTTGATGGCGGTTGCGACCTCCAGCGAGCCGTGCGCGTCGACCATCAGTTCGACATTGGGGCCAACTCCGCGGCGGGCCGCCTTCACCCGGCGCACGCAGTTGGCGATCGAGAATCCGTCGCGGCCGACCACACGCATTTTCACAGCGGAAAAACCCTTGCCAGCATAGCCCGCGAGTTCCGCCTCCGCCTCGTCGCCCGGCGCCCAGCCGCCGCTGGCATAGCCGCGAACCGAGCTGCGCACGGCGCCAAGCGCCTGGTAGAGCGGAATGCCAAGCGCCTGTGCCTTCGCATCCCACACTGCGATGTCGACGCCGGCGATCGCTTCCATGATCACACCGCGACGCCGGCTTTCATCGGCTTGTGTCACGCCTCGCTCGAGCGCCGGCCTGCTGCGTGAACCGTTGTACATCTTCTCGTAGATGCGCTCGGAGAACATGGGGTCCTCGCCGACGCATTCCGGCGCGAGTTCGTGCTCGACGATGGCCGCGACAATTGGCGGCGTTCCGAGTGCAGCGCCGATGCCGGTGAGCCCGTTGTCGGTTTCGACGCGAATGAGTGTCGCGTCGCTTTTGATCTTCGTTCCAAGGTCGGTGCGGTGACGCCTTGTCTCCGGAACGGGTGCAGACATTGGAATGGCGGATACTCTGGTAATCTTCATGGTCGGGGTCTCGCTACCAATTGTAGACTTTTTGCAACGTTCCACCCATGAGCCTCGCCTTGTCGCTCTCGGACAGCCGTTTGGTGTCGCGGAACGGCGCGACTCCCTGCTCATAGGTCAGCATCCCGATCGTCCGCGTCCAGTCGGTGCCCCACATGCAACGATCCAGCCCGAATGCATCGATGACCCGCAGGACCGGATCCCAAATGTCGTCGTACGGGAACAGTTGGTGCGACATCGTGCAGGCACCACTGATCTTCACCCTGACGTTGGCGTATTGCGCCAAAGCGAGCAGCTTCGGCAAATCGGCCCAGACATCGGCCGGAACTGGTGGCCGTGCGGGTTGCAGCAGGCCGAGATGGTCGATCACGATAACGGTGTCGGGGTGTCGCTGGATGAGCGGGGTGGCTTTGTCCAGGATGCCCCAGCAGAGCAGGTTGACCGGCAAGCCATGTTTCGCTGCTGCGGCGAAAGCGCGGTTCAGGCCGGCATGATCGGCCTCCATCGGCATGCCGTCGCGCAGGATGATGCGAATGCCCCGCGCGCCTTTCGTCGCCGCCCATTTCGCCACCACATCGTCGATCGCCGGATTGGTCGCGTCCACCGGCGTCACGACACGGAACTTTTCCGGATACGCGTTGTAAACCTCGAGTGCATAACTCGGATCGAACTGATAGGCGCTGAACGACGACACCATGATCGCGCCGTCGACGCCGACACTGTTCATGGCGGCGACCATTTCCTCGCCCGTGGCGGAGTCCAATCCATGCGAGGGACCGGCCCAGGGCCGGCCGGGATGATTGCGATCGAAGGGATGCACCTGAACGTCGATGACCGGCATGGCCTTCCTCCTGTCTGTTCGACGCATTGTCCGATGTTGCGACTGAATTGCCCAGAGCGACAGACCGCGCGCGGACGGCGGATGCCCGATGGAGGATATCAACTGCATCACGTCCGCGGTGAAACGACGCTGTGTCGGATCGACCATTGCCGGAGCCAACGCTATCGACCCAAGGCGACATCCGCCCGGCCGCTAGGTGCATCAAGGCGAAGTCTGTCAGCCTACGTCAAATGAGGTTGCTGACCTCGACAAGGTTCTCGTCTGGATCATAGAAATATACCGACAGAATCGATCCTGTGGCGCCTGCTCTTTGGGCGGGCCCCGCTATAATCATCACCCCTTGCTGTCCCAGGTGACTGACCACCTCTGCGATCGGCGTGTCAGTCAACAGACAGAAATCTCCCGCCCCGCGGTTAGGGTGACGTGTCTGTTTGTCGACGCTTGTGTGCAGTTGTTGAAGATTGATCTTCTGATTTCCGAAATGCAGCGCCCAACGTCCAGGTATCGTCTCGCGAGCTTCGAGACCGAGCACGCGCGTGTAGAACGCGACCGTGGTCTCGATGCTCAGGACCACCAAAACGAAATGGTCGATCGCGCGTATCCGCATCGGGTCACTCCAAGCCTGATTCACGCCGTCCAGGTTAGGGTCTGAGCCCGGATAACTGCATCATCCATCTGGTCGCCGTGGAGTGAAGGTATAGTTCCACTCACCATGGAAGTTGGCAGGTTGAATGTTGAGTGCTGCCATCTCGGCGTCGGAGACCTTGATACCCTTCTGGTAGGTATTGTCGTCGAGCCTGCACGCGACGGTGAGGCCAGTATCGGTGGTCGTGTTGGCGATCAGCTGAATGATAACTTGATGGCTGACCAATGGTTTGCCACGCCAGTTCTGAGTGATGAAGGCGAACAGCCGGTGCTCGATCCTGTTCCATTGTGTGCCTTGCCAAGGTGCACAGATGTCGTGGGTGCAAGCCCCACCCGGCAACTCTCGCTCCAGCCGGAAGCACCCGGAGCGGATCAGGAGGTGACGAATGGTCTGAAGCACTTCGGGAAAAGGCCCCTCTTGGGGGTCAGCGGGCCATACGGGCCGCAGCATAAGCGAACACCGCTGAGGCCTCGAAAGGATCAATGTGAGAGCCAACCCACCAGTGGAATGGGGAGGCCGCCGCCGGCAGGCAAGCGAGCGAGACACGCCCCTGACGGTCTCACCGGGGTAAAGGTGGCAGCACGTATGGCAGAACATCAGTGCGCAACAAGGGAAGTCTGTCCCGGCGACCACGGTTGGCACCCGGATGGTCAACGGCAAACCCGCGAGGGCCAGCGCCGGCTGGAACAGATGGCGGATGGGTCCGTACTACCGAGGACGCCGGGCAATGCCGGATGAGGGAAGGGGCCCTGACCTGCGACAGGCGGGAAAAGTGACGAGACCTCGGAGATTGGCCAAAGGCCCAGCAACTCCGCTCGAAAGGGTCCGGCAGTTACAGACCTCGCTGCAGGCGAAAGCTAAGGCTGAACCAGCGTTCCGGTTCTACTCACTATGGGACAAAGTGTGTCGGGCCGACGTCCTTGAAGAAGCATACCACGCATGCCGTCGGAACGACGGTGCTGCAGGCTGTGACGGAACGACGTTCGGACAAATCGCCGACCACGGGCAGGATCGATGGCTGGAAGAGTTGCGGCAGGAGTTGCGAGCTGGCGAATATCGGCCACAGCCTCTGCTGCGCGTGTGGATACCAAAGAGTAACGGCGGTCAGCGCCCTCTCGGCATACCGCGCATCCGCGACCGCGTGGTCGAGATGGCGGCACTGCTGATGCTGGGCCCGATCTTCGAGGCGGACCTACTGTGCAATCAGTATGGCTTCCGTCCGGGGATGGACGCCAAGATGGCGGTGCGCCAAGCCTTCTGGCACGTCAGTGACCGAGGGCGATCGGAGGTGGTAGACGCTGACCTCAGCGACTACTTCTCATCGATCCCACACGGACCACTGATGCGCTGCGTGAGTCGCCAAGTCTCCGATGGGAGGCTCCTGCCGGTGATCAAGGACTGGCTCACGGCACCGGTGATCGAGCGCGACCAGCGCACGACCCGGTGCACGACGGAGGCGAAGGATCAGCACCGGGGAACGCCGCAGGGCTCACCGATCTCGCCTCTGCTGGCTAACCTCTACTTCCGCCGCTTCCTGCTGGCCTGGGAGCGATTCGGCCACCGAGAACAACTCAACGCCCACGTCGTCAACTACGCCGACGACTTCGTCATCTGCTGCCGACCCGGAAATGGATCGGAGGCACTGGCGACGATGCGGCAGCTAATGACACGACTCGGGCTGACGGTGAACGAAGCCAAGACTCGATTGGTGCGACTACCCGAGGAAAGCTTCGACTTCCTCGGCTATAGCATCGGTCGTTTCTATGGAAAGGATGGGGTGCCTTATATCGGCACGCGCCCGTCCCGGAAGGCAGTCCGGCACCTGCTCCAGCAGATCCACGACGCGACGACGCCGCATAAACATGCCGAGAGCCCAGAACTACGGGTCGCCGCCATCAATCGGCTTCTCCGGGGCTGGGCCGAATACTTCAACCAAGGGCCGGTTCTTCCGACCTACAAGTTGGTGCGCTGGTATGTGCAACGGCGTCTGCAACGATGGTTGACGCGACGCAGCGGACAAGGCGGCACCGGGTATCGCCAGTATCCGGACGAGTATCTCTACGAGACGCTCGGCCTGTATGCCTTGCCGCAACGCCGTGGCGACCTGCCGAGCGCGAAGGCTTGATGACGCAGGAGAAAGCCGGATGCGGGAAATCTGCATGTCCGGTTTGACGAGCGGCGACTGGAAACGGAGCAACGGTCCGAGACTAAGGCACCGGCAGAAGGCGAAAGCCGCCGGCAAACAGCTGATCCTCGCGACCGACTGCCACCGCGCCAGTCGTCGACTCTACTGCTGGTGCCTGGTGGCAGATGGCAGACGGTGATCGATATCCCGAGTTCGTCGGCCAGGCACTTGCAGTTCCCGCTTCCACAGGCGCAGACGCACCCCGTTGCTGCCGCCGCAATCCGCGGTGATCAGCAGCCGCGTCGCGGTGGGATAGCGGACTGTGCCGAGCTCACACCACCAGCGTCGGATGCTCTCGACGGAGAAGACCGCCGTGTCGTGACTGATGCCGAGATTGACCCATCCGACATTGTCGGCGATGTCGTAGACGCCGTACGGCACGGCCTTGCCGAGTTCCGGGATGACGAAGTCGTGCACCCGAACCGGCTCCGGCTGCCCCTTGGGGCGCAGCTCACGGCCGGCATTCTTGAAGTCTCCGACAAGCTGGTGAGTAGGCCGGCGGTATTTCGCCGCCAGCCTCTCTCAGAACGGTGCGTGAGACTCTCGCCTCACACCGCTCCCATCAGGCGAACGCGCCGATCATGCCGAGACGCCAGTGTTCGAACAGGGCAGGTTGGATCCGAACCAACTTCTCAAGGAAGCGGGCAGCTCCAACCTTGCGCCCCTGAAAGCGCTTGAACTTCCGCATCGCCCATCCCACGAGCGTCAGATTGACGTGCCGGAGCATGGTCTCCAATGCCGCGCGGTTGTATCGCCCGTAGTACCCGATCCACCCCCGAAGGAGTGGATTGAGCATACTGGCGATGTCATCCAACGAGCGTTGGGTCACGTTGTCGGATATTCAAGTCCCGCACCGTCGATCGTATGGCCTTCAGCGCCGAGGGGCTGACCGCGGGGGTGAAGCTACAGAACAGTTCGTTGTCCCGAGCGCTTCTGACCTTTCGTGGCCGGAATTGGTATCCCAGAAAGTCGAACGTGACATTCGGGTACCTCCCTTTGCGCTTACCATCCTTGCAATAGACGATTTTGGTTTTGGTAGGATGCATCTCCAGGCCGCACTCTGCCAGGCGGGCTTGAAGCTCAGCCTTGAGGGCTTCAGCTTCTTGCTCGCCGCGACAGTGCACCAGCCCGTCGTCTGCATACCGACACCATGGGAGGCCGGGGTGTGTCCGCGTCATCCAGAGGTCAAAAGCATAGTGCAGGAAAAGATTGGAAAGTATCGGACTAATCACTCCCCCTTGCGGGGTACCGTGCGTTCGCTCGATAAGCAATCCCTCCTTTTCCATGGGCGCTGTCAACCATCTCTCGATATAGAGTAACGCCCATTTGCACTTCACATGCTTCTGTACCGCCTTTAGCAATAGTTCGTGTGGAAGATTGTCAAACAGGCCTTTTATATCAAACTCTAGCACCCAATCGTATTTCCAGCACCGCTCTCGCGTGACCCCAACCGCATCCAGAGCCGATTTTCTCGGTCTGTAGCCGTAAGAGTCTGGCAGGAAAATTGGATCGAGGTCCGGCTCGATCAGTTGTTTGACCACCATCTGCGCGATCCGATCGCCGACCGTGGGCACACCTAAAATCCTCTCGCCGCCACTCTTTTTCGGAATGGTGACAGCACGCACCGGCGGTGGAAAGTAGCTGCCCGAGCTCATCCGGTTCCAGATCTTATAGAGGTTGCCCCCCAGATCAGCCTCGAACTGCTCAATAGTCTGCCCGTCCACCCCGGCCGCACCTTTGTTGGATTTGACCGCCTTGTAGGCCTCGTACACTTGCCGTTTCTCGATCATGAACGGCTTGTTTGTCGTGTCTATCGACGTCATCCTGTCATCCAGTTGTTTCGCAAAACACGACCACCCGACCCGCCCCCTTCGCTCCAGCCCCATTACGAGGCCTTCATTGCTACTACAGGGCGATCCGCCCCAGTTCCCTGCTTCGGTACTCTCGCCTCGCGGTTTTGGCCGCTTGTGCTTCTCCCTTCACATCAGGAAACTGGTTCCTGCAGTTCCGCGCAAAAGCCTGTGTCCAACTCGCGCCCCCTATACGCCGGCCGCCGTCCGCTCAGTCATCAGGCTCCCCGCGGACTTGTCTCAGGAGAAGAAAGCGCCCCTGATTTTGACGACATTTGATACCTTAACGACGCGTCATCGGTGGGTTCGCTTCCGCTCGCCTTTTGGACACTCACCTGCCCCAGGTCTCGCCTGGGACTTTTCTTCCGACGCTAACCACCACGTCTTTTAAACGCAGCAGCTCGGACCGGTTTGGAACCCGCTCCTGAAAGCCGATCCCGATGGGCCTACCATCATCTTTCACGCAGCTGTACGGGACAATTCTAGTTCATAGTGAACTCCTTTCGTGCCTCTGCAGCACACGGTGAGTAGGCCGGCGGTATTTCGCCGCCAGCCTCTCTCAGAACGGTGCGTGAGAACTCTCGCCTCACACCGCTCCCATCAGGCGAACGCGCCGATCATGCCGAGACGCCAGTGTTCGAACAGGGCAGGTTGGATCCGAACCAACTTCTCAAGGAAGCGGGCAGCTCCAACCTTGCGCCCCTGAAAGCGCTTGAACTTCCGCATCGCCCATCCCACGAGCGTCAGATTGACGTGCCGGAGCATGGTCTCCAATGCCGCGCGGTTGTATCGCCCGTAGTACCCGATCCACCCCCGAAGGAGTGGATTGAGCATACTGGCGATGTCATCCAACGAGCGTTGGGTCCGTTGTCGGATATTCAAGTCCCGCACCGTCGATCGTATGGCTTTCAGCGCCGAGGGGCTGACCGCGGGGGTGAAGCTACAGAACAGTTCGTTGTTCCGAGCGCTTCTGACCTTTCGTGGCCGGAATTGGTATCCCAGAAAGTCGAACGTGACATTCGGGTACCTCCCTTTGCGCTTACCATCCTTGCAATAGACGATTTTGGTTTTGGTAGGATGCATCTCCAGGCCGCACTCTGCCAGGCGGGCTTGAAGCTCAGCCTTGAGGGCTTCAGCTTCTTGCTCGCCGCGACAGTGCACCAGCCCGTCGTCTGCATACCGACACCATGGGAGGCCAGGGTGTGTCCGCGTCATCCAGAGGTCAAAAGCATAGTGCAGGAAAAGATTGGAAAGTATCGGACTAATCACTCCCCCTTGCGGGGTACCGTGCGTTCGCTCGATAAGCAATCCCTCCTTTTCCATGGGCGCTGTCAACCATCTCTCGATGTAGAGTAACGCCCATTTACACTTCACATGCTTCTGTACCGCCTTTAGCAATAGTTCGTGTGGAAGATTGTCAAACAGGCCTTTTATATCAAACTCTAGCACCCAATCGTATTTCCAGCACCGCTCTCGCGTGACCCCAACCGCATCCAGAGCCGATTTTCTCGGTCTGTAGCCGTAAGAGTCTGGCAGGAAAATTGGATCGAGGTCCGGCTCGATCAGCTGTTTGACCACCATCTGCGCGATCCGATCGCCGACCGTGGGCACACCTAAAATCCTCTCGCCGCCACTCTTTTTCGGAATGGTGACAGCACGCACCGGCGGTGGAAAGTAGCTGCCCGAGCTCATCCGGTTCCAGATCTTATAGAGGTTGCCCCCCAGATCAGCCTCGAACTGCTCGATAGTCTGCCCGTCCACCCCGGCCGCACCTTTGTTGGATTTGACCGCCTTGTAGGCCTCGTACACTTGCCGTTTCTCGATCATGAACGGCTTGTTTGTCGTGTCTATCGACGTCATCCTGTCATCCAGTTGTTTCGCAAAACACGACCACCTGACCCGCCCCCTTCGCTCCAGCCCCATTACGAGGCCTTCATTGCTACTACAGGGCGATCCGCCCCAGTTCCCTGCTTCGGGTCCTCTCGCCTCGCGGTTTTGGCCGCTTGTGCTTCTCCCTTCACATCAGGAAACTGGTTCCTGCAGTTCCGCGCAAAAGCCTGTGTCCAACTCGCGCCCCCTATACGCCGGCCGCCGTCCGCTCAGTCATCAGGCTCCCCGCGGACTTGTCTCAGGAGAAGAAAGCGCCCCTGATTTTGACGACATTTGATACCTTAACGACGCGTCATCGGTGGGTTCGCTTCCGCTCGCCTTTTGGACACTCACCTGCCCCAGGTCTCGCCTGGGACTTTTCTTCCGACGCTAACCACCACGTCTTTTAAACGCAGCAGCTCGGACCGGTTTGGAACCCGCTCCTGAAAGCCGATCCCGATGGGCCTACCATCATCTTTCACGCAGCTGTACGGGACAATTCTAGTTCATAGTGAACTCCTTTCGTGCCTCTGCAGCACACCTTTCTTCTTGGTGTCGACCGAGATGGCTGGCTCGCCGGCAGCCTGGAACGCCGCCACGTGGGCGTTGATATGCTCGAACTGGGCGTTGCGATCGGGGTGGCTCGCGCCCTCGCGCGTCTTGCTGTTGGCCTGCAGGCTGAAGCCCAGGCGGTGCAGCAAGCGGCCTACCAGCTTCTGACCGGCGGTGAAGCCCAACGCCGCCAAAGCGGCAGACAAATGGCGTTGGCTCTTGCTGACCCACAACAGGGCAGCCTCGGGATCGCCGCGGATCGACGACTGCACCAACTCGCTCAAGGCTGCCAAAAGTCCAGGCTGCGTCTCGATTGCCGGCTTGCCGCCACCTCCCGCCCGGCGCACGCGAGGGCCCAACTGCACGGCGCCCGCTCGCAGATCGGCAAGGCCACGACCGATCGTGCTGCGTGCGATCCCGGTCGCTCGCGACACCGCTGCCACCCCGCCGCGTCCTGCGGCATGGGCTTCACTCGCGGCAAGCAAGGCGGCGTTCTCTTTCGTCCAGGAATGGCGAAAGCGCATCGAAGCGAGCCGTGATCGCAGCGGAATCGATCATGCACCCAGGGTAGACGAACTCGCGTCAACGTCCCTCCGAATTATGGATTCGTTCGTTGCGTCTTTGCCACCATGCCAATTCTTTTCTTCCAATTCGCTTGCCCAGGCTCAGGCCCTTAGAACTTCCAGTGCTGGAACTAGCGTCATCGTCCCATCGATGATGCTGTCTGGGATGTGAACAATCCGGAGGATACCCACCCAGAGACCAGTGATGTATTCGATCTACTCCGCAACGGCCACAAGGTGACGATCCAAACCAATGGCCGAACCTATATGGAGGACCTTACCGGTGTGGGCAGTGCGCTTGATCGCTTCCACCTCTGCGTTGACTACAAGATCGATCAATCTGACTGATCGCCGCTAGTGTGCTGTGGGGTTAGGCTCGGTCTCACCCTCGATCTGGCAAAACTCTAACCTTGGAATCCGATCTGCCCTAATCTCCTGGCCGGCGCGGACCGGATGACCCGGCCGGAGATCAGGGGAGAGACGCTGATGGTTGAGGCGCGCAAGCTGTTCGGGCTGGATGAGAAAATTACCGTGGCGGACCGGCTGACGACGATCCGCGCGGAGTATCGTGCCAGTAAGGTTGATATGATGGGCGCCGGCGGTAAGCCCATGCGCGGCGACGGCTCCGTGTGGGTGAACATCAGGACGGCCGCCGGCATCGAACGGTTCGATATCTCGGAAGAGGATTTCAAAGCGCTACAAACGGGGGCCTGATCGGGCCTAGTGAGGGTGTGCGCGGTTGAAAGCCTCGGCGGCCGTCGTAATCATCTCGATTGGATGCGCCTGACAGTAGTTGTCGATCCAGGCCCAAACGCCCTTAGCGTGTAGCGGGTCGACTTCCTCTCCACCCCCGGCCTTTACAATGTACAGGTAAGGCAGAGCATCCACCTGCCTGCATCGGGCGATTTTTTGGGCGACTTGGGCACAAATCGGGAATTGCATCTGACTGTCACTGATACAGTGTTCGCGACACTCGGAACCCATTGGGTTCCTCTGGTCGCAGGATTTCCATACACGCCTGCTCCATATTCCCGCAGGCCGTGGTGTCTTGCTCCGCAGCCTTGCGCATGGAAGTCAGTCCAGCCAGCGCTGCGTCCATAGCTGGGTTGGTGCCATACCCTCTGGCGAACAAGTAGCGGGTCGATCGCAGCTGCATCGCTTCGGCGGATGCGATCATGTCTTCGCCGCCGTCGAAGTACTGGCATATCATCTCCGGCTCTTTACGAAAGCGACATGCGTTTCGTGCAAAATCCAGTCTTGGCTGCTTGCCGCCATGGCTGAAGCGAGCCTAGCACCTTTCCGCTGCTTCCCCCTTTGATAGAGCGCCGGCGGCATTGGCGGGCGGGGAGCCCGCCGGGCCGGTGTGAGGATTATTGAGGGGGTACGGGGTAATCAGTTTCACTGACCCGACCGTTGGCCGGGGCGACCGGGCAGCGCCCCGATCGCCAGGGTGTGCAACTCGCGCGCATCCTCCCCAGGCGATCGGTGGGCCGCCTCCCACTCAATTCGGTTGGGCGGGCGGGTGTTAATTTCCCGTCACTCACACGTTAACGTGCAGATCACTCATTAAGATTCGGTGGTATAACCGATGAGTTCCTAAACCTTTCGGCGCGCACTTTGAGCGGAACCCTTTAGTGCGCGCCATTTTTCTGCGGCTCGATGGCCTTTGCACGGATGCGCGGATTCAGCTTCTGATGTTCACCGGGGCGGTCGCCTTGTTGCTAGCCGTCTCTCGGTTGCTGAGGCTAATAATGGGATTGGGTAATCTCTGGGGCGCCGCCGGATAGAGCGCTGACGCGCCTTCCCATACGGCCTTCGATGGACTCTGCGTCCAGCTTGCGCAACTCCCGGTAGATAGCAGCGGCCTGCTCCGATGTGCTTATGGTGAACCACGAACCGGCCGGATACGACGCAGCAGCCCGCTCGGCCGCGATCTGGAAGCTATCCGAAGGCATATGCCACCTCCCTGCAGGGCGGATCACCAGCCGAATAGCCATCCTTCCCGACCGGATTGGGGTGCGTGCTCATCTGCTTTGAAATCGGATTCGTGAATGGCTCCGTGGATAGCGTTAAAACGAGTCCATTATGATGGCGTCAATATGAAAATCGCGAGCGGCTGTCAGGAATTACCCTCGAGGGTCTGTCAGAGTTACCCCGAAGGTTCCGCCAGCGCCGACAAGGCTCCATTGTCCACATCATAAGGGGGCCGGAAAAATTCTTCCAGCCATGCGTCGCCGTGAACGCGCATGCCAATTCTCTAGAGTCCGGAGCCGCTTCGGGCACTCGCGAACAACGTCCGGATGCTGGCGAGCGCGGTAGATCATCCGGACGGCGCAAGGTGGCTCCGGGAACTTGCGGCCGAACTGGAGGGGCCGGAGAGGCCACTCCGGGAAGAGGGCGCTACGGAGCGACGTTGATCAGCAGCACCAGGACCGTCGTGACGATCAGAAACCAGGTGACTACCAATCCCACGACTATCAATAATCTCTTCACGAAACCCATAGGCGCGCGCCTCGGCGCCCGTGCCGCAAAAGATGCGGCCGCGACACGCCGCAAGCAAGCGGCAGTTGCCCGCAGGCGTCAGGATACTCAGTGACGGCGCGCCAACCTGCACCGTTGCTTCGGGAATCCCAGAGGAACGCGATCTTTGAGGCCATCGCAAAGGCGGGAACTCAGCCGAGTGCGTTCGATCTGACCGATAATGGCGTCGAAGTTCGCGTCGAACACACAATGTCTGCGTCCTGCTTCACGCTCTACCGCGACAAAACATGGCGCTATCGCGGAACCCACTTTGTTGGCCAAGGCGCTGAAAAACCTTTCGACAGATCATGGCAAACGGTCATTCCGCTGA